>CAWBRQ010000005.1:0-224588 GCA_963791315.1 uncultured beta proteobacterium
CGGAAGTCCTAGAGCAAGCGCATCGACCGGTCGTTTCAGACGGATGTGCGGGCCAAGCCCGCACATCCTGAGATCGGCATCGCCAGCGATGCCTTGGGCTCGCAAGAGCTGAGAGGCAGCACGCGAGGCGTACACTCCGCCCCATGAGGCCCGAGACGCTCACGCGCCGGGTCGGGGCGGGGTTGTCCGTCTCACCCGAGGCGGCGGAAGCTGCCGGTGAGGCTGCGCGCGAGGCCGCCGCGGCGCTCGGCGGCGCCCCGGTCGACCTGGCCTTCCTCTTCCTCTCGGCCGACCACTTCGGCGAAGCCGAGGAGGCGCTCGAGGCCGTCGAGGAGGAGCTCCAGCCCTCGCACGTGCTCGGCTGCGTGGCCGAGGGCGTGGTCGCGCGCGACCGCGAGCTCGAGGATGGTCCGGCCGCGGCGGTCTGGGCTGCGTCGCTGCCTGACGCCGTGATCGAAACGTTCCAGAGCGTCGCCCTCGACACCGACGAGGGCGTCGCGGTGACCGGGATCCCGAACCTCGACGACGCCGACCTCGTCACGTTGCTCGTCGACCCGTTTACCTACCCCGCCGCCGGCTTCCTCTCGAAGCTGAACGAGGAGGAGGACGCGGTGCCGCTCGTCGGCGGGCTCGCGGCAGGCGACGGCGAGCCCGACACGCAGGCGCTGTTCCGGGACGGCGAGGTGCTGTACGAAGGCGCCGTCGGCGCCGTGATCCGAGGCGTGCCGGTGCGCACGGTTGTCTCGCAGGGCTGCGAGCCGGTCGGACGCGACTCGGTGATCACGAATGCCGAGGACAACGTCGTCTTCGAGCTCGCGGGCGAGCCGGCACTCGAGCGGCTGAAGGGCGACCTCGGCACGCTCACGCCCGAGCAGGAGCGCAGTGCCGCGCGCGGCGGCGTGCTCGCCGGCCTCGTGATCGACGAGAACCGCGCCGACTACCGGCGCGGCGACTACCTGATGCGCGGGCTCGTCGGCGTGGACGAGGAGAACGGGCGCGCTCGCGGTCGGCGAGGCGGTGCGAATCGGCCAGACGCTGCGCTTCCACGTCCGCGACGCGGACTCGGCGGACGCCGACCTGCGCGAGAATCTTTCGTCGGCGCTGAACGGCGAGCGGGCGGCGGGCACACTGCTCTTCACCTGCAACGGCCGCGGCACGAACCTCTTCTCGGCCCCGGATCACGACGCGCGCGTGGCCGCAGAGCTGCTCGGCGGCGACTCGCTGGCCGGCTTCTTCTGCGCAGGCGAGATCGGCCCGGTCGGCGGCAAGCCGTTCCTGCACGGCTTCACAGCGACTGCCGCGATCTTCCTCGAGAGTTAGACGCTCTCCGCGGCGACGCGGATGCCGAGCGCGACGAGCACCGCGCCCATCAGCGCCTCGATCGCGCGCCACGGACGGGAGCGGCGCAGTAGCTCGCTCGCCCGCGAGACCGTCAGCGCGTAGCCGCTCAGCCACGTCAGCGTCAGTGCGCAGAACACCGCCCCCAGCGCGAACAGCTCGACGAACGAGCCGCGCGGCGCGAACTGCGGCAGCAGGCTCGTGAAGAAGACGGCCATCTTCGGATTGCCGAGATTGCTGAGCAGCCCCTGCACGAGCGGCGGGGTCCGCAGGCGCGGCTCCGGCGACACCGTACGCCTACGTGTGAACGCCGAGCGCAGCGAGGTCAGCCCGAGGTAGAGCAGGTAGGCCGCACCGGCGACGCGCAGCGCCAGGAACGCCGGCTCCCACGCATGCAGGAGCGCGACGAGGCCGGCGCTGGCTGCGAGCGCCCAGACGAGCTGCCCGAGGGCGACGCCGGCGGCGGTGTGAACGCCGCCGCGCCGTCCCCGGGCGAGCGTGTTGCGGATCGTCAGCGCCGTGTCCTGCCCGGGCGTGACGATCACGAGCGCCGAGACGGCGAGGAACGCCGCCGCGTGCGCGAGCACTTACGCGCTCTCGGCGAGCGCCGTGGTGCAGCTAGAGCGGCCGCGCTTCTCGAGATACTGCTGGTGGTAGTCCTCGGCGGCGTAGAACGTCTGCGCGGGCTCGATCACGGTCACGACCGGCTTGCGGTAGCGGCCGGAGGCGTCGAGCACGGCCTTCGAGCGCTCGGCGGCCGCGCGCTGCTCCTCGTCCTCGTAGAAGACGACGGAGCGGTACTGGTCGCCGACGTCCCAGCCCTGCCGGTTCAGCTGCGTCGGGTCGTGCTTGCCCCAGAAGACCTCGAGCAGCTGCTCGTACGAGACCCGCTCGGAGTCGTAGGTCACCTGGACGACCTCGGCGTGCCCGGTCTTGTGCGAGCAGACGTCCTCGTAGGTCGGATTGTCGAGCGTCCCGCCCTCGTAGCCGACCTCCGTCTTGGTGACGCCGTCGACCTGGCGGAACGCGGCCTCGACGCCCCAGAAGCAGCCGGCGCCGAACGTTGCCTTCTTCTCCACTTACTCCTCCTCCAACTTGAGTGCTGCCGAATTGATGCAGTAACGCAGCCCGGTCGGGTGCGGCCCGTCCGGGAAGACGTGGCCGAGGTGGCCGCCGCAGTCGGCGCACATCACCTCGGTGCGGGTCATGCCGAAGGTCCTGTCGCTCTCCTCGTCGATCGCCTCCGCGGTAGCCGGCGCGGAGAACGCGGGCCAGCCGCAGCCAGAGTCGAATTTCGCGTCGGAGACGAACAGCTCGGCTCCGCAGCCGGCGCACCGGTAGGTGCCCGGCTCGAACGTGTGGTCGTACTCGCCGGTGAACGGGCGCTCCGTGCCCTTCTCCCGCAGAACGCGGTACTGCTCGGGCGACAGCTCGGCCCGCCACTGCTCTTCTGTTTTCTGGATCTTGGTCACGTTGAACAGTCTTGCAAGAGCGCGGTTCGTTACAGCAGGCGTCCCTCGAATGAGGGATTTCCGCAGTCAACGTCCGCGCATCGCGCTACTCTCGCAGAGCGCGAAGGAAGACTGACGTTCGTCGTTCCTGCGGCCCACAACCTGCTGGTAGCAGGCAAGGAGGGCACATCGGTAGCTGGTTGTTCTGGGTACTCGTCGCCCTCGGGGCTTGGATGGCGATCGCGGCCGTCATTGCTGTGGTCTTCGGGCGCTGGTCCTGGCTGGTGAAGAGCTCGCACGAGGAGCTGCCGGCTCTCGAGCCCACTCTGGCCGTAAGCCTGCCCGCAGCGAGCATCTGGCCGACCGGCCGACAGCGAATCCTCCTGGTGGACGACGACCCCGGCCTGAGGCTCCTGCTGCGGACGACGCTCGCCGCGGACGAATACGCCATCGAGGAGGCCGGCTCCGCAGAGGAGGCCGCAGAGCTCGCCCGCTTTTGGCAACCGGCGCTGGTTGTGCTCGACGTCAACCTGCCCGGGAAAAGCGGTCTTGCCTTCGGCAAAGAGCTGAAGGAACAGAGTACGTACGGCTCGCCGCACGTCGTCCTGCTCACGGGTGGAGAAATGAGCAATGAGGAGGCGCGCGCCGCCGGAGCCGACGTGTCGCTGCGCAAGCCGTTCAGCCCACTCGATCTGATGGGCGCGATCGACAGCGCGCTACAGAACGAGGTCCTGCTCCGGGCGAGCGCCGAAGCCGGCCCGGACCAGCTGCTCATCTACGCACGCGACCTCAGGGAGACCATCCAGGCCGAACGGGCGCAGCGGCGGCTGCTCCAGCAGGCCTACCGGCAGACGATCACCACGCTGACCGACGCACTCGAGGCGAAGAGCGAGGCGACCGGCCATCACGGCCTTCGCGTTCAGCGCTACGCGGTCGAGCTGACCGAGGCGGTCGAGCCGCGCTTGCTCGACGACCCGAGCCTCGAATACGGCTTCCTCCTGCACGACATCGGCAAGATCGGCATCCCGGAGGGGATCCTCGAGAAGCGCGGCGCGCTGGAGGCGGAGGAACGCCGGGTGATGCAGCGGCATCCCCTGATCGGCACCGAACTGCTGGCAGGCGTCCCGATGCTCGAGGGGGAAGGTCTGCAGGTCGTCCGCTCGCACCACGAGCGCTGGGATGGACAGGGCTACCCCGACGGCCTCCGCGGAGAGGAGATCCCTCCGGTCGCGCGGATCTTTGCCGTCGCCGACACCCTCGATGCGATGACCACCGACCGCCCGTACCGCCGGCGATGCAAGTGGGAGCAGGCGGTCGACGAGATCCTGCGTGAGAGCGGGCGGCAGTTCGACCCGACGGTGGTCAGAGCATTCGCCACGCGCGCGCAGCGGCTGCACCGGACGCAGCAGGAACTGGCCGAGACCGCATGAGCTGACGGAAGAGCCCACGGCGAGGTAATCCCCCTCGCAGGTCGTAACGGCTAGCTCGGGATCACGACGATGTTTCTCACCGAGAACGTCGAACTGCCTGAACCGGCGTTCGCGAAGGGCCGCCTCCAGGCGGCCCTTCGCGCTTCGGTGAAGACTCGCGATGAGTCTGTTGGTCGCGGGGCCTAGGCTGGGCGGCCGTAGACCTTCAGCTCGACCATGTCCATGAACGTGCAGCCTCCGAACCCGTTGTCCTTGCCGGGCCCGCAGTGGGCGGCCACGTTCGAGTTGTCGTCCGGAGCGGCGCCGCAGGTCGCGGCGTTGTCGCACGAGCCGGACGCCGCGTTCGGGACCTGTGGGTTGAGGATCCAGAACTTGATGTACCGAACGGCGTTGACCGGGCCGCCCGAAAGCGCGCCCACGTCGTTCAGGCGGTTCCGGTTCCCGGAGTAGAAGACGCCCTCGTTGACGGTCGTGAACGTCGTGCCGTCCGTCGAGGTCTGGATGCGATAGCCGCGGGTCGAAGAGCTCCCCGGGTCACCACAGGTGTTCGATGGGTCGACGAAGACCTGCGTGATGTTCACCGCTTGCGGGAGCTTCACCACGATGTACTTCGGTGTCACATTCCCGGTCGAAGTCGCGTTCACATCCGTGTCGCTGCCCCAGCCGACGCCCGCCGAGTCGTCGATCGCGCCCTGGGGCGGGCACTGCGGCCCGTAGTTCGGGCCGGTGAACGAGTCGATCGATCCGCCGCCCGCCAGGGACGCCCAGTTGCGCTTCAGCTTCCAGTCGATCTTGACCGCGCTGCCGGGGATCGCGACCGACGGGAGCACCTGGCGGTCATAGCCGGGCGCCGTCGCCCACACCTTCGGATACGTGCCGACCAGGATCTTGTTGATGTGGTAGACGCCGAACTGGTCCGTGATCCCGGCGATGTCGTCCGGGAACCCCGAGGCGTGGCCGCCGAACAGCACGGACGCGCCCACGATGGGCAGGTTGGTGTCGGCGTCGACGACCTTGCCGTGCAGCTGGCCGAACTTGGTACTCGTGGGCGGAAGCGCCGTGTTCTCGACCGGGAACGCGTCGTCGCCGTCGACGGCACCGGCGAAGTAGCCCATGCCGCGATGCGCGAACGTGCTCCAGATCGTGTTGTGGTTCGCACCGCCGTTGGCGACGAGGTCGGCCTGCAGGATCGAGTTGCGCATGTCGAGGTACGACGGGTTCGACGGAGCGAGCTCCATCGCCCGCGTGACGATCCCCTCGACCGTGTTCGACCCGAGCGCGTCCCGGAGATCCCACAGCGTCTGGCTCCAGATCTCGCCGTCCGCGTGCACCTCCGGGCGGCCGATGATCTTGCCGAAGTCGCCGTACGTGTAACCGCCCGTGCCGGCCGTGCCGCGCGGGTCGCCGTCGCAGGCGGCGTCGCTCGAGCCGACCTTGCAGTCGAGCGGCTCCGTCCGGATCAGGTCGTCGCCGCCCGAGACGTAGTCGCCCTCGAGGACGTCGGCCACGCCAGGCGTGTCGGTCACGAAGCTCTGGTTGACGAGGAAGTCCTCGGCGTACCAGTCGCTCCACGCTTCGCCCATCGAGCCGGCCTGGATGTTGCCGAGCGTCGAGTTTCCGTCGGCGTCGACGACGAGCCGGTTCGAGAGGCCGTGTGTGTACTCGTGGTAGACGACGCTTCCCTCGTCGCCGCCGTTCACCTGGCGGAATACCCCCTTGAAATGGAGTGCCGAACTCGGCCCTCCGGAATGCTTGAACTCGGCGCAACATCCACTGACGTAGCTTGGACAGTGGCGTGCCGAACCGCACCACGAACTCTCGCTCCCCTGAAGAAGGACTCCAAATTGTCATGGGCAATTCGTCTAGTTCGCTATAAACCCTCTCCATGACATAACACCCATTCCAAGCATAGGACCTTCAAACGCCCCCGGCAATGCGCACGACTGGGCCCCAGACCGGCGCGCGGCGGCCTGAAGTCCTTGGACTTGGCGCCTCAATCGCCCTTTGTGCCGCCTACCTGTGTGTGCCCACTGCTGCGGGGCCTCCTTCGGGGCCCAGGTACGGATCCGACCGGCCGCTTCGGGGCGACGAGTTCGAGGCCGCCGATGCCGCTGATGGGTCGAAAGCGGACCTGCGTCCTCTACTTGTCTCCCTGGACGACCGCGATCCGCCTGCGTAGCCGCGCGCTTTCGTCTGCATCTCCCGCTTTCTCTGCAAGCGCGAGCTGGACATTTAGCCATCCGAGCAGCGGACGCCGCCAACCCTGCGCGGACGCCGTGTCAGCGGCAAGCGCGATCGCTGTCGGATGCGCACGGCCTGCTTGAAACAGCACTCCAATCGCGACCAGCCGCGACAGCGGATCTTCGATGCTGCGCACCGCGCCGACGGCGTTCTCCGCGCTCAGATTTGCAGCGGCCACTGCGTGATGTTGCGGGGGAAGCAGAGCGATGTCCTCTGGCTGCACTTGCGCGATCAGATAGTCTGCGTACGCACGCTCCGCTGCGGCGCTGTCTGCTCTGAGCTTCTCGAAGCCCGCGCATGCTTCAAACACGAGACTCGCGACACGCGCGGCGCAGCGAACGAGTTCGGCACGGCCGAGCAAGTCGATACGGCCGGTGCGTGCGATCTCGCTGCGTGCACGTTCGAAGTCGCTATCGGCGAGGCGCGTATCGCCAGTGAGATAGGCCGCCACCGCGTGATCCATTGACGTCTTGGCGTTTGATTCCCAGTCGGGAACCGGCGGGCCACTCGCGCATGCTCCGATCAATGCGCTAACGGCTATCAACACGAGCGCACGTGTCATGGGAGCTTCAGCTTCGGGTCGCGCGCGAATGGCCAGCGCCGATTCACCTCATCGATCATGCGACTCACCTTGCGCAGACTCGTGTCGACCTCTGCGCGCAAGGCGGCGAGATCCGCGGTCGCATTGCGTGCATTACCGGCAGCGACCTGCGCGTCTTCAAGGATGGCGTCCACTTTCTTCAAGCTGGTGCGCGCATCGGTAAGCGCCGCATTCAGTTGCACAATCGCGGCGCGCGCTTCCGGTACCAGGCCTTCGGGACCGAACGCCTGCGCGTCAGCCTTGGCGGCGAGGCCATCGACTCGCGCGAGCAATGCGTTGGTACGGTCCAGCGCAGTGATCAACTTCTTTGCATCGGCCTCGTTACCGAGCAGCATGCCGAGTGCGCCTCGCGGGCCTTTTAGTTTTTCGGTGAGTTCGCGCACGTTGCCGAGGCTCGCCGCAAGCGACGAGTCCTGTGCGCTGAGCGCCCTCAGGTTGCTGACAAGCTCGCGCATATCGGCCACCAGTCGCGGAATCTCGGCAGTCGCGTCGCCAAGCAACACCTTGCGCTCCGCGCCGTCCGGCAATGGCGGATCGGACAGAATCCCGCTGAATGCCTTCAGCGCGGTGTTGCCCAGCAGCCCGCGAGTGAGCGTGAACACGCTGGATACGCGCAGCCAGTGTGCGTCCTTGCTTGGCACGTCGACGGTGATGCGCGTGACACCGTCTTCGGCCAGTTCGATGCGCCGTACGCGTCCGATCGGAAAGCCCGAAAACGTAAGGTCCATGCCGACCGTCACGCCCTCGGAATCTTCGGCGATCAGCACCAGACGCTGCGACTCCTCGAACGCCCCACGCGCGTACAGTAAGTACACGACCGTGCCGGCGATAAGCAGGAACAGCAGCACCAGTAGCAACGCCGCCTTGAACTCCACGTTCTTGGCGGGCGTCGTCGCTGCTGCGGGTTGCTCTTTCATTTCAAAACTTGCGCCGATTTCTCAGTAGTAGTTACCCACCAGCGACGCCACTTCAATCAGCAGAATCACTACGAAAATGCGAACCAGGCTCTGCAATTCGACGCTCGTTCGAACTCGTGCTCTGCGAGCGATCGTAAAGAACCGACGCGATCGGAATCAACGCCACCGCAAGGCCGAAGAAAAAGCACTTAAGCGCAAAGATGATCGACACCGCCGGATTGAACACGTGTCCAAACGTGCGCGTGTAACCCTGGAACGCACCCGTCGTAAAGCCGTAGACAGACACGTAGGCCAGCACGGCCGTCACTACGCCGCTGAGGCCAGCGAGCATCAGCGTTGAAAACATACCCGACACCACGCGCGGGAGCACTTCTCGCTGCAGCGGGTCAATACCCTGCTGCGCGAGCGCATCGAATTCGCCGCGCCTGCGCAGTTCAATGATCTCCGCCGCGTTGGGCAGCGCGCAGCGAAGCGCGGCGAACACTGCCGCTGTCAGCGGAATGAGCTCTAGCACCAGCACACGCACCACCATCTCCAGCGCGTATTGCGAGAGGCCATAGCTCACGGCCGTAACGACGACGATGCGGATGATCACCAGGCTAATCAACGACGACAGCACGACGAACCAAAGCAGGATCGGCGCGGTGTCCTCGTAAATATGCCGCGCCAGTGCGGAGCGGCCTGAGCGCGCATAGCTGGACGGCGAAAGCGCCAGCACGAAGATCAGCGCACCGAAATGAATGATCCGCCACCAGCCGGCGATCCACGACAGCGCCCCGCGGGCTACATCCGGCATCGGGCCGCGAGTCGAAATAAGCGAAGTCATGCCGAGATCATAGGGCGCGCAATTCGAATCTAGGCGTCACTCCGCACATAGGGCAGGCCCGGGCTCCCTGCGCTTCCTGCAACCTTCAGCACTTCGTCGTAGGGCGATAGATATTCAATGACGGTCTTAAAAAGCTCTCGCAGCTTCTCCACGTCACTGTTCACTGAACCGGTGGACGAGTCGGTCTCAATCCTGAGCAGCGGCAGTTCTCCATCTTTCGGAATCGGAAGCACGCCGCGAAGATCGACCAGTGGCCAGGCCTTGGCCCACCTTGCCCCAAATGCTGCATGCATCGCTCTTTGCACGGCATCCGGATCGCGAATATCTACGGGCACGCCCTTGAATAGGTACTCGATCTTCGTCACGTAAGCGGGACCAAGACCCAGGTTCCTAACCACGGTTGTTATATGGTGACCGCTAGCGTCCGTTGTCGTGTCCAGCCAGATCACCAGCCGAGGCCGAACCGAAAGCCTGTTGTGTTCACGCCCAACGCGGATCTGAAAAAACGTAAATGCGACTGCAACGATCGCCACGATTGCCGTCGCGTGAGCATCAGCCCACGTCAGTGCACATCCCACACTGCCGCAAAGAGCGCTACATGCGTTCATCGGTCGGGCCTCAAAATGAAAGATGACGGCAATGTAGCGCCGCTTGGAGATCGAGCACGAACAGTCAGGTCACATAGCAGACGAAGCTCGTTCATCCCGATGACTTCGCCGCCGGCAGCTTTGAAGAATCCAAATCGTCAGTCCCGCCACCAACACCATGTCGGCGACGTTGAAGATGCCGGTTCGCAGCGGACCTATTCCGATGTTGATGAAGTCAACGACGTAGCCATCGTTGACGTACCGATCGATCAGATTGCTTGTGCCACCGGCGATCATCAGCGACAACGCAAGCGTCGTCGACCAGTGAGATTTTGGACGCACCACCGCATAGATCGTCAAGGAAATCAGCAACACGGCAATGCCTGCGCGCAAGACTGCGTCGCGCCAGCTCTTCGGAGCGTTCGCACCAAGGCTCAGAAACGCGCCGTGGTTGTGCGCAACCTGCAGGCGAACCGTAACCCCCAGCAGCTGAACAGACTGCGAGGCCGGCAGATATCGTTCGGCGTACCCCTTTGTCGTTTGATCGCATCCGACGCACGCCAGCACGACAAAGATCAACAGGAGCAGCCGTTTCATGTGACGCATCGATCCACCTCTCGCGCACTCGCATAATGCACTCATCTATTCCTCTACTGAACCTTATCCATGGCACTGGGCTCCACGATTTACAAGGCCGAGCTCTCCATCGCCGACATCTCGAGAGGCTATTACGCCGACCATGTTCTCTCGCTGGCACGCCATCCGTCCGAAACCGAAGAACGATTGATGACCCGCTTGCTGGCTTTCGCACTGCACGCGCATGAAGACCTCAAGTTCGGGCGCGGGATATCGACAGACGACGAGCCCGACCTGTGGCAGAAGGATGCAACCGGAGTCATCGATCTGTGGATCGATGTCGGGCTGCCGGATGAGCGGTCCGTCCGCAAGGCGTGTGGCCGTGCTGGTCGCGTCGTGGTACTGGCCTACGGCGGCCGCAAGCTCGACATGTGGTGGCAGCAAAACGCCGAAGCACTCGCTCGCAACCGCAACCTCGAAGTGGTCGCGATCTCGGCGGATGAGACATTGCAACTCGCCGCATTAGCGCAGCGATCGATGCGGCTGTCTTGCACGGTTCAGGAAGGAAGTGCGTGGCTTGGTTCGGACCAGTCAGGCATCAATGTCGAAATCAAGCACCTGAAGCACGCGTAGCTAGCTCGCAGCAGTGGGTGTCTTCGCTGAGGGAGCCTGCTCAATCCACGTTTTCAGAAACGTGTACGCCACCGCGAGCACGACCGGGCCGACGAAAATGCCAAGCAAGCCGAACGCAAGAAAACCGCCGATCACGCCGACAAAAATCAGCAGCAGCGGCAGGTCGGCGCTGCGGCTCACCAGTACCGGACGCAGCACGGTGTCGAGCATGCTGGCCACGAAAGACCAAATCGCCAGGAATATTCCCCAGCCCGGATCGCCGTTCCAAAACACCCAGATGACCGCAGGAATCAACAGGACCAGCATGCCGATCTGCGAAATGCACAGCACGAACAAGACGGCGGTCAGGATGCCCGCAAACGGAACACCTGCGGCAGCCAAACCGATTCCGCCCAGCGCCGGCTTGAATGATCGCGGTTAGTCCGACACCTAATGCGACACCGCGGATTGCGTGCGCGGCCAACATGATCAGCGACTCACCCTGTTTTCCACCGACCCGGAACCCGAACTGCAGCAAAGTGGCGGCGTATTTCTCACCATTGAGGTACATGAAGGCAGCGAAGACGGGAATGAGGACGAGCTGCGCGATCACATAACCTGCGGTTCCGATCTCGGCAAAAAGCCAGGCGGTCAGTCCACTCGCATAAGGACCCAGCTGCGCCAGGAACGCCTCGATGCCCGCGGCGCGCGTTCGCAACCAAGCGGCTGATAGTTCCGGCCCGATAAGCGGAATTTGCGCCACCCAGTGAGGCAGCGGCGGTATCGCCATATTCGTGATCGACCGTATCTGATCGGCGATTTCGTCGGCATGGGCCACCACCGCACCCACACCGAGGGTCAGTGGAATGACGAACACCAACACCAGCATCAGAATCATCGAAGCGGCCGCGAGACTGCGCCTGTTGAACAGCCGCCGCTGCATCCGCATCAGCAAAGGCCACGTCACGACGACAATCGTCGTCGCCCAGATTCCGGCAGCAACGAACGGCCGCGCGATCCACAGTGCAGCGGCGATCAATACGCCGATGCACAGCACGCCAAGCAGCGTTCGGGTCAGGTCACGACGTTCGGTCATGGGATCGAGCCGATTCTGACAGTGTCGGGCAACCAGCGCGACGTCGCGACCGACTTACATATGGTCTTGTTCAGCTTGGACCTTGAACTCAGGCAAGTCGAACGCCTCCGCCAAGAGCTCGTAACAACGCACGCGTGCGGCGAGATCCCACGCGTGCGTTGCAATCATGACTTCGTCGGCTTGCGTTCGCGCGACGATGTCCTCGATGCGAGCGCGGACCTGTTCGGGCGTGCCTACAATTTGGAGCTTCTTGTACGAAGCGACAAGCGCCTGTTCCTCGGGCGTGTACACGTGCGCCATCGCTTCATCCGGGCTCGGCATGCGACCGGGATGCCCACGTCTGAGCTGAACAAACGAAAGCAGCGCCGACGATGCCATGCGCTGAGCCGCTGCCTCGGTGTCAGCACAAAAAACAGAGAGCGCGAGGATCGCGTGCGGCTTGTCGAGCACGCCATTCATCGAAAACTGGGCGCGATAGGCACGCATCGCGGGCTCGGGCGGATCCGGACTGAAGTGCCCTGCGAAAGCGAACGCGACACCCATTTGCGCGGCCAGCTTCGCGCCGTAGTCGCTCGACCCGAGGATATAGAGCGGTGGCAGCGGTCTATCGTCGGGAATCGCACGCACAGCGCGGAACGGATGATCCGGCGGAAACTCCCCGCTGCCCCAAGCAAGGAGCTCGCTCAACAGTTCGAGAAAGTCATCGGCTGTGAGCGCCGCGCGCGAGCGGCGTAGCGCAAGCGCAGTTAGACCGTCGGTACCCGGAGCGCGACCGAGGCCAAGGTCGATACGACCGGGATGCAGTGCGTCGAGCAGCTTGTATGACTCCGCCACCTTCAGCGGCGAGTGATTTGGAAGCATCACGCCACCCGCGCCGAGTCGGATCCGCGTCGTCATCGAGCCGACGTGCGCGATCAAAATCTCGGGGCTCGTGCTCGCAATGCCCGGCATATTGTGGTGTTCGGCGTACCAGAGCCGCGTGTAGCCGAAGTGCTCGACGGCTTTCGCAAGCTCCCCGGCGTTGCGGAGCGCAGCGACGCTTGTGCCTCCGCGTATGAGCGGAACGAGGTCGAGTACCGAAAAGGAAAGCGCCATGCCGCTCCGTTCACATCAGCGCGCTAGGTCGCGAGAGCTGTTATCTTCGAACTGCCTGTCGTGCACGCCTGACAAGTGTAGACAAGCGCTCTTGCAGATCTCGCCCGGCCGTGTGGACGGCGCTGATGCGCCGCGGATAGGTCTCGTCAGGCCTTCTTGGCGCGGGGCCGCATCAGGCCCATCAAATAGCCGGCGATGCGCGCGGGCTGCAGCAGCAGGCTGTAGCCGAATGTGTAGACGACCAGTCCGCGTACGTTGCGCCGGATCTTCAGCCCGTGAGCGTGGAACATCGAGCGCATTAAAAAGAAGATCGCGGCATTCATCAACAGCACAGCGGGCAGCAACATCACTGCGAGTGGGCCCATCAGCAGGTTGCTGCTGTACGCCACCGACAAGATGAGACCGGGGACGAAGGCGAGTGTGAATGCCAGATCAGTCCATGGAAACAACAGGTGCCACACGACAAAGAACATTGTCTTGCGCTTGACCAGTTCGGTCGGCAGCTCGCGCAGCGCGCGCAACGTCGCCCGGGCGTGACGCAGGCGCTGCCGGAAAAACGACATCATGTCCGCCGGCACGATCACGAAGCAGCAGGCGTCTTCGGCGAAGCCAACGCGCCAGCCACGCTGCAGCAGATCCCAGGTCAACAGCACTTCTTCGCCAACGTCCGAACGCCAGCCCCCAACTTCCTTCAGTGCCACACGGTCGTAGATCGTGAATGCCGCTTCGGCGACCACCGTTCCTTGATATTGCGACTGCATGCGCTTCATCGACGCCAGTCCGTGGAAGTAGTCCCACTCCTGCGCGCGCGTCAGCCAATTCTCGCGTGAGTTGCGAACGAGCACACAGCCGGAGATCGCTCGCACATCCTTTTCGGAGGCGACGTAGCGTTCGACCATGCTCCATAGCGCATCGCCGAACAGGATCGCATCGGCGTCGAGCGTGACGATCAGGTCATGCTGCGCCGTTTCGAGCGCACGGTTAAGCGCCGCCGCCTTTCCGCGGCCTTTGGTCTGGCGCAGCACCTTGATCCATCGGTAACCCATACCGCGCACGATGTGCGCTGTGTGATCGGTCGAGGCGTCGTCGATCAAAATGACTTCGAACGGTCCCGGATACTCCTGGCGGCGAATGCTTTCAATCGTCTCGGCAATCGATTGACCCTGCCCGCGCACATACATCAGCACCGACAGCGCCGGATATTTCGCGAGCGCGCGGCGCGGCGGACGGCGGTCCGTCAGCAGGCTGACGACGACGAACATGTTGACCAAGCCCGGTATCAGCGCGATACCGACGATGAAGAAGATCGCTGCACCGAATCCAACGGCATCCGCCAGCGCGTCAAACCAGAACGTGGAAGCCCATGTCGTGAATGCGAACCAAAGCACGGTGACAGCGGTGACGGCAATCAACTGCAGCCGCTGCCACGGCTCTGCGCTTCGCAGCCGCGGCAAGTCAATCAGCGACGCCCGCGGCCGAACTTCTGCAGCACGAGCAACAGCCACGGACGGACGGGACTTGGACGGTCGGGGGGCGGGACTCGACATTCCGCTTTCTACCGTTACCAGCGAAGGCGCACGGCCGGAAAAGCGGCGAGGAAGGTGTCGATACTGGCGTTGAACCCGCTTGAGCCGCCCCGGGAGGCAGCCAAACGGCGTAGCTTGCCCTTTTCGAGCGATCGACTGGCCGCTCGAGCAGTAATTACATCAACAACACCTTCACATCCGGATAGCCCATTAGCTTCAGAATGAAGTAGTTGGCGGCCGCTTCACCCGGATCATCGGAAAAGCTCACCAGCTCGGCATATCTTGGAACTCCCGCCTTCACGAGAATGTTCCAGATGTCCTTCGCGGCCTTCGGCCTGCCGTCGGCATTCAATAGGTCGGTGTAAGGCACATGAACCACCTTGCCATCCGGAGCTTTCGCAGGCACGGTCTTGCCCGAAGCGATAAAGATCTTCGGATACAGCCCCTGCGTGCTCTTCGCGTCTGCAATCAGCGTGTTCTTGCGCGCGCTCGTCGGGTAGGTCGTCGTGGGAATCGACAAATCCCCTGGCCCCTTCTTTGGGCCGACAGCGGTCGGATCCTTGGTTACTTCAAGACCAAGCTCCAGCCATTTATCGATCGAGTCCATGAACACGGACACACGCTTCTGTCCCAGACTCTCCAGCACGAAGAAGGCCAGCGCCGAGCTTGCGTTCAAGGCGGCGTCGGAGATCACCACCGCTTCATGCGACGCATTGACCCCGGCTTGACCGAGAATCTCAGCGAGCTTCTCGGGGTTGTTCACATTGCTTTTGAATACGTCCGCCGGGATGTTCAGTGCATACGGCATGTGGCCCTGCTTGAACACGTCGGCAGGCCGCACGTCGACCACGCTGACTCGTGAGACGTCGTACGTCCGCATCATCTTCCCGTTCCACGTCTTCAGCCAGTTTGTGTCACGCATCAGCAGCGGGGCATCGTAGGTCCAGTACGGAAGACCTCGTTCGTCCTGCAGCCAACCCAGCTCGGACTCCTGGTAAAGCTTGACCTTGGGGTAATCAGCAATGAACCTAAGTGCGAAGAACGGCACGCTCGCGGCGATTCCGCCGCCGCAATACGTGTAGACCTGCTGGTCTGGCTTGACCCCCAGATAGGTCGCCATCCGCTTGATCTCGTCGGCGGACTTGAAAGTCTTGTCGGCGTTAAAGAAATCAACACTCGGCAGCATGATGCCGTTCGGGATGTGACCCGGCCGGTCAAAGAAAGCGGTCTCGCCAAAGTGCCAGCTGGCGTCGAGCGCCTCGACTAACGCATTGTTCTTCGTGTCACCGCTTGCAGTGAGAAACTCCGGCAGTTTGACTCTTGCGTTGTCGTTGATCTTCGTGACGCGGAAAGATCCTTTCTGCGGCGCAGGTGTTGGATCTTTCGTTACCGCTCCTCCACCGGCGCGCCATTTCGAGAGCCCACCATCGAGGACAAGAAGATCCTTCGGCGGGTACCCGTAGTAGTACAGGTCGTAGAAGAGTCTGGTGGCCATGAAGGAGCCGCCCTGGTCGTAAATCAGAATCTTCTTTCCACGACTTACACCCACCGATTGCAGGCGCTGTTCCATTTCCGGCACCGAAGCTTCCTGTGCGCCATAGCTGAACAGGTCGACATTGATCGCGCCCGGAATGTGTTGCGTCTTGTACAGCTGGGCGGGCGACGCATCCAGTATCAGAAGATCTGCGTTTTTGATGTTCTGCTCGAGCCAGCTGACGCTAACAAGATTGCCGTTGATGCCATCGGCAGCCATCGACGGCGTCACCAAACACACGCAACCTGCGATCAAGATCAGCAAGCAAGACTTGAATAGCTTCAACATTGTTTCCCCCGCCCCGTGAACAGCCACAGTAACCGGCGCGCGGTCGCACAACTACCTGATTGCGACAAGCTGCGAGTGCTCGCGATCCGGCTGCGCTAGGGGCGGACGAGCTACGGCAGCGGGAGGAAGCTGTTGCGCCGGCTCTGCGAAGCCGACAACGCGCGTTCAGGCGCCGGTTGGCGATCCAGATGCCGCGACGACCCTTACCTTCAAATTCGTCTCGTCTGATCGGGTCAGAACCAGCTGGACTTGTCGACCACGTTTCTGAGCGGCTGCCCCGCCATGAAGCGACGGCAGTTATCGGAAAGAATGTCATAACGCCGATCATCGAGATATGGACCATAGCCCGCTGTGTGCGGAGTGATCAGCACGCCCGGTGTGGTCCACAGCGGATGATCCGCGGGCAGTGGCTCATGTTCGAACACATCGAGCGCGGCCCCCGCGATATCGCCTGCGTTAAGCGCAGCGACGAGGTCGTCAAGGCGCGTCGTCATGCCGCGTCCAATATTGATGAAGAAGGCACTGCGCTTCATCCGCTTGAACCGCGCGCGGTTCATGAAGCCTTCGGTGGAGGGCGTATGCGGAACAGTCAGGATCACGAAGTCGGCACGCGGCAGCAGTGAGTCAAGTGCTTCCTCTGGATGCAGTTCCGCCACGCCCGACGGCGCCTCTCGGCGCCGCGAATCGATCCCCAGCACACTCATCCCGAAGGCAGCAGCCAGCCGCGCGGTCTCCGCGCCGATACCTCCGACACCAACAATCAGCGCCGTCGCCTCCGGCAGGTGGATGACGCCGGTGTCGTGCGGCGCCGGTTGCCACTCGCGCTTCAGTTGTTGCGGCAGATACCGATGCAGCCCGCGCGCGAAGGCGAGCACGAATGCCATGATGTGCGCGCCGATATGATCATTGAAGATCTCGCGGAAATTTGTCACCACCGCGGGATGTGCGATCAACTCGGGGTAGTACCAACCAGCGGGAGGCGCGGCCTGCGGCGCCTGAATCCAACGCAACCGCGAAGCCGCGCGCAACAGAGCCGGCGACACCGTGCCAAACGCTGCATCGGCCCGTGCAATGGCTGCCGCGGCTTCGGCTTCATTCTCGGCGACGACGACCGACACATCTGGTTGGGCGGAGGCCAAGCGCTTCGCCCATTCGCGTGTGGTCGACGTCTGTGGCGGCAGCATCAGAAGAGTCGTTGTCATTTGTCGAGACACTACGCGTTTCTAAACCGCGCGAAAATGTAGAACCAAGCGAGACTGGTGGCCATGTCGCCTGCGTCCACGGCGCCAACTATGATCGCGAGCTCGAAGCCATTTATTAATCAAGACAGCGCAATCGAGATTGCATATGTTCCGCGGAGCCGCCCAATGTTGATAGTTATCGTCGCGTGTCTGCTCCTTATCTCGCTGACGACTCTAATTCACTACGAAGTGCTGCGCGGGCTGCACGTGGGACTTCCGCGACTTCGCATTCCCATACGCACCAAGCTGCTGGTCGTCATCTTCGGGGCGTTCCTTGCTCACGCGTTGGAGATTGCACTCTATGGCGTATCACTGTTCACGTTGATTCATTACTTGCACGTCGGCAACCTCCATGGTGAACGAGCAACAACTTTTCTCGAGTGCCTTTACTTCTCGGCAGAAACGTACACGTCGCTTGGCTTGGGAGATGTTGCCCCGGTGGGGTCGGTGCGGCTTATGGCGGGGGTCGAAGCTCTGAACGGCCTGCTGCTGATCGCTTGGTCTGCATCCTTCACTTACTTGTCGATGGAAAAATTCTGGCCGTCCCGCCCGGAGCATCAACCGGATCGATGAACGGCGTGCAGTCTGCGTCGCACTCAACGAGTTCCATCGCGACGGAGCTGCACCGGTATCGGATTTTCCTTTGCGACCCAGTCGCGCACCTGGGTACCGAGCACGCTCATCGGCAACGGGCCGTCAATCAGCAACACGCGATGAAACTTCTTGACGTCGAACCTTGGTCCTAGCGCTCTTTCGGCTTCGCGCCGCAGCTTGCTGATCTCCAACTGGCCGATCTTGTAACCCAGTGCCTGGCCCGGACTGACGATGTAGCGCTCGACCTCAGCAACGACATCGCTTTCGGCCATCGAAGAATGGGCAAGCATGTAATCGATTGCCTGCTGCCGCGTCCATCCTTTGTTGTGCAGCCCCGTGTCGACGACCAGCCGCATGGCGCGCAACTGCTCGTCAGACAAGCGGCCGTACCACTGGTACGGATCCGTGAAAAGCCCGAGCTCCTTGCCGATACTTTCGGCGTAAAGCGCCCAGCCCTCCGAGTACGCGACGTAGAACGTGCCGAACCGGCGGAACTTCGGCAGCGACTCGACCTCTTGCGCAATCGAACCCTGGAAGTGGTGGCCAGGCGATGCTTCATGCAGCGACAGCGTCTCCATTCCGAAGATCGGTTGGGCCTTCAGGTTGAACGTATTGATATAAAAAATGCCGGGGCGCGAGCCATCGGCCGACGGATCGATGTACGAGGCGCCGGCTGCACTCGCCGCGCGGAAGGCTTCGACCTCACGCACCTCGTAGTCGGCCTTGGGTGCTACGTCAAAAAGCCTCGGTAGCAATGCATTGATCTTTTTCTGCAGCTCTCGGTAGCCGGCAAGCAGTTCCTCAGGCTTGGAGTAGTAGTAGCGTGAATCACTTTGCAAGTGCTTGAAGAAAGCGTGGAGGTCACCCTCGAACTTCACTTCGCGCCGAACGCGATCCATCTCGTCCATGATCCGCTGCACTTCGCGCTGGCCAAGCGCGTAAATCGCATCGGGTGACAGCGCCGTGGTAGTGCTGCGCTTCACTCGGTAGGCATACCAGGCCTTGCCGTCAGGCAGTGCAGACCAGGCGGTGGTCTTGCGAGCCTTCGGTATGTACTGCTCGCGCACGAAGTCGTGCATCCGCTGATAAGCCGGCCCGACTTGATCCTTGATCAGCGTGCGAAGCACGGCTGTGATCCGCTCACGGTCGGCGGTGGGCACAGCGTCGGGGAAATTCTTGATAGGCCCCCAGAACACACTCTGCTCGGGATCGGTCACCGCCAGCGCCGCAAGCTGCGGCAGCACCTTTTCCATGACGATCGTTGGTTGCGTCACGCCCTTCGCGAGGCCGGTGCGCATGTTGTCGATCATTCCGTCCAAGATCGGCACCGCGTCGTGGAGCCGTTTGTGCCAGTCGTCGTAATCCTTGGTGGTGCGGAACGGCTGGATCGAGCCGCCCGATCCCATCTGCGCAAGGAAGCTCGGCAAACCTCCCTGCTGATCGACGGGTTGCATCCAATCCGGGAAACGCAAACCTTCAAGCGACTGCTCGAGCTCGAGCTTCAGGATGTCGTACGACAAGCGATCCTGACCGGAGAGCGCGGTGCGGTTGAAGCCTTTGAGCGCCTTCAGCTGCCGCTCGATGAAACGCCGGTTGTCCGCTCGCCATGCCGCCGTCGTGAAATTGACAATACGGTCGTTGTAACGCGCATCTCCAATCGAAGTGGCCAAGATTGGCTGACGCACCAGTATTTCTTCCCACGTCGCGTCAAGCCAGGCGTTGAAACGCTCGGCCTCACGCGGCTGCGCGACCGCGGTCGCGGCCACGGACACGATCAATACGATTGCAAGCAGGCGACGCACAGGAGTTCGGTGAAAGAGGGTGACGACTTCCACAGATGCTATCTCAGCGCCCGGCGCAATCGGCCATTTACCCCGCCCAGTGGACAGGCACCTAGGACAGCACTTAAGTTTCGGCAACAATCACGACCAACAACTAGAACCAGCTTCACCACCAGGAGACAAAATATGGAAGACAACAAGATCACCGATTCGCGCCGTGATTTCCTGAAGGTATCTGCAGGGACGGGCTTGGCGGCTCTCGGAAGCGTCGTCAGTGCGCAATCGTTCGACTTCAAACCGAATCAGCGCTACCCCGATCCGTCGGTGCAAATTCTCGATCCGAGTTTCGCGAAGTACCGCATCTACAGCAGTAGCGTCGAACAGATCGGCAGCGGCATGCGCTGGGCGGAAGGACCGGTGTGGTTCGGTGACGGCCGGTACCTGCTGCTCAGCGATATTCCGAACAATCGCATCATGCGTTACGACGAAGCCGCCGGCACTTTCTCGGTGTTTCGACATCCGTCGAACTTTTCCAACGGTCTGGCGCGCGATCGCCAGGGACGCCTGCTGGCGTGCGAGCATCTGACGCGCAGCGTGACACGCACCGAGTACGACGGCAGGATCACCGTACTGGCCGACAAGTTCGACGGCAAGCGCCTGAATTCGCCGAATGACATCGCCTGCAGGTCCGACGGCTCGATCTGGTTTACCGATCCGCCGTTCGGCATCGGTGGCAACTGGGAAGGCGACAAGGCGACGCCCGAGTTGCCCCACTCCGTGTATCGCATAGCGCCTGATGGCAAGCTCACACTCGTCACTGCGGATCTGGCCGGTCCCAATGGCATCGCGTTCTCACCCGACGAGAAGAAGCTGTATGTCGTCGAGAGCCGGGCACAGCCCAATCGTCTGATCTGGAGTTACGACGTCGCGGCGAGCGGGGCGATATCGAACAAGACCAAAGTGGTCGACGCCAATGGTCCGGGTGCAATCGACGGCATCAAGGTCGACACGGACGGCAACCTATGGTGCGGCTGGGGCTGGAGCGGCGCGCCGGGCGCGACCTCGGCAGACCTGGATGGCGTGATGGTGTTCAATCCGCAGGGCAAGGCTATCGGCTTTATCCGTTTGCCGGAGCGCTGCGCGAACCTGACCTTCGGCGGCGCCAAGAAAAATCGCCTGTACATGGCGAGCTGTCATTCGCTTTACGCGCTCTATGTCGAAGCGCACGGCGCCGCGTGATGATTTGAGACCGAACTTGATGAGGGGTTAACGGGCGCGCTTCTTGAAACGACTGCGGCCCGTTTACGATCGACCGATGGACGATCAAACGTTGGCGGCTTGGATACAAGCTGTCGGATCAATCCTTGCCATCGTTGCAGCCTTCCTCATTTCGTTCCTGCTGCACAAGTCCACGCTCAAGACTTTGCAGACACAACGCCGCGAAGCGAACGTCAACAAGTTGGGTGTTTTGTTTGCACTCGCGGAGAAGGCGCGAACACTTATCGAAAAGGCGAACACCGGAGTGCAGGAGGGTTTCGTGGGGTACCGTGAGCGGGAATTCGATGCGAATGATCTGCGCGGGCTGCACGAAGCCTTTGCCAACGTGATCCTGCATGAGCTGCCTACCGGCAACACCGTCTTCGCTGTCTTACGCCTGAGAGAAGTGACGCGGCAGATGCCCGTTTTGATGCAACAGGCGGCCGATGACCTTGCCCAGTACGGTGGAGTGAGCCCGATTACCTGTGTCGACGCGGAAGACCTGAGACAGGCGACCAATTGGGCGTACATCAAGCTGCGCGAAGAGTGCGCAGCGGCAGAATCGTTCTAGCTGGGCAATGTCCGCTCGGGGCAAATTCGCCATGAACAGGTCTGTCGCGCTGTTGTTGTTCCTGTTGTGGGCGCCCGCATGCGCTGCGCAACCCACCGCGGACGCCGTCGCCACCCGCTGCGGCGAAGTCGTCACGGTCGACACTCATGATGGCAGCACGACTCGCTATTCGCTGGCGCAACCGTCGCAGACAGGCTTGCATAACAGGCCGATCGCACTGATCCTGCTCGTAGGCGGGACCGGCTACGTCAACCTCGACGACGCAGGTTGCGCGCGGGCACTCAAAGGCAACTCGCTGGTGCGATCGATCCCGCACTTTCGTGCGGCCGGCTTTTACACCGCGCTGGTCGATGCTCCGTCGACGCATCACGGCGTCGATGGGCTGGAAGGTTTCCGTATCCACCCGCAGCACGCCGAAGATCTCGGCAAGGTCATCGCCGACGTTCAGGCGCGCACCAAGGCAACGGTCTGGCTCGCAGGCACGAGCCGCGGCTCAATTTCCGCGGCAAACGCTGCGTCACGGCTGTCCGGTGCGGCGGCACCTGCGGGTGTCATTCTGTCGTCGCCGGTGACGGCCGGCCAGGGCGGAGCGAGAAAGGCGTGGGTGGCGCAATCCGTTTTTGATCTGAAGCTCGAAGCGATTACGGTGCCGCTGCTTGTCGTCGGTCACGCGGCAGACAGCTGTGTCCGATCACCTGCAAAACTGATGGCAAGCATCACCGCGCGAACGAACAGCGCTCATGAAGAGGTCGTGACGGTGACTGGCGGCCCCGGCAGTGCGGCCGGAGAGTCGTTGATCGACGCGTGTGAGGGCCGCTCGCCACATGGCTTCGTCGGTCAGGAAGCTGAAGTGGCGGCCGGCATCGCTCGCTTCGTGCTTGGGGGAAAGTACTAGGGATTGCAAATTTGCACTCGCCCCGTAACCTCTTAGTCTGACGACCGCGTACATAAGCGGCGCGGACGCAAGAGCAAGAACAATCGAACAGGAGACATTTATGTACACAGCAATTCAAACCACGTTGTTGGCTAGCGCCGGCGTACTGGCACTCGTCAGCTGTTCAGCGATGCAGTCACCGGAGCCAGCCCCAGCCATGACTTTTTTTGTTACGAGCGCTGGTCCTGGCAAGGGGGGAGATCTCGGTGGACTTGAGGGTGCGGACCAACACTGCCAATCGCTCGCAAAGGCTGCCGGTGCGGGCAACCGCACTTGGCGTGCTTATCTCAGCACGCAGGCACCCGCGCTGAGCGACCCGAAGTTCGTCAATGCGCGTGATCGGATCGGCAGCGGCCCATGGCACAACGCCAAGGGCGTCATGATTGCAAACAGTGTTGAAGAGTTGCACTCGGCCAAGAGCGGCCTGACGAAGGAAACGGCCTTGGATGAAAAAGGTCAGATCGTCAACGGCCGCACCGAGAAACCAAATAAGCACGACATGTTGACCGGTTCGCGACCCGATGGCACCGCTTTTGCCGGGCCGCCATTTCCGGATATGACCTGCGGAAACTGGACCAGAAGCAGCAAGGAAGGCGCGGCAATGGTGGGACATCACGATCGCGGGGGCCCCATTAACAATACGTGGGCAGTTTCCTGGAATTCTTCACACCCGACGCTCGGCTGCAGCCAGGAAACGTTTCCCCCAACAGGTGGCGATGGCCTGTTTTACTGCTTCGCAGTGAAGTAGGCAGTCGACTTTCGCCTCGCGAGGGAGCAGCATCGCTCCCTCGTTTCCTCGCACGAAAGGAGAGCTCGAAATGGCCAAGCCGGTCTCCATTCATCCGCAGGTCGATCAAGGGAGTAAGCCCGCCACCCCCGGTTTCACTAGCGGTACGTTGTCGTGTCATTGCTCCGACAAGAAAGTGACTGTCGCCATTGGCGGTCAAGTGGCTCACAACCATGTGTGCGGCTGCACCAAGTGCTGGAAGCCAACGGGCGCGGTGTTTTCTCAGGTGGCCGTGGTATCCCGCGACAAGGTCGCCGTAACCGCAAATCAAGACAAGCTAAAAGTCGTGGATGAGACTGCGACGATCAAGCGGCACGCCTGCAAAGAGTGTGGCGTGCACATGTTCGGACGTATCGAAAACAAGAATCATCCGTTTTTCGGTCTGGACTTCATCCACACCGAGCTGTCGCGCGACAGCGGGTGGGCGCCGCCCGAATTCGCGGCATTCGTTTCGTCGATCATCGAGTCAGGGTTTGATCCGGCCAACATGGGCGCGGTCAGAACGCGGCTGAAGGAGCTGAAACTGGAACCTTATGACTGTCTGTCGCCGGCACTAATGGACGCGATAGCAACGCATACGGCGAAAGCGTCCGGCGCGCTGGGCCGCGCGGCGAACGCATAGGGTTCGCCAGCGAACTGACTGGCTAACACTCTATGGCGCGGTGAAAAGCACCCTGCCTGGACTCTTGCCTCTGGTACGACTCAGGACATCTCTCGGCCGCCACGCTTTCCTTCGGTACAGCGCTGGCCCCTTGCAGCAGCGAGGGGTTCTGCGGACCCTCGACCTGAGTCGCACATCCCGCAAGGAAGAGCGCGCTCACCATTAACAACAGGAACTGACTACTTTTCATCTCTGCAACGAGCCGCGTATGGCAACCCCGGCTGCCTGTGACGCGGCTCCTCCTTCGCACTGAACAGTACCCCCGATTCACGCGGCGCGTTTCATAGCTCGAACGTTGCTGCTGGCAGCGCGCGGCCGGTACGACTTCCCGTCCAGGCGCCGCACGCGATTCTTTTCGTGACATAGATAACGCGGCCCCATCGCTTCCTGCAGTTCTCGGGCGCGCTGCTGAATGCGTGCAAGCTGTTCCGAATGCGTGGCAACTTTTACAACTTCCACCTGCGGCGGCGTTATCCAATCGTGAATTTCCGCACTCATGCTGGGTTTGAATAGCATTGGTAACTCTCCTTGGTTTGTAATGCGCAGCTCACCACATGACCGCCGCAGTGACAATCAGGAACAATGCCAACCGTCGGCGACAACACCTACCGTTTGTCGGGCATAGAAGGTCGTGCTAATTCCACGTCTTATCAGGCAGCGCTTACTCGCACGCCAAAGCAGCGCCAGCATCCAGTAACGCGTCATAGCGCTGATGAAGATCGCCACCTTCAACATCAACAACATCAACCACCGGTTATCAAACCTGCTGGCGTGGCTCGAGGTTGCAAAACCGGATGTTGTTTGTTTGCAGGAACTGAAGGCGGCCGATCGCGAATTTCCGAGTGCGGCGATCGATTCCGCCGGCTACGGTGCCGCGTGGTGCGGACAGCAAACCTGGAACGGGGTGGCGATCCTTGCGCGCGACGCAAAGCCGATCGTCACTCACCGAACGTTGCCGGGCGATGCCGACGATACTCAAAGCCGGTATCTGGAAGCGGCGGTCGACGGGATATTGATTGCGTGTATCTATGCGCCGAACGGTAACCCGCAGCCAGGGCCGAAGTTCGACTACAAATTGGCCTGGCTCGATCGGCTGATCACGCACGCGCGCAATCTGCTCGACGCCGATGTGCCAGTGGTCCTTGCAGGCGACTACAACGTGGTGCCAACTCCGGCCGATATCTATCCGACGAAGTCTTGGGACAACGATGCACTGGTGCAACCGGCGGCGCGCGAGCGGTTCAAACGGCTCGTCGAGCAAGGGTGGACCGACGCGATCCGCTCGCTGCATCCCAGCCAGCCGATGTATACGTTCTGGGACTACAAGCGCGGGCGCTGGGGGCGCGACGCGGGACTGCGCATCGACCACCTGCTGATCAGCCCGTCGCTATCGAGCCGGATTACGCACGCCGGTGTCGACAAGGCAATTCGCGGCGAAGCCGGAGCCAGTGATCACGCCCCCGCGTGGGTGCTCTTGAAAGCGTCACGCAAGAAAAAATCAACGCGCTGAGATCCAGGCAACGATCGCATCGAGCATTGAGTCGAGCACTTGCTGATCTGTTTGCCCGCCGCGTGCGCGCACGTGAAATGAATGATCTGCGTCGGTGAACAACTGCAACGTCGCGCGCTCGGCGAGCATGCTGGATTACATCCTGGATCAGCTCGACATCTGCGAGCTCGTCGCGGGTGCCCTGCAAAAAGAGCATCGGGCAACCGACCCGCGCCAGATGCGCGGCGCGTTCCTGCGATGGCTTCTTCGCAGGATGAAGTGGAAAGCCCAAGAATATGAGTCCCCGAACCTGTGAAAGCGCTGCCTCGGATTGAGCCTGCGAAGTCATGCGGCCGCCGAAGGACTTTCCGCCGGCAAACAGAGGCAGGTCAGGCATCAGGTTGGACGCCAACGCTATAGCCGCGCGTACGGCGGCGTGTGCAAGCGGAGGAGAGTCCGGACGCTTCGAGCCGCGCTCCATGAACGGGAATTGATAGCGCAGCGTTGCGATACCGCGTTGCCCCAGACCGTCAGATACGGAAGCCATGAAGGAGTGGTTCATCCCCGCGCCCGCGCCGTGCGCGAGCACATAGCAAGCGCGCGCGTGTTCCGGCCGACGCAACAGTGCGGAGACTGTTTCGGTGTCTGAAACTCTGATCGTGATCGGCTGCGGAACTGGGGCTAGCATTGAAAGAAATTTGAATCAGGAGACCAAATGCGACGCTCGTTGCGGCTATGCCTCGGATTGCTGATGTACTCGCTTGTGTTCCCAACGGTATATGCGCAATACCCGGACAAAACTATCACGCTCGTCGTTCCGTTTCCGCCGGGCGGTGTCGCGGACACGGTGGCGCGGCCGGTGGCCGAAGCGATGTC
Source organism: uncultured beta proteobacterium (assembly GCA_963791315.1). Classification (GTDB taxonomy): domain Bacteria; phylum Pseudomonadota; class Gammaproteobacteria; order Burkholderiales; family Burkholderiaceae_F; genus JACCZX01. The sequence continues at coordinate 26,310 of CAWBRQ010000005.1, forward strand.
GCGCGAGCTGAAGCAGCCGGTCGTCATAGATAACAAGAGCGGGGCGGGCGGCGCGGTCGGGATCGGCTACGCCGCACGTGCTGTCGGTGACGGCTACACGCTGTTGTTGAGCTTGTCGTCAATTTCGATCTTGCCCGAAGCCGACAAGATCCTGGAACGCAAACCGCTGTTCCAGCTCGATCAGTTCAAGCCAATTGCGCGCATCACGGCGGATCCGACGGTGCTTGTCGTGCGCGCGGATTCGCCGTGGCGAACGCTCGAGGACTTCATTGCCGATGCGCGGCTCAAACCTGCGGCGTACAACTACGGCAGCTCGGGCAATTACGGCACGATGCACGTGCCGATGGAGATGTTGAAATCCGCCGCGGGCTTTCGCATGACCCATATTCCTTACGCTGGAGCCGGACCCGCCGTCGTCGCATTATTGGGCGGACATGTCGATGCGATCTCCAGCGGCCCGGCGAGCGTCGTCCAGCACATTCGCGCGGGACGGCTGCGCGCGCTTGCGCACTGGGGCGATGCGCCGTTGGCGACGCTGCCCGGTGTACCGAGCCTCAAGGAGCGCGGATACAACGTGCAATTTGCGCAATGGTCCGCACTGTTTGCGCCCGCGTCGACGCCCGACGCAATCGTTGAAAAACTGCGTGTGACGATGCGCAAGTTGATGACTGATCCAGCTCTGCAGCAGACGATACTGAATGCCGGCAGCCCGATCGAGTACATGGACGCGCCACAGTTCGCCGCCTACTGGAAAGCCGACGCGCAGGTGATGACGGAAGCGGTAAAGCGGATCGGCAAGCTCGAGTGACGCTACAGCTGATCTTCCGGGATAAACGGAGCCAGCAGAAAATTTTGCAGACGCAGAAAGAAGGTGGAATCGGGTTCGATCGTCAGGATCACTTCTTTCTCGTCGTCCATCGTCAGCCATTCGAGGCTGCGTTGATCGGGGGCCAAACGCACCCGGTAGGCGCTCTGCAGCTTGCTGATGTGGATCACGCGCAGCACTTCCTTCGCGAGCTCGGGGCTTTCAACGATCATGCCGAGCTCAGTGTTCTTGGTCGCTGAACGCGGATCGAGATTCATCGACCCGATGAACACCAATGATCGATCAATCACCGCGGTCTTCGCGTGCAGCCGACCCGTCGACGACCCGAGAAACCCGAGTCGACTAGTGCGTTGCGTGCGCGTCGGACTCAGTTCATAAAGATCGACGCCTGATGCCAGCATCGCGACGCGGTACCGCGAGTAGCCGGTATGCACCGCGGGCTCGTCCGTCGCTGCCAGCGAGTTGGTCAGGATCGTGACTTTGACGTTGCGCTGGGTCAAATCGCCGAATGCTGCAACGCCCTTCGATCCAGGGATCAGGTAGGGGGACGAGATCACGACTTCGTTGGCGGCACCGAGCACACGCTCCATCACACCGACCGCGACACTCATTTGGCGCGCTTGGTCATCGCTCCGGGCGGTGACCTTGGCCGGCGGATCCGCGAACGCGAAGGCGGGCGCCCAGATCAAGCCCAGGCGTCCAGCGTCGAAATCCTCGCTGATCGCGCCATAACCCAGCACGTCGATCGGCGGCAACACCAGCGACATCATCTGCTCACCGTCATCAACCAGCTGATTGAAGCGCTCGCGCAGCTGCCCACGCTCGACGCCGACGTCAATGATCGACTGCACCGGATAAACGTACGGACTGTTCCAGTACGAATCGAAAATCGACGCGAGCTGCGGGACGACCGCGCCGATGACGAAAGCGTCCATGTCGATGAAGTTCGCCCCCATGCTGCGCATGAAGTATTCGTCGGCGACGTTGCGTCCGCCGGTAACAACGATTGCACCGTCAGCTATGAATAGCTTGTTGTGCATCCGGTGATTGATCCGCCCGAAGTCGAACAACGACGCGGTGTACTTGTTCAGAATGCTGGTGCGCCCGCAGCAGAACGGGTTGAAAAGGCGGACTTCGACGTTGTCGAACGCCGCAAAGCCCGAAAACAGCGCATCGCCACCCACCGTGTACAGATCATCGACCAGCAGGCGCACCCGCACGCCACGTGCGGCAGCGTCGCGCAGGTGGCGCAGTAACAGGCGCCCGGTGGCGTCGTTATTCAGGTGGTAGTACTGAACATCCAGCGTGTGACGCGCGCGGTCCGCAAGCTCGATCCGTGCGTCGAGCGAAAAGACACCCAACGGCATCAGACGGAAGCCTGACAATTCCGGCGAAGGACTGGATGCGGCCGCGATTCGCGCCAGCGGACTGTCGGACGAGGGCGGGCGCGCTGCCGAATGCGGAGCCTCAGGACGAGCGGGCAGCGTGCCGCAGCCGGCGAGCATCAGCAAAACCACCGGGTAGACGAGCGACGCAAATGCCTTGCGCACGCTAAAGACTCCCGCGAGAATCTGCGACGCCTGCTTTATGACCGCGATACGGAAGTTCACGTGCACCGCTTACTAGCCTGCGCCATTTTGGCCTTCACTTTATGCGCCCCTGCCACCGCGGCGCTCGATATCGGCGAGGATGCCCCTGACTTCACGGCGTCCGCAGCGCTCGGCGGCGCAATTTATAAGTTTTCGCTGGCGGAATCACTGAAGAAAGGCCCGGTGGTTCTGTATTTCTTTCCGGCAGCTTTTTCGGACGGGTGCTCGGCCGAAGCGCACGAGTTTGCCGAAGCGATCCCGCGCTTCAGTGCGCTGGGTGCATCGGTGATTGGTGTCTCGGCCGACGATATCGACGTGCTGGCTAAATTTTCGATGCAAGCGTGTCAAAGCCGATTCCCGGTAGCGGCTGATCCGACAATGGGGGTTATAAAGTCGTACGACGCGGCGCTAAAAACGCGTCCCGAATATGCAAACCGCATCACGTATGTGATCGCACCGAGCGGCAAAGTCGTCTACCACTACATCAACCTGAATCCGGCCCGGCACGTCGAGCGCGCGCTCGGCGCATTGCAGACGTGGGCGCAGAACCGGCCCAAATAAGGTTTCACGCCGCCTTTAGTCCGCTCTGGCGCCGGTTTCCTTGACGATTTTGCCCAGCCGCGGCACATCGCTCTTGATCACTGCCGTCAACTGGCTGGGTGTCATCTCGCTGACGTTCAAGCCCAGATCGCCGAGCCGTTTTTGAATATCCGGTGTCTTCAGAATGCGCGCGATTTCGGTGTACAGGCGCTCGACGATCGGCGCCGGGGTGCCGGCAGGAGCAAACACCGCCTGCCACGAGCTGATGTCATAGCCAGCGAGCCCAGCCTCGGCCATCGTCGGCACATCCGGCGCCACGATGGAGCGCGTGGCGCTGGTCACCGCAAGCGCGCGCAGCTTGCCGGCGTTCACGTGCTGGACTGCAGTCGCGATATTGTCGAACGCCACCGGCAGCGTACCTCCGAGCAGTTCCGGCAGCATCTGGCCGCTGCCGCGATAAGGGATGTGCTGCATGCTCACACCGGCCATCACCTTAAATAGCTCGCCCGAAATGTGCTGCGAGGTGCCGTTACCGGCCGAACCGAACGCATACTTATTGGGGTTCGCTTTCAGCAGCGCGATGAACTCAGTCAGGTTCTTGACCGGCACGCTTGGATGAACCAGCAACACGTTGGGCTGCGTCGCGTACATCGTGATCGGTGCAAAGCTCGTCACCGGGTCGTACGAAAGCTTGTCATACAGCGTGGCGTTAATCGCATGCGAGCTGATCGTGCCGCCGCCGATCGTATAGCCGTCGGGAGCGGCGCGCGCCAGCTCAGCGGCGCCGATCGAACCACCCTGGCCCGGCTTGTTCTCCACCACAATCGGCTGGCCGAGCGCTGCGCCGAGCCTTTCACCGATCGTGCGAGCGAGAATGTCCGTCGTGCCACCCGCAGCGAAAGGAACGATGTAGCGGATCGGCTTATTCGGCCAGTTCGATGGCGGCGTCTGCGCGATACCGGGCGCGGCAGCGAGCGCCAGTGCAGCACTGATTGCATGGATTAGACCGCGTCGATGGTTCATGTCCCCCTCCGTTATGTACTGATCTCATCTCAGTCTACGATCGCGCCACGCTTGGCTCAACCAGAATTGTGACCGCGACCTGATGGCCTCCTACACGATTGACGTCACGTGCTTGAACGCAGCGATTCGCCTTGTAGTGCGCGGCTTCGGTAGCAGCGACACCGAAGTCGAGGCGGTCGCCGGCAATCTGATCGAAGCCAACCTCACCGGCCATGACTCTCATGGTATCGGCATGCTGCCGCGCTACGTCGAGGCGTATCAACAAGGTGGGTTGACTCCGAACCAACATGTGCGGACCGTGCTCGACGCCGGCACGTTGCTGCGACTCGATGGCGGCGCTGGGTTTGGTCAGGTCATCGGCCGCGAAGCGATGGAACTTGGAATCGCGCGCGCGCAACAGCATGGCAGCTGCATCGTCGCGCTCGGCAATTCACATCACCTAGGCCGCATCGGCGCATGGGCCGAACAATCTACTCGAGCCGGTCTGGTTTCGCTGCACTTCGTCAACGTGATCGCGCGCGGCATTGTCGCGGCGTACGGCGGGGCGGACGCGCGCTTTGGGACCAATCCGTTTGCCGCCGGCATTCCGCTTACAGGAAGCGAGCCTGTGATTCTCGATTTCGCAACGAGCGTGCTGGCGCAAGGTAAAACGCGCGTCGCGTTCAATAAGGGCGAGCTTCTGCCGCCGGACTGCCTGCTTGACGACCAAGGGCGTCCCACACGTGAGCCCCGCTTCGGCGTTAACCCACCGTTCGGTGCACTGCTCGCCTTCGGCGAGCACAAAGGTTATGGACTGGCTCTGCTGTGCGAACTGCTCGGCGGCGCGCTCGCCGCCGGCATGACGCAGCACTCGGAAGACATCACGCAAAAGCGCATTCTCAACGGCATGCTCACGGTGCTGATCGACCCCGCAGCCCTCGCAGACCGCTCGGCATTCGAGCGCGAGGCGCTGACCTTTATCGATTGGGTGAAAGCATCACCTCCGCGCGAAGGTTTCGATTCGGTGCGCATCGCGGGCGAACCCGAGCGCGAGAAACGTGTGCAGAGGACCGCGCACGGGGTTACGGTCGATGCGACAACGTGGAATGAGATTCTCGACGCGGCGAGCAAGCTCGGCGTCGATCCGGGTGCGGTGAATGCTGCGGCGAGGCAAGCGTGACAAGGCAAGAGCGCACACGATGGCGCGCGTGATTCGCTTCACCACGAGCAAGTTCGACGTATCGAAGGAGCGTCCGAACCCGATAAATCCTATCCCGGGAGAGTCCCTGCTGCTCTGGCTGCGAAGTCAGGTGCGGCCAGAGATAGATATGTCCGAGCCGGATGCCGAAGATTGGGGCTGGTACTCGTCGGTCGAATGGGAGGGCCGCCTGTACATGATCGGCTCAAGCGCCGCGGAGGAAGAAGGCGGTGAACGCGAGTGGATACTTCAAATCGACAAGCACCGCTCTGTTAAAGAGAAGCTCTTCGGCAGCGAGAAGATGACCAAGGACGATGAGTGCGCTCGGTACTTCCAGCGCCTCTTGGAAGGTGAGACAAGCTTCAATGCAATCTCGGTTGATCCGGAGCCCTAACCTCTCATTGAGCTCAGCAATTGAATCGCCAGCTATCGCACGAATCCCCCGAGGGGGATCGTAACTTTCGATTGGCCTTCGAGGCTTGCACTGTCGCGCCTTCGCAGTTCAATCATGAAGCTCATGTGCGGCTGGCATACATCTATCTCACCGAGTCCGACGCTGACGTGGCGGTTCAGAAAATGCGTGATGCGCTCCTGAAATTCCTTGAGCACAACAGCATTCCGCGCTCCAAGTTTCACGAAACGCTTACCCGCGCATGGGTGCTTGCGGTTCGTCACTTCATGAACCGATCCACCAGCACGTCCGCCGCCGACTTCATCGCAAAGAACCCAGAGTTGCTCGATACCAAGATCATGCTCACGCACTACTCGGCAAGCGTTCTGTTCTCCCCGGATGCGCGCGCGTCTTTTGTTGAGCCCGACCTCGACCCTATTCCGACGGGCAACCAGCCGACATCGAAGGGCGTTACCTAGCCGCGTCTGCTCGAGCGCGCTATCCGCGCTGGATCAGCTCGATCTTGTAGCCGTCGGGATCCTGAACGAACGCAATGACTGTCGTGCCGCCTTTGACCGGGCCGGGCTCGCGCGTCACCAGGGCACCGGCGGCCTTGACCCGTTCGCACATGGCATAGATATCGTCAACGCCGATCGCGATGTGTCCGTAGCCGCTGCCAAGGTCGTAACTCGTCACGCCGTAGTTGTAGGTCAGCTCGATCACCGCCTGCTTCGACTCATCCTCGAAGCCCACGAATGCAAGCGAATATTTTTGATCCGGGCGGTCGGTCGTACGCAGCAATTGCATCCCCATCGACTTCGTGTAGAAGTCGATCGAGCGCTGCATGTCGCCGACGCGCAGCATCGTATGAAGCAGTCGCATGTTCAAAGCCTCGCCATGGCAAAACGATATCCGGCAGGATACCCGCAGCTATTGGGGGCGCGAGATTCTCAACAATTCAAGAACACACGTTATCGATTCGGCGCGCAAATGCGCGTTGTGCGTAAACGCCACCTGAATGGCCGCCGGCCGCAGTACGCATGCGACATCGTCGTCTTCTTCGTCGCTGATTCTCCACAGCATCGCACCCGATACTCCGTCCAGCTCCGGTGTCCAGACGGTTACGCCGTCGGTGCGCTCAGCGGTGCGCGCGTAAAGGTAACGCGCCTCATCGACCGACTCTGTAAACAAAACCAGCGGCTTGGTAAAGACGCAGCCATCGATTCGACGCGCATTGCACGCCGGATAGCCGACCAGAACATACGTTGCAGGCGTTGCGCCGAGCACTGTCGAACCTGCCGTCGAGCTCGCCTCCCAGTTTGCGCACAGTCGCTGCGCACACGATCGATCACCGATCCATAGAATCGGCGACGTCGTTATCGGGATGCACAACAAGACGAACACGTGCCGAATGCAGTCGTGCAACGCGGCCGTCGCGCGGCAACGGCACGGCGAGATCGCCCCAATGCGCGCGCTCGAATATGTGCGCGGCGGTCACTAGCCCGACGCGATCTCCATCGCGCACAAGCCCCGCGGTAGCAAGCGGCTGAAGTCGGCCCTGGTCCATGCGCGAAATCGGTACCGCGCGCTTCAGTAGCGCATTGCAGATCGCGTCGGCACGCGCAGTCGGCACGCGTGCGCCCATTCGGATCGGAGTCGTTTCTACCGCTTGCCAGTGCATGCGAGAACGCTAGCGCGCCGCCGGCGAGTCGAAACGCGAGAGAAAGGCGGCGTTAGAGTGATTGCGACACGCACAGTGCAGCGCTCAATTGAGGGGCGACGACCCGGGCATGCTTCTGTAGCGGCTCATATGGCCGGAACATGTGCAGCACGGCAGCGGCCACGGCGGACAGACGTTCATGCATGTGCACTTTGTTCCTTCGCCAGTCTCAACCGTGTAGCTGCCGTCGCGCGCTCGTACCGGCGGCAGCGTGAGGTTCATCATTTCCTCGATGCTACGGCGCCGAAGCGCTTCTCCTTCGACAATCACGCCCTCGAGCTGCTGCACGATGGAGCTTTGCCGGCGCGGCTCGGTGCGGCTCGACTGCTGTCGCGTCTGATCCGAGGTGCCCAGTTGACCTTCGGCCGCGGGCCGATCGCACTTGATGATGACGACAGAGGCGCAATCGGTGCGCTCCACACGCTTACCGTCGTCCAACGAAACCTGTTGAGCTGTCGCGGCGGAAACCGCGACCCATAGCGGCAGCGCCCAGCGCTTTAGATGCCGGCGTACCACTGATAGCCGTTGTCTTCCCAATACCCGCCCTGGCCACCTGCGATGTTCGCGAAACTCTCGACGAGCTCGATGCGCATCACGTACTTCGCATGTTTGTAGCCAAGTTGCCGCTCGACTCGCAAACGAATCGGCGCGCCGTTGGCAATCGGCAGATCCTTCCCGTTCAATCCGTACGCGAGCATCGTTTGCGGATGCAGCGCGTCGTCCATGTCGATGCTCTCGTAGTAGTACTCGGGCGTCAGGCTGCCTCCCATCGCGTCGGCGCAATGGAACACAACGTAGCGCGCACTCGGCTGCGGCTTCACCAAAGCCAAGACGTTTGATAACGGCACTCCGGTCCACTTTCCAATTGCGCTCCAACCTTCGACGCAATCATGACGCGTGATCTGCGTGCGTCGCGGCATTGCGCGCAACTCCGCAAGTGACAGTTTGGCGGGTTTATCGACCAGCCCGCCGACTTCGAGTTGCCAGCCTGCAAATCCATTCTTGGCGAGTGCCTGATATTCGTCGCCTTCGGGCATCGACGTCCCGTTGCTGCGAAAAAACGGCGATAAATCGGCCTCGGTAAATTCCTGCGCCATCGACGGGCGCGAACCAAGCAGCTTATGCACGCCGCGGCTCACCGTTTCATGCGTGCGTAACACTTTTGGAAACCATTCGGTCTCGGACAACCGATCGCAGCCGGTCAACCAAAGCGCACCGAGGCTGCCCGCGCTTAACAAGAAACGTCGCTTTGATTGATCGTCGGCGCTCATTTCACGCTCTCGTCTTGATTCGATAGCGGCCAGTAACCATCGACCTGATGTGATTCCAGAATCCGCTGATGATGACTTCGAACACATGCACCGCGAGAAACAGAAACAGCAGCCAGGCGACGATGAAGTGAATCGTGCGCGCCGATTGCCGGCCGCCGAACAGATCGACCCAGCCGGGAATGATTGAGTTCAGCCAAGGCGACATTCCCCAGCCGGCAAGGATTACCAGCGGCAGCAGCACGAAGATCACACTCAGATACGCCAGCTTCTGCAGCACGTTATAGCGCTTGGCAGCTTCACCGCTCGGATGCTTGAACTTCACGTGATCGACAATTGAAGTGCGGATGCCGCGCAGCTCTCTGCCGGTCGGTGTCAGATCGCGCATCAAGTGCCGGCTAAATAGCGAGTACAGAACGTACGCGACGCCGTTGAGCACAAAAATCCACGCAAAAAAGAAGTGCCAGTCGCGCGCCATCGCCAGCGAGTACCCGCCGGGGATCGTGGCCCACGATGGAAATGCATGCCGATTGGGCTCGCCGTTCGGATACTTCGAGAGCCCCAGTAGCCCGGTCGTCTCAAACTCATGCCCGAACGCCCGCGTAACGCCGATGATTTCGCCGTTCGCACCCTTGCGCGTAGTGATCTGCAGCAGGGGCGGAGCGTCCTGAATACGAAGAATCACCCCAGTACAGGGCCGCATGTGCGTTGAAGATGTGCAACCCGCTCATGAACAACACCGTCAGCGCGATGAAGTTGGTCCAGTGCATCAGGCGCACCGGCAACGTATGGCGGTAATACAGATAACTCGGTGAGACAGTCGGCGTTATCGAGGCAGCGGCCATAGGCGAATGACGGTCGATGGAACACAGTTGTCGTCGCGGGAGTTGCAAACTTACACGAGCGATACGCCTTTAAGCGACTTTTGGATTCGGCGTGGCAGATCTTTTTGTTTGCCTTACGGCATTTGCGAATTGAGGCAGCGCGCTGAACAAGCCCGTCATGATTCGCAATCCTTCCTCCGCTACGTTGCTCAGCAGATGCTCGTCCGGCGCGTGCTGCGAACACGCTGGATAGGAATGTGGCACCCACAGCGTCGGCAAGCCGAGCACTTCGGCAAAGCAGTCGTTCGGCAATGACCCGCCAAGATTGGGCAGAATTGCCGGCGCGCGGCCGGTCGATGTTTCGATGCTTTGCGCGGCCCAGTGCACCCAGGGGTTGTCGGGGTCCAGCCGCGTCGCTGCCATCGTTTCGCTGCGGTCAGCGGCGACTTTGACCTGTGTGAAGCCGCGCTTATCGAGGTGCGCGCGGATCGCCGGAATGAATGTCGTGTGATCGCATCCGGCGACAAAGCGCACCTGCATGTGCGCACGCGCACCCGCCGGAATCGCGTTGACCGGATGCTCGGGATTACCGGTCTTGAACGCCAACACCTCGAGCGTGTTCCAGCCAAAGACGCGTTCGGCCGGCGACAGTCCGGGCTCGCCCCAGTCGATGTCAATTGCTGGCCCGTCGGGTTCACCGGGTTCAATCTTCGCGAGTGCTTGTTTCACCGTTGCGGGCATCGGTGGCGGGCGCAACGCTTCGACCGTGATCGCGCCGCGCGCATCGACCATCGACGCAATCGCGTGCGCGAGGATCGTGCCGGGATTGGCCAGCAGGCCACCCCAGTTGCCAGAGTGATGAGCACCGGTGCGCAATTGAACGTCGAGAGTGAAGTTGAACGCGCCGCGCGAACCCAGGAATAGCGTCGGTGTGTCGGTGCGCAGGCGCGGTCCATCGCTCGCGATGAACACATCGGCGGCAAGCTCACTCTTGTGTGACTCGCAGATCGCGCGCAGGCCCGGCGAGCCGACCTCCTCGCCCATCTCTATCAGGCACTTGACGTTAAAGCCGAGCGCGCCGTGCGTCGCAAGTACCTTGGCGAGCGCCGCGATGATGATTGAGTGCTGCCCCTTGTTGTCCGCCGTGCCGCGCCCGTACCAGCGATTGCCTTTTTCCTCGAGCACCCATGGCGAACCGGATTTGGTCCACTGGGCGTCGTAGCCGAGCACCACATCGCCGTGGCCGTACGTCAGCATCGTGGTCGCCAACGGATCTTCGATGCGCTCAGCAAACAGCATCGACGGTGCGCCAGCGACCGGGTTGTCCCACAGGTTCCAGGTGAAGCCAAGCTCCGCGAGCGACGGTCCGATCTCGTCAGTCAGGTAACGCCGGAGTTCTGAGGCGCGCTCGGGGTTCTGGCTTTCGGTGCGATAGGCCACGCGACGCGCAAGCGAGTTGCGTAGAGAGATGAGATCGTCGGACGGACTGATCATGGCGCACCCGAGCACCACGATAGCGCAATGGTTCGGCGATTGTTGCCGAGCTACGAAGTACTAGCGTGGCACGCCGCGCACTTCAACCGATGCCTGCGCCAGCAGCGCGCCGTCAACGGTTTCCAGCCGGATCTGATGACGGCCCGGCGGCGGTAAGCCTGACCATCGCCTCGCGCACACCGCACGGCGCCAGCGATTGAGCGCCGAGCTTCAGGCATACGCGCGTTGCTTGCGGCGCATCGACGCGCACCAACATCGATTGACGCGACGCAGGAATGTCCGGATCAGGCGCGATCACCGTGCCGTCGGCGGGCGCAACAACACGCGGCGCCGCTTCTGCAGTCGGCATGCGGATCGTTGTGACGTTTGTGGTCGATTCGGCGCTGGACTCGGTTCCCGCAACGAACCACTCGCGGCGCGCCGGTTCGACCGCGGGCGCGAAGACGACATCGCGCTGCACGACGCCCGAGGGCACACTCGGTGCGCGACTCGGTTGACGCTCGTGCAAGTGATCGATGATTTGCACGCCAGATCGGGGCGGCACCGGTAACACCCGACACGTCCCACATCGGCGCGCCCGAAAAATTGCCGACCCATACACCGACCGTGTATCGATCGGTGTAGCCGATCGCCCAGTTATCACGCATGCCCTTGCTGGTGCCGGTTTTCACTGCAGCCCATGACCGCGTTGACAACGGACTCGCGAGTCCGAACGTCGATGCGCGCGCGGCAGAGTCGGCCAGCATGTCCGACACGATGAAGCTCGCTTCGGCGGAGAGCACCCGCACTGCTTCGCCGCCATCGCCCACGCTTCGTTCGATCTGCAAATGCGCGGGCGACCACACTCCGCCATTGGCGAATGCACGGTAGGCATTGGTCAGGACGAGCAAGCTGGTCTCGCCGCCGCCAAGCGCGAGTCCGTAGCCGTAGTACTCGCCGTCGTACTTGACGCTCGACATTCCGAACGCTTGCAACTTCTGCCGAAAACGCTCGACACCGACAAGCTGCAATGTTCGCACCGCCGGCACGTTCAGCGATGCAGCAAGTGCAGTACGCACCGACACTGCGCCTTTGAAATCGCGCTCGTAGTTTTGTGGAACGTACAGCCCGCTCGGAGTGGTCAGCGCGAGCGGAGAATCGTCGAGCAGCGACGCCGCGGTCAGCCAGCGCTGTTCAATCGCGATGCCGTACAGGAAAGGCTTCAGCGTCGAGCCGGGCTGTCTCAGCGCCGCTGCGCCGTCGACCGCGGCCGCGCCCGACAAATCTCCGCTCGAGCCAACGTAGGCGAGCACATCACCGCTCGCGTTGTCGAGCACGATCACCGCGCCGTCTTCGACGTTTCTATCGGCCAGCGATGCCAGTCGATTGCGCAACGTTTCGGCGGCGAAGCGCTGCAGCGGAGCGTCGAGCGTCGAACGCACCGATGTGCCGGCGCGCGTCAACAATCGCCGCGCAAGATGAGGTGCTTCATCGAGTCCGCTCATTGCCAGTGGATATGAAGGCAACGCTGAGGCCGCCACTTCAACGCGCGGGCACTCTTCCGCTCTATCGATTCTCTGCATTACCAGGCATGCCCGACGAGCCACTACAGAGCGCGACGCCGACGGACTGCGCACCAGCGCTGCAATTACCGCGCTTTCGGCTTCGTCAAGGGCGTCGGGTGCGTGACCGAAAAGCCCAAGCGACGCAGCACGGATGCCGACCAGCTCGCCTCGCAGCGGTACCAGGTTCAAATACGCTTCGATGATTTGCTGCTTTGACCAGCGATGCTCAAGCGCAGTCGCGTACCGGAACTGCGCGAGCTTTTCTTCGAACGAACGGCGGCCGAATCGGTCGCCTTCAGTCATCAGACCGGCGAGCTGCATCGTGATCGTGCTCGCGCCGCGGCCACGCCCGTTGCCAAACTGATCCATGAACGCCGAGACGCCGCTGGCCGGATCGAAACCTGAGTGCCACCAGAAACGATGATCCTCTGCAGCCACGACAGCGCGCACCAGCGACGGCGAAATCGAGTCGAACGCGGTCCATTCGAGTTGACGGCGCGTCATGTCGACGCGCATGCGCTGCAACGGTTCGCCATCGCGTGACAGCAGCGTCGATTCGGAGCCGAGCGTACCCGCGCGCAGGTCGTCGAAAGCTCGGCGTCGGAGTCAGTGCCGCGATCAGCGTCAGTGACAGCAATAAGGCAACCGCGGTGGCACCGATTGCAGCGAACAGTTTGCGCATCATGGCCGCACCTCGATCGACGCTACCGGCAACTCGGCGAATGATTCGGGTGCGTACATCGCTTCGACTCTGGTCGGCGGCATCGAGAATGCACCGGCGTTGTTCAGCCGCACGGTGTATTCGACTTTCAGCTTGCCCTTCGGCACATAGCGGTAGTACGCGCGGAAGCCGTCGAATGCGCGCTCTTCGTAAGCTGGCCATGCCATGCCGTCGCGGCGCTCATTGGAGGCGAGCTGCCGCGAGTCGCCGCCAAGGCCGCTGCCGAGCACCGCAGCACCGGCCGGAATCGGATCGCTGATCACGACCCACGTCATATCCGCCTGCGCATCGACTTCGAGCGTGACGCGATACACGTCGCCGCGCGCCCATACGTTGGCGGTCTTCTGCTCGATCGGCGTAACGCTGCGCTTGATTTGATAGCCGGCGAACAGTGGCTTGTCGAGCGGCAACGCTGCGCGCGACGTAACGAACGCCCAGGGTCGGCCCGAGCCTTCGTGCACGATTGACAGCGGCTCCACACTTACCGGCCACGCGAACTGCGTATCGACACCAGCACCGATCGGCGTGCCCTTCGTTGGATCGTTTGTTGCGCGCGATTGCGCTGCCTTCCAATCGAGCGCATGCGGATCGTTGCCAACGCTGACGATGCTGCGACCGGCCACCGGTTCGCCTTCGAAGCGCGACTGGAATCGCCGCAAAGCGAGCACACCCCACGCATTGGCCAGCGTTGTATTCCACTTGCCTGCCTGCTGCCGCGACAGCGCACCGCGCGCCATCCGCGGCATCTCGTCCTTGAACGAGGCGTCATCGCTCAGCAGAGCCAGCGCGCGCACCGCGTTGCGATCGGGCGAGACCATCAGCCACCACAGGTAGTCCGACTTCTCGGTCGAGAACACCAGTGTCGTTCCGGAGAACGTCATCCGCGAACGGAGGATCTGTTGCGCTTCTGCCAAACGCTCGTTGCGCTTCGGAATGGTCTGAAGTTTCTTCAACAGCGACATCCAGTCGAGCACCGCCGACGTTGGCCACAAGTTCGGCGCGATTTCGATCGACTCGAGCATGCGCGGGTCGGCTTTGCCGTAGCGAGCAAGCGCGTCGATGGCTGCGATCTTGCGAATTGCCAGGTCCGCCGTGGGCAACGCGGTGTAGCGCACGACTTTGCCGGCGATGAAATCCGTCAGTCCGCGCAACATGCGCTCGCGCGCGGCTTCGGGTATTTCGTATCCCGCCTCTTGCGCGATCGTCAGTAAGTAGGACGTCAGCGTGTCGTCGCCGTCATTCCACGGACTCGGAAAGAACTTCGCCAGTCCGTCGCGATCGAGCAGCGCGGGCAGGCTGTCCATCACGCGCTGCCAGCGCACCGGATCTTCGAGTGCAACAGCGACCGACGCGCGTTGTTCGAGGCAAGTGAATGGGTAAGCAGCCATCCACTGCTTGATCGTATCGGCGCTGCCGCCGAGCGAGCGTGCGAGCTTGACCTCGACGCCACCGCGCCCGGCGATCGCACCTTTCGGCAGCTCGACCGGAAAACTTGTGGCCTTTGCGGGTTCGAGCTGCAGCAGCGTTTGTTGATAGACGCGCACCGGCACCGCAACACCGACGGCTTGCGAGATCTTGATCGTGTCGGATGCCGCTGCGTTCGTTTCACGCGCGGTAATCTGCCACTGCAATTGCTTGACGCCGAACGGAACTTGCGCCGGCAACGAGATCGTTTGTGCGCCGCCCGCTGCGAGGGAGACCATGCTCGGCGGCAACTTGGTGGCTGATGCACCGTCACCGTCCACAGTGGCGTTGATCGCCAGCTCGAGCGGACGATCGGCGCCGTTGCGCACCGTCACTTGCGCGTCGAAGCGATCACCTTCACGCACGAACGGCGGCAGCCCAGCGAACAGCATCACGTCCTGCGTCGTGCGAATCGCGGCGCCGCCCGAACCGAAGCGCGCTTCACCGCTGGTCGTGTTCGCAATGGCCTCGATACGGAACGACGTCAGCGAATCATTCAGCGGTACTTCGATTCGCGCGCGACCGTTTGCATCGAGCGTGACGCGCGGATTCCACATCAGCAACGTATCGAACAGCTCGCGCGCGTTCTCGCCACCACCACCGCCACCGGCAGCCACCGCCTTCTTGCCGAAGTGACGCTTGCCAATCACTTGCGATTGCGCGGTCGACGTTTCGACTTCGATCGGCCGCCGCTGCATCATCGCGCCGAGCAGATCCCACGACCGGTTCGAAGCGAGAGCGAGCAGTCCTTCATCAACCGCGGCGACTGCAAGCTCGGCATTGGCCATCGGCTGACCGTTCGGATCGGTCACTGTGACGATCACCGCCGCGCGATCGCGCACTTTGTAAACCGGCTTCTCGGGCTCGACCTTGACACGCAGCTCGTACGCCTTCCAGCCGACCTTGACCTGCGCCATGCCAAGCCGGTACGACGGTTTGGTTAGGTCCACCAATGCGGTCGGCCGCGTATCGCGCTCGACTGGCACTTCATCCACCAGCCCGACGAACTTCGCCGCGCGATAGATCATTCGCCGCAGCCACGCGAAGCGGCCCGGCATTTCGGGCTCGACTCGGCCACGCACGACCAAGGCAGAGACGTACGCATTCGGGCCGTAGTGGCCGAGCATCGGCACTTCGATGTACGGTGACTTCGAATCGATCGTCACCACGCGCGACTCAAGCACGCCTTCACGCTCAATCGTGATCAGCGCGGTCGCCGTGCGATAGGGCATGCGCACTTCATAGCGTGCGGTTTCACCGGGTTCATACGAGCGCTTGTCGGCGATCAAGTCGATGCGATCGCTTGAACCGGCCTCGAACCAGCTGTCATCGCCGCCGGCGACGTACACATCACGCGTCGCGATTGCGAGGTTGCCTTGCGCGTCGTCGGTGCGTGCCACCAAGACTAGATCGCCGCTCGCGGGCGCCGAGCCCGAACACAAGACAAGACCGCGCGCATCGCTGGTGCCGCGACATACTTGTTTGAGCCGCTTCACTTCCACCGTCTGCTCGTATGCGTAGAAGCCGCCGAGCAGTCGTTTGCGATACGCAAAGCGCGTGCGACTGTAGGCATCGACTGTCACATCCTTGCCGGCTTGCGGCTTGCCAGCACTGTCGAGAACGACGGCTTTGAAACGCAATGAATCGCGCTTGAAAAAACTGCCATCTGGCGCGAGGCCCACCACCAGCGCAGAGGGCGTCAGCAGCGTCTGCGTAAACGCCGTCAGAATCTGACCGTTCGGATCGGCGTACTCCATTTCAACTTCGAGCGCTCGGGTTTGCTGTCCCGTCTGCTGGCCTTGCTGTTCCTTCTTGTCGGCAGATGACAGCTTGTCAAAGACGACGCGCGCACCACCGTTCGCGTCAAGCGAGACGTCCTGCACACGGGCCGCACCACCGGTGGCTTCCGGCTCGTCCTGCGCGGACTCGTCATACGACGCTTCGGCTTCGATGCCAACCTTCGGCACCGCGCCGCCAAAACTGAACTCGTCGTAGTCAGGGAACGATTGCGAGCTTGGCACGATGCGGCTTCGAAACTTGACCGGCGCGCCTGCGGCGGGGCCGCCCGAGAGGTAGCTCAGCTGCGCGTCGATCGTCACCTGGCTCGCATTGACGACCGACTTCGATGGCGGCTTCAGCACGGCCTTCATCAGCGGCACACGAAACTGCTCGACGCGGAATGATCCGCCTTGCAATCTGCGCCCGCGCTCGGAATCCATAAAGAGCACGGTGTATTCACCGAGCTTTGCATCCTTCGGAATGTTCCACGTGTTCAGCGCAGTGCCGTTGTTCCATGTGACCGGCAAATCGAAGCGCTGCCCACTGCCGGAATGAATCAGCTGTAACTGGCGCGGCAGGTTGCGCGTCTCGACCGCGGCGAATCCGGTCCCAACTCTTCGGCGGATGACATGCTTCATCGACACGGTTTCGCCAGCGCGAAATAACGCGCGGTCGAATACTGTGTGTGCGATCACCGGCTCGGCCCCGGACCCTCCGCCCAGATTGAATTGCCACGGCCGTATGCCTTCATTCCAGCTTGTCAACATCAACGACATGTCACCGTCGATGCGCGCGCTGACCAAATATGCATTCGGTGCGTGCGGACAATCCTGCCAGCGGTTTTGCCGCGGCAGCTCGCGCTCAATCCGCGCGATGCCATTCGCATCGGTCGCACCCTCCCACCAGCGCTTGCCGACGCAGTCGGTCACTCTGACCTGCGCGCCACCAACGGGTCTACCGTCGTCGAGTCGAGTCACCCATGCAAGCGACGATTCGCGTCCGTGCTTGAAGTGCACCGCCAGGTTGGTAACGAGCGCGCCGCCCGAGACGTAATACGGCTTGTCTTCAGCGTGCAGCGCCTGTCCCAGACGCACACTTGCAATCTCGACTGCGTACAGCCCGTGCTGCGGCAGCGGAATGCCGATCACCTGCATCGCCATCTTCGGTTCCGCGCGCGGAATGTCGATCGGCTGCGCCGCTGCGCGTTCGGCCTCCGACAACATCGGTACCGAGCCGGGTTTCAGGTATTCGCCGTTCCTGCGACGGATGTCTTCCGAGGGCTCACGCAGTATTCGACGCATCCACTGGGCAAGCGTGGCGTCGTCATCGGTGTCAATGCGCTTGATGCGACCCTTGGCCGCAGTCTTTGGAGCCTTGGCAACATCGAGCGCGTGCGCATCGAGCATCGGCTCGACGTTGCGCACCGTGACCGGTAACGCTGGCTGTGCGTTGACTTCGAGAATGCCGAAGCGCGAAGGAAATTTGACCAGCGGCGGATCGTCGTCGATGCGCACCTTCATAGGAAACGCCGCGGCATTGGCAAGCGTGCGGCCCGCGTCGTCCTTCAAGTCCGAAGGCAGCACAACGGTCGCTTCGCTGCGCTCGGCGAACGGACCCTTGAACTCGACGGCGTCGACGGTCGCGACATTGGGGTCGATCGTCGGGCGATGCACCTGCCCATCGGCCGCACGCAATTCGATCTTCGATGCGATGCCACGCGCGACCGGCGCGGTGAATTCGAGTTGCACCGGCAAAACAGGAATACAGCCGGCGCTCGCATTGACTCGCTGACACGTGAAGCGTGCCGAAAATTGAGGCCGTACCTGATACGGCAGCGTTTGCACCTCAGTGGTTGCGACTCCGTTGCTGGTCTTGACACCGGCCCCCCAAACCAACCGGACGTTGGCGCCAGCCGGCAATGGCCGCCCGCAGCTGGCGACAAGAATTGGCGCGTCGACCAAGCGCACATCTTTGACGGCGGCCAGCCCGCGATTACCACGCTTCGTAATCACTTCGAACAAGACGCGAGCGCGGTTTTTCTGCTCGGCCAGGATGCGCTCACGCTCCTTGCCTTCGAGGATGTTCAGCGGCAAACGCTCGCCGATGCCGTCAACCGCGCAATACGCATTGGCGCGCACGCTCGCCAGATCTGCATGCGCATCGAGCGCGAGCAAAAACACTTGCGCCTCGTCGATGCGCTCTTCGCCTTCATCGGGCCATGCGCCGCGGATTGACGGCCCGCCGGTCGAAAAGCGGAATGTCTGCGCGGCGACTTCGGCGCCGGCGAACGTCTTCAGTCCCGGCTTGGTCCTGAAGCTGCATTCAATTCCCGCCGGCAGATCCTGATCGAAGTCGTACAGCCAGTTGCGCGCATCTGCCCACCGTCCGCGTCCCTTACCAGCACACTCGACGTCAAACGGCGCTTCGCTGCGAGGATCGCCAAAGCTCACCATCGGTTGCGAAAAGCGGGCTACGACCTGCCGCACGTCCTTGATCTGCCCCTGCGGGCTGAACGATTCGACTTTCGCTGCATCCTGTGCGGCCGAGGCCGCAACCAACGACATCAGCAACGCAACCGCAACCGAACGAATTTGCATAGGCAAGTCTCCGAAGTGACCCCATTGTGCAGAGTGAAATGAAACACGTGTGAAGCGCACGTGAACGCACTGCGCCGAGCGCACAATTGCGAGATGGTCCCGAACGAAACGAAGTCGACTCAAGCTGCACCCGCGGTGCTCGACTTGATCGGCAACACGCCGATGATTCAGGTCACGCGGCTCGATACCGGACCGTGCACGTTGTTCCTGAAGCTTGAATCGCAGAACCCTGGCGGATCGATCAAGGATCGGATCGGCCGCTCGATGATTGAAGGGGCGGAGCGGCGTGGTGAGCTGAAACCAGGCGGCACCGTGGTCGAAGCGACCGCCGGCAATACCGGCTTAGGTCTGGCGCTGGTTGCGCGAGCAAAAGGCTATCGAGTCGTACTTGTGGTTCCCGACAAGATGTCGAGCGAAAAGGTGCTGCATTTGAAAGCGCTCGGTGCCGAAGTGAACCTGACGCGATCGGATGTAGGCAAAGGCCATCCCGAGTACTACCAGGACGCCGCCGCTCGGCTCGCGGCGGAAATCCCCGGCGCGTTTTTCGCAAATCAGTTCGGCAACCAGGACAATCCTGATGCGCACGAAAAAACCACGGGGCCTGAGATCTGGCAGCAATGCGAACACCGGCTTGATGCAATCGTCGTCGGTGTCGGCTCTGCCGGGACGATTACCGGGCTGACGAGATATTTCCGCAGGACCAGTCCAGCGGTCGAGTTCGTGCTTGCCGATCCCGTTGGCTCGATACTCGCCGAGTATGTGAAGAGCGGAAAGATTGGCGACGCCGGATCTTGGGCTGTCGAAGGCATCGGTGAAGACTTTATTCCGCCGATCGCCGATCTCAGCGGCGTCAAACACGCCTACTCGATCAGCGACGAAGAAAGCTTTGCAACCGCGCGCGAGTTGTTGCGCGCAGAAGGAATTTCAGGCGGCTCGTCGACCGGAACACTGCTGGCGGCTGCGCTCCGATTTTGTCGTGAACAGAAAACGCCGAAGAGAGTCGTCAGCTTTGTCTGCGACACCGGAACCCGCTATCTGTCGAAGGTCTACAACGATCAATGGATGATCGATCAGGGTCTGCTGAAACGGAAGCGTCTCGGCGATCTGCGCGATCTGATCGCGCGCCGCTTCGACGAAGGTGCCGTCATCGCGGTAGGACCGGACGACACACTGATGACTGCGTTTCAGCGGATGCGGCTGGCTGAAGTCTCGCAGTTGCCGGTACTCGACAAGCAACAGCTGATGGGTGTGATCGATGAATCCGATCTGCTGCTGACGGTGCACGACGACGCGGCGCGGTTCCATTCGCCGGTCAGCGGAGCGATGACGAAAAAACTTGATACCGTGCGACCCGATGCAAGCCTCGACACGTTGCGAGCCATACTCGATCGCGGGCTGGTCGCAATCATCGCGGATGACAAACAGTTCTACGGCCTCGTTACGCGGTTCGATCTCCTGAATCATCTGCGCAAGAAACTGACATGAGCGACAAATCCGACAAGCAACACTTCGCCACACGTGTGATTCACGCAGGTCAGTCACCCGACCCGACGACCGGCGCGATCATGCCGCCCATTTACGCCACTTCGACCTTCGTGCAGCAAAGTCCGGGCGTGCACAAAGGCCTCGACTATGGCCGTTCACATAACCCGACGCGCTGGGCGCTCGAGCGTTGTGTGGCGGATCTTGAAAGCGGCGCTCAGGCGTATGCGTTCGCTTCCGGCATGGCGGCCATTGCGACCGTGCTCGAAACCCTCGACGCCGGCGCGCATGTCGTTGCCGGCGACGATTTGTACGGTGGCACGTTTCGGTTGTTTGAGCGCGTGCGCAAGCGCAGTGCGGGGCATGCGTTCACATTCGTCGACATGTCGAATATCGACCAGTTGACTGCTGCGCTGCGCCCAGAAACAAGAATGGTGTGGGTCGAAACCCCAAGTAATCCTTTGCTCAAACTGGCGGATCTAAAAGCCATCGCAACGCTTTGTCGTGCGCGCAACATCATCGCGGTCGCCGACAACACGTTCGCGAGCCCGTGGGTGCAGCGCCCGCTCGAGTCCGGTTTCGATGTCGTTGTCCATTCAACAACCAAGTACCTGAACGGGCACTCGGACATCATCGGTGGCGTTGCGATCATTGGCACCGATGAACGGCTCGCACCGATGCGCGAGCAATTGGGCTTCTTGCAAAATGCGGTCGGTGCGATCGCCGGCCCGTTCGATAGTTTCCTGACGCTGCGGGGAATCAAGACACTCGCGCTACGGATGCAGCGGCACTGCGAGAACGCGTTGACGCTGGCCCAGTGGCTGGAAGCACAGCCGAAGGTCAGGCAGGTTCGCTACCCAGGTCTGCCGTCACATCCGCATCACGGGCTGGCACGCCGACAGATGCATGGCTACGGCGGGATGATTTCACTCGATCTTGCGACCGATGTGGCCGGCGCTCGACGCTTCCTCGAAAGTTGTGAAGTGTTCGCACTTGCCGAGAGTCTCGGCGGCGTCGAGAGCCTGATCGAGCACCCGGCCATCATGACGCACGCGACGATCCCGCCTGCGCAGCGCACGCGGCTCGGAATAGGCGATGCGCTGGTAAGACTATCGGTCGGAGTGGAAAGTGTCGACGACTTGCAACGCGACCTTGCTCGTGCGCTCGACGCTATCTAAGTGGCGGCCGTGTTAGTCCTGTATCCACGGCAAGCCATGCGATCGCCAGCCGTCGATAAAGCCGCGCTGTTGTGAATGATTGCGCTGGCCCTCAAAGCCTTCCAGAACGTTGAAAACGCTTTGGTAGCCAGCGTCCTGTGCCACACGTGCGGCGTGGTGTGACCGCACGCCACTGCGACACAACAGTAAAACGGTTTCATCCGGTTGCGCCACCGCCTGCAGATCGCGCAGGAAGCGCTCGACCTGCTCGGGATCGGAGCCGTGCCACTCGGCTTGCAAAGCGCCTGGGACACAGCCCACGTACCTGACTTCCGGCGCCGTACGGACATCAACCAGTCGCGCGCGGCCCTCTTTATATAGACGCCACGCTTCCGGCGGTGTCACGGCACCTGCGTAGGCACCTTCGGTCGCCTCCAGCCGAGTGCGGGCGATATCGAGGATGCGCTCGGTTTCCGCCTGGCTACTTGCGTGCTGGGGTGCGTCGATGACTTCGTTCATAGGAGACGAGCTTCAGGTTGCCCATTATTTGGTGTCGGCACCGGCGCCAACGACCAAATCGTTCAAAGCAAGGTTCTAACGGGAATAAGGCTTATCGCGTGGCGGGATAAGCAAAGCTCGCTTTTATCGGTTGTGACTGTGAGAGACAGCTAGATTCCAAGACCTCTAGCTATGTCCGGACCTGATGTACCGATATGACGCTGTCGATCGCACGCTCGTAGCCGAACGTGTAGCGGAATACCGTGATCAGACCGCTCGCTTTCTAAGCGGGCAGCTGTCTGAAGACGAGTTCCGCCCGCTGCGTCTGCGCAACGGCCTGTACGTGCAGCGCCACGCTCCCATGTTGCGCATCGCGATTCCGTATGGCGTGCTGTCGGCGGATCAGATGCGGACGCTGGCGAGGATCGCGCGCCGCTATGACCGCGGGTACGGACACTTCACCACGCGTCAAAACATTCAGTTCAACTGGATTCGTATCGAAGACTCGCCCGACATCCTCGAGGAGCTGGCGAGCGTCGAAATGCATGCGATTCAAACCAGCGGCAACTCGGTACGCAATATCACGAGCGATGAATTCGCGGGTGTCGCCGCAGATGAGCTGGTCGATCCGCGCGCGTTCTGCGAAATCCTGCGGCAATGGTCTTCGTTTCATCCCGAGTTCACGTGGCTGCCGCGCAAGTTCAAGATCGCGATCAATGGTGCACGTGAGGATCGAGCAGCGGTTGCCTTTCACGACATCGGATTGCACCTGACGCGCGCACCGGACGGCGCGCTCGGCTTCCGTGTGCTCGTAGGCGGCGGCATGGGACGCACACCGATTATCGGCACGGTAATCCGTGAATTTTTACCGTGGCAACAGTATTTGACCTACATCGAATCGATCCTGCGCGTTTATAACCGCCACGGCCGACGCGACAACATTCACAAGGCACGCATCAAGATTCTGGTACGTGCACTCGGCATCGAAGAGTTTGCGCGTCAGGTCGAGGAAGACTTTGAGCCGTTTGCCGGCGGGCCATCGACAGTGACCGACGAGGAATTGCATCGCGTTGCCAGCTACTTTGCACCTGCGCCGTACAGGGTGCTCGACGAGCGAGCGCTTGACATCTCAGATCGCGCATTCGCGCGCTGGGTCGAGCGCAGCGTCAAGCCGCACCGTGTATCAGGCTATCGCTCGGTCGTGCTGTCGTTGAAGCCGACTGGAGTCGCTCCCGGCGACGCCAGTGCGGAGCAGATGGAGATGGTTGCCGACTGGGCCGAACGCTTCGGTTTTGGAGAGATACGCGTTTCGCACGAGCAGAATTTGATTCTTCCCGATGTCCGGCTCGATCGGCTGCGTACGCTGTGGCAGGAGGCGAAGGCTGCAGGTCTGGCGACACCGAACGTCGGATTACTGACCGACATCATCGCGTGCCCGGGCGGAGATTTCTGTTCGCTTGCCAATGCGAAATCGATTCCAATCGCCGAAAGCATTCAGCGTCGCTTTGACGATCTCGACTATCTGCACGACATCGGCGAAATAAACATCAATATCTCGGGGTGCATCAACTCGTGCGGCCATCATCATGTGGGTCACATTGGCATCCTGGGCGTCGATAAGGACGGCGACGAGTGGTATCAGGTATCGCTGGGCGGCGCCGATGGATCTTCGGCCGGCAGCGAGCGCGTCGCGATCGGTCGCATCATCGGCCCGTCGTTCAAGGCCGAGCAAATGCCCGACGTCGTCGAGCGGCTGATCGACACCTTCGTGTCGTTGCGCGAAGACGGTGAGCGCTTCATCGACACAGTCGTGCGCGTCGGATCCGTTCCGTTCAAGGAACGCGTCTATAGCGAAGGTGCACCGGCGCACAAACGCCGCGAAGAGGTGAGCGCATGAATCGCGCACCGGTGTTGACTCACGACGGGGCCTGGATTGCCGACGACTGGTCAGTCGTGAGCGACCCTGCGGTCGTCGTGAACGAAAACGGTGCGATGCTACTGCCGCTGACAACGTATCTGACGCAATCATCATCGACCGCACACGGTGTACGTCTGCTGCCCGCAGACGATCCTGCCGCACTCGTTCCTTACCTGGATGTAGTGCCGTTGATTGCGATCGATTTTCCGGTGTTCAACGACGGGCGCGGTTATTCCACCGCATCAGTTTTGCGCAGCCGTTACAAGTACCGCGGCGATCTACGTGCGATCGGTGATGTGTTGATCGATCAATTGTTTTTCATGCGCCGCGTCGGGTTTACGTCGTTTCTGCTGCGAGCCGATCAAGACCACGTCAAAGCTGCGGCGAAGATGCGAACCTTTTCAGATGCCTATCAGGGCGCTGCCGACAATCCGCTGCCTGCGTTCCGCCGCCATGCGCGACCGAACGCACGCGACCTGGCCGCGCACGACAAATGACCGGGCTGCGTGACGCTATGCCACGAGTCTATTTCGTCGGTGCCGGCCCAGGCGCTGCGGACCTGCTGACGGTACGCGCGGTACGCATCCTCGCGACCGCCGAATTCGTGCTGCACGACGCGTTGGTCGAGGCATCCGTGCTTGAACTGGCTCCGCGCGCGCAGCGCATCGCGGTCGGCAAGCGCGCGCAGCGTCCTTCTACCGCGCAACGCTTCATCAACAAGACGCTCGTCGATTGCGCTCGCAAATCGTCATGTGTTGTGCGCCTGAAAGGCGGCGACCCATCTGTATTCGGCAGGCTCGATGAAGAAATGCAGGCGCTGCGTGCGGTTGGAATCGCGTTCGAGGTAGTGCCGGGAATCACCGCGGCGAGCGCAGCAGCCGCCGAGCTGCAGGCGTCTCTGACCTTGCGTGGTGTCGCCCGCGCGGTAACGTTTCTGACACCCTGCGTGTGCGACGAGCATGACGACGCTACCTGGGCGCCTGCGCTCGATAGTCTGCGGGCGGGAGGCTCACTCGGCGTCTACATGGCCGGGCGACACATTGCCGCGACCGCGCAGCGGCTGATCGCAGATGGCCAGCTTGCGTCAACACCGATCGCGGTGCTTGAGAGCGTCAGCCTTGCAGACTCGCGCCATTGGCTGGGCACGCTCGGTAGCGCGGCGGTAACGCCGCCAGAGATCGGGGCTGGGCCGGTGATGCTGCTGATCGGCGAAGCGCTGCGCGGTGCGCTCGAGCGTTCAAATGAACGCGACACTGCGATCGCGCGCGCTGCCTAGTAACTGACCGCTTGCGTTACTAAATGCGGTAGCGGTCGACCAATTGCTTGGCGATCACGGTTCGTAGTATCTCGTTGGTGCCCTCACCGATGCACATCAACATCGCGTCGCGGTAATAGCGCTCGATATCGTATTCCACCGAATAGCTGTACCCGCCGAAGATGCGCATGCCTTCCTGTGCACAGTAGGCACCGGCTTCGGAGCCCGCAAGCTTCGCCATCGCGGCTTCGAGATCACAGCGCTCGCCGCGGTCAAACTTGCGTGCCGCCTGCTCGATCAACCGCTTCGAGCCTTCGACCTGCGTCACCATGTCGGCCAACTTCATCTGCACAGCCTGGTGTTGCCAGATCGGTTTGCCGAACGCACTGCGCTCCTGTGCATAGCGAAGCGAAAGCTTCAGCGCGCCCTCGGCGATGCCGGTGCCGCGCGCTGCTACGTTGATGCGGCCCAGCTCGAGTCCGCCCGCGGTCTGCACGAATCCCTTGCCTTCGACGCCACCCAAAAGATTGTCTTTGGAGACGCGGTAATTGTCGAAATTGATCTCGCACGTGTCGATCGAGCGATAACCCATTTTCTTCAGCTTGTTGACGTTGTATCCGGGGCCTTTCTCGGCAATCAACAGACTCATTCCCTTGTGACGCGGTTGCGCGTCAGGGTCGGTCTTCACCAACAGCAGCGTGAAGTGTCCGTACATGCTGTTGGTAATCCACATCTTGCTGCCGTTGACGACGTAGTCGTCGCCATCGAGCTTCGCGGTCGTGCGAATCGCCTGTAGGTCGGAGCCTGCATTCGGTTCGGTCAAGCCGATGCTGCCGCGCAGCTCACCCGTCGCCATCCTGGGCAGGTATCTCTGCTTCTGCTCATCGGTGCCGTTGCGCTCGATCGCCGACGCCACGATCAGGTGCGAGTTGAAGATGCCCGATGGCGCCATCCACGCGCCTGCGACCTTGATCACGATTTGCGCATAGGTCCACGCCGACAGACCCAGCCCGCCGTATTCCTCGCCGATCGTCGCACCGAACAGTCCGAGCTCTTTCATCTGTTCGACGATGTCGTGCGGATATTCGTCGGCGAGATCGTACTTGCGAGCTACCGGCCGCAGTTCCTTTTCAACCCACGTCTCGACTGCGTCGACGAACTGTTGCTGATCATCGGGCGGGTTGGTCACTCGCGTATCCATGCTGTCTCCGTTTTCTTCTAGTAGTTGACTTTGTCTTCGACGCTGTGGCCAAGCTTGGCGATCAGCATCGTGCGGCCGAAAGTGCACACTTCCTTGCCGTTTTGATTGGTACCGACCGTGCGCACGGTCACGATTCCAGCGCCAGGCCGCGAGCTCGATTCACGCTTGTCGAGCACTTCGGACGTCGCATACAACGTATCGCCGGCGAACAATGGAAACGTAAGCTTGATATCGCTCCATCCAAGGTTCGCGATCGCCTTTTGACTGACGTCCGTGACGCTCATGCCGACCATCAGCGCCACCGTGAACGGACTGCATACGATGCACTTGCCGAACTCGCTCTTCTTCGCATACTCGGCGTCGAAATGCATCGGATGCGTATTCATCGTCAACAGCGTGAACCACGTGTTGTCGGTTTCGGTAATCGTGCGCCCCGGACGGTGTTCGTAGATGTCGCCGATCGTGAACTCTTCGTAATGGCGACCGAAGGTTTCGCGATAGCGCTTTTCGCCCACCTGCTTGATGACTTGAACCATGTCTGCTCCTATTGAGTAAGGCTCGAGAGTTCGACCACTCGGCGCGCTTTGCGCAATACCGGTGCGTCGACCATGCGGCCTTCGAAAATGAATGCGCCGTCGGTGGGACCATCGGGTAATGCCTGCAACAAGGCTTTGGCCCACGCCAATTCCGCAGGCGATGGCGCAAACGCCGCGTGAATGATTGAGATCTGCTGCGGATGGATCGCCGTCTTGCAGCCGAAGCCAAGCGCCAGAACTTTGCGGGTTTCTTCGCTCAGATCGTCGGGCCGCTTCAGATCGATGTGAGGAACGTCCCAGGCCTGCAGTCCGGCGGCTTTCGCTGCGTTAACCAGCCGGCCGCGAGCATGCAGCAAACCGTCCCAACCGAACTGCGCGCCGAGCTCGGCTGCGAGATCCGCACCCCCGAGCATCAGCGCGGCGAGCTTGCCGCCGGCGTGCGCGATCGATAACGCGTTTTCGACTCCGCGCGGCGTCTCGATCAACGCAGTCAACCGCTCGTACTGATGGCCCACCCACGAATGCAGCGCCTGAAGGTCCGCTGCGTCTTCGACCTTGGGTACCAACAACCAGTCAACATGTACTCCGGATTCGCTCAGCGCCAGCACATCGCGCAGTCCTTCGAGCGTGCGCAGACCGTTGATGCGCAGCGCGATCGCCGGTCCGGCCGCTGATGTGTTCTTACTCAACCAGCCGAGGACCTGCTCGCGCGCAAGTTGCTTTCGATCAGCATGCACCGCGTCTTCCAGATCAATGCACACTAGATCGGCTCCGGCGGCCATGGCCTTCGGAAAGCGTTCGGCCTTCTCGCCCGAAACAAACAACATCGAGCGGGGCGCAGCTTGCAAATGGCTTGACGGCATGCGGATATGGGTTAAGCTCTGAAATGTCCGGACATTATGGAAGAGGTTGATTGCGTATGTCAAGGCTCGGTTGTGTGTTGAAATCTTTACCGTGAGCACGCACCGCAATTCGCCTGGGGTGTCGGCGAAAGCTTCCAAGACCAAGAACAAGGGGCGCCCCGCACCACGCCGCGCCAAGAACGAATTCGACGAGGGACAGCCGCGGTATCTGCAGATCGCACGCGAGCTGAAGCGCAGCATCGCCGATGGTTCGTATCCGGTCGGCGCACGGCTACCGACCGAACTCGAGTTGTGCGAACAATTCGGTATCAGCCGCTTCACCGCACGCGCGGCGGTCCGCATTCTGTCGTCGGCCGGACTGGTGGTACGGCGGCAGCGTGTTGGCACTGTCGTCGTCGCGACACCGGACGACGCGCGCTACAGCCACGATGCAGCATCTTTGCGCGACCTGCTGCAGTATGCGCAAGACACCGAGCTGCGGCTCATTTACATCGGCAAGGTGGCGCTGACCAAGGCGCAGGCTCGTGAGTTAGGCGTGAAAGCAGGCGACGAGTGGACTTACGCCGTAGGGATGCGACACGGAGCCAAGACCAACGGGCACGGGGACCGTCCGTTCTGCCTCACGCGCCTGTATTTGAACCCGGTGTTAAAGGGCATCGAAACGCGTTTGCGTGCGCGTAAGACGGCCGTGTATGCGCTGATCGAGAAGGAGTACAAGATTCCGATCGAACGCGTCGAGCAGGATTTTCAGGGCGTAGTGCTCGATGCGGACGATGCCGCCAATTTGGGAGCGCAGGTCGGCGCGCCCGCTCTTCGCATCGTGCGTCGCTACTACAGCGAGGACGGCAGGCTGCTCGAACTCGCCGACAACGTGCATCCGAGCGATCGGTTCACCTACCAGATGCAGTTGCGTAAGTAACGGTTACACCGCTCCGCGGGACGGCCGTTAAAAAAACCCCCGCCTCAAAAAGTCCGATTGACATCCGTTTTGGGTCCATTTATATTGTCCGTACAAATAGACTCAGGAGACATGGATGACAGTAAACAGGACGTTGACCCGCCGCTTAGTCTGCGCAGCCACGGCGCTGTGGCTCGGCGCCTCGGCGATGCCCGCGGCGGCCCAAGCCGACTACCCGAACAAACCGGTACGCATGTTGATCGGCTTCCCGCCCGGACAGGCAACCGACACGCTGGGCCGCGCAATAGCGCAGAAACTCAGCGTGCAGCTTGGCCAGCAGTTCGTCGTGGAAAACAAGCCCGGCGCCGCAGGGATCATTGCGACCCAGGCAGCGATGTCTGCGCCGGCAGACGGCTATACATTGCTGGTGAGTTCGAGCGGGCCACTGGCGGTCAATCCCGGCCTGTACTCGAAGCTGCCCTACGATCCGATCAAGGATTTCACGCCGGTTGCTGGCATAGCGATCGTGCCGTTGGTGCTGGTAACCAACCCGTCCTTCCCGGCAACGAACCTTAAAGAGCTGGTTGCCGCGGCGAAAGCCAAGCCGAAAGCGGTCAATTACGCATCGGGCGGCAGCGGCGTCACCAACCATTTAGTAATGGAAATGTTCCGCGGTGCGGCTGGCGTCGACATGACCCACATTCCTTACAAGGGCGGCCCGCCCGCAGTGACCGACCTGATCGGTGGGCAGGTCAACGTGATGTTCGAAACTTCGGTCGCGGTTCTTCCATTCGTCAAGCAAGGCAAGCTCCGCGCACTTGCGGTCAGTAGCTCCAAACGCCTGACCACTGCACCCGATATCCCGACCGTCGCGGAGCTCGGCTATCCCGGCTTTAGCGGCGTGCCCTGGGTCGCGATCATGGCTCCTGCGAATACACCAGGACCGATTGTCGCCAAGCTCAACGCCGAAGTGAACAAGGCACTTGCCAGCAAAGAGATTCGCGACCAGTTCGCAGGCCAGGGAGTCGAGCCGATGCAGATGACTCCGGAGGAGCTCGGCGCATTCGTCAAAAGCGAGCTCGCCAAGTGGACCAAGGTCGTCAAGGACTCCGGCGCGAAGGTCGAATAATGGAAAGCATGCTTGCACCTGCCGACACGATTGCTCGCACGCTGTCGGGATTTGTTAGCCGCATGCGCCTTGACCAGGTGCCCGCGGCCGTGAGCCTAAGGGCCCGCCATCTGATGCTCGATGCAATTGGTTGTGCATTGGCCGCCCGCAAAGAGCAATTCGCTTCGCACTTCTCGCAGGCTACGCACGCATTGTCGGAAGGACAGGGCGAGCGCGCCGTAATTGGATTTGCGCGTCGACTTCCGCAGCGCGACGCAGCGCTGCTGAACGGCGTGCTGTGCCACGGGCTGGATTACGACGACACGCACATGACCGGGATCATTCATTTGACCGTCAGCGTGTTGCCAACCGTCTTCGCAATGGCCGGCCAGCGCAGCGCTACTGGCGCCGAGATGCTGGCTGCTTATATCGCTGCGGTTGAAGCCGGCGCTCGGATTTCGACCGCGATGCGGGGCGGATTGCACGCACACGGGTTTCACCCGACCGGCGTGGTCGGTGCATTCGCCAGCACGCTGGCGGCTGGCCGATTACTCGGCCTCGACGACGCCGGGCTCGTGCATGCGCAGGGCATTGCACTATCGATGGCAAGCGGCAGCTTGCAATTCATCGAAGACGGCGCGTGGACCAAGCGCATGCATCCGGGTTGGGCGGCGCAGGCAGCGATCACCGCAGCAACGTTCGCGGCAAACGGAATCAAAGCACCACAGGCACCCTACGAAGGCCGCTACGGCTTTTACCGCTGCTATCTCGGTGAAGCCGAGCACGAGAGAATCGATTTGTCGCTGGCCACCGCCGGGCTGAAGACCGACGGTTCGGCTACCCAGTGGGAAGTCGAGAACGTCGCGATCAAGCCGTTCCCGATGTGCCACTTCGTACATGCAAGTGCCGACGCGGCAATTGCTCTGCATCGCGCAGGTGTTGATGCCTCGCGAATTCGTGCGGTTGAAGTGCACGTGCCGGCAGGTGTAGTGCAATCGGTTTGCGAGCCGGTTGTCAACAAGCGGCGGCCGACCAGCGATTACGACGCCAAGTTCAGCCTGGTTTATGCGGTCGCCAGTGGACTGTTGCGCGGCAAGCTCGGCTTGAAGGAGCTCACGCCAGAAGCATTCGGAGACCCGGCCGCGCTCGCGCTGATGGATCGAATCGACTACGTCGAGGATGCCGAGTCGACGTTCCCGCGTCACTACACCGGCGAGGTCAGAGTCACACTCGACGACGGCCGCACATTGCGACATCGCGAACCCGTCAACCGCGGCCACGCCGAGCGGCCGTTGTCCAACGAAGAAGTGCGCGAGAAATTCTTCGACAACGCGACACTCCATTTTTCGCGTAGCCATGCGCAAGCGGTGTGCGACCAGATACTGACGCTCGACAAGCTTGCCAATGTGCACGCGCTCGAGTCGTTGCTTGCGCAAGATCCGACGGACTAATCAGATGACGACCGATTCGAAACTTCCACTGTCCGGACTGCGCGTACTCGCGGTCGAGCAATACGGTGCCGGGCCATTCGGCACGTCGTATCTCGCTGACCTCGGCGCCGAAATCATCAAGATCGAAAACCATAAAGACGGTGGCGATGTTGGCCGCCACGTCGGCCCGCATTTTTTCGGCGTCGAAGACAGCCACTTTTTCCAAACTTTCAACCGGAACAAGAAAAGCTTGACGCTGGACCTGAAGCACCCGCAGGGCAAGGCAGTATTTCAAAAGCTGGTCGCAAAGGCCGATGCTGTGCTCGACAACTTGCGCGGCGATTTGCCTGCGAAGCTCGGCCTGACGTACGACAAGCTGAAGCAATTCAATCCACGTATCGTTTGCGCGCACCTGTCGGCGTATGGCCGCGAGGGTTCGCGCACTGCATGGCCCGGCTACGACTACTTGATGCAAGCCGAAACCGGTCACCTGACACTGACCGGCGAGCCAGATGGTCCACCGACACGCTACGGCCTGTCGATCGTCGATCTGATGACCGGACTGGCGGCGGCGTTCGGCTTGCTCGCCGGTGTAACCAAGGCGCGCGAAAGCGGCAACGGCATGGACATCGATACGTCGCTGTTCGATGTCGCGCTGCATAACCTGAACTATCCGGGCACCTGGTACTTGAATGCCGGCACCGTGACCGGGCGCACCGCGCGCAGTGGCCATCCGAGTCTCGTCCCAAGCCAGTTGTATCGCACGCAGGATGGATGGCTCTTCATCATGTGCAACAAGGAAAAATTCTGGCCAATACTGGCGCGTGAGCTCGGCCATCCGGAATGGATCGACGATCCCGAGCTTGCGGTGTTTTCAGCGCGGCTGAAAAATCGCGACCGCGTCACGCAATTGCTCGACGGCGCTCTGATGAAACAACCGACCGATGCTTGGATCAAGCGGCTTGCCGGCAAAGTTCCCGTTTCACCAGTGTTCGATATCGCCCAGGCGCTTGAAAACCCCTACGTGCACGAGCGCGACAGCGTTCTCGGCTACTCGTATCCGAACGGCGACACGGCGCGCATGATTGCCAGCCCGATCCGGGTGGCCGGAGTCAAACTTCCGCAGCGCGCAGCGCCTCGCATGGGTGAACACAATGAGGCACTGCTGCGCGAAGCCGGCTTCGACGCCGCGCAAATCGACAAGCTGTGCGAACTCGGAGTGATCGCCAGCTCGTCCCTTGCAGAACACGGCGTCGCGCAGGACAGCGGACACGCGGCTGGCCCCTAGATCGATCGCTCGGGTGTTGCCGGGTCACGAAGCGGCGTAATCGGCGATCGCCTCGAGCACGGTGAGGTCGTCGCCGACAAATGGCTTCAGATCGAACTTTAAGCGCGGGTGCTTGATCGTCGCGCGCTCGATCAGCTGCGGAACGTCACCTCGCACGTGGCCACCGGAGCCAAGGAACAACGGCACGACTTTGATAACCGTTGATCCGCGCGCCACCAGCGCATCGACGGCGCCGAGGAAATCGGGCGTTGAATGTTCCAGGTACGCCAGCGCAACAGCACACTCGGGCCGCCGACGCTCGACTCTGGCGCGAATCTGCTCAAACGGCGCAACCCATTGCGGGTCGCGCGATCCATGCGCCAACATCACAATGCCGTTCACGCTGACCTCGATTCTGATTCCGCCAACTCAGTCAATCTGGCCAAAAGCGAATCCGGAATTTCAACACCGTCGACAACGGCGCGTTGCGCAAGCTCGGCCCTTCGGTCTCCCGGCAAACGCACGTCTGGATCCGCGCACATCGCGTCGATCAATGCCTCGACGCGCGAGTGATACACGTTTGAGCCAGCGAGTGCAGCAGGGTCGATGACCAGAAACGCCTGCCCAAGTCGCGGCTGATTACCTGCGTCGACAAAGAAAGAGTCCGCCTCGTAGCCGAAGTTCGCGCCGCTCAGCGATGTGC
This sequence comes from uncultured beta proteobacterium, assembly GCA_963791315.1. Classification (GTDB taxonomy): domain Bacteria; phylum Pseudomonadota; class Gammaproteobacteria; order Burkholderiales; family Burkholderiaceae_F; genus JACCZX01. Next base: position 59,583 of record CAWBRQ010000005.1, read on the forward strand.
AAAGCAACTCGACCATTAGCGCAAGCATCGCACCCTTTATGCCACCGGCGGGCAGCATCATGCCGTCGAGTGCGGCTTTGGCGTCGGTGGTTGGTTTTCCAGCGCGATCAAGCGCCCATCCGAGCGGAATGGGCTGGCCTTGCTGTGCCGCAAGCATCACTTTGCCGCGCGCGACTTCCGATAACGATAGGTCGATCGTCAGTGGCGCCGCGCTGCTGCGCGGAAACACCGCAGCGATCGGATTGGTACCGAACAGCGCGCGCGATCCTTTCCACGCCGGCATTGCAGCCGGCGAATTGCTGAATGCAAGGCCCACCATCTGTTGTTCAGCCGCCGCGACCAAGTGGTACGCAGCCACACCGAAGTGATGGCTGTTCGTTACTACAGCGAATCCAATGCCCTGCGTTCGTGCTCGCTTGATCGATTCATTCACGGCCAGTGCGCACGCCGGAAATGCCAACCCGTTTTCCGCATCGATCAAGCATGCCGCCGGTTTCTCTCGAACAATGCGTGCCACCGCCTGCCCATTCGCGCGGCCGTTCTTCAAGTGCGCAACGTATTGCGGTACGCGCGCAGCACCGTGCGACGTCAGACTTTGTGCATCGGCCGCCACCAATGCGCGCGCCGTCGACGAAGCCATCGAGTGATTGGCGCCAGCGCTGGTGAGCGCGCGCTCGATCATCGATTCGAGACGTTGCAGCGAGACGATACTCATCGCTTGGTCATCGCATGCAGCGAGGCGGCCACGCGCTGCGCGATCATGTCGCTGACTCGCGCGTTGGCTTCCGCCGTGACTCCTGCCACGTGCGGCGTCAGGATCAGATTCGGAACGTCGGCCCAGGCGGGGCTTGCTGCAAGCGGTTCGTGCTCAAACACGTCGAGCGCCGCACCGCCTAATGCACCGCTTCGCAACGCGGCGATCAACGCTGCTTCTTCGACAATGCCGCCGCGCGCGGAGTTGATCACAATTGCGCCGCGCTTCATCAATGCGATACGCGAAGCGTTCAGCATGCCGCGAGTCTGCGCAATCAAAGGCACGTGCAGCGAGACTACATCTGCTTCGGCAAGCAGCGTCTCGAGGCTTCGGCTCACGACACTGTGCTCGCGCCATGCCGCATCATCGTCCGCAACCATCGGATCGTGCGCGACGACTTGCATGCCGAGGTTGTGCGCGAGCCGCGCGGTCACGCGGCCGATCGAGCCAAACCCGATCAGTCCGAGTGTTGTGCCGCGGAGCTCATGGCCGTGCGACAGTTGCGCGCGCGGCCAGCGGCCGGCAGCAACTTCACCCGATGAGCCGTAAACGCCCCGCAACAGCATCATCGCCGTCGTGACAACGTACTCGGCGACCGACACCGCATTGGCGCCGGTCGCGGCGATCACTTCGATGCCACGCACGGAGCACGCGGTGGTATCGATGTTATCGAGTCCGACACCGAGCCGTCCCACGACTTTCAGCCTCGGCGCACCCGCAATCAGCGCCGCGTCGACCTGCGTGCGGTTGCGCACGATCAATGCATCGGCAAGCTTCATCGCGGCATGCAAGTCTGCAGGGCGATCGACCAGCGAAGACTCGTGCCGAACATCGAAATCCGCGCGCAGTCGACTGAACCGCGGAATCATCCATGAACTCGCTGATCACGATCATCGTGTCAGCAACGTCTGGCCGGGTCTGACACGAGAAAAGTGCACCGGCTGTCTCGCCAAGTTGAAACCCTCCGTCGAAGCGCACGGTGACGTATGAAGAATCTTCCAGAGAACCGCGCTCTGGAAAATCCTCGCGAAAATGCGCCCCACGCGACTCCTCACGCCGAGCCGCAGCAGCCTGAATCGATCGGCTGACAAGAAGCAGGTTCGATAGGTTGAGCCAGTCGTGCCACGTCAGATTGAACGCGCGCTCTTCGCTTGACAGCCCAATCGTGTTCAGTTGATCGCCAAGCTCGTTCAGACGTCGAGCTGCACGCTCCAACCCATCGGCGTCACGCACGATGCCGACGTCTTCCCACATGCATTCGAGCAATGCTTCGCGAATTTCTTCAACATTGCCGGGCTGTCGATCGAACGGCTTCTCGGCGAAGGCAATCGCTTCCTGCAACGCTGCTTCATCGGGCGCACGCCACGCACCTTCGGCACGTACCCATCGCGCCATCGAATCGCCCGCGATGCCACCGAACACGGTTGAGTTTGCAACGCCGTTACCGCCAAGGCGATTTGCACCGTGCACGCCGCCGGTGTCTTCGCCGGCGGCAAACAATCCCGGCAGCGACGTGCTGCAGTCGCCGTTGAACAGCACGCCGCCCATCATGTAGTGCGCAGTCGGCACGACTTCGACCATGCCGCCGGCCAGATCGAACCCGCAATCGGCGCAGCGCTCGACCATTCCCTTGAATGCCGCCCGCACTTCGTCGGCGCCAAGGTGACTCAACGTCAGATACACGCCGCCGTTCGGCGTTGTATTGCCGGCGCGCATTTCGGCAAAGATCGCACGCGACACAATGTCGCGCGTCGCACGCTCGGCACGCGCGTCGTGCTGCTGCATGAAGCGCTCACGCGCACCATTCAGCAGGTAACCGCCCGCGCCGCGCAATCCTTCCTCCAATACGGTCCCCGTCATGCGTGTGTCGCTTCCAGCAAGCAATCCGGTGGGGTGAAACTGGACCATCTCCATGTCGCGCAACGTCAGGCCCGCACGCAGCGCCATCGCCAGGCCATCGCAGCTCTTATCCCCCGATGGCGTGTGATATTTGTACATCGTCGGCCCGCCGCCGGTCGCGAGCAGCACCGCGCGCGCCTGCACGAACACGTACTCGCCGGTGCGCATGTCGATATGCAGCACGCCTGCGATCGCGTCGCCGCTCGGCGTTTTTATCAGCTCGATCGCGCGATGTTCTTCAAGTCGCTCAATGTCGCGCGCCCACACCTGTTCGGCGAGACGATTGATGATTTCGATGCCGGTCAAGTCTCCCTTGTGAACCGTGCGATCAAACGTTTGCCCGGCAAACGCCTTCTGATGAATTGTGCCGTCGGGATTGCGATCGAACAGGCAGCCAAGCTCGTTCTCGAGCTCGCGCACACGCTCGAGCGCAGTCGACACCAGTGTCCATGCCAGGTCCTGATCGGAGAGCCACGCGCCGCCCTCGATCGTGTCCATGAAGTGACGCTCGACCGAATCTTCGGCGGCCAGGGCAACGTTGTAGCCACCCTGAACCATGCGCGTGCATCCGCACTTGCCGAGCAGGCCTTTCACCGCGACCGTGACCGATAACTCGGGTGCCGCCTGTTTCGCATGCAAGGCAGCAAACAAACCCGCACCCCCGGAACCGAGGATCAGGATGTCGGTTTGCAATCGGCGCAAGCTATGGCTCTGCGTCAATCTTCCTACGCCTTTACGCCGAGCGATCGCAGCACATCCGCGCGTCGCGCTTGCGCATCGTTGGCTACGGTCTCGTACAGACTCGCGCCGTGGCTGTCCATCGCGACCAACAGCGGTCCGAAGTCGCGAATCGCAAAACGCCACAGCGATTCCGGATTCAGATCGTCCAGATCGACGTCTTCAATGCGTTCGATCCACGTGGTTTGGAGTGCGGCAGCGCCACCGACAACGGCCAGATATGCGCCACCCAGTTCGCTGAATGCGGCGAGTGTTTGGTTACCCATGCCGCCCTTGCCGATGATGATGCGCACGCCGTGCGCCGACATCAGATCGCGTGTGAAGCGTTCCATCCGCGCAGACGTCGTCGTGCCGACGCACAACGGCGCATAACCGGCAGGATTCTCGTTCGAGCGCGGCACCTGCTTGACGTTCGGCGCGGTGTGAATCACGGCGTGTCCACGCAGATCGAAACGTGTTTGACGGCCGCGATCGAATAGATGAATCAACGTCGCATCACGCAGGCCGAATAACGTCGTTTGCAAAGTGACGGTGTCATTGACCCGCAGCGCGCGCGCCTGCTGCTCGGTGATCGGGGTTGCGAGCTCGTAATGCGCCATGCTCAAAACCCGTACTCGATGCCGCGCGCGCTGAACGTCGCACGCGCCCGCCGAGCCGAGTGACATTGCATGTTCACCGCTACCGGATTCATCGTGATGTGCGTGGCCGCGAGTTCGACGTGCACCGCAAACGCGGTGCTGTCGCCGCCGAGTCCCTGCGGCCCGACACCGAGCAAATTGACCGCATCGGTCAATGCTGCTTCGAGCTTCGCTCCCTCGGGATCGCTGCACGCCGAGCCCAGCGATCGTACGGCGGCACGCTTGGCAAGGTGCACGCACAGATCGGCCGTGCCGCCGATACCTACACCGACGATCGTCGGCGGGCACGTTTTTCCACCGGCATTCAGCACGCAGTCGATCACGAACGTCTTGATCGCATCCACACCGTCGGCGGGAATCGCCATCTTCAAAAACGAGTTGTTCTCCGAGCCCGAGCCCTTCGGAATCATCTCGATCGACAGCTCGTCGCTCGCATCGAAATCGAAGTGGATCACCGGCACTCCAGGTCCGCACGAGGTCTGCTCATTGACGCGCGTGATTGGATGCACGATCGACGAGCGAAACGGAAGCTCGCGCGTAGCGCGCTCGCAGCCGCGTCTAATCGCTTGCTTGATCTGCGCGCCATCGACCACGACACCGCGCCCGATCGTGACGTTGTAGATCGGGATACCGGTGTCCTGGCACAGAAGGTTGTCAGTGCGCTCCGCAACCGCGATGTTCGACACCATCGTGCCGAGCACCCGTTGCGCGGTGGACTCAGTTTCGCTCGCCGAAAGGCGCGCGAAACCCGCTTTGATATCCGGCGGCAGCTGCTTCAACGCCCGCACGTACAACTCTTTAGCGGCCGTCTCGACCTGCGCAATATCGATCTTCAGCATCGTGTGAATCGTACGCGCTGGGCAGCGCAATGACCGAGGAAGTTGCTCCGCGCTAGGTTCTGAGATTGCGGTAGTACAGCGTGGTGGCGCAGAGCCCACCCTCGGGCAGCAGCGCGTAACCTGGAATCACCCCCACGCGCGTCCAGCCCTGGCGCTCGTACAGGCGCTCGGCTTCGTCACTCGCGGTGTCGAGCACCAGCAGCGACTTTTCGCACTCGCGCGCGGTGTCTTCGGCAGCCTGCAACAGCGCGGCTCCAACACCCTGGCAGCGGGCGCGGCGATGCACGAGCATCTTTGACAGCTCGGCACGATGCGGCTGATTCTCCGGCTGGCTGAGAACGAGGTGCACGGTGCCGCAGATGCCGTGCGCATCTTCGGCAACCAGCAGCGCGCGTTCGCCGGCCGCCACGCTGCGTGCGACGCCACGCCAAAATGCGACAGCGCGCTCGTGCGTCAATGGGCGCATGAAACTCACCGACGCGCCGCCGTCGACACAATCGCTCAACACGCCGGCGAGTTCATCGATCTGCGCGTCATCGAGCGCATGCAAGCGCCGGACCGACCAGGTCGGTGTCGTCATCGTGCCGATGCGCGACTCCATCTTTACTTCATCGAGTGCAGGCCAATCATGTTGCCCTCGGTATCGGTCACTAAGGCGATGAAGCCATACTGTCCGATAGAAAACTTGTCCTTGAAAATCTTGCCGCCCTGCGTTGAGGCGCGCTTCGCCTCGACTGAGCAGTCGTCACAGATGAAGTACACGATCGTGCTGTTGCCGCCTGACGGAAAGCCTTCCATTCGGACCAGCGCCCCCGCCGCACCGTTACCTTCTGGCTGCATCGGAAAAGCCCACATCTCGATGCCGGGGTTCTCCAGTTTCTGCAATTGAGCCTTGAAGACTGACTGGTAGAAGCCCTTGGCTCGATTCATGTCTTGCACATAGATTTCAAACCAACCAACAGGATTGCTGGCCATGATCGGCCTCCCTTTCTAGCGAAGCTTTGTTCGACGAAGACGCTTGGCGTTGGCGACTGCTTTGCGGTGCACAGGCGCAAACCCCTTGCCCAGAACGCCCAGTGCCGCGCGCTGAAGCTGAGCAGCCGCTCGGGCGGCAGACGGCTTCCTACCTCGCGCGACACCTAAGAATGCCTTGAAGAACGATGCTGCCAGCGCTTGGTTTGCCAGCACGGCTTGCACCGCCATCGCATTCCAGGATTCGCCAAACGCAGCGGTCTTCTCGGCCACCATACGCTCAAACTCCTTCCGGTCACGCGCGGAAAGCTTGGGGCCCGATGTCGCCATGCGAGTAACGCGGTGCGCGACAACCTGCGGCACCGCAAGCGCAAGTTCCGCAGCCTTGACCGCCAGTGATTGGTTGGCGCGCCTCCGACGAGTAGCCATGGGATCCTATTTCACACCGGCTGAAGCGTTACACGCCCGTGAACTCGCCAGCCCTGCATCAGCCAAACGAGAAAGGCGATGGCCAGGCCCGGCAAATAAAACCAATAGGCACTGATACGGTCGTTTGGCACCTTGACCGACACGATGTCATAGCCTTGCTCGATCCGAGCCTTCGCCGCGCGACTACCGAAACGCACCGCAGCGGTTTGCAGTTGTTCGCCAAAACCGCTTACGGTAAGACCCACGTCCGCCAGTCGCTTGCGCGCATCCATGACGGAATTGCTGCGGTCGCTCGTACGCGGCCCCAACTGCACCGCAACGGTTTTTCGCTGATCCTCACCCTCCATCGTCTGCCCTTTGATCACGAAGACCAGCCGGTCGCCGTCGTCCAGTTTGCTCACAACATCGTAGAACTGTGACGCAGGCACGTCGATGTATTCCGGCGCAATCCGATCGGCAAACCAGTCGGGTCGGAACAGGATGAACGTCGCAACAAGCAGCAGTCCGATCTCCCACCAGCGAGACTTGATTCGAAACCAGCGCATCGTGGCTGCCGCGAACAACAATGACGCAAGCGTCGCCGCAGCCGCGACCAGCAGGATTTCGATCCAACCATGAACGTCGATCAGTAGCATCACCGGATTGAAAATCCAGATAAACGGCAGCAGTACGGTGCGCAACGCATACACCGAGCCCTGAAGCCCGACCTGAATCGGATCTTCCTTCGCGATCGCCGCCGCAGCAAAGCTTGCGAGCCCCACCGGCGGAGTGATGTCGCCCATGATCCCGTAGTAGAAAACGAACAGGTGAACGGCGATCAACGGAATCACCAAACCAGATTGCGCGCCGAGCTCGACGATCACCGGCGCCATCAGGGTCGCGACCAGGATGTAATTCGCGGTGGTCGGCACACCCATCCCCAACAGCAGGCAAACGAACGCGGTGAACAGCAGCATCACCGTCACATTGCCGCCGGAGACAAACTCGACAAAGTCGGTCATGCGCAAGCCCAGGCCCGTCAACGTGATCGCACCGACGATCAGCCCCGCGCAGCCGGTCGCCACCGCCATGCCGATCATGTTGCGCGCGCCATCGTCGCAGCCGCTGACCACTTCGCGAAGTCCGCGCACAAACTCGACGCTGAAGCCTTTCTTGCCACGGAACAACTCAATCAGCGGGCGCTGCGTTGCCATCAGCACGATCTGCATCACGATCGCCCAGAACGCCGACAGCCCCGGCGATAACTCTTCCACCATCAGGCACCAAAGCAATACGCCGACCGGAATCAGAAAGTGCACTCCGGCCTTCACCGTTGGCCACGCCGGCGGCAACACCGGATTCTCGACGTCGATCTCGACCGGCAAGTCGGGCTCGCGCGCCGCCACCCACACGCTGTAGACGTAAAGCGCCAGCAACAATGCACCGAGGATCCACGGCGCTGCGTCGCCGAAAGCCATGCGCGCGCCGATCGCGACGTAATAAATCGCACCGCACACCGCGATCGTCCCGGCCAGACCTAGCCCCCACGACTTCAGTGCCGAGCTAAACGATCGTTCACGCACTTTCGCCATCGGCTGCATACCGAGCTTCATCGCCTCCAGATGCACGATGTAGAAAAGCGTGATGTAGCTGATGACGGCCGGCAGGAACGCATGCCGGATGATTTCCGAGTACGGGATGCCGACGTATTCGACCATCAGAAATGCCGCCGCGCCCATGACCGGTGGCATCAGCTGGCCGTCGACCGACGATGCGGTCTCGATCGCTGCCGCCTTGACACCTCCGTATCCGGCGCGCTTCATCAACGGAATGGTGAAGATGCCGCCCGATACGACGTTGCTGACTGACGAGCCGGAGATCGTCCCGTTCAACGCCGACGATACGACCGAGACCTTCGCGGGACCACCCCGCATGTGGCCGAGCAGAGCGAAGCTCACCTGCATCATGTAATTGCCGCCGCCGGCGCGATCCAGCAACGTACCGAACAGCACGAACACGAAGATGAACGCCACCGACACGCCGAGTGCGATTCCGAATACGCCCTCGGTGACGAGCCACATGTGCGAGATCATGCGTGGCACCGAAGCACCCTTATGCGCGATCACGTCAGGCAAATACGCACCGGCCAGCACGTACGCCAGAAAGATGACGGCGAGCACGGCCATCGGCAGACCAACTGCGCGCCGCGTCGCTTCCAGCAAAAGCAAAATGCCGGTGACGCCCACGATCACATCGAACTGCGTCGGCGCGCCAGGCCGCGTCGCCAGCTCGTTGTAGAACAGAAAGAGGTAGGCCGCCGCGAACGCGCCCGCAAAGGCGAAGACCCAATCCAGTATCGGAACGTAATTGCGCGGCGAGCGCTTGCTTGCCGGGAATGCAAGGAAAGCGAGAAACATCCCGATCGCCAGATGGATCGAGCGCGCTTCGGTGTCGTTGAACACCGCGAAGCGCAACGCAAACGGCAGCGGCGATGCGTACCAGAGCTGGAAGATCACCCACACCAAGCCCACCGCGAGCATCACTTTTCCATGAAGCCCAACGGTGGCGCGGCCACCGAGGTCGGCATCGACGACGAGCTGTTTGACTCTGTCGGTTTCGCCCAACTGCATCTCTGCGGTCGGCGCGATCTTGTCCTCCAGCTTCTCGTTTTCCATCGGTTCCCTAAAAGCGCAGACGGGCGGTCTGGCCGCCCGTCGTTGTTAACACGCGATGAACGCTTATTTCAGCCAGCCCTTTTCCTTGTAGTAACGCACGGCGCCTTCGTGCAGCGGCGCGGACAGTCCATTCTTGATCATGTCCTCAGGCTTCAAATTGGCCAACGCCGGATGCAGCTTCTTGAATTCGTCGAGATTCTCGAACACGGCCTTGGTAACCGTATAGACCACATCGGCCGGCACCTTGGCGGACGAAACCACGGTTGCCTGTACGCCGAACGTTGTCGTTGGGTTTGGGTTGTTCGGATACATACCGCCAGGAATTGTCGCAACTGCGTAGTACGGCCGCTCCTTGATCAGCTTGTCCACCGCAGGCCCTGTCAACGAAATCAACTTGGCGCCGCAAATCGTCGTCGGATCCTGGATATTTGCCGACGGATGACCTACGCCGTAGAAGAATCCATCGATCTTGCCGTCGCAAAGAGCGGAGCCGTGCTCATCCGGACGCAGCTCGGAGGCGAGCGCAAAGTCGCTCATCTTCCAGCCCATTGCACCTAGCAATTCTTCCATCGACGAGCGCGTACCTGAACCGGGGTTGCCGACGTTGAAACGCTTGCCTTTGAAGTCTTCAAACTTGGCGACGTTCGCTTCCTTGCGCGCGGCAACAGTGAAAGGCTCGGGGTGCAAAGCAAACACCGCGCGAAGGTCGCTCACGGCGCCGTCTTTCTTGAACCCGCCTTCGCCCTTCGTGGCGAAAAACTGGACGTCGGATTGCGTGACACCGAATTCGATCTCGCCCGACTTCAGCAGATTAACGTTGGCCACTGAGCCCCCGGTGGACTCGACTGAGCAGCGCAGCCCGTTCTTCGCGCGATCACGATTGACGATGCGGCAAATTGCACCGCCGGCCGGGTAGTAAACACCCGTCACGCCGCCGGTGCCGATCGTAATAAACCGTTGCTGCTGCGCGCCCGCAATGCCAGGCAACGTTGCAGCGGCGGTAAACGCGGCCGCAAATGAGGCCGCGCAGATTGAAATCCTCAACTTCATTTTCTGTCTCCTTGATCCCCCAGAGGAACGGGCACGTTACGCGTCGGCGCAGCACGGCGCAAGACTAAGCGGCCCGGCGGTGGCCCAATGGAGGGATCGCAAACCCTAGCAACCCTTGACGAAAGGGCTCAGCGCCCGACCGAGAGCACAGCGGAGTTCACGGCCTCGATCAGCCGCTGGATCAACAAATCCAGCTCATCGTCGGTAATGATGAAAGGCGGAGCGAGCAGCACATGATCACCTCGCGCACCATCGATCGTGCCGCCCATCGAATAACACATCAGCCCGGCATCCATCGCGGCCTTTTTTACCTTGGCGTGAAGCTTTTGTGCCGGTTCGAAGGGTTCTTTGCTCGCGCGATCGGCAACCAGTTCGATCGCGTGGAACAGCCCGCGCCCCCGCACATCACCGACATACGGATGTTCGCGAAACGCTTCGCTCAATCTGACGCCGAGCCGCGCGCCTTGTTGTGCACAACGTTCGACCAATTTGTCGCGCGCGAGAATCTGCTGCACCGCAAGTGCGGCGGCGCACGCCACCGGGTGACCGATGTAGGTGTGGCCGTGCTGGAAAAAACCCGAGCCGGCACCGATTGCGTCAATCACTTTGGAGCCGATCAGTACTGCGCCAACCGGTTGATAACCCCCGCCCAGCCCTTTCGCGATTGCCATCAGGTCGGGCGCGATGCCCTCTTGTTCGCACGCGTGCAAGGTGCCGGTTCTGCCCATGCCGCACATCACTTCGTCGAGGATCAGCAGCATGCCGTGCCGGTCGCAGATTTCGCGCACGCGCTTGAAGTATCCCGGTGGCGGAGTCAATGCGCCGCTCGTTGCGCCGCCGACGGTCTCGGCCACGAATGCAATCACGTTGTCGCCGCCTATGCGCCCGACCGTCGCTTGCAGTTCCTGCGCCAGGCGCTCACCGTATTGCTCGGCCGATTCGCCTTCACGCTGATCGCGATATGCATACGTCGGCGCGACGTGCTCGACGTCGATCAGCAACGGGGCGAACTGTCGACGGCGCCATTGATTCCCGCCGACCGCAAGCGCTCCCAGCGTATTGCCGTGGTAACTGTTGCGGCGTGCGATGAATCGCGCGCGCCGCGGCTCACCCTTCTCGACGAAATACTGCCGCGCGATTTTCAGCGCAGCCTCCATCGCTTCCGAACCACCAGACACCAGGTAGGCGTGCGAAGTCCCGGCGGGCGCAGACGCAATCAGCGTGTCGGCCAACTGCTCGGCCACCTCGGTCGAAAAAAAACTCGTATGCGCATACGCGATGCGATCGATCTGCGCATGCATCGCAGCCAGTACATCGGGATGGCCGTGACCCAGACACGACACCGCTGCACCGCCGGACCCGTCCAGATACTTCTTACCTGCGCTGTCGGTGATCCAACAACCCTGCGCACTCACCGCAACCGGATAGTTGCCACGCAGCTGGCGATGCAGGATGTGCGTTTCGTGATGCATGCTTATTGGTACGTGTAGGGCTTAACGTCAATTGTAGGAGTACGGCCCGCAATCGCGTCGCATACCAGTCGCGCGCTACCCGCCGCTAGCGTCCACCCCAGCGCGCCGTGGCCAACGTTGAGATACAGGTGATCGATCGGAGTGCGGCCGATGAGTGGCCGCCCGCTCGGCGTCGCCGGGCGTTGGCCGGCCCACGGGCGGATATCGCCATCGACCACTTCGTAGCCAAGCACTTCGCGCGCGGCCTCGAGCAGTGCGCTGGTACGTGGCGGCGGAATTTCGTTGCCTTGCGCGCCGATTTCGATGAACCCGGCAACTCGCACGCGGTCACCGAGAGGCGCAAACACAACTTTGCGCCGCGCGTCAGTTATCGAAGCTCGCAAACGTACTGCGTCAAACGCGGGGCGTACGGTGATTGAATAGCCTTTGAGCGGATAAATAGGAAGATGGATGCCGGCGGTGAGCGCGATCGCGGGCGCCCCGATTCCGGCCGCGAGCACATACGCGTCAGCGCGCAGCGGTCCCTGGTCGGTTACCAATGCACGCACGCTCGTTCCGTTGACATCGAAATGACTGGCGCGCCGATTCAACTGCAGGTCACCCCCGCGTTGCACGATGCGTTGCGCCAGCTGTACGCAGAATTCGCCACAGTCGGCCGCTGCGTCGCTCGCAGTCCACACGCCACCTGCAATTCGATCGGCGTACGCCTCGAGTGCCGGCTCCTGCTCGATGCATTGCGCGCGCGTCAAGACGGTTTGCCTGGTGCCCAGCCCCGCTTGATACAGCACCTGCGCTTGCGCCGATGCGAGAGACCGGGTGTCGGGATAGACGACGAGCTTGCCGCCGCGTGTGAAGTGACATTCGATTCCTTCACCTTCGATTAGCGGTTCGATGAATTCGCGCGACAGCTCGGCGAGTTTCAGCAGGCCAGCGGTGGTCCGGCGCGCGTCCGCGGTGTTCGCGTGGCGGAGGAATTCAATGGCCCAGCGCCACTGCACCGGATCGAAACGGAAGTGCAGCTTCAGCGGCGAGTCGCGCGTCAGGAAAAGACTCGGCAAGCGGGGCGGCACCGAAGCATCCGCCAGCGGCGCGACGAAGGCATACGAAAGCTGCGCGCCGTTGGCAGCGCTGGCTCCCTGCCCGGCCGCGGCTTCGCGCTCAATGATCGTGACGCTATGGCCCTCGCTCTGCAGAAAGTAAGCCGAAGTCAGGCCGATCACTCCGGCACCGATGACACAGATGTGCATCGCGGGAGTTTAGAGAAGCGAATTTGGAGAGGGAAAACCGGGCCAAAAAAAGAGCGCGATGAAATCGCGCTCAATCTTGCTGCCAGGGAGAACTATTTCGCAGGCGGCGTCTTGGTTACGGTGCGATTGACCGTGCCATCAGCGTTGAAGCTGCGATCGACTGTAGTCGTGCCGCCTTTGGGCCCGATCGTGACTGAGTCCACCGCGCCGTCGGCGCCGCGCATGCGATCGACCGTGCTCACGCCACCCTTCGGACCGACTACTGTCTTGTCCGTCAGTCCATCGGCGCCGCGCGAGCGATCGACCGTCGTTGTATTACCGTTAGCGCGAGTCCGCGTGCTGTCGATTGCACCATCGACGCCACGGCTGCGATCGATCGTGCTGGTTCCCTTCGGGCCCGTCACGGTTGCATCGATCACACCGTCGGCGCCGCGCGTGCGATCTACAGTCGTTGTCTGCCCTTTCGGACCCGTCACTGTCTTATCGATTACTCCGTCGGCACCGCGTGCGCGATCGACTGTGGTCACACCGCCCTTCGGACCGACAACCGTCTTATCCACTACGCCATCGGCGCCGCGTGTACGGTCAACGGTGGTAACACCGCCCTTCGGACCCGTCACGGTCTTGTCGATCAAACCATCGCTGCCGCGCGAACGGTCGGTCGTCGTCACGCCTCCGCGGGGACCGGTAACCGATTTGTCTACGACACCGTCGGCTCCGCGCGTGCGATCGACATTGGTTACACCGCCGTGCGGCCCGGTGATAGTCGCATCGGTCGTGCCGGCGCTGTCCTTGAAGCGATCAACTGTTGTCACGCCGCCGTGGCGGTTGGTTCGTGTCGCATCGACTGCAGCCATCGGCGCCGCGGCTGCGTTGAACGCTGGTGGTCCCGCTATGGTTTGCGTTAACTCGGGCCTCGCCCGCTCGTGCGTCCGCATTGGCTCGCTGCAATCGCCAGCGTGCTCGCAACTGCCAGCGTGATAAGGCGAAAGTCGGTGACCTTTTGTAGAACTGTATTCATCTCTCGCTCCGGTTCGGTTATTGAATTGAGCGTCCGTAATTGACGCTTCAACCACAACGGCAGCGTAGGCGCGGGTGGCGTACTGCCGTCTCTTTCCGAACTGCGAGGATTGTTGCTAGATGTAAGAGCCCTTAATGAACGATAAGCGGCCGAAAACGGCGCGCGAACAGAACGTAGATCGTTGCCGCCGACAGAATCACGAACCAGAGCAACGACCAATCGGCAATCGTCAGGCCAATCAATCTCCATGCAGATTCCGAGCAATCGCCGCTACCGCGAAATACCTTGGGCAGGATATCGGTCAGTGGAAAGTTCTCGAGCATCGCCGCCAGGCCCGGGCCGCACGACAGCCCTTGGGGATTCATCTGCAGCCATACGTGCCAGCCCGCAATACCGATCCCGGTGAGTGCCCACAGCAGCGCCAGCCCGGCCACCCAGCGGCTCGACGCGCGCGGACTGAGCCACGCAGCGATCAACGCAAACAATGCGAACGCGAAGTAAGCAACGCGTTGAAAGATGCACAGTGGACACGGGTCAAGCCCGACCACATGCTGCAGCAGCAACCCTACGCCGATCAAGCCAAGCGCAATGACAGCTAGTGTCGTGTAAGCAGTACGAGTACTGAGAATCATCTGGCTGAACGCAGCAGTTCACTCCGTTTCGTTGCAACTCTCATATTTTCAATGCGCGACAACCGCTGTCACTGCACCTCGAAAGACAGTGTCGTGAAGTCGCTCTCCCAATCGGTCCCTGGCTTGTTCGACGAACGCAGCTCGGTTCCGCGCAGCAACCATTTGCCCGCGCGCGCCACCTTGAAAACCGCACGACCGGCGGTATCGGTCGTTTTCAAAGCGCGATTCGTTTTGCCTTCGCGCACGATGCCGAGCGAAAAGTCGGCCAGCGGCGCTCCGTTTCGCAGTACGTGGACCGGAAACTCATCACCAGCACGCAACGCCGTCGGATCTTTTTCGGGAATGATTTCGAGCGGCATTCCGACGGGCTCGCTCCATGACCGATCGGCCTTCATGCGACCCGGACGGCCTACAAGCACGAACGTCTTCGCATGTGTACTGTAGATCTCTCGCCAGGGCTTCGAACCTTTGCCGGCGTACCACGCCTGCATCAACAATGAAGGTGCGCCAATTTCGTCCAAATGGTGTTGGACTTCCTTGCGATTCAGTTCAATGGATCTCGGTGCCAGCGACAACCATATCGTAGCGACGCCAGGATCGGATAGCGGCACCCGTAGCTCGAGCGATTTTTTCTCGGGCGCACCCGGCTGAACATCGATCGTCTTGCCATTTAGCCGAGCGCGCGCGGTCCCGATTCGTTCGGGCTTGATCGCCGCATCGAAGGTTGCAAATTTGTCGCCGCTGGTCAAATCGATCTGGGCGATCGTGCCCGGTGCAACTGAAATGCGGCGCGGTTGTAGCCAGGTGTCGTGGGCTGCTGCGGTCGATGCGATGCCGCTCACGAGAAGCACGACCAGCAGCGCCAGCAAGCGACTCATTGCGGCGGCTCCGGCTGATAATGGCGCGGCAGTATCACGCGGAAGATCGTGCCCAGCTCCGCACTCGACTCCAACTCAATTGTGGCGTTCAGCATGTCGCTTAAACGCTTGACGATCGACAAGCCGACGCCCTCACCCCTTTGTTGACCCACCGCGCGCGGATCGTCGTCGATCGCGGAGCCGTTCTCATCGGCAGCCTCGGGATCAACGCCGGCCTTGCGATCGATCTCATGCGAAGCAATCGTGGCTGCCTTCAAAGCGCTAACGAGCGGCGCACCGGGGCCCGAATGAAACCCGGGGCCGGTGTCCTGCACCGAGAACATCCAACGTTCGGCGTCGTTCTCCTTGCTGTCGCCCCAACCGACGGTCACTCCGCCAGCGCGCGTGTACCGCAGCGCGTTGAGTAGCAAGTTTTGCGCAATTCGACGAACCTTAACCGCGTCACCCTCGACGATCAGCGAATCAGGACCGTCCGCTTTTAGATACAAGTTGCGGTCTTGGGCTTGCGCATGCAACCCATCGCACAGATCCCGCAACAAGCGTGCGGCATCGAACTCTTTAACCTCGAGGTGCTCGTGGCCCGCCTGCAGCCGCGCCAGGTTCATCACATCGTCCAGCATCCTGTGCAGCGACGATGTACTTCTCTGCAACAGCGACAAGAACTTCTCGCGAATCGCATCCGTTGCAGCACTTGAACTGAGTCCTGTCGTCGCATTCAGCACGGCGCCGACGTGGCCGCGCAGGTCGTGCGCCGCTTGCCGCCAAAGCTCAGAACGGTCTCGCTGCAGCTTGCGCTCGTCATTTAACGCTCGCGCCAGGTCTCGTACATGCCCTTCGGCCTCGAGCTTCTCGAGTTCGAAATACTCCGAAACACTGTCGCTGACACTTGCTGCACATAACTCGCCGACCACGCGCCGGGCAATTGGCATCGCCTCTGCCGCGTGCTGCTTCCGAGTGGTCGCGTAGTTTTCCAGTTCGTCAAGCAGCACCAGCTGCAGGTGCCCCCACTCGCGCGTCACTTCACGTAGTCGGTAGCCCTGCTGCCAGCGCTGCAGACCGTGCGACGCTGCATCCTTCTTTTGCTGCGTGTCGAGACGTTGTGGATCATTCGGCCACGCCTCCAATTTCCGTTCGAGGACGTCGAGCACATCTGGAATGTGGTCGTTGAATTGCGACCTCGGCAGCGAGTCGGAGGTCGTCAACTGCGGGTCGGCGTCAGCGGCAGCGCGCCACGCTTCCAATATCGTCGGCCGCCGTTCGCGCAGGTACGCGGCGACGGCATTCAACTCTTCGTCGATGATCTTTGTACGGGTCATTTCGGAGAATCTTCGGTGGCGCCGGACGCGCGACCGAATGAAGCCGTGCATTGTAGGGTGCTGGCGTGCGACGTGCGCTGCGTGCGCTCACGCCCGCCAACCACCCCACAATGATCCACGCGATACCATCCATCTGGATGGTGCACAGATGGTAGAATGAGGCTAATGGCGAAAGTCCCAGTCAAGCAATCCGATTCGGAAAAGATCACGATCAACGTGGGTTACGTTGATCTGGGTCACATCGACCTGCTGGTGCGCGAGGGCTTCTACTCGAACCGCACCGACCTCATCCGGACCGCTATCCGCAATCAAATTGCATCGCACGCGGACACCCTGCGGCAGACAGTCAGCCGCCGCAGTCTGGTGCTGGGAATTCATCACTATTCACGCAAGGACCTGGAAGCGGCGCGTGCGCGTGGCGAGCGGCTGCAGATCCAGGTTCTTGGGCTTGCCAGCATCGCCGACGATGTCACCCCTGCACTGGCACTGAAAACGATCGAATCGATCGTCGTGCTTGGGCACTCTTCACGCAAGCGCGGAGCTCAAACGCGCGCTTGCCTCTCGAATCAAGTAAGCCGGAGGAATTTTGAAAGTAGACAGAATCGTTCATGGAAGCGATGCGGCGGGCAACGCAGCTCGTTCGAAAGCGCGGGCCGATGGCAGCAACGCGATTCATTCAAGGGCTGCTGCATCCGCACCGGGCGCCACCGAGCGGGGCGGTCGATATCGACGCGACCGCTGAGTTTGTCGATCGGGCGCCCACGCCCGAGACGAGCACGCCAGCCGAAACCATCGGTCTTGCCGAGCGCGTCAGGCCAATTTCTTGATCAACGCTTCTCGGGTCATGCGGGCGCGCGCAATTTCAAGCTCTACATTCCATCCGGCGATACAAGTGCGGCCTTGCCGGTTCTGGTGATGCTGCACGGCTGCACCCAAAATCCGGATGACTTTGCGACCGGCACGCGCGCCAATCGATGGGCCGAAGCAACGCGCTGCCTCGTCATTTACCCTGAACAGATTCAACGCGCCAATGCGCAGCGGTGCTGGAACTGGTTTCGCCCGCTTGATCAGCAGGCTGGCCTCGGCGAACCCGCGATCCTTGCCGGCATCGTGCGGCAAGTGATCGATGAGCATCAAGTCGATACCAGGCGCGTCTACATCGCCGGCATGTCCGCGGGCGGTGCAATGGCAGCCATCATGGCGCGTGAATATCCCGAGCTGTTCGCCGCTGTCGGCGTCCACTCCGGGTTACCGGCAGGAGCCGCTCATGACGTCGCATCCGCGCTGTCGGTGATGAAAAGCGGGCAGCCGAGTGTTGCATCGGCAGTTGGCGCAGTGCCTGTAGTTGGCCGCGCGGTGCCAATGATCGCTTTTCACGGCGACGCCGACCACACGGTCAATCCTGCCAACAGCGACCGGCTGATTCAGAACGCCGTCGAGACATACCGACTGCTGAATCCGGATTCGCCTCTACAGAAGAAAGACCAGACGATCGATGCGACCGTGGGCAGTCACGCCATTCACCGGACACACTATTCGACGTCGAACGGCGTCAGCGTGATCGAACACTGGGTGATACGCGGGGCTGGACATGCGTGGTCGGGCGGCGATAGCGCAGGCTCGTTTGTCGATGCGCGCGGACCCGATGCCACCGCCGTGATGCTCGACTTCTTTGAGCAGCATGTCGCACCCGTTAACGCAGAGGCGCCGACAGTTATGGAGTCGACCGCTCCGTGACCGTTGGGCTTGCAGCAGTAACGCCTCAAACATTGTTGCCCCTATGTCGGCCTACGCCGCGCGACATCTTTGTCGTCGACCGCCGGATGCTCGACCTGTTGCACACCCGTTGCGCGCCGCTCGAAATCTTCGCGCGTCAGCGATCGATTGATGCCGAACGCCGCACGTGTGCCTTCCGCGGCCGCCACGATTGCCAGTTGAACGTCCTTGATCAGGTTGCCGGCAACGAATACGCCCGGAACACTCGTCGCTTCATACTGCCCGCAACGAATGGCACCCTTTCTCGTGATCTGGCACCCGAGCTTGCGAGCGAGCTGCGAGCGCGAGATGCAAGGTGTGTCGAAAAACAGTGCGCGGCATGGCAGCCGTCGCCCGCTATCGAAAACCACCGCCTCAAGTTGCCCACTCGTACCCTCGAGTGAGGCGACGCGCTCTTCAATGACTCGGATGCCGTTACGCTCGAGGTGCATGCGGACCTCGCCACTGAATCCGGAACGCCCGTCGGTGCACAGCGCGATATCCGACGTCCAAGCCGTCATTGCGCGAGCCATTTCCAATCCTCGCGCACGCTTGCCATAAACCGCGATCGGCGCACCGCGCAGTTCCCAACCGTCGCAGTACGGACATTGATGAACGCTCTTGCCCCAGAACTCTTCGATACGCGCGATCGACGGCAGCTGGTCGACAACACCGGTGGCTATCAGGATTTTCCGCGTGAGCTCGGAACGATCGTCGTCTATTACGACGCGAAACGTGTTCTTCGAATCGCGCGCGACGTCAGTGACCTCACCATCTGATAGCTCTACGTTCTCATAACGCTGGAGTTCCTGACGCGCGACGTTCAGAAACTCAGCGGGTGGAATTCCATCGCGCGTTAGGAACCCGTGCAGTGCCTTGGAAGCCCGATTGCGCGGTTCGCCGTCATCACATAGCAGGACTCGGCGGCAGCAGCGGCCGAGCACCAACGCGGCCGCCAGCCCAGCCGGCCCGCCGCCAATGATGACTGCGTCCCACGGCTCAGCGGGCAAGTGACCACTCCCGGAAGCACTCCATTTCCGTTAGGCATAGCGCTTGCCTTAGATCGTCCGTAGTTCCTAAACACTTGCCCAGAGAGGGGTTAAACATGAATTTCATTATTTGGATTGTTATCGGCGGTCTGATTGGATGGGTCGCCAGCATGATTATGAAGACCGATGCGCAGCAAGGCATTTTCCTGAACATCGTTGTAGGCATTGTCGGCGCATTGCTGGGCGGATGGCTGATCAGCCCGTTGGTGGGGATCCCGACCATCAATCAGGACGCTTTCAGTATCGGTGCGTTGGTTGTCTCTTTGATCGGAGCAATCATCCTGCTCGCGATCGTCAACCTTTTCCGTCGCGGCGCCGTGCGCTAATCACGTCTAACAAAGGAGATACAAAACATGACTCGAGACACAACGAAAGGCCTGGACCCGACTCCGGACGCAAATCGTGATCCGCTCACGGGTACACCGGGTTCGCATCCGGTGGGTACGGGCATCGGTGCGGCAGCGGGCGGTGTTGCAGCAGGGGCAGCAGCGGGCACATTAGCCGCAGGTCCTGTGGGTACCGTGGTCGGCGCAGCTATCGGCGCAGTCGCTGGTGGCCTTGCAGGCAAAGCGGTTGCCGAGAGCATCGACCCGACCGTGGTCGACACGCACTGGCGCGGCCGTTATGACCGCGAGCCGTACTACGAAAGTGGCATGACGTACGACGACTACAAACCCAGCTATCAACTGGGCGCCGATGCGCGCGCACGAAATGCGAGCGCCAAGTTCGAAGAAGTCGAGCACTCCTTGGCGCGCGACTATGAAACAGTCAAGGGCAAGTCGCGTTTGGGCTGGGAAAAAGCCAAGCGCGCTGCTCGCGCCGGCTGGGATACAAAGTACTAAGCGTTTAAGTTCGACGAAGAGCCCCGCTCCGGCGGGGCTTATTTTTTGCTGCACCTATCATGAGGGTGCTGGCATTCCACCGCGGTTACCCGACGGCAGCGCCGATCCCGGATTACTTGTGGTAGTGGGCAGGATGGTGCCACGGTAGTTGACGCGTTTGTCAAAGCGATTGCGCGTTATCGGCACTTCGAACGGCAGATGGTCTCGACTCGGCCCGCCGATCGCGTGGCAGACGCACCGTAAATACGGTTTCACCTTTTTCCGATTGAGCACGGATGTCGCCGCCATGTGCAGTAACGATCGCTCGCGCAATGAACAGCCCCAGGCCCAGGCTGCCGTCTTGACCCGTACTCTGTTGGTTTGTACCGCGCACGAGTGGGTCGAAAATTTGCGCCAAATATGATGTATGAATGACCGGTCCATTGTTCTTTACGGCCAGCACGACATCGGTCGGCGAACCGGTCAGCGTGACGCGCACGGGCGTATCGGAGTCACCATACTTGAGCGCATTGGAAACCAGGTTGCCGAGCAGTTGATGGAGCCGGTTCACGTCCCACACTCCGCGAGCGTCTCCTTCGATCTGCAGCTCAACGCTTCGATCTGGATACGCCGAACGCAAGACCTGCAGTTCGTCGGCAATCACCTTCGTCAAGTCGACTGCCGCCGGGGTGATGCTGATACCCAAGCCCAGCTTTGTGCGATTGAAGTCGAGCAGGTCATCCAACAGCGCCTGCATGCGACTACCGCTCCGAATGATCCGGCTGGCGGCCGCCGAGACGTTTTCGCCGGCGTTGAGCTTCGACAGGTATCCCGCCGAAAGCTGAATCGCACTTAGCGGGCTGCGCAGATCGTGTCCAAGCATGCCAAGGAACAAATTGCGAGCCTGGTCGACTTGTGCGCTATAGAACTCAACGGATTCGGCAATCGCCTGATCAATCGCTTCGTTAAAGCGAATCAGGTCCTGCAAATCCATGTTCGCGGGCTCAGACACATCCGCCCACCGGCTCAGCACGCTTGCTCGCAGGGCTCGGTATTCGGCCGTCAACTGGTTGATGTTGAAGCCACTTCGCGCGCGCATCACGGCGTGCGTTTGTGCTGCGGTCTCGGGAGCACCCATTACCCGAGGTGCGCGACCCTGGGACTTCTGCTCTTGCTGCTCACGGGTCTGCGGTTGCGTGATGTCGTGCGCTACAGCCGCCAGAATTTGTGGCGCGTGATCCCTTAACTCCAATGACTCCATACGCCGTGCCGCAGGCAACTGGGTGGCGGCGAACGCCTCCCACGTCGCCAGGATGTTTTCCATGTCACGAAGTATGAAATCAGAGAGTCGCAAGACAGCTCCAAGCGCTTGAGGAAATGGTGAACTTCAGGTCAGATCGCAATGGTAGCGCCCTGATAATCGGTTGCTTGTCAGACACGGCTCCAGGTAAACCGGGGGTACTGCAACCACCGCGCATGCCGTTGCCGGGCCCATCAAACGTGGGTCCGCCGCCAATTTAGCCGTCGAAATCGCGCTTGCGGCGTTTGTGCGGGCCAGGCATATGGGTTGCCTTAGGTCGTAGAGCAAGCCCGCCAAAGGCGGTCCTTTTGTGTCAAGCGGAGAACACCATGGCAACTAGAAAATCATCGTCAAAGCAAACGTCCAAAAAAAGAACAGTCAGCAAATCCGCACCTCGCCGTTCCAGCGGGGCCAGCAAAACGCCGAAGAATGAGGCGATTGCCCAGCTGACGGCCGACCACGCACGCGTGAAGAAGCTGTTCAAGCAGTATGACCGCCTTGCCAAGGCTGAAGCGTCTGATAAACAGAAGCAGGACCTGGCCGCAATGATCTGTGCAGAGCTCACCGCGCATGCAACTGCGGAAGAGGAAATTTTTTATCCGGCCGCGCGCGCAGCGATCGACAAGGTCGACCTCATCGACGAAGCCGATATCGAGCATGCCAGCGCCAAGGATTTGATCGCGCAGATCGAAGGATCGTCGCCTTCCGATGATCACTACGATGCCAAGGTCAAGGTGCTGGGTGAGTACATCAACCATCACGTGCAGGAAGAGGAAGGCGAGATGTTTCCGAAGGTGCGTAGAGCGAAGGTCGACACCGTAGCGCTGGGTGAGCAGATCGCGGCCCGGAAGGAAGAGATCATGCGCGAGAAGTCGGCGCTGAAGAGTAGCGACCGCCCGCGTACCGAGCGACGCACTCCAGAGCTTGAGATGGCTTGAGTTCACCTAAGCGGTGATGCGGTGGCTCAAGGCCACCGCATCGAAACCCGGAATCAGCAGGTTGACCTTCGCGCGGTTCCACAACCGCACCCGCCTTCGTGGCAGTTGAGTAGCGGTGTTCGCCGCTACGAGGCGTTCTTCTTGGGCACGATCGATATCCCGCCACTACGTTCCAGTACCGCGTACCGAATTTGATCGAGCCGCTCCAGGCCCTGTAGATGACGTGCGGCGCTTAGCACGTCTTCCTCGTCGATTCTGGCTTTATCCATACGGTCCTTCAGGGGTATGCCGTTCTCAACAATGACCAGCGGTACGTCGTCGAGTACCTTGTCCAGCGTTCTTGAGTGGCGCTTAACCCAAGAAAGCCCGATGTCTAACGTAACGAGAGTGACAATGACGATGATCGCGTTGGTGACAGAAAAGTCTTGACCCAGTAGCGCCTGCTGTGTCGCCTCCCCAATGATCAGCAGCAGAACGAAATCGAACGTCGTGATCTGCGCTAACGAGCGTTTTCCAGCCAGACGCATGATGATCATTAGCGCGATGTACATGACTGCCGCACGCAGCACCGAGTCCATGGATCGTCCTCAAGGAAGAACAAACTGATTGATGGGGAGCTTCTGTCCGTTATTGACGACGAGCCACCCCTTGATCGTCCCAATCCGTTGAGGCTCTACTTGCAGCCGGATTTTCGTATCGGCGACGCCTGACGCGCGCTTGAACCCGAAGAGATGTCCGTTATCCACGATCGTCGTGGTATCCGGCTCGGGAATAATCAACTTGATCGTCGTGGAATCGAGATAACTGCCGTCCACACGAAGCTGTGTGGGACGTCCGTCAGGCGGTTGGGTGATCGTTTATTTCGACGGTGGTCAGAGTGAGCTGTCGGGCGAATTTCTCGTATCGCACGCGCGCACTACCATCCACCGCGACAACCTCAGCATTCGACAGCGGACCGCCACCGCCCAGCCCTCCGGCGAGCGCATAGAGGATGACCACGGCCATCACTGTCCATCCGATGCGCTCGATGCGCCACTGTTTGCGCTGAAACGGCAGCTCTGAATCCAGTGTTTCTTTCAACGAAGAACTGCCCACTGGACACCTCGCAGGTTTGATTGGTCGACTATGTTGGCTCCGCAACGGTGACGGCAAACGATATTCCCGCTCGCACGCCAATCTGCGACGCCCGCGCGGCTCAGCGGACGCTGCCGTCATTGGCAGTCACTCGACCCCCAAAGAGCGCTGTTCGTCGCACCGCCACCGCGGTGGGCGCCAGTGAACGAAACGTCTGGGCTATCGTCGAGCTATGTCCTCGCGTGCAGTTTCCGCAAAGCCCGGCGCCATCGCCCGCATAGTGGGGTGGAGGCGACTGTTGTTCACGCTCGCGACCGCGACTCCGCTCGGCTTGCTGCTCAGCCTGTCGTCGCAATCACCGGCTGTCGTGGTTGTCGCACGCGCCATCCTGGTCGGCCTGGTTGCGATGCTGGCCTTCGGACTCACCGAACAATGGCCGGCACGATTACCCAAGTGGCTTGCGCGTTGGGTGCTGCAGCTCATAGCAGTCGTGGTCGCGGTGCCGCTGGGTGCGCTGTTCGCGTATTGGGTCACGCTCGGTGGAAATCCGCACTTTGGTCAGAACCAGGCGCGCGTGGTCGGCTACGTCAGCCTCACGTTTCTGGGCATCTTGGTCGCGCTGTGGGTTGCGCTGGGCGCGATGGTGCGACAACGCGACGAGCTTGCGCGCAACCAGGCGCTTGCGTTCGAACTCGAGCGCAGCGAGCTGGCTCGCCAGGCGCTGGACACGCGGATGCATCTGCTGCAGGCGCAGGTGCAGCCGCATTTTCTTTTCAACACGTTGGCCAACGTGCAGGCGCTCGTCGAAACGGGTTCACCACAAGCCTCCAAGGTGCTCGAGAGTCTGATCGCGTACCTGCGCGCTGCAGTGCCGCGATTGCACGATCTGACCACCACACTCGGCCAGGAAGTTCAACTGGCGCGGGCCTACCTCGAGTTGATGCACATGCGCATGCCAGATCGTCTGCAGTTCTCGCTGCACTTTGATGCAGAGGCACTGGAACTGCGCTGTCCCCCGATGACGCTGCTGACGCTGGTGGAAAATGCTGTGCGTCACGGTATCGATCCGAGTGAGCAAGGCGGTCGCATCGAGGTCAGCGTGCGCGTGCAAGGGAATCGTTGCTACGTGCGTGTCATCGACACGGGCGTCGGGCTGCGGCGGGCGGGTGACGGACTTGGCACTGGCCTGTCGACATTGCGTGAACGCCTGCAGCTGGCGTTCGGCAGCGACGCCCAACTGAGTTTGTCGGAACAATCGACGGGCGGTGTAAGCGCCGAGCTCGCTTTCCCTGCAGAGCGATGCAACACATGACACCGCGCTGCCCGACCGCGCTGATCGCCGACGATGAACCACTGTTGCGCGACAAGCTTGCTCGCCAGCTTGCCGAAGCGTGGCCCGAGCTCGATGTAGTCGCACGAGCGCGCAACGGCCGCGAGGCAGTCGATCACTTCGAGGCACAACAACCCGACATCTGCTTCCTGGATGTGCACATGCCGGGACTGTCTGGCGTGCAGGCGGCGCGTCTTATCGGCCGCCGCGCGCACGTCGTGTTCGTCACCGCTTTCGACCAGTACGCAGTGCAGGCTTTTGCTGAGGGCGCGCTCGACTACCTCGTGAAGCCGGTGGAGCCCGCACGATTGGCCGACACGGTGGGGCGGTTGCAGGAGCGGCTGCGAACCGCGCAGCCAGCGTTGAACACCGAAGCGCTGTTGCAGCAGCTCGCCGCCAAACTGCAGCAGGATGCCGCACCCTTGCCGCTGCACTGGATCCGCGCGACGGTAGGGCAGTCGTTACGGTTGATCGCGGTCGATGAAATCGACTTCCTGCGCTCCGATGAAAAGTACACGCTGATCGGCTGGCGTGGCGATCAAGGCAAGCCCGTCGAGGCGCTGATCCGCACGCCGCTAAAGGAGCTGCTGCCGCAGCTCGACCCGGTGCAGTTCGCACAGGTGCATCGCTCGGTTGTCGTAAACCTGCGCGCGATCAGCCATGTCAAGCGCGGGCTTAACGAGACTGCTGACATTCACCTGAAAGGCCGCGACGAGGTACTACCTGTCAGTCGCAGCTATCTGCACCTGTTCCGTCAGATGTGATCTGTTAGCCGCTTCGCTCAGCGGATCATCGGCCATGCCGCGGCAGCGATCGCGATCAAAGCCGCGACGATCGCTATCCAGCGGCTGATCAACGCCTGTTGCGCACTGCGCTGAGCCGCATCCGCGAACTGCTCAGCAGAGGTTGTCGCACGTCCGCGCCGATCCTCGATGCCGAGCCGCTCCGCGATCTTCAGCTCTTCGCGCTCGACATAGCGAATCGCAGTGCGAATCGATTGCGCATCGTGACCGAACGCGCCCCGCGCAAGGGCGTCGTTGACGGCGTCGAGGCCTCCATGCTGCCTGGCCCATGCCTCAACATCCGAGGTCGTGTCGAAGGTCACCATGCGTGCGCGATGTTAGGTTTGTTGCGGGTCCGACGGCAAGTACCGCAGCGGCAAGTGGAAAACTGGCATACAGATTGCGTGTTACGCGCCAGCGTCGAGGAGAGTGGTCAATGAGTTGGCATGTCAAGAACTGGTGGCCCCTGATCCAGGCCGCCGTGAAAGCCTGGATCGACGACTACGCGCCGAGCATGGGCGCGGCTCTGTCCTATTACACCTTGTTCTCGCTGGCGCCCGTGCTGCTGATCGTCATTTCGGTTGCCGGTTTGATCTTCGGTGCCGAGGCTGCGCGCGGCGAAATCTTCGGGCAGTTACGCGGGCTGATGGGCACCGACGCTGCGAAGGCGGTAGAAGACATTCTTACCAGCGTTAACAAGCCCACCGAAGGCATCACGGCGACCGTGATCGGATTCGTGCTTCTGTTCATTGGCGCAACCACTGTGTTCGGAGAATTGCAGGACGCACTGGACCGCATCTGGCGTGCGCCGGAGCGAGACAAGACAAGTGGCTGGTGGGGTCTGATACGGGCACGCCTGCTTTCGTTCGGCATGATTCTCGGCATTGCATTCCTGCTGATCGTTTCGCTCGTCCTGAGTGCCGCGCTCGCGGCACTCGGAAAGTGGTGGAGCGGCGCCTTCGGTGGCTGGGAAGTGCTGGCGCAGGTCGTCAACATCGTGGTCAGCTACGTCGTCACCACGCTGGCCTTCGCAATGATCTACAAGATCATGCCGCGCGTAAAAATACGCTGGCACGACGTTTGGCTCGGCGCTGCAGTGACGTCGCTCCTGTTCACGGTCGGACGTTTTCTGATCGGCCTTTACGTCGGCAAAAGCGGAATCGCTTCCGGCTTCGGCGCGGCCGGATCGTTGATCATCATTCTCGTCTGGGTGTATTACTCGGCTCAAATATTTCTGCTGGGCGCGGAGTTCACCTGGGTCTATGCGCGCACGCACGGATCGATGCGAAATCTCGATGCGCCGACGAAGCCGGAGGATGCGAGCGAGCGGGAGATTCCATCGCGTAGCGACGACGCCGGCACGGCAGCGCCCGCCTTTTCTCCGCCAGTTGCATTCAACCCGGCGCCTGCAAGTGCGCGCCCGATGTGGGTCAGTGTGGGCGCTGGCGCTGCGCTTCTATTGACGTTGAACTACATCGCTTCACGCATGTTCGAGCGCGACTGAGCGAGCGCTCCCATCAGCGCAGGCAATTCCGCCGACAGATCGCGCGCCAGATAGCCCAGCGGTCCCGAGCGTGCAGCCAATCGCTCGCCGGCGCGCGCGTGCAAAGCGACACCCCACACCGCTGCTTGCGCGGCCGACGCGCCGCGCGATGCCAGACCCGCGATCACACCGGCCAGCACGTCGCCGGAGCCCGACACCGCCAGTCCTACATTGCCGCCGCTGTGACGCCATAGGGATCCGGCGGGTGCTGCGACAAACGTCGTCGCGCCTTTCAACGCAACGACTGCGTTCCACTGTCGCGCCGCATCGGCTGCCGACTCGGCCGGCTGCGCCGTGATGTCGTCTTTGCCACGACCCGTCAGGTGCGCGAGCTCGCCCGCATGCGGCGTCAGAATGGTCGGGCTCGAAAACTTCTTGCTATTGGGTTGGGCAACAACGCCCATCGCAGCGGCGTCGAGTACCAGCACCGGCGTCGACAAATGCTGCAACAGTTCCGCGCAGAAGTCGCAGACAGCCGGCTCGTCCTGCATGCCAGGCCCGATCAAAACTGCATCAGCGCGCGACGCCAGGTCGCGCACTTGCTGAACCGTGCTTCGATCGATGCCGCCTGCATCGGTCTCGGCCAGTTCGATGACGCGCGCTTCGGGAATTGCGGTAGCGACCAGCTTTGCGACGCTTGCCAAGGTCGCCACCGTCAGCTTTCCTGCGCCCGCGTTCAGTGCTGCGTTCACGGCAAGGATCACAGCACCCGGCATTTCACGCGAGCCGGCGATCACCAGTATGCGTCCGCGCTCTTCCTTGTCGCCATCGGCGTCGGGCTGTGGCAGCGGCCAACGACACAGACATTCGTCATCCACTTCGACGAGACTTGCGTCAGCCACCGAGCCCGTGTCTCTCATGGCTTCGGCGCCGCAGGCACGTCGGCTGCAGTCGTGATCGGTGTGCCGGCCTCGGCGAGCGGAGCGACAAAGTTAACCAATCGAGTGACGAGCTTGCCGTTCTTGCCCTGAGTGGGATCGAATTCGTAATGCATGACGGCGCAGTTAGGAACGTCGGCCACGCGATCGAGTTGGAGGATCTGAGCTTCATCCATCCGCTCAAGCAGGTAGCGAAAGCAATTGACGATGACCTGATGTGCGACGATCAATACGCGCTCGCCGCGGTACTCGCGCGTCATCGTGTCGATCACGCTGCGCAGCCGCAGAATCACATCGCACCAACTTTCGCCACCCGGTGGGCGAAAATAAAACTTGCCGACGTGCGCACGCTGTTCGCTCAATTGTGGGTGGCGCTCGCGAATACCGAACGTCGTTAGTCGATCGAGAATCCCGAACTCCTTTTCTCGCAACCGCTCGTCCGCCTGAAGGATGTGCGAATCGGCAGCGATACCTGCCGCTTCCAGCACTAACCGTGCGGTAGACCGGGCACGCGCATAGGGCGAGCAGAGCACGACGTTAGGTTGTGCGGCCCGCGGCAGGTGGCCGAACCATTGGCCGAGCGCAATCGACTGCTGCTCGCCCAAGGGCGACAACGGAACATCGATGTCGCGCTCCGCGATATCGATCAACGGCAGTTCCGCTGCCTCGGCGGAATCACGCGCGACGTTGCCTGCGCTTTGCCCATGGCGGACGATCCACAACTGCTGCGGCCACTTTTGTTCCACCCGGCACCTTTGTCAGCAAAGCTGTGTCACGAAGCCAAAGGCGTGCCCGCCCGGACCCCTTTTTTCGGTAACCAACGGCCGGCCCACCCCCTTGAAATTGCGGCCACGAGCTACGAATTTGGGCGGTGCGGCTCCCAGGAGTCGAACCGACTTGCTGCAAGTGCAACGAGGAAAGGAGGACGAGAATGTTTGCATCGATGGTGACCTACCCCGGCCTGTTCGGTGATTTCGATCGGCTTCGCCGGGAACTTGACGAACTGTCCGGATGGTCGGGATTGCCCACCAGTATCCGGTCTGCTGCGCCGGGCGCGTTTCCCGCAATCAATATCGGCAACACGGCGACCAGCGTTGAAATCTATGCCTTCGCGCCGGGGATCGATCCGAAACAGATCGAGCTGACGATCGATCGCGGCGTGCTGTCGATTTCGGGCGAACGTCCGTCGGGGCTGCCCCTTGAAGACAGCAAGGTCAATATCTACGGCAATGAGCGCTTTGCCGGCCAGTTTCGGCGCGCGATCAGCCTGCCCGAAGACGTTGACTCGACAAAGGTGAACGCGAACTACCGCGATGGAGTGCTGCATGTGAGCATCAGCCGCCGCGAGTCTGCGCTGCCAAAACGGATCACCGTTCAATAAATAAGGAGCTAGGAGGTCGACCATGCAAGACAGTTTTGTTGCTGAAGCGCCGCGTAAGGCGGCCAACCGTCAAGATGTCCCTCGGCAGGAAGACGTACAGGAATCGTCGCGCGACGATGCGACGCGGTCAGGGTCAGCTCGCCGGGACTCTCAGGCGATGACCCCGCGTGTCGACGTGCTCGAAGACGACTCGGGCATTACGTTGATCGCTGATATGCCGGGTGTCTCCAAAGAATCGCTCGAGATCAAGGTAGAAAACGATGCGCTTTCGATTGAAGGAGCAATATCCGCCGCTACGCCGCAAGCGCTCGAGGCCACGTACGCCGAAGTGCGCATTGCGCGCTACCGCCGCAGCTTTACGCTGAGCCGCGAGCTCGACGCGGGCCACATCGAGGCGCAGTTGAAAGATGGAGTGCTGAAATTGCGCATTCCAAAGCACGAGCAGGCGCGACCGCAGCGCATTTCTGTAAAAGTTAGCTAAGCGGATAATGCATCCACATCTCCGGCATGTCGTTATTCGATATGCCGGAGTTCCGCGCAGTGCCTGCAATGGACAGCAATGAAAAAGAGTGGAGAAGAAAAATTAGAGCGCGGCGAGCATTCTCGAACGGGGCCTCGCGACCAGCCAAAGACCGCGTTCAACGGCACCAAGCGCGTCCTGGCGACCGATGATCCCGCGGCAACGGCGCGTCAGTTGCGTCAGCCGAATGAGCGCGACGAGTCGGCCGATCAGCAGCTGAGCGGTACGCGCAAAGTTATCAAACAAGCGCACGACGACTTGCAAAGCGGGCAGCAAGACACCGATGCACGCAACCGTGTAGCCGAAGTGCTGCCCGACGTACCGAAGACGCCGCAGAACTTCGACGCGTCCGACCCGGTCGATACGGCGCCCCGGTCGAAGAAAAAAACTTCCTCGAGTTAGCCAAACCTTCGTTGCGTTGCGCGCGCTGAGTCTGCCAGCGGCAGGCGCACGGTGACGCGTGTACCGCCGCCATCGACGGCATTGATGTCCAGCGTTCCCGCGTGCCGTTCGACGATGCGTGCGACGATCGCCAGGCCAAGTCCGGCTCCGCCCTGCGCCCGGCTTGCGTCGCCGCGCTCGAACGGTTGCAACATCCGTTGGGCATCGACGATTCCCGGCCCGTGATCTTCCACGATCAGCATCGCTTCGCGTGCAGCCTGATTGATCGTCAGCGAAAGCAGAATCGGCGGAGCGCCATGACGCGCCGCGTTATCGAGCAGGTTCGTCAGCAGCCGCTGCAGCATCGTCGCGTTACCGGGCACCAACACGTGCGGCGCGATGCGTAGCTGAGCAGCGGGCAGCCCAGCCAATCGCGCTGCGCTGCTGGCGACACCGCTGAGGTCAACTTCGTCTGCGACATGCTCGGCGTCGGTTCGAACGTACGACAAGAAGCTTTCGATAATCGCGTCGGCGTGTTCAACGTTGCGCACGATCAGGTCACGCAGCGGCGCCTGCTCGTCGAGCAGGTCGGCAGCGACGCGAATTCGCGTCAACGGCGAGCGCAGATCGTGCGACACGCCCATCAGCATCACGCGCCGTTGCTCGTCGAACGCGGCACGCTGCCGCGCCATCGTGGTTAACGCCAACCCGAGCCTTTCGATTTCGCGCGTGCCACGCACGATTTCCGTTGGCACTTCGCCACGCCCGATCGCGTCGACCTGATTCGACAGACGCGCCATCGGGCGCACCACCCAGCGGCTCGTGAACCAAGCCGCGACCGTAATCACCAGAATCAGCACGCCGAGCACGCCCCATGCGCGCATCCGAAACGATGAAGGCTGCACACCGCCAGTTAGGCCAACCCAGCGCGCTTCACCCTGCGCAGGCTGAACCTGCAGCCAGGTGACCGGCAACTCCGACGTATCGTCGAGCTTCGTATCGATCACGCTGATGCCGGATTGCGTGAGCGCATCGGTCAGCGCGATCGTGCGGCGATCCGACGCAATCGAATACGCCTGCGCCGGTGGCGCACCGGTCAGCACGTGAATGCGCATGCGCAAATCGAGCTCGCGGCGCGGTGCGCCCGGCTGCTCCTGCTCGGTTCTTATTGCAGCGGCCCACATCGGCGCAAGTGTCAGCGCGGTGACACGCTCCTGATAGTCGCTGAACGTTGCGGCGATCAGTATCAACGCGCTAATGGTCATCACCAGCAGCGCGATGAAGATGCGGCCGAACATCGGCAGCGGAAGCAGCTTCACTTCTCAGCGCTCCGTCGATTTGCCGCTGGGGGTGCCCACACATAGCCTTCGCCACGCGCGGTGACGATCCACTTTGCATCTGCATCGGCTTGTCTGAGCTTGCGGCGCAGGCGGGCGATCTGTACGTCGACCGCGCGATCGAGCGGCCGGTAATTCCCGACCTGCGCCGCGCGCGTCAATGCTTCGCGCGACAGCGCGACTCCCGGATGCTTGACGAGTTCCAGTAAGAGCCGGAACTCGATATTTGTAAGCGGCACTTCCACTGAATCTGCGGTGAGCGTGCGCGCATTGGTATCCAGCAGCAGCTTGCCAAATTGCAGCAACGTGGCCGGTGCGCTGCGCACGGCACCAGCATCGGCGCGCGACCGACGCAACACGGTACGAACGCGTGCAATCAACTCACGCGGATCGAACGGTTTGGGCACGTAGTCGTCAGCGCCGAGCTCGAGGCCGATCACGCGGTCGACCGGATCGCCCTTCGCTGTCAGCATGATCACCGGGAGTTCGGGGAGGCGTTCACGCAGGCGGCGGAACACTTCCTTCCCATGCATATCCGGCAACATCAAATCAAGCAGCACGAGCGACGGCAGCGGATTCAGACTGTCGAGGCCGGCTGAGCCGGTGGTTGCGCTGCGCAGTGCGATGCCCTCGCGGGCGAAGAGTTGCGTCAGTAGCCGCACCAGTTCGACATCGTCGTCGATCAACAGCACGGACACCGCGGCGTGGGCGCTCGAAATCATTCGACAACGTTACATGTTTGAAGCGCGGCCGCGCATCCAACGTGTCAACAACGACACAAAGGACATCAATCGACATCCACCGGGGGCGTGAGCAGGGCGACCAGTACGCGGCGAGCTTCGCGCGCTGGATGGGACTGTCCGACACGCAGCTGGCAGACGTGCTGCCCAACCTGCAGTATTTTTCGCCGGCCACGCTGCCAATATTTGTTTGACGTAGCTCGGGCTCAGCACGCACCTGCTAGTCGCATGGTGGTTGCGATTTGTTGCTGAATGACTCAACATGCTTGGCCACGCCGAAACACTGACCGAACGACACCTTTGAAGATCGTCGTTCCCAACACCATGTCCAATCTCCCCAAGTTGATACGCGATCTGCCGAAGTTCGCAGGTCCGTTTGACGCGCACAAGTTGGAAGCCGCAGGTTGCGACGTGCTTTTCGCCTCCTACCCTGCCGGAACAGTCATCGCTCCACACAAGCACGACACTGAAAACGTCGGCATCATCACCAAGGGGAGCCTGATGCTGACGATCGCGGGCAAGGAAAGGACGTTCGTGGCTGGGCAGTGGTATCACGTTCCGGCGAGGGCAGAACATTCCGCTCGATTTGAAGAGGAATCTTCAGAGATCGAGTTCTGGTTTCACCGAGCGTAGATTCCTTGCCGGTATCGAATTGAGATAGTTCAGCAACGTGGAACAAGGCAGCTCCAACTCTTCGCTCGGGCCATCTCAGGTCACGTGCCCGCTGTGCGGCGGTCCGAACGCTTGCACGCCTGCCACCAGTGGCAGCTTCGAGGATGCGTGCTGGTGCGAAGCGGTTTCGTTTGGCCCGGAGCTGCTCGCCCGTGTGCCACTGGCCTGTCGAGGCGTCTCGTGCATCTGCGCCGCTTGTGCCAGCCCCACGGAGCCGGCTCGTCTGGAGAATTCGCATGGATAGCCCGCTAGCGATGTGGCATCGCATTGTTCAGACGCACGACTCCTCGGGCCTGAACGAGTTGCTGGCCGAAGACGTGCTGTTCTATTCGCCCGTGGTTCACACGCCACAGCGTGGCAAAAAGCTGACTGCGTGGTATCTGTCTGCGGCTCTGGATGTTTTCGTCAACGAAACTTTTCGCTACGTACGCGAGGTCGTTGGGCCGTCTGACGCTGCGCTTGAGTTTGAAACCGAGATTGACGGAGTCAGCGTCAATGGGGTGGACCTGATCAAGTGGAACTCAGAAAGCCAGATCACGGAGTTCAAGGTGATGCTCCGCCCGCTGAAGGCAATCAGTGCAGTACAGCAGCGCATGTCGGCCACGCTCCATCCACTCCCGCGTAAATCTCAGTAGCTGATTTGTATCGCAATGCCGCTTAGCGATAGCCACCATCCACCATGAAATTCTGACCGACGGCGTACGAGCCGCCGGCACCGCCGACGAACACGATGAA
This sequence comes from uncultured beta proteobacterium, assembly GCA_963791315.1. Lineage (GTDB taxonomy): Bacteria > Pseudomonadota > Gammaproteobacteria > Burkholderiales > Burkholderiaceae_F > JACCZX01. Next base: position 93,358 of record CAWBRQ010000005.1, read on the forward strand.
CGATGCAATCTCGCGCGGTTCTGCGAAGCGGCCTGCCCAGATCTTGCTGATCTCGTTCGCGCGCTCATCGGCCGGCAGCGTGTCGTTCATGCTGGTTTCGATCCAGCCCGGCGCTACACCGTTAATGCGGACGCCGGCCGGCGCGTAGTGCTCGGCGAAGATCTTCATCATGTGACCCTGCGCGGCCTTCGACGAGTCGTAATGCGTTGATATCTGCGACTGCGAATTGATGCCGTTGGTCGATGTCACCAGCACGATCGAGCCTTTGACACCGCGCTTTTTCATGCGCTCGGCGATCGCGCGGGTGCTGATGAAGCAGCCGAACACGTTGATCTCGAATACTCGACGCCAACCGTCGGGACCGTCGAGCGTTTGCTCTTCGATCGGAATGTTGGGCGAAATTCCGATCGAGTTGATGGCGAGCGAAATTTCCGCGCCGATGTTGGCGACCGCATCGTCGAGGACCTTGTTGAATCCGGGCTCATCGCTAAGGTCCGCCGGCGCGGCAAACGCTTTGATGCCGTGTGCGCCCTAATTCAGCTACCAGCTCGTCGGCCGCTTTCTTGTTGCGCCCATACGTGAACGACACCGCCGAGGCACCGCTCGCGGCCAATGTCCGCACGATCTCGGCGCCCAGGCCACCCGAGCCTCCCAACACCAGTGCATGGCCCGTGATGCCATTTATATGGCGCGACTTGTCCATCGACCCTCTCAGTCGTTGTTCGTTGAAACGCTGAAACTACTTCCGTTACTTCTTTTTCTTCTTGGCTGCCGCCTTCTTTTCGGCGCCACTTTTCTTGGCCAAGTCGGCTCGATGAGCACGTTCGTAGGTTTGAATGTCTTTGAATCTGCCTTTCGCGTCCCTGACTGCATACAGCTTCTTGCCAGACGTGCTGCGATGTGTCGTGCGTTTTGTCGCCATATCTAGTCTCCTCACTCTGAACTACGTTAAGAAGGCACGGATAGTGTTTGTCCGGTCCCGCGATAATACGGCGTGAACGAGCAACTCGCCCGTGACGTCGTGCTGGTCCGCGCTATCGAGGGCGCAGATACCGATCGCACCATTTTCACCAACGAGGACCGGACGCACGCGAGCCGGGCCGCAGCGGAACTTGCACGTTGGCGCGCCGGCGAGCGGCGCCAAGTGGCGACCGGCGAATCCTTTATCGCACAGCGCGCCGCACTGCTAGCTGAAACGCTGCCGCGGCGTTTCCCGTCGATTGCGCGAGCTGCCTCTGCGTTTGATTGGCCGGCATGGATTGGCATCGCGCTACCGGCTGTGGCATTCGTACTCGGCGCATTGCTCGAGCATATTTCCGATCGGCAGCACGTCAACATCATCGCCTTCCCGCTGCTGGGCATCATGATCTGGAACATTGTCGTTTATGTCTTGTTGCTGCTGAGCGTGCTGATGCGCGCGAGCGGTGTTGAGCCCGAGCTTCGCGGTCCGCGTCGCTGGTTGGCTGTTGGGTCGCAACGCGCGGTACGCAACTTGACCGGCGTTTCAGCGACATCGGTGGGCACTTTTGTCACTCAGTGGGGGACGCTCGTCGCGCCGCTGATGGCGGCGCGGGCCGCGCGTGTCCTCCACGTCGCGGCGGCGCTCTTCGCGCTGGGTGCGGTGGCAGGGTTGTATGTGCGTGGGCTCGTATTCGAGTATCGGGCCGGTTGGGAAAGCACGTTTCTTGACGCGCCCGCGGTGCACGCGCTGCTTTCGTTCTTTCTTTCGCCCGCCGCCCAGCTGATCGGTGTTCCGTTTCCGTCGGTCGAGCAGATTGCCGCACTGCGTTTTACCAGTGGGACGCCAGGCAATGCCAGCGCGGCACTTTGGATCCATCTGTACGCCATTACCGTCGGCGCGATCGTCATCGTGCCGCGCCTCGCGCTCGCGCTGATCGCCCGCTGGCAAGAGCTGCGTCGCGCCGAACGTTTCGCGTTCGATATGAGCGAGCCTTACTTCCGCCGCCTCGCTGGGTCATTCACCGTGGGCTCGGCGCGGCTGCGCGTGATTCCCTACAGCTACACCGTTGACGACGTCGCATTGAACGGCTTGCGCGCAGCGGCAGTTGCATTGCTGGGTGATGATTCCGACGTAACGCTGCTTCCGACTGTCACGTTCGGTGCTGAGACCAGTGTGAGCCAGACATTGACCAATGACCCGCAGGTCACGCTCACGCTGGCGCTATTCAGTTTGGCGGCGACACCCGAGAATGAGAACCATGGTGCTTTTCTGAAAGCGCTGCGCAGTTCATCGTCGGTTCGAAGCCTGGCAGTGCTGATCGACGAGTCGGGCTACCGGCGCCGGCTCGGCACGCAGGCGGGTGCCGAGGCCCGATTGGAAGAGCGGCGCAGTGCCTGGCGGTATTTTTGCCGCGCGCTAGAACTGGATGCTGCGTTCGTCGATCTGTCCGCGCCCGATTTGCCCGCGCTGGAGCGCGAACTCGAGCGCGTACTCGCGGCACCACTCGCATCAACCTAAGTGTCGCCATGAGTTCGGATATCGCAACGGTCGAGATCACGTTGATCTCGCACACCAACGCCGGCAAGACCACGCTCGCGCGTACGCTGCTTGGCCGCGACATCGGTGAAGTCAGAGACGCGCCGCATGTCACCGAGATCGCCGAGGCGCACACCCTGCTGCAAACCGAAGCCGGCGATGTACTGCGGCTGTGGGATACACCGGGCTTCGGCGATTCCGCACGCTTAGTGCAGCGCCTTCGGCTCGCCGATAACCCGATCGGCTGGCTATTGCGCGAGGTGTGGGACCGCTACAGTGATCGCCCTTTCTGGTGCAGTCAGCAAGCGGTGCGGGCCGCGCGCGATAGCTCCGATGTGGTGCTGTATCTGGTCAACGCGGCCGAAGATCCACGCGATGCCGGCTACGTGGCATTCGAGGCGCAGGTGCTGCGCTGGGTCGGCAAACCGGTCGTCGTGCTGCTGAATCAGATCGGCCCGCCGCGCCCCGCAGACGAGGAGCGTGCGGAAGCGCAGCGCTGGAGCGCGCATCTCGAATCGCTTGGCGTAGCGAGCGAAGTGTTGGCACTCGATGCATTCGCACGCTGCTGGGTTCAGGAGCGCGTGCTGCTCGACGCGGTCGGCCGCCGGTTGCCGGAAAACAAGCGCGCCGCTTACGCGCGCCTGGTCGGAACCTGGACCGCGCGCAACGTCGAGCGATTCGACGCCTCGATGCACATCCTTGCCGAGCATCTGTCGCGCGCGGCGTGCGACTTCGAGCCGGTGACGCCAGTCACGGCGTCAACCGCGCAAAAGTTGATGCATTCGATAGGCATCAAGCGCGACGGTCTCGACGCGACGCGCGAGCGTTCGATGCAGTCGCTCGCCACGCGACTGGACGTCAGCATTCGCACTGCGACCGATCGTTTGATTCAGTTGCATGGACTCCAGGGCGAAGCCGCCGGCACCGTGCTGGAACGAATGCGAACGCACTTTGCGATCCAGGAGCGCGTCGATGAGACACGCGCTGCGCTGTGGGGCAGCGTCGTCACCGGCGCGCTGGCGGGGCTGAAAGCCGACGTCGTCGCTGGCGGGTTGACGCTCGGCGCCGGCATGCTGGTGGGGGGTCTTATCGGCGGACTAAGCGGCGCGGGAATCGCCCGTGGGATGAACCGGCTGGCCGGGGCAGATCAGCCCGAAGCACGCTGGTCGGCTGATTTCCTGAACGCGCTGGTGCGATCGAGCGTGCTGCGCTATTTGGCCGTTGCGCACTTTGGACGCGGCCGCGGAAAGTATGTGGAGGGCGAGGCGCCGTCGTTTTGGCGCAATGAAGTTGAGCAGCAGTTTGGTCTCCACGAAGCGGCGTTCCGCGCGCTTTGGGATCACCGCGCTTGGGTCGTCATCGCGCGAAAAGCTGATCGCGGAATTGCAGGCCGCCATCGCCAAGATGACCGTTGGAGTCCTTGAAAGACTGTATCCGAGCACTGTTCCCGCCGAGTTGCGTCTGGGCGCGTAATCGCGCGCCTCCCGGGCATACGTCTTGCAATCACCAGTCTCTCGGGATGAGCCCGACAGACATGGAGACGGTATGAACAAGGATCAGGTTAAGGGACGTACGAATACGGTGACCGGCAAGATCAAGGAAGAGGTCGGCAAGGCAACAGGAGACAAAGACCTCGAAGTCAAAGGCACCGCAGAAAAGGTCGGCGGCAAGGTTCGCTCGACATTCGGGGACGTCAAGAGTGACATCAAGAAAAGCACACGTTAGGAGTTTTTGACCGGCGGCGAGGCGGCAGCGCGCTGCGTAGTGGGTCGGCGCCCATTCACTTCGCCCCGGTCACCATCAATCCACGCGTACAGCGACATGCGTTCAAGGCGCAGCAACGCGCGCTGCTGGCGGCCGACGCAACGCAGATATTGCGCGATTACCGCGTTGTTCTTAGCGAAAGCCAACAAAGGTGTCGCTTCGCGGAGCGTCACATCGGCATAGCGCTGTTCAACCTCAGCCAAGCCTCGAGCCGCGCGCTCAAGCGCCCATTGCCCGTAGAGGTGGGCGATAACGACGGCAACCGCGAGCGGAACACTAGCCGCGCCGAATAGTGCCGAGCTGGCGTGCGCCATCTCAAAGGCAGCTCCGACGTCAGCAGCCCATGCCAGGAACATTCCAACACCGAAAAACCGCGCGATACCGGCGCGCCGCTCCAGCTCTCGCCACTGCTTTGCCTCGGACGCTTGGCGGCGCTGCAACTCAAGCGCGTCGGGCGGAAATGCGAGTACATCAATAGGTTCGACAGCCGTCTTGCGTGTAGCGCTTACTTCCACATCCATCTGCTTCCGAGTCGTCGAACAGCAACAGTGGTTCGACTTACCCGCTTGCGAGGCGTTCGCAGTTCAGTCTCGCGCAGCCGAAATTAGCGACGGAAATTGGTTACGGGAAAACAAGGTCGCGTGGCTAACGGTCGGCCCACGCGTGCAAAGGAAAGTACTCTGCCGCGCCTGCCGCGCGAGGTGTGGCCACTTTGAATACAGCCTACGCCGGTCACTCCACCGTCACCGACTTCGCCAGATTTCTCGGCTTATCGACGTCGGTCTTGCGCGCGACGGCTGTGTGATATGCGAGCAGTTGCAGCGGTACGACGTGCAGGATCGGTGACAGCGGGCCGTAGTGCTCGGGCAGCTTGATGACGTGAATGCCCGGCGCCGATTCGATGTGCGAATCGGCATCGGCGAAGACATAGAGCTCGCCGCCTCGCGCGCGCACTTCCTGCATGTTCGACTTCAGTTTTTCGACCAGTGCGTCGTTGGGCGCCACGGTGACGACCGGCATTTCCGCGGTGACCAGTGCCAGCGGGCCGTGCTTCAGCTCACCGGCCGGGTAAGCCTCGGCGTGGATGTAGCTGATCTCTTTCAGCTTCAACGCTCCCTCGAGCGCGATCGGGTAATGCAGCCCACGCCCAAGAAACAAGGCATGCTCTTTGCGCGCGAACTGCTGCGACCAGGCGATCACCTGCGGCTCGAGTGCGAGCACCGCCTGCAGCGCTGCGGGAAGATGTCGTAAAGCACGAATGTGTTCGCGCTCGGCTTCTGCATCGAGACGGCCGCGCAGCTTTGCGAGCGTCAGTGTCAATAGAAACAAGGCGACCAACTGTGTCGTAAATGCCTTGGTCGATGCCACACCGATCTCAACTCCGGCGCGAGTAAAAAACTGCAGCTCCGTTTGGCGCGCCATCGCGCTGGTCGCGACATTGATGATGCCGAGCGTGTGCGTCATTCCGAGCGCGCGAGCATGCTTCAGCGCTGCAAGCGTATCTGCCGTCTCGCCTGACTGCGAAATCACGACGACCAGTGTGCGCGGATTCGGCACGCTGTCGCGATATCGATATTCGCTGGCAATTTCGACTTGTGTCGGCAGCCCGACGATCGACTCGAGCCAGACCTTCGCTGTCAGTCCGGCGAAGTAGCTCGTGCCACATGCAAGTATCAGCGCGGAATCGACTCCCGCCAGCACTTCGGCCGCTTTGTCACCAAACAGCGCCGGCGTAATCGATTCGATTCTTTCGATCGTGTCGCTGATGGCGCGCGGTTGCTCGAAGATCTCCTTTTGCATGTAATGCTGGTACGGACCGAGCTCAGCGCCGCCGGCCGCGGCCGTGACGGTATGCACCGGCCGCTGCACATGCGCACCCGACGCATCGACGATCTGTACACGCTTGAGTTCGATATCGACGACGTCACCGTCTTCGAGGTAGATGATCTGATCGGTAGTGCCTGCGAGCGCCAGCGCGTCTGATGCGAGGAAATTCTCTTCCGTGCCAAGACCAACCACCAGCGGCGATCCGCTGCGCGCGCCGACCAGGCGTTGCGGCTCGCTCTTGTGCATCACCGCGATCGCATACGCACCCTTGAATCGCGAGGCCGCCGCGCGCACAGCAGCAAGCAGATCACCGCGATACAGCTGATGAATCAGATGCGCAATGACCTCGCTATCGGTTTCGGTGACGAACTCGTAGCCGGCGTTTTTCAAATCCGCACGAATCGACTCGTAGTTTTCGATGATCCCGTTATGTACGACTGCCACTTCGTTGCGCGAAAAATGCGGATGCGCGTTCGATGTGATCGGCGCGCCGTGGGTTGCCCACCGTGTGTGCGAAATACCGAGGTGGCCCGCCAGCGCCGACTGCTCGATCTGCGACTCGAGTTCGGCGACGCGCGCGGTGCTGCGAGACCGTGTCAGCTGGCCATCCTGCAGCAACGCTACGCCGCATGAGTCGTATCCGCGATACTCGAGCCGACGCAGGCCTTCGACCAGGATCGGAGTGATATCGCGCGTCGCGACCGCGCCTACGATGCCGCACATTGCATTGCCCTTACGATTTCTTCTCTTTCGTCGGCCGCTTCCAGCCGTCTAATGTCGTCTGCTTGGCGCGCGCTACCGTGAGCTTGCCTTCGGGCGCATTCTTCGAGATGGTCGAGCCACCCGCGATCGTCGCACCCTGGCCAATCGTGACCGGCGCCACCAGCACGGCATTCGATCCGATCGATACATTATCGCCGATGACAGTGCGATGTTTGCGCGCGCCGTCGTAATTGGCGGTGATCGTACCCGCACCGATGTTGACGTTGGCTCCCACGGTCGCGTCACCGACGTAGGCCAGATGGTTCGCTTTCGAACCGCGGCCTAGCGTGCTAGCTTTGACTTCGACGAAGTTGCCGATGTGAACTTCATCGGCCAGCAGCGCACCGGGACGCAGGCGTGCATACGGACCGATTCGCGCAGCGGCACCAATTGTCGCGCCGTCGAGATGCGAAAACGGCAATACCTCGGTGCCGGCGCCGATTGAGCAATTACGCAGCACGCAGTAGGCACCGACGCGAACACCTTCGGCAAGATCGACCTGTCCCTCGAAGACACAGCCGACATCAATTGAGACGTTGCTCTCGACATTTACGTTGCCTCGCACGTCAATACGCGCCGGGTCGGCCAACGTTGTGCCGCGGCTCATCAGCTCGCTTGCGATTCGCCGCTGCGCAATGCGCTCGATGCTGGCGAGCTGTTCCTTGCTGTTAACACCGCGGGTTTCGTCGCTATCGCCGCATTCGACGGCAACCACCCGGCAATGCTCTGCAACCGCCTGTGCGATCACATCGGGAAGGTAATACTCGCGCTGCGCATTTTCATTTGACAGCGCCTTGAGCCAACGCTTCAGCTTGGCAGTGGGCGCCATCAGGATGCCGGTGTTGACCTCCGTCAACTTGCGCTCATCGTCATCTGCGTCGCGCTCTTCCACGATACGCAGCACGTTGCCATGCCAATCACGCACGATGCGGCCATAGCCGGAAGGCTGCGTCAGCTGCACCGTTAACAACGCCACATCGCCAGCGGCCGCGAACAACCGCTGCAGCGTCGACGAGCGGATCAACGGCACGTCCCCGTATAGAACCAAAGTCGGGGCGGCGTCGTCCAGCAGCGGCTCTGCCTGCAGCACGGCGTGGCCTGTTCCCAGCTGTGTCGACTGCTCGACGTAGCGCAGCGAGCGATCGCTTTTTGGCCCCGCAGGGAACATTTCTTGCACTTGTTTTGACTCGTAGCCTACGACTACCACTATATTCACGGGCATGCCGGTCGTAGCGCCACCGACCGCATCAAGCACGTGGGCCAGCATCGGGCGGCCGGCAACGAGGTGCAGTACTTTCGGCAGAGGTTTGGCGAGCGCGGGACCCATCCGCTTACCTTGGCCTGCAGCAAGTATCACGATGTTCATGCGGTGTAGGTAATAAGCGGAGGTCCGATTGCGTAACGATTCTAGTTCACCGATGGACGGCCCTACCGCGGTGTGGGTCAGTCGTCTGGCGGCGATCGCCGCACTTGCGGTGTCGGTTGCAAGCTGCGCCGCGATGAAGATTGGCTACAACAACGCTGACACGCTGGCGCTGCTGCAGCTCGATAGCTACCTGGATTTGACCGACGAGCAAGAGCAGACGGTCAAGGAGCGGGTCAATGCGCTGCTCGCCTGGCACCGCACAACGCAGCTGCGCGATTACGTTGCGTTTATCGACAAGACGCGCGCGAAACTCAGTGGCCGCATCACAGCCGCCGACGTGATGGATTTCAACCAGCAACTGAACACGCGGATGATGACGGCGGCCGACAGGGCGGCACCTGATATCGCACACATAGCGCTGACTTTGTCGCCGGAACAGATCGACCGCGCCGCCAAGAAGGTGGGTAACGATGCTACGAAAGCACGCCGCGAGTTCGTGCGCCTTGAAAAAGATTCCGGCGCCGAAAGGGCCAAGAAGTATGGTGAGCGCGCCGAGTCTTGGTTCGGCAAACTCACGGACGAGCAGAAAGAGATCATCCGCAAGTCGTTGGCGAGCCGGCCTACCGATGCGACATGGTGGATCGACGAGCGCGAGCGCCGCCAGCGCGAGTTCCTCGCGCTGCTGCGCAAGATTCAGGCGGATCGCCCTACCGAAGAGGTTGCTGCACGCTGGCTGCGTACCTATTTCACACATCTCGATGTGGCACCAGAAGCTGAACGCCGCGCCCGCGCCGAGTCGTACCGGCGTAGCAGTGCCGAGTTGACCGCACAGCTAATCAATCACGCGACGCCCGAACAACGTGCAGCACTCGACAAGAAACTAAACGACTACGCGCAGGATTTCAGGGCGCTCGCGGCGCAAGCCGGCTAGGTGGCGCGCCTACTCGGCACCCTGAGCGCGCGGCGCCGGTGCCGATAACAGCGAGCCGCCGAACATTCCGGCGCCCGCCATCAGGAATCCGCCAAGCACCGGCGGAAACACCTGCCCGAGTTGCGAGTATTCGAGCAACGCCCACGTACTCATACCCAGTACGATCGACCAGATCGCCCCCTGTGTCGTCGAGCGGCGCCAGTAAAGCCCGCATACCAGCGGCCAGAACGCGCCGACGACCGGGAACTGATACGCCTTCGAGACCAGCTCGTAGATCGGCGTACCGATCATGATGATCGAATAAATCAGCACGCACAGGGTGAAGACGATCACCGTCAGCCGCATGTACAGCAACTCCTGCTTGTCGTTCATCTTGACGAAGTTCTTCAGCACGTTCTCGACGAACGTCGTCGAAGGGGCAAGCAGGGTGGCCGACGCGGTCGACATGATCGCCGCCAGCAGCGCGCCGAAGAACGCGACTTGCAGCCACACCGGCATATGTTCCATCACCAGTGTCGGCAGAATTTTTTGCGAATCCTCTTTCAGCAAGGCGTTGGCAGCCTCTGGCATCACCAGGAACGCAGAAAGCCCGATAAAAATCGGCACCAAGGCGAAGACCATATACGAGACACCGCCGATGATCGGCCCCTTGACCGACGTGTCGGCGTCCTTCGCCGACATCACGCGCTGAAACACGTCCTGCTGCGGGATCGAGCCGATCATGATGGTGATGGCCGCGCCGGTCCAGAACAGCCACTCGTGCGCGCCGCCGGTCGGAAAAAACCGGAACATCTCACGCGATCGTGCGTACTCGATCACTTTGCCGGCGCCGCCCGCCTGATCGGCCGCGAAGACGGCGATCAGCGAGAGCCCAACGATGATGATCACCATCTGGAACGTGTCGGTCAGCGCGACGGACCACATGCCACCGAACAATGTGTACCCGAGCACGATCACCGTACCGAGCACCATGCCCCAAGCCACGCTGATGCCACCCGCCGACAGCAGATTGAACACCAGCCCAAGCGCGGTGATTTGCGCAGCGACCCACCCGAGATAGGAAATCAAAATCACGATGGAGCTGAAGATCTCGACTCCGCGGCCGTAACGGCGTCGATAAAAATCGCCGATCGTCAGCAAATCCATGTTGTAGAGCTTGCGTGCGAAGAACATCCCCACCAGGACGAGGCACAGGCCAGCGCCAAACGGGTCTTCGACGGTGTTACGAAATCCGCCTTCGACGAACTTTGACGGAATGCCAAGCACGGTCTCGGAGCCGAACCAGGTCGCAAACGTCGTGGCAACGATGACAAACAGCGGCAGCGAACGCCCCGCCAGCGCGTAGTCGGCCGTATTTTTGACGCGAGTGGCGGCATACACGCCGATCCCGATCGACGCGACCAGATACAGCGCGATAAAAACGAGCAATGTCATAGCTTGGGCGTCAACACTTGCGAGGGAAAACGGCGCGCATTATGAAGCAAGCTTCGCGCTGACTGAATCTAGATCTGCTCGACGCGATAACCCTTCGCCTTCAGCTGCTCGACGATGCTCTTCGGCCCCACCAGATGCAGCGATCCGACCGCGATGAAGTGCGGCCCAGGCTGGCGCAGCAATTCTTCGATCTTGCGGGTCATCACTACGTCGCGCTGATACAGAAACTTGTCGTCAAACTCGCGCTTGGCTTCCGGATCGTCAAACCCTTTCTGATTGAGCTTGAACGCGGCGTCGGCGTCGCCTTTTTTCCAGGCACTGACGATGTCGTTGATGACCTGGAGTGTGCGGTCGCTGTTGGCGACAAACTCACTCAGCATCGCGATCTGCAGTCGCGCACTCAACCCGTCCATTATCGCCAGCTGCTGTTCGCCGGGTTCCAGCTCGATGACTCGTTTGCCGCTCGCGTTGGCTTTCTGAATCAGGTAGTTGTCGATTCCTGCGTCGGGGCTGAACCCCAGCTGCTGCAGCTTGGTTGCTGCCAGAACCAGCATCGCGCCCCATGGCTTCACCTTTGCGATTGCCGCTTCGGGTACTTGCAGCCTGGCGGCCTCAGCCGTGGTCTGTTGGTATAGTGATTTGCCGATCCGCGCCTCGAGAGTGTCGTCGCCTGCCAGCAGCATCCGCTGCACGGCGCTTCCCATATCCATGTTCGCAGCGTCGAGCTCAACCACGAGCGTCTTGGAGCCGGCGAACGCTTTTTCGATCGTTGGATTCAGCGGCAGCCACTCGCGCTTCCACGCGTGCACGGTGCCCAACAGGTAACTCATCCGGCCGTCTTTCTCTACCTTCCAGAACAGACCGCGATCGCTCGACACCACCGACGGCATCGCTTGACCGCAGGCGGAGCTGGCCGTCAGCAAGCCCAGCATGAGCGCCGAGACGGCAATACCCGTGCGCCAGGTGTTCTGCATATTTTTTAGGCATGCGCTCATCGGCCAGTCACCGTTCCTTTCAACCCGCGTTCGTTAGGCGTCCAGTGGCCATGACCGGGGCGAGGCCCAACGACCGCGCGTGCCAGCAATGCACGATCGGAGGCAAAGTCGAGCGGCGTGCGCAGCGCCAGTGGCGCTAGCAAGCCGCCCGGCGGCGCGGGAACGACCAAATTGCCAGCCCAGGAATCTCCAGCACGCATCGGGATCGGAGCTGGCAGGCTCGTAACGACATTCGGATCAGCCTGCAGCACCCACGGCGCGAGTCTCCTGCACGGCCAGCTGCGCGCGCGGCTTGATCGCCGCTTCACCGATGCGACCGCGCTGACCGAAGCGAACAATCAGGTTCGAGCTCGTTGTGGCAGGTCCGATCTTGTCGGTGATCGCGACGTCACGGCGCCACGTGTGATTGCGCACCATCATGAACTCCTCAAACGTCATCGCAATGTCTTCGCGCGTGGTCGAGTAGTTGTATTCGTCGGTCGCGCGATCGGCTGCGAAGAAAGTCGCCACATCGTTCGGCGTGTAGCCACGCTGCGTCGCGTCGGCGCTCGCGCCAAAGAATTTCACCTGCGCCAGGCCTGCCAGTTGAGCTGACTGCAGCGGGAAACTTGCAGACATCTGGTCCGACGGCAGTTGCCCTGCCTGATAGCGCGGTGAGATGTTGCCCCAGGCTGACAACGAACTGTTCAGCGAAGCTCGGGCTGAAGGCGGCAGAAAGTCTGATGCGTGCGCGAGCTCGTGATAGAGCAGCCAACCCGCTTCGGCGAGCAGATAGGAAATGTCGCGCGAAATTCTCGACGTTGCAGGAAACGGCACGAAAATATTCTGATTGTTCTGCGTGTAGCGCCAGACGCCGGAGTACATCAGGTCGCGATCGAAATCGGAGCGAAAGTCCGGCGCTTCGTTGATCACGTCGCGCTGAGCGGCGGTCAGCCAGAAATTGTCGGCGTCCAGATAGATCGCACCGGTGAGCGCGTAGTAGAAGCTCGGGCGCACGTGAGCACCGATCACAATCGCGGTAACGCCATTGAACAGCCGCAGCATGTCCTGTGATGCCTGCGTCCGCAGCAGCTGCTCGAACGTTTCGCCCATCCAGTCGTGAGAGACGACGACGCGATCCATGATCTGGTCGACCGTCGGGACCGCGCCTGCCGTTGTCTGGTGCAGGAACGGCAGCGTCGATAGCGGGCACAAGTTGGTCGCGCCGCCGGTGTATTGCAAGTTGGCTTCGTAGGTACAGCGTACGAGCACACCCGCTAACGGGCCGCCGGCTCGATACGGGTAGGTGCGTGATACGTGCAGGTCGCTGAACACGAACGGCAAGCTGCCGCTCGGATCCGGAGGCGCCTGCGCGTAGTTTTCGATCAATACGAACACGTCGTCGGTATCCGTTGCGCCACTTGCGGTGCGACGTGTTACCCGAAACGTCAATGCAGTGTCACGGGTGACCTCGGGCGCAACGAACAACACGCGGTTCGGATCGCTGGCATCGAGGGTGACCTGCGGTCCGGCCGTTTGCGTCCAGGTGTTGGTCTCTCCGGACGCCAATGCTGGCCACGCACGCAGCGACACGTTCCCGCCTTTGCGTGCCGCGTGATCGACGCGCACCAGTACCGCGACGGCGGCCGACGGAGCCACCGCATTGATGCTGACACTGCCGGTTTGCTGCACGCCCCCGGCATCGAGAAAAGTCACCGCGAAACTGTATATACCGGCGCTTTGCGGCTCAAAGCTGATCGCCTGCGACTTGCTCGAAATCAATGTGACCGCAGGTCCCGCCGTTTGTGTCCACTGCACGTTGCCGACTGCGCCGGTGCACCCCGCGAGCACGGCACCGGCGGCCTTGCCAGCCACGACGCTGGCGTCGCCCACAATTGAGAACGTGCCGCTCCCAGTGCACGTGGGGGTGGGCGCAATGGAGGGCGGCGGGACAGGCGCTGGCGCGGGAACAGGAGTGTTCGAATCGCCACCGCCACCGCACGCCGCCAGCACGAGCGCCAGCACTGCAGCAGGGGTCAGCCGAATCAAAGCAGCCGGTACGTTCATGTCTCGATCAACTCGAAGTGACGAGCCACAATAGCGAGCATGCGAGCGCGGTCAATGCCGCGCTTGCCCTAATACGTGCGCGCACACAGGAATGCGAAACAGACCATCAAGTGCGCCAGACTGTCCATCCGCCAACGGCAACGACAACGGCCAGCAACACCGTCGCCACCGCGTACCAGATGTTCGTCAACCGCTGCTCACGACGCAGCATGCGTACTTCGTCGATCAATCGGCCGTCGTCATGATGACGAGTCAGCGCCGCATGCATCAATCGCGGCAACTGCGGCAGCAGATAAGTCCATTGCATCGCTTCACGCTTGAGTCGTTCTTCCATGCCGCGCCAGCCAACCTGGTCTTCCATCCAGCGCTCGAGAAAAGGCTTGGCGGTTTTCCATAAATCGAGCTCGGGATCAAGCTGGCGGCCGAGGCCTTCGATGTTGAGCAATGTCTTCTGCAACAGCACCAGTTGCGGCTGGACTTCGACGTTAAATCGCTGCGACGCCTGAAACAGCCGCAGCAGTACCTGGCCCAGCGAGATGTCCTTCAGCGGCTTGTCGAACACCGGCTCGCAACATGCGCGCACTGCGCTTTCCAACTCGTCGACGCGGGTGTCCTCCGGTACCCAGCCCGATTCGATGTGCAGCTCGGCGACACGCTTGTAATCATGCTGAAAGAACGCGAGAAAGTTTTGTGCCAAATAATTCTTGTCGCTCTCGCTCAACGTTCCAACGATGCCGAAATCGAGCCCGATGTACTTGTTGAAATCGTCGCCTTGAGTGCCGACCAGAACGTTGCCGGGATGCATGTCGGCATGAAAGAACGCATGGTCGAAGACCTGCGTGAAAAAGATGGTGACACCGTCACGCGACAGCTTCTGGATGTCGATGCCCGCTTCAAGCAGCCGATCCATGTGGCTGATGGGAATTCCGGTCATGCGCTGCATGACCAGCACATTGTCGCTGCAGTAGTCGAAGTACATCTCGGGTACGACGAACAGCGGTGAGCCTGCGAAGTTGCGTCGCAGTTGCGACGCGTTCGCCGCTTCGCGCATCAAATCAAGCTCGTCGTGCAGATAGCGGTCGAATTCGCCGACCACTGCACGTGGCCGCAAGCGCTTGCCGTCGCGCCATAGACGCTCGACCAGGCGCGCGGCGGTATCGAGCAGCGACAGATCCTTTTCGATCGCCTGCAGCATGTTCGGCCGCAGCACCTTGACGGCCACTTCTTTGCCAGCGTGCGGGCCCTCCCGCAGTACCGCGAAGTGCACCTGTGCGATCGACGCCGACGCTACCGGCTCGCGGTCAAACGAGGAGAACACCGCATCGATCGGTCGACGCAGCCCGCGCTCGATCTCGCGCATTGCAGTCTCGGACGCAAAAGGCGGCACGCGGTCCTGCAGGCGCGCGAGCTCGTCGGCCATGTCGGGCGGCAATAGGTCGCGTCGTGTCGACAGGACCTGTCCGAACTTGACGAAGATCGGACCCAGATCTTCGAGCGCGCGCCGCAGTCGAACCGCGCGGGGCTCGCGCGGTGCGCCGAAGGTCGTCCAATCGACCAGCCGCACCAGCGCTCGGTTTTTTAGACTCGTTACGACGATTTCATCGAGGCGGTAGCGCCAGACGACCGCCAGGATGCGAATAAGGCGCAGGAGCCGCATGGGCGGCGATTGTAGGGTGTGCGACGACTGACTACCGCTCGGCGCTATGCAGGGGTCAGCAGATCGATTCGCTTTTCAATCCGCGCCACGTCGTCGCGCAAATGATTGACATCCTGGTTGAAGCTTTCAAGTTCCTCGCGGCCCACGACCATCGGGTTCTCGGTCGACGACGTAGTGCGCAGTGTTGTCGAGCACGTTGTCGGCAATTTGCTTCCACTGGGATGCGCTTGCGCGCATGAATCCAACCAAGCGCTGCGCCGCCGCATCGCCGATAAACCGCGACAGCTCTTCTTCCGGCTCGGGCTTCAGGTTCTGCAGGACGAATGCGAGGGCTTGCGCAAACTCGGCATCACCGCTGAGCCGCACGTCCTTCATCGCCGCCTGCGGGTCCAGCATCGCCAGCGGCAACGAAGAGAGCGCAACGCCAATGGTGACCGCTGGCTCGCCGTTGTCGGCCACGGCGAACATGCCCGCGTCGGTTACCTGCAGCGTCAGCGCGAACGGTGCCGCGTCGAAGCGGGCGCTGCGCCCTGAAAATGGCGCCAGCTTGTCACGCGCCCACTGTTCGTGTGCCAGCGTGCGGTTAAGCAGCGCGACAGCAGTCGAGTTCGCGATCTGATCGATCATTGGTGGCTAATGTGAAAGAGGGCGCCGCAGCGCCCTCTAATCTCCATCGACATCCGTTACGCAAGCTGTTGTATGCCCGCGAGAACCCAACCACCGCCGCGCACCGGCTTGGCCAGATTCCAAACCTCGGAAACGCGTTCGACCTCGCCATCGACCTTTAGCGTGCCATCGAACTTGACGCTTGCGATGTGTTCATCGGCGGTTGATTCGATGCCAAGCAAATCGGCATCGAGGGTCACAACTTCCGTCGTCGATTTTCCACCGCGGGCGCGCAACTCGTGCGTGAGGGTGATAAACATGTCGTTGCTCGTGAACTCGGAGAGTTCTGCCAGGTCTCCGCTGTCCCACGCCTGTTGCAGCTTGACGTAGTTCGCTTTGGCCGCGGTCAGAAACCCCGCGCTGTCAAAACCTGCCGGGATTCCCCACGGCGCGCTACCTACCGACCCGTTGCCGCGCGCAAATTGATCCATTGCCGAGCCGGCGCGTGCGCCGGCAGCGAAAGGAGCGTCGGGGCTGCGCGCAGGCGGTCCACTCTCATAGCCAACATGCTTGTAGGTGCCTGGTGAACCTGCGTTCGGAACAGGATCCACTCGCCCTGCAGCGCTTCCATAAGCGGGCTGTGGTGTGCCACCGCGGATACGGCGCATCACGAAGCCCGCGATCATCAACAACACCATGCCGATCAGCAATACCGTCAGGAACATCGTCAGCGCTTCGCCAAATCCAAGATACGACGCCAGAGCAGCGATGCCCAAACCGGCGGCGAGCCCCATTAATGCACCACGCCACGGACTGCGCGGCGCTGCGGCTGCGGCGCCTGGACGCGCCGCTGCGGCCGCGGCCGGGGTCTGTTGTTGATTGCCTGCCTGCGGGGTTTGCTGTTGCGGCGGCGTGGCCTGTCGTTGCTGCACCGGCTCCGATTGCCGACCGAGATTCTTGCCGCCACCAAAGCGGCGCTGTGCATCCGCATCAAACGCAAACGTCGAGGCGACGGCACCGATCATCAAAGCTGCCAGTGTCTTGCCAGTGAACAAGTGTTTCATGTGACCTCCACTACCGATCTAATACTTCGTGCCGACGTGCAGTGCGCATACACCGGCGGTGAGATTGAACCATTGGACGCTATCGAACCCTGCATGTTCCATCATTTTGGCCAATTCGTCTTGCGGCGGATGCATCCGTACCGACTCGGCGAGGTAACGGTAGCTTTCACCATCCTTGGCAATCTTTTTGCCCAGCCACGGCAATACGTTGAACGAATACGCGTCGTATATGGGGGCGATTCGCTGCCAAACACGCGAAAATTCGAGTACGAGAAGTCGGCCACCGGGCTTTAGCACGCGCTGCATCTCTGCCAATGCCGCGTCTTTGTGCGTCATGTTGCGCAGGCCGAAGGCGACCGAAAGGACGTCGAAGTAGCCGGAAGCAAACGGCAGACACTCGGCATCGCATTGAGCCACTGGAAGCATCTGTCCGCGATCGAGCAAACGGTCACGACCCTCGGCCAACATCGACGCATTGATATCGGTCAACCACACTTCGCCGGTTGCACCCGCGCGCTCGGCAAACGCGCTCGCCAGATCGCCTGTTCCGCCCGCAATATCCAACACCTTCATTCCCGCACGCACGTTCGCTTGGCGCACGGCAAACGCCTTCCAAATGCGGTGCAGTCCGGCCGACATGACGTCGTTCATCACGTCGTACTTCGATGCGACGGAATCGAACACGCCGGCCACGCGGCGCGACTTGTCGGATTCGTCCACCTCGGTGAAACCGAAGTGTGTCGTTGGCGGTTTATCCATGATGACCGCAGCCCGAGGCGCTGGGCGTGGCAACCTTTGGTGTCAACGCCGGATCGCGGCTGGCGCCTGCTGCTTTCAGTTGTGTCAGATATTCATCCCACAAACGGCTCTGATTGGCACCTAACTCATACAGGTACTCCCACGAGTAGATGCCGCTCGAGTGCCCGTCCGAAAAGAGCGGCTGCACGGCGTAGTGGCCGATCGGCTGCACCTCGGTGATCGTGACGTCGCGCTTTCCTGCCTGCAGCGTGCCTTGACCCGGGCCGTGGCCCCGCACTTCCGCCGATGGCGAGTGCACACGCATGAACTCGAACGGCAGCTTGAAGCTTCGACCGTCGTCGAACTCGATCTCGAAAACGCGAGATGCGGAGTGCAGCGTGATGTTGATCGGCGCGGGTACGTTGGATGCCATGGTCAGCGGTGCGTGTGGCGCGCCCGGCGGGATTCGAACCCACGACCCCTGGCTTCGGAGGCCAGTACTCTATCCACTGAGCTACGGGCGCAGATAGGTATGCAATGGTAGCGTGGCGAGCGCGGCGACGCTCAGCCCAACATGAGCAGCCAAGACGCCGCCGCTATACTTTCGCGCCTCGCACTGGAGCGTTCGATGTCGCAACACGACAATTCCCTGATCAAAACACCGCGTCAACTGATCATCGTCATCACGCTTGCCTTCCTCGTGCCGGTGATACTGATCAGCCTGCTTGCGACCTACGTGGTTCGGAGCACGACCAGTGGCGGCGCCGGCTCCGATGCTATGGGCGACAAGGCGGTCGCCGAACGCATGCGCCCGGTCGGGTTAGTCGCGTTCGCGGATTCGAGCGGCCCGAAGTCGTTGCAGACTGGTGAAGCGGTTTACGCGGCCTCGTGCAGTGCGTGTCACGCAGCGGGCGTAGCCGGTGCGCCGCGCGCCGGCGACGCTACAGCCTGGGCACCGCGCATCAAGCAAGGATTCGATTTGCTGGTGAAACATGCAGTCGAAGGATTCAAAGCAATGCCCCCGAAAGGCGGCAACTCAAATCTGGATTCGATTGAGGTCGCGCGCGCGGTTGCGTTTATGGGCAACCAGTCGGGAGCAAAATTCAAGGAACCGGCAGCACCGGTAAGCACTGCCGCGCCGGCTGCCGCCACACCCGCGGTTGCGCCTGCGGCCGCTGCCACGGTGACCGCTGCTGCACCAGCTTCCACGGCCACGGCCGCAAAGGGCGCGGCAGTCACTGCGAAGGTCGATGGTGCCAAAGTCTATGCGTCGGGTTGCAACGTGTGTCACACCGCAGGCGTTGCCGGTGCACCGAAGTTTGGTGACAAAGCGGCGTGGGCGCCGCGCATTGGGCAAGGCATCGACGCGCTAACGGCGTCCGCCATCAAAGGCAAGGGCGCAATGCCGCCGCGTGGCGCCGTGCCCAATATCAGCGACGCCGAAGTGCGCGCGGCAGTCGAACATATGGTGGCGGCAGCCAAGTAGAGTTTTGGCGCAGCCGCTACAGTTCCAGCGGATCGACTTCGATATTCCATCGCAATGCGGTGCGCCTGTCGCGCAGCGCCGCGAGCCAGGCGCTCAGTAGCATGTGCAGTTGCGTGCGCTGATCCGCTTCAATCAGTAATTGCGCACGAGACACGCCAGCCAACCGTTGCAGCGACATCGGTACCGGATCGAACAGGCGCACGTGTGACGCGGCGACGGCAAACTGCTGCAGCGCTTGATCGCGCGCTGACCGCAAGAAATCGAGCGCTGCTTCCATCGTGCGTGCCTCAGCGGTCATCAGTGCTTGATACGTAGTCGGCGGCATGCGCGCGGCCTGCCGCTCGGTCAGCTGAGCCTGGGCGAACTGCGCGTAGTCGTGGCGCGCGAGTGCGGCGAACAACGGATGCGTCGGGAACCGCGTTTGGACGAGCACTCGGCTCGACAAGCCGGCACGGCCTGCGCGACCCGAAACCTGCATCAATGTCGCAAACAATCGCTCTGGAGCGCGAAAGTCGTGTGATGCCAGTTGACCATCGGGATTGAGCACGACGACCAGCGAAACGCGCTGAAAGTCGTGTCCTTTCGCGATCATCTGTGTGCCGACAAGCACATCGACTTCTCCCGCGTGCACCGCATCGAGCGCTTTCTTTGCTGCATGACGCTGTCGTGTGGAGTCGCGATCGATACGCGCAATCTTCGCCGCCGGCAACAATGTCCGCAGGGTTTCCTCGATGCGCTGCGTGCCCTGACCCACGCCCTTCAAGTGCTGATTACCGCAAGTCGGGCAAGCGCGCGGCACAGGAGCACCATATCCGCAGTGATGGCAGCGCAGCGACCGATCCGGTTTGTGGAACACCGCAAACGTCGAGCAGCGAGGGCAGTTCGAGAGCCAGCCGCACGAGTCGCATGTCACTACCGGCGCATAGCCACGACGATTCAGAAATACCAGCGACTGCTCGCCGCGATCGAAGGTGTCCGTCAGTGCCTGCGCGACCGGTACCGACAACCCATTTTGCGGCTTGCGTACACGCGCGTCGATCAGCTCGAGCGCTGGCCGCGGCTGCAGCGAGCCCCCCAAGCCAACGCGCTCGACCAGTTGCAGCAACCGGTAACGGCCAGCCTGCGCCTGCGCCCAGCTCTCAATCGAAGGCGTGGCCGAACCCAGCACGATAGGGATGTCGAGCAACTGAGCGCGCTTGACCGCCAGATCGCGCGCGGAATACCGCACGCCTTCGCCGGCCTTGTACGACGGGTCGTGTTCCTCATCGATCACGATGATCGAGAGTCGCGGTATCGAACAGAAAACAGCCAGCCGTGTACCAACGACGATGCGCGCACGCCCTTCGTGCGCAGCGAGCCAGGCGGCCGCACGTTCCGTGTCTGCCAGGTTGCTGTGCAATGCCACTACGTACTCGTTCGGAAAGCGTGCGCGCAACAGCGATTCGAGCTGTGGCGTCAGATTGATCTCCGGCACCAACAGCAATGCCTGTGCTGTCGGATTCGACGCAAGCCTGCGCGCGATGGCGCTCAAATACACCTCGGTCTTGCCGCTGCCAGTGACGCCAAACAGCAGATGAGGCGCGAAGCCTGATGCGCTGATCAGTGCATCGATCGCCACCGCCTGTTCCGTCGAGGGCTCGAGTTCCTGCGCACCGGACTCACCCCATCGAGGCTGTGCGCGCTGGCGCAGTCTCGCTAGCGATTGCGCGTGACGTGCTCCGGGCACAGTCCGCCAGGCGCGGGGTAGAGCTGGTAGTGCCACTTCACCCCATGCATGCTGGTAATACTCGGCCGCAAAGTGAGTCAGCTGCAGCCAGTGCGAATTCAACGGCGCGATTTCCGTGAGCGCTCGCGTGATTGGCTTGATTCGGTTCGGATTGATCGTCGGCCGATTCAAGCCAACGACGATGCCGACTCGAGCGTTTCGCCCAAGCGGAACGACGCACCGAACCCCAATATCAATGTGGGCTGCAGCATCGACATCGAGCGCGTAATCGAGCGGCTGCATGCCCGGCAGATCGACGATGACTTGCGCATGGAGCGGCGCAGTTCCATCTTTGCTCA
Source organism: uncultured beta proteobacterium (assembly GCA_963791315.1). Classification (GTDB taxonomy): domain Bacteria; phylum Pseudomonadota; class Gammaproteobacteria; order Burkholderiales; family Burkholderiaceae_F; genus JACCZX01. Next base: position 114,595 of record CAWBRQ010000005.1, read on the forward strand.
TCAGGCGCAGCGTGAAGGAAAGCGAATAAGTGCCTGATTTAACAACAGCGGACCGGCCAATGACAGCCTGTGGACAAATTTGTGGAAAACCTTTGAGGCCGGGCAGAGGCCCCGGACGGCTAATCTCTGGGCCACGTCGGGTGTCACCAAACGTTAACGAATGTTCTGTTCACAATCAAAGGGTTACGTCGACTTTATCGGCGTTTCCGCGCTAAACCACTTGGACAGCCGCGCCAATTCTCATGGGCCACCGTTTTGTGCATAAGTCAAGCATCTCAGCGCTTTTGGTGTGGTGAAGCGACAGGCGCGGAGTGATCGCTTACCTGCGCATTTCGAGGCTTTGTGTATGGACAGTATTCACCAATATCTCGACGCTTTCCGGCGGCGTGAATTGAGATATGCCATGGCCCAGATTGAATACGTGGCCGTCCCAGGTCCCGTCGGCGCGCTTTGGGGTACCGAACGAATTCAACACGGCCGCGGCGGCGGTTTCAATTTCCTTCGAACTCGCGAACAGCGCCATCGGATCCAGATTGCCCTGCAACGCGCAGCGATCACCGATTCGCTTGCGTGCTTGTCCAAGATTCACCGTCCAATCGAGCCCAACCGCGTCGCATCCGCTGTCGGCAATCTCTTCAAGCCACAGCCCGCCCCCTTTGGTGAATACGATCGACGGAACGCGCTCACCGTCGTGCTCTCGCTTCAGCTTCGCGACCACCCGTCTCATGTAGGCGAGCGAAAAGGTTTGATACGCACCGTCTGCCAGCGCGCCGCCCCACGTGTCAAATAGCATTACCGCTTGTGCACCCGCCTCGATCTGCGCGTTCAAGTAGGCGGCCACCGCGAGCGTGTTGACTTCGAGCAGACGATGCAGCAGGTCCGGTCTCGAATACAGCATCGTCTTAATCAAGCGGAAGTCATCCGAGCCGCCACCTTCGATCATGTAACACGCCAGCGTGAAGGGACTGCCCGAGAAACCGATCAGCGGAATGCGATTGCTGAGCGCTCTGCGTACCTCGCGCACTGTGTCGGTCACGTAGCGCAGTTCGGCATTCGGGTCCGGGCACGCAAGTCGGTTCACGTCGGCTTCGGTACGAACCGGCCGCTCGAACTTGGGCCCTTCGCCCTCGACGAAATAGAGTCCAAGCCCCATCGCATCAGGCACGGTGAGAATGTCTGAAAACAAAATCGCGGCGTCGAGTGCAAACCGATCAACCGGCTGCAGGGTCACCTCGGTCGCATAGGCGGGAGATTTCGCCAGTCCAAGAAAGCTGCCGGCGCGCTTGCGCGTGGCGTTGTATTCGGCCATATAGCGGCCTGCCTGGCGCATCAACCAGATCGGCGTGTATTCGGTTGGCTCGCGTAGCAGCGCACGCAGCAACGTGTCGTTTTGTGGTCTCACGAAGTTATTGGAACACAGGAAGGCCAAAAAAAAGAGCAGGCCGACGCCTGCTCTTGTATACAGCTCTAACGATCGCGCTACGGCTTCGTCGTGTTCTTGTTAATGTCTTCTAGGTTCTTGTCAGCGCGCGCCTTCTTCTTCGCGGCCTTCGCATCCTTCGCGGCTTTCTTTTCTTCCGGCGTCATTTCCTTGGTGCTCTTCGTGCTCTTCGTGCTCTTGGCGGCCGGGGCGGCTGCTGCCGGTGCTGCGTCTTTCGCCGGTGCGGCATCTTTCGCTGGCGCGGCAGCGGGCGGGGTCGGGCTATAAGGCTTGGTGTCTGCAGGCCTTGGCTTGTCTTGGGCGAACGCGGCTGTCGCGAACACCGAAGCAATCAGTACAGCGAGAAGCTTTTTCATGTTGTGTCCCTGGAACAGTGGGTTAATGGAATTGACTCGATTGAGACAACGCCTTGAGTCGTTAGCCGAACCGAGGAGGCCGATCCACTGACTCTGGAGCTGCCAACGCGCAGCCGGGGCGCAGGTTGACACATTCGAGGCTGGAAATGGCTGTTCGAGGGGCAAAACTGCTAGTTTTGGGGCTCCTGGGCGCGCGCTGATGCTTTTTTGCTACTCCTGCGGCAGTGCGAGGGTTCTCAATTGAAATCGGCCGTCCTTTCGAAACAGCCAGGTTTCCGAAAAGACGAGCGGCCCCCGAGCTACGAGTTTCGCCGGCGGCGCGGGTAACGGCGAGGCTGCCTTGAGCGAGGTTAGCGCGACGTTATCGAGCGATGCGATGCCTGGGGAGCGCAGAATCTTGGAGCGCGTCACCTTGCCTTCGCGATCGACGGTAGCTTCAACCACGATCACCGCCCGCAGTAGATGCTCGGGCCGGCCGTCGAACAGATGAGCACGATTAGTTGCATACACCTTTTCGGCCACTACGCGCTTCCAGTCATCGAGCGCCGGGTCGCGTGCTGCGAGTCGCAACGCCGATGGCGAGAGGGGCGTGGATGGTGCAGCCTCAAAAGGTTGGATCGAAGGCGTGACGATCGGCGCCGGCAGCGGGCCGCTTACGTTGGAGGAGTGGGCGCAGGCGAGCTGCAGGCAGCGAGGACCAACGTCGCTATCAGTACGCAACGCGATAGGTAGGATTCAAACGCTCGTGTCATGGAACCCTCGCATCAAGTCCAAGCAACCATGTGCGGCCGGGAGCTGACTCGAAATAGCGCCCGTTCGCTTCATTGACGATCACAGACCCGATGTATCGCGCATTCAGAACGTTGTCGATCCGTAGAAAAGCGCGCAATTTCGCCGGCCCAGCGACGAACGTGCGGGCTACAGCCAGGTTGACGGTTCCATAGCCGGGCGCATTGTCGGTATTGCGGTCATCCACGCTGATCTTCGACTGTGCGCGCCAATCAAGTGTGATGTCGGTCTCGCGAACACGGTAGACCGCCTCGATGAACGAGGTGTAGGCAGGAATGCCGGGAAGCCGATTGCCGGCAGGTACCAGCAGTGTGGGCAGGGTGCATGGGGCCGCTGTACACGTGAAAAATGGTTCTGCAAATTCGGCGCGTATAGCGGCCACCGATGCATACAGTGACAACGCGTTGTGCGGCTCCCATCCAACGCTCGCCTCGACGCCCCGGCGGCGCGTAGCCGCTGCGTTGGAAAACGTCGAGCGGCCTCCGGCATTGGTGCGCACGACGATATCGTTTTCGGTATCGATGAAAAACGCAGCGATCGTTCCGCGCAGCGTCCGCGACGCCGCTGCCTTGGCGCCGATTTCATAGTTGTTACTGCGGGCCGGTTCGAGAGCCGTGTTAAATCCCGCGCTACCGTCAGGTCGGTACGCGAGCTCGTTTAGCGTTGGCGTCTCGAATCCACGGCCGTACGACGCGTACACGCTGCTCGATTGCGAGGGCCGATACACAATGCCAACGGTGGGATTGATCGAGTCGTAACGCGCGCGCCCCGAGTCATCGCCGTTGGCGAGAAATCGATCTTCGCCGCGAAACTCGACCTGGGATGCACGCACGCCCCCGAGCAGCCTCCATCCTGGTCCGATGCCGGACTCCACCTGCCCATAGATGTCGCGTGATTCGACAATATTGCTTTCGTCGCGGCGAAGCCTGCCCAAAGTTCCGAGCACTAGCGCAGGCTGCAACGTGAAGTTTTCATAACCCCGCCGGTCTTCGTCGAGCCGCTCGACGTTTGCACCAAGCGTCAGCGTCATTGCTTCAAGCGCGAGTTGCACTCGTGCATCGACGCCGCCGTAGGTTCGATCGAAGTCGATGACGCCGCCTGGGTGGTTAGGCGGCGCTTGCGTGGCGACTGGAATCGCCTGAAATTGAGTGACACCGCGACGGCCGCCCCATGCGACCGCTTGATAGCTCCAGCGCTCGGCAAAATCTCCTGCGAGTTGCGCACCGAGTTGCTGTTGTTCGGTCGATTTGCGCGTCTTGAATTGCAGCGCCTGCGGCGATGCCTGGCGCGGATCTTCTTGCCATTGCCCGCGTGTAAGTCCCAGCGGATCCTCAGCCTCTGGAATGTCGAGCGCGTTCAGCGTTATCCGCAAGCGTCCAACTGGAGTGTCGAGCGCGGCGGCACGCAAGTTGATCACGTCGCGCGTCGCGCTGCTGTAGTCGCGATAACCTTCGGTTGAAAAGTGGCTGGCATCGATGGCATACGCGTACGGTGCAGTACCGCCGCTGATGTTGATGCCGCCGCGCCACGTGTCGTAGGAACCGGCCGCGCCGGAGATTTCGAATTCATTCGGACCCGGTGCTAGGCGCGTCGTCATAGCGATCACGCCACCTGACGAGTTTCCGTACAGGGCGGAAAAAGGACCGCGCAGTACTTCAATGCGATCGACAGCATTCAAGGCGAAGTGGGACACCTGGCCTTGCCCGTCTGGCATCGTTGCGGGTATGCCGTCGGCGTAAAGACGAACACCCCGCACGCCGAACGTCGACCGCGCACCAAAGCCACGCACCGAGATTTGCAGATCCTGCGCGTAGTTCTGCCGATTAAGAACAACCACTCCCGGCACCCGCACCAGAGATTCGGAGAGGTTCACTCTGAGGTTCGTATCGCGCACTTCGTCGCGGTCGACCACGTCGGTGGAAGCGGGAACATCGAGCTGCGAGCGTTCGGTACGCGTGGCCGTGACGACAACGCGCTCCAGCGTTTGCGCACTTTCCTGCGCGTACGCGGAAGCGAACGACAGCACCAGGAACAACGAGAGGCAGCGCATAGAAATAACTTCGCGCAATGTTAGTGGAAGCGCTAAAGCAAAAGGGCAGCCGATGGCTGCCCTTCTCACTGCACCCCAGGTTTAGCTACGTCGGTCGCACTACTTGCCGCGCAGCTTGCGGATCGCGGCCAACTGCGCCGCAAGGGCCGACATTTCCGCTTCGACCTTCGCGATTTCGAGCTCGCTTCCGGCGTTCTTGCGTGCTTCTTCCGCCTTGGCCAGCGCGTCGCGCGCTTTGGCTTCGTCGAGGTCGTGGCCACGAATCGCAGTGTCGGCGAGTACCGTCACGACGTGCGGCTGCACTTCGAGAATGCCGCCAGCGACGAATACCTGTTCCTCCTCGGTTTTGCCCGGCATCTTGATGCGAACCACGCCGGGGCGAATGCGAGTGATCAGCGGCGTGTGGCGCGGATAGATGCCCAGCTCGCCTGCCTCGCCGGGCAGCGCGACGAATTCGGCCTCGCCCGCGAAGATACTTTCCTCAGCGCTGACAACGTCGACGTGAATCGTCGTTGCCATTACTGCACTTTCTTCTCGAGCGCTTCGTCGATCGTGCCGACCATGTAAAACGCCTGCTCGGGCAGCGCATCGCACTCGCCGTCCACGATCATCTTGAAGCCGCGAATCGTTTCTTTCAGCGGCACGTACTTGCCAGGTGAGTTGGTGAAAGCCTCGGCAACCTTGAACGGCTGTGACAAGAAGCGCTGAATCTTGCGGGCGCGCGAGACCGCTAGTTTGTCTTCAGGCGACAACTCGTCCATGCCCAGAATCGCGATGATGTCGCGCAGCTCGCGATAGCGCTGCAACGTCGATTGCACACGGCGTGCGGTGTCGTAGTGTTCTTCGCCGACCACGTTCGGATCAATCTGGCGCGAAGTCGAATCGAGCGGATCGACCGCAGGATAAATGCCGAGCGAGGCGATATCGCGCGACAACACGACCGTGGCATCCAGATGGCCGAACGTCGTTGCCGGTGACGGATCGGTCAGGTCGTCGGCCGGTACGTAGACGGCCTGGATCGACGTAATCGAGCCCACCTTGGTCGACGTAATGCGCTCCTGCAGCTTGCCCATTTCTTCGGCCAGTGTCGGTTGATAGCCGACTGCCGACGGCATGCGGCCGAGCAACGCCGACACCTCGGTGCCCGCCAGCGTGAAGCGATAAATGTTGTCGACGAAGAACAATATGTCTTTGCCTTCATCGCGGAAAGCTTCGGCCATCGTCAGACCAGTCAAGCCGACTCGCAACCGGTTGCCCGGTGGCTCGTTCATCTGACCGAACACCATTGCGACCTTCGACTTGCCCAAATCCTCCTGCACGATGACCTTCGCGTCCGACATCTCGTGATAAAAGTCATTGCCTTCGCGCGTGCGCTCGCCCACACCGGCGAATACCGAAAGCCCCGAGTGTGCGGTCGCGATGTTGTTGATCAGCTCCAGCATCGTGACAGTCTTGCCGACACCGGCGCCGCCAAACAATCCGACCTTGCCGCCTTTGGCGAACGGGCACATCAAATCGATCACCTTGATGCCGGTTTCGAGCAGTTCGACCGATGGCGAAAGTTCGTCGAACTTCGGTGCCGGTTGATGAATGCCGCGCCGCTGGTTCGACTCGATCGGGCCACGCTCGTCGATCGGACGACCCAACACGTCCATCACGCGCCCGAGGACACCGGGGCCGACCGGAACCATGATGTTGTTGCCGGTGTCGGTGACCGACATGCCGCGCCGCAGCCCGTCCGAAGAGCCCATCGCAATCGTGCGCACGATGCCATCACCCAACTGCTGTTGGACCTCGAACGTCAGACCCTGTTCGGCAAGTTTGTTGGTCTTGTCCTCATCGAGCTTCAGCGCGTTGTAGACATGCGGCATCTGATCGCGTGGAAATTCGATATCGACGACAGCGCCAATACATTGAACGATGGTTCCTGTTGACATAGTTACGTACCCAGTTATGAAATGGCGGCTGCGCCGCCCACTATTTCCGAAATCTCTTTCGTAATACCCGCCTGCCGCGTTTTGTTGTAAACGAGCTGCAATTCCTCGATCAACTTCTTCGCGTTATCCGACGCCGCCTTCATCGCGACCATGCGTGCGCTTTGCTCGGACGCGATGTTTTCCGCGACCGACTGGTAGACCAGCGCCTCGAGATAGCGCACCATCAACGTATCGATTACTGCGCGTGGGTCGGGCTCGTAGATGTAATCCCACGAATACGCACGCTTTTCTTCCTCCGTCTGAGCCAGACGATCGGCCGTCAGCGGCAGCAGCTGTTCGATCACAGGCTCCTGCTTCATCGTGTTGACGAACCGCGTGTACGCCAGATACACCACATCCAGCTTGCCTTCGGCGTACTGATCAAGGAGCACCTTGACCGGACCGATCAGTTTTTCCATATGCGGCCGGTCCCCTATCTGAACGTAGTGCGAGATAACGTTCGCATTGAGCCTCTGCAAAAAACCGAGACCCTTGTTGCCAATTGCGGTGGCCAGTATCTGTACGTTCTGGCTAGAAAGGTCTTTTACCTTCCCCAGCAGCACACGTTGAATGTTCGTATTCAAACCGCCGCACAGTCCCTTGTCGGTCGTGACGAGGATCACGCCCGCGGCGTTCTTGCCCTCGCGCTTCAGAACAAATGGATGCTTGTATTCCGGCGTTGCCAGCGACAGATGCGCGACGATGTTTCGAATCTTGTCGCCGTACGGACGGATTTGGCGCATGCGCTCCTGCGCCTTGCGCATCTTTGACGCGGCAACCATTTCCATTGCCTTGGTGATCTTGCGCGTGTTCTGCACGCTCTTGATCTTGCCGCGGATCTCTTTGGTACTCGGCATGAACTATGTCGACTTTTTGAACTCGGCGATAGCAGTCGTGAGCGCGGCCTCGTCTTCCTTCGACAAATCCTTGGTCGACTCGATGCGATCGACCAGCGCTGCATGTTTGGTCTTGACGAAATCGCGCAGCGCCTTTTCGGTGGCGAGGCAGTCCTTGACTTCGACGTCGTCAAACGCGCCGTTGTTAACTGCGAACAACGTCACCGCCATTTCCCACACCTGCAGCGGTTGATATTGCAGCTGCTTCATTAGCTCGGTCACTCGGCGGCCGCGATCAAGCTGCTTTAGGGTCGCGGCGTCGAGGTCGGATGCGAATTGCGAAAAAGCAGCGAGCTCCCGATACTGCGCCAGCGCCAGGCGAATGCCGCCGCCCAGTTTTTTGATGACCTTGGTCTGTGCGTTGCCACCCACACGCGACACCGAAATGCCGGCGTTAATTGCGGGACGAATACCGGCGTTAAACAGGTCAGTCTCGAGAAAGATCTGGCCGTCGGTAATCGAGATCACGTTCGTGGGTACGAACGCGGTGACGTCGCCAGCCTGTGTTTCGATGATTGGCAGCGCCGTCAGCGAGCCGGTCTTGCCTTTAACCGCTCCCTTGGTGAACTTCTCAACGTATTCCGCGTTCACGCGCGCCGCCCGTTCGAGCAACCGTGAGTGCAGATAAAACACGTCGCCCGGATACGCTTCGCGGCCCGGCGGGCGACGTAGCAGTAGCGAGACTTGCCGATACGCCCACGCCTGCTTGGTCAAGTCGTCATAAATGATCAGCGCGTCCTGCCCTCGATCGCGGAAGTACTCGCCCATCGTGCAACCCGAATACGGAGCGATGTATTGCATCGCCGCCGAGTCCGACGCCGACGCTGCGACGATGATCGTATAGTCCATCGCACCGTACTGCTCGAGCTTGCGCAAGCACTGTGGCAATCGTCGACGCTTTCTGACCGATCGCGACGTAGACGCAGATCAGGTCCTTGCCCTTTTGATTGATGATCGTGTCGACCGCAACTGCGGTCTTGCCGGTCTGGCGGTCGCCAATGATCAGCTCGCGTTGGCCGCGGCCAACGGGCACCATCGAATCGATCGCCTTCAATCCGGTTTGCACCGGTTGAGATACCGACTGACGCGCGATGACGCCGGGCGCGACCTTCTCGATGACGTCGGTCATCTTCGCGTTGATCGGTCCCTTGCCATCGATCGGCAAACCAAGCGAGTTGACGACTCGGCCGAGCAGTTCAGGACCGATCGGCACTTCGAGAATGCGGCCGGTCGCCTTGACTGGGTCGCCCTCGCGAATATGTTCATAGTTGCCCAATACGACCGCACCGACCGAATCGCGCTCGAGGTTCAGGGCGAGCCCGAACGTATCGCCGGGGAACTCCAGCATCTCGCCCTGGCTGACGTCGGCCAGACCATGAATGCGGCAAATGCCGTCGGTCACCGTGACGACGGTGCCCTGCGTGCGGAAATCCGCCGTCAGCGTGAGTTTCTGAATTTGATTGCGAATCAGCTCGCTGATTTCGGAGGGTTTTAGTTGTTGCATTGAATTTCCTGTGTATGTGACTTATTCCGCGCGCAGTGCCGATGCCATGCTGGCAAGTCGGCCGCGCACCGTGCCATCAATCACTTCATCGCCAACGGTGATCAGCGCTCCGCCGATCAACGCACGATCGACTGTGACCTGCGGTCGCACCTTGCGCTTGAAACGCCGCTCGAGATCACCGACCAGTTGCGCCAGTGCAGCGTCGTCGACCGGAAACGCACTTTCAATCTGCGCTTCGACAACGCCTTCGCGCTCGTTTTTCAGTGCGTCGAACAGTGTCGCAATTTCGGGCAGCACAGCCAGTCGATCATTTTCAATCAGGACGCGCACGAAGTTCTGCGCTTCCGCGTTCAACGCATCACCCGTGCCGGCTGCGACCAGGCCGTAGAGCTGCTCTGGCCCAACCTTGGGATCGCCGATGGCGTTATGCATGTCGGGATCGGACACGATCATTGCCAGCCGCTGCAATGCTTGCGACCACTGCTGGAGCTTGCCGTCGGCGTCGGCCGAAGCGAACACCGCTTCCGCATACGGGCGCGCGATGGTCAGGTTCTCGGCCATCGTGACGCCTAACGCAGCTGCTCGCGCAGTTGCTTTAGCAACTCGGCGTGCGCCTGTGCATTGACTTCCTTCTGAAGAATCTTCTCTGCACCCGCCACCGCCAACAACGCGACTTGTTCGCGCAGTTGGTCCTTGGCATTCCCCATTTGCTGCTCGATCTCGGCTTGAGCAGCAGCTTTTTCACGCGCGCCTTCGGCGCGAGCCGTGCTCTTGGCATCCTCGATCATCTGCGAGGCGCGCTGCTCAGCCTGCAAAATGATCTGCGATGAGCGCTGGCGCGCCTCACCGACCGACATCTCAGCCTGTCTCGAAGCATTTTCAAGCGTGACTCGCGCCTGCTCGGCGTCGGCGAGGCCCGCGATGATCTTTTTCTGCCGTTCGTCGATCGCGCGCGTGATCGGCGGCCACACAAACTTGACGCAGAACCAGATAAACAACGCGAACGTGACCGCCTGTGCGATCAAGGTCAGATTGAAGATCCATCGTTCGACCTAATCTAGTTGAGCACCGTCAGCAATGGGTTGGCAAACGCGAAAAACATCGCAAGGCCGACGCCGATAATGAACGACGCGTCGATCAGACCGAGCAACAGGAACACCTTTGGCCTGTAGCTGCGGCATCAGTTCCGGCTGGCGTGCAGCGCCTTCCAGAAATCGGCTGCACATGATGCCGACGCCGACGCAGGCGCCGAGAGCGCCCAGCCCAATCATCAGACCGATGCCGATGCTGGTGTACGCCTGAACCATCGCCAGCAGTTGAAGCTTTTCCATAGTTATCGCCCTGTCGTTGAAAGTCAGTGATGTTCGTGCGCAATCGCGATGTAGACCACCGTCAGCATCATGAAGATGTAGGCCTGCAACACGACGATCAATATGTGAAAGATCGACCAGCCAAGCGCAAGCGCGACGCTCGCCACGGTGCCAATCAGCCCCGCTCCTGCCATCGTCCACAGCAGCAGGAAGATGATCTCGCCCGCGTACATGTTGCCGAACAACCGCAGCGAATGCGACAGCGGCTTGGATATCAGCTCGACCAAGTTGAACAGAAGGTTAGGTATCCACAGCAGAGGATTCTTGCCGAAAGGCGTGCAAAACAATTCGTAGATCCAACCACCGAGACCTTTGACGGCAATCGAGTAGTAAATCATCAGCAGCCAAACTGACAGCGCCAGCGCGAATGTCGTGTTCACATCCGCCGTCGGCACGTTGCGGAAGTTTTCCTGATGCAACACGTGATGGTGGAATAACCCCACGATGTCGACCGGCAGAAAGTCCATCGCGTTCATCAACAAAACCCACAGGAAGACAGTCAGTGCGGTCGCGGCAACGAATCGGTGCGAGTCGCCGTGGTAGATGCCCTTGACCTGGTTATCGACGAAATCGATCATCAGCTCGACGAACGCCTGGCGTTTACCCGGCACACCGGACGTTGCGCCACTGACGACCCAGCGCAAGAAGCCCAACATCAGCACGCCCAGAACGACCGACACCGCGATCGTGTCCCAATGAAACGCCCAGAACCCTTCACCTGACTTGTTGAAAGTCAGGTGATGAGAAATATAGGAACTCGGTGTTAGCTGTCCTTCGGTCGCCACGGCGCTAGGTTTCTCTGACAAAAAGAGCCATCGAGAACAAGACCGTCGTAATCGCAAACGTCGCGATGAAGCCGAAGGCCACCACACTCTTGTACAGAATAAAAACCGCCGCCAAACCCACGACGATCAGAAAAACTTTTAAGCCTTCTGCAACCAATGCACTGGTGATCGCAGTGGCCGGATCGGCCGCCGGCTTGCGCAACGCATACCACGCCGCCGCGAGGCCGGCTGTGATGCTGATCGCGCCGCCTAGCGCAGCAGAGATTGCACCGTGGGTGCCGGCAATCCAACCGAGTACGACGATGGCCAACGCGGTGGCGAGAAGCTGCCACCTGAGCACCGTTCGAATCGGCTGGCTCAGCGTGAAAGACATGGGTTGACTAGGCGGGAATTAGAGCAAGTCGCAAATAAAAAAAGCTGCGCATTGTACTGCGGCGCAAGACGAGGGGTCAAAGCGCTACGCCCAACGCGCTCCCTTCAGCGGCGAAGTCGGGCGACGATGCCTTCAAGCTGATCAAGGCTGGCAAACCTGATCGTAAGTTCGCCCTTGCCGCGCGCATCGGCCTGCAGTCGTACATCTGCACCTAGCGTATCGGCCAGCTCGTCTTCGAGCCGCACGATGTCACGCGCCCGTGCCGGTGCCTTCTTCGACGCCTTGCGAGCTTTGGCTGGCGCCTCCGCGCGCCACGATCGCTTCGGTCGCGCGGACCGAAAGCTGATCGGCTGCGATGCGGTTGCCAAGCTGGATCTGGTGCGCAGCGCTTAGCGCCAGCAGCGCACGGGCGTGACCCATATCCAGTTTTCCGTCCAACACCATCTGCTGCACGGGCGCCGCGAGGTTGGTCAGCCGCAGCAGATTGGTGGTGGCGCTGCGCGAGCGGCCGATGGCTTGGGCAGCCTGCTCGTGCGTGAAATGAAATTCACGTATCAACCGCTGCACCCCATGCGCTTCCTCGAGCGGATTCAAGTCTTCGCGCTGGATGTTTTCAATCAGCGCCATCGCGAGCGCCGCGTTGTCGGGCACCTGCTTGATGATGACCGGCACCTCGTGCAGGCCTGCAAGCGCGGCCGCGCGCACACGACGCTCGCCGGCGATGATTTCGTAGCCGTCGCCCACCGAGCGCACGAGAACCGGCTGCATGACGCCCTGCGCCTTGATCGATTCGGCCAATTCGCGCAGCGATTCTTGGTTCATCCTCGTGCGCGGCTGGTACTTGCCCGGCCTTAGCTGATCGAGCGGCAGCACGCCGGTGGAAGCAGCGGTCGACGTGCTTTCGCCACCAAGCAGCGCGTCGAGCCCGCGCCCGAGTCCCTTATTGCGCTTCATGTTGCAGGCTATTCATAGGTTGTCGTTCCCGCTGCCAGATCGAGCGCGATACCAATACGCATAGCAATCCTTGAATCCGAATTTCGAATATGCCCGACGCGCAGGTGCGTTGTCTGCCTCGACCTGCAAATACGCCGTTTCGGCGCCGGCGGCGCGCGCATCGTGCAGCAGCTTCGCGACGATCCTGCTGGCGACGCCGCGACCGCGATGCTCGACCGCGGTCACCATGCCGAAAATGCCGGCGAGCTTGCCTTCGATTGCAACGCTCCCGCATGCGATGGGTGTATCGCCGTCCCACTGAACTACGAACACACTGCGATCAGCCGCCCTCGCGTATCGCTCACGTTCTGCGCTTGCCTTGCCTGAGTCGAGTCCGTGCAGTTCGCAAAACGCCGCTGCGAATTGGTCAGCGCGCACCGCTTGCGCGGCCGACGGCGGCGCGCTTCGCTCGATCTGCGCAAGCGCAACGGACATCACGCGGGTGTCTTGATGCGCGTCGAAACCGGCGGCTGCTAACTCGGTATCCAGGTTGTGCGGATGTGAAAACGGCGTGATGCGAAACAAACACGGCAAATCACGCTGCTGATAAAAATCAATGCAGTGAGAGAGTTTCTCGGCGAGCGGCAACACGCCACCGCCGATACTGTTAATCGAGCGGGCGCGCTTCGCCTTCCCGGGCGAATATCGCAATAGCCAGCCGTCAAAGAAACTCTGCTGCGCCGGCTGAGTGACCGAGAGCGAAGCATCTTCGATGCGCGCCGCGAGCGCGCAGGGAACGAAGCTTTCACTCGCACGCAGCGCTGCAGGAATCGACGCCGGGTCAAGCATCTCCCGACTCCTGCATCAGGTCGCGCGCTCCAAGGCGTGCACACGACGAATCATTTCTGCGCCGAATGCGACATACGCTTGCGCGCCTTTGGAAGCGCGATCGTAAACAACTCCTGGCAGTCCGTAGCTCGGCGCTTCCGCCAATCGGACGTTGCGCGGAATGATCGTGTCGAATACCTTGTCGCCGAACTTCGCGACCAGCTGTTCCGATACCTGCTGTTGCAGCGTCATGCGAGCGTCGAACATCACTCGCAACAAGCCGATGATGCGCAGATCCGGATTTAGATGCGCCGCGACGCGCTGAATGGTGTTGACCAGATCCGCGAGGCCTTCGAGTGCGAAGTACTCGCATTGCATCGGAATGATGACGCCATGGGCTGCGCATAGGCCGTTTAGCGTCAGCAGCGACAGCGACGGCGGGCAATCGATCAGGATGAACTCGTACTGATCTCTTACAGGTTCGAGTGCGCCCTTAAGCCGTGTTTCGCGATGATCGAGATCGACGAGTTCAACCTCGGCGCCCGCCAGCTCTCGGTTGGCACCGAGTACGTCGTATCCACCGTGTTCAGCATGCTGGCGGGCGGCGCGCACTTCGGACATCCCGAGCAGCACCTGATACACGGTGGCCGAAAGAGTGCGTTTATCAATTCCGCTTCCCATCGTGCCGTTGCCCTGCGGATCGAGGTCAACTAGCAATACGCGCTGGCCGTGCGCCGCAATTCCGGCCGCCAAATTGACCGCCGTTGTCGTTTTGCCGACGCCGCCCTTTTGATTGGCGATACAGAAAATGCGCGCCATTTACTGAGCGACCCGCATCAACACCAGGTGCCGCTCCGCATTCAATTGCGGCACCTGCAATCGGACCGTGCGCACGACGTGTACGTCGGGCGTCGTGCGCGTCAGCTCGGCGATCTCGTCGCTAGGCAGTGCCCCCTTCATCGCGAACCACCATCCCTGCGGAACTAGCAGGTGGCGGGTCAAGCCGACAAATTGCGTAAGCGATGCAAAGGCGCGAGCCACGATCAAGTTCGAAGGGCGACTCCGCTTGCATCGTCTCGACTCTTGAGTGCACGCAGTCAACATTGCCCAGCTCAAGCTCGAGCTTTGCCTGTGTCAGGAAAGCAATCTTCTTTTGTACCTTGTCGACGAGCGTCACGTGCAGGTTGGGCACCGCTATGGCGAGCGCAACGCCGGGCAACCCACCGCCCGCTCCCACGTCGAGTACTCGCAGCAAGCCGTCGCCGGCGATGCTCTGAACCTCGGGCACGATCGCTAAAGAATCGAGCAGATGATGCGTCAGCACGTGCGCGGGTGTTTCGATCGCGGTCAGGTTATGCACGGCGTTCCAGCGCAGCAACAGTGCCGCGTAGCGGGCAAGTGCGTCCGCCTGCGATCTGCTCAGTTGCAGACCGAATTCTGCCGCCCCGCTCATCACGGCATCAGCATTAACCGGCGCTGCAGGACTGTGTTGCGAAAGGTGCGGCTGCAAAGTGTCAGCTACGGTTACGCGGCAAGGCGTCCTTCGCCGCCACCGCTGCGCCGTTTGAGGTGCACCAATAGCAACGAGATCGCCGCAGGCGTTACGCCCGAGATGCGCGAAGCCTGGCCGATTGTCTCTGGCCGCTGTTCGCGGAGCTTCTGACTCACTTCGAACGAGAGCCCGCGCACGTCTTCGAAGTTGAAGGAAGCGGGAATGCGCGTCGTTTCCTGTGATTCAAGGCGGGCGACTTCGCTTTGCTGGCGGGCGATGTAGCCCGCGTACTTGATCGAGATTTCGACTTGCTCCGCGACGTCGGCTTCGGCCACCGCGGGGCCGCCGACATTCGAACCGTCCGCGCAGCGCAGGGTTGCCAGTGCGGCGTAAGTCGCATGCGGCCGCTTCAGCAAATCAGCGAGTGTGTATTCGCGTTCGATCGATTGCCCTAGGACACGCACCGCTTCTTGATCTCCAAGTAAGTGAGGATTCACCCACGTCGACTTTAGGCGCTCTACTTCCTTGCGCCACTGCGTCCCGCTTGCGGCAAAACGCATCCCAGCGAATGTCATTGACGCACCCGAGGCTGCGGCCGATCTGCGTCAGCCGTGCGTCGGCGTTGTCCTCGCGCAGCGACAGCCGATACTCGGCGCGGCTCGTGAACATCCGATATGGCTCGGCGACGCCACGCGTGATCAGATCGTCGACCAGCACGCCGAGGTAAGCCTCATTACGTGCCGGGCACCATGCGTCACGGCCAGCAGCGTTGAGCGCCGCGTTGATACCGGCGAGCAACCCCTGCGCCGCCGCTTCTTCATATCCGGTCGTCCCGTTGATCTGCCCGGCAAAGAACAGCCCATCGATGGCCTTGGTCTCGAGCGAGCTTTTCAGCGCGCGCGGATCGTAGTAGTCGTACTCGATGGCGTAGCCGGGGCGAACGAGGTGAGCTTGCTGCATTCCAGCGATCGACCGCACGACCTGCAGCTGCACGTCAAAAGGCAATGACGGTCGAGATGCCGTTTGGATAGACCTCCTGAGTGCTCAGGCCCTCCGGCTCCAAAAATATCTGGTGACTCGACTTGCCGGCGAACCGATGAATCTTGTCCTCGATCGACGGGCAATACCGCGGGCCGATGCCTTCGATCACTCCGGAATACATCGGTGACCGATCGAGGTTCGCTCGGATCAGCTCATGCGTACGCTCGTTGGTGTGCGTGATCCAGCACGACACCTGCCGCGGATGTTGTTCGGGTGACCCGAGAAACGAAAACACGGGCACCGGATCGGTCTCACCCAACTGCTCTTCGCAGGCGGCAAAGTCGATCGTACGGCCGTCGATGCGCGGTGGCGTCCCCGTCTTTAACCGACCCTGTGGAAGCTGCATTTCCTTCAGCCGCGCAGCAAGAGAGACGGCGGCCGGATCACCCGCACGCCCGGCGACGTAGTTGCTTAATCCGATGTGGACAAGTCCGTTCAAAAACGTGCCAGCCGTTAACACAACCGTCGAGCCATTGAAACGGATGCCCGACTGAGTAACCGCGCCACGAACTCTGCCGCCTTCGAGCAGCAGATCGTCAACGGGCTGCTGGAACAGCCACAGGTTCGGCTTGGTTTTCTAGTCGCGTGCGAATCGCCTGGCGATAAAGCACCCGATCGGCCTGTGCACGCGTGGCGCGCACCGCGGGGCCCTTCGAGCGATTCAAAATCCGGAACTGAATTCCGGCTTCGTCGGTCGCGGCCGCCATGGCGCCCCCGAGCGCGTCGATTTCCTTGACTAGATGGCCCTTGCCGATGCCACCGATCGACGGGTTGCACGACATCTGGCCCAGCGTTTCCAGGCTGTGCGTCAACAGCAGCGTCTTGGCGCCCATGCGCGCAGCCGCCAGCGCAGCCTCGGTTCCGGCGTGGCCGCCGCCCACCACGATCACATCAAAGGATTCGGGAAATTGCATCGGTGCGAGTGAAATCGTCTCGCAACGCGTCAATGTTGGGGAAAATCGCCAACTCGTATCGCGCAGCAGGCGGAAGTATACGCAGCGAGGCCAACGCAAGGGATTGTTCCACGTGAAACAGCAGCTCCGCTAGGAGCCGCGCGAATGTTTCACGTGAAACAGCGGACTACTGGCTAAAGCGTGGATCGAGCGCGGTTCCGCGCACGCGCAAACTAACCGGCGCCTGCACACGATTAGTGCCGAGCTCTACCCGAACTCCGCCCGCCAGCGCCAGGTCAGGCGCAACGGTGAAGTCGCCGCGCGCGGCCATCGCTCCGGCACGGCCACCAGTATCTTCGAAGTGCACGCCATTCGCAGATGCAGCCATCACTCCGTCGAACTCGGTGAAGCGGGTCTGGCCCGCCGCCATCGCACCCTGCGAAGCCGCGAGGCCCAGGTTGATTCCGTTCAGTGTCGCCCAGCGAATCTGAAACGGCCCGGCGATAGCGGTACGTGCAATTGCGTCGTCCAGGCTCGCACCATGGCCGGCCATCGTCAGACTCATCGTCGCGGTTCCCTGTACTGCTGTCGGCGGGCCCTCGCCGCTCGGCGCTTGTCCGGCTGGTCGCAGCGTCTGCAAGACAGACTCGACGTCGATATTGGAAGCGCCGGCTATGCCGGTAATGGCCCATTCGACATCGGTCGCCGCGTAGACGGTACCGCTCGTCATGCCGAAGAATCCCGCGAGCGTGAAGTCGGAAACTTCGATCACATTGTCGAAGATGCGCCCAGTCGCCTGAATTTCGTTCCACCGAACCCTTGGCCCGAATGGCGGCATCCAGCGGTCAGCGCTCAACCGGAACTCGATCGACTCGCGGCGATCGGGCAATCGCCCCGGTCGAAACGACAACTGCATCGTCCCGTCGATGTTTAGTGGCCGCAACACAAGCGGGCCAAATGTGCCGTCGCTCGTACGACGCAAAACCCCTTCGAATGCGTCGGGAAACAGGCGCGAGTCGGCGATTCGTACCGATGCAAAGCGGATCGTAGAAATCTTGCTCGGTAACTCGCGTGCGCCGCCCGGTAGCGTGCGAACGATGTAAGCCGCTTGCGCCGGCGTCACGACTAGCGGCGCTATGAGCGCTTCGCTCCAGACCCAGTTACCGCCGCGTATCGCGCTCCAGAGATCTTTCCAGTTGATCAGCAGCGAAATCTCGTCGGCCTTGAACTGGCCGCCGACATCGATACCGCGCACGATCAGGCGCGGGGTCGGAGAAAATCTGAAGTCGCTGTCCGCGACAACAACGGGTCGCCTGAATACAGCGGTCAAGCGTTCGGCCACGCGCGCCGCCGAAGTTTCCTCGCGCAGTGGTGCCACAGTCGCGTAGATGCCGGCTGCGATGACGGCGAGGACTGCAACCATCAAGAGCCGCTTCATCCATACGCGCAGAATCTCGCGGCGCCTCCCGTCCGAATACTCGTCTGCCTCGGCGCGGTCTCGTTCTTCCTGCAGGTCCAGCCGATCCGGAACGTTGACCGTCGTAATCGCCCAATGCGTCGAGGCGCCGTTCAGTTCAGACGATATGGTGGTGGTCGTATCGAGCCGCTTGCCGCGACGTCTGTGCGAGCGCTTACTCTCCGGCTCTGGTTTGTCAGACCTCGCCTTTCGAACAGGCTCTGGCGATCCAACTGGCCGGCCCATGATCGTAACTTCCCGCGCGAGCTGCGCGGCAGCTCGCTCGACACTGGCGCGCACCATCTCCGCGGCGACAGCTTCCTCGGAGTCGCCGAAGACCGTGACCGGATCGAGATCGGTCTGTTCCAAAAAATGCGCGACCGCTTCAGGTTCGAGGGGGGTCGTGTCAGGCGCCACCGATCCGTTGCCTTTACCTGCCTCATAGCTGATCGGCTCGACCAAGTTCGCAGCCTGCAACTTGCGCAGCGCGCGCTCGATGCGCTCATCGTTCAGGCTGGGGAGTCGCGTCTTTAGACCCGCGACGTTGAGACGGCCGTCCAACAAGATCAGGATCAGCCGCTCGCTTTGCGTGAACTGATGCGACTTTTCATAGACCTCGCGCACGCCACGATCGGTCCGTCGATACATCATCGAAACGTTTAACGCCATGCGTGTTATGAGGAGTGCGGCAAGTGCGCTGGTCGTGCGGAGCGAAAGCCCGGATCGATCGATTGTATCGACGAAGATGTCGTCTTTACAGACTCCGTTTAGCCGATAAGAGGTGATAACGCCCTGTTTGCGGGCTCTTGAAGCGTCCCGCAGTTACGACGCAAGCGCAGTTACGTAGCGACTGCCAAAGGTGCGCGACGACGCGACCACCAAGCCTGAAATTCGCCGACCAGCCCACGACGAAATGCCATAACGCAGATGACGAAGATCAGACCCGATCACGATCGTCACCGCCTCGCCAAGTCCGTTGAACCACTCGATGCCTGTCGTGCGGCCAAGGAATGCGCCGATGTCACCGACCTTGTTTTCGAGCGCAACCACAATGAAGGCACCCAGGATCGGTCCGAGCATCGTGCCCATCCCACCCACGAGCACCATCAGGATCACCAGCCCGGACGTGGTCCAGTGGGCATCGGTCAACGTGGCAAAACCGAGCACCAGCGTCTTGCTTGCACCCGCCAA
The DNA here is from genome assembly GCA_963791315.1 of uncultured beta proteobacterium. Taxonomy (GTDB): domain Bacteria; phylum Pseudomonadota; class Gammaproteobacteria; order Burkholderiales; family Burkholderiaceae_F; genus JACCZX01. The sequence continues at coordinate 133,969 of CAWBRQ010000005.1, forward strand.
TCCCGCCAGCGCAGCCGACAACACAAACGCAAGCAACTTGAAGCGCGCGACGTCGTAACCCAGCGAGGTGGCGCGCGGTTCGTTTTCGCGGATCGCTTTCAGTACCTGACCGAATGGCGAATGCACGGTCCGATAGATGAGCAAGAACGAGAGCACGAAGATGCCCAGGATCGACGTAGTAAAGCGTCAGGTCCTTGGTCAGGTCAATAAAACCGAGCAGGGTGCCGCGCGGCACACTCTGCAGCCCGTCCTCACCGCCGGTAAACGGTGCCTGCAGAAAAAGAAAATAAAGCATCTGTGCCAATGCCAGCGTGATCATCGAAAAGTAGATGCCGCTGCGACGGATCGCGAGCGCGCCCATCACGAAGCCCAGCGCCGCGCCGGCCAACGTGCCGACCAGCAGTCCCACTTCGGTCGGCACGCCCCATACCTTCAGTGCGTGGCCCGCGGCGTACGCAGCAACTCCCAGAAACGCCGCATGGCCAAATGACAACAACCCCGTGTAGCCGATCAACAAATTGAACGCGCACGCAAACAGCGCGAAGCACATCACCTTCATCACGAAGACCGGATACGCACCGAACACCGGCAACAGCGCAACCAGCACCAGCAGTGCAAGAAAAATGGCGAACTCTCTAGTTAGCTTCACCCTACTTCTCCTTGCCGAACAAACCCGCAGGCCGCAGCAACAGCACGATCGCCATGATGACGAAAACGACGGTGGCAGATGCCTCGGGATAAAAGACGCGCGTAAAGCCTTCGATGACGCCTAGGCCAAGGCCGGTGAGAATGGAGCCCATGATTGATCCCATGCCACCGATGACCACCACCGCAAATACGACGATGATCAGATTGCTTCCCATCAGCGGCTGCACCTGCAGTATCGGCGCCGCAAGCACGCCGGCAAAGGCAGCGAGCGCAACGCCAAAGCCGTAAGTCAAAGTCACCATTAACGGCACGTTGACGCCGAACGCTTCGGTCAACTTGGCGTTTTCAGTACCGGCGCGCAGCAGCGCTCCAAGTTTGGTGCGCTCGATCACGTACCACGTGCCCAAGCAAACGATCAGCGAAGCAAGCACGACCCACGCTCGGTAGTTGGGCAAGATCATGAAGCCCAGATTGCGCGCGCCGCTCAGCTGCTCCGGCACTTGATACTGCAACCCCGACACGCCGTAGAACGAGCGGAAAAATCCTTCGATCAGCAGCGTCAAACCAAAGGTCAGCAGCAGGCCGTACAAATGATCAAGCTTGTACAAGTGCCGCAGCAACAGCCGCTCGATGATGACGCCAAATACGCCAACCAGCAGCGGCGCCACTATCAGCATCACCCAGTAATTGAGCCCGAAGTAGGTGAGCCCCATCCAGGCAAAGATGGCGCCCATCATGTAGAGCGCGCCGTGCGCAAAATTGATGACGTTCAGCAATCCGAAGATCACCGCCAAACCAAGCGACAGGATCGCGTAGAACGAGCCGTTGACCAAGCCCAAGAAGCAGCTGGCTCAACAGAGCTGGCAGTGGAATGCCAAAGAGTTCGGTCACGACGGCAAGGGGAAAGGCCGCCGGGCTAAACGGCGCAACACGGCCGCTTAAACCCGGCGAGGCATTACTTCTTCGTCTACTCAGCGAGCACTTCGATTGCTGCGAGCGGCTGATACGCCTCTTCGCCCGGGATGGTCTGTGCAACCTTGAAGTAGTCCCACGGCTCCTTCGATTCAGCCGGGGTCTTCACCTGCATCAGATACATCTCGTGGATCATGCGGCCGTCGGCACGGATGTAGCCGCCCTTGGCGAACATGTCGTTGATCTTCTGCTTCTTCAGCTGCGCCATCACCGCGTCGGCTTCATCGGTACCGGCAGCCTTGACCGCTGCCAGATAGGTGGAAACGGCCGAGTAGTCGCCCGCCTGCAGCATCGACGGCATGCGCTTCATCTTGCCGAAGAATTTCTGCGCCCATGCACGCGATTCGGCTGATCTGGTTCCAGTACCAGCCATCGGTCAGGTACATGCCCTGTGTGGTCGGCAAGCCGAGGCTGTGGATGTCGTTGATGAACATCAGCAGGCCGGCGAGCTTCATGTTCTTGGTGACGCCGAACTCGTTGGCGGCCTTGATCGAGTTGATCGTGTCGCCACCGGCGTTTGCGAGCCCGAGAATCTGCGCCTTGCTGTTCTGAGCCTGCAGCAGGAATGAAGAGAAGTCGGACGCCGACAGCGGATGACGCACTGCGCCGACCACTGTGCCGCCGGCTGCCTTCACGACGTCGCCGGTGTCCTTTTCGAGCGAGTGGCCAAATGCGTAGTCCGCGGTCAGGAAGAACCAGCTCTTGCCGCCGCTCTTCACGACCGCCGCGCCGGTGCCCTTGGCGAGTGCGACGTGTCGTATGCGTAGTGCACGATGTACGGCGAGCAATCTTCATTGGTCAAGCGCGATGAGGCCGCGCCGACCGAGATGTAGGGCTTCTTCTTCTCGGTAGCCACTTTCGCAGCCGCGAGCGCAGTGGCCGAATTGGTGCCGCCGATGATCACGTCAGCGCCGTTCTGGTCGATCCACTCGCGCACCTTCGAAGATGCGATGTCGGCCTTGTTTTGATGGTCTGCCGAAATCAGCTCGATTTTCTTGCCCGGAAATTCCTTTTGCATGTCTGCGATGGCCATGCGGATCGCTTCGACACCGCCCGGACCGTCGATGTCTGAGTACAGCGAAGACATGTCGGTAATGAAGCCGATGGTGATCTTGTCGCCGGAAAGTGTCTGCGCGCCGGCGACCGACGTGCCGAACGCTAGACCGCATGCCGCCAGCGCGGCACATATTTTGTTCAACTTCATTGCTTCTCCTTCACTCGATCCCGATTCAACGGTGTGTTAGTCAAACTCCAAGAAGCTCGTGCAGCGTTGCTTCCTTCGCGCGCAGTTGCGCTGCGGCGAACGATTCAACGATCTTGCCGTGCTCCATGACATAAAAACGGTCGGCCAGAGGCGCCGCAAAGCGGAAGTTCTGTTCGACCATCACGATGGTGTAGCCCTTGGCTTTCAGAGTCCGGATCATCTCCGCCAGCTTGTTGACGATCACCGGCGCCAGGCCTTCTGAAATCTCATCCAGCAGCAGCAGATGCGCACCGGTGCGCAGTATGCGCGCCACAGCGAGCATCTGCTGTTCACCGCCCGACAGGCGCGAGCCTTGAGACTTCGCACGTTCCTTCAAGTTAGGAAACATCGCGTAAATCTCATCGACGCTCATGCCGCTGTTCCCATTGACCGCGGCTCCTACCTGCGGCGGCAGCATCAGGTTTTCCTCGCACGACAGGCTCGCAAAAATGCCGCGTTCTTCGGGGCAATAGCCAATTCCGAGATGTGCGATGCGATACGTTCTCAGGCCGATCGTCTCTTTGCCATCGACCTGGATCGAACCCTTGCGCGCACCGGTCAGTCCGAGGATCGACCTCATCGTCGTCGTGCGCCCCGCGCCGTTACGTCCCAACAAGGTCACGACTTCACCTTTGCGCGACGTGCAAATCGACGCCATGCAGGATGTGCGATTCGCCATACCAGGCGTGCAGATTCTTGATTTCGAGCGCTGCAGTCATGGCACTTCTAATGTCCGATTCCTTCAAGCTGAGTCTGTGCCGTTCCCATATACGCTTCCTTGACTGCCGGATCGTTCGATACCTGCTCGTACGGCCCCTCGGCCAGTAACGCTCCGCGCGCCAGCACCGTGATGCGATCCGAAATGCCCGAGATGACGCTCATGTTGTGCTCCACCATCATCACGGTGCGGCCGGCAGCAACGCGCTTGATCAATTCGGTCACGCGCGCCACATCTTCGTGCCCCATGCCTTGCGTGGGTTCGTCCAGCAGCATCAGTTCCGGCTCCGTCGCCAACGTCGTTGCGATTTCAAGCGCTCGCTTGCGGCCGTAAGGAAGCGACACCGTTTCGACGTGAGCGAAAGAGCCCAGATCCACCTGGTCCAGCAACTCGAGCGCGCGTCCATTCATCGAGTGCAGCACTCTCTCGCTGCGCCAGAAGCGAAACGATTGATCCGTCGCACGTTGCAACGCGATTCGCACGTTCTCCAGCACCGTTAGGTGCGGAAACACAGATGAGATTTGAAACGAACGCACGATCCCACGCCGAGCAACCTGGACCGGCGAGTCGCGTGTGATGTCGATGCCGTTGAAGAGAATCTGGCCGCGCGTCGGCGTCAGAAATTTCGTTAACAGATTGAAGCAGGTCGTCTTGCCGGCGCCGTTCGGTCCGATCAGCGCGTGAATCGTGCCGCGCTGGACCTTCAAGTTGACGTTATCGACGGCGACAAAGCCCTTGAACTCCTTGGTGAGGCCGCGGGTTTCGAGAATGACATCAGGCGTACTCATCGGGGAAGCGCGAGTATCTGTAAAAACCCTGGGGGTTGCAAGCGCAAAGAGCCCCGTGCTTCTACTCGGGACTCGCGTTGGTGCTTATTCGCCGAGCCGATGTGCAAATTTGCGCTTGGCGTCTTCGAGCTCGCGCGGCAACCTACCTGCCAGTTTGGCGAACAACTCCGTGTGCGAACGAATTTCCTTGCGCCAGTCATCGAGGTTGATCGAAGTGATCGCGTCGAACTTCGCGCGCGGGAACTCCAGACCTTGCCACTCCATATCTTCATAGCGCGGGGACACACCAAACACATGCTCGGTACCCGAAGCTTTGACCTTCCACCCGGTCAACGATCCATTTCAGCACGCGCATGTTCTCGCCAAAGCCGGGCCATACGAATTTGCCATCGTCACCCGTGCGAAACCAATTGACCGTGAAGATTTTCGGCGGCCGGGCACCCTTGGCCGCTACGCCGGCGCCCAAGCGCCAGCCAGTGCGCAAAGTAGTCACCCATGTTGTAGCCGCAAAACGGCAGCATCGCGAACGGGTCACGGCGCAGCACGCCCTGCGCGCCTGCCTGCGCCGCAGTGGTTTCCGAGCCCATTGTCGCTGCCATGTAGACGCCTTCAACCCAGTCGCGAGCCTCCGTCACCAGCGGAACAGTAGTTGAGCGACGGCCACCAAAGAGGAACGCATCAAGTGGAACGCCACTCGGATCCTCCCAATCGTCGTCAATGGCGGGGCACTGCGCCGCGGGTACCGTAAACCTCGCATTCGGATGCGCTGCTTTGCGCCCCGCTTCGCCGTCCTTTGGCGTCCAGTCTTTTCCCTGCCAGTCGATCAGGTGAGCGGGCGCGGGCCCCATGCCTTCCCACCAGACGTCACCGTCATCGGTCAACGCGACGTTGGTGAAGATCACATCCTCGCGCAGTGTCGCCATCGCATTGCGATTGGTTTTTTCCGAGGTGCCGGGCGCTACGCCGAAAAAGCCGGCTTCCGGATTGATCGCGTACAGCCGCCCATCCTTGCCCGGCTTGATCCACGCGATGTCCTCGCCGACGGTCGTTACGGTCCAGCCCGAAAACGCTGCAGGCGGAATCAGCATCGCGAAATTGGTCTTGCCGCACGCCGACGGAAACGCAGCGCCGATGTGATATTTCTTGCCCGCGGGCGATGTAACTCCAAGGACCAGCATGTGCTCGGCGAGCCAACCAAGCCCGTCGGTCTGCGCCGCATCGCGCGCCATGCACGATGCGATGCGCAGCGCCAGACATTTCTTTCCGAGCAATGCATTGCCGCCATAGCCGGATCCGAACGACCAAATTTCGCGCGTCTGCGGAAAGTGGACGATGTACTTGGTCGCGTTGCACGGCCACGGCACATCCTTTTCACCGGCCGCCAGGGGCTTACCAACCGAATGAACGCACGGCACGAACTCGCCGTCGGGTCCGAGCGCATCAACGACTGCGCGCCCCATGCGCGTCATGATCCGCATGTTGACGACGACGTAGGCGCTGTCGGAAATCTCGACGCCGATCTGCGAAAGGGGGCTGCCCAACGGACCCATCGAAAATGGGATCACGTACATCGTGCGGCCGCGCATCGAGCCCGCGAACACCCGTTCAACGTCGCTCGCATCTGCGCCGGATCGATCCAGTGATTGGTCGGGCCCGCGTCATCCTTGGTTTCGCTGCAAATGAAGGTACGGTCTTCGACCCGCGCGACATCCAGCGGATCGGAAAGTGCGAGAAAACTGCCCGGTCGCTTGGTCGCATTCAACCGGCGAAAGGTGCCGGCGGCCACAAGCTCGTCACACAACCGGTCGTACTCCTGCTGCGATCCATCACACCAGACGACACGCGCCGGCTGCACCAAGCGCGCGACGTCATTCACCCAGGCCTTGAGCTTTGTGTTTTTGACGTACGACGGAGCGGTCACCGCTCCGGAAAGCACTGCGCTCATTACCTGCCTCCAATCGTCACTTCGTCGTTCGCGAAGCGCTCGTTGTCCGTTGCAAACGGCGGGCCGGCCATTCTAGCCGGGTCGGTCGCAGCGGCTTGGCCGAGCGGTGGCATGTCCACAAAACGGTGGCCCCTGCGAAGGAGCCACCGAAGCAGTTAGCTGAAGTTAGGCGACGATGTCGATCTCTACCGCCTGCGGACCTTTTTGACCCTGCTGTACTTGGTACTCGACCTTCTGGTTTTCCTTCAAGGTACGGAACCCCTTTGCTTTGATGCCACTGTAGTGTGCGAACAGATCAGCCCCGCCATCATCGGGCTTGATAAAGCCAAAGCCCTTGGTTTCGTTAAACCATTTCACTGTCCCTGTCGGCATTTCATAACTCCGAAGAAACGCGGGAAGCGCCCGCGACGCGCAAGCGATGGCTGGGATTTCCAAGGAGTGACGAAGGAGTACTGCGACAGGAGCGGCACGTTGAGGCTGCGCCGCTGGCAATGGCTTCCGAATTCATCGAACGAACTTGATGGAGCGATCCCACAGCGATAGTCGACTGCGATTTGACGCTACACCAGCGTTTGCCAAAAAGCTAGCCGCGGCGGATCCGGCGCTAGGGCGACCACGGCCGCGTCATATCGGCCGGCAGCAGCGAATAGTGTGCGGCGTCAAAGCGTGCGTCGCCGTGCACAATTCCGTGTCGAGTCACGCCTTCAAAGCTGGCGCCGGCACGCTCCGCAGCGCGACGGCTCGACGTGTTGTCAAGTCGAATCCGCATCGACGCGCGCACCAGCTTCAGCTCGTTGAATCCAAACGCAGCGATCGCGCGAATCGCCGTGCTGGCAACACCGCGACCACGCGCGGCTTTGCGCACCCAATAGCCGAGTTCGGCCTCTCGCTTGCCGTACAACAACACGTCATGCAGACCGGCGCCACCGAGAAGCGCGCCGTCGCTCTTGCGTCGGATCAACATCGGAAACGCGGTTTGATTGGTCCACATCTGGTCCGCTGTTTCGAACCAGCGCTCGACGTCTGCTGCGGCCATAGTCCGCGTGACACCAAGGCATCCAGCGCGCGAGCGTAGCTTTCGATTCAAGAACCGCCTGTAGGAATTCATCGGCATCGTGCTTAGCCGCAGCCACCAACGGCGTTAGCTCGAGTTCCGGCGCCAATGCTGTCGCAAGCTGCGGCGAAGTCGATTTACCTTGCACGGCGCGCCATCCACTTTCTCCAATACCGATACATTGCGCCGACCGTCAGCAACAGCGCAAGCAGGCGAATTGTGTGAAACGCGGTCACGATTGGCACACCCAGCTGTAATGCCTGCGCGGTCAACGCCATTTCACCGATCCCCCCGGGCGTCGTCGCGATCGTCGCCGTCGGCCACGGCAAGCCCGAGCCTTGCGCAAGCAGGCCCGCAAATCCCGCCGCCAGCACCATGTACAGCAGTGAAATCGCGGCGACCGCCGACAAGAAGCGCGGTGCAGCGCCGAAGAATTCCGGCGTGAAGCGCGACCCGAGCGAGACACCGATCAACAATTGACCGGCGTTGACGACCCCTGCGGGGAATGTCGAAAAGCTATGACCGGTGGCGGTGACCAGCGGCTGCGGCTAATAAGGGCCCAATCATCCAACTGTTAGGCGACTTGAACCGCTCCATTACCGCTGCAGCTGCCGCGGTGATTGCGACCAACACGATAAAGCCGGTCCACGAAAAGGTTTTGCGCCAGCGGCGCGTAAGGATCAAGCCCGTGCACGTTCATGGCGTTGAACGCGAACGGAACGATCAAGACCACCAGCATGATGCGCAGCGCGTGCGACGCTGCCACCTTGTCGACCTGACCGCCGTTGCGGTGCGCCTGTGCGGCCATCTCGGGCGCACCGCCGATCGCCATTGCGAAGAACGCGGTCGGTGCGTCGGCTCGAACGGTTTTCGCCAACAGCCAAGCGCCTAGCCACCCGAGCAAGATCGAGAACACGACGGCCAGCGCAATCCAAGGCGACAGCCGCACAATCTCGCGCACGACGTCGGGCGAAAAGTACAGGCCGAGCGCAACACCGATCGCCCATTGCCCCGCCTTCGAGCGCCAGCGGCGGCGCAGCGATCTTGCCATGGCTCATGCTTATGGCGGCGACCGCTACCAAGGGGCCGATCAACCATGGCAGTGGCGTTTTCAGGTAAACACACACGAGCGCGCCGGCAAGCGCCACCGCTATTGCGCCGAGCCCTCGCCAGAATGAAAACGCCGCGCGGGGCGCGGCGCTTGAAGGCTCGATATCGCTCACACCAACTGTCGAGGCTTACGGCGGCGCCATATGCGAACGATCCACGGTACGACGATTAACGCCGTCGTCAGTACGAGAAGAAACGCCGATATCGGATGCGTAAAGAACACGCTCGGATCGCCCTGGCTAATCGCGAGCGCCTTACGGAATTGCGATTCGGCAAGCGGTCCGAGTATCAATCCGATCACGACCGGTGCGACAGGGAATCCCCAGCGCCGCATCACGAAGCCCAGCAGGCCGAACACATACAGTGTGACCAGATCGGTTACCGACTGGTGCAGGCTGTAGGCACCCAGCGTTGCAAAGACCAGAATGCCGCCATAAAGCAACGGCTTCGGGATCGACAACACCTTCACCCACAGCCCGATCAGCGGCAGATTAAGCACCAGCAACAGGATGTTGCCGATGTACATGCTGGCGATCAGCCCCCACACCAGCGTCGCCTGCGTCTGGAACAGCAGCGGTCCCGGCTGCAGGCCGTAGTTCTGGAACGCTGCAAGCAGGATGGCCGCCGTGGCCGAAGTCGGAATGCCGAGCGTCAGCAGCGGCACCAGCACGCCGGCCGAGGCCGCATTGTTTGCAGCTTCGGGACCGGCAACGCCTTCGATCGCGCCGTGGCCGAACTCCTCTGGATGCTTCGTTAGCTTCTTCTCCAGAGCGTATGACAGGAAAGTTGGGATCTCTGCGCCGCCGGCCGGTATCGTGCCGAACGGAAAGCCGATGAAGGTGGCGCGTAGCCACGCAGGCCACGAACGTCGCCAATCCTCTTTCGACATCAGCAACGAGCCGCGCACCTGCTCAATTTTTTCCTCCTGCCGGCTCTGGTAGGAGGCCATGTACAACCCTTCCCCGACCGCAAACAGCCCGACGGCGAGCACGACGACGTCAATACCGTCCAGCAATTCCGGCACGCCAAATGCAAAGCGCATCTGCCCGGTTTGATCATCGATGCCGACCAGACCCAACAGCAGGCCCAGGAACAGCATCGTCAGCCCGCGCACAGTTGAGCTTCCCAACACTGCCGCGACCGTGACGAACGCGAACACCATCAACGCAAAGTATTCTGCCGGTCCGAATTTCAAAGCGACTTCGACCACGATCGGTGCGAGCACCGTCAACAGCAGCGTCGCGATCGTTCCAGCCACGAACGAACCAATCGCTGCGGTCGCCAGGGCCGGGCCGGCGCGCCCGCGGCGCGCCATCTTGTTGCCCTCGAGCGCGGTCACGATCGACGCCGATTCCCCAGGCGTGTTCAGCAGGATGGTCGTCGTCGATCCACCGTACATCGCGCCGTAGTAGATGCCGGCAAACATGATCAGCGCCCCGGTTGGGTCGAGCTTGGCCGTCAACGGCAACAGCATCGCGACCGTCAGCGCCGGACCGACTCCGGGTAACACCCCGATCGCCGTACCCAGCGTGACGCCGACGAAGCCCCACAGCAGATTCATCGGCTGCAGCGCGACGCCGAATCCAGACATCAGCGCATTCAATGTCTCGGTCATATTCCCGCGCCGCCCAGGATCGGCTGCAGCCAGCCCGCCGGCAGATTGACATTCAGGAAGCGCACGAAGAAAAGAGAACACCAGCAGGCCGAGAACCAGTCCGATGGCCAGATCGCGCACCCAGCGCGTGCTGCCAAAACCGCGCGCCACGCAGGCCAACAGCGCGGCGGCGGCAATCACGAACCCGGCCGTGTGAATCAGCGCCATTTGCGCGATCAGTCCGGCGCTGACCCAGGCAAAGGCACTCCACACGAACGCGTGCTCGCCGCGCTCAACGGGATCGTCGGGCACCCGGGAGCGAAAGCCGCCGGTGAATACTTCAGCCAGCAGCCATATGCCGAGCAAGATCAGCCCCGCCGACACGATCTTCGGCGCGACGTTGGGACCGATGCGTGCGTAGCCGCCTGCCTCCGGCAGCCTCCATGCAACGATCGTCGCACCGATGCCCAGCAGCAGCACGCCGAGCGAAATCACCAGCTCGGCGCGCGAACCCGGCGTCCCACGGGCCATGGCTATTCCTATTTCTTAAGGCCTAGCGAATCGATGATCGTATTGATGCGCTTGATGTCTTCGTCGAGGAATTTCTTGAAGTCGTCTCCGGCGAGGTAGACACCGATCCCAACCGTACTTGGTCAGCGTTTCCTTCCATGCCGGCGAATCCGTAGCCGGTCTTGACGGCTGAAACCAGCGCATCCCGCTGCGCGGTTGAAATTGCAGGGGCTCCGAAAACGCCACGCCAGTTGCCCAACACGACATCGATGCCTTGCTCCTTCAGCGTCGGAATGCCGTCGATCTTGCTCGGCCCCGACACCGCCAGCGCACGCATGCGCCCGCCCTTGATGTGTTCTTGGAACTCGCCCACGCCCGCGATGCCGGCGGTGACATGGCCGCCGACGATCGCCGCGACCTGGTCGCCACCGCCTTTGGACGCAATGTAGTTGATCTTGGCGGGATCGACACCGACTGCGCGCGCAATCAAGCCAGCCAGGATGTGATCGGAGCCGCCTGCCGAACCGCCGTTCCACGACACCTTGCCGGGATCTGCCTTGAACGCCTTGACCAGGTCGCCCATCGTCTTGAACGGCGAGTTCGCTGGAACCACGATCACCTCATACTCGCTGGTCAGCCGGGCGATGGGCGTCACCATCGTCAAGTCGACCGGCGACTTGTTCAATGCGATGCCGCCGACCATCACCATGCCGCCCACCATCAGCGCATTCGGATCGCCTTTCGCGCTGTTGACGAATTGGACGAGCCCGATCGTGCCAGCGGCTCCGCCTTTGTTATCGAACTGCACCGTCTGCACGGTCTTGGCGCTTTGCATCGCTGCCGCCAGCGAGCGCCCGGTCTGATCCCAACCGCCACCGGGATTCGCCGGAATCATCATCTTGACCGCCCCCAACTGCTGCGCGCTCGCGCTACGTAGCAGACCAAATTGGGTTGCGGCTACCGTCGCGGCGGCGGCAATCGAAAAGTCACGTCGTTTCATGGGGTCTCCTTGAGTTCTCCGGCCAGATGCTCTGTTAGCTCGAGCGTACTCAAAGCATAACCCGTTCCTAGGTGCCAATATGCAGCTGGTACTGCCCGCCATTGGAAAACGTGCAGCTGCCGGTACCTTGCGTTGCGGTGTTCATCGTGTAGCGGCAATTAGCGTAGGAACCGCGTGCACCGTACGCGTTGGCAACGCCGGTGCGCGCATTCGATCCTCCCGATCGGGTCGCCTCGCCCGACATCATTTCGTCGCCGACGTTCAACGTGAACGTGCCGCGACCGTTCAAGTGATTGGTGACAGTGCCGGCGATCATGCCGCTCGACGTGGCGGCCTGGTTGGTCGGGTACAGCCGCACCGGTAGCGTTTGCGAAGTAGGCGCCGCTGAACGACGGGCATAGGCGGAGCCGCTCCGATCGGATATGCGTACGTTCCGTCGGCGTTAAGGGGAACGACGATGCAACCCGTCGTTAGCGAAGCGGCGCCAAGCGCCAATGCCGTCAGAGTGCGTGTCATGCGATGACTCTCCGTATCGAGCACATGCTCGCCGAGACATCGTGGCGCTTACTGGGGTTTCGCGACGGCGGAACTGCAATTGGTCGCCAATTTCGCGACCGACAGTAGCGTCGGAAAACACTGCCCTGCTAGTCGGCGCGCAGCGCGTCGACGATTTTCATGCGGCTCGCCTTGATCGCGGGTAAGAACCCGCCGACAAATCCCATCACGATCGAAAATACGAGTGCTGAGATAACGATGCCTGGGGTCAACGTGAAGGCAAAGGCGAGTTCTGAGAACGACTGAAAATTAGTGGTCGAAATCGTGATCGCGGTCAGGAAGCTGGCCGCGAACAACCCGAACAATCCGCCGACCAGCGCCAGCAACAGCGACTCGATCAGGAATGCGACCAGTATCGACGTGCGCGGGAATCCCAGCGCGCGCAGCGTTCCGATTTCAGCGGTCCGGGTCGCAACCGCCGAATACATCGTGATCGCCGCGCCGATCATCGCGCCAATCGAGAAAATCACCGACAGCGCCATGCCAAGAATCGTGATGAAGTTCGACAGGCTGGACGATTGGTCTGCGTAAAACTGGGCTTCGCGCTTGACGTCGACCTTCAGGCGAGGGTCATCATCGAGGCGCGCCTTCAGCGCGGCAAGCGAAGATGGCGATGCAAGTTTCGCAATCACCGCCGAATACGTGATGCGGCGAAACGCTTGCATCATCTGCTCGACATCGCCCCAGATTTCGGAGTCAAACGCGGTCTTGCCTCCGTCGAACACTCCGACCACCGTCCACTGCCTGCCCGCGAACGACAGTTGCTGCCCGATCTCCACGCCGGCAAACCCGCGCGCGACCGACTTGCCGACAACGATCTCGGATGATCCCGCGCGAAACATCCGGCCGTCGACGATGCGCACCTGCGGCCGCAAGGTCTTGCCCATCTCAGGCAAGCCGCGCACCACGACATTGCTGCGTTTGTTCGCGTCGCTGATCTTGGGAAGCGAGTTCAAGACGACCACTTCCTTTGACACCAGCGGCTGGCCCTCGGAACTCCGCGCGATCTCGGGCGATGTTTCGATCAGCGCCGCCTGATCGCGAAAGACACCGCTTTGCACTTCGGTCTGGCTGCCCTGGCGGATCAACACCACGTTGTCCGGCGAGCCGGTTGCCACCAGCGTCGCCTTCAAGCCGGCGTCGAGCATCAGCACCGCGGCGAACACGAAGACGACGAGCGCCATGCCGCCGGCGGTTAGCGCGGTGGTCAGCTTGCGCACCCACAGGTTGCGCCGTATGTAACTAAAAGGAATACGCATTGGGTGCGAGCGTCAACCGATGTGCCGCAGGCCATCGACTATCTTGACGCGGGCGGCGCGAACCGCTGGAACTATGCCGGCCACCAAGCCGACGACCACTGCGCACGCCGCCTGCAGGTAGAACGTGTGGGCCACCAACGGCATCTTTGCGAAAACGCTGATCGTCATCGCATGAAACATCTGCACGACGAACGGAGTCAGCAGCATGCCGATTCCGGCGCCGACGAACGCCAGCAAGAACGCTTCCCCCATGATCATCGCGGCCACCTTGCCAGGCTTGAAGCCAAGCGCTTTAAGGGTCGCGTATTCGGACAGCCGCTCGCGCGCCGTCATCGCCATCGTGTTGGCCGCCACCGCCATGATGATCAGTATGACGACGTAGCTCACACCTTCGATCGCCGTAATGATCGTTTCGACCATCGCCACGAAACTCAACGTGAATGCTTTTTCCGTCTCGGTCAGCGTCTCGGCCAGCGAGTTTTTGAACTGGGCATCGATCGCGCGGGAGATGTCGGGCGCCGACGGGCCATCGTTAATGCCGACTACAAACACGCCCGCCAGGTCGGCACGCCTGGGCGCCGTCTGTTTCAGCTGCTCGTTCAGATAGTCGTAATGAAAATACATCTGGCGTGTGATCGTCGTTTCATCCTTCGCGTCGTAGATCGCGCGCACGTTGAATTCCCAGTTGCCGGGATAAATTCCGCTCTTCAAGGGAATCGTGTCGCCAATCTTGAAGCCGTATAGGTCGGCGAGCTGGCGGCCGACGACGGCACCGCGACGATCGCGCATGAACGCCTGGAACTCGTCGGGCTGAAAAATGAACTCCGGAAACATCGGAAAGTAAGTCGGCGCATCCACGGCAAACTGCGCGAAGAAGTTTTTTGGGTCTTTATAGATTCCGCCGAACCAGTTGGACACCGCTACCGCCGTCACCCCAGGCACTGCGCGAATCTTTTCGCGGTAATAAATCGGCATCGCAAACGTCAAAGAAATCGCATTGCGCGTGATCAGCCGCGTCGCGGATGCTGCGTCCGATCCCGCGTACCAGGCGCGAACAACGGTTTGCAGCAAGCCGAACGCAAGCGTGGCGATCACCAGGCCGACGATCGTCAGCGTCGTTCGCAGCTTGGCGCGAAATACGTTGCGAAAGACGAGGTTCAAAAAGAAGAGCATCCGTGCGCCGCTCAGTGACTCGGGACGGTGTCGGTCAACTGACCCTTGTCGAGATAGATCAGATGATGCGCGGCTTCGGCGGCGCGCGGATCGTGCGTCACCATCACGATCGTCTTGCCGAGCTCCAAGTTCAATCGGTCGAGCAATTTCAGGATGTCTGCGGCCGATTGCCGGTCCAGATCGCCGGTCGGCTCGTCGGCGATCACCAGCAGCGGGTCCGTCACCAACGCTCGCGCGATTGCAACTCGCTGCTGCTGGCCGCCTGACAACTCGTTCGGATAGTGTTTGCTGCGGTCGGACAGTCCCACCATCGACATCAGCAGGTCCACTCGCTCGCGCCGCTCGGCACGCGACAGCGAGGTCAGCTGCAGCGGGAGCTCGACGTTTTCGAACGCGGTCAGCACCGGCATCAGGTTGTAGAACTGGAACACGAAGCCAACCGTGCGCGCACGCCAGTCGGCCAGTTCGCTGTCGTTGAATTGCGTGATGTCTTCGCCTGCGATCAACAGTGATCCGGCGTCGGGCTTGTCGATGCCTGCGATCAGGTTCAGCAGCGTGCTCTTGCCCGATCCGGACGGACCCATCATCGCGACAAAATCGCGTTCGTTAATTATTAGATTGATGTCCGTCAGCACCGGGACCTGCTGATCACCGCGCACGTACCCCTTGGACAGATGCGCGATTTCGACCAGCGCCCGCGGCTCATGCGCGGCATGCGCGCGGGCATCCATCGCTATTTCTTCGCGGCCGTCACGGCTGCGCCGTCCATCATGCGCTCGGTCGGCGCGATCACGACTCGCGTTGCCGGGGCCAGATCGACGCGCACCAAGTCGCCGACCTTGGCGCCCACTATCACCGGAGTCAGCTTCACCTGGTCGTCCTTGCCGACCACGAAGACGACATCCTTGCCGTCGCGCTTGACGATTGCATCCGGTCGCAGCGCTGCGACCGGCGTGCGTTCGTCGGACTTCAATGACCGCGATAAGAATGCGATCTTCGAGCTCATGTCCGGAAGCACGCGCGGATCACGCTCGACGAACTTCACCTTTACCAGCAACGTCGCCTTGCTGCGATCGACCGTCGGCACGATGCGGCTAACTTCGCCGATCAACCGCAGCTCGGGAAACGCATCAAGCTGAATCTCGGCAGGCTGGCCGACAGTGATCTTTGCGATCGCAGACTCCGACACGTCGGCTTCGACCTCGAGCGTTTCCATGTCGGCCATCGTCACAACCGCACCGGTCGTGCCGGCCGCCGCCGAAAACGGCGTCACGATGTCGCCTACGTTCGCGCTCTTGGTCAACACCATTCCGGTGAACGGAGCCCGAATCAGCGTCTGGTCGTAGGCGACCTCTGCGGATCGATAGTTCGCCTGTGCCACGGCGATCTGCGCTCTTAGCGTATCGATAGCCGCGCGTGCCTTGTTATAGCGAGCTTCCGCCGTGTCGAGTGCAGACCCTGCGATGAATTTCTGCTGCGCCAGATCCTGCGCGCGCTTGAACGCCGCTTGTGCGTCTTCCAGGTCAGCCTGGCCCTGCGCCAGATTGGCGCGCGCGACCTGTATCTGCGCAGCCGCTTGCTCGCGCTCAGCAGCGACATCGCGATTCTCAAGGCGAGCAATGATGTCGCCCTCGGTCACGCGTTGGCCTTCCTGCACGCCGAGCCATTCGAGCCTGCCGGTGCCTTTCGACGACACCGACGCGCGACGCGCCGCGACTACCCGCCCGGTCGCGTTAAGCGCCGACACCGACGCCGACGGATATGCAGCAGCAACGGTTGCAATTTCGACCGCCTGCGGGGCGTTGCGGCGGGCGACGAACAACGCGATCGCTGCGAGCACAACAAGCGCAATCGACCAAAACCACCAACGCTTCCACAGTGGGCGGCGACGGCGCGGCACGACGGTGGTACGGTCGATCGCCAAGCGAGAAAGCGACGGCGCCGCGGTTGGAGGTGATTGATCAGTCATGCTGATAGGCGGGAGCGGAAGCGCGGATCGAAAGCTGCCGTGTGGAAAATGAGCCGTGCATGCTAAAGCACGAAATCCGCACTTAGCATTCGGCCCGCTAACGATCGACGAAAAAAAGCCGCCGCAAGCAAGCATCACGGCGGCGGACGGGCCTTCGAATCAGTTCGGAATCTGGACTGTATGTTCCCGTAAAGCCAATGCTGTCGCCGGCCGCCGGTGTCAGCGAGATCGGCGGCAGATTCGTGATGTTGATCGGCGGTGCCGCGCCCGGTGTGCCACCACGCGGTGTAGTGCGTATTACTTGTGATGGCGGCAGCGGTGTCCCGTTGCGCAGATGGTTCCACATCAGGTTGAGCGCTTGGTTGTCGTAGTAGTGCATCGGAATGAAGCGTGTGTCGTAGCCGGCGATCGATAAGAACGCTTCGAAATGCTGCGCATTGAGAACTTCGATATACGAAAGCCGGCTAGCCGCGCCTTCGACAATCTTGTTAGTGCCAAAGTACGGTCGCGACGTAAAGTTAACCGGAACCTGCGTATCTGCGCGCCCGTGCACGATGATCGCCGGCTTGGCGCGCAGGTTGCCCGTCCCTCGAACTTCGTTAACGCCCGCCTGCACTGCAACCGCAGAAGCATTGGACGTAGTCCAAAGCTGCCGCAGGCACTGCGCACCCAAGAACGCAAAGTTGTCGTTGGCGACGAAGTGGTTGATCGGCCCTCCTGCGGCGTTGTTGTAGATCAGATTGATGTTGTTTGTAGGCGGAATGCCATTGCCGTTGGCAAAGACAGTAAGCATTGGTGAGATCGCCGCCGCGGCCGGCACACCACCGGCATTTGTCGTGGCGAAGCTGAATCCGCATAGGTTGTCGTCACGCTGGCGCGCGCATATGCATTGGCGAAGGTCACTGCGACCCCAGGTGTAGCGAAGGCAAAGTGCGACGCGTGCAGCAGATCAGATTCCGGCTCGTAACCTGCAGCGTGCAACCTCGCCAAGGCGTCATTCGACTTGCGATATGAAGTCGGCACCGCTCACATCGCCAATCATCGCCAGCGCGCCGCAGCGATTTTGCGCACTTGCCATCGGCACGCTCGCCAACGAAGGCGATGCCGCCACCGACGGTGAGTGCGCTGCGCACGGCTGCAGCATGTTCGCCAGCGATGCATAGTCATAGAGCGGCCGGCCAATCGCCGTAGCCGAGTAGTTAACACCACCCCGCGCATATCGATCAGCCCAGCCGGCAACGTCATGTTGATTTGCGGCTCTCCGACGACCACCGCATCGATCAAGCCGGTCGTGTCCCCCTCGAGCTGCAAGCAGAGCGCCACCGCCACCGTTCGAAACAGATGCCGCGATTACCAGCGTGTTGGATGCGAAAAACGTGCGCTGCTTGTTAGTGGTTCCGGGCACTACCGGCGCGAACTGCTCGTTGACCGCCCACAGTGCAAATTCGATCGCCTGCCGCGTGAACAGTCCCCAGTCCTTCTCCGAATTCGCTTGAGAATGCGCGTGCTTGAACGCATAGCGAAAAGGATTTGTGATGGCAAAGCTCGTTCGCTCGCGATCGCGTCAACGCAGCCGTAAAGTGGCTTGCGTTGCCGGCGGTAGTTGCGTTGGCCGTGAGCCCGTTAATCAACGTGATCGTGTTGGTGTCGAGCTCGTGCGCACCATTGCCGGTTCCTTTGTCGGTGTAGGCGACTGCGCAACCTCGCTTTAGTCCCCATTCACCTGCAGCCGACACGGCACCGTAGACGCCGCGCGAGCCCGACGCCGTCGCGGTAACGATGCAAGGAGCCGTCTGGCTAAACGTCGAAGGGATCTGCACCATCAACGTAGCTGCAGCGCGACCGTTCGCATCGACGCTGTACGCGAGATACTCGGTGCCCGCTATCTTGCCGGCGCCCGGCGTGGTGTTTGGCGTGCCTCCTTCGACCGGTACGTTCGGGCCAAAAAGAACGCCGTAGCCTCCGTTGGTGGTGATATCGACCAGCGCGCGGTAGTTGTTATAGATTGCTCGCCGACGCAATTCACTCGCTGTCGGCGTCGCCGACAACGTCGGCGCCGTTGCGCTTTGCAACCCATCCCAACCCAAACCGCCAGTTAACAAATCGTCAGCCGCGCCATCGTAGGTCGCAGTAGTCACAGTGCCCAAAAAGGACGGCCGCACGTTCGCCGCCGGCACTACGGGGTCGTCGCTGCTCCCACATGCGGCGAGGGTGGTTATTGAAAGCGCGATGCCGATGGCGAAATAGCCACCACGCGGGCTGCACATTGAACTGCGATCCATCGTGTCTCCTCGAGTCTTCGTCACTGCTCGCGGAGCACTTTTCATACCGCAAGCCGAGCCCTTCGAATCATTTACCGATACAAAACCGGCTGAAGATCACGCCGAGCAAGTCATCGGCGGACACCTCGCCGGTGATTTCCCCGATTGAGTTACCGGCCAGCCGCAATTCCTCCGCAAACAGCTCTAGCTGTGAATCGGTTTGCGCCGCATGCTGCGCAGCGAGCGCCAGGTGATCGCGCGCGATTGCGAGTGCCCGCAAATGGCGTTCGCGTGCCAAGAACACAGATTCACCAGAAGTTTCCTGCTCCCACCCTGCGACGCGCTTCAGTTCGTTGCGCAATAAGTCGACACCGATGCCGGTCTTGGCCGACAAGTACACCCGGTCGCCGTCGACACGCGCCGCAGCGCGCACCAAGTCGATCTTGTTGACGACGGTCAGCAGGGGCACGCCTTTGCCGGTGCGCTCGGTGACGCGCTCGAGCACGGCCGCGTCGTCTGCTGACGATGTCGCATCGACCAAGTGCACCACGACATCTGCACGTTCGATCTCCGCCCATGTGCGGGCAATGCCCAGCCGCTCGACTTCATCGGTCGCTTCCCGTAATCCCGCTGTGTCGATCACGTTGAGCGGGATGCCGTCGACGTCAATCTGCTGCGCTATGCGGTCGCGCGTGGTGCCGGGAATTGCCGTGACAATGGCGATATCGGCGCCGGCCAGCGCGTTCATCACACTCGACTTGCCGACGTTTGGCGCGCCGACCAGCACCACATTTAGCCCATCCCGCAGCAGTGCGCCTTGACGCGCCTGCTTCAATAGCTGATCCAGATCGCCGCGAATGCGCGCAAGTCGCCCGACCGCGTCCGACTGCTGCAGAAAATCGAGCTCTTCTTCCGGAAAGTCGAGCGTCGCCTCCACCAGCATGCGCAAATCGGTCAACGCCGATGTCAGCGCATGCGCGCGCCGCGAGAACTCACCGGCCAGCGACCGGACCGCGGCACGCGCTGCGACCTCGGTCGTCGCATCGATCAAATCAGCCACCGCCTCGGCTTGCGCAAGGTCAAGCCGGTCGTTGAGGAATGCGCGCTGCGTGAATTCGCCGGGCTCCGCAATGCGCACGCCGATCGCGCGTCCGGCCTGCAGACAGCGCGCAAGAAGTATTTGCAGCACGACCGGCCCGCCATGCCCCTGCAACTCAAGCACGTTCTCACCCGTGTACGAATGCGGGGCCGGAAAGTA
This sequence comes from uncultured beta proteobacterium, assembly GCA_963791315.1. Lineage (GTDB taxonomy): Bacteria > Pseudomonadota > Gammaproteobacteria > Burkholderiales > Burkholderiaceae_F > JACCZX01. Next base: position 154,026 of record CAWBRQ010000005.1, read on the forward strand.
AAGCGCGATACCGCGATCTATCTCGGCGCCATCGTCAGCGAGAAACTCGGCATAAAGCGCGCAGCGAGGCACCAACTCATTTGCGCGTGTGCCGAGAATCGACTCGATGATTGGCCCGATAGACGTGCCGGACACGCGGACGACGCCGATGCCGCCGCGGCCCGGCCCGGTGGCAATCGCAACGATCGGATCAGCCGGCGCGGTGTTGACCATCGAGCATCAGTTTACGTTCGCGTAGTCGGCGCAAAATGATCACTCGATGCGCGAAGACGATCCACTGACTCGATACGGCCCGCCGCTGGCGAGCGTCCTCCTTGCGGTGGTGATGTCGATCCTGGTTGCGGCGATGATGGCAGGCCAGATTGAAGGCCCGTATCAAACGCGTGCGCTTGTTTATGGCGGTTTCGTGCTGTGGGTGCTACTCGGCGCCGTGGTCGTATTCGTTCTCGCACACCGCGGCGAAGCCGGTCGACTGTCGATGGTCCGCGTCCTGCTCTGGGTCGCCAGCATCTGGCTCTGGCCGATATTTCTGCTGCTACGCCCAACCAACGGCCGCTAGCCCTGCCGCTTCGCGTTTGCGATTTTCTTCGTCACGTACCACTGCTGCGCAATCGACAGGATATTGTTGGTCAGCCAATACAGCACCAAGCCGGCCGGGAAGAAAAAGAACATCACGCCGAAGATCAATGGCATCAACATCATGACGCGCGCCTGAACCGGATCGGGTGGCGTTGGATTCAGTTTGTATTGAATCCACATCGTCCCCATCATCAGCAGCGGCAAAATGAGCCACGAATCGGGCGTCGACAGATCCTTAACCCACAGGATCCACGGCGCGTTGCGCATTTCGACGCTTGCCAGCAACACCCAATAAAGTGCGATGAACACAGGGATCTGCACGAGTATCGGCAGACAGCCGCCCAGCGGATTGATTTTTTCGGTCTTGTACAGTTCCATCATCGCGACGTTCATCTTCTGCTTGTCGTCGCCGTACTGTTCGCGCAGTTTCATCAGCCGTGGCGAGACTTCTTTCATTTTGGCCATCGACTTGTAGCTCGCCGCTGACAGCGGATAGAACGCTGCCTTTGATCAGCACCGTCAGCAGAACAATCGCCCAGCCCCAGTTGCCGACGAGGCCGTGTAGGAAGGAGAGCAGAAAGTAAATCGGCTTCGCCAGTACCGTCAGCCATCCATAGTCGACGACGAGGTCAAGACCCGGGGCGATCTTGGCAAGCGCCTCCTGATCCTGCGGACCCACGTACAGCTGCGACTGCGAAGTCACAGTTGCATTCGGCGCCAGCGCGGGCAGCGCCACGATGCTGCCGATCGAGTACAGATTCTTGTCGACAGTACGGGCGTAATACTCCCGCGTCACGCCGAGAGGCGGCACCCACGCCGACACGAAGTAGTGCTGAATCATTCCGATCCAGCCGTTATCGGAGGGCTTCGGCAATTGAACCTTGTTCTTCTCGATCTCCGAGAATTCGATCTTGCGAAATTTCTCCTGCTCGGTGAATATCGCCGGCCCGGTGTACACGTAGTAAAGCGACGACTCGCCTTCTGGCTTGTTACCGTCGCGCGTCAGTTGCAAATAAACGGACGGCGCCAGCGGCTTTTCCGTCAGGTTGACGATTTCGTGTTTGACATCGGCGGCGTAACGCCCGCGATGAAACGTGTACGTCTTGATGACACGCACGCCGCCGCTCTCGGCGCTGAAGCGAACGTCGACTTGATCCTGTCCTTCTTTAAGCGTTGTGGACCCATCAATCGGTTTAAACGGCGTTCGATGATTCGGAAAGTCGCCGCCGACGATTCCGCTCTGCGCTACGTAGACCCGATTAGGGCCGACATCGAGCAGCACCGTCGTGGCTTTCGGTTCGTGGCGCTTGCCCGTGACAAGGCCAATCAATCCGCTTGCCGTCCAGTCAGGTGAAACCGCCTGCCCAAGCAGTTCAACGTGCGACACGACCGCGCCCAGCGGATCGATCGATGCACGAAGTAAGTCGGTCTCAACCACGACCGGCGGCGACTTGCCCGCTGCCGGCGGCGCGTCGGTAGGTGCAGCAGACGGAACTGCGGCGGGAGTGGCAGCTTGCGGGACGGGGACGCCATCGGACGCCCGTTTCGCCGTCGCAGCCGCCGGAGGCGTTGCAGCTCCCGGCTGCGCAGGCACCGTCGATACCGGCGCTGGGCCAAACATCGGAGCACGACCGTTATGAATCTGCCACCGATCCCACAGCATGAACAGCGAGAAGCCGAAAACCACCAACAAGATCGTGCGCTGGATATCAGTGCTCATGACCGGACTTGATTGAAGTAAAGGAAAGGGGTGTGTGGTTATTGTGGTCGTTCGAGTGACACCAGCAACGCCAGCTAAATTGCGGGGGGACCGGATCGGCGCCGCCCGCACCGTAAGGGTGGCAGCGCGCCAATCTGGCGAGCATCATCCAGCATCCGCGCAACGCGCCATGCCGTTCGATCGCCTGCATTGAATAATCCGAGCACGTCGGCCAATAGCGGCACGCATTGCCCATCCACGGAGAAAACAAGAAGCGATAGCCGCGAATCACGGCAATCAGCATGGTTTTGATCATTCGAAGAGCACTCTCAAACCGCCGGGGTCGCAGCAAGCCGTGCCGCGAGGCGAGCCAACGCGTCCTGCAGCAAGCCGTCAGCATCGGCCCGAACTTGGCGCCGCCATACTCGCATTGCAAGGGGGGCGCCGCCCGCATCAACGAGCGGAGCCCGGAGCCGCAGCGCGATGTCGATGCGTGCCGCGGCGTGTGCCGCGCAATCCTCGAACGCGCCGGCATAGTGCCGGCAGGCTTCCCGCACGATGCGCTTGACCAGCGTGCGATCGACCGAACGTCGTGCGTTGCGCTTTCCCACCGTCACGCCAAAGCGGACGCTTCCGCGCCGCATGACCACTTGTTCCCGACTGCGATCCAGGTCGCATTTATTGACAGCATTTGCCGCTCGCCACGAATCGATCGTTCGCGCGGTGCTCGCAGCAGAGCCGAGAATTCGGCGGGCGTCTTGAGCCGGCGTAACGAAGCAAAGCCATAGCGTTTGACACCAGCGGCCACCTTGAATCCCACCGCGGCCATCTGAGCCGCCAGTGCGCTCTCGTTAAAAAATCGCCAGCTGCCTCAGATTCCCAAGCGCTGCCGGCCTTTAGCGCGACGCGCGGCAATGACGGCGCGACCACCGCGCGATCTCATGCGCACCAAAAACCCGTGCGTGCGAGCGCGCTTGACCTTTGAGGGTTGATATGTTCGTTTGGTGGCCATCACACACTTTCTACGTACTTTTCGTGCAGCCCGCCATTAGACGCGATCCAGCGATTTGCTGCAAACCGGCCTTTTGCAAGTGCTAACGTGCCGCGGCAACGTCTCATTGCGCCGCAACCGAATTTGATTCGCCACAAACGCGATTTACTGTGGATAACTCGATGCGGCTTGAGTAGAATTCAGCCCTTCGCCAGTGAGTGTGTTCTGCGTCTGGATTTTGCAGTTTCTATGCACGCAGAAGGCCAGCTACTGAGCGGGGCGAGGGCAAGACTTTCGCAGACCAATAAAAAGCTAGCCGCGGGGCCGCTAAGTTAATGACGCACCTTTGGAACGATTGCTCGCGGCTTCTCGAAAGCGAGCTCACACCGCAACAATTTTCCGCCTGGATCAAGCCGCTCAAAGCACTCGAGTTCGATGAGTCGACCGCCACTCTGACGATCTGCGCGCCCAATCGCCTAAAGCTTGACGCGATCCGTTCGCAGTTTTCGGAGCAGATCGCAGGGGCCGTGTCACGCGTCATGCAGCGTCCGATCTCGATTGTGTTTGCCATCGAAGGCGGCTATGCAGATGCATCCGGCGCACGTCTTCCTTTGAACGGCGCTGCTGACGGCGCCACGGATACGTCCGAAGCGCCGCGTGCCGCGATGATCACGCCGGTGTCTGTGGTCAATGAGCCGCTCGAACGCGCCCGGCTCAACCCGAATTTGTCGTTCGACACTTTCGTTACCGGCAAGGCCAATCAATTGGCGCGCGCAGCAGCGATGCAGGTCGCGGAAAATCCAGGCGGCTCATATAACCCGCTGTTTCTGTACGGCGGCGTAGGTCTCGGCAAGACGCACCTGACGCACGCGGTCGGCAACGCAGTGCTGGCGCGCGCGCGCGGCGCCAAGGTGCGTTACATCCACGCCGAGCAGTACGTCAGCGACGTGGTGCGTGCCTACCAGCGCAAGGCGTTCGACGATTTCAAGCGTTACTACCATTCGCTCGATCTGCTGCTGATCGACGATATTCAGTTTTTCGCCGGCAAGGCTCGGACTCAGGAAGAGTTCTTCTATGCGTTCGAAGCCCTGGTGGCGGGCCGCAAGCAAATCATCATTACCAGCGATACGTATCCGAAGGAGTTGAAGGATATGGAGGATCGGCTGGTATCGCGCTTCACATCGGGACTGACCGTCGCGATCGAGCCGCCGGAGCTGGAAATGCGCGTCGCGATTCTGCTGAAGAAAGCCGAAACCGAAGGCGCGCAGATGAAAGAGGACGTTGCATTTTTCATTGCGAAGAATCTGCGCAGCAATGTGCGCGAGCTGGAAGGTGCGCTACGCAAGGTGATGGCGTTCTCGTCGTTCCACGGACGCGTCATCACCGTCGATGTGGCACGCGAGGCACTGAAGGATCTGCTGTCGGCGTCGACTGCGCAGGTCACGGTCGAGCTGATTCAGAAGACGGTTGCGGACTACTACAAGATCAAGATCGCCGACATGTACAGCAAGCGGCGGCCGATCAGCGATTGCGCTGCCGCGGCAGGTCGCGATGTATCTAGCCAAGGAGTTGACGCAAAAGAGCTTGCCGGAGATCGGCGAGTTGTTTGGCGGGCGCGATCACACCACGGTGTTGCACGCGGTGCGCAAGATCACCGGTGAGCGTTCCAAGAATCCGGAGAATGAACCACGCGCTGCACGTGCTCGAGCAGACGTTAAAGGGCTAACAACCTGTGGACAGATGCTGCGAAGCTGTGGATAGAAGTGGACAGTGCAAGCGTCTCGCGGATGCGCCATGAAGTTGTCCTTTTCATCCACCGCGAGCCCCACAGTCAACAGATGGCTTGTCACAACGCATTGCGACTGCAGCAAGTGCTTGATGTATTGGCCGTTCGTTTGGTTTGTCCCCAGCGAATGGCGCTGCTTTACTACTAATTACTATTAAGAAGAGTTATGAAAAGGATATAAAGAGAATGCAACTCGTCAAAGCCCATCGCGATGCGTTGCTAAAACCGCTGCAGGTTGTCAGCGGTATCGTCGAACGCCGGCAAACGCTGCCCATCCTTGCGAACATCCTCGTGCGCAAGGAGGGCGGCAGGGTGTCGTTCACGGCAACCGATCTCGAAATTCAGATCCAGACGAGTGCCGACATCGGCGCCGGCAACGACATCGCCGCGACAACGATCGCGGCCCGCAAGCTGGTCGATATCCTGCGTGCTCTGCCCGACGCCGACGTGCAGCTGTCACTGACGAACAAGAAGATGGCGGTCGCGAGTGGCAAGAGCCGGTTTAACCTGCAGACACTGGCGGCCGAGGAATTTCCGACCGTGGCGCAGGCGGAGTACACCGCCGATTTTTCTCTGCCCGCGGCAACCTTGAAGTACCTGCTCGGCATGGTGCATTTCGCGATGGCACAGCAGGACATTCGCTACTACCTGAACGGCATGCTGCTGGTGGTCGACGGTACAACGGTGCGTGCGGTCGCCACTGACGGCCATCGGCTGGCACTGGCCGAAGTGCACGAAGAGCGAGTCGTCGAACAAGATCGAAGCCATCGTGCCGCGCAAGACAATCCTCGAACTGTCGCGGCTGCTGCCGGATTCGGACGACCCGGTGCGTGTGCAGATGGCGGCGAACTCAGGCGAAGTTCAGCTTCGGCGACATCGAGCTGATCTCCAAGCTGGTCGAAGGCAAGTTTCCGGATTACCAGCGTGTCGTGCCGGCTGCCAATACCAAGGTGTTTGCGATCAACCGTGAGGACCTGATGCACGCGCTGCAGCGTGCCGCGATTCTGACGACCGACAAGTTCAAGGGCGTGCGCATGCTGCTTGGCGTCGGGCACCCTGAAGATCAATTCGACCAACGCCGATCAGGAAGACGCGCAGGAAGAGTTAGAGATCGGCTACGAGGGAGATGCTCTTGATATTGGCTTCAACGTCAACTATCTATTGGATGTGCTCGCCAATTTGAAGAACGATCAGATCAGCTTCTCGCTCGGCGACTCGCTAGGTAGCGCGCTGATCACGATGCCGAATTCCGACAAGTTCAAGTACGTCGTGATGCCGATGCGGATCTGAGCGAGCGATTAGCCGATGTCAGCCGTTCCAGATCAACAACGCCGATGAACCAGCCGCAGCCTGACGGGCGCGGCGGACTATGGCGTCAGCAGCATCCAGATCCTCGAGGGGCTGGAGGCGGTGCGCAAGCGTCCCGGCATGTACATCGGCGACACGCACGATGGCACCGGGCTGCATCACATGGTGTTCGAGGTCGTCGATAACGCGGTCGACGAGGCGCTCGCGGGGTATTGCGACGACATCATCGTCACGATCCACACCGACAACTCGATCTCGGTCGTCGACAACGGGCGTGGCATTCCGACCGGGATCAAATTCGACGACAAGCACGAGCCCAAGCGCTCGGCAGCCGAGATCGCGCTGACCGAGCTGCATGCGGGGGGCAAGTTCAACCAGAACAGCTACAAGGTCTCTGGCGGGCTGCACGGTGTCGGCGTCTCGTGCGTCAATGCATTGTCCGAATGGCTGCGGCTGACGATCCGGCGTGAGCGGCCAGATGCACTACCTCGAGTTTCGGCGCGGCGACGTGCAGGATCGCATCGTGCAGACGATGCCGACCGAAGGGGGTCGGTGGAAGCGTCGCCGATGAAGGTCACCGGACCGACCGACAGGCGCGGCACCGAGGTGCATTTTCTGCCGGACAGCCAGATCTTTACGGCATATCGACTTTCACTACGACGTGTTGTCGCAAGCGGCTGCGCGAGCTTTCGTTCCTGAACAACGGCGTGCACATCAAGCTGATCGATCAACGCAACGCCAAGGAAGAGGACTTCGCGTTTTCCGGCGGCGTCAAAGGCTTCGTGCAGTACATCAACAAGACCGAAGAACGTGTTGCATCCGAACATGTTCTACGTCAGCACCGAATCGAGCGCGGGCGGCCAGGCGAGCAGCAGCAGCGCCACGGTGCCGGTCGGCGTCGAAGTCGCGATGCAGTGGAATGACGGCTACAACGAAAGCCTGCTCGCGTTTACCAACAACATTCCGCAGCGCGACGGCGGCACGCACATCACCGGGCTGCGCGCAGCGATGACGCGCGTGCTGAACAACTACATCAAGAGTCACGAGTTCGACAAGAAGGCTAAGGTCGAAACCACCGGCGACGACATGCGCGAAGGGCTCGCGTGCGTCTTGTCGGTCAAGGTGCCCGAGCCGAAATTCAGCTCGCAGACCAAGGACAAGCTGGTGTCGTCCGAGGTGCGTCCCGCAGTCGAGGACGCGGTCGGCGCGCGCTTGAAAGCTATCTGCTCGAGCGGCCCGCCGACGCGAAGATTATCTGCAGCAAGATCGTCGATGCAGCGCGCGCGCAGAGAGGCTGCGCGCAAGGCGCGCGAGATGACGCGGCGCAAGGGCGTGCTCGACGGAGTCGGCTTGCCGGGAAAACTGGCCGACTGCCAGGAGAGGGATCCGGCCAAGTCCGAGCTCTACATCGTCGAGGGCGACTCAGCCGGCGGCTCTGCCAAGCAGGGACGCGATCGCAAGTTCCAGGCGGTGCTGCCGTTGCGCGGCAAGGTGCTGAACGTCGAGAAGGCGCGCTTCGACAAGCTGATTTCGCTCCGAGCAGATCGCGACGCTGATCACGGCGCTCGGTACCGGCATCGGCACGGCCCGATACACCGACGGCTTCAACCTCGACAAGCTGCGCTATCACCGCATCATCATCATGACCGATGCCGACGTCGACGGCGCGCACATCCGCACGCTGCTGCTGACGCTCTTTTACCGGCAGATGCCGCTGCTGGTCGAGCACGGTCACATCTTACATCGCGCAGCCGCCGCTGTACCGGTCAAGCACGGCAAGGACGAGCGCTATATCAAGGACGATCACGAACTCGCGCAGTACATGGTCACGCTGGCATTGAAAGACGCGCAGCTCGTTCCGGCGAACGGCGCTGCGGCGACTTGAAGGCGATCGCGCTCGAAGCACTGGCGCGCCAGTATCTGGTGACCAATGCGGTGTCGAGCGCCTGGCTCGCGTGATCGACCGCCCCGACGCTGCAGGTGCTGCTGGCGGGCACCGAGCTCGACCTGGACGATGCCGGCAAGTGCCGAGGCGTCGGCGTTGCGATTGACCGAAGCGCTCGGCAACTCGACCGTGCATGTGTATGCGCAGCACGACACAGTCACCGACAAGCATCGGCTGCGCATCGAGCGCCATCATCACGGCAACGTTCAAGTCAAGCGCGATCGATGCCGACTTCGTACACGGCGCCGACTATGCGACGCTCGCGGCGGCAGCCGCACCTTCAAGGGAATGCTCGGAACCGGCGCGCGCGTCGTGCGCGGCATGGGCGACAAGGAAAAGGAGGCGACCGTGTCGAGACTTTCGCGAGGCGATCGACTGGCTGATGCACGAAGCCGAGGGTGGAGTCAGCCGCCAGCGCTACAAAGGTCTCGGCGAGATGAATCCATCGCAGCTGTGGGAAACGACGATGGATCCTACTGTGCGCCGCATGCTCAAGGTGCAGATCGACGACGCGATCGGTGCCGATCAGATCTTCACGACGCTGATGGGCGATGAGGTCGAACCGCGGCGGCAATTCATCGAGTCCAATGCACTCGCGGCGGGCAATATCGACGTCTGATCGATCAGGTTTCCAGACCCGCAGCGGCCATCCAGCCCGCACCGAAGCCGACTAACGTTGAGATGAGTCGCGCTTGTCGCAAGGACCGAAGAAGCCTAGGCCGGGGTTTAATTCAAGTCGCCACTTGCTGGCCGATTGTCAACGTCAGGGTAACGCTGGATTCACTTAACGGCGCGAAGAGGGCAGTCAGCTCTTACAGTAACGACAAATTCAAGTAAACCGAGATTAATGATGAAAACGTATCGCATCGCAACCATCCCCGGTGACGGAATTGGCAAGGAGGTTGTTCCTGCCGGTCAGAAAGTGATGGAAGCGCTCGCCACATCGAGCAAGGCCTTCCGTTTCGAGTTTGAGAACTTCGATTGGGGCGCCGACTACTATCGGAAGCACGGCGTCATGATGCCGGACGATGGTCTGAATGCGTTGCGAGACAAGGACGCGATTCTTTTCGGGTCCGCCGGTGACCCGCACGTCCCCGATCACATCACGCTGTGGGGCCTTCGTCTGAAGATCTGCCAAGGCTTTGACCAGTACGCCAATGTGCGCCCGACGCGCATCCTGCCCGGCATCGACGGCCCGCTTAAGCGCTGCAAGACCGAAGACCTCGACTGGGTCATCGTGCGTGAAAATTCCGAAGGCGAGTACGCGGGCGTCGGTGGCCGTGTGCACCAGGGCCACCCGATCGAGGCCGCGACCGACGTGTCGATGATGACGCGCGCGGGCGTCGAACGCATCATGCGGTTCGCCTTCAAGTTGGCGCAGAGTCGGCCGCGCAAGCTGCTGACCGTGATCACCAAGAGCAATGCGCAGCGCCACGCGATGGTGATGTGGGATGAGATCGCGCTTCAGATCTCGAAGGAATTCCCCGATGTCACCTGGGACAAAGAACTGGTGGATGCTTCGACCGCGCGCATGATTAACCGCCCGGCCTCACTCGACACGATCGTCGCGACCAATCTGCACGCCGACATCCTGAGCGATTTGGCGGCGGCGCTGGCCGGTAGTCTTGGTATCGCTCCCACTGGCAACATCGATCCCGAACGCCGCTACCCGTCGATGTTCGAGCCGATTCACGGCTCGGCCTTCGACATCATGGGCAAGGGTTTGGCGAATCCGGTCGGCACTTTCTGGTCGGTCGTGATGCTGCTGGAGCACCTGGGCGAGTTCGATGCAGCCAAGCGCGTGATGCAAGCCATCGAGCAGGTCACCGCCAATCCCGCGCTTCATACCGGCGACCTCGGCGGCAAAGCCACTACGGCCATGGTCACTGACGCTGTTTGCGGCTTGCTGGCCGCAGGCTTGCAACGCAAGGCCGCCTAATGACCAAGCACGAGAATGCGCCGCTGAAACGTATTTTGTTACGGGCCTAGTCGGCGTTGCTGAGCGCCCACAAAGGAGACCTCGCATGCCGTTCAAACACGCCCTAGCGCACCTGTCTCGCCGCGCTTTGTTGTTCGCGGCCGCGTCCGTCTTGGCCGGCTGCGCCGGCTTGTCAAGCAGCCCGGCATCGCGCGAGATTCACGTTATGACCTCGGGCGGTTTCACGGCTCCCTACAACGAACTAACGCCCCAATTCGAGAAGGCGAGCGGCCATGTAGTCAGGACTGCTTACGGCGCATCGATGGGGAATGCCAGCGACTCGATACCCAGCCGCCTCGCGCGCGGCGAGCCGGTCGACGTCGTGATCCTCGCTCGCCCAGCCCTCGATCAACTTGTTGTGGACGGGAAGGTCGTGCCTGGAAGCCAGGTCGATCTCGTACGCTCGTCGATCGGCATGGCGGTCCGAAAGGGCACGCCGAAACCTGACATCAGCACGGTCGAGGCGCTCAAGCGGACGCTGCTTGCGGCGCCATCGATTGCCTATTCGGCCAGCGCGAGCGGCACCTACTACGAGACCGAAATGCTGAAAAACCTCGGTATCGAATCACAGGTCAAGCCCAAAAGCCGTCGCATTCTTAGTGAGCGAGTCGGCACCGTGGTCGCGCGTGGCGATGCAGAGCTGGGTTTGCAGCAAGTCAGCGAACTGCTTCCGATCGAAGGGATCGAGTTCATCGGCGTTCTCCCGCCTGAAGTGCAGCGCGTAACGGTCTTTTCCGCCGGCATCTCCACCGCCGCACGCGAGCCCGAAGCAGCACGCATGCTCATCCGGTACTTTACGTCGCCTGCCGCAGCGCCGATCATCTCCAAGAGCGGACTTGAACCGGTGACTGCGCGGTGACGAGCAAGTCAGTGCCCGCCCGAGGAGAGCGGCGGGCGGCTAATGGCGAGTAGGAAGGCCGATACGATAGGGAAAGTCAAAATGAATGATCTTGCACTTGACGTGCGCTCTAGTGTCGATTCCGCCGAATGGCAACAGCGCGTCGATCTCGCGGCTTGCTATCGCCTCGTCGCGATGTACGGATGGGATGACCTTATCTTCACCCATATCTCCGCCCGCGTACCTGGGCCAGAGCATCATTTCCTGATCAATCCATACGGAATGATGTTCAACGAGATAACCGCCTCCAGTCTGGTCAAGGTAGACCTCGAGGGCAATAAGGTGCTTGACAGCCCGTATGACATCAATCCCGCGGGATTTGTGATTCACAGCGCGGTGCATGGGGCGCGTGATGATGCGAACTGTGTGCTGCATGTCCACAGCGTCAATGGCGTTGCCATTTCAGCGCAGGAAGACGGTGTATTGCCGCTGTCGCAGCACTCCATCTTTGTACTGTCCTCGCTCGCTTACCATGATTACGAGGGTGTGGCGCTGGAGGAAGATGAGAAACCGAGGCTGGTTCGTGACCTTGGAAGCAAGCGCTGTCTGATGCTCCGAAATCATGGGTTGCTTACGGTGGGACGGTCAGTGGCCGAGGCCTTCGTGGCGATGTACTTCTTCGAAACGACGTGCATGATTCAGGTTCGTGCGCAAAGTGGTGGACAACGCTTGCGGCATATCTCGGCGCCAATCGTCGACAGCGCACCCATGCAGTGGGAGAACGTGACCCGGGGTGCCGGCGCTGGTCTTGTATGGCCGGCACTCTTACGCAAGCTGAGTCAGTCAGACGCGAGCTATTGCACTTGACCGCGGACGCGCCTCAGCGAGAGGCCGCGCCTACGTCATCAAGCTGAAGTCTTCAGCGCGCCCAGTCTCGGCTTCGACCGAGTCACCAAAGAAACGGGAACGCCGACTAACGGTGCTGCATCCAATGTCGGCAACCGCTGAGGATTCGGATCAAGGAGTTCCTATGAAGAAGGTATTCGTCGCAATATTGTCTCTTTTCATCATGACACTGAGCCTACCGCTGCAGGCCCAGCCGAAAACCGACAAGAGTCTGTACGAACGGCTTGGCGGCGTCTTCGCCATCGCCGCGGTCGTTGACCACTTTAGCGACGCCATCGTGCAGAACCCGATCGTCGGAAAAAATTCACAGAACCCAGCCCTCAGGGAATGGCACACAAAGAACCTGAACAGGCTGCCGGGCCTCAAGTTCATGCGGACTCTGTGGGTCTGTGAGGTCACGGGCGGGCCGTTCAAATTCTCGCCAACGAAGCCGGGCAAAACTCATTTGGGCCTCGAGAATGCACATCGTGATCTCAGGATCTCGCCAGAAGAATTTGACGAGGTGGCGGCCGAGCTGGGACGCAGTCTTGACTTCGCCAAAGTGCCTGCGCGTGAGAAGGGAGAAGTCCTTGCCGCCTTCGCGGCGCATAAGAAAGAAGTAACGGCCGGATACAAGGTGAAGTGATTCGCTTGCTTCAGCCCAGCACCTACGGATCGATGTAGTGCGTCGCCGGCTCGGCGCGCGATTCATTCGATCTTGACGTTGGCGCTCTTGACCAGGTTGACCCAGAACTTGCTGTCCTCGACCAGGAACGTCGCTGAACTGCTCGGGCGATGCGGACAGCGAGACCTCCGTGCCGTCGCGCGCCAGCGCAGCCTTGACCGAGGGCTGCTGCATCGCGGTGACCGTTGCGTCGTAGATCTTCTTGACGATGGCGGGCGGCGTGCCGGCGGGCACGAACATGCCGTACCAGAACTCGAGGTTGTATTCGGGCAGTCCGGCCTCCTTCATTCCGGGCAGTTCCGGCACCAGCGGCGAGCGCTCGCGAGTGCTGACGGCGAGTCGCGAGCAGCCTTCCGCCCTTGACCTGGGGCAGCACCGACGGCGAGGTGCCGAAAGTCAGTTGCGTGTCGCCCGCCATGACGGACTGGATGGCCGGGGCGCCGCCCTTGTAGGGGATGTGCGTCATCTGCGCGCCTGTCAACTGACTGAAGAGCGCCGCGCCCAGGTGCGGCGCCGAACCGTTGCCCGACGTGGAGTAGTTGAGCTTGCCGGGATCCTTCTTCGCGGCAGCGATCAGGTCGGTCACCGAGCGGATGCCGGTGGCGGGGTTGACCGCCAGCACCAGCGGCGACGTCGTCATCTTGGTGACGGCGATGAGATCGCTCGGCTTGTACCCCAGCTTGGGATTCAGCGCGGGATTGACCGAAATGCTGCTTGGACTCGCGATCAGCAGCGTGTAGCCGTCCGGCGGCGACTTGGCGACGATGCTCCGCGGCGATGCTCGAGCCGGCGCCCGGCTTGTTTTCGACGACCACCGGCTGGCCGAGCGCCTTCGCCGAACTCGTCGCTCATCACGCGCGCCACATAGTCGGCCGCACCGCGCGGGCGCGAAACCGACCACCAAGCCGGATCGGCTTGTTCGGGTACGCGGCGGACTGCGCCCAGGCGTTGCAGCCGAAGGCGCCCAGGGCGAGCGCCAGGAGCAGGTTCGTCATTTTCATTGCGGTTCCTCTTGCGATTGACATAGTCAGGATGCGACCGGCATGCGCAGGACGATCTTTCCGACATGGCCGCCGGCTTCCATGCGTGCCTTCGCCTCCTTCAGCCGCGCAAAGTCGATCACCTGGTCGATCTGCGGCTTGATGCGCCCGGCCGCGAAATGCGGCATCACCTCCGCGACGAAGCGGGGAACGGCGGCCGCGCGCTGCTCCTTGCTGCGCAGCTTGTTGGAGACGCCGAACAGCGTCAGGCGCTTGGCGTGCAGGGCCTCGAGGTCGAGGTCGGCGTGCAGCACGCCGTCGACATAGCCCACGGTCGCGAGCCGGCCTTCGAAGGCGAGCGCGCGGATGTTCTCCGCGAACACGGAGCCGCCGACGGCGTTGACGACCAGGTCCGCGCCGTGCTGGCCGGTCGCCTCCATGACCGCGGGCGCAAAGTCAGCGGAGCGCGTACACAGGGCGACGTCGAGCCCGAGCGGCTTGAGGGCCTCCAGCTTGCGCGGCCGAGCCCGAAGTGCCGATGACCTTCGCGCCCAGGACTTTCCCCAGCTGCAGCGACGCCACGCCGACGCCGGACGAGACGCCATTGATCAGCAGCCATTCGCCGGACTTGAGCCGGCCCTGCAGCACCAGCATGTCGTACGACACGAGGAACGTCAGCGGGATGCTCGCGGCCTCTTCCCACGACAGGGCAGGCGGCACGGCCATCGCCTCGGCCGCTTCCATCAGCGCGTATTCCGAAAACGCCCCGCTGCACCGACCCATGACGCGATCGCCCGACTTGAAGCCGGTGACTTCCGCTGCCGACGGCGACGACCTCGCCGGCACCTTCCCCGCCGATCGCCTTCCAGGTGCCGGCCTTGCCGTGCAGGCCATGGCCCAGCACGAACTCCGCCGCGGTTGAGCGCCGCGGCGTGCATGCGCACGAGCAGCTGCGTCGGCCCCGGCTCGGGCACCGGCGTCTCGCGCAATTCGAGCACGGTTTCCGTGTCGGTCATCTGCATCCACCAGGACTGCATCGTGCTCGTCTTCGCTCTCAACGCGTGCCGCGTCGATGCTGCGCGCAGGAATGGCCGTAGCGCGCGCACATCGTCCAGCGCTTCCAGGGCGTTCACCCGCGCGGATGACTTCCTCTGTCCGCTCATCGCCCAGCACCGGCGCCATCAATAGCCGCGCCTTTTCGTTCACGCTCTCCGTGTCCAGCGGGTTTTCCTTCGTGCCCGGCGCATGGCGCGTGAAGTGGCTGACCGTGCGGCCATCCCGGAGCTTCACTTCCACCCGGCCGCTCCGCGGCGCGGCGGGATCCATGAGCTCCCGGTCGGCGATGAGCTGCACGCGCTCCTTCACGGCGCGCACTTTCGGGTCCGCCATCCGCTCATAGGAGTGGCTGTCCTCGAAGGAAACGCTGCCATCCACCAACGCCACCGCGATGATGTGCTGGCAGTTGATGTCCGGCATGGAGCGGTTGTTGACGATGCGGGCCCCGTCCTCCGGAAGCCTTACGACGATGCTCTCCACGTTGCTCTCGTTCAACCCGTGCTCGCGAAGGAGCGTGAGGAACGCGTCGAGCGGTGCCTGAATCGGATAGCCGACGGAGAAGGGCTTGATGGCGGTTTCGGTGACGAAAAAGCGGCTTCCCAGTCCCGCGACCATTTCCTCCGGCTTCGGCTCGGCGGACAGCGCCTGCGAGCGCGTTGTGCTCGCCGTCCAGCACGTCCCAGACTCCGGTAAACCCGAGCTTGACCATGATGGCCGCGGTGACGCCGTTGCGGGCGCCCATGCCGGAGAAGTCGAAGGCCTTTTCGACGTGCTCGGCATCGCGGACCCAGCTCCAGATACCCGAAACCTGCTGGGCGGCATACGAAAGCGCGTAGCGCATTCCCGTTTCATCCAGCCTCGGCCAATGAGGCCGCGGCCGCCACGGCTCCGAGCGTGGAGCTCGTGCCCTCGGCACTGCGGTGACTGGCTCGCACGAGGTCCGGTCCGAGCGCCAGGAGAAAGCGGCAGCAGACGTCGTAACCGAGCGTGACCGCGGCGAGCAGCTCCGCTCCCGATCGGCCATCGCGCTCGGCCATCGCGAGCGCCGCGGGCACGATGGCGCTGCCGGGATGCGCCTTGGTCACCGGCTCGAAGTCGTCGGTCTCGTCGGCGTGCGCGAACATGCCGTTGACCAGAGCGGCGTTTACGGCGGAGGTCATGATATCGGTGGCAACGACGGTCGCTTCCGCGACGCCGCCCTGCGCGCGCGCGTAGCGGATCGCCATCTCTCCGGGTTTGAGACGCGATCCCGACACCATCGCCGCCAGCGTGTCCAGGATGCGATGCCTGGCTTCTCGCGCCACGTGCGGCGCGAGGCTTCGCTCCCGCGCCTCCGCCATGTAGCGCGCCAACCGCCCGGTAATATCAGCCTCGGACATTCAAACTCTGCACCACCGCCCGCGTGAAGCTCGCGGTGTTTCCCTTGCCCCGAATGTCACCTGTGCGCGCTTGCGCGTCGGCCAGCGCCGAGGTCGTAGCGCGGGACATCGACGCCGCCATCTTCACCGCGCCTTTGTTGTCCCGGCTATGTCCGAGCCATTCGAACATCAAGCGCGTGGATTCGATCATCGCGTACGGATTCGCGATGCCGCGACCGGCGATGTCCGGCGCGGAGCCGTGCGTCGCCTGCGCCATCGCCACATCGCCATCGCCGATGCACAGACCTGGCGCCATGCCGAGGCCGCCGACCAGTCCCGCCGCCTCGTCGGACAGGATGTCGCCAAACATATTGGTCGTGACCACCACATCAAAGCTTTGCGGGTCGCGCACCAGCCGCATCGCGAACGTATCGACGATCACGTCGTCGACGTAGCACATCGGGGTATTCGGCCGCGAGCTTCTTGCACTCCTCGACGAACATGCCGCAGCTCAGCTTGAAGACCGTGTCCTTGTGAACGTAGGTGAGGTGCTTGCGCCGCTGGCGCGCGAGCTCGTATGCGGCACGCGCGACGCGCCGGCTGCCCGTGCGCGTGATGACCCGCACTGAGAGTGTCACCTCGTCGGTCGGGCGGAATTCCCCGGAGCCCGCCACCATGTTGCGGTCTGGCTGAAAGCCTTCGTTGTTCTCGCGCACGATCACCAGGTCGACGCCGTCGTGCAGGCATCCGATGTCGGGATACGAGCGCGTGGGCCGGACGTTTGCAAACAGATTGAATTGCTTCCTGAGTATTGGGTGCGGGTTGATCGCGTTCGGCACTTTTGGGTACGCGCGGTGACCAATGGGCCCTAGGATCCAGCCGTCGAGCGTCTTCAGCGTCGCCATCGTTTCGGGAGGCAGCGTATGGCCGTGTGTCTCGAGAGCGCGTGCACCGATGGGGAGCGAGTGCCAGTCGATCTCCACTCCATGCAGTGCGGCGGCGGCGCGGCTAATCTCGACCGAAGCGGGAACAATTTCCCGTCCGATGTCGTCACCGTCGAGGATGCCGATGCGCAGCGGAGTTGTGGATGTCATCTTGACCTTCGTGTATGTGGGTTGCGGTCAGCAAGCGCCGCAAGCGGGAGCCATGCTACAAGTCTGAAGATGCATAGAATTTTATTGGCGATCGACTAGACGCGATGTACTCGACGCGGTTTAATTACTGCGTTCGCGATGACGAATGCATTTGTCAGAAACCTTGACCATGTTGTCGCTGCTTTCGTAGACACTCAACGGAGGAATGCTCATGGATGGACAGGCGCCGTACCCACCTTACCCACCGTTTCCACCCTATCCGCCCTATCCGCCGTTCGTTATTTCTTGTTGCTGCTGCCACGGGCAGTCGCACGCGCATGGCTATGGGGCGCCCGCTGGCTATGGCGGTCAGCCCTTTCCGGGCGCTGCGACGCCGGGCGCGGGCGCGCCGCCGGCAGGAAGTCCCGGCGCTGCAACTCCGGGTGGAAAGCCGGGTGGGCCGCGGCTGCCCAATCCGCTCGAGGTTCTTCTGGGTCCTGCTGCCGGGTTGGCTGGAGGGTTGGCCGGTTTTGCGGGCGATGCGGCCGGAGTCGTCGGTGGAGTCGCCGACGGAATCGGCGATTTTCTGGACTCGATCTTCTAGGGAGTCGCGATGGCCACCACATTCACGGCTCGCCAGCAACTAATCAGAACCGCCGTCGCAGGCTTATCGCCCGGACAGTTTGCGAAACTGCGGACCCTTCTCGATGCGGTCCGGGTACAGACTGACGGGCGGCTGGCGCAAATCGAAGCAGAGCGCACCGTCTTGCTGGAGCGCAAGCAAAAGCTCGACGCTGCGCTCCAACGCTTATCGCGCACTGACGCATTTGAAGCGTTGCGCGGTGCGTTACAGCGAGGCGAGCGTTTACGCGCGTTATCCACACCGGTTAAGCAGCCGGCGAAGACGCCAGCCAAGCGCCCAGGGAAGACGCCTGCCAAACGGCCAGTGAAGCGGCCAGTCAAGCGCCCCGGCCGCTAGCGACAGCTCAGTCTCGCTGGTTGCAGTCACGGCGCTCGCGTCGAGTTTGCGCGCGAGCCGATAAACTGGGGCTTGCCTGCGGTGTTCAGCAGGTTTCCCAAATAGGAATAACTCATGAAAGTACTGGCCGTCGCACTTGCCGCTCTGCTACTGCTGCCCTCGATCGTTCTTGCGCAGGGCGCTCCAGCGTTAGACGGGCGCCTGAAGAAAATTCAAGAGACTAAGTCGATCGCAATTGCCCATCGGACCGATGCCGCGCCATTCTCGTTTGAAGACGACAAGAAGCAGGCGACCGGATACACCGTCGACATATGCCGCCGTGTAGCGGGTGCGATTGAACGCCAGCTCGGACTGAGTGAACTGAAGATCAAGTGGGTGCCTGTGACTGTGCAGAGTCGGTTCGATGTTGTCGCAAAGGGGCAGGCGGATATGGAGTGTGGCTCGAGCACGGTAACGCTGAGCCGTATGAAGCTCGTGGACTTTTCGAGCCTAACGTTTGTTGACGGTACGGGCCTACTCGTCAAGGCAAGCGCGGCTACCGGCGGTCTAGGTGACCTTGGGGGCAAGAAAATCGGCGTGATCGGCGGAACCAGTAACGAGCGCGCTCTAAACGAAGGTCTCAAGCGCCGTGTAGTCAACGCGACGGTGGTGCCTTTGAAATCCAGCGACGAGGGCCTCGCGCAGGTCGAAAGCGGCGAGATCGACGCGTTCGCCAGCGACCGCGTGCTGCTGATGGCGCTTGCCGGCAAGTCCAAGGATCCCAAGGCACTCGCGCTGCTTGCCGAAGGACTGTCATTCGAGCCGTATGCCATCGCGCTGCCACGCGGCGACTGGCAGATGCGATTGGCTGTCAACACCGCGCTAGCGCAGATCTATCGAAGTGGCGCAATCGGCGAAATCTTCGGTCGCTGGTTTGGCGCCCTGGGAAGGCCGGGACCCTTGACCGAGACTATGTTCCTGTTCGGGGCGCTGCCAGAGTAATTCGCAACTCGCATTCAGCGGCACCGCTCGATCTACCGGAGGCAGAGTGTTACCTGCTGCGTGGTCGTTTCGTGCGCGCTGTGTGCGGTGAAGAGCTAACTTGCGTTAGATGCGCAGCGGCGTGAAGCGAGCTCTATCAGCATGACGATGATGTGGCGGTGGGTGTTGGCGGTGTGGTGTTTGTCGTTGTTTGCCGGCTGCGCGACTTCGAATGGCGACAGCGGGCGACCTGGACTCACTGCGCCCGACGCGCGTACTTTGATCGTGCGCTTGCTGCCGCCGAATCTGCCCGATCGTGCCGGCTGGGCCGCCGATATCTATGCGGCGCTTGCCACGCAGGACATCCCTGCGACGGTTGAGAACATTTGCGCGGTGCTCGCCGTGACCGAACAGGAATCGACGTTTCGTGCCGATCCCACGGTGCCCGGACTTGCGGCCATCGCATGGCAGGAGATCGACAAGCAGGCCGATCGCGCAGGCGTACCTAAGTTCGCCGTCCGCGCAGCGCTTCGTCTGACGTCGTCGAACGGTAAGAGCTACAGCGAGCGCATCGATGCGGCAACGACCGAAAAGCAGCTGAGCGACATCTTCGAAGACTTCATCGGCATGGTGCCACTGGGTAAGACATTCCTCGCCAGCCGCAACCCGGTGCGCACCGGCGGCCCGATGCAGGTCAGCATTGCATTTGCCGAGGGGCAGGCAGCGGCCAACCGATATCCATATCCGATCGCTCACTCGATCCGCGAGGAGGTATTCACACGGCGCGGCGGCGTGTACTTCGGCATTGCGCATTTGCTGGATTACGAAGCCCCCTATCCGCAACTTTTGTATCGCTTCGCTGATTTCAACGCGGGCCGCTATGCGAGTCGCAACGCTGCCTTCCAGAATGCGTTGAGCGTCGTGTCAGGTGTTCCGCTGGTCCTCGACGGCGACTTGCTGCCACCCGGTGCCGCGAGTGACGCGCCCACCGGCAGCACCGAGCGCGCTGCGCTCGCGCTCTCCAAGCGCCTCGACATGGCCGCATCTGCAATTCGTCGCGATCTCGAGCGCGGCACCGATCCCGGATTCGAGCGCACCCAACTTTACGGGCGCGTCTTCGCGCGCGCCGACCAGGCTAGTGGCACCGCAGTGCCGCGCGCCGTCTTGCCGGCCATCACGTTGAAAAGTCCGAAAATCACCCGCAACTTGACCACCGAGTGGTTCGCGCGGCGTGTCGATGAGCGTTATCAGCGCTGCGTGGCCCGGGCAAGCCTGAATACCTGACACGCATTAATTCGTAACGCATCGTGCTGGACTCCATACGAGATTTCTTTGACCGCAACATTGCGCAGGACGCAACCATCCGGCGAGCGTCACAGAGTCGAGCTCGCGACGGCGGTGCTCTTGGTTGAAGTGGTTCGCAGTGACGCCGGGATTGCACCGAGCGAAGAGCAGGCTGTGGTGCGTGCTGTGCGCGAGAAGTTCAGCCTGTCCGATGACGAAGCGCAAACAATATTCAGGCTGGCGGAAGAACAAGTGCGCACGGCCAGTGACTACTACCAATTCACCTCACTGATCAATCGTCACTTTGATCAGAAGCAGAAGCAGCACGTGATTGAACTGATGTGGCGGATGGCTTACGCGGATGCCGAACTGGCAGCGCACGAGAACCATGTGCTGCGGCGAATTGCTGAGCTACTGCATGTCACGCACGGCGATTACATCGCGGCCAAGATGCGTGCGCGTGACGCGACTGAGCGCGGCGAATGACCTGCCGCGCCCAGCGTGAAACTCTAGGCCTCGCGATCGCCGAGGAATATCTCGACTCTGCGATTGCGCGCCCGGCCGGCTTCGGTGTCGTTACTGGCTACGGGTTCGCGTGCTCCGCGGCCATCGATTTGGAAACGATTCGCGGCGACCCCGCGCTCAACAAGGTAATCGCGCGTCGCGTCGGCGCGTTGCAGGGATAGCGGTTCGTTGACCGCTGGTGACCCTGTCGAGTCGGTGTGGCCGATGATCGTGACGGTGCTGCTCGGGTTCTGCTGCAGTGACTTCGCAAAGTTATCCAGCGATGTCCGGAAGTTGGGCCGGATAACGGCCTGCCCTGAGTCAAACGCGATATCGCCAGGAACGATGATCTGCAGCCGATTGTCTGCGGTTCTGTTTACTTCTACGCCCGTGCCCTGAGTCGCTTGCTGAATCTGCTTCTGTTGGCTCTCCATGCGCTTGTTCCAGATGTAGCCACCCAGTGCACCCGCCGCAGCTCCGATCGCCGCACCGGCCGCTGCGCCGCGACCGCGATTGCTGTCATTGCCTATCGCGCCGATCGCAGCGCCGGCTGCTGCACCAACCCCTGCGCCGGTTGCGGTGCGACGCTGCTGATCGTCCATCGATTCACACCCGCCCAACGTAACGGTCGCCAGTACCGCCGAAGCGGTCAACGCAATTATTCTTCGCATGGGTATCTCTCCTCAATTTGTTTCCAGACCAAGCCGAAAAGCAAGCGAGATGCCCAGCTTGGCACCGCTCGTCTAGCGGTGCCGCGTGCGCGCCAGCGCCGCGCCCTGCACCAACGCATTGAGTTTGCGCAGTGCGATCTCGCGGTTCATCGGCGCCATCCCGCAGTTCGTGCATGGCAGCAAGCGTTGCTGCGGCACGAAGGCGAGTGCCTTCTCGATCACATCGGCAACCTGCTCCGGTGTCTCGACATCATCCGAAGCCACATCGATAACGCCGACCAGCACATCCTTGTTGACCAGAAGCCGCATCAATTCGGCGGGCACGTGCGAGTTGGCGCATTCGAGCGAAACCTGCTTGATCGAGCTGCGCGCGAGCGCCGGGAAGATTTGCTCGTACTGCCGCCATTCCTCACCCAGGCTTTTCTTCCAGTCGATATTGGCCTGGATCCCATAGCCATAGCAGATGTGAACCGCGGTCGTGCACGTCAACCCCGCCGCCGCGCGCTCGAGCGCTGCGATACCCCACTCGTTGACCTCGGCTGGATAAACGTTGAACGCCGGCTCGTCGAACTGGATGACGTCGACACCGTCGGCCTGCAGCGCACGCGCTTCCTGGTTCAGCAGATCTGCGAACGCCATTGCCATCGAGCGACGATCGCCGTAGAAGCGATCGGCAACGGTATCAACGATCGTCAGCGGACCGGGCAGCGTGATCTTGAGTTTTTTCCTGGTGTGTGCGCGCGCCAATGTTGCTTCCGTTCGGTGCACGCGAGAACGTAGAGTGAGCGGGCCGGTCACTTGCGGCACCATCGCCTCGTAGCGGTTATCGCGTATTCCCATTTTGACTTTGTGTTCGAAGTCGATGCCGGCCACGGCTTCTAGAAAACCATGTACGAAGTGCTGTCGCGATTGTTCGCCGTCGGTGACGATGTCCAGCCCCGCGTCTTCTTGTTCCTTTAGCACCAGTACCGTCGCGTCGCGCTTGGCCGCCGCAAGCTCTGCGCCCTGCGCTTTCCACTGCGGCCACAGCTTTTGCGTCTCGGCGAGCCAGAATGGCTTTGGCAAACTCCCTGCAATCGTCGTTTCGAACATAACGCCTCCATGGCACACACGCCGTCATATATAGTCGAACGAATTTAGTCGACACGATAACCTTGGCGGCTGTGATTCGATGAACGCACCGGTATCGGAAAAGATCCGCGCTCGTCTGCGAGCCGCCGGCCAGCGGTTTCACGCCAACGACAGTATTGCCGCTCACATCGAGCCGGGCGAGCTGCCGCAGTTGCAGGACGAAGTCGAACAGAAAGTGCTCGCCGTGCTGCAGAGTCTGGTGATCGATACTGAAGGTGACCACAACACGCGCGGCACCGCGCGCCGCATCGCGCGCATGTACCTAGGTGAAGTCTTCAGCGGCCGCTACACGCCCAAGCCGCACGTGACCGAATTTCCGAACGTCGAGCAGCTGAACGAGCTGATGATCATTGGCCCGATCACGATACGCAGCGCGTGCTCGCATCACCTGTGCCCGATTCTCGGCAAGCTGTGGATCGGCGTTTTGCCCAACGAGGATTCAAACTTGATCGGCTTATCGAAATATTCGCGGCTTGCCGACTGGGTGATGAGTCGGCCGCAGATTCAGGAAGAGGCGGTGACGCACCTGGCCGATCTGTTGCAGGCCTCGATGAATCCCGACGGGCTGGCGCTCGTGATGGAGGCCGATCACTTCTGCATGCAGTGGCGCGGCGTCAAGGATAACGACTCGAAGATGATCAACAGCGTGATGCGCGGCTCTTTCCTGAAAAATCCAGATCTGCGGGCCGAGTTCTTATCGCTGCTCAGAGATCGTCGCGGGTGATATTTGCTATCCGCCGCGTGCTGCGCGGCGATAGTCCCAGGGCGGAATGGGGTCGCTGAACGACCACAAGCCCGCGTGGGCTGAGCGAGCATCCGTTTCGGCGCGTGCGTACAGCTCGCGATCACTCGCGCGCTGCTCGTGCGCGTATTTGACGTAGTGCCACGCGTAACCGCGCCGGATTTGCTCGAGTCCTAAGTCGACACCGTCGACGATTACACGGCACACCGCGCGCCCGTAGCGATCGACCTTCGGGCAGTCGGCGTGCGCGATCCGGCCATGTGCGAGCGCCGCCAGCGATTGGCGCGCGCGTTGTCCGTATGGCTGCGTGCGCTCGGGTGCGTCGATGCCGTCGAGCCTAATCCGATGCTGCGTTTTGCTCGCGTCTAGCAAAGTCAACGTATCGCCGTCGGCAATGCCGACTACGGTGCCTTGCCATTCGGCCGCGATCGCACTTAATGGCAGCACCAGCGCGAGCAGCATGGCGCGAAAGACTTGCAGAAGCTTCATAACGATCCTTTTTGGGATGTGCTAATCCTAGGAACGAGTGCCTGCGCCAAACGTTCGGAAAGAAGCGACGCACGGCGGCAATTCGAGCTCAGTGGCCGCGCGGCTAAGATGGTCGCTATCAGATAGCGAACCGAGGCGCGATGAAAAAATCGGCGACTGTAACGATTTCGATGTTGTTGGCGGCGCTGAGCGCGTGTACCGGGTTTCTAGGCGGCCCGACGGCGGTGGCGGAACTGGAGGCGACCAAGGGCAACGCGGTCTGGGGCAAGGTCAGTTTTGTACAGGTGGCGGGCAACGTGGTTGTGCGCGCCGATGTGCGCGGGCTGCGGCCAGGCGCGCAGTTCGGGTTTCACGTGCATGAAAAAGGCGATTGCAGTTCGCCCGATGGCATGGCGGCCGGTGGACACTTCAATCCGGCCGATAAGCCGCACGCGCACTACAGCGTGCCGGAACGACACGCGGGCGATTTGCGAGCCTGAGGTCCGATGCCGAAGGCGTGGCGGTGTACGCATTCGAAACGAATCTTCTGAGCGTGACAGCAGGGCCCACGTCGGTCGTTGGCCGCGCCATCATCATTCACGCGGAGCCCGACGACTACCGCACACAACCGACGGGCAACTCGGGCGCGCGCATCGCCTGCGGATTGATACGCGCGGTGTAGTGGGTTAGCGCTGCGTCAGCAGCTCGGCATAGCGATCCACATCGATATTGCCGCCGCTGACGATCACGCCGACTCTGCTGTCTACTGCACATCGACCGCGCCTTCGAACGCCGCTGCAGCGGCCAGGCAGCCGGTCGGTTCGACTACCATCTTCATGCGCTCGGCAAAGAAGCGCATCGTCGACACCAGTTGCTGGTCGGTCACTGTCAGTACGTCGTCGACCAGCGCGTGAATCACCGGAAAGGTAAAGCGCCCGGGCGCCTGCGTTTGCGCGCCGTCGGCAATCGTCTGCGGCACTTCGATGTGAACGATCTCTCCGCGGCGCAGCGACTGCTGCACGTCGTTGCCGGCCGCGGGCTCGACCCCGATCGACGCGACACTGCGGAAGCGCATGTTTGGCGGCGACCGCGCAGCCCGAGATCAATCCGCCACCGCCGACGCAGACCAGCAGCACGTCGAGCGGGCCGGCGTCTTCGATCAGCTCGAGCGCCGCGGTGCCTTGGCCCGCCATCACGTGCGGATGATCGAACGGCGGAATCAGCGTCATGCCGCGCTCGTGCGGCCAACGCTGCGCCGATCGCTTCACGGTCTTCGTTATAGCGGTCGTACAGCTGCACTTCGGCACCATAGCCGCGTGTCGCATCGATCTTCATCGGCGGCGCATCGTTCGGCATCACGATCGTCGCCGGCATTCCAAGCAAGCGTGCGGAGAGCGCGATTGCCTGTGCATGATTGCCTGACGAAAATGCCACGACACCCGTCTTGCGCTGCTCGGGCGTGAACTGTGACAGCGCGTTATAGGCGCCGCGAAACTTGAACGCTCCCATCCGCTGCAGGTTTTCGCATTTGAAAAACAGCTGCGCACCGGTGCGCTCATTGGCGGTCTGTGACGTCACCACCGGGGTGCGGTGCGCAACGCCCGATAGCCGCTGCGCAGCAGCTGTGATGTCGGCGTGGCTGATCGACAGGTTCATACTGCAAGCTTAACTTCCTTGCGGCACGCCGCCGTTGCTTCGTTGCTTGCTGCCTTCTTACCTTACTGACTCACTCCCATGCGCGCCCAAAACATTCTCGACACGATCGGCAACACGCCGACGATTCGCGTCAACCGCCTGTTCCGCGACATCGCACCCGCTGCCGAGGTCTGGATCAAGTCGGAACGCGCGAATCCTGGCGGATCGATCAAGGACCGTATCGCGTTATCGATGATCGAGGCCGCCGAAGCGAGCGGCAAGCTCAAGCGCGATGGAACGATCGTCGAACCGACATCGGGCAACACAGGCATCGGCCTGGCGATGGTCGCTGCGGTCAAGGGCTATCAGCTGATACTGGTGATGCCCGACAGCATGTCGGTCGAGCGACGCCGCGTGATGCTCGCCTATGGCGCCAAGTTCGAGCTGACGCCGCGCGAGAAGGGCATGACGGGCTCGATCGAGCGCGCGAAGCAACTGGTCGCGCAGACGACGGGCGCGTGGATGCCGCAGCAGTTCGACAACCCCGCCAACATCGAGGTGCACGTGCGCACCACCGCGCAGGAAGTTCTGCGCGATTTTCCGGAAGGATTCGACGTGATCATCACCGGCGTCGGCACCGGCGGCCACATCACCGCGATGGGACAGGTGCTCAAGCCAAAGTGGCCGCAGCTGAAAGTCTTCGCGGTCGAGCCGGCCGCATCGCCGGTGATCTCGGGCGGCAAACCGTCGCCGCATCCGATTCAGGGCATCGGCGCCGGCTTCATTCCGAACAATCTGAAAATAGAGTTGCTCGACGGAGTGATCACCGTCGAAGCCGAAGAAGCGCGCGAGATGGCGCGTCGCGCCGCGCGCGAGGAAGGCGTGCTGGTGGGCATTTCGTCCGGCGCGGCATTGGCCGCCATTGCGAAGAAGCTGCCGGAGTTGAAGAGGCAATGCGCGCGTGCTCGGCTTCAATTACGACACCGGCGAGCGCTATCTTTCGATCGAAGGGTTCCTGCCCGCTGAAGCAACGCCCGCTATTTAGCCGGACTTGAGCGGCGCTGCGCAGTGACCTGCGCCTTCGACTTTGTCCTGATCGAGTTGCCACGGTGGCGGCTCGTCGAAGCGGTTGTGCGGCGTCGACCGTGACCAATCGATGCGATAGAATGCCGAACGCGAGCGCCCAGAACATCATCGCGAAGATGCGTAGCGTGCGCTTCATCGCTTGCAGTCCCAAGCCGCTCGCGCAGCGGAACGCCGATCAAGCGACCCGGCGAACGCGGCAGCTAACCAGACCCAGCCGTGCAGGCTGCCGGTCGAGATGCCGGAAAAGTAGGCGCCGACATTGCAACCGAACGCAAGCCGCGACGAGTAGCCCAGCACCAAGCCCGTGATGAGCGCGACCAGCCACTGTTACCGCGCTGCGCCTCTGACGGCGGACACGCGCGGCCGCGAAGTTGGCAGCGATCAGCGCGCCGATCAGCAGTCCGATGTTGGTGACCGAAGTCACGTCGGTCAGCAGTGACGATTCGATGTGCGCCTGTTGTACTTCGCGGCCCCAGAAGGCATTGGCGGCGAGATCGGCACCGAGCCAGGTCGCGATCTTCGCGCCCCACAGGCCGAGCCCGTAGACGATGCCCCAAGGTCTGGCCGGCGATGATCAGATTCAGCACCGCGAAGACCGCGAGCAGCACCGCACCGACGTAGATTGCACGCCCGCGCCAGAGCGCGTCGGTGCGTTCGACGCTTGCGCCATAACCAGACGCCGAGCGCGACCATCACCGCAGCTGCGCCACCAGCGTTACGCCGACGCCGATATGTTCGGGCAGTGACACCGGCGGCAAACTTCCGAGCGCAAGCCAGCGATCGAGATGTGCAGCACCAAAAAAACTGCCGGCGATGAAGCCCGGCAAGACCGTCAGCGACAAATCCGTTGCCGAGCCCGGCCTTGTACAACGTGCCCGAGCCGCAGCCGTCGGCAATCTGCATTGCGAGCGCCGAACACGAACGCGCCGATCACGAGGCTCACCGACAGTGGTGCGATCGCGCCGCTCAGCTCCTGGATGCGACGCGATCAGCGGAATCGATACCACCATCGCGAGGCCGATCGCAAGAAACTGCGCCAGAAATCCGGTCGGATCGCGCTCGCGAATCCAGACGCGCCAGCCGGTGGTAAAGCCGAACGAAACGCCCGCGAGCACGGCGCCGAAGCCGATGCCGACCAGAAACAGAAAACCTTGCCGCAGTCCGACCAGCCAGGTAATCGCAAGCCACGCGACGGCGGCGCCGATGATCAGCGGCGAGTTCGCTGCGCGTGAGATCAAGCCCGGCTGATCGCGGATCGACGACGTGCCATCGCCCGGAATCGTTTCTACCGAAGCCGCCATCACGGCGCTCCGCTGGCGACTTTCAGCTGCATCCAGAACTGCTGCAGCCGAGTCGGGACGTGCGTCCATCGCCAATCCGGCATTCGACCAATCGACGACCGATTCGGGGTAAAGCTTCACGTCACTTTGCCCCAGCAGTTCGGACAAGACGAACCAGTTGGTCGCCGCCCAATGACCAGTGTTGCAAAATGAAATCGTCGGCTGGCTGGTTTCCACGCCTGTCTGCTGCGCTACGCGCTTGATGTCGTCAGCGGGCAAGACTTTGGCATCCTTGGTGAACCAGACTTCGTGACTGACATTCTTGGCACCCACAATCGTGCCCGGTGTCTTGGCGGCGGCATGTCGCGTTTCACCCGCGAAGAACGCAGCGGGCCGCGCATCGATCAATCGCGCTGAGCCGTTAGCCACGACTTTCGCAACTTCGTCGCGCGTTGCGATCAGGCGCGAATCGAGCGTTACTTCAAACTTCGACGGCGCTAGCGCGGAAGTTGCGGTCGATATCGGCAAACCTGCGGTACGCCACGCCGTCATGCCGCCGTTTAATACTGACAACGTCGGAACACCCGCCGCTTTCAATGTCCAGTAAACACGCGCGGCCGAGCCGAAGTCAGTCGAGTCCTTACCTTCGTAGACGACGACCACCGGGGTGGAGCGGTCGATTCCGAGTTGCTGAATCAGCGTCGTCAGTGTGTCTGTTGGCGGCAGCGTGCCGGGACTTTCGGCGGGCCCACGCCATTTGGCATACGGTGCGTGCTGCGCGCCCGCGATGTGGCCAAGCTCATAGACGGATTTGTCCCCAACTTTTCCCTCGCGAATGTCGACGATCCGCAATCTTGAATCGTTCAGCTTCGCCGCAAGGTCGGCGGGTGCAAGCAACGGCTGCGCCATTGCGCTGGTGCAGCCAAATGCGATCAGCAACGAAAATAGCAGTCGAATCACGGAATGCAGCACTCGCATAGCTTTGAGAGTGAACCCGCGATGATGCCTCAACTGCCGTTGCGCAAAGCGCTCGATCAGGCATGTGCTTATTCTGGATCGGAGCGTCGATTGATGTCGTCGCGCCGGCTGTTGTTGCGCGCCGTAGTTTTGGCGTTCGCCAGCGCTTGCTTTGGTCGTGGCCACGCGCAAGATCGATACGCGGCAGCGCGTGAACGTCTACTGCGTGAAATCGAACACGACATGCATGCGACAGCGCGCGAGACCGGCTTGCCGGCACTCAGTGAGACGGTGCGGCGCGCAATGGCGACGGTTGCACGTGAGCGTTTTGTTCCGGCGCATCTTGCGGTTGCCGCATACGAAAACCGTCCGCTGCCGATTGGTGAAGGGCAGACGATCTCGCAACCGTTCATCGTCGCGTTGATGACCGAGTTGCTGCAGCCAAAGCCAAACCATGTTGTGCTCGAAATCGGCACGGGATCGGGTTATCAGGCCGCCGTGCTTGCGGAGTGCGTGGCGAAGGTGTACTCGATCGAAATCGTCGCGTCACTGGCGCAGCGCGCGCGGGTGCACTCGATGGCCGCCGGCTATCGCAACGTCGAGACGCGCGT
This sequence comes from uncultured beta proteobacterium, assembly GCA_963791315.1. Classification (GTDB taxonomy): domain Bacteria; phylum Pseudomonadota; class Gammaproteobacteria; order Burkholderiales; family Burkholderiaceae_F; genus JACCZX01. The sequence goes on from CAWBRQ010000005.1 coordinate 183,495, forward strand.
CGGCGACGGCTATCCAGGGCTGGCCGGAAGCAGCACCATTTGACGGCATCGTCGTCACCGCTGCGCCGGATCACGTGCCGCCGCGCCTGCGTTGCACAATTGAAGCCGGCGCTCGGCTGGTGCTTCCGGTCGGTGCGCACCGCGGGGCGCAGGAGTTACTGCTGGTCGAAGGAGGCCGACGGACGCGCGGTCACGCGCCGCACGATCGCCGTGCGTTTTGTTCCGTTGACGCGCTAGCGCTGACTGCAGTGGTACGCGCCTCGGCTAGACTGCGCAGTACTCCAATTATCTCCGCTCCACGATGAACTATCGCCGCCTTGGCCGCTCGGGCTTGAAGACTTTCCGAGCTCTCGTTCGGTTCGTGGGTCACGTACGGCAATCAGGTCGACACGCGCGCTGCTCGCGAGCTGATGGCCGCAGCCTACGACTCGGGCGTGAATTTTTTCGACAACGCCGAGATTTATGCGCGCGGTCAAAGCGAAGAGATCATGGGCAAGGTGCTGAAAGAGCTCGGCTTGGCCGCGGCTGAAGTACGTGGTCTCGACCAAGTTCTTTTGGGGCATGGCAGTCGGCAAAGGTGATTTTCCGAACGAACACAACACGCTGAATCGCAAGTACCTGCTGCAGGCGATCGACGGCTCGCTCAAGCGTCTGCAGCTCGACTATGTCGATCTCGTGTTCTGCCATCGCGCCGATCCGAATACGCCGATCGAGGAAACCGTGTGGGCGATGCACGACATGATCGAGCGCGGCCAGGCGCTCTATTGGGGCACCAGCGAGTGGACCGCCGACGAGATTCGCGCCGCCTGGGACATCGCCGACCGTCGCAATCTGCACAAACCGGTCATGGAGCAGCCGCAGTACAACCTGCTGCATCGCAAGCGTGTCGAGCAGGAATACAAGCGGCTCTACGAAGACATCGGGCTCGGGCTCACGACGTGGAGTCCGCTCGCCTCCGGACTGTTGTCGGGCAAGTATCGCAACGGCATTCCGGCCGGTTCACGCGGTGCGCTTGGAGAGCTACTCGTTCCTGCGCGAGGGCCTGACCGATCCGGCCAAGAACAACGGCGGTGGCGCAACTGGAGACGGTGGCCAGGGAGCTCGTCTGCACGTTGGCGCAACTGTCGCTCGCCTGGTGTCTGCGCAATCCTCACGTCAGCAGCGTGATCACCGGCGCAACGCGCGTCGAACAGGTCCGCGAGAACATGAAGGCGCTCGACGTCGTCGACAAGCTGACGCCCGACGTGTTGAGTCGCGTCGACGCGATCGTCGGGCCGAACGTTGAATAGCGCGCCCGTGGGGTGCGCCAATTGCCCCGAACCATCGACGGGCGGATAGACGATGCGAGCCAAGATCGCGTTGCTGCTGAGTGTGTCCTTACTGACCGGAGCGACCGCGGCCACAGCGCAGCGACTGCCTTGCGCCTCCGTGGCGCCCGAGGTGCGCGAACGAGTACGGGAAGCCGGCGCGTGCCGCGATGCCACACCCGCCGCTGCAGCACCGAAGGCCTCCACGCCATCCGACACCGTCACGATGAAGCTATCGGACGGAACCGTGGTGAGGATTCCGCGTGAGATCAGCTCAGACATCAACGGTGGGCACAAGCACGCAGCGACCAACGAGACTGCACCGCCCAAGAGCGCGCGTCGAGCGAGCGCGCCCGCGCAGGCCAAGCCGAGTGCTCGCGGCGTCCCGGTTTCCCGCATCGCCGAGGCTCGAGGTCCCGGATCTAGTCGGCCGCAGCTACGCCGACGCCGGCAACGCGCTGGCGGGATTTAGCATCGACCGAATCGAAACGGCCAGCGCTGCCCCAGCCGGTGAAGTACTCGGCGCAGGAACCCGCACCTGGCACTTCGGTGCTCCAGGGAAGCACGATCCGCCTGCGGGTGTCGGACGGCTCACTTGCCGGCGCGGCAGGCGCGAGCATGGACACGGCGCCCGCTACCGCAGCTGCACCGCCGCCTGCACCCGAAGCTGGCGCGGCGGATCCCAGCACCTGCATCTGCAACCAACTCAGCGCCGTGCCTGAGCCTGCGCGGCTCAGGCTGCACCGCGCGGTCGATTTCCGATCGCGTTTCCGGCGAAATGCTGCGCTCATTCTCGGCGCGGGCGTGTTGCTGGGTCTGTTGCTCGGCGCACTGTTAATGCGTCAGTGGCAGCGACGCCGCATGCTGGCGGCCGACGACAATCCTGCGCTTCCGCCGGCGCTCTATCAGCATCACCCGCCAATCGAGCCCGCCTTCAAGACAGAAGTGATGCCGGAAATTAGGTTCGCTGCTCGTCTCGATGCGGGCGAAACAACGATCGAGTTCGCCCCACTCGTCGACAGCGAGGCAGTCGCGATCGAGCAGTCGAGCGACCAGCATGCCTAGCGACGTCAAGCTGCGCCTGCGCATCGAAGCCACCGACGATCGGTGTCGACCAGTGGGAAAACATGCGGGGCTGGAAGTAGGGCCGGATGCTGACGCCGACGTTTGAAGGCACGTCGACGCAATGGTGGGGCTGAGCGTTGATCGCGCTGAGCGCGCCTGGTGGCTCGCTGATTGCCTCCGGGTAGCCGGGTGAACAGACGATGCGAATGAAGCAATTGCTGCGACCGTGCGTAATGCTTTCACTGGCCGGCACCTTGATGGCAGCGACGGCCCAGGGAGTGCTGCCCACGTGTAGCTCGTTGCCGGCAGCGGAGCGGGACTCGGCACACGCTATCGGCGCCTGTCGCGAGGTTGCGCCGATTGTCGATGTTGCACCGAGAGGCGTGCAAGCCGCGCCACCGGTTGTGGTTCCGGTTCCGCGTGTCGTGGGGCTGAGCTTCGATGACGCTCGCGACAAGCTGACGGGGTTCACACTCCGGCGCTCGTATGTTCCCAGCGCCGAACCGGGAGGCACGGTACTCGAGCAGCAACCCGCCCCGCCGGCACGACTTGCCGCCGGCTCGATCGTCCGGGTGGTGCTTTCGGACGGAACACTGCGCCCGGCTCCGCGTGTAGCGGGGACCGAAATCGACGGCGTGCGTAAAGCATCCGACGCGCCGCTGGCCGCGGCGACCGTGCCGAGGGAGGCGCAGTCGGCCCCCGCCGCAGTCGCGCAGAGCGATGAAGCCGGAGCTCGCATGCCGCCCGCGCCGAAGGCGGCGCCGTCCTCTCGCAGCTCTGCCGCGCCATCGAAACCGCCGGCAAGCCGCGCGCAAGTCGCGCAAATTCGCGCGCGAAGCGCAGCAGCTCGCAGCACGGCACCCGTCATCGAGACACTCGAGGTGCCGAATGTGATTGGCCGTAGCTCCACCGCAGCAGGCGCTGCGCTGGCCGAATTCAAAGTGGAGCGCATCGAAATCGTTGCCGATGCTGCTCCGAGTGGCCAGGTGCTTGCGCAGGATCCCGCCCCCGGCGCACTTGTCCCTGCAGGAAGCGCCATGGGTCTGCGGGTATCTGACGGCTCATTGGCCAGCGCCAAAACGGTGACGCCGGCAGTAACTCCGCCGCTTGCGCAGGCTCAGGCACGTTCCACGGCCTCAACGCCAACTCGACCACCGGTGACCTTCCCGAGCACCGCTGTGCTGCTACTGATCGCCGGCGTGCTGCTCGGTGTGGGATTTGGCGCGCTGCTGATGCGTCGCTGGCTCTCGCAGCGTCAGGCGCTCCAGGCCGAAGCTTTGGTGCCTACTGCTGCGCCGCCTGCAGTAGATCACGCAGTCACATTGCACGAAACGACGGTCGAGAAGGCGCCTTCACCCGTCGCGTTGGCGTCACGGGTTACGCCCTCGACAGTCGCATTTGCGGCGCGCCGCGAGGAGGGTCAGACGACGATTGAATTCACTGCTCCGCCGGACGCTGATGAAATGGCGCTCGAACACTCGCGAGACTTGCATGAGTAGCGGTATCAAACTGCAGACTCCGATTAACGTCTCAAGCGATGACGTTGAAAGGGCGTTGCTCGAGCAGAGTAAGGATGAGCCGCAAGTTGCGCGCGTCTACGAACAGTTGCGCGGGTCGGCTGCGCAACGCGCAGCCGATGAATTGAATCGCGCGCTTGATATTGATGCGTTTGAGACGCTGGCGCGTGGATGGGCTTCGGTGCCCACGGTGCGCAACGCCGTGCAGCTCAGCGCGCTGATGTCGGCGCCGCCTGCGATCCTCAGGCTAGAACAGCACACTTTGACATCGATGTCGACGCTTGTGCTCGAAAGTCATATCGCGGACACCGCACTACCGCCTCTGCGACTCACGCTGCAGTTGATCGCCGGTGTGCACAGTGCAACGCTCGCGGTTCGAGACGGGCGAATCGAAATGGTTGCGCTGGGGAAAGCGTCGATCATCGCGCGGCTCACGTACAAAAAATTTCCGGTCAAAGAGCATGCGACAACGCTCGAAGGGGCCGCCCGCGATCCCTTCAGGCATCAACGCACCGTGACCGATCAGCCGGCTGACGTCGATATTCCCATCTAGCACGACGACTCGCGGCACCGCCTTCGCTGCGACGATCCATGGTCGTTCGGTCACAATGGGATCATCCAAAGCGGCTGTTGGCGACTGAATACTTTTGGCATGCGATCTCTGAAGCGGGTGATGTTGCCGGTTGTCACGCTGACTCTGCTTGGCGTTTCAACCTCGCTGCTCGCACAGCGGCCGTTGTGCAATCAAGTATCGGCGATCGATCGAGAGCGTGCGCGTGCGGCGGGACTTTGCCGCGACCCGGCGCCGATTATTGACGTCGCGCCGGCCGACATCCCGCTTCCCCCTACCGTCCCATCCTCGGCCGCATCACTGGCGGTGCCGAATGTCGTCGGCCAGAGTTTCGACGAAGCGCGCAGCCGCCTCGCGCGCTTTACGTTGCAACGCTCGTATCGTGCAGCCGCTGAAACGGGAGGCACCGTGCTTGCACAGTCGCCGATGGCGCCGGCGACACTGCCTGCCGGCGCACCGGTGACGCTCGTGTTATCCGATGGCTCACTGGTGCGAGTGCCGCGGATAGCGAGTCTCAACATCAACGAAGCGCGTGAGCGTCTGCAAAAGGATTTCGACTTGAAAGCGCAGCCCGTGGTCGTCACCAGCGACTTGCGCGTGGGCACGGTGATCGAACAACAGCCGGCCGAAGGCACGCTGGTCAAGCGCGGCAGCGTGGTTCGACTGCAAGTATCGGCCGGGCAAGAAGGGCCTGAGTTGATCGAAGTGCCGAGCGTTGTCGGAATGCCATTCGACCGTGCCAAGTCGCGTCTCGCGCGGTTTGTAGTCGAGCGTGCCGACCGGCCGCGCACCGAGCGGTCGAGCCCGCCGGAAGGCCAGGTCGTCGAACAGTCATTACGCGCTGCGTCGCGCGCCGCAGCGGGTTCGGTCATCGTGTTGACCGTCGCGAGCGCGCCGCGTGCGACGGTTGAAATATTCGAGATGCCAAACGTCGTCGGCAGCGCTTACACGGACGCCGCTCGCGCGCTTGCCGAATTCAAGGTGAGCCGCAGCGAGGTCGCAAGCGCTGAAGTGCCCGGGCGCATCGTTGCGCAGTCGCCAGCGGCCGGTTCGACGCTGCTGCCGGGTGACGCTGTGTCATTGCAGATATCGGCCGGTGCTGGCGCGGCGTCAGCCGCGACCACCGCCGCGAGTTCGGCTGCAACGCCCTCCGTACCTTCTGGCACCTCAACGCCGGAGAAAAAAACGGAGCGCGGCCGCGGCATCTTTCGCGGCGTCGTCGCCATCGGCGCAGCCGTCGTCCTCGGCCTTATCTTTGGTGCGCTATTCATGCGTCATTGGGTGTTGCGACAACGTGCGGTTGCGGCAGCCGACGAAGCGATCATTTCGATGTCGCCGGCGCCTTCCACCATAACGAGCGTTGATATCCTCCTCGAGGAAGACGCTGAGCCCGAGCGCGTCGATGCCTCGCGGATCGAAGCGCCGCCACCGGAGCCGCAATCCAAGGAAGACTCGGAGAGTTCAAGTGAACAAGAAAAACATCCGGGTTCGTAAGGGCCAGGCACCGGGGAAGTTATCGCGCGACGATTTTCGCGCGCGCTTTTTCAACAGGTTCACTGACCCGGCATTTAGCAGCGAGGCTAGTGCGCTGAAGCGGATAGAAGTCATCGCGTGGGACGGCTACACCAACCATCGCAAAGCACCATTGACGCATCCGGCCGGCCGTGGCTATTCCAATCCCTCCTACGATCTGTCTGACGAATGGCGCGCGGCACGCGAGGCGATCCGCGCTGCAGAGAAGCAGCAGAAAGACCCGGCGTCACCGTCGCGAGTGCTGGTGATCTCGGGCGCGGACCGCAACGACGGCACCTGCCCCGGCGAAATATCAAAAACGTGGCGCTTATCGCGCATCGTGATCGATACGCTGCAAAAAGCGCGCGTTCAAGCCGACGATCTCGATCTAAGCCTTATCACGTCGGAATATGGAAAACAGATCCATCCGTGCAAGGGCTGTGTGTCGACGGCGATGCCGTTGTGTCACTGGCCGTGCAGTTGCTATCCGAATCACTCGCTCGGTCAGGTCAACGACTGGATGAACGAGATCTATCCGCGCTGGTCCGCCGCGCACGGCGTCATCATCGTCACTCCGGTGTACTGGTATCAAGTGCCGAGCGCGTTGAAGCTGATGATCGATCGGCTGGTGTGCGCCGACGGTGGCAATACAGATCCGACCTCGACCGACGGCAAGGACGCTAGGAAGGCGAAGCAGATCGAACTCGCCGGATGGCCGTATCCAAAGCATCTAGCAGGCCGCACCTACGGGTTGGTCGTGCATGGCGACGTTGCGGGCGTCGAAAGCGTACGCCGTTCATTGTCAGACTGGCTCGACTGGATGGGACTGATCGATGCCGGTTCGCAGGCGCGGCTCGACCGCTACATCGGCTACTACAAGCCGTACGCGACCAGCCACGATGAGCTCGATCGCGACAAGGACGTGCAGAAAGAAGTACGCAACGTTGCACGCGCGGTGGCCGTGGCAGTGCGCGAATTGCGCGCAGGCAAGTTAAGCGAGCCTGACAAAAGACTCGAGTCGCCGCGTCGGAAATAATGGTTTAAGCAGGAAGCGCGCGGTTTCGTCGTCAATTCATCTGAGCGACGAGGCGGCAGGCGACCGGCGGGGCACAATCTCGCCATCCATCCGGTCCGTTGAGCCGTAGCTTCATCGAGGCGCAAGTGTTAGACGAACAGGAAATCAGGCGGTTGTTGCTGGCGACGGCGGCGCGCGATGTCGACGCCTTCGCACGCCTGTACAAGCGCTGCGCGCCGCTGCTACTCGGCGTGGCGCAACGAATCACGCGTCGGAAGGAACTGGCTGAAGAAGTTCTGCACGACAGCTTTACGCGCATCTGGCGCGCCGCCGATTCGTTTGATCCGTTCGGCGCCCCCGTGGGATGGATGACAGCGATCGTGCGCAACCGCGCGATCGACGTGATGGACACGCATGACATGGCGCGCGTGGACTCATATCACGCCGCGCTGGACGACAAACCGGAAGCTTCACTGGATCAAATGTTCGACTGGAGCCAAGAAGACACGGCCGAAGAAGCGCTCGACGCAAGTCGGCTGCGCACATTCCTGCGTCGTTGTCTGGGCGAGCTGGCGGCTGCGGAGCGACAGGCCTTGGTGCTTGCCTACGAGCACGGATTAAGCCACGGTGATCTGGCTTCGCATCTGGGCAAACCGCTGGGCACCGTCAAGACTTGGATCAGGCGTGGCATGTTGAATCTTCGTGCATGTATTGATCGGTGCAGCGGCAACGCGGGAGGTGCTCAATGAGACTCGCGCGCCATCGTCAGCTCGATGCGCTGATCGGCGAATACATGCTCGGCACGCTGCGCGGGGGTGCCCGACGCAGGTTCGAGCGCGCGCTGCGCGAAGAGCCTGCGGTGGCGCTGCGGCTACGTACATTGCAGCAGGAGTTCACGCCTCGATACAGCGAACGCATAGCCGCGACACCAGCCGCGGGCGGATGGCAACGGCTTGCGCGCGAGCTCAATCTGTCCCAGCACCGCGCGCCCTGGTATTCGCGCGCGTCGTTTCTGCGTGGCTGGGTGCTCGGCGCGACAGCGGCAGTCGTACTCGGTGTCATGTGGGTGACGCTGCGCACGACGACCGAGCCGACACTGACACCGATTGCGCAACTGGCCGCAAAAGGCGCGCCGCCGAGTGTGACGGCCAGGTTATCGCGGGACGGCAGCACGCTCGAGCTGCGCGCTGCGCGCTCCAATCGTTGCGGGGCCGGCGCAGAGCTACCAGCTATGGGTCATTCCGCAAGGCGGCGCGCCGCTGTCGCTAGCGGTGCTCGGCCAGGTCGATGGGGAGCTGCGTGTGCCCGAAGGGCACAGAGGGCAGCTACGCAGGGGTGCGGTGCTGGCGATCTCGGTCGAGCCCCTCGGGGGTTCACCGACGGGTGGGCCGACCGGACCGGTGATTCTTTCGGGCGCAATTTCATAAACAAAGCAAACGCGTCGCTGCCTTGGTGCGATGTTCCCGCTCGTCTTTGGCTTGATCGCGGCCGCGATTGCGCGTCGCATGCTCGATTCCTGGCGCCGGGTTCTCGCAGACGTTGTGGAGTTCATACAGAGCGCTTCGCAGCGTTAGCGAAGCATTCGCGTTAAGGCGTTTGCAACCGCAATTCGTAAGTTGCCATCAGCGGCAGCAGTTTTAACCTTCGCGGATCCACTGGTCTCGGTAATCTTTCCGGGCAATCTGATAACGAACGCCATGCTGCTGACACGCCTTGTCGCTGCAATCGTCACTGCTGCTGCCGTGGCCGCGTGTACGCCGCTCAGCACGCTCAATGTGCTGGTGGGGTCGGACTCGCACGAGATGGCCACCGCCGCTTATGGTGCGAGCAACCGGCAGCACCTCGACGTGTACGTGCCTGTCGAAACGGCGGTGCGTGCGCGTCCCGCACAGGGTTGGCCGGTTGTCGTGTTCTTCTACGGCGGATCTTGGAAGCATGGCGAGCGCGCGCACTACCGCTTCGTCGGCGAGGCGCTTGCCGCGCGCGGCATCGTCACTGTGATTCCCGACTACCGTTTGTATCCGGAGGTGCGCTATCCGGATTTTCTGAAAGACAATGCTGCGGCGACCGCGTGGACGCTGCGCGAAGCGGCGCGCTTCGGCGCCGACCCGAAACGTGTGTTCGTGATGGGCCATAGCGCAGGCGGTTACAACGCAGCGATGGTGGCGCTTGACGCGCGTTGGCTGAGCGCTGAAAACGTTGCGCCGACACAGCTCGCTGGATGGATTGGGCTGGCAGGTCCCTACGATTTTCTGCCAATCGATAATCCGGACGTCAGGCCCGTGTTCCTGCATCCGGACACGCCGCCGGAATCAGAGCCGATTCGCCACGTGTCTGGGAAGGTGCCGCGTACGTTTCTAGCAGCAGCGCCCGATGATGATCTGATCAATCCCGAGCGCAACACGAAGCAGATGGCGAGTAAGCTGCAGAAGACCGGCGTTCCGGTAACGCTGCAAATTTATCCGTACACGAGTCACACGACGTTGATCGGTGCGTTTGCGTTTCCGCTGAGGTTTTTGGCTCCGGTGCTGGATGATGTGGTTGAGTTCATAGAGGCAGCACCGAAGCATTGACTCCGTGCAGTTCGACTATGTGATCGCCGGTGCGGGAACTGCCGGCTGCGTGCTAGCCAACCGGCTCTCTGCTGATCCGCAGATCAAGGTGCTGCTCCTCGAGGCGGGCACGCGCGACGACTGGATCTGGATCCACATTCCGGTTGGTTACCTCTACTGCATCGGCAATCCGCGCACCGACTGGTGCTACCGGACTGAGCCGGACCCTGGTTTAAACGGCCGCTCAATCCTTTATGCCCGCGGCAAGGTGCTCGGTGGCTGCTCATCGATCAACGCAATGCTCTACCTCCGGGGCCAGGCGCGCGACTATGACGAATGGGCGCGCGCAACGGGCGACTCTGCGTGGGGCTGGAGCTCCGTGCTGCCCTTGTTCCGTAAGAGCGAAGATTATTTTCACGGCGCTGATGCGGCGCATGGTGCGGGAGGGGAGTGGCGCGTCGAGCCGCAAAGGCTGTCCTGGGAAATTCTCAAGAGCTACCGCGAAGCAATGGTGCAGGCGGGCATTCCACCCAGCGATGACTTCAATCGCGGCGACAACGAGGGCTGCGGGTTTTTCATGGTCAACCAGAAGCGCGGCGTGCGGTGGAACACTTCGAAAGCCTTTCTGCGCCCGGTCATCAATCGCCCGAACCTGAGCGTCATCACCGGTGCGCACGTCGTGCGCCTCCGCATGGCCGGCAAGCGCTGCAATGGCATCGAGTTCAGACGCGCCGGCGAGGACACGTTCGCCGAAGCGCGCCTGGAGACGATCCTTGCGACCGGTAGCATCGGGTCGCCGCAGATCATGCAGTTGTCCGGTATCGGTCCGGCGCCGCTGTTGCGGGAGCACGGTATCGACGTGGTGCACAGTTGCCTGGCGTCGGCGAGAACTTGCAGGATCACTTGCAGTTGCGCACAGTCTTCAAGGTGCGCAACGCCGTTACGCTGAATCAGCGTGCCAACAGTGCGGTCGGAAAGATGATGATGGGGCTCGAGTACGCATTCTTGCGCACCGGGCCGATGACTATGGCGCCGAGCCAACTGGGCGGCTTCACCCGCAGCTCAAGCGAGCATGCGACGCCAAACATTGAATTTCACGTGCAGCCGCTTTCGCTGGACAAATTCGGCGATCCGCTGCACCGCTTTCCCGCATTCACCGCCAGCGTTTGCAACGTGCGGCCGACCTCCAGAGGTTTCGTTCGCATCAAGTCGCCTGATCCGCTTGCGGCGCCAGCTATCCAGTGCCGCTATCTTTCCACGCATGAGGATCGCACGGTCGCCGCCGATGCGCTGCGCCTGACGCGCCGGATCGCCGCCCAGCCCGCGCTCAAGCGCTATGCACCGGAGGAGTTTCTTGCCAGGTTTGCAATTCCAGACCGCGGACGAGCTTGCCCGCATTGCCGGGGACATTGGCACTACGATTTTCCATCCAGTCGGCACCTGTCGGATGGGCGCAGCGGATGACGCATCAGCTGTTGTCGATTCGCGCTTGCGCGTGCGCGGAGTCTCCGGCCTGCGCGTGGTCGACGCATCGATCATGCCGACCATTACTTCAGGCAACACCAACTCGCCTACTTTGATGATCGCAGAGCGCGGCGCCGAGATGATTCGCGCCGACCGTCAGAGCCGCTGACCATGCAGCCGCATTGTGTAATTCTTCGCTGCGCCAACGCGCAGGAGAAAGAAAGCGCGGAGTTTCCTCCGCGCCACTTATGCATAGCGGCAAGTGAGGTTAGTACTTGGTCTTCGCCATTGAAGAAGCCGCGCTCAATTCAGCCGCATCGAGCTTGCCGTCCTTGTTGGTATCGGCCTTGTCGAATATTGCGGCCAACTTTGCCGACGCTTTGGCTTCCTGCTTATCGACTACGCCATCCTTGTTCTTGTCTAGCTGCGACAAGCTGAAACCCGCGTCGGCATCCATGGCCGGCCTGGTGGTTTCAGGTTTGGTATCCGTAGCTGGCCTGGTGGCTTCAGGTTTGGTATCCGTGGCTGGCTTTGTGGATTGCGGATAGGTTTGCGCAAGCGCGATACCGCTCGCCAGCGAGGCTGCGGATAAGGCAACGAGCAGGGCAGATTTCTTCATCATCGACTCCTTGTCGAAATCTGGGGACTTCCCAGACTCAAAAAGTCGCAAGTGACATGCCCATAAGCCTGACTTCTGGCTCTATTCTTATCACCAATTAGTTTGTTTCAACGACGCCTTCGGCGACGAAGCGATCGATCTCAGCGTCCTGATATCCGAACTCGCGTAGCACTTCGCGCGTGTGCTCGCCGAACATGGGTGCTGCGCGGGCCGCTTCAGTGGGGGTGCGTGAAAAGTGCAGCGGACAAGCCAGCGCCCTGGTTTTCCCCGGCCTGCGCGTGATGCAGATCGACCACCATTCCGCGCGCGCGCGTCTGCGGATGCTCGAGTGCCTCGCCTATGGTGTGCACCGGCCCGACCGGAACTCCCGCGGCGTCGAATACTTCGATCCATTCATTCCTGCGTGCGCGTCGCGATCACTTTGTTCATCGCATCGGCAGCGCGGCCGAGATTGGCCATGCGTCACTGATTCGTCGCGAAGCGCGGATCGCCGCGCCACTCGGGATGACCGAGCACGTCGGCGATTCGCTCCCAGTTCGCCTGATTTGCGCCGCCGATGTTGATCCAGCCGTCGCTCGCGCGAAACGCCTGATACGGTGCGGTCAGTATGTGCGCCGATCCGGTCGCCCCCGGAGATTTGCCGGTAGCAAAGTAAATTGCCGCGTGCCAGAAGGTCTGCTGTAGTGCGGCCTCCATCAGTGACGTATCGACGACTTGGCCTTCGCCCGTCTTCAGCTTGTGTGCGTAGGCGGCCAAAATGCCGGCGACTGCGAGGATGCCGGCATTGATGTCTGCCACCGAGTTGCCTGTCTTCGCCGGCGAACCGCCTGGCTCGCCAGTAATCGACATCAAGCCTGCGAAGCCTTGCGCGATCAAGTCGAAACCGCCCTTGTCGGCAAACGGGCCGTCGCGTCCGTAGCCCGACACCGCGCAATAAATCAGTCCGGGATTTTCGGCGGCGAGCACGTCGTAGCCGAGCCCAAGTTTCTCCAATGTTCCTTTGCGATAGTTTTCGGTGAGTACGTCGGCGTTACGCACCATCTTCAGCAAGATCGCGCGCCCCTGTGCGTGCTTCAGATTCAACGCAATGCCACGCTTGTTCCGATTCAAGATCATGAACGGCGCGGACACGCCGTTGACTTGCGGTTCGCTGTAGCCACGCGAGTCGTCGCCGCCTGGTAGCTTCTCCACCTTGATCACGTCGGCGCCCATGTCGGCCAGCATCAATCCAGCCGTTGGGCCGGCCATGATTTGCGCGAGCTCGAGCACGCGCATTCCTTTTAACGGGCCGCTCACTGGGCTTCTCTTACTTTGCTATGAAATTGGGTTTTTGCTTCGCGAGGAATGCGGCGTATCCGATCCGAAAGTCCTCGGTGTCGAAGCAGTCGAAACATTCATCGAGCTCTTCCGCTGTCAACGGCGTGCGCTCTGCCAAACGCCGCGCAAACTTCTTATGCCAGCGCGCGACCAACGGTGCGCCATCGGCGATCCGCTCCGCAGCAGCGCGTACTTCGATCGCGACCTGATCATCCTGCACGACGCGCGTCACCAAGCCTTTCTCCTTTGCTTCGGCGGCATCGAAGATTCGGCCTTCAAGCAGGATCTCGAGCGCAACCGCCGGTCCAACCAGTCGCACCAGCGGCGCCATCTCGGCGTACGCCATCACCAACCCGAGGTTCTTGATCGGCGCGCCGAAGCGGCTCGATTCACCGCAGATTCGCAGATCGGCAAGCGCTGCGATCTCGAGCCCGCCGCCGACGCAAATCCCATGGATCTGCGCAATCAGCGGATGGCGGCAATTTGCCAACGCATCGGCGGTTCGATGCATCACTTTGCCGTATTCGACCGCCTGTCTCTTGTTCGAGCGCTCGTGTGCGAATTCTGCGATGTCGTTGCCTGGCGAAAACGATTTTTCGCCGGCGCCGCGGATGATTACGCAACGCAATGAGTCATCCGTCGACAGTGTTCGATCGTTTCGCCAAGCGACGCCCACATACCGCGCGTCAGCGCATTGAGCTTGTCCGGTCGATTGAGAACGACGGTCGCGATCGCGCCGTCGCGCTCGATCAAAATCGTATCGGTCATCGGTAGAAGTAATCGACCAGCCCGAGCGTCACGACCGGCACATAGGTGATCAGCAGCAGCGTCGCCAGCAGCACGCCGATGAACGGGATGTTCGCTCTGGTCACATCCCAGACGCTCTCCTTCGCGATCGAGCATGTGAGCAGCAGCACGCTCGCCACGGGCGGTGTCTGCTGGCCGATGAGGTTGAGCTCACGATCACGCCGAAGTGGATCGGATCGATTCCCGCCGCGGTCACGGCCGGCGTCACGATCGGCACCACGAGGACGATGGCGGCCGCCGAGTGCAGGAACATCCCGATGATGAGGAAGAAGATGTTGAGGATCGCGAGAATGGCCCACTTCTCGTTCGTGATGGACAGCATCCCGGCCGCGATCCGCTGCGGAAGCTGTACCTCCGTGAGATAGAGCCGAGCAGGCCGAGGCGGCGACCAGTAGCATCACGGCGCCGGTCTGCACCGCGCCGTCGATGATCGCCTCGCGCAGCCGCGCCCAGTCGAGCTCGCGATAGACCAGGCCGCCCACCAAGAGGGCCGCGACGACGGCCAGCGCGGCGCCCTCGGTCGCCGTGACCACGCCGCCGAAGATGCCGCCGAGGATGATGACCGGCAGCGTGAGCGCCCAGAACGCATGCTTGAAGGCGCGCCAGAGCTTGCCCCACTGGAAGATCTCCTCGACCGGCCAGTTGTACTTGACCGCGTACCAGTAGCACAGGCCCATGAAACCGAATGCGCAGAGGAGGCCGGGCACGATGCCCGCGACGAACATCTGCACCACCGAAGTGCCGGCCATGACCGCGTATAGGATCATCGGGATCGACGGCGGGATGATGATCGCGAGCGTGGCCGTCGAGGAGGTCACCGCGGCCGTGAAGGGCCCCGGGTAACCGCGCTTCTTCATGGCCGGCATGATGATCGACGCGGTGGCTGCCACACCTGCGACGGCCGAGCCCGAGATCTCCGCGAAGAACATGTGGCTGAGCACGTTCACCTGGGCGAGAGCCGCCCCTCATCCAGCCAACAAGCGCCTGGCAGAAGTCGATCAGTCGGTGAGAGATCCCCGAGGTGTTTCATGATCGCGGCGGCGAGGATGAAGAGCGGGATCGCGATCAGCGGAAAGCTGGTCGCACCTTGGTAGAGCGCGAGCGGCACGTTGGGCAGGCTCGCGGCGCCTTGGGTAGCGAGCATTGCCGCCACCGACGCGATGCAAAGCGCCACGGCGATCGGAACGTTGATCAGCACCAGCACGACCACGCAGACAAACACGAGGAAGCCGATCATTCGGATTCCTCCGCGGGCCTCGCTTCGCCGCTCGCTTCGCCGCGCGCCTCGCCCAGCACCTCGGGAAACACCAGCAGCTGGCCCACCACGAACAGGACGGCGCCGATCGGGATCGCCGACATCGCGTAAGCCACCGAGACCTGCGGCAGCGAGACAAGCCGTAGCCCGCCAGGATGTCGAGGATTGAATAGCTCACCCAGGCCAGCAGCACGAAGAAGGCCATCGTGCACAGCTGCGCGAAGACGGCGGCGGCGACTCGCGGGCCGGGCGGCAGGCATCCTTCACGAGTCTCAGGCCACGCCCATGGTGGGCGTGCTTGAGAACCGCCAGCGCCGAGCCGTAGAACGTCACCCAGGGCGAGGAGGATGGTGGCAACCTCGTCATACCAGACGAGGAGGTGGCCCGAGTAGCGGAAGATCACGCCCGCCGTCACCTCGGCGGCAAGCGCGATCATGATCGCGATGCAGATCCACTCCAGGAACCGCTCGTATCCCCGGCGGAACGATCGGAGAGCCACTTCCTATTTGCCGAGCGCGACTGCGCGATCGATCACTTCCTTCGCGCCTGGAACTTCCTTAGCGAATTCCTCGTAAACAGGCTTGGATGCGGCGATGAACGCATCCTTGTTCGGTGTGTTCGCTGCCACTCCGGCCGCCTTGATCTTGCCGAGTAGCTCGTCGTCATCCTTCGCGGCCTTGTCATAGACAAAAGCCTGCGTCTCCTTCGCGGTGTCTTCTGAGGATCTTGCGCACGTCGGCCGGCAGCGACTCCCATTTTTTGGCGCCGACTGTCACGTATGCGGGCGTGTACACATGCCCGGTCAGCGATATGAACTTCTGCACTTCCTGGAACTTCGCGCTGTAAATCTGCGTGAACGGATTTTCCTGACCATCCATCACGCCGGTTTGCAGCGCTGTAAACACTTCGGAGAACTTCATCGGTGACGGATTGGCACCGTACGTCTGGAACATCTTCACGCGCCATTTGCCCTCGGGCACGCGTAGCTTGATGCCCTGCAGATCGGCTGGGGCATTGATCGGACGCTTCGAGTTCGTGATGTGCCGGTAGCCGTTTTCCCAGACCGCAATCACTTTCAGCCCTTTTTTCTCGGCTTCGGGAGCGAGCTTCGACCAGAACACATCTTTCTCGATGCGACCCATGTGCGCGCGGTCCTTGACGAGGTACGGCATCTCGAACACGCCGAACAGATCAGATTCCGACGACATCACGGTCGACGGCAGCGCGATATCGACGGTTCCGAGTTTGAGCTTCTGTAGCAGTTCTTTATCGCCACCGAGCTGGCTCGAGCCGAACACGACGACCTTGGCCTTGTTGCCGAGCTTGGCATTAGCGCGCCGTGCGAACTCATCGGCAGACGCCGCAAACAGCGATCCTGGTTCGCCGACATGGCCGAACTTGATTTCGGTCTGCGCAGCGACTGGACCGACCAGCAGCACGAACGCCACGCTTACCGAAGCTTGTAGCAAATGGCGACGCGCCGATGCTGCTTGTCCGAGGTTCATTTGCAATGTCTCCTTCTGTTGTTTTGTCGAAAGCCAAGTCTATGCGGCCTGTGCCAACTTTGCTGTTGGTGCTTCCGCCAAGTAGGCCATCGCGGCGTCGACGCCGCCGGCGCGATGCGGAATGCCGGCGAGCTGCAATCCCATTTCGACGCCTGCCAACGTGCCGCACAACATCAGTTCGTTGAAGTAGCCAAGATGCCCGATGCGAAAGATCTTGCCCGCGACTTTGCCGAGTCCTTGTCCCAGCGACATGTTGAATCGTTCGAGCACGATCTTGCGGAACGCATCGGCACTGTGGCCCTCGGGAACGATCAGCGCCGTCAATGCCGAGCTGTACTCGGCCGGGTTGACGCACAGGATCTCAAGCCCCCAGGCGCGCGCGGCACGCCGAGTGGCTTCCGCCAGACGATCGTGCCGCGCAAACACGTTCGGCAGGCCTTCGGCGAACAGCATCTCGAGCGCCTCGTGCAGCCCATACAGCAGATTGGTCGCTGGCGTGTACGGAAAGTAGCCAGTCGCGTTGGACGCGATCATCTCGCTCCACTCCCAATACGAGCGCGGCAGCTTCGCGTGCTTCGACGCGGCCAGGGCCTTTGGGCTGATCGCGTTGAACGAAAGGCCCGGCGGCAGCATCAGGCCCTTTTGCGAGCCGCCGACGGTGACATCGACGCCCCATTCGTCGTGTCGGTAATCGATCGAGCCGAGCGATGAGATCGTGTCGACCAGCAGCAGTGCAGGATGCCCGGCGCGGTCGATCGCGGCGCGAATCGGTGCGATCGGCGTCGTCACGCCAGTCGACGTTTCGTTATGCACGACGCAAACGGCCTTGATCGCGTGCCCGGCGTCGGCGCGCAACCGCTTTTCGATCTCCGCGGGGTTGGCACCCTGGCGCCAGTCGCCCGGCATGAAATCAACGACCAACGACATGCGCTCGGCCAATTTTTTCCACAGCGTCGCGAATTGCCCGGTTTCGGCCATCAGCACGCGATCGCCGGGCGATAACGTGTTCACCAGCGCGGCTTCCCACGCGCCTGTGCCCGACGCCGGATAGATCACGACATCGTGCTCGGTCTGAAACACGCGCTTGACGCCCGCGAGCACGGCTTTGCCCAACACGGCAAACTCGGGTCCGCGATGATCGATCGTCGGATGATCGATGGCGCGCAGCACGCGATCAGGGACATTGGTAGGGCCCGGGATTTGCAGAAAGTGCCGGCCGGAGGGATGACTGTCGAGTTCGAGCATCGCTTGACTTTCTCAATACTTCTTTCGGGAGACGCACTTTAGCGAATCATCGTAGCGAACCGCGCCGGTGCGCCGCAAGCGCGTTTATATTGACTGCGCATGAATGATCTGGCGCAGCCGCTCGTCTTCCGCCCCCCGCCGGCACAAACAGAGCTCGCGACTCGATTGCGCCGCGCGGTACAGGGCGAAGTCTTGTTCGATCGCGCTTCGCGCGGTCGCTATTCGACCGATGCTTCGATCTATCAAGTCGAACCCGTCGGCGTGCTGGTTCCGAAGACGCAGGAAGACGTACGTGCTGCCATCGACATCTGTCGTGAGCTGCGGGTACCGATGCTGCCACGCGGTGCCGGCAGCTCGCAGTGCGGGCAGACTGTCGGCACCGCGCTGGTCATCGATCACAGCAAGCATTTGAACGGTGTGGTGTCGTTCGATAAGGACGCGCTAACCGTTACCGTCGAGCCGGGCATCGTGCTCGACGCGCTGAATGCATGGTTGCGGCCGCACGGTCTGTGGTTTCCGGTCGACGTCAGCACTTCGGCGCAATGCACGGTCGGCGGCATGGCCGGTAACAACTCGTGCGGCTCGCGCTCGATCGCGTACGGCAACATGGTGCACAACGTGCTCGCGATCGATGCGGTCCTCTGCGACGGCACCGAAGCCTGGTTCGGCCCTGAGGCCGAAATGGCACAAGGTTCGCCGCGCATCAACAAACTGCTCGAAGGACTACGCAGCCTTGCCGTGCGCGAGTGGGATGAAATAGAGCTCCGCGTTCCCAAGGTGATGCGCCGAGTCGGCGGCTACAACATTGACGTCTTCCTGCCACAAAGCGAGCGCCCGTACACCGCCGACGGTAGCGTCAATATGTCGCACCTGTTGGTTGGCAGCGAAGGGACGCTGGCCTGGAGCAGCGCGCTGACGCTGCAACTTTCGCCGCTGCCGTCACAGCGCACGCTGGGCGTCGTCAACTTTCCGACGCTTTATCGAGCGATGCAGTGCGCGCAGCACATCGTCACGCTGAAGCCGTCGGCGGTCGAGCTGGTGGATCGCACGATGATCGAGCTCGCGCGCAGCAACCCTGCATTCCAGCCGGTGATCGAAGCGGCACTGATCGGGGAGCCGGAGGCGATCCTGCTGGTTGAATTCAGTGACGACGATTCACGCGGCCGGCTAGATCAACTGGTCACGTTGATCGCCGATCTTGGCCTGCCGGGGCAAGTTGTGCGCATGACCGATGCGTCCTCGCAGAAGGCATTGTGGGAAGTGCGCAAGGCCGGCCTCAACATCATGATGAGCATGCGCGGCGACGGCAAACCGGTGTCGTTCATAGAAGACTGTGCAGTGCCGCTGCAGCATCTAGCCGATTACGTCGCACGCTTGACCGAGGTGTTTGCGAAGTACGGCACGCGCGGCACCTGGTACGCGCATGCGTCGGTCGGCACATTGCATGTGCGGCCGATCTTGGATATGCGCAAAGATGGCGCGCAGAAGATGCGCGCAATCGCCGAAGAAGCCGCGTTAATGGTGCGCGGATACAAAGGCGCGTTTTCGGGCGAGCACGGTGATGGACTGGTGCGGAGCGAATGGGTCGCATGGCAGTTCGGCCCGCGGCTGACGCGCGCGTTCGAAGAAATCAAATCGCTGTTCGATCCCGACGGTTTGATGAATCCCGGCAAGATCGTCAGGCCGACCAAGATGGATGATGCGCGGCTGTTTCGCTATCCGCCGGGCTACCGCACCCAGCAGTTGCAGACCGCGCTCGACTGGTCCGCATGGGATGTACAGAACGATCCTGTTGCGGACACGCTGACCGCGCCCGGCACCGGCGGTGATCCCGCGCACGGCTTCGGCAAGGCCATCGAGATGTGCAACAACAATGGCCACTGTCGCAAGTTCGACGCCGGCACGATGTGTCCGAGCTTTCGCGTGACGCGCGACGAAGAACACCTGACGCGTGGCCGCGCTAATACGCTGCGGCTGGCGCTTTCGGGCCAGATCGAAGGTGGCTTTGCGTCGACTGCCGTGCGGGATGCGCTCGACTTATGCGTCAGCTGCAAGGGCTGCCGTCGCGAATGCCCGACCGGTGTCGACATGGCGAAGATGAAGATCGAGTTTCTTCATCACTATCATCAGCAGCACGGGATGTCGATCAAGGATCGGTTGATCTCGCATTTGCCGCGCTATGCACACTGGGGCGCGCGGCTGCCGTGGCTGCTTAACTTGCGCAACACCATGCCCGGTGCTGCTGCGCTCTCCGAAAGGTGGTTCGGATTCGCCGCGCAGCGATCGTTGCCGTCATGGCGCAGCGATACGTTTCTCGGCGGACTGACGTATCCGATCAATACCGACGGCAGTGTTGAACCGCAGTCTCGGGGCGCTGCGGGTGAGGTCGTGCTGTTCGCCGATACGTTTAGTAACTCGTTTGAGTCCGAGATCGCGCACGATGCGCTCGTAGTGCTCAAAGCGGCGGGCTACACCGTGCACATCGCGTTGCCGTCCGACGGCAGCCGCCGTCCCCTGTGCTGCGGGCGTACGTTTTTAGCGACCGGCATGGTCGAGCAAGCGAAAGTCGAAGCGCGGCGCACGCTCGCGGCGTTGATGCCTCATGTCGAGCGCGGGGCGACGATCGTTGGCCTCGAACCATCGTGCCTGCTGTCGATGCGCGACGAATTTCTTGTCATGGGACTTGGCGAGGCAACGCAACGCCTTGCATCAAGTGCCCTGCTGATCGAGGAATTCTTGGCACGCGAACATCGCGCAGGTCGGCTTCGCTTAAAGCTTGCACCGATACGCGAAAAGCGCGTGCTGATTCATGGCCACTGCCATCAGAAGGCGTTCGACGCCCTCGCCCCCGCCGTCGAAGTGCTGCGGCTAATCCCGGAGATGCAGGTCGATGTCATCGACTCGAGCTGCTGCGGCATGTCAGGCGCGTTCGGCTACGAAGCCGCGCATTACGACGTTTCGATGAAAATGGCCGAGCTATCGCTGTTGCCCGCAGTTCGCGCCGCTGACAAAGACACGCTGATCGTCGCCGACGGCACTAGTTGCCGGCATCAGATTGCCGATGGCACGCGCGCCGAGGATCAACGACACGCGGTGCACGTTGTAAGAGTGCTGGCACGCGCGCTCGCGCCAGAAGCGGATCACTAACCTAACGGGCGAACCCCTATCAACCACTCGTGCAGCCAGAACGTGAACACTATCCACATCGCCGCGCCAATAGCCACCGCGGTCATATCGCGCGACAGCGGACCGACCACGTAGCCGGCATTTGCGACGCGATCGCGGCGCAGCGCGGCTGAGTAGTTCAATATCGCCCATGCCAGGAAAGACCCAAAGAGGATTACGTCTGCCAATGTGCCGTTCGCGAGCAGGTGCGCAAACGCCCAGACCTTGACGCCCGCGACCATCGGATGCCTGATCCTCGCTTTGATGTGCGTTTGCGGCACGTAGGCAGCGGCAATCATTACGAATGCACCCAACGTCAGCAGCGCGGCCGAATGTCGAGTCCAAGCGGGCGTGGTGTAGAGCACGACCGGTGTTTGCCGCGCGATCCCGTAGCCGTACACGATCAATACAAGGCCGATCAGCGACAGCAGGGTGTATGCACCCTTCCACACCTTCGGCCCCAGACGCGCGATCTGCGCGGTACGCCAGTCGTCCGCGAAGATGCGCACCGAGTGCACACCGAGAAAAACTATCAAGCCAATGATGAGAAAGGCCATCGCGCCTCCCGCCAAAGAGGGCGGAGCGTAACGCGCGGCGCTAGCGCACGAGTTCGGTCGCCAACCCTGAGCTCAGCAATACCTGTGGGGACGGAAACCAGATTTGGTCGTTGGCGATCGAAGCGCCTTGTTGCAGAACGCGCTGATCAACTCCGCGCGCGGCAATAAAGTCATCGCTGCGACGGTTTGCTGACGCGACTGCATCGGCACTAAAGCCCGCGCCGCCTGCGCTATGCAATCCCACTCTGGCACTGGTGCCGATAATGCGGCGTGCACCGCCGGCAAATGCCGTCACGCACGCGCTGCTGCATTCGTCGTTAACGAACGTGTCCAGGTTGCGATCGCGCAGCAGCGTGCCGAGCGCTAGGCCTTCGGCAACACGGCCGCCACGACTATCGAGTCGCACTATTCGCACGCTTGGATTGTCTTCGAGCGCATCGCGCACCGCGCGGGTACTGCCGAATTCGAGTCCTCCCTGCACAACAACCTGGTTCGAACGCGCGTCCAGATGCACGGTGGCCGGCGGCGACGACCCAATCAGCGTCGACCACACTTCGGGCATCACATAGCGCGCGGATTGAAACCAGAACACGCCGACCCACACGAACGCTCCGATTCCAACAATGCCGGTCAGCACGGCAACCGGTAGCGAACCGCCGCGGTCCACACTCTCGATAGCGGAGCGCTGGACGCCAGTGCCCCACCAAAGCGCGCCCACGATCAGCACTGCGACCTCGAGCAGCCACAACAGAGATGAACCGATCGGGTATTCGGTAATCGGCACCTGACGCGATGCGAAGGCGATCGCCTGCACCGCACCCCACACGAGTACGGCGCTGCCGATGACTGCGACCGCCAGCGGCAGGTCGCCGCGCCAGTGCTGCCGCAGATAGCCGACGCGGCGCGTACGTGCGCGCATGTGTTTCGCGCGGAATCGCTCGGTGTTCTTGAGCTGCTTGCGCGGCGATGGCGGATGAGGCGGAAGCGCCGGGTTTGCGTCTAAAGTTTGCATGGATGCAGTCTAGGGGCCCAGTGCGCGCCCAGGTGGTCGCGTCTTTACGCATGCGCGGTAATCTGCGCGAATGGGAGACAAGAAAAGGAATATCCGGGCGAATCCGGCGGGTGACCATAAACGGGGGCTGCAGCGCGGCCTGACCGATTACGGCGACGCCGAGTTCTCCATGTTCTTGCGCAAGGCTTTCGTCAAGGCGATGGGCTATTCGGACGATGCCCTGCTAAGGCCGATCGTCGGCATCACCAACACGTACAGCGACTACAACGCGTGCCACGGCAACGTGCCGAACCTGATCGAAGCGGTCAAGCGCGGGGTGATGCTCGCAGGCGGACTGCCGATGGAGTTCCCGACCGTGTCGATTCATGAATCGTTTGCACATCCGACCAGCATGTTTCTGCGCAATCTGATGGCGATGGACACCGAGGAAATGATTCGCGCGCAGCCAATGGACTCAGTAGTTCTGATTGGTGGTTGCGACAAAACGATTCCGGCACAGCTGATGGCCGCAGCGTCGGCCGATGTACCAGCGATCGTGTTGCCAGTGGGCCCGATGTTGGTGGGTCACTATCAAGGCGAAGCGCTTGGTGCCTGCACCGATTGCCGCCGGTTATGGAGCGACTATCGCGCCGATCGCATCGGTGCCGCCGAAATCGAAGTGATCAACGAGCGGCTTGCGCCCACAGCGGGCACCTGCATGGTGATGGGCACCGCCAGCACAATCGCGTGCGCGGTCGAGGCGCTCGGTATGAGCCTGCCGTTGTCGGCAACGATTCCGGCGACGCATGCCGACCGCATTCGCTGCGCCGAGGCGAGCGGACGCGTCGCCGTCACGCTTGCCAAGAAAGGACCGCGTCCGAGTGAAGTGATGACTGCGGCCGCGTTTCGCAACGCGCTGATCGTCACGCAGAGCATCGGCGGCTCGACCAACGCGCTGATACATCTGACCGCGGTGGCCGGCCGACTTGGCATACACGTGGATCTCGACGAGTTCGACGCGCTCGGCCGCAAAGTGCCGGTGTTGATCGATCTGAAGCCGTCCGGACAGCACTACATGGAGCATTTCCACTGGGCGGGCGGCGTTCCGCGCCTGCTGCGTGAACTCGAAGATCTGCTGGATATGAACGCACGCACGGTGGCGGGCACGCTTGCCGACACGATGCGAGCAGCGACCGAAACGCACGCACAGACGGTGATTCGCCCGCGCAGTGATCCGCTGAACGAAAGCGGCAGCATGGCGGTACTGCGAGGCAATCTTGCCCCACGCGGGGCGCTGATCAAGCAATCGGCTGCATCGCCTAAGTTGATGCAACACACCGGTCGCGCAGTGGTGTTCGATTCACTCGAGGACCTGGCTGCTCGTATCGATGACGACGGGCTCGACGTCACGGCCGATGACGTGCTGGTGCTGCGTAACGCTGGTCCGAAAGGCGCGCCCGGAATGCCCGAAGCGGGCTACCTGCCGATCCCAAAGAAACTCGCGCGTGCCGGCGTCAAGGACATGGTTCGGATTTCGGATGCGCGCATGAGTGGCACCGCGTTCGGCACGATCGTGCTGCACATCACACCTGAAAGCGCTGTCGGTGGGCCGCTCGCACTGGTGCACAACGGCGATCGCATTCAGCTCGATGTAAAAAAACGCCGCATCGAGCTGCTGGTCGACGACGCCGAGCTCAACACGCGCCGCGCCCAACACGATGCGGTGGTCGCGCCAAAATTCACGCGTGGCTACGCCGCGCTTTTCATGCGCAGCGTGCTGCAAGCCGACCAGGGCTGCGACTTCGACTTCCTCGTTCCGCCTGCCGAGTAACCCAGCATGACCACACGACTTCGCGGCGTGATTGCCGCCGCAGCCACTCCGCTGAACGCCGACTTCAGCATCGACATCGAGCGCTTGATCCAGCACTGTCGCGCACTGCTGTCCGAAGGATGCGATGGCATCAATCTGCTCGGCACCACCGGGGAAGCAACCTCATTCTCGGTCGAGCAGCGCTTGGCGGCAATGCAGGCGGTGGCGCGCTCGGGTCTGCCGATGACGCAATTCATGGTCGGTACAGGCGCCGCATCGCTTAACGATGCTGTGCGCCTGACGCGCGAGGCACGTGATCTCGACTTCACCGGCGCGCTGGTGCTGCCACCGTTTTATTACAAGCCGATTGACAATGTCGGCCTGGTTGCTTATTTCGACGAGCTGATCAATCGCGTCGGCGCTGATCTACGTCTGTATCTCTACAACTTTCCGCAACTGTCGGGCGTGCCGTACACACTCGAAGTCGTGCACGCGTTGAAGAAGAAATATCCGCGGCAATTACTCGGCCTGAAGGACAGCTCGGGCGACACGACGTACGCGATCGCGATGGCCACCGGCGTTAAAGACTTCGATGTTTTTCCGAGCGCCGAAGCTACATTGAACGATGCCGACCGCTACGGCTGGGCCGGCTGCATATCTGCCACTGTCAACGTCACCGTGCGCGCTGCCGCTGCAGGCTGGAAGTCACGTGGCACCGTCGAGGGTGAGCGAGCTGTGGCCACTGCTGCTGCGCAACGCGCGATTCTGACGCGGGCCCCTGTGATCGCTGCAGTCAAGCAGGCGCTTGCGGTGAAGTATCAACGCCCTGATTGGTCGCGGGTTGTGCCGCCGCTGCACCCCTTAACTTCGGAACAGGCAACACAGCAGGCACGAGATCTCGGCTCAAGCGGTATTTAGAACACGACGGCGTGTCTAACGTCCCCCGGAGACGTCAATGATCGCGCCGTGCACGTATGAAGAAGCGCCCGATGCAAGCCAGAGCGCGGCCTCCGCCACTTCGAGAGGCGAGCCCGAGCGGCCGAGCGGAACGGCTGCTTTCGCGAGCCGCTCCATCTGCTCGAGACCGCCGTGCGCGTCATGAATTTCGGTGGCAATCAATCCCGGCCGAATTGCGTTGACACGGATGCCTTCGGTACCGACTTCCTTCGCCAGCGCTACCGTGAATGAATCCATCGCGCCCTTGGTGGCTGCGTACGCAGCGCCGCCGCTGAGCCCGCCGGTACGCGCCGCGACCGATGACATGTTGACGATCACCCCGCCGCGCCCGCCGTGCTTGGTCGACATTCGTCGCACCGCTTCGCGCGAGCAGTAGAACGCACTGAACACGTTCGCGGAAAAGACTTCTGCGAGCTGCGCGATGTCGGTTTCACTCACGTGGAACTTGCTCAGCATGCCGGCGTTGTTGACCAGCACGTCGAGCGTGCCGAGCTCGGCATCGAAGCGCTCGAACATCTTCGTCACCTGTGCTGAATCGCCGGCATCGGCTTGCAAGGCAACCGCGTCGCTGCCGTTGTCTTTGATCTCGGCAACGACTTCGCGCGCTTGCTTTTCACTGCGATGAAAGTTGACGCCGACCTTGTAGCCCGAGCGGCCGGCCATCTTTGCAATCTCGGCGCCGATGCCGCGACTGGCACCGGTCACCAACATCAAGGGCTGTTTCATTCGGGCTCGATACCGGCTTCCTTCGTCAGCCGGGTCCACTTGCCGACCTCGGAGACGATAAATTTCGAGAGCTCTTCCGGCGTCATCGGCATTGGCGCCAGCCCGATCGTCGCGAGCTTCTCCTTCACTTCGGCCGACGCCAGCGCTTTCGCTGTCGCGGCGTACAGCTTGTCGACGATGGGCTTTGGCGTGCCGGCGGGTGCCGCGATCGCGAACCACGCGGTGATGTCGTAGCCGGGCAGCACTTCAGCCAGCGTCGGCCAGTCGGGCACCAGTGGGTTGCGCTGCGGTGCTGTGATCGCGATCGGCCGCAGCGTGCCGCCCTTGGCCTGCGCCATCGCGTTGCCGAGATCGACAAACGTGAACTGCACCTGTCCCGACATCACATCGTTGACCGCGAGCGGTATGCCTTTGTACGGAACCGACAGCACGTCGAGGCCGCTCATCTTCGAAAGCCGCGAGATGCTGATCTGCGAGCTCGTCGAACCGTAGCCCGCAGCGAGTTTGCCAGGGCGCTGCTTGGCGTGCGCGATGAACTCGTTGAGGTCCTTCGCCGGAAAATCGGGCTTGACCATCAATACCAACGCCGTCGTGCCGACGCCCGCCACTGGGGTGAAATCCTTGGTCGGGTCGTACGGCATCTTCTTCATCAGCGGAACGTTCGACGCGATCGCGGTGTTCGACGTGAATAGCAGCGTCTGCCCATCGGGCGCGGCGCGCACCACTTCCTGGCCGGCAATCGTTCCCTGTGCCCCCGGCTTGTTCTCGACTATGAAAGGCTTGCCGAGCGCGCTCTGCAATTGCTGGCCGATCACACGAGCAGCGAGGTCGGTCGCGCTGCCCGGCGGGAACGGAACGATCATCTTCACCGGGCCTTTCGGGTACTCCTGCGCCTGTGCAAAAGCGGGCTCGATACCGATAGCCGTCAGCGCCATCGCGCCAAGCGCGAGCACTCTGTTGAGTTTCATGCGGTCTCCTTGGTTGTCGGCAAGCGCATCGCTATCGGCACGTGCACCGTGATGGCAAGCAAGTGAAACGAAAGCGCCTTGCCATGCATATCCAGATTCAGCGAGTCATTGACGCCGCCATCGAGCACGTCGTCGAGCACGAAGTTCATCGCGGCGATTTTTGGCAGCAGATAACGCGCGACATGACTCGGCTTGCGATACGCGAACTGCTGCGCGACTCGCTCGGGCGTTACCTGCTCAACCAGCAAGTCGTAGTGGCGGGGGTCGTACGCGATCAGGCTGATGTTGGTGCGATTGCCCTTGTCGCCGGTGCGCGCATGCGCGATTTCTCGTAGCGGGACTTCGACAGACTCGACTTTGTTGATCATCTATACAAACGCGTAGCTAGCTGGCGCCCGCTCGCGTGGCACCAAACACGATTGCTGCGACAGGCGCTGCCGTTTTGCGACACGCACACCGCCTCCGCCCGCGGGCCCTCCGGTCCACAGTGCAGTCAGCTCGCGCAGCATACGATCGATCTGCGCGGCATCTTCATGTTTGGCCGCAACGCGCAGTCGCACATCGGTCGCTGCGCCGACGCGTGTGGCATTCAGAAGCCGGTCAGTGTCGTCGCCGAGCACGCTCATCACACCGATCAGATCGAACCGCAGCTTCAGGTCGCGCCCGACGCGCTTCTGCATCACGTCCATCGCCAACCGCGCGCGCGCTTCGGCGCCTTCACCTGCGTACGAGATTTCTCCTTCGCCAAGCCAACCGCCGTCGAAAAAACACATTCGCCTTCAACGTGGGCGTGCGTGGATGGCCTCGCACTCCGCTCAACCGCACACGATCGCGTCCCACTTCTGCGACCTCAGCGTCGCTGATATCGGCGACGACGTCGGGCGTCAGGTACTCGGCTGGATTATGGATTTCGTACAACAGCTGCTCTTTGACGGTGCGCGTATCGACGAGTCCACCCGTATTCGACGCCTTGGTCACGATGCAGCTGCCGTCGGCGGCGATCTCGGCGATCGGAAATCCAACGTCTTCAAGGTTCGGCACATCTTTGAAGCCGGGATCCGCGAAGTAGCCGCCGCTGACCTGCGCGCCACACTCGAGCAGATGACCTGCCATCGTCGCGCCCGCGAGTTGATCCCAATCGCTCTCACTCCACCCGAAGTGCGCGATCGCCGGCGCAAGCGTCAGCGATGGATCGGCCACGCGGCCGGTGACGACGATCTGCGCGCCCGCGGTGATCGCTTCGGCAATCGCTGCCGCGCCCTGATATGCATTCGCGCAAACAAAGCGCCGCTCGTCGAAGCCGCCATCGAGTGCGTCGCGCACGATCTGCCGACATGACACGCTCGAAAGATCGTCGCCTTCGACCACCGCGACGCGCGGCACACGCAACCCAAGCTCGCGCGCGAGTCGATGGATCATCGCTGCAGCCCCGCGCGGATTCGCTGCACCGAAATTGCCGATGATCGTGATGTTGTGCTGCAGGCAGTCAGCCAGGATGGGCCGCAATACCAACTCGAGCAACACTTCGTAGCCGAGTTCCGGATTCGCCTTGCGTGCAAGCTGTGCCAGCGCCAGCGTGCGCTCGGCCAGCATCTCGAAAATGATTGCGGAATAGCCGCCTCTTTCAACCAGCGTGCGAACCACGGCTCCGGGCGCGTCCACCCGATCGCCCGAAAAGCCGGCTCCGCAACCGACTGCCAGCGTCTCTGAGTGCTTGCCCTGCCGCATGTCGCGAGTTTGCCCGATTTTTTCTGTCATCAAACGGCTCAAGGCGGGCGGCGGCGAGAACAGCCCCGCTTAGACCCTCCAAATTTTGCCGTTGCAGCGCGGCAACCTTTGGCAACATTGGTCGCTAGTAGAAACGAGCAGAGCCTTGAATTGAATTTCCAGAACTTCGAAACCGTGCAATCGCCGATGCGCAAGGCGCAACCGCCGCCTCCGCCAGCGGCGTTACGCTTTAGTCATACGGCAACATTCGGTGAAAAGGCCAAATGGCTGCCGCCTTTTCGACTGACGCCATCGTTTGCCAGCGCAGACGGCCAGAGCATTATTTATCGGCGCCGGTCGCAAGTGGTGCTGGTGGGTGAAAGCGGCGAAACGCATGCCGCCCAGGCCACTTCGTTTGCGCTCGGCTCCGGCGAAACACGCGTCCGCATCGATGCGCACGGTTATGCGCGCATCGTGCGCCCGACGCGGTCGACCCAGGCCATCGACCCGGTTTCGAACGTAGTCGACGGTGCCGCCGACATGGAGCGAGACGCCGCACTCACGGTGTGCGCGCATTTGAACGAGCACGTCGAGTCGCTCGCGTTTCCGCATCGCTGGACGCCTTCTCCCGATCATGTGCTGCTGCCGGTTGCAGCGCGCGCCTTTAGCGAGCCTCAACCCAAACCCCCCAAGGCGTCGATTTCGACCGACCCGCGCGTCAAAGCAGCGGCGGATCCGCAGGACATGCACGATTATCTCGACGCGCGTGCCGCGTGGGTAGCGCGCCGCCTCGCGTG
Organism: uncultured beta proteobacterium; assembly: GCA_963791315.1. GTDB lineage: Bacteria > Pseudomonadota > Gammaproteobacteria > Burkholderiales > Burkholderiaceae_F > JACCZX01. Next base: position 212,924 of record CAWBRQ010000005.1, read on the forward strand.
GGATGCCGCGCAGCGCTCGATCCACGAGCTGAAGGACAAAGCGGTAAGCGGCGACCTGGACAGCATGCGTGAGTATTTGATGAAGTGCTTGCACGACGTGCTCTGGCCGTTACCGACACTCATCAGCTACGAGTTTCACGGCAACAGCGACGCGAAGCTCGAATTTGTCGTACCCGGCCTTGACGCGATCCCGGACCGCGAAGCCGCGATGGCGAGTGGCAACCGGGTCGAGATCCGCCGCATGTCAGACATCTCGCACACGAAGTTGCATAACCAGCACGCGGTCGGCCTCGTCGTGCGCCTACTCGGTGAACTGTTTGCAGCTTTACCGACGATCGATACGGTGACGGTGTCGGCGCTGCAGTTGCCCGCGAACGGTAAACCGCAGCGCTATATCACTTCCGCAAAAGCCGAGCGCGAGCGGTGGTCTTCACTGCATACAAACGGCTCAGTCACCGCAGACCAAGCAATTCGCTGTCTGAGTCAGCTGGGAGCACGCTGCAATCTGACCGCGCTTGGCGCATTCATGACAGTCGAGCCGTTCGCCTGACAATCAATTAGTTGCGCTGCCGCCCACTCGACAATTAGGCGTCGCTGTCGTGCGCGCGCAAGCGCGACCTTGCCGATTGCCTTCGTCCATCGGCCGCATTAAGCGCGCCAACCTTGCCTAGTCCGAACGGCGGCATGTTGACGTAGATAGTCTCGTATCTTCCTTCGCTGACGGCATAGGTTTCGTGCCAGATGCCAACCGAGCCGTTTGAACCCACCGATCGGTTAAATGCTTTCCAGGCGGGCAGATGCTCAGCTTCTTTGTTCGTCGCGTACGCGAGCAACTGCTCCATCGAGCGCCAGTACTGCAGAAGAATGATCGTGCGCCCAAACCAAGCTTCCGCATGCAGGAACCCTAGCTCGCGCCGCTCGTCGAGCTCTTTCAGCATCCGCGGCATCGATGTCGCTATCGGCAGCCACTTGTGAACCTTCAACAGGTCATTGATGCGCATGCCAATCAGGAAAACGACGAAGTGGCCTTCGAGGTTGGCGGTGAATCGTCCGCGATGGATCATGGGTTGCTAGCCTAAAGGAATGCCAAAGAACTACGCGATGGGCGGCCGCGTGTCTTCGACGCCGCCGGGCGATCGGTCGCAACCGCCGCAAGGTCAGCCGTTGCGCGCGCGCCTGGGTGCGCTGCGCAACCTGCCGCCGTTCCTGAAACTCGTCTGGCAAACGAGTCCTGCGTTGACGCTCGGCCAGGGCGCGCTTCGCATTCTTCGCGCATTGTTGCCAGTCGTAACGCTGTACGTCGGCAAGCTGATCATCGACGAGGTGGTGTTGCTCGCTGGGGCGCCGTCCGCCAACGACACCTTGCGCGAGTGGCTGGCCAGCGGCGCGCTCGATCGTATCGGCTGGCTGCTTGCACTCGAATTCGTGCTTGCCGTCGGATCCGACGTGCTCGGCCGCGTTGTCTCGCTGCTCGACTCGCTGCTGTCCGAACGTTTCAGCAACGAGACCAGCCTGCGGCTGATGGAGCATGCCGCCACTCTCGACCTCGAAGACTTCGAAGACAGCGAATTGCAAGATCGATTGGAGCGCGCACGACGGCAGGCTGCAGGGCGCACCAGCCTGATCGGCCAGCTTTTCGGTCAGGCGCAGGATGTGATCACCGTCGTCAGCTTTGCGGCCGGGCTGATTGTTTACGCGCCGTGGCTCATCGTGCTGCTCGCGATTGCACTGCTGCCGGCGTTTGTCGGCGAGGCGCACTTCAACGCCCAAAGCTATTCGCTTAACTACGCCCGCACGCCAGAGCGGCGCGAGCTTGATTACGTTCGGCAGACGGGAGCAAGCGTCGAGACGGCCAAGGAAGTCAAGATTTTCGGCCTCAACGAGTTCCTGATCGAGCGCTACCGAACACTTGCTACCAGCTTCTTTGAGGCGAACCGTCGCATCGCGATCCGGCGCGCGAGCTGGGGGAGTTTGCTGACCGCGATTGGCACGCTGGCGTACTACGTTGCGTACGCCTACATCGTGTGGCGCACGCTGCACGGCGATTTTTCGATCGGTGACCTGACATTTCTGGCCGGCTCGTTTCGACGCCTGCGCAATCTGCTGGAGAACCTGCTGATCGGATTTTCGCAAGTCGCGGGGCAGGCGCTTTATCTGGATGATCTTTTTTCCTTCTTCGAGATTGAACCCGAGATCGTTCAACCGACAAATCCGAGACCGTTTCCAGTTCCGATACAGGACGGCTTTGTGTTCCAGAACGTTGGGTTTCGCTATCCGGGTGCCGAGCGCTGGGCCGTGCGCGACCTGACGTTCGAACTTCATGCCGGAGAAATCCTCGCGCTCGTCGGCGAGAACGGCGCCGGCAAGACCACGTTGGTCAAACTGCTGGCGCGCCTCTACGATCCCGACGAGGGGCGCATCCTGCTCGATGGCCACGATCTGCGCGAATACGACCTGTTCGCGCTGCGCGCCAACATCGGCGTCATCTTCCAGGACTTCGTGCGCTACCACCTGAGCGCCGCAGACAACATCGCGGTCGGCCGAATCGAGGCGCGTGAAGATCGAGCGCGTATCGTCGCCGCCGCTGAGCGCAGCCTCGCCGACGAAGTCATCGAGAAGCTGCCTGAGCAGTACGACCAAGTGCTTGGTAAGCGGTTTCGAACCGGCATCGACCTCTCGGGAGGTGAATGGCAGAAAGTCGCGATCGCGCGCGCCTACATGCGCGACGCCCAGCTGCTTATCCTCGACGAGCCGACGGCGGCGCTCGATGCGCGCGCCGAGTACGAGGTGTTCGAGCGGTTCAAGGAGCTGAGCCGCGGCAAGACCGTTGTACTGATCTCACATCGGTTTTCGAGCGTACGCATGGCCGATCGCATCGTTGTTCTCGCTGACGGCGCGATCGAAGCCGCTGGAACTCATGCGGAACTGCTGCAGCAGACGCGGACGGTATGCGGAGTTGTTTGAGCTGCAAGCGGCCGGGTATCGATAGATCGCACAGTCGCGGACGCAAAATTGATCTAAATTGCGTCTGAATCAAGCATAAAAACGACACTCACACTCAGGAGACCATCATGTTCGTTCGCACTCGCCGTTCATTGCTCGTGGGTATCGCCAGCGCAGTCGCCGGATTAACTGCGTTCGCCCTCTCACCCCCTGTTGCTGCGCAGGCCTATCCGACACGCCCGATCACATTGATCGTGCCATGGGGCGCCGGCGGCGGAACCGACGCCACTGCACGCATCATCGCCACGCTGCTCGAGAAAGATCTGGGTCAGCCTGTCAACGTCGTCAACCGCACCGGCGGCAACGGAGTCGTCGGCCACGCGGCGATTGCTTCGGCAGCGCCCGACGGCTACACGATCGGCTTGGCCACCGTAGAGATCAGCATGCTGCATTGGCAGGGGCTCACCGAGCTAACCGGTGCCTCGTACACGCCGCTCGCTCTCGTCAATGCAGACCCGGCAGGCATTCAGGTACGCGCCGATGCGCCGTACAAGACGGTCAATGACTTGCTGGCTGCGATCAAAGCAAACCCGGGCAAGCTGAAGGCATCGGGCACCGGGCAAGGTGGCATCTGGCATCTTGCGCTGGCGGGTTTGCTGCGCGATCAGAAGATCGATCCGGCTTCGGTTCCCTGGGTTCCGAGCAATGGCGCAGCGCCGGGACTGCAAGACATGGTCGCGGGGGGTGTCGACATTGCGCCGGTGTCGCTGCCCGAGGCGCGTGCGTTGATCGACGCGGGCAAAGTAAAGAGTCTTGTGATCATGAATGACAAGCCTTCTGCGCTGTATCCGGCGGTACCGACGTTGAAGTCTGCAATCGGCAGTGACTGGACGACGGCCGCATGGCGCGGCATGGTTGCGCCGAAGGGCATTCCAACCGATGTACGCGACAAGCTCGCCGCGGCACTGCAGAAGATTGTTGCCGGTAAGGAATACAACGAGTTCATGAGCGGCCGCGGCTTCGGTGTGATCTACGCCGGCCCGGATGACTTCGCCAAATTCATGGCGAAGTCCGACACCGAACTTGGCGCGACGATGAAGGCGGTAGGTATCGCGAAGTAACGCGCGCCTCTGGGCATAAGTTGCGGCGTTCTTGGTGAAGCTCAGCGACGCCGTTTTCGGACTGCTGCTGCTCGTTCTGGGCGCAGCAGTCATCGCTGCGGTTGCGTCTTATCCGACAATTCCAGCGCAGCGCGTCGGCCCTGCACTCTTTCCCGGCCTGATAGCGCTCGGACTCGTGATCGGAGGGCTGATCCTGATCGTGCGCGGCTGGCGCGTGCGGGAAACCGTGCCGTGGGTTCGATTCGAACCGTGGGTGCGTTCGCCACGGCACGTGGCCGGCGTGCTTGCCATCATCGGTTCGGTCGTTTTCTACATCGTCGCGGTCGATTGGCTCGGGTTTTTTCTGACCTCGCTGCTCATTCTCACGACTTGCTTTCGCTTGTTCGGCGTGCGACTCGGGAGATCGATCGTCATTGCGGCGATTGCAACTTTCGTCATTCATTTCGCGTTTTACAAGTTGCTGCGCGTGCCCTTGCCATGGGGCGTGTTCACCAACTTCGCCTGGTAGCGAAAGATGTGGGAACACCTCGCGCAAGCTTTTTCGATGGTGTTCGAGCCGTACACCGTCATGGTGATGGTGCTCGCATCGCTGTTCGGGCTGTTCGTCGGCGCCGTACCGGGTTTGACCGCGACGATGGCCACCGCGCTACTGGTGCCGGTGACTTTCTTCATGCCGCCGATCCCGGCAATCGCGGCGATTGTCACCGCGACTGCAATGGCAATTTTCTCAGGCGACATACCGGGTTGCCTGCTGCGCATCCCCGGCACGCCGGCGTCTGCCGCCTACACCGACGAAGCATTCGCTATGACGAAGAAAGGGCAAGCCGAGCTCGCACTCGGCGCGGGACTCGTCTTTTCTGCGGTCGGTGGACTGTTCGGCACCGCCGTGCTGATTGTTGCGGCGCCCGCGCTCGCCGATATCGCGCTGCGCTTTAGCTCATTCGAATATTTTTGGCTCGTGCTGCTCGGTCTAACGTGCGCAGTGTTCATCACGTCCGATCGTCCGCTGAAGGGATTGATCACGCTCTTCCTCGGCTTGCTGGTCGCGTGTGTAGGGCTGGGCAATCCGGCAGCGCACCCACGCTTCACCCTCGGCAACAGCGAATTGATGGGCGGCATCGGCATGATCCCGATGATGATTGGAATGTTTGCCGTGTCGGAGATCATTCGGTTTGCAGCCGACACGAGTCCACCCGCGGAGCTGGTGGTCGAGAAAGTGGGCAACGTCTTCGCTGGTCAGTGGGAGCTCGCGAAGAAATACTGGCGCCAGATCCTGCGCGGCAGCGCGCTGGGAACACTGGTGGGTGCATTGCCCGGTGCCGGCGCTGACATCGCTGCGTGGATGTCCTACGCGGTCAGCAAGAAGTTTTCGAGGGAGCCGCAAAAGTTCGGCACCGGGCATGTCGAGGGCATCGTCGAATCGGGCTCCGCCAATAACAGCGCACTGGCCGGCGCCTGGATCCCCGCGCTGGTGTTCGGCATTCCCGGCGATTCGATCACCGCCATTGTGATCGGCGTGCTGTACATGAAGAACATGAATCCCGGCCCGACGCTGTTCACGACCAATCCGCAAAACATCTACGCGGTGTTCCTGCTCTTCATCGTCGCCAACATCATCATGGTGCCGCTCGGCATGCTGTGCATCAAGGCAGCTAAGCAGATTCTTAAAGTGCCGCGCCGTATCCTGATGCCGTTGATCCTCGTGTTCTGCATTGTCGGCACGTTTGCGATCAACAACTCGGTGTTCGATATCGGCGTGATGCTGACCGCCGGCGTGATCGCCTATCTCCTCGAGGAAAACGGTTTCCCGATCGCGCCGGCGATTCTGGGCGTCGTGCTGGGCGGCATGCTCGAGGAAAACTTCATCACGTCGCTGATCAAGGCAGAAGGCAACCTGTTCGAGTTCGTGTCGCGGCCAATTGCAGCGTCGCTTGCCGCCGTTACGATTCTCGTCTGGTTTGCACCAATTGCGATGCGTCGACTGCGAACATCACGCGCGCGCAAAGCTGTTCTCGAAATGCCCCGTCGCTGACAGCACGCCGGCCCAAGTCCGCTGCGCAATGCGCGCATGCCGACCGGCCGAGTGTGACCTATTCCACTTTCGCACGGCGCCGTAGCGCAACGACTACCGACGCCGGTTGGACCACAGTTCGGTCATCCAGAGCGCAAGACGCGATGGACGAAACCAAATCGGGAGGATGTATGCGTACTGACATGTTGATGACCAACCCCCACTCAAACACGATCGGTGCATCCAAGCGCGCGCCGGCTTTCGCGGTGGCCGCTGCGCTGGTGTTGGTGCTTTGGTTTGTGGCCACGGGCACGCCTGTCAATTCGAGCTCGGATATGTCCACGACGCCCGCGTTCGTGCAGCCCACTCCCGAATCGTCAAGCAGCGAATCGAGTTTCGGTCGCGGTTCAAGTATCGACGACGCAGTAACCAGCGGCGTGGACGCGCACGGTTGATCGCTGCAACGGAGGGGAGAACTTCATGACTCAAGCTCAAGCATTGCACCTAGCGCAAGCGTATGGACGGGACTTCGCCGGATTTAGTGCGACGGTCCTTGAGATCGTCAGCGGGCTGGCGACAGAACAGACGCTGGCGCTGCGCGCATCGACCAAAGCGGCTTTGCCCCGCCAAAATCTGACCGAACTGCGAGCGATGTACACGCGATCTGGTCGATTGACCAACTGGGTCGACTGCCGGCTGCCCGCCAACCCCACCGCTGCGACCGCGGGGCGTGCGGAGACCGTGCGCTTTGTCCGGGCGGAGCGGTCGATCCGCGCCGCGATGAGTACGTAGTTACGTGCAGCTGGCTGACCGCCCACGAGCGCCGAAGCACTAGAATGTTGTCACCATTTAGCCGGTTACAGCGATGAGCGCATCTTTCCATTGGCCGGACGCATTTGGCTATCTGGGTGCGTTGCTGCTTCTGGGTACGTACTCAATGAAGACGATGATCCCTTTGCGGATTCTCGGCATAGGCGCCAATTGCGCGTTCATTGTGTATGGGTACTTCGCACCGGCATACCCGCAGTTGCTGCTGCACGTCTGCTTGCTGCCATTAAACGGGATGCGCCTGTACCAAATGCTGCAATTGGTCGACAAGGTCAAGAGTGCGACCCGCGGTAATTTAGACATGGAGTGGCTGAAGCCATTCATGACGAAACGAGCATGCCAAGCGGGAGAAAAGATTTTCAGCAAAGGCGATGTCGCCGTTGTCATGTTTTACACACTGACGGGTCGCTACCGGCTTACCGAACTCGATCAGATCGTTTGTCCCGGCGAGATCATCGGCGAGCTCGGTCTGATCTCTCCGGACAATAAACGCACACAGACGTTTGAATGCATCGAGACCGGAGAGTTGCTAACGCTGAGCTATGACTCAGTCAGACAGCTTTACTTTCAGAACCCGAAGTTCGGTTTTTACTTTCTGAGTTTGATGGGCCAGCGACTATTTCGCGATCTGCAAAAGCTCGAGCAGAACCCTAAACCTTCTGGCCAGGTCAGTTAAGCGGGCGTTGAACGGCAGCGCCTTCGCCCAAGACGACGAACGGCGCCCAAAAGAAGGGGTGGGCGGTGCGGTGACGGTCGGATCCCGCCATCAGCTCCAGCATTGACAGACGCAGCGCTCGAGCGGGTGGTTGTCCACGCGCGTGGTGCTCGAACATTCTCGTTGTTAACCGCACGGTCGTATCGGAACTGACAGCCCAGTGTGAGACAAGTAATGAGCGTGCTCCCGGCATAGAAGAAAGCCTTTGATAAGCCGACAACACCACGACCGTCCGGCGCTTCATCAAGTCCTCCCGTATTGCATGCCGAAAGAACGACCCAACGCGCATTGAGCTTCAGCTGCGCAACTTCGCTCGCGGTCAGTAATCCGTCATCAAGCTCAGTTGCCTTCCGCGGCGGTGTCAGCACCAGCGCCGGCTCGGCGAGCCCTTGGATATCACCCGAGATCAATCCATGTGTTGCGAACGCCAATACGTCCACTTGAGAAAGGTCGGTGCGTTTGACGCGCGTCTCAGTCGCTTGCTCGCCGACAAACACCAGCCGAGGATCGGATTTGAGCGCGGCAGAGATCCGGCGTACAGTTCTGCCGCGGTTTCCGGCAACCGCGGCAACTTCTGAAGCGAGTCCGGATCAAGGCCAGACATTCTGGAGCGCAACAGCGCAACGTTTCGACTGGCAGCTTCTTCAAGCAACGGGATCACCAAAGCCGCTAAAACGATGGCCGCGCGCCGCCACCCGCTGAGTGCTTCGAAGTGCACGCAGCGAATCGACAGCCGGCAAATTACTAATGCCGAACCGTTTGATCAGCCAGGGCTGTCGATGGAGAGGCAGCCGTTCCAGATGCTTCGGCCGAGCAGCAGCGAGAATGGCAAGCTGTGAAGCGACCCGTCTGCGACGACGATAAGATGTTGCGTGTTGTTGAGATAGGGTTCAAACGGTGCAATCAGCCATCGATAGAGTTGGTGCGCGTTCTTTATATCGAATGGCGCGACTAGGCCGAGCGCCGGGTCGCTGACGGTCATGGACCGACTGCACACTTTGGACGGCGCCCGCTAACTGTTTCGGAAGTTACGTCGACGCGCACAAACTGCGCGTCTTGTGCATTGATCAACCATGCAAACAGATCGTCCCCGCTGCTCAAGTAGGCGACCAACGTTTCTTTCGGGCGCAGCAGCTTGCGTACTTCGGCGAGAGTCAGCGGAGGTGGATTGCTTAACGATTCGAATTCCGGAAACTGCTGCCGCAAGTTCTGCTCATGACGTTCAATCTCGGCGGTGGTAGTTGCAAGGCGTTGGCGTAGCGCTTCTTCAGCGGCAGTGTCGCGCTTGCCAGTCGGCTTCTGCAGCTCGCTAACTAACTGAAGGTCGGTTTCCGTGGCTTCGATGGCCAAATCCTTAAGCGTGCGAATTCGCACTGACAAAGCGTCCCCGGAAGCGGCAAACTGCATGTTCAAGCGGGAGAGTTGAGTTGCAGCGTCGGCCTTGCGGCTCAGTTGCAACATTCGAAAGGATTTATCAAAACGCTCTACAGGATCCAGCGCTCGCATCTCGTACAACAGTTCGATGTGTTCGATGAAGTGGCCTGACCAGCGGCGCACCTCTGCGGCCCAGCCGGAACTTACCGAACGAGCCAAGTTGCGCGACAAATGACGCTCCAAATTGGCGGTCGCCGGTCGACCAAGCTGCAGTGAGTCGTCTAACCGGCCCCATTCCCGGTAAAGCGTCGCGAGGTTCATCCGAGCATCAGCGACTTCGGGATGATCCGGATCTAATAGCTTTTCTTTTGTCCGCAACGCCGCGAGCAGCAGCGGCTCAGCGCTGGCGTAAAGTCGTTGCATTCGATACGACCTGGCGAATTGCTGCTGGGTATCAGCTACGGAGGCGTCCGTCTCGCCCAAGCGTCGTATCCGGATGTCAAGGGCGCGAGCATAGAGTTGCGCCGCGTTCTCAAAACGGCCCAATTCCCCGACATCGGCAAGATTGTGCAGGGAGCTTGCTACTGGCAAGCTGTCTTTTCCTGTCGCTGCCTCCCTAATCGCAAGGGCCTCGCGGTGCAGCGGCTCGGCTACCGCATAAGCACCTGCGTGTGTGTGTGCGAGATTGTTTAGTGAGACGGCATACGAAACATTGTTGGCGCCCAGTACGGCGCGGTTGATTTCAACCGCGCGCGCGTACAGTGCGATTGCCTCGTTGAACCTGGTCTGTTCGTAAAAAATATTGCCAAGGCTTACCAGTGAGATGGCGACGCTGCGATGCTGCGGTCCCAGTTGCCTCCAGCGTCGCGAGGGCCCAGCGCTCATTGCGCTCAGCGCTCACGCTATCGCCGAGGGTTTGCTGAATACCCGCAAGATTTGACACGAGGCGGGCGATTTCGACCTCCTCGATACCGCTCGACCTCGCTGACTCGATCGCTTGCTTCAGCAGCAGCTCCGCCTGTCGGTACTGTCCAGGTCTTCTAGTACCACAGAGAGATTGTTCATCGCCCGTATAACGTCAAGATGGCCGGCTGGCAGAAGCCGCTGACGCATCGCGAGACCTCTCTCCAACAGAGAGCGCGCCTCAGCAGGATCGCCGCGGCGTCAAGCTAGGACACCAAGGGCAACTACTGTATTCGCGACGTCTGTGTGCTCCTCTCCGAGCTTGGCGATGCGAACTTCCAATGAGCGCTGCAAATTCGCACCGGCCCGCCCGAGATCTGCAAGTGCTACTTGATGGAGCCCAAGTCCATGAAGCGCTGTTGCCGCCTCGAGACTATCGGGGCCGTGATCGCGCTCAGCTGCTTCAACGGCGCGAGTCGCGACCTCAACGCCTTCTTTGTACTGTCCTTTGTCGTATAACGACTGGGCTTGATTGAAAGCTGTCGCAACCGGCACCGGGTGAGCCAGACCGGATCTTGAGCGGCGATAGAGCACTATCCAGACGATGGCAGCCTTAACAGTGCAAACACGCCAAGACATTGCAACTCACCGCCAAGGGGCCGCGGCGATTGCCGCAAGCAAGGCCTCATACGCCGCTCGCACCTGCGTTTCCGCATCCGCAGCGGGCTGTGCAGCTGCCAGGTCGCGCGCGCGTTGCTCCTCAAGCACGCTGAAGCGAACGGAATCGCTATAACTGCGGCCGCTGGCATCGGTGCCCTGAACGCGCACGATGTACGCGGTACCTGGCACGAGATCGGTAATGTTTATGCGGGTCTCGGTTGTTGAGTGCTTTTGTACGACGGCGCCGTCGGCTCGAACGACCTCGACATCGAATCGTTGCGCCGACGCCGGTGCGTTCCATTGCAATTCGCCGCGCGGCTCGAACCATAAGCTAGTACGCGGGCCTGAAATACGCATCGGCGCGGATGAACGCAGGACGAGCGCGCCTTGAGCGATTCCCGCACTTCCTACCTCTACTTCGCGATACAACGCCGGCAATGGCCGCGACTCAATTCGTACCCGCTTATCGAGCGCGATCGGAGCCTTGGCCGTGATGCGCGCCTTTCCGGGCCCGTACAGAGTCCACAGACGCGCTTCTTGCGGGTACAGCAATGAGGCCTTGCTGTTGTTCGCCAGCACGAGCGTTTCCATCGGCGCCGCCATGTGATGCAGCGGGAGGGGCGAGCGCTCGAGCTGAACATCTCCCTCAATCAACACTACTAACGCAACGGGGGCCGTCGAAGGCGCGGAACCGGCTCCGTCAACCGGCAGTACCAGAACTGCCATCCCAAGCGCCACAGCGCCTATGGAGATGCGTGCCGTCGTGATCCAACGCAAGTGGCTTTTCATAGCGCGACGCCCAAGGCCATGAAGCAAGACGAAGTCAACCTATCACCGAACGGCCGGGCAGACATCGAGCCACGTCACGCTGCCGTTGATGAAAATTCACGCATCAAGGGTAAACACCTCGATATCGCCGACACCCTTGATCGACTGTACGCCCAAAGAACGCCAGGGAGCGGAGGCAGCCTGAACGAATTCCGGCGATGCCAAGAGTCGGACCTCGAGCAATTTGCACAGCTCTTGCAAGCGCGCGGCGAGATTGGTCGCACTGCCAATCACGCTGTAGTGATAGCGCTCGGCGGAGCCGACATGGCCGGCTATACCGGT
>CAWBRQ010000006.1:0-393701 GCA_963791315.1 uncultured beta proteobacterium
CGACGCAATTGCACCGGGTTTCTTTCCGACCGCATTGACCGAACCCATCGTGAACGATGCGACGCGCTGGCAGAAAATGGCCGACAGCACTTTCGCCGGGCGCAACGGCGAGTTGCGCGATTTGCGCGGCACCGCGCTGTTTCTCGCCAGCCGCGCATCCGACTACGTGACCGGTCAGACCATCTTTGTCGACGGCGGATTCTCTGCCGGCTGACGAGTTGCGCTGTCAGCGGCTTCAGCGGTTGAGCGTGAATAGCGAAAGCGCGGGGACGAAGCCGATGATGACGGACACGATGACCATCGCGATCACGAACGGGAATGCCTGCTTGGCGATGGCCGTGATCGACGTTCGCGTGAGCCCCGCCATGACGAACAGATTCAGGCCGAACGGCGGCGTGATGAACCCGAGGCCCAGCGTGGTGATCATGAAGACGCAGAAGTGGATCGGGTCCATCCCGATCTGCTTCGCGAGCGGAAACAGCAGCGGGCCCGAGGACCACGATGTTGGGGCTCGCCTCCATGAACATTCCGGCGACGATCCAGATGACGAGCATCAACAGAATGATCTGAGTGCGGGTGGTGCCCATGCCGGTCACCCACGCGACGAACTGCTGCGGCACATCCAGGACGGTGAGCGCCTGCGCGAACAGCAGGGCGACGGCGATGATCGGCAGGATCACGCCGCACACGCGCGCGCTCGTGCCCAGCATCGCGGGCAGGTCGCGGATCGAGAGCTGCCGGTCGCGCAGCCCGATCGCCGATGGCCACCGCCACCGCCACCGCGGCCGACTCGGTCGGCGTGAACACGCCTGAGTAGATGCCGCCGAGAATGATCAGCGGTATCGCCAGCGCCCAGCGGGCGTCGATCAGCGCGCGCCACCAGTTGGACAGCGAAAAACGCGCGGTGGATCGTTCGTAACCGCGGATGCGATTGATGATCGCATTGGTGATCATGACGGCGAGCAGCACCATCACGCCCGGAACGAATGCCGCCTGGAACAGCGTGGCCGACGAGATCCCGAGCACCAGACCGATGATGATGTAGGCGATCGACGGCGGTATCAGAATGCCGGTGCACGCACCCGATGCGACCAGCGCGCACGCGTAGGCGCGTGGGTACCCTTTCTGTTGCAGGCGATCCATCGTCAGTCGACCGACCGCTGCAGCATCGGCCGCATCGGATCCGGAGATGCAGGAGAACAAGCCGCACCCCATCACGGTCGAGGTTCCGAAGCCCGAGCGAAAGCTTCCGAAGCTCGCCTCGGCGAAATTGAGCAGCTTGATTCCGAGGCCGCTGCGCACCATCGCGTCGCCGGTCAGAATGAACAACGGGATGGCGATCAGCGCAAAGCTGTCGACGCCCTCGAACAGCGCTTCGCCGACCAGCGTCAGGGGTAGCGCGCCGGTGCTTGCGAGCATGGCTACCGTGCCGAGCCCCATGGCCACCCAGAACGGCACGCCGAGCACGAGCAGCGCGACCATGGCTACGATCGACAGAGCGATCGCCATCGCTACTCTTCGAACATCGTTTTGCCCACGTAAGGCTCGGTGCGATGGAGCAGATTGCGCACGTCGCGCCGCAGCGCCTGCACGCTGCGCCAGATGACGAGCGCGAAGCCGATCGGCACGGCCGCTTCAAACCACGCCTTGTTGACGCGCAGGACGGGGGTGGTGCCTTCGAAGTGAAGGAGCTGCTGGATGGTGTGCGTCGACCAGTACAGCGCAATACACGCGAACGCGATCGTGGCCAGCTCTGCGAAGACGTACAGCACGCCCTTGGTCGCGGGGCCGACGCGACTCAGCACGATGTCGAAGCGCACGTGCGCGCGCTCACGCACTGCATACGCCGCACCGATCCAGCCCAGATAGATGAAGGCATAGCGCGCCACCTCTTCCGCCCAGGCAGAGGAGTAATTGAGCAGAAAACGACGCGCGACCTCCTGCACGATGACGAAGCAGATGAACGTGTAGAAGATCGAGCATCGACCAGCGCTCGCGCGTTCTGGTCGAGCTGCTTTAAGAATCGTGTCATCGCGCAGGAGTCGCCGCAGCGGAACGCGCGAGCGCTCCGCCGCGGCAGGCGATGCGATGCCTTGTTGCGGGGCGCCGCGTCGCGCGCGCGGGTTCAGCCGGTGTATTCGCCGACCGTGATCGGACCCTTGGTGTTCGCCGCCGCCTTGAGCTTCTCGAAATTGGCGACCGAGCCCGCGAACTTCACCTTGAATTCCTCCCACTCCTTGCGCGGCTCGCCGCACGCTTCCACCCATTGCTTGTACTCCGAAGCGTTGATCGCGTAGAACTGCGCACCCGCCTTCTTGAATTCGGCGATCGACACCGCACGAGCTTTCTCGATCTGCGCGAACGATTCCTGCTGTGTGCGCTCGGCAGCTGCATCGAATGCGATCTGAAGGTCTTTCGGTAGTGCCTGGTACCAGCCGGCGTTCGCGGCGAACATCTGCGCGTCGGACACCGAGCGTACGACGGTAAGGTGGCCGAGGATGTCGGTAAATCCGAACGTGTACAGCGGTGCAATCGCGGGATCGAGTCCGTCGGCCACGCCTTGCTTCATCGCAGTGGCGGTCTCGCCCCACGGCACGACCGTCGGATTGGCTCCGGCAAGCCGGTAGAACGTCTGCAGCAGTTGCGAGGGAGGAACCCGCATCTTCATTCCCTGCATGTCGCCCGGCACCTTGACCGGGCGGAAGCCCTTACGGCTCGAGATGGTGCGCGAGTCCATCGTGAAGTAGAAGATCGGCTGGTAGCCACGCGTCGTGACCTTAGGGGTGATCTCTTCGTTCCATGCGCGCGAAGTGACGAGATTCGCGAACTTCTGGTTCTCGCCGCACCAGAACGGAATGTTGATCAGATCCACCGCCGGTGCATACGGGGAGAAATTTGACAGCGAAACCGCGCCGCCCTGCACGGTTCCGCCCTGAATCTTCTGCGCGAGCGCTGCGCCGATGCCAAGCTGCCCTGCCGGATGCAGCTTCACATAGATGGCGTTCTTCGAAGATGCTTCGAGGTTCGTCTTGAATTGCGACTGCGGGATCGGTAGGTGGGCCCAGTCTTCGTTTTTGTATTCGGTCGCGAAGAGCATTGTCGATTTCGCGGCCTTCTGCTTCGCCTCCTCATCGGCCGCGGTTTGCGCGATCGCATCGTCGGACCACAGATAACCGCCGATCGACGCGAGTACCGCGGTCGTGAAGCCGTAGCGGCCGCAGATCTCCAGGAACCGACGCCGCTCGGGACTCGTCTGCTCCGTAATTCTGGATTGCTTCATATTGGATGCCTCCCTGGCTGTAGATCGCTGCGTGCCTCGATCACAAGCACGCCGGCGACGAAGAAGATGACTGCGGCCAAGACGACGACAAACTCACCAATATTGCCGAGACGCCACGGAACCGAGAAGTGCAGTAGTACCGCGGCTTTGCCGACCAGCACGTCAACGACGTAGATGATCAGCAAGGTGGCGGCAACGCGGAAACAGATGCGTGCAGCTGGTGGATGAGCCATCGACGGCGAGGCCATGAATCTCCAGATCCAAAGGCGCTACAGGCACGCAGCGCGAGAGCGCTCGCTTGTCGTTGTAGGCGCGTGCAGTCTATCCGGGCCCGCGCGCGGGTGTCAACGCGTTGGCGGCCGCGCAGCCGCGCAAGCGATGCGCTGTGGCCGCGCGCATCAGCCGGCACTTAGAATGATTCGGCTACAGGATGGTCGGAATCTCGCGCGAGACGCTCGAGTCAAGCTAAACAAGGTTGATACTCGCATGGATGATCCGCAGTACGACTACATCGTAGTGGGCGCGGGCTCGGCCGGGTGCGTGCTCGCGTCGCGGCTCTCCGAGGACCCGGCCACGCGTGTGCTACTGCTCGAGGCGGGCCCGCCCGACCGTTCGATCTGGATTCATTTGCCGATCGGCTACGGCAAAACGATGTGGGACAAACGCTACAACTGGTGCTTCCATACCGACCCCGAACCGAACATGAACGGCCGCCGTCTCTACTGGCCGCGCGGCAAGACGCTCGGCGGCTCGAGCGCCATCAACGGGCTTATCTACATCCGTGGACAACGCGAGGACTACGACCACTGGCGCGCGCTCGGCAACGTCGGCTGGGGCTACGACGATGTGCTGCCGTACTTCATCCGCAGTGAATGCAACGAACGTGGAGCGAGCCCTTTTCATGGTGGCGACGGTCCGGTGCGCGTATCGAACATTGCGCATCGGCACGCTCTGATCGATGCATTCATCGACGGAGCGGCATCGCTCGGCGTACCGCGCAACGATGACTTCAACGGAATGACGCAGCAGGGAGCCGGTTACTTTCAGCTGACGACTCACAAAGGCTTACGCAGCAGCGCAGCGACTGCGTATCTGAAGCCGGCTCGCCACCGGCCCAACCTCCGCATCGAAACCGGCGCCTACACGACGAAACTATTGCTCGAAGGGCGGCGCGCCACCGGTGTCAGTTACGTACAGAACGGTCGCAATCTCAACGCACATTGCACGCGCGAGGTTTTGCTGGCGGCAGGCGCGATCCAATCACCGCAGCTGCTGCAGCTATCAGGAATTGGCCCGTCGGCGCTGCTCGCGCTGCATGGCATTGACGTTGTGCACGATCTGCCGGGAGTCGGTGAAAACTTGCAGGACCACCTGCAGATCCGACTGATTTACGAATGTACACAGCCAATTACCACCAACGATGAACTGCGGTCGCTCGTCGGGCGCATCAAGATCGGTCTGCAGTGGCTTATCGCAAGGCGCGGCCCGCTGGCGGTCGGCATCAATCAGGGGGGCTGCTTTATGCGTGCGCTGCCGTCCGAGTCAATGACGCCGGACATCCAGTTTCATGTGGCCACACTGTCGGCCGATATGGCAGGCGGCGCGGTGCACCCGTTCTCAGGATTCACGCTGTCGATTTGCCCTCTGCGGCCGGCGTCGCGTGGAACCGTTGCGATCAGATCGCGCGATCCAATGCAACCGCCGTCGATGCAGCCTCGTTACCTGACCGAAGAAATCGATCGCCGCACGACGGTTGCCGGGATGCGGGCCGCGCGCGCGATCGCGCAATCCGGACCGATGCGGCCATTCGTGCGACGCGAAGTCAAACCTGGTCCAGAGGCCATCAGTGACGATGCGCTGTTGGAGTTTGCGCGCGACAATGGTGCGACAATCTTTCACCCATCGGGCACATGCAAGATGGGCAGCGACCCGCTGGCGGTCGTCGATGCGCGTCTGCGAGTGCATGGGATCGCGGGCCTGCGCGTGGTTGACTGCTCGATCATGCCGGTACTAGTCAGCGGCAACACCAATGCGCCGGTGATGATGATTGCCGAGAAGGCGGTCGACATGATTCGCGAGGATGTGCAGCGCGTGCCGAACTGAGTTCATTGGCACCAAAACCCGACTAGCGCGCGGACTTCCGGGCCTTCTTCGCCTTCAGATCAGCGAGGATCGGGCGCACCGACGAGGTAAATCGACCCGGGTCCTCGCAGGAGCGAGCAAGCAGCATCGCGCCCTCAAGTACGCTCACCAACATCCGCGCCACATCGCGTGCCGGCGCGCCCTGGCGCAGTACCTTCTCCCCTCGGCCACGCTCGATCAGGTGGGTGAGCCACAACTCGTTTCGTTCGAAAAACTTGCGCACCTGCGCGCGCATTTTGCCGGGAAGCGTGCTGTATTCCGCCGCTAGCATGCCGCACAGACACAGCCGATCGTTGACCAACACGTCCTCGTAGAGCTTCGCGTAACGCGAGAGCTTGCCTGCTGCGTCGTCCTTGCTGCGATCGATCTCTGCGAGTGCGGTATCGAAGTTCTCGCCATAGCGCTGCATCAGCGCCTGTCCCAGATCGGACTTGGTACGGTAGTGGTGATGCAGGCTTGCCTTGGCAATGCCAAGTTCGGCGGCAATGTCGGAGTAACTGAAACCGTTGAAGCCGCGCGTTTGCGCAAGACGTTCGGCGATGTTCAGCATGCGGGTGGCAGTATTCACAGTTGACAAGATACCCTACCTGTTGGTAGGTTGTCACCTGCCTACCAGTTGGTAGGCAATTGAGATCATATCCGCCCGACGCCGTGCGCGTTCGGAGTTTGTTCTGCTCATTCCTGCCTTTGCAAAGGAGTTCGTCATGGGACGCAAATACATTGATTGCCGCGAGTTTCCGAGTGAAATGAGTTGCACCGTAGCGATTTCGGCCGACACGGACAAGGAGTTGATCGACGCGGCGGTTCAGCACGCGGTAGCGGTGCACGGACACAAGGACACGCCGGAGTTCCGTCGGGAGATCAGCGGGGCGATCCACGATGGCGTTCCGCCGCTTGCCAAGGCGGCCGCCTGACAGAACTGTGTTGGGTCGCTTCTGGCGGCCCGTTTGACTGACCTAGCGTCGAGGAGGAAGGCATGGCGGACGAACTCGTTTCCAAGTTACAGCAGGGTTTGCGCGGTCGCGTGGTGGGTCGCGACGACGCCGACTACGATGCCGCCCGTGCGCTCTACAACGGGATGATCGACAAACGGCCGCGACTGATCGCCCAATGTGCTGATGTTGCTGACGTGATCACTGCGGTGAACTTCGGCCGCACCGAGGCACTGCTAGTCGCGATCCGGGGCGGCGCGCACAACGGCCCCGGCTTGGGCAGCTGCGACGGCGGCCTGGTGATCGACCTATCGAGATTGCGCGGCATTCGCGTGGATACAGCGACCCGGACAGTGCGCGTCGAAGCCGGATGCACGTCGGGTGACGTCGACCACGCGACGCACGCGTTCGGCTTGGCGGTGCCGTTCGGAATCGTTTCGAGTACGGGTGTCGCCGGCCTGACGCTCGGCGGCGGAACCGGTTATCTGACGCGCAAGCATGGGTTAACCATCGACAACCTGCTCGAAGCCGATGTGGTTCTGGCCGATGGTTCGTTCGTGACGACCAGCAAGACGCAGCACCCCGATCTGTTCTGGGCGTTGCTCGGCGGCGGCGGCAACTTCGGCGTGGTGACGAGTTTCCTTTTCCGGGCATATCCGGTCAGCACCGTCTACGCCGGCCCGATCTTCTGGGACGCGAAGGACGGCAAGCAGGTGATGCGCGCGTATCGGGATTACCTGCCGACGGCGCCCGAAGAACTCGGCATCTTTGTCGGATTGAAGACGGTGCCCTCGACCGATCCGTTTCCGAAGGAGCACTGGGGCAAGCGTGCCTGCGCGATTATCGGTGCATACAGCGGGCCCGTCGCCGAAGGCGAGAAGCTGATGGCAGGGCTGTTGCAAGGACTGCCTGCGCCGCTTTTCAACTGGATGGGTCGCGATGCCATTCCCGGCGATCCAAGCGTTGTTCGACGTCTTCTTCCCGAAGGGCCTGCAGTGGTACTGGAAAGGCGACTTCGTCCGGACGTTGCCCGACGAGGCGATCGACGTGCACATCGCGCAGGCGGCCAAGGCGCCGACCGAACTGTGCCTGATGCATCTGTATCCGATCGACGGCGCCGTGCGCCGCGTCCCAAGCGACGCGACCGCGTGGGGTACGCGCGATGCGACGTGGTCCATGGTGATCGCCGGAATCTCTCCGGATCCGAAGCAAGCCGGTGCGCTGAAGGCATGGGGACGTGCCTATTGGAAGGCTGTGCATCCGTTCAATCTCGAAGGTGCGTACGTCAACTTTTTGATGGACGACGAAGCCGACGGGCGCATCCAGGCGGCTTACGGGGCGAACTACCGGCGTCTCGCTGCCGTCAAGGCGAAGTACGACCCGAAGAACTTCTTCCGCGTCAATCAGAACATCGTGCCGGTGGCGGCCGAGATGGAGCGGTAGGGATACTTTGCGTAACTCTGAGGATGTGCATGTTCAACGAGCCGCTGAGCTAACAAACTTCCGCACGTCAGGCAACGGCGCGCGTCCTACAACCTCTTCGACCGCTCTGGCAACCTCGAGCAAGTGCGTATCGGCACCCGGTGCACAGCAAAGTTGCAGCCCGACCGGCAGTGTTCCGCACAGGTGATGTATGGGCAACGAAACGCCACACTGCGCGAACATATTCCCGGGCCGGGTGTTCTGCGTGTTGAGCTTGTTCCACGCGCCCGCTTTCTCCACTGTGTCGTAGTCGGCCACGGGACCGGGTGTGACCACCACAGTTGGCGTGATCCACGCATCGAAGCCTCGCATCCGCTCGCGCATCAGTGCGGTCAGTTCGACGCGCCGCCTTTCATAGCGCAGATACTCGTCTGCGGTGACATCGAGGCCGGCACTCGCGCGCGCCTGCACCACCGGATCCATGTCTTTCTTGTGGGCAATGAAGCGCTCGCGGCCAAAAAACGCAAGCCACTCGGCAGGCAACAGGCGCGCGAATAACGCGTCGTGCTCGCGCGCTTCGGGAACTGCAATGGGGGCGAGGTGCGCACCGCGACGAGCGCAAGCGCGCCAATGCCTCGTCGAAACACGCTCGCACATCGTTGTCGACGTTGTCGAAGTAATACTCGGTCGGAACACCGAGTACGAGCCGATCGATCGGCCGCGGCGATGAGCTGGCTTGCCCGCGCATCGCTGCCTCGACGAACGCAGCGTCGGCGGCACTGCTGGTAAACACGCCCAGACTGTCCATGTTCTTCGACAGTGGAAATACGCCTTCCACCGGCCAGTGGTCGGAGGTCGCTTTGTATCCCACGACTCCGCACAGTGCAGCTGGCCAGCGAACCGAGCCACCGGTGTCGCTGCCGAAAGTGATCGCCGCCATTCCTGCCGCCATCGCGACCGCCGAGCCGTGACTCGAGCCGCCCGTCATTCGTGCAATTTTGGGATCACACGGGTTCCACGGCAGGCGGTGCGTGAGATTGATGCCGCCCATCGCAAATTCGGTCGTGACCGTCTTGCCGACGATCACGCAACCCGCGCGCGATAGCGCAGTGACCAATGGGCCTTGCGCCGGCACGAGATCACTCACATCGACGCGACTGCCGGCATTCGTCGGCATGCCGTGAACACTGAACAAATCCTTCAGTGCGATCGGCACGCCCATTAACGGGCCGAGGTCAGTTCCCGCAGAGCGCATGGCGTCGACCGCGGTAGCGCGCGCGAGGGCACCCTCATGATCGATGTACGAATACGCACCCAAGCGCGGCTGCAGCGCATCGATTCGGGCAAGGAAAGCTTGGGTCACGTCGCGCGAACGAATTCGACCCGCGTGAAAGGCAGTCGCAAACGACTGCAAGTCCAGGTCGCCGAACGGAAACGGAGGCAGGCTCACGACGGTTCGCTAGGGAAGGGGCAATTGATCTTTTCATGTCGTAGCGGCTGTGCTTGTGCGACGCTCGCTCCATGCGCGACCTGGCACTGCTGCCAAGAGCTCGCGCGTATAGGCATGGCGCGGCTGCGCGAACACGCTCTTCGTCGTCCCCATCTCGACGATCTCGCCGTAGCGCATCACCGCAATCGAGTCACACACTTGCGCGGCGACACGCAGATCATGTGTGATGAACAGCATCGTAAGCCCGAGGCGATCGCGGATCTCGGCAAGAAGCCGCAGCACCTGCTCCTGTACCGACACATCCAGCGCCGAAACGGGCTCGTCCGCGACCAGAATCTCGGGATCGAGCGCGAGCGCGCGCGCGAGCCCGATTCGCTGGCGTTGACCGCCGGAGAACTCGTGCGGGTAGCGGTCGGCGGCTCGCGCATCCAGTCCAACCAGCTCGAGCAGTTCGCGCGCACGTTGCAACGCCTTGGCTGCTGGCATTCCGTGCACGATTGGTCCTTCTGCAATGAGGTTGCCTACGGTCTGCCGCGGATCAAGCGAACTGTAAGGATCCTGAAACACGATCTGGATGCGCTTCCTGACAGGCCGAAGCGCTGCCTGCGACAGTGTTGCGAAATCGACGTTACCGATTCGAATCTCACCCGCATCGGGCTCGACGAGACGAGTGACACAACGCGCGACCGTGGATTTTCCAGAGCCCGATTCACCGACGATTCCCAGCGTCTCACCGCGGCGGATGTCGAACCGCACCCCCTTCGCCGCATGAACAGACCTGACTGCACGCCCGAAGAAACCTTGGCGCGAACGATAGTTCTTCTCCAGCCCTGCGACGTGCAGCGCGACCGCTTCGGGCGAGAAATCCTTGTTGCGCGCAGCCGGGACCAGACCAGGGACTGCCGCCAGCAACATCCGCGTGTAATCCTCCCGCGGCGCCTCCAGGATGTCGCTCGCAGCGCCTTGCTCGACCACGCGGCCGTGCTGCATGACTACGATGCGGTGCGCGATTTCCGCGACCACGCCGAAATCGTGAGTGATGAAGAGCACGCCCATATGTCGCGCTCGCTGCACTTCACGGATCAGCGCCAGGATTTGAGCCTGCGTCGTGACATCCAGAGCGGTCGTCGGCTCGTCAGCAATCAGCACGTCGGGCTCGAGCACGAGCGCCATCGCGATCATCGCGCGCTGGCGCTGCCCACCGGAAATCTGGTGCGGATAGGCGCCGTAGATCGCTTGCGGATCGGGCAGATGAACCGAGGCAAGCATGTCAAGCACGCGCTGGCGGCGGGGCTCAGACGATCGCGGCTGATGCACCTCGATCGCCTCCTCGATCTGACGTCCGATCGTGAGCAACGGATTTAACGCCGTCATCGGCTCCTGGAAAATCATCGCGATGCGGCTACCGCGCAGCTCGCGCAGTCGCTGCTCGGTAGCTGCAAGCACGTTCTCGCCGCGAAACAGAATGCGGCCTGCACTGGGTCGGACGTGGCGAGAGGGGAAAAGTCCCAGCGCGGCCCGCGCCATCACCGATTTACCCGAACCGGATTCACCGACGATGCATACGATCTCGTCGCGTCCGAGCGCGACCGATACGTTCTCGACCGCATGCGCGCGCTCCGCCCACGAGGGCAGGTCGATCGTCAGGTTCTCGATCGAGAGCACCGTTTCGGAACTCTTCAAGACAATCGGCTCACTCGAGACGCGCGCGCTCATGCGGTTCGCAAGCGCGGATTGAGCGCATCGTTCAGACCCTCGCCCACCAGGTTGATGGCCATCACGGTGACGAGGATCGCAATGCCCGGAATCGTGCAGACCCACCACGCGCTGCGCAGCACGGTGCGTCCGGCCCCGATGATGAAACCCCAGCTCATCGTGTTGGGATCGGACAGCCCAAGAAATGACAGAGCGGACTCGATCAGGATCGCGGTCGCGACCATCAGAGAGCCGGTGACGATGATCGCCGACAGCGTATTGGGCAGGATGTGCCGAAGGATGATGCGAGCGTTGCTCATACCCATCGAGACGCACGCGAGAACGAATTCGCGGCTGCGCATCGACAAAAATTCCCCGCGCACAAGCCGCGCCATCGGTGGCCATGAAACCACCGCTATCGCGATGATCACGTTGCGGATTGACGGCGTGAGCACCGCCACCAGCAGGATCGCGAACAGAAAGAACGGGATCGTCTGGAAGATCTCGGTGAAGCGCATCAGCAGCGCATCCAGCCGCCCGCCGTAGTAGCCCGCCAGTCCGCCAATCGTCGCTCCAACCAACACCGCAATCACAGTCGCCACGAAGCCGATCATCAGCGTCGTGCGAGCGCCGTGCAGCACGCCCGCGGTGACGTCGCGCCCCAATTGATCGGTGCCAAAGAGCGTGTCTGTCAGCGGCGCCTGAAAGGGCTTGCCAGCCATGGCAAACGGGCTCGTCGGGTAGAGCAACGGAGCGAGCAGCGCGATCGCGGTAACGAGAAAGAGGATGACAAGACCGGCAACCGCGGGTCCGTTGCGAAAGAAGCGCCGCGCGAAGCCTTGCATGTTAGCGACAGGCCACTATCGCAGCTCGATGCGTGGGTCGAGCAGCGTGTACAGCAGATCGACTGCCAGGTTGACGACCACGACCAGGCAGGCGGAAATGAAGAAGATTCCGAGGAGCAGGTTGATATCTCGCGCGAACAGCGACTCATAAGCGAGCAATCCGAGTCCGGGCCACGCAAAGACGGTCTCGACCACGACAGCACCGCCCAGCAGCGCCCCGACTTGAACGCCTGCCATCGTCAGAACAGGTAATGCCGCGTTGCGAAGCACGTGCCGCCGGGCGATCTGTCGCTCCGAAAGACCCTTCGCGCGCGCCGTGACCACGTAATCCATCGTGTACTGATCGAGCACGGATGCGCGCATCAACCGCGTGTAGAGCGCGAGGTAAAACAGCGTCAGAGTGAAGGCGGGCAGGACCAGATGGCGCGCCACGTCGAAAACGTGAGCCCAGCCTTCCTTGAACGCGGCGACCTCCTCGTATCCGCTGGTAGGAAACCAGCCAAGCTGGATCGAAAAAACCACGATAAACATCAGGCCCGCCCAGAACACCGGTGTCGCATACGCGAGCACGGCGAGCATCGAGATCACGCCATCCTTCCAGCGATTCAAATTGCGCGCAGCGATCGCGCCTAGCAGGACGCCGAATGTCACAGCAAGAATGAACACGCTCACCATCAGCAGCAGCGTTGGTCCGAGGCGCGTCAGGATCAGCTGCGAAACGGGCGTTCCATGGCGGAACGAATAGCCGAGATCGAACGTCACCACCTGCCGGAGGTAGACGATCAACTGAACGTGAATCGGTTGATCGAGCCCGAACTTCTGGCGCAATTGCGCCATGTATTCGGGCGTAGCTGAACCTGCCTCGCCCGCCAGCACGTCTGCCGCATCGCCCGGGGCAAGATGCAGCAGCGCGAAATTGAGCAGGACAATCGTCAGCAGCGTCGGGATGGCGAGTGCCAGCCTGCGCCCGACGTAGGCGAATCCCTTTGGCGACAAAGAGGCGTCTACTTCGCGAGCCAGGCCTGATCGAACGACGAGTACAGCCCGAGCGGGCTCACCAGCCAGCCTTGCAGCCGCTTGTTGGTCACGGTGGTGAAGTCGAGCTCCATTACGAACACGATCGGGCTTGCCTCGACCACCTTTTTCTGCATCTCTTGATACGCAGCGGCACGCTTCTTCGGATCGGGTTCGACGGTCGCCTGGTCCATCAGCTTGTCGGTTTCCGGCGAGCTCCAGCGCGTGCCGTTGACGAACACCGTTCCGGGCTTGATCAGCTTCGAGTGGTACAGCCGGTGCACGCCGATCACCGGATCGGCAAGCGTCTGGATCCAGTTGCTGGTGAGCTCGTAATCGTAGTTCGTGTACACGCGGCGCAGCCACGTCGGGACGTCCTCGTAGCGCAGGTTCACCTTGATGCCGAGCTTGCCTAGCTGCTGCTGCACGTACTCGCCGAAGCGTCGCCACTCCTCGCCGTAAGGCGTGATGTCGTGCGTGATCTCGAAGCGGGTGCCATCGGCGCCGCGCTTGTAGCCGGCTTCATCGAGCAGCTTGTTGGCCATCTCGAGCCCATTGGGCATGTTGTAGTTGAGCACGTCACCGGTCCAGAGGCCGGTCGCCTTGAAGTTCGAGCTAATGGGCCCGGTGGCTGGTCGACCGAATCCGAACCAGATGTTGTCGATGACGAACTTGCGGTCGATCGCATACGCGACGGCCTGTCGTACCTTGGCATTGTCGAACGGCTTTTTCTGCGTGTTGAAGTCGAGCTCGATGATCGGCGACTGCATTTCGTAGCCGCGCGTGGTGACCGCGATATGCGGCAGCGCCTGCAGACGCTTCACATCGAGCGGCAGGATGGCGCTGAAGCCGCCGATGTGCACTTCCTGCGTTTCCATCGCGGCAGCGCGCGTCGCGCCATCGGCGATGAAGCGCGCAACGATGCGGTCGAGATACGGTGTGCCTTGACGCCAGTAATCGGCGTTGCGGTCGAAGCGCATGTACTGACCTTTTTGCCACTCGACGAACTTGAACGGACCGGTGCCGACCGGCTTGTTTGCGTTGGGATGATTGGCGATGTCACCGGTGCCGAACACGTGCTTCGGCAACATCGGCGATTCGTAGCCCGAGAGCGCCATCAATATGTACGGCGCCGGCTCGGACAGACGGAAGATCGCCGTGCTCGCATCGGGCGTGTCGATCGAATCGACTGCACGGAACGTGTTTACACCGCGCGGGTGTACTTTCTTCAGCACCTCGAGAATCGAGAACTTGACGTCCTCGCTCGTGAATGGCTGCCCGTCGTGGAACTTGACACCCTGCTGCAGCTTGAAGGTGATCGTCTTGCCGTCCGGGCTTACCGTCCATGACTGTGCCAGCCCGGGAACCGGCCGCAGGTTGAAGTCGTACTGCAACAGCCCCTCGTACACCTTGGTCGCTACCTGACCGATGGGGCCCGACGTGCTCTGATAGGAAGCAAGTGTCGGTGGCTCCGGTTGGACCACCATCACCAGCGTGCCGCCCCGCTGCGGAGTACCTTGTGCGAGCGATGCGGCAGGAATAAGCGCCGCGCTGATGCCAGCAGCAACGGCGAGCGAACGCGCGATATGTAACAGCGATTGCATGTATGCCTCCTCGGTTTTGGGCGGCGCTCGGATGGACGTCCGCGTCTCCCCTCATTGCCTGCAATGCTATTGCAGGTGAGGGGGCTTGAGAAGCTCTGCACGCAGTTATTTCGGTTAGCAATGACTGAGGAAGCTCCGTGCGAAGCCACCGCCGGCGCACGAGTGTAGGATTCAAAATCTGTTTGCAACTCTCACAGCCGGCGGCACCGAGGAGACCACGATGGGCCATGCCGAAACAAAGGTTCAGGACGCGCTGCATGCGAAACCGGTGTCGATGGACGAGTACTGGATGCCGTTCACGCCGAACCGCGATTTCAAGCACGAGCCGAAGATGGTCGTGCGCGCCGAGGGCATGTATGTATGGAATGAGCGCGGCGACAAGCTGATCGATGCGTCGTCCGGTCTGTTCTGCGTCAATGCAGGACACTGTCGCGCAGAGATCGCGCAGGCAGTGGGTGCACAACTCGCCGAGCTCGACTTCATTGCCCCCTTCACGCGCGGGCATCCGAAGCAGTTCGAGCTGGCAAGCCGCGTTGCGAAGCTGACGCCCGGTGACCTGAATCACATCTTCTTTACGAACTCAGGCTCGGAAGCGGTCGACACCGCAATGAAGGTCGCGCTTGCCTATTGGCAGGCGAAAGGCCAGGGTGGCCGCACGATGTTCGTGTCGCGCGAGCGCGCGTATCACGGCGTCAACCTGGGCGGCGTCTCCCTGTCGGGAATAGCGAACAACCGGCGGCGGTTCGGGCCGACGCTGCCCGGCATTGCGCACATGCGGCATACGCACATCAAGGAGAATTTTTTCCAGCCGGGCGAAGGCAGTCACGGTGTCGAGTTGGCCGAAGATCTGGTGCGCTTCATCAATCTGTACGGTGCGGAAAACATTGCGGCGTGCTTTGTCGAACCGATTGCCGGTTCGACCGGCTGCCTGGTGCCGCCGAAGGGATACCTGAAGCGGTTGCGCGAGATCTGCGACGCTCACTCGATCCTGCTGGTGTTCGATGAAGTGATCACCGGGTTCGGCCGAACCGGGCAGGCGTTCGCGGCGCAGAGCTTTGGCGTGACACCCGATCTGATGACGATGGCCAAGGGCATCACCAACGGCGCGCAACCGATGGGGGCGGTCGCGATCAGCGCGCGCATCCATGACGCGATCTTCAATACAGCGCCGGAGGGCGCGATCGAATTCTTCCATGGCTATACATACTCCGGGCATCCGGCGGCATGTGCGGCAGGCCTTGCGACACTCGATATCTATGATCGCGAAGGCCTGTTCGAGCGCGGGCGCGAGCTTTCGCCGTACTTCCTGGAGGGTTTGTTCTCGTTGCGCGATGTACCGGTTGTTACCGATATTCGCGGCTATGGCATGTTCGGCGCGGTCGACGTGCAGGCCGAAGGGGCCCCGGGCAAACGCGGGCATGCGTTCCAGAAGAAGCTGTTCGACAATGGACTACATCTGAAGGCGACCGGCGACAGTGCGATGGTTGCGCCGCCGCTCGTCGCCGAACGCGCACATGTCGACAACATCGTCGAGATTCTGCGCCGCACGTTGAAGTCAATCTAGTTTGTTGTTAAAGGAGGGGTAGACATGAAGCGGTTTATTACAAGCTTGTTGTCGGTGTCGGCGTTAGCGGTGTCGACGCTGGCGGTTGCACAAACGAAAGAAGTGACGATCGGGTACCAGGACATGGTGGTTCCCTACCGAGTCGCACAGGAAGCCAAGGAGCTCGAGAAAGCAACCGGCTACAAGATCAACTGGAAGCAGTTTGGCGGCGGTGGCGAAGTCATCAAGGCGATGGCGTCGGGAGCCGTGCAAATCGGCGAGATCGGTTCGGCCGGTATTGCGGCCGCGGTGTCGCGTGGGGAGCCGCTTGAAGTGTTCTGGATCCTCGACGATATCGGCAGTGCGGAGGCGCTGGTCGTCAAGAAGAATTCTGGTATCAAAACGATTGCCGACCTCAAAGGCAAGAAGATTGCGATGCCGTTCAATTCGACGACGCATTTTCACACGATGGTTGCGCTGGAGCAGGCGAAGATCAATCCGGCCGACGTGCAGATTCTGAACATGCGTCCGCCAGAGGTCCGCGCCGCCTGGCAACGTGGTGACATCGACGCAACGTTTATCTGGGATCCCGTGCTCGCTGAAGCGAAAAAAGACGGCACGGTAATTCTGACGTCGGGAAAGATTTCCGCCGACACCGGTAAGGCAACATTCGACGGCTACGTAGTAAACCGCGACTGGGCGAAGGCGAATAAGGACTTCGTGGTCAAGTTCGTCAAGGTACTTGCCGCGTCCGACGACAACTACCGCAAGAACAAGGGGAAGTTCGTTAAAGACTCGTCGGAAGCGAAGGCGATTGCCAAGTGGTCGGGAGCAAAGCAAGAGGACGTCGCAGACAGCATGGCGCTGTATGCGTTCCCGACCGCGCAGGAGCAGGCGACCAAGTGGCTCGGCGGCGGCAAGGATTCGATCGCTGCGAAGGCGTTGGCCGCGACCGCTGACTTCCAGCTCTCGCAAAAGCAGATCGAGAAGAAGCTGCCGGACTACTCAACCGCGGTCAATCCATCCTACGTTCAGGAAGCGATGAAGTAGAGATTGCGCTAGCAAGCTCAAATAGGGGTTCAGCTGAGCAAGCTCGAAGTCCGTCATCTTTCTGTCCACTACACCGGCCGCCATGGGGCGGCCGGCACGCACGCACTATCGGATATCAATTTAGCGCTTGACCCCGGCGACTTCGTGGTCGCTCTCGGTGCGTCGGGCTGCGGCAAGACCACACTGCTTTCGTGCATTGCGGGTTTTATGCCGTTTTCTTCGGGCGAGATTGTTCTCGATGGCAGACCCGTGATCGGCCCAGGCGCCGAGCGCGGCGTTGTGTTCCAGAAGCATGCACTGATGCCGTGGCTCGATGTCATCGAGAACGTCGAGTTCGGTTTGAAGATGCGTGGACTCGGCAAATCGGAACGCCGCGCCATTGCGTTGCAGAAGCTTGCCGCCGTCGGGCTTGAGAAATTTTCCCAGTCACCTGTTTATCAAATCTCGGGGGGCATGCAGCAGAGGGTCGGGCTGGCGCGCACGCTTGCGAGCGATCCAGAGGTGATGCTGATGGATGAGCCGCTCGGCGCACTCGACTCGCTCACGCGCGAGCAGCAGCAGGAGCTGATCCTAGAGCTCTGGTGGAAAACACAGAAGATGTTTTTCTTCATCACGCACAGCGTCGAGGAGGCGCTGTTTCTGGCGACCGAGCTGGTGGTCATGACCCCGTCGCCGGGCCGCATCGCGCATCGCTACCGTCTCGATTTTGGTCGGCGCTTCATTGAATGCAAGGATGCCCGTGCGGTGAAGTCGGACCCGGAGTTCATTCGCATTCGCGAGGAAGTGCTGAAACTGATCCACTCTGCACCTCAAATGCGCGAAGCCGCCTGATGCGAGACTCATGAGCGCGCCAGGCCATGTCGAAGGTGCCACGAACAGTGCGGCAGCTTCCACGAAAGTCGCGGTAGCCAATTCGCCCATCCGCCACGTTAGCGGCTATAGCGTGCCCGGCGAAGGCTCGAGCACTACGATCGCCGTCGTCACCGTCGTCGCGCTATTGGTGTTGTGGTGGGTAGCAACGCACAACGGCTGGATCCGCGACCTCTTTTTACCTACTCCTGAACGAATCATCACGAGCTTTTCTGAAGCCTGGAAAGGCGAGATTCAGGGCGGCCGGCCGCTACCCGAGCACTTCGGATGGAGCTTGTTCCGCGTGTTCACCGCGTTCGCGCTAGCCTGCGTCACAGCGATTCCGGTTGGCATCGCGATGGGCGTGTCGCGCATCGCGCGCGGCATCTTTGATCCGCCGGTCGAGTTCTACCGTCCGCTGCCGCCGCTTGCTTACCTGCCGCTGATCGTCATTTGGTTTGGCATCGAGGAGACGGCGAAGATTGTGCTGATTTACCTCGCGTGCTTCGCACCGCTTGCGATGGCGGCTCGAGCCGGAGTGAAGAGCGTGATGATCGAACAGATCAACGCGGCTTATTCGCTTGGCGCGTCGAAGTGGCAGGTCATTCGACACGTCATTATTCCGGCCGCACTTCCGGAGATTTTCACCGGCATGCGGATTTCTATCGGCTTCGGCTGGACAACGCTCGTTGCGGCCGAAATGGTGGCTGCTAACGCCGGTCTCGGTCAGATGGTTCTGAACGCATCAAACTTTCTGCGAACTGATGTCGTCATCATGGGCATCTTTGTCATTGGCGTCGTCGCCTATGCGTTCGATCTGCTGATGCGCTTTATCGAGCGTGCCGTCGTTCCGTGGAAGGGTCGTGCGTAGGCAGCATCTCGCAAGCGGACCCTTCGCAATCTCAGTCGCGTTGAAACCATGGAAAACAACATCGCTGACCTGTGGCGGCGCCTTGAACGCTTTGCCAGTCAACACATGCCGGGCTTGGTGGCAGAACTGAATGGCCCCGCAAGCTCCGAAGCCATCACTCGTTTAGAGAAAGAGCTGGGATTCAAGTTGCCCGCCGACTTCGTCAGCAGCTTGGCGATCCACGATGGCGAGGATGGCGATGGGTGCCTGCTCGACGAGGGCGGTGCGCTTCTCTCGCTGGAGGCGATCGACGAGAAACTCGTACGAGAACGACGAGGTTTGCGAAAGAACTCGGATCTGCTTGCAGAGCGGCGCGCTGGCGCCGTGAAGCCTGCCTTGTTTCACGCGCTCCGCGTTCCCTTCATCGATCTCAACCAAGACGTTACGTGGCTGTTGGATTTCGATCCTGCTCCTGGCGGTGCACCAGGGCAAGTCGTGCGACGCGACATCGAGGATGGGTCGCTGCAGGTCGTCGCTGCTTCGTTCAGCGATTTTCTGTCCTCCTA
Organism: uncultured beta proteobacterium; assembly: GCA_963791315.1. GTDB lineage: Bacteria > Pseudomonadota > Gammaproteobacteria > Burkholderiales > Burkholderiaceae_F > JACCZX01. The sequence continues at coordinate 19,243 of CAWBRQ010000006.1, forward strand.
CGTGGCTCGTTTGGAACAGGGCAGGGCCAAATTCGATTCGGAACGCGCTGTTGAACTTGCGGTACCGCCAGTCGATGCGCCATCGAAGAAGGAGAAAGTGAAGCGTTTCCACGCGGCGCTGAAGGCGCAAGGCACGCCGGCCCTACAAAGTCTGCCAAACGGCGCGGAGGTCGACCTCATTGGATACCTCGGATTGCCGACTAACGCGATGGGAGTTGGCGAGTATCCGTTCCAAGTGTTTGGATCCATCTTCCCGCTAGACGCTCAGCTCGGTATTACGCGGCAGGACATCATGGCAGCCAACATACGCGGCGATCTGTATATGTTTCGCATCAAAGCAGTCGTAAGCCGGAAAACGAGCGTGTTCGGAACGCCCGTCGTGAGCCTGACACTCGTGTCCTATGTTCCATTTGATTAGAGCGAGCCAGGCTGAACTCGCAAGTCAATAGCGAGAGCAGTCGGCCATAAGCGGACATCCCGCCAAGCGACCCAATTGCCGAAAGTCCGCCGGAGGCGTCAAGGTTGCGGCGTCGCTGGTGTGCGGTTTTTCGCGGATTTGTTAGTACTGTAGATATATACAGTACTGCAGCCCGAAAGCCAGTAGCCATGCGCCTTGGCGACTGGCGGACGGTCCATGTTAAACGGCACCCGCCACATTTAGGAGCACAATCCTGCGGTCTAAAACACGTTAGGCGTCTCAGCATTCGACCTGGCACACAGAATCGATGAGACCGTTCCGCACGACAATGTGACGATTGAGTTCTTCGAAGTGAGCAATTCGAGGCACACGAACGCTGCTGCGTCGACTGGCGACGAAAGCCTAGCGGCATGGTACTCGCGGGAGGCAGTGCCAGATGACTGTTACGGCGATGGCTCATCGCGCGGGGCATTGGAGTCCACACTCGCCGAACGATGCAGAATGTCGCCGGCGCGCATGCTTGGCCGGTTGCGCGCTCGATGACGAGTTAAGACCATGGCTGCACGATGAGCACACGATTTCGCTGGCTTCATGCGTTACGGCGAGTTACATCCTGGGAACTAAGTCGATGCGCTCGACGTACGGGCGAGAAGCGTGGCCGGCACGCAAGATCGCACGATCGATGCCATAACCTATACGCATGCGGCCGATGGCGTCTCGTCTGCGTTGGCGTCCAAGGCGGTCGCGCCTACTAGCGTCGACGAGCGCATAGCCACCGCCCATCGAGCGGACGTTTGGCCGCTTCGCGCTCGTTGGCGCCGCCGCTATGTCGAACGTTCGGTGCCAACCGTCCCATTTGCAACGCCGGGCGTTATGCTGGAGCCGGTGGTTCCCTGGAGTCGTAGCAACGTACGGCACTGCTTGCGAGAGTTGGCTCGCGAGCACGTTATCGTCTCGGAGTCCGCCAGCTTGGTCAGTCGTGACCTGATTGCGACTTGTGTCTCTGGCCAAGCCTGGCCTCGCGCTCGTTCGCTGGCCGGCAGATCGTTCAAGAGACCGGTTCAAGACAAGTAGATGCACAAGATGGCATCTAACGTATCGTTCGACGAACCGACGCTCTACGAGGCCGCGGGCTCAACTCAGGAACTCGTTAGGCGTCAGAAAACAACCTCCCATTCAGTACCTGGAACACCTCACAGCGAATCATGATCATCCGCAGTGGCAAGGCGACCGTCGAGGTTGCAAGCGAACAGCGAGCACAATGCAACGGCATGTGCTCGTCCGCAAGACTTTCCGATGACGGAGGATTGACGCAGTTCGGTGCATACATCGAAACGCTCGAACCAGGATCTCGGTCCTCGGATCGGCATTGGCACGAGCAAGAAGATGAGTTCCTGCACATGCTGTCCGGCACAGCCATTCTTGTTGAGAATGACGGTGAACACACTCTCCAGCCTGGTGATACTGCGTGCTGGCCGGCAGGTGTCCCCAACGCGCACCACATCGTCAATCGATCAATCAGCTCTTGCTCATATCTCATCGTCGGCACGCGCGTGAGTCATGACGTCTGCCACTACCCAGACAGCGGCAAGACTTTGTATACCGAAGGCACGAATTGGCGGTTAGAAGATGCCGCTGGCGAAGTCATGAAGTCAGGTCACTGGTAGCCTGCGCGCTGACGCCTGACCCATCGTTGCAGCCGACCGCCTTCGGCGGCGGCTGAACTCAATCGTTAGAGCCCAGTGAACGTTCTCGAACGTCTCTTCAAGCGAAAGCCGCGGGCACTGGAAACGGTCTCATTTAACGAAGAAGAGATAGTCCGCACGATGTCCAACGGGCACCAAGAGCGTGTCCGTTGGGACGCGCTGCAGGAGGTGAGCATCATCACCACGGACGAGGGACCTCTCGCCGATGATTTCTTTTGGGTGCTCCTCGGAGAGCAAGGGGGCTGCGCGGTGTCGAGTCTGGCGAAAGGTTCAAATGAACTTCTGATTCGACTGCAACGCCTCCCTGGATTCAGTAATGAAGCCGTTGTTCAAGCGGCTGGTAGCACTAGGAATGCCAAATTTATCTGTTGGCGGCGGGATGGGCTCTAGACCCTTCCATCGACCGGGAGCCTGTTACTGCGCTGTGTTTGACACAGTTCTCCTCCTGCCACTGCCAGGCACATGGTTTGCGTTTGACACCCAATGGCCGACAACCTGCAAAAGTATTGGACCAAGCGCAACTTCGGAATTACGTCGGAGCCGAAGGGCGTCGTTACGCGGCCGGGCAAAGCGCTGAGCTTCGTTATTCAAAAGCACGCCGCGCGCCGATTGCACTACGACTTTCGCCTTGAACTCGACGGCACGCTGAAGAGTTGGGCGGTACCGAAAGGTCCGAGCCTCGATCCTGCCGACAAGCGGATGGCAGTGCACGTCGAAGATCATCCGCTCGCCTATGCCACCTTCGAAGGTGTGATTCCGCCGGGGCAGTACGGTGCCGGCACCGTTATCGTGTGGGATCGGGGCCTGTGGATACCGGACGGCGACCCGCGTGAAGGTTATCGGCAAGGCAAACTCAAGTTTGAGTTGCAGGGTGAGAAGCTGCACGGCCGCTGGACCTTGGTGCGGATGAGGGGCCGAGGTAATGAGCGGCAGGATCCGTGGCTGCTGATCAAGGAGCGCGACGAAACGGCAAGAGCCGCAGCCGAGTACGACATCACCGAAGCGCTGCCTGACAGCGTGAATGCGAAGAACGGGGAAGCGGTGGCTACGCCGGCCAAAGCGAGCGCCACGCCGAAGAAGCGGACGAAGAAGACAGGTGTCGAGGCGGTGGCACTTCCCGCTGGTGCCCGGCCGGCGAAACTCCCGCTCGCTCTTGCGCCGCAGTTGGCAACGCTCGTCAATGCGGCGCCTAAGCAGGGCGACTGGATCTATGAGATCAAATTCGACGGTTATCGCGTGCTGGCTCGCGTCGACGGCAGCGACGTCAGACTTTTTACACGCCGCGGCCACGACTGGACGTCGAGGCTGAAGCACCTGGCGCAAGCGATTGCCGCACTGAAGCTTCCGAACGGCTGGATCGACGGTGAGATCGTGATCGAGGCCACGGACGGCCAAGGCCGAACCGATTTTCAGGCGCTGCAAAACGCCTTCGACACCTCCGCAACGGCGGACATTCACTACCTGGTATTCGATCTTCCTTACTACGCCGATCACGATTTGCGTCAGGTTCCGCTGCGCGAGCGCCGGAATCTGTTGCGGCAGTTGATGACGGTCAACACATCGAGCTCTCTCAAATTCAGCGAAGACTTCGAAGCAGATCCCGCTTCGCTGTTACAGGCGGCGTGTCAGCTGCGGTTGGAAGGCGTGATTGGAAAACGAGCGGATTCTCCCTACGTGTCGTCCCGCTCGCCGACGTGGATCAAACTGAAATGCACACAACGCCAGGAGTTCGTGATTGGTGGTTACACAGATCCGAAAGGCAGTCGCACCGGGATAGGCTCTTTACTCCTTGGTGTGCACGACCTGCAGGGGCGATTGATCTACTCAGGCAATGTCGGCACCGGCTTCGATCACAAGACGCTCAACGACCTGCATGCGAAATTGAGCGCATTGAAGACTGCGAAGCCGCCGTTTCATCAGCTGCCGACGGGCATCAAGGGTCATTGGGTCAGCCCGAAGCTGGTGGCCGAAGTGTCGTTTGGCGAGTGGACACAGGACGGTCGCATACGGCATTCGGTGTTTCACGGTCTGCGTACCGACAAGCTGCCGGAAAAAATCACCAGAGAAAAAGCAGTCACAGTGGAGGACGAGCCCGTGAAGCGCACTGCGGTGAAGAGCAAGCCGGCGAAAGCGGCAACAGCTGCGAGCGTGCTTGGCGTCAAGGTTAGTCATGGCGAACGCGTCATCGATCCGAGCACGGGGCTAACGAAACTTGACCTCGTGCGCTACTACGATGGCGTTGCCGACTACATGCTCCCGCATCTGAAGGGCAGGCCCACGTCGCTTGTGCGTGGGCCGAGCGGAATCGGCGGTCAACTATTCTTTCAGAAACATGTCGACACGCTGCGCATTCCAGGGATCAACGAACTCGATCCGTCTTTTCTGCCCGGCCATCCGCCGATGCTCGAGGTTGCGACTGCGACTGCATTGGTGCAGGCGGCGCAGTTGAACGTGATCGAGTTTCATACGTGGAACGCGACGATCAAGTCGATCGAAAATCCGGACCGTATCTTGTTCGACCTCGATCCTGGCGATGGCGTGAACTGGCAGCAGGTGGTCGAGGGAACGATGCTGACCAAGGCCTTTCTCGATGAGCTGAAGCTGAAGTCTTTTCTGAAGACGAGCGGCGGCAAGGGCTTGCACGTCGTGGTTCCGATCAGCCCGGTTGCAAACTGGGATGAGATCAAAGATTTTTCAGAAGCGATCGTTGTACATCTGGCTCGCACCGTGCCACAGCGCTTCGTTGCGAAAAGCGGTCCGAAAAATCGTGTCGGAAGAATTTTTATCGACTACCTACGGAATACCCGCGGCGCTACGACGGCCGCCGCGTTCTCGGCGCGCGCGCGTCCGGGACTCGGCGTCTCGATGCCGCTGGCCTGGGACGAGCTCGAAGGCTTGAAGAGCGCGAGCCAGTGGAATATCACGAACACGCTCAGCCGCCTCAAAAAGCAGCGAGTCGATCCGTGGCAGGATTACGGCCGTACACGTCAGACAATCAAACGCGCGGCGCAAAAACTTTCAGCCGCTTGAGGAGGAACGATGGCAACCGCACTGAACAAGGAACTGAAGCGCGAGGTGATGATCAAGGACAAGCCTTTTACGCTGACGCTTGGGCCGACGGGCCTGAAGCTGACGCTAAAAGGGCATCGCAATGGCGTCGACCTCAAGTGGGAGGACATTGTGGGCGGTGACGCCGCGCTCGCTGCGGCATTGAACGCATCGGTGCACCGCGATATCTAGCTTCGTGCGGTGATAAACTCCGCGCCCTTGCGCCCGTAGCTCAGTTGGATAGAGTACTTGGCTACGAACCAAGGGGTCGTGGGTTCGAATCCTGCCGGGCGCGCCATACAATCAACGGGTTGCAGCGATGCAGCCCGTTTTTTACTTTCGCTTGGGGTAAAGCGGGGCGAGTCCCCTACACATTAGGAGCGGCAGGCTTGGTATGTCAGCATCGGCACGCTCGGCGCATTGCGCAGCAGATTGCCGATCAATAGGATGCGCCACGTACTGGAGGCGGCGGTAAATGAGTGACTGGATCGCCAGCTTAGCCTTGGGTGTGGCAGCGATCGCCACATTCGTCGCGATCAAGCAGTACGTAATAAATCGGCGGAAACTTGATTTAGACCGATACGAACCCCGGCTCCGCATTTACAAAGAAGTAAGGCGAATCCTTAGCATCGTCTCTCGGGATGCCGACCTCAAGCAGAGTGATCTACTTCAGTTTTACACCTCGGTCGCTGAGGCGGATTTTCTCTTCGGAAAAGAAATCCGGGCGTACATCGATGAGATTTTCAAGCACGGTAACGAACTCTGTCGCTTGATCTCCGAATATCGTGACGGCACGCAAGAGATGCCGGCTGGCTACGATAGCAAGAAGGTGGTCGACAAGTGGGCCGAGACCAAGCGGGCCGAGACCAAGTGGGCCGAGATCAAGTGGTTTAACGCTCAGCCGGAAGTAGCGAAGCGGAAGTTTGCGAAATATCTAAGGCAGGGTTCGAATCCTGCCGGGCTCGCCCGTCTTTAGAAGGCGGCAAATCGCAAGATCGGCCCCCTTCGCAACGCCATTTACGAAACCATCAGCGCCAGCGTGCAGGCGAAGGCGCAGAGCGAACTTACGACGCCGAGCGCCACGATTATTAATCGCGCGCGCGGCGTGATCGGGTCGTACGGTTCGATATCGAAATATGGCACCGGCTCGCGCGCGTAAGCCAACGTGAGCGCGGGTACGAAGTGTTCATTCGCAACTGACGGTACATACTCGAACGGTTCAATGCGAACCGTGTTTGTGTTCTGTTGCATTGCTTGATTTCCCTCTGATCAAGAGGCGATTGTCGCAACGCAGCAAGCCTTTGAGTCGAACGAATTAGCGGGCCGTTTGTATTAAGGGAAAAGCGGGGACTACTCGCGTCAGAGGGAGCGATCGAATTGGCTTACTTCTTCGCGGGCGTTGGTGGCGTGGGCGCTGGGCCACACAGCGACGCGACCAATTGTTTTAGTGCATTCATGCTGGCAGGCGGCAGGGGATAGTCTCTTTTTACCTTTGCCACGCACTCGTCATATTTCTTCTTATCTTCTTCGTAATCCGCTAGCGCGACCGCTGGGACAAAAGCGACTAACAGCAAGAGTCTTGCGATCATTGGCTTCTTGGGAGTCGGTATCGACCTGAAAGAATAAGGCTTCGCGGTGTGTGGCCTGGCTATGTTTGTCGCTACCGGCCGTGTGCGGTCGACCTGGTAGATCACCACTGGGTACGAATCCTGCTTCGAAGCTCACGCGACCCAAAACGAGAGGGAACCCTAATGAAATATTCGATATTCGCCGCAGCAACCGTTGCCGCCACGCTCGGACTGGGTGCGTGCCAGAGAACGGAGAAGACGGAGACGGTCGTGCAGCCCGTTCCAGTACCGACTCCGACTCCGAGTCCCGCTCCCGCGCCGTCAGTCGTTACCGTTCCAACTCCGGTTCCAGGTCCTCCGGGTCCGGCGGGTGCCCCTGGCCCAGAAGGCGCTCCTGGAAAATCAGGCAGCACGGTGGTCGTCGTTCCGCCGCCGCCGCAAGAAGAAGCAAAGAAAAACTAGCGGTACGTCATCTAGCAAGGGTGCCAGCGTTCGCGCTGGCACCTTTTTTCATGCCCGCGTGTGGCGCTTGGAGCGCTGCCGATATCAGGATCATCTGCGGCGAGAGTCGCTAAAGCTTCTCCGCTACGATGCCAGCAGTGCGAGGCATTTAGGGAGAGGCGATGATTCATTTTGTGGTTCACGACGAGCACGACTCGGTCGGCGTCGTCGTGGTTGAGGGCGTTCGTGCTGGCGACCAGCTAACGGGCTGGATCATGGATCAGGACAAGACGCTCGACACCAAGGTTCTGAACGACGTGCCGATCGGGCACAAGATCGCGATCCGCGATCTGAAGAACAACGACACCGTTATCAAGTACGGCACCGACATCGGCCGCACGATCGCGCCGATCAAACTCGGCGAGCATCTCCACGTTCATAACGTCAAGACCAAGCGCTGGTGAGTTGATGGAAAAAACATTTCAGGGATACAGACGAGAAAACGGCAGAGTCGGTGTTCGTAACCACGTGATCATCTTGCCGGTCGACGACCTATCGAACGCGGCTTCGGTTGCGGTGGCCAACAACATCAAGGGCGCGATGGCGTTGCCGCATCCGTACGGCCGCCTGCAATTTGGCGCGGACCTCGAGTTGCACTTTCGCACGCTGATCGGCACCGGCAGCAATCCAAACGTCGCTGCGGTCGTGGTGATAGGCATCGAAGACCAGTGGACCAAGAAGATCGTTGACGGCATCGCGGCGACCGGTAAGCCGGTCACAGGCTTCGGCATCGAGCAGCACGGAGATCACGAAACGATCATGCGTGCATCAAAAGTCGCCCGTGAATATGTGCAATGGGCGAGCGAGCTCGAGAGAGAGGAGTGCCCAATAGACACGCTGTGGGTATCGACCAAGTGCGGTGAATCCGACACGACTTCGGGTTGCGGGGCCAACCCAACGGTCGGCAATGCGTTCGACAAGCTGTATCCGCTCGGCACCACGCTGGTGTTCGGCGAGACCACTGAATTGACTGGCGGCGAGCACCTGGTTGCCGAGCGTTGCCGCACGCCGGAAGTGCGCGAGAAGTTCATGCAGTACTTTAACCGCTACCAGCAAGTCATTGATAGACATAAGACAAGTGACCTGTCTGACTCGCAACCTACGAAGGGCAACATCCTGGGCGGATTGACCACGATCGAAGAAAAGGCGCTCGGCAATATTCAAAAAATTGGGCGCAAGTGCAAGATCGACGGCGTACTCGACAAGGCGGAAGCGCCGACCGGACCCGGACTCTGGTTCATGGATTCCTCGTCAGCCGCGGCTGAGATGGTGACGCTGTGCGCAGCCTCCGGGTACACGGTGCACTTCTTCCCGACCGGTCAGGGCAACGTGATTGGCAATCCAATCCTGCCGGTGATCAAGCTGTGCGCGAACCCACGCACGGTGCGAACGATGAGCGAACACATCGACGTCGACGTGTCGGGACTGCTGCGGCGTGAAATGTCCCCGGATGAGGCAGGCGACGCGCTGCTGGGCATGATGTTTCGCACCGCGAATGGCCGGCTCACCGCTGCCGAAGCGCTGGGCCATCGCGAGTTCGTACTGACCCGCCTATACGAAAGCGCGTGATGACCACGCTGCACGTCTCGGTGTGGCGCGGGACGGAGCAGGGGTGTTACGTCGACTATGAAGTTCCACGACAGACGAGCCAGACGGTGCTCGACGTGGTGACATACATCCAGCGCAAGCTCGATTCGACGTTGGCGTATCGCTACGCCTGCCGGGTCGGCATGTGCGGTTCCTGTGCGATGACAGTTAACGGCGTGGCGCGCTGGACCTGCCGCACGCACGTCGGTGCGGTGGCCGGCGAAGGAAGCAAGTTGCAAATCGCGCCGCTTGCCAATTTGCCGGTGATACGCGACCTCGCGACCGATATGCGCGAGTTCTTCGACAAGTGGACGCGCGCGCGAGGCTATTACGAAGGCTCGCGCACGCGGCACGATGACTTTGCTGCAGTAAGACCGGAGAGCAAGCAAGCGCAGGCGCTGCAGGCGGGCATCGAGTGCATCGGTTGCGGCGTGTGCTACGCGTCGTGCGACGTGGTGACGTGGCGTAGCGACTACCTGGGCCCAGCAGCATTAAACCGTGCATGGACGTTGGTCAACGATGTACGCGACCAAGCGGGCCCGGAGCGATTGCGCGCCGTGTCCGGCGACGCCGGCTGTCATAGCTGCCATACGCACATCAGTTGCACCGAGCGTTGTCCCAAACATATCTCGCCGACAGCGTCGATCGCAGGACTGAAGCGGGCGACGGTAGCAGCGGCGTTGAACGGCGAGCTGTGATGCAAGACGCGCGCCGCGAAACGTGGCTATGGTTTGCGCAGCGTGCTTCCGCTGCTGTGCTTGCGCTGTGCGTCGTCGTGCATCTAATAACAATCATCTACGCGACGCGCGGCGGGCTCTCCGCTGCCGAGATACTGATGCGCACGCGCGGCAACGCCGCGTGGCTCGCGTTTTACGTCGTGTTCGTGCTGGCGGTCGCCGTGCATGTTCCGATCGGGCTGCGCGCGATTGCAACGGAATGGCTGCGGTGGAGTGGGGCAAGCCGAGACTGGGCGCTGGCTGCGTTTGCTGTCGCGCTGCTCATCATGGGTTTCGGCGCGGCGTGGGCCGTGTTTCTATGAAGCTCTGCGCGTAAACCATGAGAGTCAACTCGATCGGTGCGCGTCACTATTCGGCGCGGCGCCGCCCCGCCTATGTCGCGTTTCTGGTGCATCGACTGAGCGGTCTTGCGCTGGCACTGTTTCTTCCCGATGCACTTTTTGGCGCTCAGCCAGGCACTGCGCGCCGAGAGCGAACTCGAAGGGTTTCTTCGATGGACCGACAACCCGCTGGTGAAGGTGGCGGAGTGGGGCCTGGTGCTGCTACTCGCAGCGCACGCGGGCGGAGGGCTGAGGTTGCTCGCGTTGGAATTTCTGCCGTGGCGGGGTTGGCAGCAGTCGCTATTGGCAATTGCGGCAGCGTTTTCGATTGCGGTGGGTTTGGCGTTCGCCTTGGTGTTGTGACTCGAACACCTAAAAAATAACTAATCGTGGAGGAGTTGATGAAGATGCGGTTGCTTGTGCTTGCCTTGGGATCGATGCTGTCTTTTGGTTCGTACGCGCAATCGACCTCTAGCTACCCGGCCAAGACCGTGCGTATCGTCGTGCCGTTTGCGGCCGGTGGTGCCACGGATATCGTCACGCGCATCCTGGCGCAGAGTCTCACCGAGAGTTGGGGACAGTCCGTCGTGGTCGAGAATCGCGGCGGCGCCGGGGGCAATATCGGCGCTGTCGAAGTGGCGAAAGCGGCGCCCGATGGCTACACATTGCTGATGACATCGGGCTCGATCGTCACCGCCAACCAGCACATCTACAAGAACATGGGGTTTGATCCGCAAAAGGACTTGTTGCCCATCACGATGGTGGCCAGCGGTCCGCAAGTGATCGTGGTCAATCCCAGTCTCCCGGTCACCAATGTGAAGGAACTGATCGACCTCGCGAAGGCCAAGCCCGGCACGTTGAACTACGGCCACGCGGGTATCGGCAGCCAGACGCATCTCGCCGCCGAAAACTTTCTTTACTCGACGGGCTTGAATATTCAACAGATTCCGTACAAGGGCGAAGGGCCGGCCATTACCGACTTGGTCGCGGGGCAGATCAACCTTGCGACGCCCAATCTGCCTGCGGCAATCGGCTTTATCAACGGCGGCAAGCTTCGTGCGCTGGCGGTTACCGGCAAGGAGCGTTCGCCGGCGCTGCCCAATGTGCCGACGGTCGCCGAAACCGTTCCTGGCTTTGAAAACATCGGTTGGTTCGGACTGATGGCGCCCGCAGGCACGCCGCAGTCGACTATCGATCGCATTCATCGCGACGTCGTCAAGGCGCTCGACTCGACCGGGATGCGCGCACGCTTCTTCGTGCAAGGCATGTCGCCTGCACCGATGACTCCGAAGGCGTTTGCCACGCGCATTGAAAACGAAACCGCGCGCTGGGCCAGCGTGGTGCGCGAGCGGAAGATCGTAGTTAACTAGAAATACAGGGCTTGACACCTGCGGTTCTGAGCCGGGAAGATATGCGCCATTGCGCATATGCGCACATTTGCGGGCTATATGGATCCCGAGCTCGAGCGCCTGTTTGAAGTTGTTTCCGGTTACTTCGGGCTGCTGGCCGAACCGACGCGGCTGAAGATTCTGAACGCGATCTGCGATGGCGAGCTCAGCGTCACCGAGATCGTCGAGCGCGTCGAATCGACTCAGACCAACGTTTCACGCCACCTGAATTTGATGTATGGCAAGGGCGTTTTGAAGCGGCGGCGCGAGGGCGCTTCGACGTTTTATTCGATCGCCGATCCCAACGTTGTGACGCTATGCCGCACCGCCTGCGTTCAGATGGCCAGTCAGTTCGACGAAAGATCGGTGTCGAATCGCACGCTGAAGCGCTTCATGCAGCGCACATGAGCGGCTTGAGCACCGGGCGCGTGATTGCGGCGCCCGAAAATCATCTACCGGCGCAGCAGCTGCGGCTGCAGCGGCGCAACTTCCTTCGCGGCAGCGTGGCTGCCAGCGTGCGTTTTCGCTGGTACGCGCGCAGCAGCGCAAACAAGCAATGCGTCGCTGGTGCCGCCATGGACGCGCTCACTCGGTGCGCCGGTAGTCACCAGCGGATACGGCATGCCTTCGAAGTACGAAGCGAACGTGCAGCGGCGCCAAAGCCCGGGACTTACACCGCAACCGCAGGCCAGCGTTAGCTTCACGCCACTGCAGAATCTGTTCGGCATCATCACGCCAAGCGGTGTGCATTTCGAGCGGCATCACTCCGGAATGCCGGAAGTCGATCCCGAGCAGCATCGATTGATGATTCATGGTCTCGTCAAGCGGCCGCTGATGCTGACGATGGACGACGTGATGCGATTTCCGTCGGTTTCGCGTATTCACTTCATCGAGTGCGGAGCCAACGGCGGCATGGAGTGGGCCAACGTTGCCGTGCCGACCGTGCAGTACACGCACGGAATGATTGCGTGCAGCGAGTTCACTGGAGTGCTGCTGTCGACCCTGCTTGACGAGGCCGGTGTCGACCGAGTGAAGGGAAAGTTCGTGTTGGCTGAGGGCGCCGACGGCTCTGCGTTGACACGCACGATTCCGATGGAGTTTGCGTTGAACGACGTGATGGTCGTCTACGGCCAGAACGGCGAAATGCTACGAGCCGAGAACGGTTACCCATTGCGGCTGCTAGTGCCCGGCGTGCAGGGAGTGTCGAGCGTGAAGTGGTTACGCCGTCTCGAAGTCGGCGACAAGCCGTGGAATACGCGCGAAGAATCGCTGCACTACATCGATCTGATGCCCAACGGCTTGCACCGCCAGTACTCGGGGGTGCAGGAGGTTAAATCCGTGATCACGATGCCATCCGGAGGGCAGAAGCTCGTTGGCCGCGGTTATTACGAAATTAGCGGACTTGCGTGGTCGGGTCGCGGCAAGGTCAGGCGGGTCGATGTGTCGGTTGACGGTGGCCGCAATTGGCAGACGGCTCGCTTGCAGGAACCGGTGCTGACCAAGGCATTGACGAGATTTCGACTCGATTGGACCTGGGACGGTGCGCCGGCGTTGCTGCAGAGTCGGGCGGTCGATGAAACGGGCCACGTGCAGCCGAGCATTCAACAACTGCGCGCCGTGCGCGGGGTGCGTTCGATCTATCACAACAACGCGGTGCAGACGTGGCGGGTGCAACCCGACGGCGAAGTGTGGAATGTTCAGCTTGCCTAGCGCACTGTGCGTGCTCGCGTTGTCGGCCGCGACACTACCCGCTGTCGCGCAGCAGGCGCGCTATGGACTCGGTCGCACGCCGACGCCGCAGGAGATCGCGGCGTGGGATATCGATGTGCGCCCCGACGGGCACGGGCTCAAGGCCGGCAAGGGCACTGTCGCGCAGGGCCAGAAGATTTACGACGCGCAGTGTGCAAGCTGCCACGGCACGTTCGGCGAAAGCAATCGCTACATGCCGATTGCTGGCGGCGTGCGCAAGGGAGATCTAGAGACTGGCCGCGCGTCGATGCTGTTGCAGTCCGACGGACTGCGCACGCTTGGTACCAAGCTCAACTACGCGACGACGCTGTGGGACTACATTTTTCGCGCAATGCCGTGGGCCAATCCACAGTCGTTGAGCGTCGATGAAACGTATGCGGTCACCGCGTACGTGCTGCACCTCAACGAAATCGTTCCTACCGAGTTCGAGCTCAACGAGAAGACGTTACTTACAGTGCAGATGCCCAACAGAAACGGGCTGACAACCGCGCACGGACTCGGACGGGTGCAAGGTCGCCCGGACGCGCAGGGCAGTTTGTGCATGAAGGACTGCGTCAAAGAAGTCACGATCGCCTCCGAGATGCCTGAGTTCGCACGCAATCAGAACGGCAATCTCGCGCAGCAGAAACGGCCGCTTGGCCCGATGCGTGGCATTGATACGGCGCGTTACGACGCTGGCAAGCCCGCGCCATTGATCGGCGCGTCGTCAGCAGCGGAAAGCCATCCGTCGGACCTGATCGCACGCCACGCGTGCACCGGTTGTCACGGCATGACGAACAAGATCGTCGGCCCGGGTTTTAGCGAAATCGCGACCAAGTACGAGGGGCGTGCTGATGCGCAGACGTACCTATCGAAGCGGATGAGGGAGGGCGGGCAAGGCGTTTGGGGCTCGGTGCCAATGCCACCGCAAGCGGGATTGAAGGAAAGCGATGCCGATGAGATTGCGCGATGGATAGCCGGTGGAGCGAAATAACTTTCGGCGATAGGGTTATCCCCAAAGCCAAACAGAGTGAGACACGCGCACTGTTACATTCATATGTTCGCTCTTCAGCATCCATAGAATTTAGCGGTAGGAGATTTTCGATGAAACAGAATCGTAGGGAATTCGTCAGGCTGACCGGAGCATTTGCCGTGATGGCCAGTGCAGGACTCATTAGTGCCAAAGAAGCGCTCGCTCAGCAGCAGGCGTGGAACAAAGCCGCGTTCGAGGCGAAGTCACTCGATGAAGCTGTGAAGGCGCTCGGCGGACCGGCTGCCACACAAAGCGCGGACATTTCGATCACCGCGCCCGACATCGCCGAAAACGGGGCGGTGGTTCCGGTTGCGGTTCTCAGCAAGATTCCGAATACACAGAACGTCTACATTCTGGTCGAGAAGAATCCGAACACGCTAGCAGCGGGATTTTCGATTCCGGCTGGAACCGAAGCCAACATCGCGACCCGCATCAAGATGGGCCAAACCTCGAACGTGTATGCGGTCGTCAAAGCCGACAACAAGTTCTACGTTGCCACCAAGGAAGTCAAAGTCACCCTCGGTGGTTGCGGCGGCTGAGCAAACTTTTCGCATACAGGAGCAGACATGGCAGATCCGATGAGAATTCGCGCGACCGAGCAGCCCGACGGCGTCGACGTGCGTGTGTTGATGAGTCACGAAATGGAGACCGGACAGCGGCGCGACTCGGCTGGCAAGGTGGTTCCGGCGCACTTCATTTCCAATGTCACGGTCAATCACAACGGCAAGCCAGTATTGAGTGCCGAATGGGGCCCGGCGGTTGCAAAGAATCCGTACCTGCAATTCAAATTCAAGGGCGGCAAGAAGGGTGACAAGTTGACAGTTACGTGGGTCGACAACAAAGGCGACACGCGCACCGACGAAGCAACGATTACCTAGTCGACAGGTAGCCAGTAGTTGTACGAACAACGCCAAGCGGGGAGACGAGAACATGAAGGGAATCACGCGGGCAGCGGTCGGAGTCGCTGCGCTCGCACTGTCGTGCACGGGAGCATTGGCACAGAAGGAAACGGCCGATGCGATCGCGCGCTACCGTCAGCTGCTGCAGGACGGCAATCCGGCGGAGCTGGTCGTGGCTCGCGGAGAAGCGTTGTGGAAGGAAAAGCGAGGACCGAAGAAGGCGTCGCTCGAGCAGTGTGATCTCGGCCTTGGCGCGGGCGTGGTCAAGGGTGCCTATGCGCAGATGCCGCGTTATTTTGCCGACACCGACAAGGTGATGGATTACGAGAGCCGCGTCGTGCATTGCATGGTGACGCTGCAGGGATTCGACTACGCGACGGTGACGAAGAATCCCTACTCGGGCACCGCTCAGCCGCAGACCGACATCGAAGCGCTTGCAGCCTACGGTGTCGAAGCGTCGCGCGGCGTGCCCGTCAACATCTCGCAGGTGCATCCGAAGGAGAAGGCATCTTACGATCGCGGCAAGCAGTTCTTTTACATGCGCGCCGGCCCGTACGATTTCTCTTGCGCAACATGCCACGGCGTCACCGGCCAGCGAATTCGCCTGCAGGACCTGCCGAACATCGGCGGCAACAAGGAGGACGCGCAGCGCGCCTTTACTACCTGGCCCGCGTATCGCGTGTCGCAGGGAACGCTGCGCACGATGCAGTGGCGTCTGAACGATTGTTTCCGGCAGCAGCGTTGGCCTGATTTCGTGTTCGGCTCACCGGCGTCGGTTGATTTGATCACCTTCCTTGGCGTCAACGCCAACGGCGCGAAGATGGATTCGCCGTCGATCAAGCGCTAGGGGCAAGAATGAAAAACAAATTCGCATTCAGCATGGCGTGGTCGGCCATCACCGTATTGCTGATTAGCTGTGCCGTATACACGGCGCCCACGCGCGAAGAAGCGCTGCAGGTCGTCAAGAGCTCGTTCAAGGAGCGCGGCATTGCGAAACTCGATCGGCTTGATCAGTCCGAGTTGCAGGTTGCGTGCTCAGAAGCATCGCTGACGGGCAAGGATCTGCCGAAGGATGCGCGGGCACGGCTCGAGCGGCAAGCGCTGGCGACGGTGAAGTATCCGGCCGATGGCCAGTACCTCGGAGATTTCAAGCAAGGCGAGCGGATCGCGCAGACCGGCGTCGGCATGCAGTGGAGCGATACTGACACCACGGTGGCTGGCGGCAACTGCTATGCGTGCCATGAAATTGCGCCACAGGAAATCGCGTTCGGCAACATCGGACCTTCGCTGAAGGGTTACGGAAAGCTGCGCGGCCGCTCACCAGCGGTCATGACCTATACGTGGGGCAAGCTGTGGAACTCACACGCGTACAACGCGTGTTCGCAGATGCCGCGCTACGGCGACGCAAACATTTTGACGACGGCGCAGCTGAAAGATCTGATGGCGCTGCTGCTCGACCCAAACTCGCCTGTCAACAAGTAGGAAAGGTAGCCACGGCCGCTTTGCATAAGCTGTTGTTAGCGATTGCAGGCGCATTGCTGGTCACGGGCGCGCCTGCGCTGGCGCAAGTTGCGGGTGAAGTCGGAAGTGTCGTTGCCTGGCGCGATGTGCCGTTGATCGACGGTCGCACGCTGAAGGCAGCCGAGCTCAGCGGGAACGCAGTCGTTGTGCAAATCTGGGCGTCATGGTGTCCGTTCTGCGCTGCGCAGAACCCGCACGTTCAGAAGCTGCACGAGGCCTACGCAAGCCGCGGTCTGAAGGTACTGGCGTTTTCCATTGATCAAACCGAGCAGGCGGCGAAGGATTACATGGCCAAGCGCGCCTACACATTCAACGTTGCGATGCGCGGCGAAGATGCCAATCGCTGGTTCGGTCGCAACCGTACGCTGCCCGAAACGTATGTCGTCGACGCAAGCGGCACCGTCGTCTTCGTGCATCGGGGCGAGATGTTTCCCGAGGACATTGCAGCGCTGTCGCGCTTCGCAGCCAAATAAGTGGATCGCCGCGAGTTCCTTCAGGTGCTGGCGGTTGCTGCGTCGGCGGGGATGCCGATCGCATCGCACGATGCGCTTGCCGCGGCACCGTCATCAAGTCGCTTGTACGACGTGCCGCGCTTCGGCAACGTTCATTTTCTGCACTTCACCGATTGCCACGCACAGCTGCTTCCGGTTTATTTTCGTGAACCAAGCGTCAATCTCGGCGTCGGCGCAGCATGGGGCCAGCCGCCGCATCTGGTCGGTGAGCATCTGCTCAAACACTTCAACATTGCACGCGCCACGCCGGCAGCCCACGCCTTTACGTACCTCGACTTCGTGCAGGCCGCGCGCACCTACGGCAAGGTAGGCGGCTTCGCTCATCTGTCGACGCTTATCAAGCGCATGAAAGCAAGCCGGCCCGGCGCGTTAGTGCTGGACGGCGGCGACTCTTGGCAGGGATCGGCGACTGCACTCTGGACCAATGCGCAGGACATGGTCGACGCAAACAAGCTGCTCGGCGTCGACGTGATGACCGCGCACTGGGAAATGACGTACGGTGCCAAGCGCGTACAGGAGATCGTCGACAACGATTTCAAAGGGCGCATCGACTTCATCGCACAGAACATCAAAACCGCGGACTTCGGCGATCAAGTGTTTCCGCCGTACACGATGAAGGATATGAACGGCGTTCGTGTCGGCATCATCGGCCAGGCGTTTCCATACACGCCGATCGCGAATCCGCGCTACTTCGTGCCTGACTGGAGTTTTGGAATCCAGGAAGAGAATATGCAAAAAATGGTCGACGAAGTGCGCGGCAAGGGAGCGCAAGTCGTCGTCTTGCTGTCCCACAATGGGATGGATGTCGATCTGAAGTTGGCGGCGCGGGTGCGCGGCATCGATGCGATTCTCGGCGGCCATACGCACGATGGCGTGCCGCAGCCGACGATGATCAAGAACGCAGGTGGCACGACGCTGGTCAGCAACGCTGGCAGCAACGGCAAGTTTCTTGCCGTGCTCGATTTCGACGTCAAGGGTGGCAGGGTCAGCGACTATCGGTACAAGCTGTTGCCGATATTTTCCAATTTGTTGCCGGCCGACGCGGAGATGGCCGCTTACATCACTCGGGTTCGAGCACCGTACGCAGCGCAGCTATCTGAAAAACTCGCGGTGACCGAGGGGCTACTGTATCGGCGGGGAAACTTCAACGGCACATTCGACCAGCTGATCTGCGACGCGCTGATGCAGGTGCGCGGTGCGGAGATCGCCTTTTCGCCGGGCTTTCGCTGGGGTACGTCGCTGCTTCCGGGCCAGACGATTCTGATGGAACACCTGATGGACCAGACGGCGATCACATATCCGCACACCACCGTCAACGAACTGACTGGCGCCACGATCAAGACAATTCTTGAAGATGTGGCCGACAACTTGTTCAACCGCGATCCGTACCTGCAGCAGGGCGGTGACATGGTGCGAGTCGGCGGCCTGCGATATTCGATCGACCCGCTCGCGAGCATCGGCGCGCGCATCGGCGATTTGCGCCTGGACGACAAGCCGATCGACGCCGACAAGGTCTACAAAGTTGCCGGGTGGGCGCCGGTGGCCGAAGGCGCAAAGGGGGAACCCGTCTGGCAAGTCGTTGCCACCTATATGAGAGATCGCAAGACCGTGAAGCCGCCCCGCCTGAACCTGCCCGCCATCAAGGGCGCGCGGTCGAATCCGGGGTTTGCATGAGCATGAAGCTCGCGAACCGGCGGCGGTTACTGATCGCTTTGCTGCTGTCGCCCGAGCCTGGTGCTCGCCCAGCAGAAGCTGCTGCGGACGATTTGCTCCCTCCGCTCGACGATCTACGTGTTCTTGCACGTTCGATTGCGCGTCACAAGGCGCCGCTGCTGGTTCTTTTCAGCACGCCGGGATGTCCGTATTGCCGCGAAGTCCGGCGCAACTATCTCGCGCCGCGTGTTGCGGAGCAGGCGAGCAAGACAACGCCGGATCTGTTGCTGCGCGAAACCGATATCACTTCGGAGCGAACCCTTACTGATCTATCGGGAGCGCGTATCACCGAGACCGCCTTCGCCGCTTCTTCATCGCGTGCGCTTGGTGCCGGTTGTGGCGCTGTTTGATGCAACGCTGCGACCGATCGGCGAGCCGCTGGTCGGTCTGGACCGCTCGGGTTTCTACGAGGCCTACCTTGCGTCGGCAATCGATGCATCCCGCAAGCATCTGCGGCAAACTTCGTAGTCTGTTGGGCCGCAATGTGCGTTAGGTGAGCTCTACGCGCTTTCTGCGGCAGGGTGCTCGTACAAGGAGTGTTCGGATGATGCGAAAAAGTTTAGCTTTGCTCGTAGTAACCGTGATGGTCAGCATCTGCGGCGCCGCTGTCGCGCAAATAAAAGCGCCTGATCCGGCCCCACCCGAAGCGGTTTCGCGTTACGTGATCGGCACTCGTCTTGGCTACATCACCTGCAGCGACAAGTATCGCGACTACGTCGACAAATATGAGCGCTTTGCGCTGGTCAACGAAGGACAGAACACGGTGACCGGGCTCGCCACCGTCGGACGCAGACTATCAGGCATGCGTGCAGGAAACGCTGGTCAAGGGCCGCGGCATGTACGGCTCTGTCTCCAAGCAGACGTTGACCACGGCTTCCAAAGGCGCATTGAAGGACTATCAGACGGCATGGGAGAGTTCGCTGTCGACGCTCGGGCGGCCCGGCGGCGAGAAACCCGCTGAATATCGCGCGCGTCAGAGCAAGGTTCTGGCGCGGCTCGATGACCTACAACGTAAATTGGAAGCACAAGCCAAGACCAACACGCACTAGTTTTGTGTGATACGTTTTCAAGCTACGTGCAGGCAGCCGAGCTTCCGTATACGCTCACACCATTCCTGTTTTTCGCTGAGGAGTTGTCTCGATGACTAGCCCTACCGATATTTCTCGACGCCGAATGCTTGTCGCAGGTTCGGGCGCACTCGCTGCAGCGGGTCTGGCCGGTGCTTCACGCGTCGGCGCGCAAACAACGCCGGCGGCGCCTGCCGCCGCATCGCAAGCGAAGCCGCTTCCCGCCTACGTCGCCTGGAAAGATGCGGACAGCTTGATCGTGCATACGCCGACGACGATCGAAACCAAGCGCACCGCATTGGGCGTGGGTCCGATCACGCCTGCTGAGCGTCTGTACATCCGAAACAATATTGCCGCGCCGGACGTGTCGATTGTCGCGAATCGCGATGCGTGGCAACTCGCCGTCGAGGGGGTGCGCCAGCCACGCACGTGACGGTGGCTGAGCTGAAGACGCTCGGCCTCGAATCGCTGGCTATGGTGCTGCAATGCTCGGGTAATGGCCGCGGATATTTCGCGTCCAAGCCCAGCGGGACACCATGGAAGGTTGGCGCTGCAGGCAACGTGTTCTGGAGCGGCGTGCCGGTGCGGGCGGTTGCCGAGGCGCTCGGTGGAGTGGGTGCCGATGCGCGCTTCATCACGGGTACCGGCGGAGAAACATTGCCTGCTGGAATCGATCCGAAGACCGTCATCGTCGAGCGCTCAGTTCCGATCAGCACATCTGGGTGATGCACTGCTCGCGTGGGAAATGAACGGCGAGCCGGTTCCGCATGCGCATGGGGGGCCTTTGCGTTTGATCATCCCCGGTTACAGCGGCGTCAATAACATCAAGTACATCAAGCGGCTTGCATTCACGCGCGAGCAAACCGATGCGGCGATTCAGTCCACGCGCTACCGCATCGCACCGCTGGGAACGAAGGAATCACCGGCCCTGCCGGCCGTATGGGAGATGGATCCCAAATCGTGGATCAATTCGCCCGCTCCGGAAGCCGGGCCGGTACGTCGCGGCTGGGTACAGATCCATGGCGTGGCGATGGGCGGCATGCAGGCGCCGCGCAGCGTCGACGTATCACTCGACGGCGGCAAGACGTGGCGCGAAGCAAGTTTTATCGGGCCCAACCTTGGCCGCTACGCGTGGCGCCCCTTCGTGCTGCAAGCCGAGTTGAAGCCGGGAACGTATGTACTGGCGTCGCGCGTTACCGATTCGCAAGGCAGGGTTCAGGTCGAAACGACGCCAGACAACGTTGGCGGTTATCTGAATAGCGGCTGGCGCGCTCATGCGATCCAGGTCACGGTCGCTTGAGCGGAGATGTTGCCTTGGGCGCTCGGCTCGCATGTTGTGCAGCAGTACTGACGCTTGCATCCAGCATTGCGCAGGCAGCCGATGGTGATGACGCAGGCCGAAGGTTGTTCGTCAAGGACGCAACGCCGCCGTGTGCGCTCTGCCATACGCTGGCCGACGCTGGCGCGACGGCGAACGTCGGCCCGTCGCTCGACGAATTGAAACCCGACGCACAGCGTGTTACGCAAGCGGTAAAGGCCGGCATCGGAGCGATGCCGGCCTACACGCAGCTTTCCGCCGAACAGATCCAGGCGCTCGCGCGGTACGTCGCGCGCGCATCAGGTGGCGCGAAGTAAGGTCGATCGCCCGACCTCGGGCAGAATCGCAGTCTTCGGAGGCGTGGCCGAGCGGTTTAAGGCACCGGTCTTGAAAACCGGCAAGGGCGTAAGTCCTTCGTGAGTTCGAATCTCACCACCTCCGCCACCCGATACACGCCGCAAGTGCAATTCAGTGCACGGCAGTGACGACAAGTCGGTTCGGGCGTCAGGGGCAGATGTACCCGCCACCGCTGGGATTCTTGAAGCAGCCGACCGACTCGGGCAGCAGGTGCTTCGGAAGCCACAGCACGACTTCCGGGAAGAAGATGCAGAAGACGATCGTCGCCAAGAACACCACGTAGATGGGAAACGACGCAAGCATCGCGCGCCCAAAACGCACGCCAATGAACTTCGAAGCCATCAGAAGTGCAATCCCGTACGGCGGCGTGATCAGCCCGAACGCCAGAGTCACGATGATGACGACGCCCATGTGAACCGGGTTGATGTCGGCACTCTTGGTGAGCTCGGTAATGATGGGCATGAAGATGATGATTGCGGGTATCGCGTCGATGAAGTCGCCGACGATGATGAACAGCACGACGAGCAGCAGCATGACCATGAACGGGTCGTTACCCGCGGCGGCGCTGATCCAACCCGAGACCACTGCGGGCCCGCGCAAATAGGCGAGCATCCAGCCGAACGCCGAGGCGGCGGCGATGGTGATAAGCGGAATGGAGTACAGCAGGCCGGTCATCGCCATGTCGTGCGGCAACTGTTTAAGGTAGCGGCGATTGAGCAGTGGAATCGCGACGACTAGGATGTAGGCGACGGCGACGACACCTGCCTCGGTCGGCGTGAAGAAACCTGACAAGATGCCGCCCATGATGATCACCGGGATGACCAGCGGCACGGCGGCGCCTTTCATCGCGTCGGTCACTTCGCCGAACGACGAGCGCGGTCGCATCACCCCGATCGGGCCGAAAAAATGGCTATAGATCATCAAGCCGATGCCGACCAGCAGTCCCGGCACGACACCGCCGAGGAATAGTCCGCCGATCGACACGTTGCCTGTGGCACCGTAGACCACCGCCATGATGCTGGGCGGAATTAGGTTAGCCATGGTCGAAGCCGACGCAATCAGGGCCGCGATGAAGGCGGCGTCATAGCCTTCGCGCTTCATGTCGGGACCGAGCGAGCGCGAAAGCACCGCGACGTCGGCCGCGGAGGAGCCGGAAATGCCGGCGAAGAACAAGCTGAATACGGTAACGACCTGTGCCGAATCCGCCGCGAGCATGTCCGATCAGCGCTTGCCGATAGGGTAATCATTCGCGCGGTCACATTAGCCGCTGTCATCAGCTCGCCGACGAGCAGGAAAACGGCACCGCGAGCAACGCTTCGACGTCGATGCCATTGAACAGCTGAGTCATTATCGAGGGCAGCCCAACCGGTGTGAACGCCGTCACGACCAGCACGCCGGCGATCAGTGCGAACGCCACGGGCACGCCAAGGTAGCCCAGGAACAGGAACAGGAAGGCCATCAGAAAGATGAGAATGCCGTTGTTCATGTCGTCTTTTTTTCTGCCGCCGGATCGGCAAAACCATTCTTCCACCCGTTGATGAGTTGCTCGACCATGAACAGCGCGACGAGTGTTCCGCACATCGGAATCGCCGCGTACAAGCTCGCGAGCGGTGTCATCGACGGCATGCGAAGGCTGCGAAAGCCATCGAGAAAATTCAGATAGCCATACCAGATCATGCTGAGCGCGACGCCCAGCACGACCAACCGGTTGAAGGTTTCGAAGAACAGGCGTCTGCCACCCGACATCGATTCGGCGAGCACTGCCAGGTAAAGGTGATCATTGCGGCGCGTGGCCGCGGCGGTTCCTATGAACACGCCGTAGATGAAGAAGGTCATGGTGACCTCTTGCAGCCAGAGCCACGGGTGCTTCAAGGTGCGCGTCACGACGTCGCAGATAACGGTCACCGTGAAGCCGGTGATGGCGACGCCGCACAGGAGTATCAGCGCGCGCTCGAGGCCGTCGAGCGCGCGCCACTTCAAGTGGCGATGGGACTGCTGAACGAGCGAGAGGATGAGTAGCGCCTACTTCACGTTCCGCACTAGCTCGAGGATCTTCACGGCATTCGGACCGAGATCATTCGCGAGCTTGTCCTGGATGGGCTTGCTGACCGCCTCGAATCCCGACTTGTCCACACTAGTGACGATCTTGACGCCGATTTTCTCCAGGCGGGCCCGCGATTCCTTTTCCATCTCGAAGGCTTTGGCGGGCTGCACCTTGTTCATGTCATCGGCGGCCTGCTGTATCCAGCTCTTCTGTTCGGCGTTAAGCGAGCTCCATAGCTTGTCGCTAACGAACAGTACGGAATTGTTCGCCTCGTGCTCGGTCACCGACATGATGGGCGCGACCTCGTAGTGCTTGTTCAGCATGTACACCGTGTAGCCGTTTTCGGCGCATTCGACGACGCCGGTCTGCAGCGACGTGTAGACCTCGCCAAACGGCATGTGCACGATCTGCGCACCATAGGCGGGAAACAGTGTGTCCTCGGTCACCGTGGCCTGCACCCGTACCTTCACGTTCTTGATATCAGCGAGCTTGCTGATCTCCTTCTTGCAATAAAGGTTGCGCAGGCCCTGGCTACCCAGAGTCAGCATGTGCGCGCCCTTCACCTTACTGGCATACATCTCGCGCATCGCGGTGATGACCCTGGGGTCGGTTAACACTTTGACCGCGTGGTCAGGACCGCGAAAGATAAAGTGCAAAGAGAAGACGCCAGACTCGGGCTGGATCGTCGATGAGTTAGCAGTGGACACCAGTACGAAGTCGATGTCACCCGTTTGCACCTTCTGCAGCGTCTGCGCCTCGGTGCCAAGTTGAGCGCCCGCGTACTGGTTGGTCGACATCGTCCCTTTGCTCAGTTCCGAGAGCCGCTTGCCAAAGACCTCGGCCCCAAAGCCGTAAGCGCTTGTCTTCGGCTGGTCGTACGCGAAGGAGAACTGCTTGGGTTGTGCGGTGGCCACTCCGGCCAGCGCGACTCCAAGTATTAGCGCCATAACGCGGATGACGGAAAACGCACCCGCGCCTGCCACCTGCTTGCAAAAGTTCAACATGGACTCTCCTCGTATAGTTGACGGACGACATCGCCGGTTGGCCAGCGCATTTTTTATAACTTACATACTGCGCTGGAAGCATTACCTTAGCAATAGAGACCGCAGTTCGAGCGCGATCGCCTAGCGCGGAAGTTGAGATGGAAGGCTCAATGGCCGCTTCTGGCCGGAAGCGGGCGTCGACAAGAGTCGCAGCATGGCCAGGACGCAATTGGGTTTGAGACTGCTCGAGACGCCGGAACGCTAGGGGGTGGGCAACACGGGGTGAGCTGCTCAATCCATCAATACTTAAGCATCGAACATTCCGCCTGCGAGAACACCTTGTCAGCTCCTCGCGGCGGGTTTAACTCAATGGGACTGGCGGATGCTGGAAAAGTCATGCGGTAGCGCCATGGGTGTTTCGAAAGTTTATTAGCGCGGAAGTACTGCGCACCGCGCGCCTTTGCGACTCCACACATGCCACGGACGACAAACATGGACGATGAAACTGAGCCGCCCGACACGAACGTGATCTCGACTGTCGAGAATTCCGTGTTCCGCTCAATCTCTTCGAACTTCATCTCCAACGTCTTACCGTTTTCGACTGGTACGTCCTTGACACTGAGCTGGAATAGCTCTGGTGTTGTTTGAGCCAGGCATACTGAACAAGACAGCACGAGGACGACGGTGATTGATTTGAACGGTTTCATTGCGTGCGCCCATCAGCCGAAGGTACCTCCTACGGTATCTTTTGAAAGCAAGTTCGACACAAAAGTGTCACGGCGTACTGGAACGTGCTACTTGTAATCGCAGTTGGCGCAACTTAGTCCTCCCGTGCTGGATCGGCGGAATGAACAAGCACATGCCGCCAAGACGCTTTCACTCATGACCGGATGAGCCGGAAACTCGGAGGTGAATTCACAAGGCGATAGATTGCGAGTTCGCCGCCGTCAGCGTCCAAGACGCTTCGTGCCTCTGATCATGCAGCCTGTCGCACGATCGAATGTCGATACCCCGCCCGCGTTTATAGTCCGCCCGACTCTCAGGGACCTCAATGCTATCCATCAACAGTCTTACCCACGTCTATCCCAACGGCACGCGTGCGTTGGAAAACATCTCACTCGAGATCGGTCGCGGCATGTTTGGGTTGCTGGGGCCGAACGGTGCGGGCAAGTCGACGTTGATGCGCTGCGCAGCTACTTTGCAGGTGCCCACGAGCGGTGCAATCAGGTTCGGCGAGATCGATGTGCTGGCGCAGCCGCAGCGCCTGCGCGCGGTACTCGGTTACCTGCCGCAGGACTTCGGCGTGTATCCGCGCGTGTCGGCGATCGATCTGCTCGATCACCTCGCCGTGCTCAAGGGCGTGGCGGCCCGTCGCGAACGAAGAGAGACCATCGAGGCGCTGCTGAATCAGGTCAACCTGTGGGATGTCCGGAAGAAGGCGATCGCCGGCTTTTCCGGCGGCATGCGACAGCGCTTCGGCATCGCGCAGGCGCTGATCGGCAATCCGAAGCTGGTGATCGTCGATGAGCCCACCGCGGGCCTGGACCCAGAGGAACGCCACCGCTTCAGCAATCTGCTGGCCGAAATCGGCGAGCTCAAAGTCGTGATTCTGTCGACTCACATCGTCGACGACGTGACCGATCTCTGCGCAAACATGGCGATCCTTGTCGGGCGGGCGCATCGTCGGCCAAGGCAAGCCCGGCGACCTGATCGCACGGCTGCACGGTCGGGTGTGGCGGCGAGTGATCGACAAGGGCGAAATCGACGCCGCGCGCAAACACCTGAACGTGATCTCGACTCGACTGCGCGAAGGCAAGACCGAAATCCATGTGGTCTCAGATGCGCGGCCGTCGACCGAGTTTCAGCCGATCGAAGCGACGCTGGAGGACGTGTACTTCTCGACCTTGACGGCGAGCCGGAAACCCGCAGCTGTTGCGCCGATCGCGGCGTAGGCGAAGCAGCCATGTTTCGGCACGTTGCCTGGTTCGAGTTCCGCTATCAGCTTAAGAGCCCGGTTTTCTGGGTTGGCTGTCTGATTTTCTTCCTGCTGACATACGGCTCGATCACTGTCGATCAGGTTCAGATCGGCTCGCTGCGGCAACGTGCACAAGAACTCGCCGTACGCGATCGTGCAGACCTTGGCCATCATGTGCGTGTTCGCCGTGTTCATCATCGTCGCCGTGCGTCGCCAACGTCGTGATTCGCGACGATGACACTGGATTCGCGCCCATCGTGCGCACAACGCGTGTGAGCAAGGCCGACTACCTGGTCGGTCGCTTCGTCGGGGCCACCGCAGCGGCGTTTCTCGTGCTGGCGTCAGTGCCGCTCGGCATCCTGGTCGGCTCCTGGATGCCCTGGATCGACCCCGAAAAACTTGGGCCGAACCACATTGTCTATTACGCGCACGCGCTGCTCGCATTCGGCCTGCCGACGCTTCTAATCGTCGGCCGCAACATTCTTTTCGCTGGCCACCGCGACGCGTTCTCTGATGTGGACCTACGTGGGCGCAGTGGCATTGCTGGTCGGCTACTTCGTCACGCGCGGGTTGCTGCGCGATCCGCAGTTCGACACCATTTCAGCGTTGGCAGATCCGTTCGGACTGTCTCCACTGGCGCTGGCAACCAAGTACTGGACCGCAGCAGACCGCAACACAATGCTGGTGCCGTTGACCGGGATGCTGCTGGTCAATCGCGCTGCTATGGGCCGGCGTCGCTCTCGTGGTGTTTGCTATCACTTACGCGCTGTTCCGCTTCGACGCACGCGGCGCAGCACCGAGCGCGCGCAAGAAAGCCGCAACCGTTGACGCCGCGCTGTCAGCCGACGCGCTTCCGGCCGCTGCTACACGCAACGCCGTCGCGCTTCCGGAACCACGTGCAGACCGCGCCACGCGTTGGGCGCAATTCGTGCGGCTGGCGCGTTTTGACATGGCGTTCGTGTTCAAGAGCCCGGCGTTCTTTGTGCTGATCGGCATTGGCATGTTGAATGCCGGTCGGCCAGCTGTGGAACATGACGGGCTTCTACGGCGCTGACCTATATCCCGCAACGCGCCTGGTGGTGCAAACGCTTGGCGGCGCGTTTGCGATCATTCCGGTCATCATTGCCATCTATTACGGTGGCGAGCTGGTCTGGCGCGATCGTGAACGGCGGATGCACGAGATCGTCGATGCGACCGCTGCTCCCGACTGGGCACATCTGATACCCAAGATCGCTGCCATCACGCTGGTTCTGCTGGCCACTGTCGCCGCCGCCGCCGCAGCGGGCGTCGCGATACAGGCCATCAAGGGCTACACACAGTTCGAGCTGCTGAACTACCTGCGCTGGTTTGTAGTACCACTGTCGATCAGCTGCGTCCTGATAGCCGTGCTGTCAGTGTTTGTGCAGGTACTGGTGCCGCAGAAGTTCATCGGCTGGGGCGTGATGCTGCTGTACCTCGTTGGCTCGATCGCTCTGGCCACGGCCGGCTTCGAGCACAACCTATACAACTATGCAGGCACGCCAGACGTTCCGTTAACCGATTTCGACGGCACTAGCCGCTTTGGCACGGGTCGGTTCTGGTTCAACCTGTACTGGCTGGCGTTCGCGCTGATGCTGTGTGTCGTCGCGTACGGCTTGTGGCGTCGGGGAACGACAGTCGAGCTTCGACCGCGGTTGAAGCGGCTGCCCGCGCGCTTGCGCGGAGGCGCCGGCGCCGTGTTCGTCGCTGCGCTTATCGCGTGGCTGGGCATCGGCGGATTCATCTTTTACAACACCAACGTTCTGAACGAATACGTCACGACGCCCGAACGCGAGCGGCGCATGGCAGAACTCGAGAAGGCCCTGCTGGCCTACGAGAACGCACCGCGGCCGAAGATCACCGACGTCAAGCTCGACGTCCAACTGTTTCCGAACGAACCCCGGGCGTTCACCAGCGGCACCTACCGGATCGAGAACCGCACCGGCAAACCGCTGAACGAGCTGCATGTTCGCTGGAATCCGAAACTCGATCTGAACACGTTCGAGAGTCGCGAACGCGACGGTCGCCAAGGAATACAAGCAGCACTCTTACCGTATCTATCGGCTCGAGCCGCCGATGTCGCCGGGCGAAGCGCGCGAGGTTCGCTTTACGACCACTCTGCAGCAGAAAGGGTTTTCCAACGCCGATCCGCTGACGCGCATCGTCGGCAACGGCACCTTCATCAACAACAACGAAATCGCGCCTGTCCTCGGAATGTCGCGCGACGGGCTGCTGCAGGATCGAGCCAAGCGCCGCAAATACGGCCTGCCGCCCGAGCTGCGTCCGGCCAAGCTGGAAGATGACAGCGCGCGCGAACACACCGGGTTGCGCAACGACAGCGACTGGGTGAACGCCGAGATCACGGTGACGACCGACGCGAGCCAGACTCCGATAGCGCCCGGTTACACGCTCAGCGACACGACCGCTGACGGTCGCCGCACGGTGCGCTTCAAGACCGACGCCCCGATCCTGCACTTCTTCTCGGTTCAGTCGGCGCGTTATGAAGTCAAGCGCGACCAGTGGAAAGACGTGGAACTTGGCCGTGTATTACCAGCCGAGGTCACGACTACAACGTCGACCGCATGCTGGCAGCGATGAAAGTGTCGCTCGATGTATTCAGCGCGAAGTTTTCGCCGTTCCAGTTCAAGCAGGCGCGCATCATCGAATTTCCGTCGTACGCGAACTTCGCACAGAGCTTCGCCAATACGATTCCCTATTCGGAGAACATCGGCTTCCTGTTCAAGACCAGCGCCGATGATCAGAAGATCGACATGGTGAGCTACGTGACCGCGCACGAGATGGCCCATCAGTGGTGGGCGCATCAAGTCATCAGCTCGGACCAGCAGGGCGCCACGATGCTGGTCGAAACGTTCGCTCAGTACGGGGCGCTGCTGGTCATGGAAAAAATGTACGGCCGGGAGCAGATCCGCCGCTTCCTGAAGTACGAGCTGGATCGGTACCTGCGATCGCGGGGCGGCGAGATCATCGAAGAGCTGCCGCTCGCTCGCGTTGAGAACCAGCAGTACATCCATTACCAGAAAGGCACGCTCGCGATGTACTGGCTGAAGGAAGTCGTCGGTGAGGACACGGTCAATCGCGCGCTGCGCAAGCTGATTGCCGAATTCGCGTTCAAGCCGGCGCCGTATCCGAATCCGACCGACTTCCTGCGCCTTCTACGCGCGGAGGCCGGACCACAACACGAGCAGCTGATCACTGACCTGTTCGAGAAGATCACGCTGTACGACACTAAAGTGGTCGAAGCCACCGCGCGTAAACGCGACGATGGCAAATACGAGGTCACAATCGCCGTCGAGGCACGCAAGCTGTACGCCGACGGCAAGGGCAGCGAAACCGAAGCGCCGCTCGACGAACTGTTCGATGTCGGCGTTTTCACCGTCGAGCCAGGCAAGACCGGCTACACGGAGAAATCGATCTTGCTGTTCGAGCGCCGTCCGATCAAGAGCGGCAGGCAGGCGATCACGCTGGTGGTGGATAGCGAGCCGAAGTTCGTGGGGGTGGACCCCTATAACAAACGAATCGATCGGAACTCGGAAGACAACGTCAAACGCGTAGATCTGCGCTAACGGTCGATCGTGGGCTACTTGCGCGTGACCCGGAAGATCGTGCCGTTGGCGTCGTCGCTCACCAGCAGCGCGCCATCGCGCGTCACCGCCACTCCTGCCGGCCGGCCCCAGACATTGTCGTTGTCGATGAGGAACCCGGTCATAAAGTCTTCGTACTCGCCGGTCGGACGTGCCATCCTTCATGCGCACGCGGATCACCTTGTATCCGGTCCTTTCGGGCCGGCTATGCGAGCCGTGCAGCGCGACAAACGCGTCGCCGCGGTACTCGGCCGGGAAGGCATCGCGATCGTAGAACGCCGCGCTCAGCGCGGAGGAGTGCGCTTGGATCAACACCTCGGGCACGCGCACCTGACCCTTGAGATCGGGACGCTTGCCCTTCAGAGCGGGATCTTCGTTGTCGCCGATGTAGTACCAGGGCCAGCCGTAAAACCCGCCGTCCTGCAGGCGCGCCATGAAATCGGGCACTAGAAGGGGGCCGAGGTGGTCGCGCTCGTTGACGACGCACCATAGGTTGTCCGTGCCAGGCTGCATCGCCAGGCCCGAGCAGTTGCGCAGTCCGGTGGCGTAGTTGCGAACGCTCTTTCCGTCCGGATCGAACAC
This sequence comes from uncultured beta proteobacterium, assembly GCA_963791315.1. Lineage (GTDB taxonomy): Bacteria > Pseudomonadota > Gammaproteobacteria > Burkholderiales > Burkholderiaceae_F > JACCZX01. The sequence goes on from CAWBRQ010000006.1 coordinate 49,868, forward strand.
GCGCACCACGGCGCGATTCTCTTCTTTACCCCAGGCGGCGCCGCGGCCGTGGGTCTTTTCATGCTGCTGGATATTCTCGGGCGTCATCTCGGGCATGCCAGCCACCCCAAGATTGGACCCCGATCCGACGGCGAGGAATAGTTGCTTGCCGTCCCGCGAGACCGCCAGATCGCGCGTCCAGTGCCGCTCCGTCGGAATGTTGCGGATGATCACTTCGGCCGGACCCGCGGCCTTGGTGGCACCCGCTGCGATACGGGTAGCGGACCACCTGATTCGCCGCCGCTACGTAGACGTACTGCGGATCGGCGGGCGGATAGAAGACGATGCCGTAGGGCCGGTCCAGATTCTCGGCGAAGACCTCGGGCTTCGCAGGCGTGCCGCCCGCAATGGCGCGGAACACGAGCACGCGCCCGGTGCCGCTCTCCGACAGGAAGATGTCGCCGTTCGGCGCGACGCGAAGCGTGCGCGGCTGTTTGAATCCGCTGGCGAACACCTGCACTGCGAAGCCGTCCGGGACTTTTGGCAGCGCACCCTGCGGCGGATTGACCACCTTCACGTTCTTGCCGACCGACTTTTCAGGCTCCGTACCGATCGGGGGCGCCGGCAGGTCGGATGGCTTGATGTGACGGCGAACACCGGGAGCGTCGGCCTTCCACGCGTCAAGCGCGGCGGCGCCCGTACGAACCTCGCCAGTTTGCGCGGATGCGACCGAAGTCAGAAAAATCAGCGGAAGGTTGAGGAGAAGCGTCGAAAACGTCGAGGCATTCATACTTGTTCTCCGTGCGCATGGCGTTACCGGGATGCGCGTGATGCCATGGTTTGGTGCCATAGTTGCATAGCAAGCCAAGTGCCAGGCTGTTGAAGAGCTGCGCGCATTGGGCCACGCTACGATCGGCACAGATTACGAACCTTACTGCGTGCTAGCAGAAGCCTTTCGCCCGCTACGTAATCCGACATACGCCGTGTTGTGGACAGCAACAGTTGTCACCAACATCGGGTGGTGGATGTACACCGCTGCTGGGCGTCCTTACGCAGGCACGTGACTTCATAGACATGTCCGCCGCGCGAATTTCCTAGTGCTGCGGCCGACACCACCTACGCCTACTGCGGGACGTCGATGCTATTGCCAAACGGGCAATAGTCAGGAGGTGTCGCCGCCGACTCGGTTATGACTACCGGTGGAAACGTTGCCCGGTAATCACGCCATAGAACCTCCGGACCGAAGTCGAGAGAGGTCTCCGGCAAGACTCGGATTAAGCCTCTTTGCCTTTCGTCTGCGTTGTTCAACCACGGTTGCCCGCCGCCGATTCGCACTCCCTCGTAGATCGCGATGCGCTGGCCAGCGTCGACACTGGACTCCTTCATCGCGATCATCAGAAGATTGTCGGCCTGCTCGCGAGAACAACCCTGAGTCCAGTACAGAAAGTCATGAACAATCGCCGCCTTGCTATAACGGCCGTGCGCCGACAGGCCGAAGGACCAGAACGCTTGTGGAATGCTGGCGAAATCCGTGACGAATCCTCTGGGCACAACGATGACAGTGGATGTCTGGCCGATCTGATAGCGGAGGTTTTCCATCAGTACCCAGTCCCTGTTGTCGGCGAATGGCTTGAGAACCGGGGGCGGTATCGGCTGCTGCGCTGCGGCCGACGAACAGCTGATTGCGGCCACGACGGCAATTAGGATTGAGACTCCTGTTTTCATGACGCCTCCTGAATCGTCGAACACTTCACCGGCGGTCAAGAACGGCTACATTGCTCCGGCACGTCGGCGTTGGCAAGTACGAAAGCGGCGGGCCGTGGTCGCTAGCCTCTCAGCATGCAAAAGTTGATCACACCGCGTCTCACGCTGCGGAACATCACGAAGCGGTACCCGGCGGCGATTGCCAACGATTCCGTTTCACTCGACGTGATGCCTGGAGAAATCGTCGCGCTGCTCGGTGAGAACGGCGCAGGCAAGAGCACATTGATGAAGATCGTGTACGGCGTTACGCGGCCTGACGCCGGAACGATTGCCGTCGATGGAGCGATCGTCGATATCGATAGCCCACGCCGCGCCCGCGCGCTTGGCATCGCGATGGTGTTCCAACAGTTTGCGTTGTTCGATTCGCTGAGTGTGCTGCAGAACATCGCCCTCGGCTTGCCGCCGGCCTCGATCACTGCTACTTCAAGCGCGCGTTGTGGAGCTCGCAGCTCGCTATGGCCTCGATGTCGACCTGTCGCAGCGGGTGCACGATCTATCGGCGGGTGAGCGGCAACGGATCGAGATTCTGCGCGCACTGATGAGCGAGCCGCGAGTGTTGATCCTCGACGAGCCGACATCGGTACTGACGCCGCAGGCGACCGATCGATTGTTTGAGACGCTCAGAGAACGAGCTAGTGCGGGTGTCAGCATCGTTTTTATCAGCCACAAGCTTCACGAAGTTCGGAGCCTCGCGACACGCTGTGCAGTGATGCGCGCCGGCAAGGTCGTCGCTGAGGTCGATCCGCGAACACAATCCGACGCCAGCCTGGCGCACCTGATGCTGGGGATAGAGCCGCCAACCATTGCGGGCCACGAATCTGCGGCCGCGGACATTGCCCTCGAAGTTCGGCATCTCAGCGTGGCTGGATTGGATGAACGCGATCGTCTCCATGGCGTGTCGTTCGATGTGCGCAGAGGCGAGATCGTCGGTATAGCCGGCATCTCGGGCAATGGGCAGCAGACACTGATGGCCGCCCTGGCGGGCGAGCTGCTTGTCGAGCCGGATGCGATTCGACTGTTTGGTCACCCGCTAGGTCGGCTTGATACGGCGCAACGTCGCGCGCTCGGGTTGCGATATGTTCCCGAGCAACGATTGGGTCACGCGGCGGTGAGGGGCATGACGCTGGCCGACAACGCGTTGCTCACCGATGCAGCACTTCAAGCGAGCGCCGTGTTGAACATTGCCGACGCGCGTACAGCCGCTGCAGAAATCGTGCAGCGCTTTCGCGTGCGTGCTGCAACGGTCGATCAGAAAATCGATACGTTGTCCGGTGGCAATTTGCAGAAGTTCATTGTTGGCCGCGAAGTGTTGCCTGAGCCGCGCGTGCTGCTGCTGGATCAGCCGACGTCGGGTGTAGACGCCGGGTCCGCCGCCTCGATTCGGAATGAGTTGATCGCGCTGCGGAGCGCAGGCTGCGCGATACTGATCGTGTCTGAGGACATCGACGAGCTGTACGAACTCGCAGACCGGCTGATCGTGATGGCCGGCGGACGCGTGTCGGACTCGCGGGCACCGCGCCACATCAACTCGGCCGAGCTTGGTCGCTTGATGGCAGGCAAGTGGAACGCTGGCGAACACCGCACTGGGCCGACGGAGAACGTCGCGTGAGTCGATGGACACTCGTGCCACGCGAGACGGCGTCGCGGAGTTGGACGTGGCTATCGCCGCTCGTCGCAATCGCGCTAACGCTTGTCGCCGGCTGCGCACTCTTCGCAGCGCTCGGCACTAGCCCCTGGCAAGGATTGAGTGTTTTCATCATCACGCCGCTGGCGAGTGTGCGCGGCTGGAGCGAGTTGGCGCTGAAAGCAACGCCGCTGATCCTGTGCGGGTTAGGGCTTGCGGTGTGTTTTCGCGCCAACGTGTGGAACATCGGTGCTGAAGGTCAGCTGATTGCAGGCGCGATTGTCGGCGGGGGTATTGCATTGCTGGCGACGCCGGAGTCGCCGCGGGTGTGGTTCGTATGGGTGTTGGTGGGTTCGATGATCGGTGGCGCACTTTGGGCTTCGATCACTGCATGGTTGCGCGATCGCTTTAACGCCAATGAAATCTTGGTCAGCCTGATGCTCGTCTACGTCGCTCAGCAGCTGATCTCGTGGCTCGTGCAGGGGCCTTGGCGAGATCCTAATGGTTACGGGTTTCCGCAGACCGAATTGTTTGAGGCCGCAGCGCGCGTGCCTTTACTGTTCGAAGGCTCGCGGCTAACCGCTGGTGGCGCACTCGCGCTGCTCGCATCGCTTGCGATCTGGTGGCTGCTAGCGCGGAGCGTGATCGGATTTCAATTGAAAGTAGTCGGTCTTGCGCCACGCGCGGCTCATTACGCGGGCTTTTCGAACCGGCGTGCGCTATGGATCAGCTTGTTGATTTCGGGTGCGCTCGCGGGGCTGGCAGGGGGGCTCGAGGTCGCGGGACCGATCGGCCAACTTACTGCAACCATTTCGCCGGGCTATGGCTTTGCGGCAATCATCGTGGCGTTTGTCGGACGGCTGCATCCGGTCGGAGTGATACTCGCGTCGCTGGTGATGGCACTGTTCTACATCGGCGGCGAGCTTGCGCAGTCGCGGCTCGGCTTGCCGTCTGCGCTGACGGGTGTCTATCAGGGGTTGCTGTTGTTCTTTCTACTGGCATGCGACACGTTGGTTAACTATCGCGTGCAGTTGGTTCGGTCTGCGACGGTCTGATGGACGAATTGGCGTCGCTGATTGCCCTGACGATGAACGCAGGCACGCCGTTGCTGCTGGCCGCACTCGGCATCGTGGTCAACGAGCGCAGTGGGGTCGTGAACCTCGGCACCGAAGGAATGATGCTGGTCGCGGCGGTGGTCGGCTTCGCAACCACGCTGCACAGCGGTCACTATGCGCTCGGGTTCGTGGCGGGCGCGGCAGCCGGCATCGTACTTGCGCTGCTTTTTGCGGGGCTCGCGGTCGGCTTGCTGACCAATCAATTTGCGACCGGCCTGGCTCTGTCGCTGTTCGGGGCGGGGCTGTCTGCGTTCATCGGGCTCGCGTTGCAGGGCCATACGTTGCCGGTGCGGGTTGCCGATGGCGTGCCGATGTTGCGCGATATCCCGTTCATCGGCCCGGCCTTGTTCACGCAGCACTGGCTCGTTTATTTCTCGCTCGCGCTCACGGCGGCGGTTGCGTGGTTTCTATTTCGCACACGCGGCGGTCTGATCTTGCGCGCAGTTGGCGAGTCGCCGGACGCTGCGCATGCACTCGGTCATCCGGTACGGCGTATCCGCTGTGCCGCACTGGCATTCGGTGGCGCATGTGCGGGTTTGGCGGGGGCCTATCTATCAACGGTCTACACCCCGCTATGGTCTGAGGGCATGGTGGCTGGACGCGGATGGATCGCGCTTGCGCTGGTGACGTTTGCAACATGGCGGCCCGCGCGTCTGCTGCTCGGTGCGTACTTATTCGGCGGCGTAACGATGTTGCAGTTCTATTTGCAGGGGCGGGGCGTCGAAGTTCCAGCGCAGTGGCTGGCGATGACACCCTACGTGGCGACGATCGTCGTGCTCGCACTGATCTCGCGCAACCTGCGCTGGATTCGTTTCAACATGCCAGCATCGTTGGGCAAGCCGTTCACTCCGAACGCTTAAAGCTGTCCCGTAGACTCGCGCATCGTCATTCAGAGATTTACAGATGCCAAGGTTCGCGTGGATTGCGGTCGCAGCGACGGTGGCACTGTCCGCCGCATGCGGGAAGAAGGAAGACGCAGCTCCGAAGGTCGAGCCGGCCAAAGCGTCAGTTGCCGCGCCAGAGCCGCTGAAAGTCGGGTTCGTCTACGTCAGTCCAGTCGGCGATGCAGGTTGGACCACGCAACACAACGCCGGCCGAGAGCAGATGGCGAAGGCCCTTGGCTCCAAAGTCATCACATCATTCGTGGAAAAAGTGCCTGAGGGCGCGGACGCCGAGCGTGTGATTCGCGACCTTGCGCAGCAGGGGCACAAGCTGATTTTCACGACGTCATTTGGATTCATGAATCCGACGCTGAAGGTGGCGGAGGAATTCAAGGATGTGAAGTTCGAGCATGCAACGGGCTACAAAACCGCACCCAATGTAAACACGTACAACGCACGTTTTTACGAGGGACGATATCTCGCCGGCATGATTGCCGGCAAGATGAGCAAGACCGGCACCCTCGGCTATGTCGGCGCGTTTCCGATCCCGGAAGTTCTGCAGGGGATCAATGCATTCGTGCTCGGTGCGCGTGCCATGAATCCGAAGGCACAGTTGCGCGTCGTGTGGATCAATACCTGGTACGACCCGGCAAAGAGCGTGACGCGGCTAATACGTTGATGGCGCAGGGTGCCGACGTCGTCACGCACCATACCGATTCGACGGCAGTCGTCGCCGCCGCGGAAGAAAAGAGGAAGATGGCGGTGGCGTATCACTCGAACATGGCGAAGTTCGGTCCGTACGCGCAGCTCGTTGCGGTCACGCATCACTGGGGTGACTACTACACACAACGTACGCAAGCGGTGCTCGACGGCACCTGGTCGGTGGCGCCGGTGTGGGGCGGAATGCGAGAGGGATTTATCCGCCTGCAGGGGCTGGCCGATAACTTGCCACCCGAATTGGTTGACGCGGTGAAAGCGCGGCAGGACGAAATTCGCCACGGCAAGTTTCATCCGTTCACCGCGACCGATCAAGACCAACGCCGGCAAGGAAATCCTGGCATCAGGCTCGCTTACCGATGAGCAACTCGGCGCGATGAACTATTACGTCGAGGGCGTCATCGGCAAAGTGCCGGTTGGCGGCAAGTAGCGAATCGCTACCAGCTGTACTGCACGGTGTAGCGCACGCACGGCTTCCGCGTCGGCGGCGATGCCGACCGGAAAGACGACGGTGCGCGCGTCGTCCTTGCGGTACTCATGACTGCGCTCGAGCTGATGTTCCAGTTGACCCAGCGATACAGGTTCTCCTTCACCAGCACCTCCACTCGCTCGCTTCTTCTGATTGCGCAGCTTGACTTCGATTTCTTCGGTCATTGTCTTGCGCGTTGTGTCGACGTTGAAATCGAGCTGCCGCCGCTCGCCGACCACGTCGAACGCGGAGCCGAGCTTCAGCAGCACCTTCTCGTTGCGTGGCGTGTGGTCGATCGACGTCTTCGCCGATGAACTCGAGCGTCTGGTCCGCGGGATCGAGCTTCGAGACGCGGACGCGGCCGGCAGGCAGCGGCATGCCCATGCCGTTGTTCTCGCTGTTCTTGAACTGCAGGTAGACGTCGACCTTGCGGTTGCTTTGCACGCCGTAGTTGCGATCGGTCGCCGGTGACGGCAGAAATCCGTGCGAACTGCTCGGCGCGCCGTAGTAGACGAGCGTCTTTTCGCAAGGCACGCGGCGCGCAGACGGGAACAGCTCGATCTGCTTGGTCGAGTTGTCGGGCAGCGTGGTCGTGCGGCCGAGTGTGTACAGGTGATATTCGAAGAACGACTTCTCGGCGAAGCCGACCGTCTCCTCGCTGACGGCGTCGGCGCGCGATTGCTTCGCCATGCCGCACACTGGCGGCAGTGGCCGGCCGTCGCACGATGCACGTCACCGGCGACGAGCTTGAGCTTCGCAGTCCGCGTAGCTCGCGCCCGACTGATTGACGATGCTGACCCACGCGCCGACGTCGAGCCGACACGCAGTTGGCGTCGCGCCTTCGGCGTAGAGTGACGTTGTAGTCCGCCCACCAGGTCATGCCCCTGCGTCTGATATGAGACCCGGGTGCGTGTGTACGGCCGACGCGTTGCGTCGGCGACGTCCCACACCAGCGTCGGACGCGTGATCAGTCCGCCGGGCAGCGCGGGCAGGCTGAACGCCCGCGTTGTGCGGCACGATTTGCACCGTGCCATCGTCGCGGCGCAGGACAATGCCGCCTTGGGTCGACAGCAACGTGCCGTTGAACGTTTCGGTGCGCTGCCGCGCGAATCTGCTCGACCGCGATCGGCCGATCGATATAACTTCTGCAGCAGTTTGTCGGTGCTGACCAGATCGAACTGGTAGTTCTGCTCGAGCACCGTCGTGCCCTTGCGCATCGGTCAGCGACTCGAAGACGACGGTGGTCGGATCGATCAGCGCCGCCACGTCGGCGAAGCGCACTGCATTGCGTCCCTGCGCCAAATCGATGTCGCGCTCCTGCCGTACGACCGCGTAGCCAGGAACTGCGCCGCGACCGGGCGATCGATACAGCATCGGGCGAAATCGAACCCGGCGCAGCGTTGCTATACATAGTGAGGGCGGTAGCAGACGCGGCTGCCGGCTGGCCACCTCGGCGCCGGTGGCGGAAACGGCTGCTGAGCGGCGGCGATCGTGGTCTTGTCGAGTCGAGGCTGGTCGTGGACATCAGGTTTCTCCTACAGGGGCGATCTGCTTGAAACGTGCGTGGCCTGCGAAAGGGGTTAATCCGCCGTGGAGCGTTAGCGCTGCGATACTGCGGCCGCCATGAAACGCGCTGCATGACTGCCGATCGCTTGCGCCAGGCCCTGCGCATGACCGTGCGCGACTGGCGTGCCGGCGAGCTGCGCCTGCTCGCGGTGGCGCTGGTCGTCGCGGTCGCGGCCGTGACCAGCGTCGGTTTCCTGGTCGACCGAATTGCGTCTCGGACTCGAGCGCGATGCCGACGCAACTGCTCGGTGCAGATCTCGTGCTGAGCTCCGACCACGCCGATCGACCGACGCGTAGCACGCGGACGCGCGGGGCCATTACAGCTCGCAGGAAACGGTGACGTTTCCCAGCATGGCAATCAGCGCCGCGATCCCGGACCGAACGCGTTGTCGGCCGTCAAAGCGGTATCGTCCGGCTATCCGCTGCGCGGCACTCTGCGCTGGCCGTGCACTCGGGCAGGACGACAAGGCGACGCGCGAGATTCCCGCCGCCCGGCGCGGTGTGGGTCGACGGGCAACTGCTGCAGGCGATCGGCGCCGTACGCCGGGCGATGCAACCTCAAGCTCGGCGAGAAGATGTTTCGCATCGAACGCATCATTGCGATCGAGCCGGATCGCGGCACCGGCTTCATTAACTTTGCGCCGCGCGTCATGCTGAACATCGACGATCTCGCAGCGACGCAGTTGATCACGAACGGCAGCCGGGTGACGTATCGACTGCTCGTCGCAGGCGAGCGCCCGGCTGTGCAGGCCTACTCGGAAGTTTTGCGAAGCGACCTGCAACGTGGGCAGCGTATCGAAACCCTCGAGGGTGGCCGGCCGGAGATGCAGCGCACGATCGACCGTGCCGAGCGCTTTCTCGCGCTGGTGGCATTGCTGGCGGCGATGATCGCCGCGGTAGCTGTAGCCGCCGCCGCACGCCGCTTTTCGCTGCGTCACCTCGATTCCTGCGCAATGATGCGCTGTCTCGGGTCTGGCTCAGGCCGACATCTTTCGATTGTTCGCACTCGAGTTTTTGGTCATCGGCGCTCGCGGCGTGCATCGCCGGCGTGGCGCTCGGCTACGCGACCCACTATGTTTTGTTGAATGCGCTCGGTTCGCTGATTAGAACCACGCTGCCGTAGCCTTCGTTGTGACCGGCCGCGCAGGGGTTCGCGTGTGGACTGGTGCTGCTGCTTGGCTTTGCGCTTCCGCCATTCGCGCAACTGCGCACGGTTCCGCCGCTGCGAGTGCTGCGCAAGGATGTCGGCCTGCCGACCGGACGCGTGGCGCTCGGTTACCTCGTCGGACTGATTGGTTTTTTCGGGTTGTTGCTGTGGTCATCGAACGATCTGAAGATCGGTGCGCTGACCGCAGGCGGATTTGCTGGAGGACTGGTCGTGTTTTCGCTGGTCGCATGGCTGGCGCTCAAGCTGCTCGCGCCGCTGCGCGGATTGACCGGCAAGCCTCGGCATCTCGTGGCGATTCGCAATCGCGGCCGTGCAGCGGCGTCCGGTCGCGACGATCATTCAACTGGTTTCGCTGGCGGTCGGACTGATGGCGCTGTTGCTGCTTACCGTTACGCGGACCGACCTGGTCGATGCATGGCGCAAGGCCGCGCCGGCCGATGCACCGAATCGCTTCGTCATCAACATTCAGCCCGATCAGGCCAGCGCGGTCGGCGCGCAATTGAGCGCCGCGGGTGTCGACGCTCCGTTGCATCCGATGATTCGCGGCCGTTTGATCGAGGTCAACGGCAAGAAGATCGGGCCCGAAATCTTCACCGACGATCGCGCTCAGCGGCTGGTCGATCGCGAGTTCAACCTGTCGTACATGGCAGAGGCGCCTACACACAATCGCATCACAGCCGGCCGGTGGTTCACCGACGGCAGTAACGAACTGTCGATCGAGGAGGGCATCGCGGAGACCCTCGGGATCAAGCTCGGCGACTCGCTGAAGTTCGACATCGCCGGCCAGTCGGTGACCGCACGCGCGACCAGCCTGCGCAAGGTCAACTGGGATTCAATGCGAGCGAACTTCTTCGTCATCATGCCGCCGGCGTTGCTGAAGGACATGCCGGCGAGCTTTATCAGTGCGTTTCATCTGCCCGCGTCGCAGTCGAACGTCACCGGCGAGTTGCTGCGGGAATTTCCGAATCTGACGGTGATCGACATGACGGCCGTGTTCCGGCAGGTGCAGGCGGTGATCGATCAGGTAATCGCCGCCGTCGAGTTCCTGTTCGTGTTCACGCTGGTGGCAGGAGTTCTTGTTCTGTACGCGGCGCTGGCGTCGAGTCGTGACGAGCGCGTGCGTGAAGCCGGATTGCTGCGAGCGCTCGGCGCATCGCGCCGGCAGCTTTCGCGTGCGCAAATCGCCGAGATGCTGTGTATCGGCGGGTTGGCGGGACTGCTGGCAGCGATTGGCGCAAGCGCGGTCGGATGGGCGCTCGCAACTTATGGCTTCGAGTTCGAATACCGTTTCTCGCCGTGGGTCTTCGTGGCCGGCATCGCCGGCGGGTCCGCCGCCGCATTAGTCGGCGGCTGGTTCGGGCTGCGCGGGGTCTTGAAGACACCGCCTCTGGCGACGCTGCGCGAAGCGTAGCCGCAGATCGGGTACTTGCCTTGCTCGCGATCGCTCATTACCTGAGGAGATCCGCAAATGGCAGAGCAACTCGATGAAGTACAGGACACGGAAACTTCCACGCCAGTCAGGCAACCGAAGCCGCCTTTCAAGAAACAGCAGCAGCAGCCACCGGGGCTCGAATCAAAGCTAGATCCCGCACCGCGTTTTGAGGCGCCGCGTTACAAGGCAGCCGGAAAGCTGCACGGCCAGGTCGCATTGATCACCGGGGGTGACTCCGGAATTGGGCGCGCGGTCGCGACCCTTTACGCGCGCGAAGGCGCCGACGTTGCGATCGTGTACCTGCCCGCCGAGCAATCGGACGCCGAAGATACCAAGGCGATCGTCGAGGCTGAAGGCCGGGTTTGCGAATTGATTCCGGGCGACCTAGTGGACGCTGCATTTTGCGACGAAGTGGTCGAACGCACGGTGGGTGCGTTTGGCCGGCTCGATATTCTGGTTTCAAACGCAGCTCAGCAAAGCAGCAAGAAGCTCGAAGAACTCGACGACGCAGACCTTGAGCGCACCTTTCAAACGAACATCTTTGCGTACATGCGGCTTGCGCGCGCATCGCTGCGTCACATGAAGCCGGGCGCGGTGATTATTGCAACGAGCTCGGAAACCGGGATCAAGGGGTCCAAGAAAATGCCGGATTACTCGGCCACCAAGGGTGCCGTCAATGCCTTTACCAAAACGCTCGCAATGGAATTAATCGAACGCCAGATTCGCGTCAATGCCGTAGCGCCCGGTCCCGTGTGGACGCCACTCAATCCAGCGGACACAGGAGCCACTGCGAAAGAGGCCGCCGAGTTCGGCGCCGATAGCCCGATGAAACGCCCCGCGCAGCCCGAGGAATTAGCCCCGGCGTATGTCTTCTTGGCGTCGAATGCGGATTCGTCGTACATCACCGGCACGATATTGCAAGTGATGGGAGGCGAGACCACCGGCGGTTAGATACCCGGCCCCGCGCGAGGCGCGGTTGCGGAAATTAGCTTCGCCGCGCCCGTATCATCGCGGCATGATCGAAGTCATTGCCGTGGTGCTGGCCGCGGCACTTTTAGTCGCGCTTCTGGGGTTGTATGCAGCGGTACGCGCTCGCCACGACCCTGTGGTGTCTTCGCGCCTCGATGCGCTGCTGCACGATAACGAACGGCTCGAACGCGAGCTGCGCGCGGCCGTTGACTCAAGCGCGGGACAGATGCGGCTCGAAACCGGAACTCGCCTGAGCGAATTGCAAGCGCACCTGGTGCAGCAAATGACCGGTTTGACCGGACTGCAAGGGCAACAGCTGGCTGATCTAACCCGCCGCATCCAGCTCGATCTCGGTGAAGTGCGTGGCACGTTGCATTCGCAGCTCACTACCTTGCAGCAGGGAAACGAGCGCAAGCTCGATCAGATGCGTGAGACCGTCGAAGAGAAATTGCAGTCGACACTCGAGGCGCGCCTTGGCGAATCGTTTCGAATGGTGTCGGAGCGGCTCGAACAGGTGCACAAGGGGCTGGGCGAAATGCAGGCACTCGCCTCGGGCGTCGGCGATCTGAAGCGCATGTTGACCAACGTCAAGTCGCGCGGCACGTACGGCGAGGTGCAGCTTGCATCGCTGCTCGAGCAAGTGCTGCTGGTCGATCAATACGCTCGCAACGTCGCTACGCGGCCGAATTCAACCGAGCGCGTCGAGTTTGCGGTGCGGATGCCTGGCCGGGACGGCTCACCGTGCTGGCTACCGATTGACGCCAAGTTTCCGGTCGAGGATTACGACCGGTTGCTGACTGCGGTTGAGCTCGGCGATGCGATTGCACTGGAAGCCGCCGGCAAGGCCCTCGAGCGCAGCATCAAGGTGCAAGCCAGAATGATCCGCGACAAGTACGTCGAGTCGCCGCATACGACCGATTTCGCGATCATGTTCCTGCCGACTGAAGGATTGTTTGCGGAGGTTCTGCGTCGACCCGGCCTGGCCGATCACCTGCACCGCGAATGCCGCACGGTGGTCGCCGGACCTACGACGCTGTTCGCGATGCTCAACTCCTTGCAGATGGGATTCCGGACGCTGGCGCTCGAGCAACGATCCGCCGAGGTGTGGCAGGTGCTGGGCGCCGTCAAGACGGAATTCGGCAAGTTCGGTGAAGTGTTGTCCACCTTGCACCGCCAGCTGTTGAACGCATCCGACACGATCGACTCGGCCCAGCGCCGCTCTATGCAAATGAGTAAGGCGTTGAAGTCGGTTGAGGCACTACCGCCGGAACAAGCCGCGCAACTGTTGCCCTCGGCACGCGCAGATAGCTGACGCGGCATGGCATTTGCCACTTCCTAGTACGCATCAGTGATGCGACGCCGCACTGCAAGTGTCGCAGCGCGTCGATCCTATCGATTGCACAAGGGAGAGCATCGTGGCTAAAACCATCGTAGGTTCATTCGACAGCTTTGAAGAAGCTCAGGAAGTAGTTCGAGACTTGCAGCAGCGCGGATATTCGCGCGACGACATCAGCGTCATCGCGAATAACGCGACCGGCAAATACAGCGCCCATACAACGACGGCGGTTTCCGAGACGGGCGCAAAAACGGCGACCGGCGCGGCGGCAGGCGGTGTGCTCGGCGGCGCCGCGGGTCTGGTCGTCGGTTTGATGGGTTTGGCGATTCCGGGAATCGGCCCCATCGTGGCAGCGGGCCCAATTGCAGCGGCGTTGGCGGGTGCCGGCGTCGGTGCTGTCGCCGGGGGATTGATCGGCGGACTGACCGGAATCGGTGTCTCGGAGGATGACGCGAGCTACTACGCGGAATCGGTGCGCCGCGGCGGAGCACTGGTGACGGTGCGCGCCGACGATTCGCGTGCTGACGATGCGGCCAGTGTGATGCGTAGTCATGGAGCAGTCGACATTGAGCGTCGCGTCGAGCAATGGAAGCAGCAGGGTTGGACGCGCTACGATCCCAGCGCAACTCCGTACAGCGTTGACCAGCTCGAGCGCGAGCGCGGGACTTCCGGGTCACTGGGTAAGACTTCAGACCGCAACTTCGGGGTCGCGTCGCAAATGGGGGCGGATACCACCGCTTCTGGCATGGCTGTCACGTCAACATCGTCGGCCTGGTCGAACGACGAGGATTTCCGCACGCACTACTCGGACTATCTGAGCTCGACCGGCGGAACCTACGAAGACTTCGAGCCCGCCTATCGCTACGGGAGCGACTTGGGCAGCAACGCGCGCTATCGTGGCCGCAGCTGGTCGGAGATCGAATCCGATGCGCGTCGTGATTGGGAATCGCGCAACCCGAACGATGGCTGGGAGCGATTCAAAGCAGCGGTCAGGCGTGGTTGGGAGCGCACATCCAACGCAGTCGAGCGTGCGATTCCGGGTGACTCGGATCGTGATGGCCGTTAGTAGCGTTTAGCTGCAAGGGGGCGAGGTACACACCTCGCCCTTCTTATGAACGCTGACGACACAAGCAAGGACCAGCACCGCAAGCGGGTCGGTGTCTACGACCGGCCAGTCAGCGCGGATCGCTTCCGCAACATGCGCGTGTGGGTCTTCGTGTTCGCCGCCGCAGCCAGTGTGGCCAGCGTCTACTTTTTCTTCAGCGGCTAGCCTCTAGCGCCGTTCGTACTGCTTGGCGCCGAAGAGCGTTTCTCTTTCCTTGTCATCGATCGGTTTGCGCCGATCCGCCAGCACTTGCACACCACGCTTGACCGCCGGCCGTGAATCAATCGAGTCGTACCAGCGCTTCACGTTCGGATAGTCGGCCAGGTCTACGCCTTGATTCGCGTGCGAACGCGTCCACGGAAAGATCGCTATGTCGGCAATCGAGTATTCGTAGGCAAAGTACTTTGCTTCGCCGAGTCGGCGATCCATCACGTTGTAGAGTCGCTTTGCTTCGTTCGTATACCGATTGACTGCATACTCGATTTTTTCGGGGGCGTAGTTGCGGAAGTGATGCGCCTGGCCGAACATCGGTCCAACGCCGCCCATCTGGAACATCAGCCACTGCAAAGCGATGTATTTACCGCGAACATCGGTCGGCAGAAATTTGCCGGTCTTGCCGGCGAGATACAACAGAATCGCGCCGGATTCAAAGATCGAGATCGGCTTACCGTCAGGGCCGTCGGAATCGACGATTGCCGGCATCTTGTTGTTCGGGCTGATCTTCAGAAACTCCGGCTTGAATTGATCGCCTGCCCCGATGTCGATCGCGTGCACGTTGTACGGTAGCGCGCATTCCTCGAGCATGATGTGAATCTTGTGGCCGTTCGGTGTGGGCCATGTGTATAGGTCGATCATCACTTACCTCCTCGCCTTGCCCAGCTCAAATTTTGCAATCGCGTTGCGATGAACTTCATCGGGCCCATCGGCCAGCCGCAGCGTGCGCGAGTGCGCGTACGCGTACGCCAACGGAAAGTCGTCGCACACGCCGCCGCCGCCGTGCGCCTGGATCGCCCAATCGATAACGTCGCAGGCGACGTTCGGCGCGACGACCTTGATCATCGCGATCTCGGCCTTCGCCGCCTTGTTGCCGACGGTGTCCATCATCCAGGCTGCCTTCAGCGTCAACAGGCGCGCCTGATCGATCCGGCAGCGCGCCTCGGCGATCCGCTCCTGCCACACGGTTTGGCGCGCGACGGCCGAGCCGAATGCAACGCGATTCGACAGGCGCATGCACATCAGCTCGAGCGCGCGCTCGGCGAGGCCGATCGAGCGCATGCAATGATGAATGCGCCCCGGCCCCAGGCGGCCTTGCGCGATTTCGAAACCGCGACCTTCGCCGAGCATCAGGTTGCCCGCCGGCACTCGCACATTCTTGAAGTCGATCTCCATGTGACCATGCGGTGCGTCGTCGTAACCGAACACGCTGAGCGGCCGCATTACGTTGATGCCTGGCGTGTCTGCTGGCACGAGGATCATCGACTGCTGCGAATGTCGCGGCGCTTCGGGATCGGTCTTGCCCATCACGATGTAGATGCGGCATCTGGGATCTCCCGCCCCAGAAATCCACCACTTGCGGCCGTTGATCACGTAGTCCTCGCCGTCGCGCACGATCGACGTCTGAATGTTGGTGGCATCGCTCGACGCGACCGCAGGTTCGGTCATCACGAACGCTGAGCGAATCTCGCCGGCGAGCAGAGGCTTTAGCCATTGCTGCTTGTGCGCATCGCTGCCGTAGCGCTCGATCGTTTCCATGTTGCCGGTGTCGGGCGCCGAACAGTTGAACACTTCGGGTGCCCACGGAACTCGCCCCATCAACTCGGCAAGCGGTGCGTATTCGAGATTCGTCAGCCCTGCGCCATGCGAGGACTGCGGAAGAAAGAGATTCCACAGTCCGGCCGCTCTGGCCTTCGGCTTCAGTTCCTCGATCAGCCTCGTTGGAGTCCAGCGCGCGCCCGCGCTTGGTGTTTTCTTCGATCTCATCATGGAAGCGCCGCTCGTTCGGATACACGTGCTGCTGCATGAACGAACCGACGCGTTCGCGCAGCTGCTGAACCTTGGGCGAATAGTCGAAGTGCATTTGCGCAGAATAGCTCAGCGCAGACGGCGGCCGGGCTCGCGCGTGACTGTGCCACGGTTTAAAGTGCGGCCGATGAAAGCAATTCAGTGTGTCGAGTGGGGCAACCCGGACAAGCTGGTGTTGGCCGACGTTGCCGCTGCCCGAACCGGGCGCGGCGCAGCTCCGCATTCGCATCGCCGCGGCCGGCGTCAACTTTCCCGACGCACTGATCGTGCAGAAGAAGTATCAGCTGCAACCGAAGCTGCCGTTTGTGCCGGGTACCGAAGTCGCCGGAACCGTCGATGCCGTCGGAGAAGGCGTCACGCATTTGAAGGTTGGCGATCGCGTGATCGCGTTTGTCGGTGTCGGCGGTTTCGCAGAGTACGTTTGCGCGCCGGCCGCGGTGGCCATCGCGATACCGGATGGAGTCAGCGACGAAGTAGCAGCCGCATTCACGCTGACGTACGCGACCTCGCATCACGCGCTGTTCGATCGCGGGCAACTGAAGGCCGGCGAGACGCTGCTGGTGCTCGGTGCCGGTGGCGGCGTTGGGTTGGCCGCGGTCGAGCTCGGCAAAGTCGCGGGCGCGCGTGTGATTGCCGCGGCGTCGAGCGCAGACAAGCTGGCGGCGGCGAAGCGAGCACGGAGCCGACGAGGTGATCGACTACTCGACGGTTGACCTGCGCACGGCAGTCAAGGAACTGACGGGCGGCAACGGCGCCGACGTGATTTACGATCCTGTCGGCGGTCCCGGCACCGAAGCTGCGGTGCGCTCGCTCGCATGGCGCGGGCGGCTGTTGATCGTCGGGTTCGCGCAAGGCGAGATTCCGCAGATCCCGGCCAATCTGTTGTTGTTGAAAAGCGCTTCTGCGGTCGGGCTGTTCTGGGGTGAGTTTGCGAAGCGGGAACCGAAAGCGAATTTCGCGATGTTGAAGGAGTTGTTTGCTTGGTTGAAGGAGGGTAAGTTGAAGCCGCATGTATCCCGCGTATATCCACTTGCCGAGACGCCGCGAGCGCTCGAAGCGCTGTTGGCCCGCAGTGTGGTAGGCAAGCTGGTCGTTCGCCCTTGATGATCAAGCCTATGAAACTACTTGCGGCGTTGGCTTTTGTTGCGTGCATTGGTGTTGCCGACGCTGCAGAGCGCAGCATCGACAAGACGGTTGTGGTGCCCGCAACGCTCGATCAGACGTGGGACGCGTGGACCACGCGCGAAGGCATCACCAGCTTCTTTGCGCCCGACGCGAAGATCGAACCCAAGGTCGGCGGAGCGTTTCACATCTACATCAATCCGCTGGCAGAGCCGGGAATGAAGGGTGCCGACGACATGCGATTCATGGCGCTGCAGCCGAAGCAGATGCTGTCGTTCGACTGGAACGCCCCACCGCACCTTCCGGCGGCGCGACAGCAGCGGACATTTGTCGTGGTTCGCTTTGCGCCGGTGAGCGAAAAGGAAACGCGCGTGAGTCTGCATCACACGGGTTGGGGCGAGGGCGGCGAATGGGACAAGACGTTTGCCTATTTCGATAGCGCCTGGGGCAACGTGTTGGCGAATCTGAAGAAGAGGTTTGAAAGCGGCCCGCAGGACTGGACCGAGTGGATGAATTCTCTGAGAAAGATGCAAGAGCAGGCCGCGCAAAAGAAGTAGATGGCTTATCTGGAGTTCGCACCCGCGTTACAGCGGCACGCCGCTGCGCCACCCGTCACGGTGCCGGCCGATTCGCTGCAGTCATTGCTTTTCGCGGCGTTCGAGCAACAGCCGGCGCTGCAAAGCTATGTGCTCGACGAGCAGGGTTGTGTGCGCAAGCACGTCGCGGTGTTTCTGAACGGTCGTCTGTTGCACGATCGCAGCCGGCTCGACGTGCCTCTCGCGCCGGACGACCGCATCTATGTTGCGCAAGCACTGTCGGGAGGCTGAATTGAGACTTTCGGTGGCAACACGCAAGGGATTGTTCGAGTTGTCGCAACGAAACGGCGCATGGAACGTCGATGCGGTGCACTTTGTGGGCGAGCCTGTCACCGCGGCATTGCACGATGCTGCAAACGGCCGGGCGATCGCCGCACTGAGGATGGGTCACTTCGGCGTCAAGCTGCGCGTGTCCGATGATCGAGGCAAAAGCTGGGAGGAAGTTCCATCGCCGGCATATCCGCCAAAGCCCGAAGGAATCGAAGATTCCAACCCGTGGACACTCGATCAAGTGTGGATCCTCGAGGGTTTTCAGCAAAAGTCTCCGCAGCGCGTGTGGGCCGGCACCAATCCCGGCGGGTTATTTCGCTCTGACGATGGCGGCCGGTCCTGGCAGTTGATCGAAAGCCTGTGGAACATGCCGGAACGCAAACAGTGGTTTGGCGGTGGCTACGACATTCCCGGTATTCACTCGATTTGCGTGCACCCGGAAGATCCCGACGACATCGTGGTCGGAGTCTCTTGCGGTGGTGCGTGGCGAACGCGCGACAGCGGTAGAACGTGGACCGTGGGAACAGGTATGCGTGCGACCTTCATGCCTCCGGAAGGGCAATTGAACCCGGTGATTCAGGATCCGCACCGTATCGTCCAATGCGAATCGAATCCTGATGTGCTGTGGACGCAGCATCACTGCGGCATCTGGAAGTCGAGCGACCGCGGTGCGAACTGGAATGAGGTCACCACGGCGCGGCCGAGCAGCTTCGGCTTCGCGGTCGCAGTGCATCCGCGCGACGCGGACACAGCGTGGTTCATGCCACTCACCAGTGACGAAAAACGTGTCCCGGTCAACGGTGGCGTGGTCGCGACGCGCACGCGCGATGGCGGCACGACGTTCGACGTACTGGACGCAGGATTGCCGCAACGAAATGCCTACGACATGGTGTATCGGCACGGCCTCGACATCGCCGCCGACGGCGCGCATCTGGTGGCCGGCTCGACGACCGGATCGTTGTGGGTGTCAGGCGACAGCGGCGAGTCGTGGCAAACGGTCGGCGTCAATCTGCCGCCGATTTACGCCGTGCGCTTTATCTGACACTAGGTTTGCCGCGCGTAGCGCCAGCCGATTTCGGCCATGGCCTTCGCTCGCGCACCCGATTGCGCCGCGTTATCTGAAGAGGCAATGCCTTCGGTCGAGCGCTTGTAAACACCTTGCAGAATCGCCGCGATGCGAAACAAGTTGTAGGCGAGATAGAAGTTCCAGTGGTCGATCGCACGCCCGGTTCGTTCGGTGTAACGCTGCAGATACTCTTCCTCGGTGGGAATGCCGAGCGCTCGATGATCGAGGCCAGCGATGCCGCGAAACGCACCTGGTGGGATGTGCCAGCTCATGCAGTGATACGAGAAGTCCGCGAGCGGGTGGCCGAGTGTCGATAGCTCCCAGTCGAGCACCGCAATCACACGCGCCTCGGTCGGATGAAAGATCAGATTGTCCATCCGATAGTCGCCATGCACGACGGTGGTTTCACCGCCCGGTGGAATGTGCTGTGGCAGCCATTCGATCAACCGGTTCATTGCGTCAACCGCTTCGGTTTCGGACGCTCGATACTGCTTGCTCCAGCGCCCGATCTGGCGCTCGAAGTAGTTACCTGTCTTGCCGAAGTCGGCGAGGCCCGCACGCTCGACGTCGACCGCGTGCAGCTTCGCGATGACCAGATTCATTTCGTCATAGATCGCCGTGCGTTCGGCCGGCGAGAGCTCGGGAAGCGACTGCTCCCAAAAAATGCGGCCTTCGACGTGCTGCATCACAAAGAAGGCGCGGCCAATCACCGCTTCGTCTTCGACGAGCAGCAGTGTGCGAGGCACGGGTATTCCATGTGCCGCGAGCGCGGTCATTACGCGAAACTCGCGCTCGATCGCGTGCGCGGACGGCAGCAGTTTTGCCACCGGCCCCGGCTTGCTACGCATCACGTAGTTTGCAGTGGGTGTCGAAAGCAGATAGGTTGGATTCGACTGACCGCCCTGGAATTGCTTGATGTCGAGCGGCCCGTGAAAGTCCGGCAGATGCGCCTGCAGATATGCCGCTAGCTTGGCGCGATCGAAATCGTGCCGTGCCGTGACTTCACTGAGCTGGTTCACTTGACAATGCCCGCCGTGGCGAGGCGCCGTGAGTCAGCGGACGAGTATCCAAGTTCGGCCATCAACTCCGACGTGTGTTCTCCCTGACCGGGAGCCGGGCGCGAACGCCAGTTGGGCGGCCCCATCTGCGCCAGCGGGCCGACCTCAGAGACGCCGCGGTCTCTGTGCACGAGGTTGCGCGCCAGATGATGCGGGTGCGAAAGCGCTTCGGCGGGCGTCAGCACTGGCGTAACGCACGCATCGACGGGCTCGAACACCTCAAGCCAGTGCTTGAGGGGGTGCTCGGCGATGCGCTGCGCGACCAGCTCGATCGTCTCGATCGCCGAAGGCGAACCGGGAGCTTCGCCGAACTCCCAGTGCCGTGATTTCAGTTCACTCAATTCCGCCGCTTCGCAAAACGCCTGCCAGAACTTCAACTCAAGCGCACCCAGCGCAAGGTACTGGTGATCCGCTGTCTGATAAGTCTGGTAGCAAGCGACACCGCCCGTCAGCAGAGTCTCTTCGGCTACGGGATCGAGACCACTGTCGACGCTCGCATGCGGAAACAGGTGATGAGCGAGCAGTCCATCGGTCATCGCGACATCGACGTGCACTCCCTGGCCGCTGCGCTGTGCACCGAGCATGGCAATCAGCGTCGTTGCGAGCGCAGATAGTGTTCCGCCCAACAGATCGCCGATCTGCAGATTGGGAATTGCGAGCTTGCCGCCTGCGCGGATCTGATCAAGCACCCCTGTCATCGCCATGTAATTGAGGTCGTGGCCGGCGCGCTGTGACAGCGGGCCATGTTGACCGTAGCCAGACAGCGAGCACAACACCAGTCGCGGATTGCGTGCGTGCAGTGCTGCCCAACCGAGTGAGAGCCGATCAAGCACACCGGGACGAAAGCCTTCGATCAGCGCGTCGGCACGATCGACCAATCGAAGCAAGACTTCACGGCCCTCCGCGGATTTCAAATCAACCGCGATCGAGCGCTTGCCACGATTCACCGCCTCGAACGCAGCGTTGACCGTCCTGCCTCCGTCGAGTGTGATGGTGGGAGGAAAGTTGCGCATGTAGTCGCCGGCGCCGGTGTCTTCGACCTTGATCACATCGGCGCCGAAGTCAACGAAGTGCATCGTTGCTGCCGGACCGGGCAGCAGACGCGTCATGTCAATGATCGTCAGACCTGCAAGAGGGAGAGACGAGGCACCCTGGGCGCTGCGCGCCGTCCCGCCAAGCGGGCTCATTTGCTCCCTCGCGCTGCGCGCGGTCCCTCCGGGAGGGACTGCGCCCTCCTTCGGGCGGTCGGGCGGAAGGCTCATGCGGCAGCCTTGTTGCCCGCTTCGACGATGGCTTCCAGCTGCCCCTGAATCTCGAGCCAGCGCGATTCGAGCGAATCGACCTTGCGTGCCAGCTCGCCGCGGCGCTTCAAGGTGACGGCGACGTCGTCGGGCGCACCGGAATGATAGAAGTCGGGATCGGCAAGCCGCACGTCGAGCTCGCGCAACTCGTTTGAAATCTGTGCAAGCTCGCCCTCGACAGCATTGAGCTTGTTCTGCAGCGGCTTGCGCGCAGAAGCGATGCGTTGCCGCGCCACGGCTTCCTGCTTGCGTTCGTTGCGGCGATCGGCGCCGTCGCCTTCTTTGCTGGATCTTTCGCGCCGGCTTGCCAGGATCAGCGACGAGTAGTCGTCGAGATCGCCGTCGAACGATGCGACTTCTCCATCGTGTACCAGCCACAACTGATCTGCCGTCGCCCGCAACAAGTGACGATCGTGCGAAACGAGGATCAGCGCGCCTTCATACGACGACAACGCCACGGTTAACGCTTCGCGCGTTTCGATGTCCAGGTGATTGGTCGGCTCGTCGAGCAGCAGCAGGTTAGGGCGCTTCCAGGCAATTAACGCCAGCGCACAGCGTGCTTTCTCGCCGCCCGACATCGGGCCGATCAGCGAAGTCGCGAACTCGCCGGAGAATCGGTACTGGCCGAGAAACTCGCGCAGTTGTTGCTCGCGTGCTTCGGGCGCGAGCCTGCGCAGATGCTGCAGCGGCGTCTCGTCGGCGCGCAGTTGATCGAGCTGATGCTGCGCGAAGTAACCTATCGCGAGTCCTGCGCCGCGACGCAACTCTCCGCCTTGCGGCGCCAGATCACCGGCAATCGATTTCACCAATGTCGACTTGCCGGCGCCGTTGACGCCGAGGATTCCAATGCGGTCGCCCGAGCGCACGTTGAAACGCACGCCGCCCAGCACCGTTCGCTCGCCGTAACCGAGCGCGACGTCGTCAGCGTCGAGCAGCCGCTCGGGAAGTTTCAGCGGTTTCGGAAATTCGAATCGCCATTCGCGCCGCGCGCGCACCGGCTCGATCGCGGTCAGACGGTCGAGCATCTTGAGGCGGCTTTGTGCCTGCCGCGCTTTCGACGCCTTCGCGCGAAAGCGATCGACGAAGCTTTGCAAGTGGGCCGCAGTGCGTTCGTACTGCCGTGACGCTGCGTCCTGTTGCCGCTGTTGCTCAAAAAAGGCCGCTTCGAATGCGCTGTAGTTACCCGCGTAGCGCCGGATCGCCAGATCGGCAATGTGCCATGTCGTTTCGCTGATGCGATCCAGAAACTCG
Organism: uncultured beta proteobacterium; assembly: GCA_963791315.1. Lineage (GTDB taxonomy): Bacteria > Pseudomonadota > Gammaproteobacteria > Burkholderiales > Burkholderiaceae_F > JACCZX01. Next base: position 72,679 of record CAWBRQ010000006.1, read on the forward strand.
CGGTCGTGCGAGATCACGAGCACGGTCGCCGGCTGCCGCTTCAGCCACGATTCGAGCCAGACGACCGAATCCAGATCGAGGTGATTGGTCGGCTCGTCGAGCAGCAACAGATCGGCCGGACGCAACAGCGTGCGCGCCAGGGCCAGCCGATTGCGCCATCCGCCAGAGAACGCACGTACAGGACGCGCGCTGTCGGACTCAGCGAAGCCCAGGCCGTGCAGCACCGCCTTTGCAGACGCGGTAATTGCGCCTTCATTCAGATCCGCCAGCACGGCGTGCGCGTGTGCCAAGCCGCATCGAGTCGTGTTGCGCCTCGGCTGCCACCAACTCAGCGCGCGCAGCGGTCAGCGGTGCATGCCCGCCCAGCACGTATGCAATCGCGGTCTCGTCGGTGGCTTCGATGTCCTGTGCCACATGAGCGATACGCTCGAGCCGCAGGTGCCTCGATCGCTCCGGCCGTCGGCCGCCAAGTTCACCAAGAATCGCAGCGAACAGGGTCGACTTACCGGACCCGTTGGCGCCGATCAAGCCGATCCGCTCGCCCGGCGGCGCGATCAGCGAGACGTTGCGGTACAGCGTGCGCGCGCCGCGCGCGACGGCGAGATCGATCAATCGCAGCATGAACTACGGAAGCTGCTCTTGATGACGCGCAGGAACACCATGTCGTCGCCGGCGCTTGTCGTCAGCCATGTCAGCGATAAGTCGCCGAACGCTTTTTCTGCCGCTGCGCGGCCGTCACCGACCTCGACGATCAGCACGCCACCGCGCTTCATGTAACCGCGCGCCTGGCGCACGATCGTCTTGACGAGCCTCATGCCGTCCGGGCCGCCGGCCAATGCAACTTTTGGCTCGTGCGCGTATTCCTTCGGCAGCCTGGCCATCGCCGCGTCGGTCACATAGGGCGGATTGCACAGGATCAGGTCGTAGCGCTTGTTCGTCAACGCGGCGAACAGATCGGACTTGATCAGCGTGATGCGATCGTCAAAGTGATAGTCGGACACGTTGCGCGCCGCGACCTGCAGCGCTTCGGCCGATGAATCGACGGCATCCACTTTGGCGTGTCGGAAAGAGATCGGCCGCCATGATGGCCAGGCAGCCCGATCCGGTGCACAGGTCGAGCACATCGGTGATCGCGTTGACGTCCTGTACCCACGGATGCAGATCGTCGTCGCAGCAGTTCGGCGATGAAGGTACGCGGGATGATCACGCGCTCGTCGACGTAAAACTTGATAGCCCTGCAGCCATGCTTCGTTCAGCAGATAGGCAGCGGGAAGGCGCTTCTTGACGCGCCGCTCGATGATCTGCAGCAGACCGTTGATCTCGCCGTGCGTCAGATACGCGTCGGCAAAGAAGTCGAGGCGCTGCAGCGGCAGCTGCAACGTGCGCATCACGATGAACGCCGCTTCCTCGAACGCGTCGACCTGACCGTGACCGAACGCAAGCTCGGACTCGTTGAAGCGGGTCACCGCGTAGCGCAGCACGTCGCGCAGCGTTCGCAGATTGGCCTGGGCGTCGATCGTCGACGTTGTCGTTACGCCATGCGAGCAGCGTTCGAGCGTGCGCGCGGTAGACGTTCTTCAGCGGCTCGAGGTCGGCGACCGCAATGTGTTCGTCGATCTTGTGGATCGAGGCGTTGACGGGACCGAATTCGATCACCTGCGGGCAGAAGGTCGAAATGAAGCGGCCATCCGATGTGCCGCCGGTGGTCGAAAGCTCGGGCTTGCGATGCCGGTGACTTCGCAATCGCGTCGCCGATCGACCTGCGACAAATCGTCCCGGCGGCGTCAGGAACGGCTGCGCGCCCAGCGTCCACGCCAGCGAGAACTCGAGACCATGTCGCGCAAGAACCGACTTCGATACGCTGCTGCAGCGATTCGGCGGTCGACACCGGCGCGAAGCGCAGGTTGAAGTCGATCTCGCAGGTGCCCGGGATCACGTTCAGCGCGCCGGTGCCGGCGTGCATGTTCGAAACCTGGAACGTGGTCGGCGGAAAGAATTCGTCGCCGTCGTCCCAACGCTCCGCTGCCAGCTCGGCGAGCGCCGGTGCCACCTGGTGTACCGGATTGCGCGACCAATTGCGGATAGGCCACGTGGCCCTGGAGCCGCTGACGATCAAGCGGCCGGATGAGCGATCCGCGCCGGCCGTTCTTGATCGTGTCACCGAGCGCGTCGACCGATGTCGGCTCACCGACGATGCAGTAGTCGAGGGTTTCGCCGCGTGCGCGCAGCGCCTCGACCACCTTGACGTCGTGCCGTCGGTTGCGGGGCCTTCCTCGTCCGACGTCAGCAGCAGCGCGATCGAGCCGGCGGTGCGCGGCGTGCTCGCCGATGAACTGCTCGGCCGCGACGACGAAGGCGGCGATCGAGCTTTTCATGTCCGGCCGCACCGCGTCCGTACAGCGCGCCGTTGCGAATGCGTCGGCACGAACGGATCCGATGCCCACTTGTCGAGCGGCCCGGACGGCACGACATCGGTGTGGCCGGCAAATACGAAAACCGGAGCTGCCTGGCCGCGCCGCAGCCACGCGTTGGTGACGCCGTTGCCAGCGATCGTCTCGGCGACGAAGCCCGAGGCGCAAGCCGCTCGCGCAATCAACGCCTGGCATCCGTCGTCGGTCCGGCGTGACCGAACGGCGGGCGATCAACTGGTGGACGTAGGTTCGGTGGGGCTCATGCATGCGCCGTCGCATGCATGAGCGGCATGCAGGCGCGCCGATTGTAACGGCAGGCCTCGCCGCGTCGGCACGCTCTAGATGTTCAGCGTGAACTCGGAGAACGACGCGTCTGCCCTGACTCCGCTGAGCGCTGCTTGCGTTCAGCTTGCGTACGTGCGGCTTGCCGGCGTTGTTAATGAACCAGAGCAGGTTGTTCTGGGAGTCGGCCGCGGCCAGCGCGTCCTCGCGCGTGATCTGATCGGCCTGGATCAGCGTGTACAGGCTCTGCTCGAAGGATATGCTTTCCGGCGCAAGGCTTTGCTCCATCGCCTCCTTGATCGCCGGCCACGTCGCCGCGCTCGATCAGGTCGGCGATGTGCCGCGTATTCATCAGGACCTCGACCGACGGCACGCGGCCGCCGCGCTTGCGAGCGGATCAACCGCTGCGACACGATCGCCTTCATCGCGACCGACATGTCCTGGAACAGCGCCTGGCGCGTCTCGGGCGGATAGAAACTGATCACGCGGTTCAGCGCGTGCGAACTGTTGGTCGCATGCAGCGTGGCGACGACGAGGTGGCCGGACATCGAATACGCGAGCGCCGCGCTCATCGTGTCGCGGTCGCGGATCTCGCCGATGAAGATGACGTCGGGCGCCTGCCGCATCGCGCTGCGCAGCGCCGCTTGCAACGTGCGCGCGTCGGAGCCGATTTCACGCTGATTGATGATCGACTTCTTGTTGCGGAACAGGATACTCGATCGGATCTTCGAAGGTCAGCACGTGGCCGGTGGCAGCTCGTTGCGATGGTCGAGCATCGACGCAATCGTCGTCGACTTACCCGATCCGGCGGCGCCGACGACCAGGATCATGCCGCGCCGCTCCATGACCAGATCCTTCAGGACTTCGGGCAGGTGCAGCGCGTCGAGCTTCGGGACGTCGTGCGGAATGAAACGAATCACCGCCGAAATCGAGCCGCGCTGCAGGAATGCGCTCAGAGGCGAAAACTGCCGATGCCCTGCACCGGCAAGCCGATGTTCAGTTCGCGCGAGTCTTCGAGCTCGCGGAAGTGCGCATCGGTCAGGCGCTCGGCCAGCAGCGAAACGATCGACTTGCGGCGCCAGGCGATCCTGGTTGATCGGCACGCATACACCGTTGATCTTGATCGTGATCGGCGAGCCAACCGAGAAAAACAGATCCGACGCCTGCTTTTCGGCCATCAGATTGAACATGCGCTCCAGCGACATCGGTCGTGTTCCTGGGTACCAGATGTCGGAGCGGCAAGGATAAAGCGCGACATTGGCGATTGGAATACCGCCAAACGGATGAAAAGTGGGCGAAGTTTATGGGCGCCGGAACCGCGTCCGAGCGTTGCGAGCCGCCGACTCGGCCAGGCTGGACCGGCGTACGCACGAGGCTCGCTCGCCATGGACGGCAGCGCCGTGCGGCGCTCAGGTCGCAGCAACTCGTTGATGCCGTCTTGGCGCGGGTGCCGGCGTCGACCTTCTTGACGATCACCGCGCAGTACAGACTGTATTTGCCGTCGCGCCGAGGGCAGATTGCCCGAGACGACGACCGAGCCTGCCGGCACGCGCCCATAGCTGATTTCGCCGGTGTCGCGGTCGTAAATCTTGGTGCTCTGACTGATGTACACGCCCATCGAGATCACCGAGTTTTCCTCGACGATGACGCCTTCGACGATCTCCGAGCGGGCGCCGATGAAGCAGTTGTCCTCGATGATCGTCGGGTTCGCCTGCAGCGGCTCGAGCACGCCGCCGATGCCGACGCCGCCGGATAGGTGCACGTGCTCTGCCGATCTGCGCGCACGAGCCGACGGTGACCCAGGTGTCGACCATCGTGCCCTCGTCCACGTAGGCGCCGATGTTGACGAACGACGGCATCATCACGACGTTCTTCGCGACAAAGCTGCCGCGGCGCGCCACCGCGGGCGGGACCACCCGCACGCCCGATCGCGCGAACGCGCGCACCGTCCAGATGGCGAACTTGTTCGGCACCTTGTCGTAGAACTGGCCGAAGCCGCCCTGGATCGGTGCGTTGTCGTTCAAGCGGAACGACAGCAGCACCGCTTTCTTCACCCACTGGTGCACGACCCACGTGCCGTCGCGTCTTTTCGGCCACTCGCAGCGTGCCCGCATCGAGCTGCGCGATCGTCTGCTCGACCGCCGCGCGCACTTCCGGAGGCGCCGATGTCGCGACTAAGCGTCGCGCGCTTGCTCGTAGGCGTCGTTGATGACGGCTTCGAGATTCATCGGGAGCTCTTGGGATCGGGAGATACTGGATCAAGAGACGCAATGCGGGCGGCGGCATCGGCCACCTCGGCGGGCGATGCGACCAGTGCAATCCTGACATAGCCGCTGACCGGGATTGCCGCCGTTGGTATTGCGCGACAGATAGCTGCCCGGCAGCACCGTCACATTCCTGTGCGCGTACAGGCGCTGCGCGTACTCGGTATCGCTGATCGGCGTACGTGCCCACAGGTAAAACGCCGCATCCGGTATCGAACACGGAAGCCGGGAGGCGATGAGCGGCGTGGCGCTTGCAAACTTCTGCGCGTAAAGCCGTCGGTTTTCGACGACGTGCGCTTCGTCCTGCCAGGCGGCGATGCTCGCATGTTGCACTGGGACACTCATCGCCGTGCCGTGATAGGTGCGGTACAGCAGGAATTTCTGCAGCGCATCGGCGTCGCCCGCGACGAAACCGGATCGCATGCCCGGCACACTCGAGCGCTTCGACAGGCTGCAGAACATCACCAGGCGCTCGTAGCGTATCACGACCGAGCTGTGCAGCTGCCTGTAGGCTGCCGAGCGGCGGCTTGCCTTCTTCGAAGTAGATCTCCGAGTAGCACTCGTCGGACGGCGATGACGAATCCATACCGGTCGGACAGCTCGAACAGCTGCTTCCATTCGTCGAGCGTCATCACGTGGCCGGTCGGGTTGCCCGGCGAGCAGACGTAGACCAGCTGGACGTTGCGCCACTCGGCGCGGTGTCAGCGTGTCGAACTCGCATGCGGAATTCGATCGTCGGCCGTGGTCGGCAGATAGATCGGCTTGGCCCCGGCCAGCAGGGCCGCTCCCTCGTAGATCTGATAGAACGGATTGGGCGCCACGACGCGCGCATCGCGCGTGCGGTCGATGACCGTCTGCGCGAACGAGAACAGCGCTTCGCGCGTGCCGGTCGACCGGCAGCACCTGCGTCGAAGGGTCGAGCGCCTTCAGCTGATAACGCCGCATCGCCCACGCCGCGATCGCTTCGCGCAGCTGCGGCACGCCGGCGGTCGAGCGGATAGCTTGCGACACCGGGCAGCGCCTTCGCATAGGCCTCGAGGATGAACGGCGGGGTCGGGTGCTTCGGTTCGCCGATCGACAGGTTGATCGGCGCAAGATCGGCGGCAGGCGTCGATGCCGGCGAACAGCTGGCGCAGCCGCTCGAACGGGTACGGCTGCAGCCGATCGAGATCGGGATTCAAGGCTACTCGCGAGTCGTGCCTCTCGGCAGTTCGTCGCCGACGCTCAACGGGCGCCGCACGGCTTCCAGCCTTTCTTGCGATGCTCGGCCATCACGGTCGTGAAAATCCCGCCGCGCACATACCACTTCGCAGTCAGTCGCATGAAGCGCGGCTGCAATCGCCTTCACCAGATCGTCGAGGATGGCATTGGTCACCGCCTCGTGAAATGCGCCCTCGTTGCGATATGACCACATGTACAGCTTCAGCGCTTTTCAGCTCGACGTTGCGCTTGATCGGGAACGAAGTCGAGCACGATCGTCGCGAAGTCCGGCTGGCCGGTCAGCGGACACAGGCACGTGAACTCGGGGATCTTCATTCGCACCCAGTAATCGCGCTGCGGCGACGGGTTAGCGAAAGTCTCGAGAATCTTGGAGGGGCGCGTGGCGCATGCAGGATAATGCGGAAGAGCCAGACAGGCTTGCACGGTATTATACGAAGATCGCGTAGGAAGACCGGCGACTGCACTCTCGAATGCTTTGCGCATCTCGCATGCGCCTCAATCACAATCCCTACAGACAACGTGCGCCTTCGGCAGATCAGACTCGCCGGGTTCAAATCATTTGTCGATCCGACGCCGATCGACGTTCCCGGCACGCTAGTTGGTGTCGTCGGTCCCAATGGCTGCGGCAAGTCGAACGTGATCGACGCCGTGCGCTGGGTGCTTGGCGAGAGCAAGGCTGCCGAGTTGCGCGGCGAGTCGATGCAGGACGTGATCTTCAACGGCTCGGGCGATCGCAAGCCAGCCGGCCGCGCCAGCGTCGAGCTCGCGTTCGAAAACAACGAAGGCCGCATCGGAGGTGCGTGGGCGCAGTACGCCGAGATTTCGGTCAAGCGCGTGCTGACGCGCGACGGCTCATCGAGCTATTACATCAACAACCAGAACGTGCGCCGACGCGACGTGCACGACATGTTCCTCGGGACCGGGCTCGGCCCGCGCGCGTACGCGATCATCGGCCAGGGAATGATCTCGCGCATCGTCGAGGCCCGTCCCGACGAGCTGCGCATCTTCCTGGAAGAAGCGGCCGGCGTGTCCAAGTACAAGGAGCGCCGTCGCGAAACCGAGAACCGTCTGGCCGATACGCGCGACAACCTGACGCGTGTCGAAGACATTCTGCGCGAGCTCGACACGCAGATCGGCAAGCTCGAGCAGCAAGCCGCGGTGGCGCAGACGCTATCGCGCACTGCAGGCGACGCACGACGAGCAGCAGCAACTGCTGTGGCTGACGCGCAGGCGCGAGGCCGACGCCGAGCGCGACAGGGTGACGCGCGATATTTCCAATCGCACCGTTGCGTTGGATGCGCATGTCGCCGAGTTGCGCGCCGCCGAGCGAGCGCTGGAAGACATTCGAAACGCACACTTCGCCGCCAGCGATGCCGTGCACAACGCGCAGGGCGCGATGTTCGAAGTCAACGCCGAAGTGGCCAAGCTCGAGTCGGAGATACGCCTGATTGCCGAAAGCCGGACGCGGCTGCTCGGCCCAGGTCGATTCGCTGGTCGCGACCCGCAACGTTCGCCTGAACGAGCACGCCGAGCTTCGCCAGCGCGCGGTCGAGCTCGTGCAAGCGATCGCGGATATGGTTCGAGCAGCTGGAGCAGGCGAAGACAAGCGTTTCGGACGCACGAGGCCACAGCTGCCGCAGCTCGAACAGACATATCGCGCAACGCGCGACGCGGTGACAGCAGCGCAAGCCGACGCGGCGCTCGCCGAACAGTCGATCGAAGCGGCTGCTGCCGAGCAGCGCAATGCCGACCGTCAGCTGGCGCAGCTCGCGCAGCGGCGCGAGCGACTGCGCGAGGAGCAGGCGTCGATCGGCTCGCCCGACGAAGTGCAGCTCGCGAGCTTGAAGCAGCAGCTCGTGGACAACGAGAGCGAAGTGACGGCCGGCGCCGAGTCGCAGCAGCGCAGCGAGGCGACACGTCGATCGGATGACCGAGCAACGACAGCAGCGCGTCGACGATCGCGCACGCCAGGCCGAAGCACTGGCGAGGCATCGAGGCGCGATCTGCAGGCGCTGCAGCAAGTGCAGGCGAGCGTCGAGGCCGAATGCCAAGCTCGATCCGTGGCTGCGGGCGCAGGGGCTGGAGAAGTTGCCGCGCCTGTTTCGCAAGCTAGTTGTCGAACCCGGTTGGGAGACCGCGTTCGAGGCGGTGTTGCGCGAGCGCGTACAAGGAGTCGAAGTCGGCAAACTGGACACGATCGGTGGCCTGGCTCGCAGACTGCGCCACCGGCGCGCGTTGCTTTCTATTCAACCGGCGATGGCATTGCCCAGCGATGCGCGCAGTTTGCCGCAGATGACCGGGTTCCGTCGGCTCAGCGAACTGGTGCGTACGCACGATGCCGCGTTTGCCGCGGTGCTCGCAGACTGGCTCGCCAACGTATTTGTTGCAGACGACCTTGCGGTCGGCACTGGCGGCACGCAACGAATTGCCTGCTGGGGGGCAGTTTGTCGTCCAGGCGGCGCACCGCGTGTCGCGGCACGACGTGCACTTCTTACGCCGCCGACGATCAGGCTTCGGGTCTGCTCGCACGCCGACTGGAGATCGACAATCTCGAGCGCGAAGTACGCGCTCAGAGGCTGATCGCCGAGCAAGCAACAGCTGCGGTTGCGCGCGCCGAGGCCGAATTGAAATCAGCGCAGCTGGCGCGAGATGCGGCGCGGCAGGATGGCGACGGCGACGCAGAGCGCAGATGCATGCGCTGCAGACTCGAGTCGGTTCGCCTCGAAGAATTGATCGACCGCGTCCGGCATCGCACCGGTCAGATCGACACTGAGATGCAGGAGATCGAAGCCAACGAGCGCGAAGCACGCTCGCAGCGTGCGCAGGCGGATGCACGTTTCGAGCAACTCGACGCCGAGTTGTCACCGCGCCAGGAGGCCGTTGAAAGCGCACGTCTGCACTTACGAGGCAGTCCGATCGAGCGCTGCGTGCCGCGCGCGACGAGCAGCGCGTGCTCGACACGGCGCGCCAGCACTGTCGAATTCGCCTTGAACTCGAACCGTGAGCGAGAGCGTTGATTTGGCGCGAGGCGCCGAGGCAGCAAGCGCAGACGCTCAGCGGTTGGCGGATGAAATCGGCAGGGCCGATGATGAGCTAAAGCGTCTTGACGACAGCGGCGCGCGCGCCGGGCTTGCCGACTGGCTTGCGCGCCGTTCGGCGGCCGAAGAATCGCTGCGTCAGGCGCGTAGCCGATTTGGACGACTTCGCGCAACAACTGCGCACCGCCGACGAGAAGCGGATGACGCTCGAGCGCGACGTGCAACCGCTGCGCGACAAACTGACCGAGCTGCAGCTGAAGGAACAGGCAGCACGGCTGGCTGCAGAGCAGTTTGCAAGTCAGCTTGCCGAGGCCGGCGCCGACGAGGCAGTATTGACGGCGAAGCTCACGAAGCCGCCGCAGAAGAGCCGCTGCGCTGCAGGCCGAGATCGCGCGCCTTACGCAGGAAATCGAAGCACTGGGCGCCGTCAACCTTGCCGCGCTCGAAGAGCTGACAACGTCGCGTGAACGAAAGAGCTTTCCTCGATGCGCAGTCTGCGGACCTGACCGCGGCCATCACGACCCTCGAGGATGCGATTCGCAAGATCGATCGAGAGACGCGGCAGATGCTGCAGCAGACATTCGATGCGGTCAACGTTCAGTTTCGGTCAGTTGTTTCCGAAGCTCTTCGGTGGCGGCGAGGCCCGGTTGATCATGACCGGCGAAGAGATTCTCGACGCTGGGGTCCAGGTGATGGCGCAGCCTCCGGGTAAACGCAACAGCACGATTCACCTGCTCTCGGGAGGCGAGAAAGCGCTGACGGCGATTGCGTTGGTGTTCGCGTTGTTCAAGCTGAATCCGGCGCCGTTTTGCCTGCTCGACGAGGTTGACGCGCCGCTCGACGATGCCAATACCGAACGCTTCTGCCGGCTGGTCGAATCGATGACGGATAACACGCAGTTCATGTTCATCACGCACAACAAGATTTCGATGGAGATGGCGCAGCAGTTGGTCGGCGTCACGATGCAGGAACAAGGGGTATCGCGCATCGTCGCCGTCGATATCGACAGTGCCGTGCGGTTGACTGCCGAGGCCGCGTAACGCGCGAGCATGAGACCGCTGACCTGGGTGCTGCTGGCGATCGCGGCCGTCTTGCTGATTGCGCTCTATCTGTACGGTAAATGGCAGGAACGCAAATCGGCTCGGCTTGATGAAGCCGCAAGCGACGGTGACGTCGCGTCGGTTAGTCGCCCCTTGCCGGTTCGCGCGGGCTTGTCTCGCAACGCGCGCAACAGCCACCAGTCTCCGGTACGAATCGAGCCGACGATGGGACCTTCGCTCGAGCCCGAGGCGAGTATCAGTGACCCTCCGAGTGACGACGCTTCGGCGGAGACGCAGCCGGTAGGCGGATGGGTCGAGGATGCGCTGCTCGATGTCATGCTCGAGCTGCGCTGCGTTCACGCGTTTGATGGTGTGGCCGCGCTCGAGGCGCGCGCGCAACTCGATCGGCTTGCATTGCCATTGCCGATTCATCTGGCAGTATGGGACGGCAAGGCTGGACGCTGGAGCTTGCCCGACCGGTTTGGTTTCTATTCCGAGATGTTGATCGCTGTGCAGCTGGCTACGCGGCGCCATTCGCTGGGCGAAATCGATGCGTCGCGCTTCATAGCGGCCGTCCAGCAGATTGCGGTGTCGGTCGACGCGGATTTCGACGCCCCCGACGTTGCGCGGCTGGTGCAGCAGGCAGCGGCACTCGACGCGATGTGCGCGCGCTTCGACGTTCAGATAACGCTGACGCTGGAGGCGCTGGCGGACCCATGGAGCCACGCCAGTGTCGACGCAGCTGCGATCGAGGCGGGGCTGAGCGGCGTCGAGCGCGAGCGGTGGGAGCAACTGGACGCGGAGCATCCCATCGCTCTATCGATGACCTCTGCAGCAACGTTTCCGACGCAGCGCCTTACGCTGTCGCTCGACGTGCCACGCTCGGCTACCGCCCCAGCGCCGCTGTCAAGATTGTTCGAGATTGCGCATCAGCTCGCTGCACGCCTGGACGCGCGCGTCGTCGATGACAATGGCCGCGTCGTCGAAGCTGCCGCGCAAGCGGCGATCGAATCCGAGCTCGAAAAACTGGCGGGCGACATGCGTGCCTCCGGCATCGAGCCAGGTTCGACACGCGCGCGTCGCCTCTACGTGGGTTGATATTGCGCATGGCGCGCGCAAAGCCGCCGGCGGAGGACATTCGGCGTCTGCGCGAACAGATCGCGCGTGCCGATCACGACTACTACCTGCTCGATCAGCCAACGTTGCCGGACGCCGAGTACGACCGGCTGATGCGAGAACTGCAGGCGCTTGAAGCGGCGCACCCGGAGTTGATTAGCGCCGACTCGCCGACCCAGCGCGTTGGCGGAACCGCCAGCCGCGAGTTTCGCGAGGTTCGGCACGCGGCTCCAATGTTGTCGCTAAACAATGCATTCGATGCAGCGAGCGTCGCAGCGTTCGATACGCGCGCGCGCGATGCGTTGGCGCGAGCCGGCCGCCCGGTGGAACAGATCGAGTACGCATGCGAGCTCAAGTTCGACGGCCTCGCGGTCAATCTGCGCTACGAGCGCGGTGAGCTTGTCTTGGGCGCGACGCGCGGCGATGGCGCGGTGGGTGAGGACGTCACCGCGAACATCCGCACCATTCGTGCGATTCCGCTGAGTCTGGGCAAGCGGGCGCCGGCGGTGCTCGAAGTCCGCGGCGAAGTGATGATGTTCAAGCGTGAGTTCGAGCGACTGAATGAGCGGCAGCGCGCGAAGGAGGAACGCGAATATGCGAATCCGCGCAATGCCGCTGCCGGCGCGCTGCGGCAGCTCGATCCTCGCATCACTGCCGAGCGATCGTTGCGCTTTTTTGCGTACGGATTGGGCGAGCTGCAAGGCGCGGCTGAGCCGACGACGCACGCGGCACTGCTCGACTGGTTCGTCGATCTGGGTGTTCCGGTAGCGCGCGAACGCGCAGTCGTCGATAGCGTTGCCGGTTGCTTGCGTTTTTACGCAGCGGTTGGCGAGCGGCGCCCGACGCTGCCATATGAAATCGACGGCGTTGTCTACCGGATCAATTCGCGGGCCGATCAACAGCTGCTGGGCTACGTCTCGCGCGCGCCACGCTTCGCGATTGCGCACAAATTCCCGGCGCAGGAAGCGGTGACACAACTGACTGGCATCGATATCCAGGTGGGCCGCACTGGAGCGTTGACGCCCGTGGCGCGTCTTGCGCCGGTGTTCGTTGGTGGTGTCACGGTGACGAACGCCACCTTGCACAACGAAGACGAGATTCGGCGCAAGGACGTTCGCATCGGCGACACCGTTATCGTGCGCCGCGCCGGCGACGTTATTCCCGAAGTTGTTGCGGTGATTCCCGAGCGCAGGCCGCGTGACGCCAGGGTCTTCAAGATGCCGGCCCGCTGCCCGGTGTGCTCCTCGCGCGTTTATCGCGAGGAGGGCGAGGCGGTCACGCGCTGCACCGGCGGCCTGGTGTGCGGTGCGCAGCGCAAGGGGGCGCTGCTGCATTTTGCAAGCCGGCGCGCGCTCGATATCGAGGGGCTGGGCGACAAGATCGTGGATCAACTTGTCGAAAGCGGTTTGGTGCAGGCGCCCGCCGACTTATTCAAGCTGGGCGTCGAAACTCTGGCGGGTCTCGACCGGATGGGAGGCAAATCGGCCGCGAATCTGGTTGCGGCGCTCGAACGCGCGCGCAGCACAACACTCGAGCGTTTCATCTACGCGCTCGGCATACGACATGTGGGTGAGTCGACCGCCCGCGATTTGGCGCGGCATTTCGGCAGGCTGGATCCGATCATCAATGCATCGGAAGACGAACTGCTGCAAGTACCCGATGTGGGGCCTGTGGTTGCCGCATCGATCGCGCATTTCTTCGTCGAATCGCACAACCGCGAAGGCATCGCGCAGCTGCGCGCTGCCGGAGTTCGATGGCCAGAGACAGATCCGGCTCGTAGACAAAGCGGAGCGCCGGCCGGGCCGCTGGCCGGGAAGACGTTCGTTATCACCGGAACGTTGCCGACGCTAAAGCGCGACGATGCCAAATCGATGATCGAGGCGGCAGGCGGGAAGGTATCCGGGTCGGTGTCGAAGAAGACCGATTATGTCGTCGCCGGCGATGACGCCGGATCGAAGCTCGCCAAGGCACGCGAGCTTGAGGTGTCTATCATCGACGAAGCGCAATTACAAAAAATGCTGGGAGACTAGTTTGTACGCAATCATCGGCGGCAGCGGCCTGGCCAAGCTCACCGCGCTACAGAACCAGCGCCGGCAGGTGATGCGCACACCGTATGGCGAACCGTCGGGAGCATTGACGTTCGGCGAATTCGCAGGTGCCGAGGTCGTGTTCCTCGCGCGCCACGGCTACGGACACACGTTGTCGCCGCACGAGATCAACTATCGCGCCAACATCTGGGCGCTGAAGGAATTGAAAGTCGAAGGTGTCATCGCGGTGGCCACCGTCGGCGGGATCCGTGACGATCTGGCGCCTGGCACTCTGGTGCTACCCAATCAGATCATCGACTACACGCACAGCCGCAAGAGCACTTTTTTCGAAGGCTCGGAGATGCCGGTGACGCACGTCGACTTCACACAGCCGTATTCGAGAGCGTTGCGCGGCCGGCTGATCGCTGCTGCCGCAGCGTGCAATGAGAAAGTGTTCGACGGTGGCGTTTACGCGTGCACGCAGGGACCACGGCTCGAAACGGCGGCAGAGATCGAGCGGATCGCGCGCGAAGGCGGTGACGTCGTCGGAATGACCGGCATGCCGGAGACGGTGCTGGCGCGCGAGGCGAATCTTGAATACGCATCAATCGCTGTCGTGATCAACCACGCGGCCGGTCGCGGAGACAGCGTGCAAGCGATCAAGCTGGAAGAGCTCGGAGAAGTGATGAATCAAAGCATCGTGCGGGCCGTGCGCATTCTTACGTCGTTTTTCGAGAGGACGCCGTGATTCACGAAATTCTGCGGATGGGTGATCCGCGGCTGCTGGAAGCGTCGCAGCCGGTGCGATGACCTGTCCGCGCCCGAGCTCAAGACGCTGGTCGACGACATGTTCGAGACGATGCATGCAGCGAGCGGTGCGGGGCTGGCGGCGCCGCAAATCGGTGTGCCATTGCGCCTGGTGATCTTCGGCTACAACGATCCTGAAGCACGTAACCCTCGCTACCCCGATGCCGATCCGGTGCCGCAAACTATCCTGATCAATCCGGTGATCGAACCGATTGGCAACGAAATGGAAGAGGGCTGGGAAGGGTGCTTGTCGGTGCCTGGTTTGCGCGGTGTCGTTGCACGCCACTCGAAGATCCGCTATCGCGGCGTCGATCTGCAAGGCCGGCCTATCGATCGCGTTGCCGACGGATTCCATGCGCGTGTCGTGCAGCACGAATGCGATCACCTCGACGGCATCCTGTACCCGATGCGCGTGCGCGATTTCTCGCGCTTCGGCTACACGGACATTCTGTTTCCGGAGATGGCCGACGCCGACGAGTGAAGCGGTGTTGCGAGCGCCTCGAGCAGATCGCTTTCGATCGCCAGCTGGCCCTTTGCGGATTCGAGTTGGGCGCCCGAGATCAAAAACACGTCTTCCGCGCGCTCGCCGAGCGTCAGGATCTTGGCGGTGTGGACCTCAAGGTCGTGGTTGGCAAGTACACGCGCGATCGAATACAGCAGACCGAGCCGGTCCGTCGCAACGACGGACAGCAGAAATCGCGATCCGCGCTCGTCGGGCTGCACCTGCACGCTCGGCGATACCGGAAACTGGCGCGATTGCCGCGATTGCCGGTATTTCTCGGGCGGCGCCGGTACCGGCAGCGCGTGCTCTTTCGATATCCACTCGGCGAGCTCGTGTTCAACCTGACTTAACAGCTCGCGATAGTGATGCGCACGGCCGTGATCGGTCACCAGAAACGTGTCGAGCGCATACCCGTGGCGTGTTGTGTGCACACGCGCATCGAGAATGCTCAGGTTGCGGCTGTCGAAATAGCCGCAAACACGCGCGAACAGGCCTTTCTGGTCTTTGACATAGATCAGCACCTCCGCGCCTTCGCCGATCGGTGCCAGGCGCGCGCGCACGATCGGTCGCTCACTGTCCACTTTGCTAAACAACGAGCGCGTGTGCCAGGCGATGTCCTGTGCGCTGTGGCGCAGGAAGTAAACGACGTCGAGCTGGCGCCATAGCGCATCGCGCACGTCGTCGGACAAGCCATACAACCGCAATATGCGCATCGCTTCCTGTTTGCGGCCTTCGAGGACTGCGGTCGGGGCAACGGTTCCGCCGCCGAGCAGCCGTCGCGTCGAGCGAAACAGGTCTTCGAGCAGCTTGCCCTTCCACGCATTCCAGACCTTCGGGCTGGTGCCGCGAATATCGGCGACCGTCAGCAAATACAGTGCGACCAGCGTGCGCTCGTCCTTGACGAGCGCCGCGAAGCGCTCGATCACCGCGGGATCGGCCAGATCCTGCTTCTGCGCGACCTGCGACAGCAACAGGTGCTGTGCCACCAGGAACTCGACCAGCGCGGTGTCGGCGCGGTCGAGCCCGTGATCGCGACAGAACTTGCGCGCATCCCGGCTGCCAAGATCGCTGTGATCGCCGCCGCGCCCTTTCGCGATGTCGTGAAAGATCGCGGCGATGTAGAGCACCCACGGCCGATCGAAGTCCGCCATCAACTGGCTGCACAGCGGATATTCGTGGGCGTGCTCGGACAGCGTGAACCGGCGCAGATTGCGCAGGACCTGCAGGATGTGCTGATCGACCGTGTAGACATGAAACAGGTCGTGCTGCATCTGTCCGACGATGCGCCGGAACACAGGCAGATACCGGCCCAGCACCGACAGGTCGTTCATCCGGCGCAGCTCGTGCAACACACCCTTAGGCTGCTGCAACAGCGCGATGAACGTGGCGCGGTTGGCCGGGTTGCGCCGGTAGCGTGCGTCGACCTTGACGCGCGCGTGCCACAGGGCGCGCATCAACTGCGCCGACATGCCTTTCAGCTCGCGGTGCTGCGCCATGATTAGGAACGCGCGGAGGATCCCGTTCGGGTCGAGCTCGAGGCCGGACTCGTGCGCCAGATCGAGCAGCTCGTTGCGGACTACGAAAGTCGCGTCGAGCGCGCGCACATCGCTTTGATCGCGCCCAAAGAGCCGCTGCTCGATGTTCTGCAGCAGGATCGTATTCATCTGCGTGACGACCTTGGCCGAGCGGTAATACTGCTGCATCAGCACTTCGCTTGGACGGCAATTGGCAGTGGCGTGGACCGAACTCATCTGCGCCACCGCGTCCTGCACGTCGAACACGAGCCGGTCCTCGCGGCGCCCTGTCACCAGGTGCAATCGCGCGCGGATTTCCCTGATGCGCCGCTCGCTGCGCCGAATGATGCGAGCCTCTTCGTCGGTGATGAATCCGCGCCGTGCAAGCTCGGCCCAGCTGCCGCCGTAGCCGCTCGCACGCGCCACCCAAACAACGACCTGCAGGTCGCGCAAGCCGCCGGGACTCTCCTTGACATTCGGTTCGAGGCTGTACGGTGCTTCTTCGTACTTGATATGCCGTTGCTTCTGCTCGAGCAGCTTCGCGCGGAAGTACGCCTCGCGGTCCAGGGTCGCGACGACGGCGCGCGAAAATGCGACGTAACGCGAACGCGGGCCTGTCAACAGCCGCGACTCGAGCATCGCCGTCAGGATGGTGATATCGCGCTGCGCCTCACCAATGCATTCGTCGAGCGTTCGCACGCTGTGCCCGAGCGGCACGCCCAGGTCCCATAGCAGGCTGACCAGATTCTCGATGGTTCGTGCGTCTTCTTCGGTCGGCGGCTGATTGAGCAGGATCAGCACGTCGACGTCAGAGTGAGGGAATAACTCGCCGCGACCGTAGCCGCCTACCGCAATCAGCGTCGCGCGCGACGTGATGCCGCTTGCCTCGGCCACTTCCCGCAACAAGCGGTCGACCGAGCGCGAGAGCCCGCGCAGCAAGGCGTCGACCGAGCCGCCGGCGTTGAAACGTTGGATCAGGAGTGCGCGCTCTTGCCGCAGGCGATCGCGCAGCTTGAACGCGATATCGTTCACAAAGAATTACGCTGGGGCGTGCTCGTGCTCGCGCGCCTCTGCATTTCCTTTTTGAATGAACGCGGGCAAGGCGGGCGAGCCGGCCGAAAGCGTCATCACTTCATAGCCGGATTCGGTGACCAGCACCGTGTGCTCCCATTGTGCTGACAGCGAATGGTCCTTGGTGACGATGGTCCAGCCGTCCGCCAGCTCCTTGATCTCGCGTCGCCCGGCGTTGATCATCGGTTCGACGGTGAAGGTCATGCCGGTGGTCAGCGGCTCGAGCGTGCCGGGCTTGCCGTAGTGCAGGATTTGCGGCTCTTCGTGAAACTTGCGACCGATGCCGTGACCGCAGAACTCGCGTACGACGCTGTATCCATTTTTTTCGGCGTGCACCTGGATTGCGTGGCCGATATCGCCAATGGTGGCACCCGGCCGCACTTGGTCGATGCCGAGCCACATGCAGTCATACGTGACGTCGCTTAGGCGCCGCGCCGCGATCGACGGCTCGCCGACGAAGTACATGCGGCTGGTGTCGCCGTGAAAGCCGTCCTTGATGACCGTGACGTCGATGTTCAGCACATCGCCGTTCTTCAGCGCCTTGTCGCCCGGGATCCCGTGGCACACCTGATGGTTAACCGACGTGCAGATCGCCTTCGGAAACGGGCGATAGCCGGGCGGCGCGTAGTTCAGCGGTGCCGGTATCGTGCTTCTGCACATTGGTCATGTAGTCGTGGCAAAGCCGATCCAGCTCACCGGTGGTGACGCCGGGCTTCACATACGGGGCCACGAAGTCCAGGACTTCCGAGGCCAGCCGGCCGGCGACGCGCATTCCGGCGATTTCTTCGACTGTCTTGATTACGATGGCCATGGAAGTGGGTCTTTTCGTCCGAGTTAGCTATAATATCCGGCTACTTGCGGCTTAGTCGTTCGAAATCGAGAGATTTGCCATAACGGCGAACGAGAGCAGCGAGAAATCACGCACGGCATCCCCAAGGTGCGGGCCCGGATCGAAAACTCCAGTCCCGCCTCGATGCCAGTGCCGGATCTAACCTTGGAGAATGTAGATGTCGGTAACGATGCGTCAAATGCTGGAAGCCGGGGTCCACTTTGGACACCAGACGCGCTTCTGGAATCCGAAAATGGCACCGTTCATTTTCGGTCACCGCAACAAGATTCACATCATCAACCTCGAGCGCACGCTTGATCAGTTTCAGGCGGCGACCAAGTTCGTGCGCCAGCTGGCGAGCAATCGCGGCACGATACTTTTCGTCGGCACCAAGCGCCAGGCGCGCGAGACGATCGTCGAGGAAGCGCAGCGCGCCGGCATGCCGTTTGTCGACCAGCGCTGGCTCGGCGGCATGTTGACCAACTTCAAGACGGTCAAGGTGTCCATCAAGCGCCTGAAGGAAATGGAGCAGATCGTCGCCGACAACGGCACCGAGCGCATGTCAAAGAAAGAGGCGCTCGATTTTCAGCGCGAGATCGAGAAGCACAACAAGGCGATCGGCGGCATCAAGGACATGAACGCATTGCCCGACGCCCTGTTCGTGATCGATGTCGGTTATCACAAGATTGCGATTCTGGAAGCGGCCAAGCTCGGCATTCCGGTGGTGGCGGTGGTCGACACGAACCACTCGCCCGAGAACATCGCGTACGTGATACCGGGTAACGACGATTCGAGCCGTGCCGTGCGGCTGTACGCGCGCGGCATCGCCGATGCGGTGCTCGAAGGCAAGGCGGCAGCGCTGCAGGGTGTGGTGCAGGCAGCTGCCAGCGACAACGATGAAGAGTTCGTCGAAGTGAACGAAGCGCAATAGCTTCAACGAACGCATAGGCTTGGAAGGGGCGCAAGCCCCTTTTTTGTAGAAACAGATTGGGAGTAGGGATGGCGGAAATTACCGCGGCGATGGTCAAGGAACTGCGTGAGAAGACCGATGCGCCGATGATGGAGTGCAAGAAGGCGCTGGCCGAGGCCGATGGCGACATGGCAAAGGCTGAAGAGATCCTGCGCGTGAAGCTCGGCAACAAGGCGAGCAAGGCAGCATCCAGAGTCGCGGCCGAAGGCGTGGTCGCGATCGATATCGATAGCGCAGGCAAGGTCGGCGCGATCGTCGAAGTGAACTCGGAGACCGACTTCGTTGCGAAGAATGCGGACTTCATTCAATTCGCAAAGGATCTCGCGAAGCTGGTGGCGACGAAAAAGCCGACCGATGTGCAGGCCTTGTCGTCGTTGCCGCTGGGCTCCAGCACCGTTGAGACGACGCGTACTGCGCTGATCGGCAGAATCGGCGAGAACATTTCGATCCGGCGCTTTGCGAGAGTCGAAGCGAAAGGAAGCTTGGCCAGCTATATCCACGGCGGCAGCAAGATCGGCGTGCTGGTCGATCTAGTGGGCGGCGATTCGGACCTGGCGAAAGATGTCGCGATGCATATTGCGGCGAGCAAGCCGAAGTCGCTCGATGCGACCGGCGTGCCGTCCGATTTGCTCGCTACCGAGCGGCGCATCGCCGTCGAGAAGGCGCGCGAGGCAGGCAAGCCCGAAGCCATGCTCGATAAGATCGCTGAAGGCACGGTACAGAAGTATTTGCGCGAAGTGACTTTACTGGGTCAGGTCTTCGTCAAGGCGGAAGACGGCAAGCAAACGATCGAGCAGCTGCTCAAAGGCAAGGGCGCCAGCGTCGCCAGCTTCGTGCTGTACGTCGTGGGCGAGGGTATCGAACGAAAGCAAGCTGATTTCGCAGCCGAAGTTGCGGCGATGGCGACCGCCCGCGCGTGAGCCCCAATTTGATGCCCGAGTAAACGCATGTCGGCCAACGACGCGACGATCGACAACCAGCCCGCTCCGGCCTATCGGCGCGTGTTGCTGAAATTGTCGGGCGAAGCGTTGATGGGCGACGACGCGTTCGGTATCAACCGCGACGACGGTCGAGGCGATGGTCGCCGACCTGAGCGAAGTCGTGCGTCTCGGCGTCGAAGTCGCGGTCGTTATCGGTGGCGGCAATATCTTCCGCGGCGTCGCGCTTGGCGCCGAGGGAATGGACCGCGCGACTGCCGATTACATGGGCATGATGGCCACCATCATGAACGCGATGGCGCTGCAGGATGCGCTGCGTCGCGCGGGCGTCGAAGCACGCGTGCAGTCCGCGCTGAACATCGAGGCGGTGGTCGAGCCGTACATTCGCCCGAAGGCGTTGCGCTACCTGGAAGAGGGCAAGATCGTGATCTTCGCCGCCGGCACCGGCAATCCGTTTTTCACGACCGACACCGCCGCTGCACTGCGCGGCTCGGAGATCGGTGCGCAGATCGTTTTGAAGGCGACCAAGGTCGACGGGGTCTACTCCGCCGATCCGAAGAAGGATCCGAACGCGACGCGCTACTCGACGATCACGTTCGACGAGGCGCTCGAATCGCAAGCTGCAGATCATGGATGCCACGGCGTTTGCGCTGTGTCGCGACCAGAAGTCTGCCGATAAAGGTGTTCAATATCGCCAAGCGCGGCGCGCTAAAGCGCGTGGTGCTGGGAGAGGACGAAGGCACGCTGGTTCATGTCTAGACGTAAGGAGTGAGCCGATGAGCATTGCGGAGATTCAAAAATCGACCGAGCAGAAGATGCAGAAGTCGGTCGAAGCGTTGAAGCACGATTACGCGAAGGTACGTACCGGTCGCGCGCACGTCGGGTTGCTCGATCACATTCAGGTCGACTACTACGGCTCGATGATGCCGCTGAATCAGGTGGCGCAGGTCGGCCTCGGTGATGCGCGCACGATCACCATCCAGCCGTGGGAAAAGAAAATGATTCCGGTCGTCGAAAAAGCGATTCGCGAATCCGATCTCGGGTTGAATCCCGCCACCAGCGGTGACATCGTGCGCGTGCCGATGCCGCTGCTGACCGAGCAGCGCCGCAAGGAGCTGGTCAAGGTCGTCAAGCACGAAGGTGAAACCGCAAAGATCGCGGTGCGCAACCTGCGGCGCGATGCGAATCATCACGTCAAGGAAATGCTGAAGAACAAGGAGATTTCCGAGGACGACGATCGCCGTGCCGAGGAGGCGATCCAGAAGTTGACCGATCGATACGTCGCCGAGATCGACAGGCTCGGGGCGGAGAAAGAACAAGAGGTGATGACCGTTTGACGGTCATCAGCGGACCATTTCGCCGGCCGTGCGTACCTCCCCGTCTTCGACAGGTTCGAGCTCTGCGCGCCGCATTCCGCGGCATGTTGCGATCATCATGGACGGCAATGGCCGCTGGGCACTGGCGGAAGGCAAGCCACGAGTCGCGGGCCATTCGCGCGGTGTCGACGCCGTGCGTTCGACACTGCAGGCGTGTGGCGAGCGCGGAGTCGAATATCTGACACTGTTTATTTTCAGCTCGGAGAACTGGCGGCGGCCTCCCGACGAAGTGTCGACGCTGATGAAACTCTTTGTGTTCGCTTTGCAACGCGAGATCGACAAACTGATCGAGCTCGGCGTGCGGCTGCGCGTGGTGGGTGATCGCTCCGGGTTCGAGTCCGAGCTGCGCCGCCTGATCGTCGAGTCCGAGCGTCGCACTGAACACAACAGCCAAGCTGCAGTTGACGATATGCGCCGACTACGGCGGCCGCTGGGACATCGCGCAGGCGGCTACGCGCGCCGCAAACGCGCAGCTTGAATCCGGCGTCGACCAGATTGCACTCAGCGAGTCGGAAATCGAATCGCATCTCGCGCTGGCGTTCGCGCCCGAACCCGATCTGCTGATACGCACCGGCGGCGAAAAACGCATCAGCAACTTCCTGCTGTATCAGCTGGCGTACACGGAGTTCTACTTCTGCGACGTGCTATGGCCGCTCTTCGACGCTGCCGAGCTTGATCGCGCTTTCGACTGGTTTGCCAGCCGGCAGCGGCGCTTCGGCATGACCAGCGAGCAGCTTGACGGGCGCGCGACGATTGCCGATGCCGCGTAGCCGACAGGTAAGGCATTCGTGCTGAAGCAGCGCGTTGCAACGGCGGCGGTGCTGCTGATCGTCGCGATTGGCGCGATGGTTTGGTCATCGACTGCGTTTGGCGTGGTGGTAACTGTGCTGCTGGGATTTGCGCTGGCTGAATGGTTGCAGTTGACCGGTGCAACTCGATCAATGGCGATCGTCGGGGCGCTGATCGTCAGCGCTGTGCTGCTTGCGGTGTTGCTCGCTTCAGCCAATACGATCGACGCTGTCGTGTTGCCGCTCGCCGCAGTCGCCGTTGCCATGTGGATCGCGATTGTGGTGTTGCTGTTGCAGCCCACGGCGATGACGCTGCGCCTGCCGCGACTGGTCGCCATGGGGCTCGCAGTTTTGCTCGTGCTCGCCGCATGGTTCGCACTGATGCGTTTCTTGTCGCAGGGAGTGCTCGCGTTGCTTTCGGTGTTGTTGATCGTATGGGTCGCCGATACCGCCGCGTATTTCGCTGGCCGCGCGTTCGGACGCAGAAAGCTGGCGCCTCATATCAGTCCGGGCAAGACGTGGGCGGGCGTTGTGGGCGCGATTCTGGCGGTCTTGCTGCTGGCGCTTGTGGTCTGGTTGCTCGTTCCGGACCCGCGGATTTATTCGAACAGTTTGTTTGCAGCGGTCGGTCCGGCGGTTGCGCTGTTCCTGCTCGCGCTGCTGGTGACGCTATCCATCGTGGGCGATCTGTTTGAAAGTTTGTTGAAGCGGCAGGCCGGCGTAAAGGACAGCGGCCAGCTACTGCCCGGCCACGGCGGCGTTCTCGATCGCGTCGATGCGATGGTGCCGCTGCTGCCGTCGGCGGTGCTGATCCAATGGCTGGTTCGATGAGGAGCATCACGATCCTGGGTGCCACCGGCTCGATCGGTGCGAGTGCGCTTGACGTGATCGCGCACCATCCGCAGCGTTTTCGCGTGCACGCGGTCACGGCGCAATCGAATGTGAACGAGCTTGCAGACATCGCGGCGAGATTCAAAGCCGATGTCGCCGTCATCGGCGATGCGGCGCTCGAGGTAGCGCTGCGCGATGCGCTGCACGCGCGCGGAGCGAAAGCGCAGGCGCGTGCCGGACGCGCCGCGCTCGTCGATGTGGCTCACGCACCCGAGTCCGACACGGTGCTGGCTGCGATCGTCGGCGCCGCGGGGCTGGAGCCGACATTGGCTGCGGCGGAGGCGGGTAAACGATTGCTGCTGGCCAACAAGGAAGCGATCGTTTGCGCTGGCGCGTTACTGATGGCCGCCGTGCAGCGCGGCGGGGGTGTGTTGTTGCCGGTCGACAGCGAACACAACGCGATTCACCAGTGCTTGTCTGGAGTCAGCGAGGCCGAACGCGTCGGAGCGCGCCTGATACTCACCGCGTCGGGCGGCCCGTTTCTGAATCGCGACGATCTCGATGGCGTCACACCGGACGAAGCGTGTGCGCATCCGAAGTGGGTGATGGGGCGCAAGATTTCGGTCGATTCGGCAACCCTGATGAACAAGGGTCTCGAGGTGATCGAAGCGAGCTGGCTGTTTGGCATACCGGCCGATCGCATCGACATCGTGATCCATCCGCAGAGCGTTATCCACTCGATGGTCGAATTCAGGGACGGCTCGGTGCTGGCCCAAATGGGAACGCCCGACATGCGTACGCCGCTGGCGTATGCGCTGGCGTGGCCCGAGCGCGTCGCGAGCGGGGCGCGGCGGCTCGACTTCGCCAGCGTGGGCCCATTGACGTTCGAGGTACCGGACCGGAAGCGCTTCCGATGCCTGGACTACGCGTATGCGTCGCTGCGACGTGGCGGCGCCGCCAGCGTGGTGTTGAACGCCGCCAACGAAGTCGCAGTCCAAGCGTTTCTGGAAGAACGGTTGCCTTTTACCGCGATTGCACCGACGATCGAACAGATGCTCGAAACATACGATCCGCCGCCGCCGCACACGATTGATGATGTATTGCACATCGACCGCGAAGCGCGCGGCCGCTCGAGCGAACTCGTGCTGGACAAAGTTCAATGACGCTACTGACGACGATCGCCGCATTCCTGGTCACGCTCGGCCTGCTGGTTGTGATCCACGAGTACGGTCACTACTGGGTCGCCAAAAAAGCCGGCGTCAAAGTGCTGCGCTTTTCGATCGGCTTCGGCCGGCCGCTCGCGCGTTGGGTACGCGGCGAGGATCGCACTGAGTGGGTCCTGTCGGCGCTTCCGCTTGGCGGCTACGTGCGCATGCTTGATGAGCGTGATCCGGAGTGCCTTCCGATCGCAGCAGCTGATCTGCCGCGCGCATTCAATCGGCAGTCTGTGGCGAAGCGGATTGCGATCGTGCTAGCAGGTCCAGTTGCAAACTTGTTGCTCGCGGTCGCGGTGTACTGGTTTCTGAGTGTTGTCGGCGTGTTCGAACCGGCCGCGGTGGTCGGGACGCCCGCGCCAGCTACTCCAGCTGCGCGGGCCGGGTTGCTGGCGGGCGACACCGTCGTTGGCGTTGCAGGCAATCCGGTACGTTCGTGGAACGAATTGCGCTGGCTGCTGCTGCAGCGCGCAGTTTCGACCGCGCCCATCGAAATCGAAGTCGAAAGCCGCGATGCTCGGCGCCGCGAACTGACGGTTCAGCCGGCATCGGTTACGCCAGAGGATCTGGACGGCGACCTGATCGGGCGCTTGGGCTTCGTCCTGTATCAGGGACCGACGCGCATCGGTCAGGTCACAGAAGGAAGTCCCGCGTCACAGGCCGGTCTGCGCACCGGCGACCGCGTCGTATCTGTCAACGGCGAGCCGATTGCAACGGCAGACAAATTGCGCGCGTCGATTCGCGCATCGGCGGAGAAAGCGATCGAACTCGGGGTCGAGCGCGAAGAGCGCTTGATTCGCTTGCAGGTGACCCCCGCACGCATCACTGACGACAAAGGCAACTCGTTCGGACGGATCGGCGCCGAGCTGAGTGACCGGCTGCCGCCCATCAAGGTGCAGTACGGGCCGATCGAAAGCATTCCACGCGCGGTGCAGAAGACCGCGGACACGGCGGTGTTCTCGTTGAAGATGCTTGGCAAGATGCTGACCGGCGAAGCATCGTGGAGAAACCTGTCGGGCCCGGTCACGATTGCCGATTACGCAGGGCAAACCGCGCGCATCGGCCTCGCTGCGTTCTTGGGCTTTCTCGCTCTCGTATCGATCAGCCTCGCCGTATTGAACCTGCTACCGATCCCGATGCTTGATGGTGGGCACCTACTGTATTATCTAATTGAAATTTTCAAGGGCAGCCCGCCTGCAGATTGGGTCGTCGAGTGGGGACAACGCGCAGGCGTTGCATTACTGGGACTGCTCACCGTGCTGGCGCTTTACAACGACGTGTTGCGGCTGCTTTCCTGATTTCTTCATACAACAAATTCAGACGGGGACAGTTAGTTGAATCGGCGCGTTGTATCTAGGCGCAGCATGTCCGCATCCTTGCAGCCGGCGTTGCGCCCCGTGATGCGTCATCTCGCGGCCGCCGTCGTCGCTACCTGGTGTTTCTCGGCCTCCGCGCAGGAATTCGTCGTGCGCGATATCCGCGTTGAAGGCGTGCAGCGCACCGAACCGGGCACCATATTTTCCTATTTGCCGATACGCGTTGGCGATCGATTCGATCCCGAGCGCGGCACGCAGGCGATTCGCGCCTTGTACGCAAGCGGTCTGTTCAAGGACGTTCGGCTCGAAGTCGACGGTGATGTGCTGGTCGTTGTGGTCGATGAGCGGCCCGCGATTTCCGCGGTCGATCTGACCGGTGTGACCGAGTTCGAAAAGGACCAGGTGCTCAAGTCGCTGCGCGACGTCGGCCTCGCAGAAGGTCGCATTTTCGATCGCTCAGTGCTCGAGCGCGCCGAGCAGGAGCTGCGCCGTCAATATTTGACTCGCGGCCTGTACGGCGTCGACGTCAAGACGACCGTGACGCCGATCGAGCGTAACCGCGTCAACGTTTCCATCGCCGCAGTCGAGGGCGAAATCTCGCGCATTCGCTCGATTACGTTTACCGGCAACACCGTGTACAGCGACGGGGTGCTGCGCAGCCAAATGGAGTTGTCGACGCCGAACTGGCTGTCGTGGTACACGAAGCGCGATCAGTATTCGCGGCAAAAATTATCGGCCGACCTCGAAACGGTACGTTCGTACTATCTGAACCGCGGCTATCTCGACTTCAAGATCGACTCGGTGCAGGTCTCGATCAGCCCGGACAAGCGCGACATCTTCGTCTCGGTCAACGTGTCCGAGGGCGACCGCTACAACGTCTCAGACATCAAGCTCACCGGCGAGCTGCTCGGCCTCGACGAAGAATTGCAGCCGCTGATCGACGTCAAGCCGGGTGACGTGTTCAGCGCCGAGCGCATGAATGCGATCGCCAAGCGCATTACCGATCGCATGAGCACGCTTGGTTACGCATTTGCCAGCGCCAACCCGATCCCGGAGGCTGACCGCGAAAAGCGTCAGGTGGCGTTCACGATCGTCGTCGACCCGGGCCGTCGTGTGTACGTGCGTCGCGTCAACATCGCCGGCAACAATCGGACGCGTGACGAAGTGATACGACGCGAGGTGAGGCAGTACGAGAGTGCGTGGTTCGACTCGGATCGTGTACGCCTTTCCCGTGATCGGATTGATCGCTTGGGATTTTTCGAGTCGGTCACCGTTGACACTCCGGCCGTGGCATCTGCGCCGGATCAGGTCGATGTCAACGTCACCGTCAAGGAACGTGCAACGGGCAATATTCAGGTCGGCGCCGGCTACTCGAGCGCCGAAGGTTTGGTGCTCAGTGGTGGTATCGCGCAGCAGAATCTGTTCGGCTCCGGCAACGCGCTGTCGCTCGAGATCAACACCAGCAAGGCAAATCGCATCATCGCGCTCTCGCACACCGACCCGTACGTCACGCCTGAAGGTATCAGCCGCTCGATCGAGTTGTTCCTCCGCAAATCCGACCTTGCCGAGCTCGGCCTTTCCAGCGTCGGCTATTCGACGCGCGGTCTTGGCGTCGTGTTCGGAGTGCCATTCACGGAGTTCGATCGCGTCTTCTTCGGTCTGCGATACGAGAAGACCGACATCGATCTGACAATTTTTTCCCCGCTCCGATACATCCAGTACGTCAACCAATTCGGCCCCACATCGGATTCGTTGGCATTGACCACAGGCTGGTCACGCGACGATCGCGATAACCTGCTGGTGCCAACGCGCGGCCGCTATCAACGCGCATTCAGTGAAATTGGCCTGCCAGGGATGGACCTGCAGTACTACCGTCTGAATTATCAGTTCCAGCAGTATTTCCCGCTCTTCCCGCGTGTGACGGTCGCTTTCAACGGCGAGATCGGCTACGGCGACGGCTACAGCGGCGACCCGTATCCGTTCTTCAAGAACTACTACGTCGGTGGCATCGGCAGTGTGCGCGGCTTCGAGAGCGGTAGCCTTGGGCCGCGAGACATCGACGGCAGCCCGCTCGGTGGCAACCGCCGCCTGAACTTCTCTTTCGAAGGTTACATTCCGATACCCGGTGCCGATCGCACGCTGCGCGCGCTGACATTTTTCGATGCCGGACAGGTTTGGGGACAGGAAATCAAGCGTGACTCGAACGGCGTACCGATATTGGTCGATGGTCGGCCGCAGTACCAAAACGGGAGAATCGACCTCGGCGACCTGCGCTACTCAGTTGGTTTAGGCGTCGCCTGGATTTCGCCGCTCGGACCGCTCAGACTCTCCTACGCATATCCGATTAATACCAAGCCCGAGGATCGGATCCAGCGATTCCAATTCCAGATCGGGACTGGCTTCTGATGTGCGAAAATGTTTTGCGTTAGAGGAGGCACAAACGATGGCTGACACGTGGCGAAAAATTTTGGGAGTGACGTGTACCGCCACGCTGATTGCAACCGGATCATTGGCCTTCGCACAGGATTTCAAGATCGGAGTCGTCAATCCTGAGCGGCTGCTGCGCGAATCAACGCCGGCGCGTGCGGCACTGACGAAGCTCGAAGCCGAGTTTTCAAAGCGTCAGAAGGACGTTGAGGACACCGGCGTGCGTTTGAAAGCAGCCGCGGAGCGCTTCGAAAAAGATTCTCCGGTGATGACCGAAACCGATCGTGCCCGCCGGCAACGCGAGCTGGCCGAGCTCGATCGCGATTTTCAGCGCAAGCAGCGCGAGTTTCGCGAAGACCTCAACCAGCGCCGCAACGAAGAGATGCAAAGCCTGCAAGAGCGCAGCACGCGCATCATCAGGCAGATTGCCGAGCAGGAGAAGTTCGACCTGATCGTGCAGGAGGCGGTGTACTTCAATCCCCGCATCGATATCACCGAGCGAGTGTTGAAAGCGCTCAACGCCGCCGCCCGATAGTCCAAATGACGAAGCCGGTCAGTGTGTCGCTGGCCGATCTGAACAGCGCGGTTGTTGAGCGCTCGAGTGGCCGCTTGCAGGCCATCGTCGTCGGCCCCGATGTCAAGCTAAGCGGAGTGGCGCCCCTGGCGGTTGCCACTCGATCCGATCTCGCATTTCTCGCCAACCCACTTTATCGTGCGCGACGCGTTGACCACGCAGGCCGGCGCGATCGTGCTCAGCGCAGCCGACCGCGACGCTCTGCAATCGCAGTCCGCACCGCTGACGGCCTCGCTGACCGCGATGGCGGTGTGCGAGCAGCCCTACGTGTGGTTCGCCTACGCAGCGCAAATACTGAGACCGAATGCAGCGCTGACTCCTGGTGTGGCGGCCGGCGCGCACGTGGCGTCCAGTGCGAAGGTCGACATCACCGCGCGTGTGGATCCGGGTGCAACGGTTGGCGCGGGTGCCGTCATCGGTGCGGGCGCGTGGATCGGCACCGGTGCCACGGTGGGTGCACGCGCCATCATCGGCAATGAAACTCGAATTTACCCGCGCGCGGTCGTGCTGGACGATTGCAGGATTGGCGCGCGCTGCAACGTTCACAGCGGTGCGGTCATCGGCAGCGACGGCTTTGGCTTTGCGCCGTTCGACGGGCGCTGGATCAAGATTCCGCAGCTCGGTTCGGTCTTGGTAGGAGACGACGTCGAGATTGGCGCGAACACTACGATCGACCGCGGTGCGATGGGCGACACGGTGATCGAAGACGGCGTCAAGCTCGATAACCAGATTCAGATCGCGCACAATTGCGTGATCGGAGCACACACGGTCATTGCTGCGTGTGTCGGCATTGCGGGAAGCACCAAGATCGGCAAAGGCTGTCGGATCGGCGGCGCGGCGATGATCGCGGGGCATATAACGATTGCCGACGGCTCGAGCATCGGGCCCGCCACTGCCGGTGCCGAGCTCGGTGACTGAAGCCGGCCATTACACGGGCTTCTTTCCGCTGATGAAGCATAAAGACTGGGAACGCGCGGCGGCCGTAGTGCGTAATCTGCCGGACTTGCGCACGCGATTGCGGCAACTGGAATCCGAACACAAAGCTGCCAATCCGAACGCGGACAAAGTGAAATGATGGATATCCAGCAAATCCTGAAAACGCTGCCGCACCGCTATCCGTTCGTGATGGTCGACCGCGTGCTGGAGATCGTGTCCGGTGAGCGCATCGTCGCTCTGAAGAACGTCACGATCAACGAGCCGTACTTCGTCGGCCACTTTCCGCGCTTGCCGGTCATGCCCGGCGTGATGATCATCGAGGCACTCGCGCAAGCCGCGGCGCTGTTGACCTATCAGACGCTGAATCTGAGCGAGGGCGATGGAACGTTGTTCTACTTTGCGGGTATCGACGACGCGCGCTTCAAGCGGCCGGTGACGCCGGGCGATCAGCTGCGGCTCGAAGTCGAGATGATTCGCGTGATGCGCGGCATCGGCAAGTTCAAGGCGCGCGCGCTGGTCGACGGCGCGCTTGCGGCCGAGGCGGGGTTGATGTGCGCGTATCGGACCGAAGACCGCAACGCTGCCCAAGAGCGCGGGAGCGACAGCGTCGAGGGTCGTTAGTGTCGCGCGCCCATCCGACCGCAGTGATCGATCCCGCGGCCGAAATCGCGGATGACGTCGAGATCGGTCCCTACTGCGTAGTCGGTGCCGGTGTGACGATCGGCGCCGGCTCGGTGCTCGAGCCCGCACGTTGTCATCGGCGGCCGCACGACCATCGGCCGCAACAATCACTTCTTTTCGTTCTGCGCGATCGGCGGCGTGCCGCAGGACAAGAAGTACGCGGGCGAAGACACCGAGCTCGTGATCGGCGACGGCAATACGTTCCGTGAGTCGTGCACGATCAGCCTGGGCACTGCCGGCGGGGGTGGCGTCACCAGTGTCGGCTCCGACAACTGGATCATGGCGTCGGTGCACATTGCCCACGACTGCGTCATCGGCGATCACACGATCCTTGCCAACAACGCAACGCTGGCCGGGCACGTCACGCTGGGCGACTGGGTCATCCTCGGCGGCATGACGGCGGTCCACCAGTTCTGTGCGGTGGGCGCGCACGCGATGGCTGCCGGCGGATCAATCGTGCTGCGCGACGTTCCTCCGTACGTGA
This sequence comes from uncultured beta proteobacterium, assembly GCA_963791315.1. GTDB lineage: Bacteria > Pseudomonadota > Gammaproteobacteria > Burkholderiales > Burkholderiaceae_F > JACCZX01. The sequence goes on from CAWBRQ010000006.1 coordinate 103,336, forward strand.
TCTGCAGCGGCAATCCTGCAGAGCCACACGGCATCAACTCTGAAGGACTCAAGCGCCGCGGCTTCGATACCGACACCATCAACCTGCTGCGGCGTGCTTACAAGACGCTGTATCGCGATGGGTTATCGGCTGCCGATGCGGTGATCGCGCTCGGCACACTGGCCGAGGAAAATCCAGCCTTCGGACGCTGCAATTGCGCTTCTGAAAGACTTTGTGCAGAACTCGCAGCGCGGCATCGTCCGTTAATGGCGGGCGAACGCACGATCGCGTTCGTCGCGGGCGAAGCATCTGGCGACCTGCTCGCAGCGCCTGTCGTCTCCGAAATTCTGCAACGCGCACCCGACATGCGCTGCGTCGGCATCGGCGGCGACCGCATGATCGGTGCCGGATTCGATGCCTGGCACCACGTGCGCGAGCTGTCGGTTCGCGGCTACGTCGAAGTGCTGCGCCATCTGCCGCGGCTGCTGCAGCTCCGCCGGCGCTGCGCGACCGGGTGGTGGCGACGAAGCCACAAGTCTTCGTCGGCGTCGATGCGCCGGACTTCAACCTGGCGCTCGAGGAACAACTGCGCGGGCAGGGCGTGCGCACCGTGCACTTCGTCAGCCCGTCGATCTGGGCCTGGCGCGCCGAGCGCATCAAGCAGATCGCGCGCGCGGTCGACCGCATGCTGCTCGTCTTTCCGTTCGAGCAGAAAATTTACGACGACGCCGGAATTCCCGCGAGCTACGTCGGGCATCCGCTCGCCAGCATGATCCCGATGGTTCCGAACGCAGCGGCCGCCCGCCAACGACTCGGCCTGCAAGCGGAAGGAGAGCTGGTCGCCGTGCTGCTCGGCTCGCGTCCAGACGAGGTGCGCCATAACGGTCCGACTCTTCATCGCCGCGATGGCGTTGATCGCCGCCGAGCAGCCGTCGATACGCTTCGTGATGCCCGTCGCGGATCCGGCGCTGCGCAGCTCGATCGAACATATGATCGCCACACGACCAGGACTCTCCGCCGAAAGTCGATATCGTCAACGGCCGTTCGCACGACTGCCTCGAAGCATCGGACGTCGTCCTCGTCGCGAGCGGCACCGCGACGCTCGAGGCGGCGCTGTTCAAGCGACCGATGGTGATCGCGTACAAAATGTCGCCGCTGACCGCGTGGATCATGTGGCGCAAGGGTAGGATTCCCTACGTCGGACTCCCGAACATACTGGCCGGAGAACTTGTCGTTCCCGAACTGCTTCAACACCACGCAACCCCGGCCGCGCTCGCGCGCGCCGTGCTCGATTGGCTGCACGACGGCGAGCGCCGCGTGCGCGTCACCGCTCGCTTCACCGACATGCATCACTCGTTGAAGCGCGATACTGCGCGGCTGGTCGCCGACGCGATATTTGAGGTCGCTCAGTGAAGGTGCGTTCGTTTCGCATCACGTTTCGACGCCGCAAGCACGTCACCGGCGATTTGTTCGAGCAAGCTGCGCTGGCAACCGGCTTGATCTGCGGCATCGACGAAGCAGGGTGCGGTCCGCTCGCCGGCCCGGTGGTCGCGGCCGCAGTGATCCTCGATCCCAAGCGCCGCATCTACGGCCTGCGCGATTCAAAGGTGCTGAAGCCCGAGCGCCGCGAGCAACTCGCCAAGCGCATCCGCGAGCGCGCGATCGCATGGGCGGTCGCCGAAGCCAGCGTCGACGAAATCGACAGCATCAACATTCTGCAAGCAAGACTGCTCGCGATGCGTCGAGCGGTGGATGCTTTGAAGGTAGTGCCTCAGTACGCGCTGGTCGACGGCAATCAGATGCCACGGCTGCCGTTCCCCGGCCGCGCGATCATCGCCGGCGACGCGCTCGAGCCCGCAATTTCCGCCGCATCGATCCTCGCCAAGACCGTCCGCGACGGCATGATGCGTGCGTTCGACGCCGTGCATCCGGGCTACGGGTTCGCGCAGCACATGGGCTACGCCACTCCCGAACACTGCGAGCGCCTGCAAGCACTCGGCCCCTGCATCCTGCATCGACGCAGCTTCGCCCCGGTTCGCATGCTCGTCGAAGAAGATGCGGATCTCTTCGACTGACAATCCGATCTATCGGCGGCTGAAGCAGCTCGCGACATCGCCGCGCGCGTGCAGAGACGCACATCGAACGCTGATAGAAGGCGTGCATCTGCTGCAAGCAGCGCTCGACGCGCGCGTGTCGATTCAAACGCTGGTGCTGCGTGGCGCCGAGCAATCCGCCGAAGCGCTTGCACTTGTGCCGCGAGCGGAAGCGCAATCGAAGGCGAAGTTGATCGAACTCGCGCCAGTGCTGTACGACGCGATATCCCCCGTCGAGCACGGCGCGGGCGTGCTGGCCGAAATCGAATTTGAAACACCGTCCTGGCCGAAGCAAATCGTCGACGATGCGATTTATCTCGACAACGTGCAGGACCCAGGCAATGTCGGCACGCTGCTACGGACCGCCGCGGCGGCCGGCGTGCGGCACGCGATCGCCGGGGCGGGATGCGCATTCTTCTGGTCGCCGAAAGTCATGCGCGCCGCAATGGGAGCGCACTTCGTGCTTGATCTGCACGAGCAGATAGCGCCTCAGGCAGTGCGCGATGCGTTCGCAGGCGAAATCCTCGCCGCAGATGCAACGGGCGGTGAAGACTTGTTCGCAGCGGAGTGGGGTAAGAGACGCTACGCTTTGGCTGTTCGGCGGTGAAGGGCAGGGACTCACAGAAGAAGCGCTGCTAGCGGCAAACCGCCGACTGCGCATTCCAATCGACAGCCGAGTCGAATCGTTGAATGTCGGTGCAGCAGCGGCAGTGTGCTTATTCGAGCAGAAGCGGAGGCGCGGATACCTCGCCCTCCGCTAGGGCAGCGACCGTTCCCTATCGCCGAACGTCCAACGCGACGCCATCGGTGTTCAGTTCGCGTGCGAGGCGTGCGCGATTAATGATGAAGTCGTTCTTCTTCGCTTCGGCACTGAGGAATACGTCGAGGTTACCATGCTCAGCCTGAAGCGCCGGAACGAGCTCCAAGAACACCGCAGTCAACTGCGGGTCGAAGTGCTTGCCGCTTTCAGTCCAATGTGGCGCAACGCATCTTCGATTGACCACGCCTCCTTGTAGCTGCGCTTATGCGTAAGAGCGTCGTAAACGTCCGACAACGCGGTGATGCGCGCGCTCAGCGGAATCATCTCGCCCTTAATTTGCCGCGGATATCCGCTGCCATCCCACTTCTCGTGGTGGTTAAAGGCGATCTCCTGCGCCACAAACAGCTGTCCGAGGCCGCCTTCACCAATGATTTCCCAGCCGAACTCGCAATGCCGCTCCATGATCGTCCGCTCTTCCGGGCGTAAAGCGGCCGGGCTTCAGCAGGATCGACTCCGGAATGCGGATCTTGCCCACGTCGTGCAGGCGGGCCGAGAGATCGATCATCTGGCACAGCTCATCGTCCAAGCCCATCTTCCTGGCCAGTTCCCGTGCCATTGCCCCGACCCGGTAGCAGTGCTCACCGGTTTCGTCGTCGTGGAATTCGACTGTGACGCTGTTGCGCTCCAGAACCTGCGTGAGCTCGCCCAAGTCCTGCATTGAGAAGCGCTGGAACTTGAGTTCGTGCTGCTGCAAGTCCATCGCCGCCTCGGCCCGCGCGTCCAGCGCCTTCTTGACTTGGACGACGTGGCGGTGGTGATGCTCCAGCAGGTTCTTTACCCTGCTGTCGCGGTTAAGTCGGATGACTTCCTGCTGGAACACCAGGGCATTGTTCGGTTGCTTGGCAACTTCGTAGGCTCGGACGATCGTCGGCCAGCGCGTCCCGCAAGCGCGCTTGGAACGCCGCGCCGACTCTCGTTTATCGCGCGCTGCAGCCTGGAAAGGCCAATGTCGCAGGTGGCTGCGTCATGCACTTCGGCCAGGCCCAGCGCCATCTCGGCGTACAACTCGCCCAGCGTGCCGGCGCCTTTGGCGTGCAGTCGCGCCAGGCGGGCGCGTTCGAGCGCCAGCGGGACATTCCGCACCTCGAGCAGCAGGCGCGTGTAGGCAAACTCGATCGTTGCGCGCGTCATGCGCTCGGCGTCGTCGCTCGGCTCCGCCAAGCAGTTCGATCGCCCGCTCGGCGGCCGCCAATCCTCGCGGAGAAATCGCGAAGATAAAGAGAGGCGACTGCAATGTTGACTAGAGGGACTGCCTGCGTCAGACGGAGTGTCGCTGCGGGATCGGCGACCTCGATCGACCGCTCGTAGCACGGAATGGCCATGCTGAACTGGCCCGCGTACTGGTGGGCCAGCCCCAGGTTGTTGAAGATGCCGGATTCCTGCTCCGAGTCGCCCGCGCTGCGCGCCGCAGGCAAGGCACGCGTCAACGCGGTCATGGCCGCCGGAAAGTTTCCCGTCTCTATGTACATCACGCCCAGCATTTTCAGGCATTTGGCGAGAACGAGGTCGTTATTTAGGCGCTCCGCGACTGCAACTGCTTGGTTCGCTGGTTCGATCCCGTCGAATGGAAGGCCGCGCAGATACCTGTTGCGCGCAATCCCGAGCAGGCACATCGCGCGAGCTTCGGTCGCTGGTTCGTCGGGTAGCGCCAAAAAGGCGTCCCATGCCAGATCGAAAATTTCGGAGCCATCCCCGGTGGCGGGGGCCTTACGCAGGTGTTCGTTCTAGCCGCTGAAACCGCTCTTGAAGGTCGGGCGCGTCCGCGAACGGCAACAGGTCGGCCCAAGCAGTCATTGACTGATCAGCAACAAGCATTTAACTTTCGGAGGTCGGATGGATTCAGTAAAACAAACTACACGTCCGATTGACCCTGGTTAGACCCAAAAAGCGCAAGCTTTTGGGCCAATTCGGGGCGTGAAATACCTTCGCGCGGAGGGAACCATGGAAGTTGTTATCGAAACACAAGAAGAAGTAACGGAACAACCTGTTGTGATTGAGCTGTCCGCTGAGTGCCTGAGCATGGTGGGCGGCGGGGTTGCCACGTAGTTCTCTGAGCAGCAGCTAATACGGCGACTGCGTTGGTCAAACAAGCAGCGCCGGAGTTGAAATGAAACGCCCCGCATCGCGGGGCGTTTTTTTGCTTTGCCGGGGGCAGGAACCCCCTGCATGTTTACATAAATGTTTGGCCGATCGTGCCGCCGCCAACCAAGTCCAAATCCGACAGTCGCAGTTCAATTCCGTACTGTTCTGTTTCCGTGCCTTGCTCTTCAACGACTTCAACTTGGTCTGTCGGATTCATGTGATCTCCTCGGTTGAAATTATGGCGCCTCGAATAGCGTTAGTTTGACGCTGGCATTAGTCTGCACCTCCAAACTTAGAACGGCAATCGCTGGCGAGGGTGACTACCGTACATTGGCGGATCACGCACAATGCTCAGCTACACATGACGGCCAGTATATGAACGAGGGGGCGAGTCAAAGGCTGTTAGAAATCGAAAGGGAGCTCGAATCCAATCTGGCATCACCACGGCCTGACACTTTAGCGTTTCTGAACGATGCAATGGCCTGGCTGCGGGAGATTCCGTTCCATGTCGAGCCGGCGCGGAGAGTTCAGTGTCTGCTCAGCATTGCCCAGCAGTTTTATCACCAAGGTCAAAGCGTCTTTAGCGGAGTCGAGCCGGCAGCGCTAGCTGTGATGCTTGCCTCCGATATTGGCGACGCATCGCTGCAACGCAAGTCGCTTACCTTTCAGGGAATTATTCTTTCGCAGACGAACAATCCTGGAGATGCTCTACTTTCACTGGCCGAAGCCCTTCGCTTGGCTGAGGAGCTCCGTGATCCGGTTGGGGTTGCTTCGGTGTGGAATAGCCTTGGTGCCGCCTTTTATGAAGCGGCACTTTATGCGGACGCCCGCCAGTGCTACGAACGAGCACATGTCCTAGCCGCAGAACGAGACGATCTGACTACATCGCAGCTGTTGCGCTATCGAATGCCGCCACTTGTTGTTTGCACGTGGGCGTGCCTCAAGAAGGAATTGAGAGAATCAGCAAAGCGGTTGCGATGATGCCCTCGCCGGGTACGCCGGCGCATCTTCTTGTTCGAGTATTCGCTGAAGGCACATTCATTCGTTTGCTACTCATTTCGGGTCGGATTCAGCAAGCGGCCGAACGAGTTCCATTAGCCAAAAAATTTGCGACCGCGGCTAAGTCCGTTCGAGCCGATATTTCTGCCGCGTGTTCAGAGGGCTTGGTCGAGGTCTATTCCGGGATAGGAGATATTGGTCTCTCGCGCGGCATGCAGGCACTCGAAAAGGCCCGTCAAGTGAAGCCCTCGTTGCGCGAAACCCTGCTCGCGATGGTCCAGGCTCACGAAAAAGCTGGCCGTCCTGAACGTGCGCTGGCTCTGCATCGTGAATTGACGTTGCATATCCGCAAGGCCCAGCACGAGAACATTGTTCGACATCAGGAACTGCATTTAAAGCAAATAGAGGCCGATGAGGCAGGCCAGTTTCCGGAGCGGTTGCTGGAAGAAAAAGACGCGGAGTTGACGGAAAAAATCGCTGCACAAACCGTCGGCACAAAGCAAGGTCGCTTGCTCGAACAAATGGCCTTCACCGCTGAGATGCGCGACGATCCGACCGGCGAGCACTGCTATCGCGTCGCCAAGCTGGCGGCGTTACTGGCGCAGGCGCACGGCGAGTCGCCGCAGACCTGCGCGACTATTGAGCTCGCGGCGCGGCTGCACGATATTGGCAAGGTCGGCATTCCGGACACGCTGATGCAGAAGCCGACGCTGCTATCGGACGGCGAGCGTCAGATTTTGGAGACACACGCGAAGACCGGCGCTGAGCTGCTAGCGCGAACGAAGGTTTCGTATGGCGAACTGGCGGAGGACATCGCCCGTCATCATCATGAGCGCTGGGACGGACACGGATATCCCGACGGCATTTTCGGTTCGGCGATTCCGCTTGCGGCGCGCATCGTCGCCGTGTGCGATGTCTACGACGCGATGACGCACGACAAGGCGTATCGGCGCGCGCTGTCCGGCGAAGAAGCGCTCGCCGAAATGCTGCGTGGCCGTGCGCTGCAGTTCGATCCGAAGTTGATTGACCTGTTCGGTCCGATGATCACGCGCCTGCGCGCTGAGCACGCGGACCTCGATGCGTTTCTCGGGCAGGCCGCGAGGCAAACGGCGCTTACGGTGGCGAGGCAGAAGATTGCGGAGTCGCTGGCCAGGCCGATTGAGGCGGTCGAGCCTGAGCGGCACCCAGCTCGGCGATCTACAGACGTCAAATACGGCTAGCCGTAAACGGATTCGGACTCTTCCCGAATCGCGCTCGAAGCGCTACAAAGTTTCTCGCTGAGGCCGCAGCAACTTCGCGAGACGACGTTGCTCTTGGACCACGGGCGAGTTCTCCGCGCCCTCGGCCAAGAACCGATCGAGATCGTCAGTCTCGCGCTGTAGTCGCCGCAAGAGCGATACGAAGAGGCGAGACAGCCGAGGGTCGTACCGTGAGCCGGAGCCCGCTTCAATTTCGGCCAGTGCGGAAGCAAACGAGCGCGGACTTCTGAAGGGTCGCCAGTGCGTCATTGCATCGAAGCTGTCGCAGATGGCGACGATTCGAGCCGCTATTGGAATGGTTTCGCCTTGCATGCCAGCGGGATACCCGCCGCCATCCCAGCGTTCATGCGAGCGTCTAACCGCGTCCGCTACGACGAGTAGCGCATTGTTTTTCAGATTCTCGATTAGACCAGCGCCATCCTCAGAGTGCTTTCTGAGAAGCGCTTTCTCGCCGTCAGTCAGGGCTTCACGCTTCAGAAGTAATTGGTCCGGTGCAAAGACTTTTCCGACGTCGTGCAATAGGCCTGCCAACCGAGCGTTTGCGATCTCTTCCGCCGAACAGTCCGCTTCACGCGCTAGTAACTCGCTCAGTCGAGCGACGCGATAAACGTGTTCACCGTTTGAAAACGTGTCCTCTTCACGCAGTTCTGCGCGAATCGCCAAGCCGACGAGATGCTCGATGCGCTCATCCGATACTGCTCCGAGGTGCGCGGCTTGCGCTAGCAGAGTGCTGCGATGCTCTTTGGCCCTGGCGTCCGCCAGGTCATCAAGCTCCCACCGCCTGTCGCCAATGATCTCTATTGGCAATGCATAGCTCGTCACGCCAACATGAAGCGACATGTCGAGTTGAGCAGCTTCGCGCAAAAACTGCAGCGCCTCTTCCGGTCGTCCCGCGCCCTGCAGAGCCGCGACGGCGACGTCAAGGCTGGTGCGATACAGAGCGAAACGACTCTTGTTTCTCTTTACTTCGGCAAATAGAGCATCGATCGCTTCATTCGACGGTTGCTGTGTCGTGAGCATCGCTACTAGAAGCGATGCGAGCCGAGCCAATCGTCGTCCCGACCTCGCCTGCGCCCGACGCCAACTCAGCGTGCGCATCTCGCGTGCTCCCCTGCTTGCCGGATATCGCCAATAGCAACGCGCAACTGAGCCAAGAGCAATTCGACATCGATGCGCACGATACGGCCTGCTTCCACGGACTGCACGATTCGTTAGAAACGAGCGCGCGGCTGTGTGCTGCTTCAAGTCCGCGTTGGATCTCCTTGACTCTGAGCAGTAGTTGGCCTTGATTGAGCAGTACGACGGCACGCGAGCATCGATGCAGCCTCTCCGGGCAATACATCCAATGCTTGTTCGAAACACTCGTAGGCGATGCCGTAGCGAGCACCGTAAAGCTGCGCGACGCCCAAGTTGCTAAGGACGCCGATGAAATCTGCCTGGCATCTTCGCCAGACCGAGCGTTTTCGAGAGCTTCTAGCAAGACAGGAACTGCGTCCGCCGGTTTCCCCATTTCGGCCAGAAGTCCGCCCATCAACTTGAGCGCTTTTGCGAGAAGTAGCGGATCGTTGGCGCGACGCGCAATAGCGGCTGCCTGCGCCAGAGCATACTTGGCCGACCTCATAGTCGAGATCAAAAAAGTGCCAGCGGCGCAACGAAAAACCAGCACGCTCCGTGAGCTTCTGTCGCTGGCTCTCCCTTCAACTCTCGCAAGCGCAATTTCCGCGGGCGCGAAAAGAGATTCTTCGTCCGCCAACAACCTGGCCTTAAGACGCTCAAGACGCGCTTCGAGATCAGGAGCCTCCTGCGTACGGCATGTCCGCATCTGATTCAACGTCGAGTAAACGTTGGCGCGAGTTCATTGCGTTACAGGAATCCAGCCGCAGGCAACTTCCGCCGCCCGCCCAGCACATCCAGGATCAACGCAAACGTCGCCTCGGTCAGCGGCTTGCGCAACACCGGAACCTGTTGCGAGATTCTTATGAGATTCGGATTCCGCGCGTGGCCGGTGACCACGATCATCTTCAGCCCTTGTCCGCCCCATCGGCCGCGGATCACGTCGAGATAGGTCGTGCAGTCGCCATCCTTCAGTTGGTAATCGAGAATGACGAGATCGGGCATCCGCTTCATCTCGACGACGCCATTGAGCCAGACCAGCGGTTCGCTGTGCGCGAATACTTCGACACCCAGGCTGCCGAACAGACGCTCGGTCGTGCGCAGCACGCTGACGTCGTCGTCGAGAATCGCGACGAGCTTGTTCTTGGCGAGCTTTGCTGCGTCGACGTCGTGCAGACGCGGTTGCGGCGCGACGGTTGTTATCGGCCCGGGCAGCGTGATCCGAAACATGGTGCCGCGCTGCGGCGTCGATTCGCAGTTCACCGTTCCGCCCATGCGCTCGGTGTAAAGCCGCACGTTGTAGAGGCCGAGTCCCGAGCGTGCGGCGGATTGGCCGATCGGCGATAGCGACGGCGCTTTCAGCGGTTCGAAGATGCCCGCGACGGTTTCGGGCTTCATGCCGCGGCCGTTATCGCGAACCTCGAACACGATGTCATCCTTCTTGCGCCGGGCACCGATCAGAATCTTCTTGCCGTTGGAGTGCCAGATGGCGTTGGCGACCAGGTTGTTCAGGATGCGCTCGACCCAGCGTTCGTCGGCGACGAAGGCGAGCCGTGAGCGGGCGCCGCGCACAGTGATGTCCAGGTCTTTGGCGAGCGTCATGTTGCTCTTGCATGCGCGCTCGACCATTTCATCGGCGTTGATCGTGCGCGGGGAAGGGCGCGTGTCGTCGAGCTCCAGACGAATCGCGTCGACCAGGTCTTGCTGAAGATCGATGATCTGGCGGACGGCGGCCTGCACCGCGACGAGTTCGGCCTTCACCGACGGAATCGATTTCCGGAGCGCCTTGACCGATGTGTTCGCATCCAGATCGTTGACGAGAATGCGCAGGTTGCGCAGGCTCATCGCCAGTGTTGTCTGCGGCTGGCGGCCGTCGTGATCGAGCGCGACGACGACGCGCACTCGCTCCTCCGGCGTCATCGTGCCGGTCAGGCGCGGCATCCTGCGAAAGATCGGGTCGCTCACGCGCGCCTGCGCACTGCGATCAGTCCGAGCTCACGCGCTCGCCCCGCCGCCTGAATGCGCGTTCTGACGCCGAGCTTTCTGTAGATCGCTCGCAGGTGTGTCTTGAACGTGCTTTCGCTCACGCCGAGCATGTCGGCCAGTTGCTTGTTGACCTTGCCTAACGCCAGGGCTCGGACGACTTCTTCTTCGCGGTCAGTGAGGTGCGCGACAGGTGCGGCGGGCGCCGGCGTTGTTACTTCGGGCGGGAAGTAGAAGCCGTAGTCGAGCACTTTGCGCAGGCCCTCGGTGAACTGATCGATGTCGCGGCCTTTCGTCAGGTAGCCGCGCGCGCCTTGCGCAAAAGCATCGCGCATCACGCTCGGATCATCTTCGGCGCTGATGATCGCAATCGTCGCTTTCGGTGCGAGCTTGTGCAGGTGAACCAGGCCGGAGAGCCCGTCGGTGTCCGGCAGGCGAAGATCGAGCAGGATCGTATCGGGCGGCTTCCCACTCGGCGATCACGCGCTCGGCTTCCTCGATCGAGTGGGCCAGCCGCGTTTCGGCGTCGCGCTTGACCATGCGCACCTCATTCGCAGTCGCGCGCGCGACAAGCGGGTGGTCGTCGACGATGAGTACGCGGGTCATGGGATTGAATCCTCAGGGGATTCTGCCAGTGCCGGTGGAAACCTGCGCACGCGCAGCGAACTTTCTTCTCGTCCGATCGGACGAGAGCGTCTGACCTTTCGAACGATTTGCATCACGCATAAGAGCGAGGACCATGCAGTTGACCGGTGTGATTGCACCGATCAGCGGCAGCGACCGATGCAGGCGGAGTAAGCGTAGCAACAGGAGGCATGGATCATGAGCGCGTTCCGGTGCGTGATTGCTCAGCGCGGCAGCGATCCAGCCGTGGTCGCGGAAGTGACCGCGGTGTTGAACTCCGTTGCGGGTGTTGAGTGCCGGAACGTGGCCGCGCACGAGACCGCTACCGCAGCCGCCGACATTCTCGTCATCTGCTGGGGGTCGACAGACTTGCACTCGCTGACGTTGCTGGTCGCGCAGTGCCGCGGCCGCGATCTCAATCGCACGGTGATCGTCGTGGGCGAGTTCGATGACGAGCGTGCGCTCAATGCGCTGCTCAAACTCGGCGTGGCGGATTTCGTGCGACTGCCGTTGTCGAAAGTTGAGTTGCGCGCGAGGGTTGAGCGTGCTCTGGGGTTGCTCACATCGGGCCTCGAGCACCCGGTCTCGCGCTGGCTCGGATGCGAAGAGCCGCTGCTGTGCAGCCTCAGCCCACGCTTCAATGCACAGTTGGCGCGCCTGCCGGCGCTGGCCGGGCAAGCGGGCGACGTGCTGGTATGCGGCGAGCGCGGCACCGGGCGCCGCGCCTTCGTGCGCCAGATCGTGCGGCTAACCGGAGGTGCTACGCCGATCGAGCTGGATCCGAAAAGCTGCGCCGGCGTAGAGGGCGAGGAGCTGCTTTCAACGCTGCTCGAAAGGTCTGCAGATGCCACACATGCGGCGGCGTTGGCGGCATGCGGCACCATTTTGGTCGTGCACGATCTGGAGTTGCTGTCAGAGCGTGCGCAGTCCCTGTTGTTAAAGCTGGTGCAATCGCAAAGCCCTTCGGTGGGAGGAGGGCGGGTTCGCGTGTTGGCGACCGCAGCCGACTGCACCGCGGATGCCTACGCGCCGGGTTCATCGCTGGCGCAGCTGATCGATCGATTGTCGGCGTTGCGTGTCCGGTTGCCGCCGCTGCGCGAGCGGCGCGACGACCTGCTTCCGCTGGTGCGCCTGTTCCTCGCTCAGCGCTGCAGTGAGTTGGGCCGACGAGTTCCTGCCCTGACGCCCGCCGCCGCACGGTATCTGCTGACCCACCAATGGGGCAGCAACGCGCGCGAGCTCTCGGATGTGATCACGCAGGCTTTGCAGTCCACCCCGTCCGACGTGCTCGGTGTGCACGACCTCTTCGCCGAACACAATCAACAAAGCAGTCTGATCGAGTCGTCACTGCAACAGACCAAGACGCAGATGATCGTGAGCTTCGAGCGGACGTTTCTGGAGCAGCTACTGCAGGCGTGTCAGGGAAACATTGCCAAGGCGGCGCGGATTACGCAGAAGAACAGGAGGGCGTTGTTCGAGCTGATCCGGAAGCATGACATTGACGTTGAGCGATATCGGAGCGACGCCGCCGTTACTCGGCATCCGTGACACTGCTGCGCAGGCACTTGCGAGTTCCGTCGGGTGCACTGCCGAGTCGCCAATGCGTAGGAGCTTGACTCTCCACCGCACCGGCTAGCCGGTCATGGGTTTGCGCGTCGTATCGCGCACAGGTAGGCTGACACCGTGAATCTTCAGGCGTCGCCGCAGCACCAAACAGTATCGCTTCCCTATCCAGGTGCGCCTGATAACGAACAGCGGCTGATCCGGCTGGAGCAAGAACTTCGGTTGGACAGGGCAGACCTGTTCGGTCCCGCCGAAGCGGCACTGCGCCGCCTGAACGGAGTTCCGGCGACTGCTGCCCACGTGATGTGCTGGGTGTTTATCGCGCGCTGGCACTTCTACAGCTCCGACCTGGATGCGGTCAAGGAGTGTTCGGCAATTGCGGTGAGCATCTCAGAATTGGTTTCCGATCCGCTCGTCCGTGTCAAGGCGCTGAAGATGCATGCAACAGCGCTGTCGGAGTCGCGGCGACCTCGATGAATCGATTCCCGTGCAGTTGCGTGCGCTCGAGGATGCGAGGCAACTCCCAGATAACGCCAGCCTGGTAGCCGAGCTGCTGAACAACCTGGGAATCACGCTGCATTATGGCGCGCGCTATGGCGCCGCGCACGAGTGCTTGTGGCAGGCCGTCAATCTATTTCCAACTCCGACCATCTGGACCAACCTCTGCGATCTTTTTCTGGACGTGGGAGAAATTCAGCGCAGTCTGGACGCGGCCCAGCGTGGGTTAGCGATGTTGCGCAATCCTGTGACGCAGGAACAGCGGCTGACTCGCATGCACGTGTGCCTTTCTTTGGTGCTGCTCTTCGTGCGTATCGGAGACCTGGCACAGGCACAAGTGCACGCCGAGCAGGCACTCGAAAATGCCAAAGACGCGGGCGACCGCGCACGGGAGCTAGCGCGACTGGGCACCTTGCTTATCGATGCTCATGACCCCTCGAAGGCGAACTCGGCAATCGATGCGCTGTTAAATCAAATTCGCGATGTGCCGGCGCGCACTGCGCTCTACCGCACATACTGCGACGTGGTCGTGGCCGCGATGCAGGCGGCAGGCCGCCCTTCGCAGGCACTGCAGTTTGTCGATGAGATGGCGCATGTCGATGCCGAACACCGCTCGAGCTCGCTGAAGAGTGGGCTCGGGATCGAGGTTTCAAAGCAGGCGGGTGTCTACGATGAATTGGCCGACGCTCACTTGCGAGATCGACAAGACAGCTTGCAGAAACAGACGCGTTCGACTGGTCGCGGCAAAGACAGATCGGATCCAGCGGCTGATCGATATGGCGATTCGGGCCGAGCTGAGAGAAGAGGAACCTCTCTCAGAAGGACGGCACGCTTACCGCGTTGCGCGGCTCGCGGAGTTGCTGGCACGGGACTTGGGATGCTCGGACGACGAGATACAAGTCTCGCGCCTGACCGGCCTGTTGCACGATCTCGGGAAGCTCTATGTCTCTGACACGCTGCTATTGAAGCAACCGCCTCTGACTGACGCCGAAATCCAATTGTTCAAACGCCATGCCGACGATGGCGCTCGGCTGATCGAAAGTGTTCCAGATCCGTCCCTCATACCAGTGGCCAAGGCCGTCCGGCATGTGTATGAACGCTGGGACGGGTCGGGATATCCGGCCGGGTTACAGGGCCAAAGTATCCCTATCAGTGCACGCATCGTTGCGATCTGCAACGCGTTCGACACGATGACCCACTGGCGTCCTTATCGCGTAGCGCGCTCGTTCAATGAAGCCATCACGGAGATCGAACGTGCATCGGAAACCTCTTACGACCCTGCACTGGTGCGGACATTTGTCGCGATGGTGAGCCGTCTGAACAGCGAGTCAGAGGATCTGGATGCGCTGCTAGCCGAAGGCTCGGATGAGTGTCGCGTGGTTCAGGAGCAGCGGACGCTGCGGCGGTTGCTGAGAGCTTGACGTGGTTGTTAAGCCTAATACATCGTAGTCATGCTTCGAAGAGTGTCGGCTGGGATGCGAGGGCCGAGCCGCGCAAATTCCCTAGGGAATAGTCAGTGCGCCGCGCACGAAAAATGGATGCGTTACGTTCTCAAAGGTAACGTCTTCGGTGCAGACGTTACGATCTGAGATGCATAGCCGTTTTCCGTCCTTTTGCGGTTCTACCATTACGCGCCTGGGATCGCCGGGCTCGTAATAGATATAGCGATAGATCCCGGTCTCAAAATCGCGCAACACGCCGTTCCTAATCACGACGTTTGCGGCGTTTCTTCCCAGTTCGATCCCACTCCCACCTGGCTGTCGAAAAAATCTGCCGCGGCCCAAGACGTGACCCTCCAGGTCCAAAGTCACATTCTCCGCATCAATGAAGATCAGCCAATGCTCGGCAGGATGATCAGCAAAACTCATTCGCGTATGCAGATCCTCGCGAAGGCAGTAGCGGCCAGACTGCTTGATTTCAAAGTCTTTGGCGGCGATGGCGACACAAGTCGTCGTTACGTCTGCCCGCAAAGCTTTGCTACCACAGACTAAGAGTGCTGATCCTATGCAGAGCAGAAGTGCACCTCGGGTCATTTACAAGATTGGTTGGCAGTTGGCGTGTTCAAGATGGTGCCGGCGTAGTCGCGCTGATCGAGGGGACGCCCGTTGATATCACGAAGGTTTTGATTGCGCTCATCTCGCCCCTTATTGCAATCGTACTTGCGCATTGCTGGCAATCCAAGTTCCGTTAATTTGTCATTGAGCCTTTCGGCCTTAAGAATCGCAAATGGTTCGGTAGTTTGATCTCGGTTGAACTCTTGCAAAGTCACCTCCATATAACTCCAGTCGATCGGAAAGCCATCTCGATCCACAGCCTGACGTCCAAAGTCACGCTGAAGCTGTTCGAACACAGCTCGCTCCATCGCTACAGTTCTAGCCTCGTTGTATTGCCAGTTTCGACCGAACATATCGACGTGGTTGTAGGTGTTGTCGGGATTCTCTCCGCCGGACAAATGTCCGCCTCTAGCGCCGTAGGGAACATTGTTAGCGTCGCGGTGTGAGAAGGTATCCATAAAGGCGTGAAGATACTCGCCGTATAGCTGGGCTCGTGCGCAAGGTGTCGGCTCCGTTTCGGGAGTTCGGCTTGCAGAAGTGGTTGCATATTCGTGCAAAGCTGTGATCTGCGGATTCTGCGGATTAAGGTAGCGATCCACTGGATTGCTGGAGCGATCCCAACCGTCTTGAGTGAAATGATAGTAGTAACGAGCCGTCAAGTTA
Organism: uncultured beta proteobacterium; assembly: GCA_963791315.1. Classification (GTDB taxonomy): domain Bacteria; phylum Pseudomonadota; class Gammaproteobacteria; order Burkholderiales; family Burkholderiaceae_F; genus JACCZX01. The sequence continues at coordinate 119,066 of CAWBRQ010000006.1, forward strand.
GTGCCCAGCGTTCCATACGGCTCCGTGTTCGGGTTGTCGTCTATGTAGCGATTTGCTGTTGCGATAACGAATGCTTGCCGCTCCGTCAAACCCGCCATCAATGCCAAGAAATAAGTCAGGTAGTAATGCACGTCTTCTTGATACAGACCTCGGGAGTCGATCCTGTTAATTGGATCGCCGGACGCATATAAGTACGGATCCGGTCCATCGGGATGGCCAAGCGGATCGGGCGTCAGGTATCGGCCCTGGCCGTGAGTCGCCCCGCTGCTCACCGACACCCGCTGCAGTCTCACGCTAGGGTTCTGCTCGCCGGCGCGCGGATCGTAGTAGCGGTGCAAGTTGTAGTGCAGCCCGGTTTCTTGATCGGCGTACTGGCCCGGTAGCCGCAAATTCATCGACACAGGGCTGTGTGGTATTTCACCGAAGCGACCGAAGCTGGCTGTGTGCAGCATCGGTTTCCACATTGAGGTAGCGATGCTCGGCGCATTAACGTCCTGCACTTCGCCCCAGGCATCTCGATACGTTGCCTTCCACACGATGCGCTGCGCCTGATCGGTCATGGCAAGCGGCGCGCCACGGTGGTCCGTGTGGATGCCTAGCACGCGATTTGCCTCGAGCATCGCTACCGGCTTGCCGTTCAGGTAGACGTACTGTTGCTCGATGCGTGTTGTGGCGCCGTCTGATTGCGATCTCCGCGACGAGCTGACTGCGTTGATAGAGAAAGTGCCGCTGAATAGCAGCGCCGTTCGCGTCGAAAGTGGTCTTGCCGACGCGCTCGCCAAAGGCGTTGTAGGTGTAGCGCGCCACGAGGCGATTGGTTGCGAGCTCGTGCACCGTGATGAGCCGATCAAGTGCGTCGTAGCGGTATGAAAACCGATCATCGAACAGCAATCGCCCGCGAACGTCGCGCTGGGGTGTGCGCCCAGACAACTCGATGCCGGTGCGAATGAATCCGGCCCTTGGTTGGAGCGGCTCGCTGGCGGAGGTGCGCTGTGTCAAGGTTCTGGTTCGCAATGCGCCGAAGCCGTCGTAATCCAGCGTTCCAGCGATGCTTTGAGTGGGCGTGTTTGCATCCCGGATGGCGCGAATGCGCGGACCGGCCTGATAGTCGTAGCGCAGGTCAAGCACACCGCTGGTCTTCAGCGCACGAATGCGGCCGGCGCTGTCGTAGTCGCGCGTCGTCACTACGCCGTTGCCGTGAATGACGCTTGTGATTCCGTTGAACGAGTGCGCCGTGATTCCACTGACGATCGGCTGTGAAGGCTTTAAGCCATCGGCCTTGAGTGACAGCGCAATCGGTCGCTCTGTCGCGTCACGTGCGACCGTCATTACGCGCCCGTCCGCCAAGCGATGTTCGATCGGCTCGCCTCTGACGTCGAAGACAGTGCCGATTGTGTACGTTGACGCTGGGGCACTGCCGAACGCAGCGAGGGTTATTCGAGTCTCTATCTTTCGTCCGGCGCCGTCATAGCGATACGCAGTGCGCTGTGCCGGATCAATCACCTCAATCAAGTAAGCGCCGTAGTATTTCTGAGTAATCGTCGATTCGACCGTGCCGTCAGCGCCGGTGACGGTCTTGCTGATCAAGCGTCCGGCCGGGATCGTATTGGTAGTCGACCATGGCGCCGTCGGCGAACACGATGCGCGTGATGCGATCGTCTGCATCGTGCTGAGCGATGCGCACACCGTGTTCGGGGAGATCGACGCGCACGACCCGCCCGAAGTCGTCGCGTAGTCGACGCTGTACTAAAGTCGCATCGCGCGGCGAATTGTCTTTGCTCCGCTCTGCATCGCTCCACATGAACAGACGCACTTGATCATCAGGCGCCCAGTCGACGCGTGCCTGCACTTGTGCGCTGCGATCACGACGGGCCAGATGCAGGTGCGCTACACCGTAGCCGTCGATGTGCTGCGTCAGGCGTCCTTGCGGGTCGTATTTGTACTCGTCGAACGCGCCCGTCAGGTACGAGCGTTCGCACAGTTCGATCGGCGGCGTCGAACCAGCGGTAGTAGCCGCGCTGTGGCGTCGGTGTCGCGCGAGTTCGCTTGACTCGCATCGAACCACAGCGTTGCCTCCACTTGCTTGGCTTCGTCGCGATTCCACGTGACGCGGTTGCCCTGCGCATCGCGCGCTTCGATCGACGCGGCCCTCTGCAGTTGTAGGTGAGGCCGACGCTGCGTGGCCCGTCGTTCCATGTCACCAACCAGCCACGCGCGTTGTAGCGGTATGTGGCGTCGCGTTGCGCGCGGCTGATCGATGCAGGGAGCAGGGGACTGCTCGCCAGCGTCTCGGTTGCGGTTGGAAAAGTCGTGCGGCGCTCGACCGCATCGGTCGGCATGTGCCACACGATGCGTCCAGCCTCGTCGTAAGCGAAGCGCTCCTGCAGGTCGGGAATCGGATACTGAATCAGCCGCAAACGACCAAGCTCGTCGTAGTGATACTTGGTCGTATCGGCGCTGCCGGGAAGCGGGCCGTCGATCGAAATCAATCGACTCGCATTCGCGATCGGTGCATAGCGGTAGGTCGTCGTCCGTGTGAGCGCGCGCACCTCGAACTTGCCACTGTCGTCGAGCGGACTGAAGCCGCTTTCGGTGATGATCAGAGGTTGCAGGTGTAGGTTGTAGGTGATCGCGATCGTGTGTTCACGCCCCGCGACAACGCTCGGCCGGCTCACCTGTGTTGGTCGCCAATACGCCGCGTACGCGGGGGCGCTCAGTTGTGCGCTATGGGCTTGATCCGGCAATGCTTGATACTGAGCGCGCAGCACGAGCTCGGGTGATTGCGGTTTGCCATTGAGATAAGCGATGCGTTCGACTTGCATCGGTCGGCCGGCGGCGTCAACTGTGACGCGGTCCTGCTCGCTCGGTTGCCCGGCGGCGTCGACCTTTAGTGTGGCTTCGAGCTGCCCGGCCTGCAGACCATCGGTCTTGAACCGGTAGCGGATGTTTGCAGGCGGGCACGTGGCGCAGCCGGGTCCGGTCGCTTCGACCGTCTTCCACTGCCCAGCAACCAAGGCATGACGATAGACCGTGCGCGCCCCAGCGGCCGTTGTGAGCGTCGTCATGGCGCGCGGACCGTAAGCGAGCGTCAGGTCATCGCCGCCGATGTGCTGTGTGCGAACGGCGCGACCTTGAGCGTCATACGCGTATGTCGCCAACCGTTGTGAGTTGACTTTGCCGTCATCGCTCCACTCCGCGCTGATGCCCGTAAGCGCCCAGGTGTTGTGGGGTGCGCCTTGACGCTCGGGCTCGTAGTGATAGCGATGAACCAGGCCATTGGGCTGCGTTGCGGATTGCAGTCGTCCGAACTCGTCGTGCGTATAGCTGACACGCCCTACCGGTGTGTCGATCGCGGACAGCATGAGCATTCGATGACGCGTGCTTCCGGCGGCTGACGGGCGCGAGTAGATGAAGCGCAGCATGCGGCCTTGCGCGTCGCGCACGCTATCGAGCGCTCCGCCCAGATAGTTAAGCGTCATCGTTGCGCCGGTGGCGGCGCGGATCGATTGGAGCGGATGGCCGTCGCCGCGGCCGCCGCTGAACACGTACTCGCTGCCGTCGAGCCGTTGCCAACGGTAGGTGGGGGCGCCTACCTTTGCCGTGCCTCCTAAATCGGTGGAGCTCTGGGCAGCATCATCGACGATCACACGGCCGTCTTCGGATCGCGCGCCTGCGCATAGGCTTGGCTGATTTGCGTGACGATTAAACGTCAGGCGGCGGCCGTCGGCATCGATGATCTGCAGCGCGCTGCCAAGATCCACCAGCACAATTTCGAAGCTGCTGCGCCAACCGACTCCAGTCAGACCGCGATGGGTGCTGTTGCTGTTGTAGTTACGCGAAAAGTGCAGACTCAATTCACCGGGCAGTGGCGCGAGGTCGACCTCGTGCTGATACTTGTTGCCAGTGATGATGTCGACCGGGTTGCCGGCGCCGTTGCAGCCCGGATCGCCGTTGGGGTTTGGAGTGCATTGCCCGGGATTGCCGCCTCCAGGCGGATTTCCCGGAATGCATGATGTGTTTGGCGGGCAGCCAGTGTTTGGTGGCGGGAAGGTAAAGGGGTCCGCGTACGCCGGCGCTATGACTGCTACCCAGAGCGCCACGAAAAGTGCTGCCCATGCCACCGGACGCAGCCACCACATAGCGTCAGTCACGGCTGTCGTCCACGACGCATCACGGCTTGATGACGACGACATACATTCCTCCATCAAAATTTAGGTGGCCGGCCCGCACGTCTCCGGTCGGCAACCCGGCGAGTTCTGGCCATCCGGACAACTGGCGCAGCTCGGGTCCCACCACGGACATGTCGGCAACGGTTCGCCCGGGGTGGGTTGCCCGGATCGACTGGTTCGCCGTTATTGCCGGGACCGGGATTCGATCCGTTGCCGCCTTCGATCGGCGGACTCATCATGCGCACCGTTGTGTGCGCAACCAGTGGAATGCGGCCGCGTTGCACCAGCGAGCTGCGAAAGGCGTCGGTGTCGTTCGGATTCATACGCGCCAACGCCCACGTGTAGAAGCGGCCGACCATTGGCATCTGCTTTTCTTGCGGGATGCCGTAGGTGACCCGGATTTTCAGCAGATTGGCATCGGCCAGCGTTTGTCCCGAGCTGTTCTTGTTGGGATCGCTGTTACATCCGGGCACATCGCGCGGGCAACGTATGAAGCCTAGGTTGTCGTTCGGAATTACGCGTGCGTTGGTATTCAACTGCGCCTGCAGTGCGGGACTGTTGTAGTCGTTGAAGCTCTCGACAGTGGGCGACAACACCTCGATTCGCACGTTCGCTGCGGCGAGATCGGCGGCGGCCCGGCCCTGCGCCTGAGCCAGCTGTCCAAGTGTCGTGCCGCCGCCGTAGTAGCCGACCATGCCGCGTGCGAATGCCGCCGTCATCGAATTCATCGAAGCGTTGCTGAAGCTGCCGGCGCGCGCCGCTGCAGCTGTGGCGTGGTTAAGTTGGCTCTTGGCGTGGAAAGCAAACGCAGCCTGCAGCACCGCCATGATCATCATCAGCAGCGTTGGAATGACGACGATGAACTCGACGATCGTGGCGCCACTGGCTTTTCTCTGACGCAAGGTGTACGCGGTCATGTCACGCTTCGATTCCGCTCAGTGCTGCGTCAAGCACAGCACCGGGATAAAGCTGATGGGCTGCAGCGCCGCCTGCCGACAGCTCGAGTACTGCAGCAGCGCCGGGATGAGACGCCACTCGCCACGGCCGTAACGAGCGGGCAACGCGCAACACGCGCCCCAACGGATCGAGAAACACGACGTCGATCGCATAGCGCATGCCAAACGTGTGGACCGATGCACACCCGGGAAGCAACAGCGCTTCGTTGGCGGCGAGCGGCGGACGCAGCAGCAGACCGCGCGCGCGCTGCAAAAAGCCGCCTGCAATACGAACGTGCAGTACGCGGGCCATCAAGGTCCCTTTCATAGTCCTGACGCCAGAAACTTCATCACGATGGGAAACGCGATCACGACGAACGTGCACGGAAAGATGAATGCGATCAGCGGGAAGAGCATCTTCACCGGCGCTTCCATCGCAAGCTTCTCGGCGCGCGTAAAGCGCTCCGTGCGACGCTGCTCGGCCTGCGCGCGCAGGATGGGCCCGAGATTCATGCCCATGCTCTCGGCCTGGATCAGGGCGCTCACCAGGCTGCCGACCGCAGGCTCGTTCATGCGCTCGGCAAACGTGCGCAGCGCATCGGTGCGTGACTTGCCGGCGCGCACGTCACGCAGGATGCGGGCGACTTCTTCGCGCAACGGGCCGACCGGGCCACGTCGCATCGCTTGTTCGAACGCGCCGGTCAGGTTCAAACCCGCTTCGACGCACAGCGTGATGATGTCCAGATAGAACGGCAGCTGCTTCAGCAGCAACCGTTTGCGTGCGTCGATGCGATCCTTCAGCCAGATGGCTGGATACAGATAGGCGAATGCCGCCGCGCTCGCTGCGTACCACTTGGGTGGCTGAAAGAAGCTCTCGGCCAGCCAGGTAGCAAGCGCTGCAGCAAGCAACGCGGCAACCAGGCGGCCCGCGATGTACTGCTCCGGCGATAGGGTGTAGTCGAGGCCTGCCTTGCGCAGCTTGATCAGCGCTGCCTGCCGACGCGATGGTGGAATCAGCCGCCCCAGGTAGTACGCAATCCACTGAATCGGCCACCACACCAGGCGGAATCCGATTGGCGGCCGGTCGAGGTAAGTGCGATCCTCCTCAGGGACGTCCGCGGCTGCACGTCCGATCACCCACGAGATGAGCATCGTGGAAAGCCCGATGCCGGCACCGAACGCGATGCTGACTACCGTCGGATTGAGTGCTCCGCTGAAGCTCTGCATCCCGTTGCCTACACGTCGATGTTGACGATCTTGCGGATCAGCAAGACGCCGAAGAATTCGAGCAGTGCAATCACGATGATTGCCGCGAAGCCCATCCGCGTAGTCCACAACAGGCTCATCGCTTCAGGTTCCATCTTCGCCAGCACGAACATCAGACAAAGCGGCAATGCGCCGACGATCCAGGCCTGCAGCTTCCCCTGTGCAGTGAGCGCGCGGATCTTGCCTTCCATGGCCAACTTGTTGCGCACCGTATGCGATGCACGTTCGAGCGTCTCGGCCAGACCGCCGCCGGTATGACTGGCGATACGCATCGCAGAGACCACCAGCGTCACCGATTGCGATGGGACCCTGCGGTTCAGGTTTTCAAGTGCCTCATCGAGTGCGACACCGAGCCGCTGCTCGCGCAGCATCAGGTCGAACTCCTGCGAGATTGGCGGCTTGGCTTCGCGCACCAGTTGCGAGATTGCCGACGTCAAGCTGACGCCGGCTTTCAAACCTCCAGCAAGTATCAACAGCGCGTCGGGCAACTGGTCTTCGATCTTCAACAGCCTGCGAGCGCGCATCCAGCGGAAAGCCCACCACGGCACAAACCCGGCCACCAGAGCGAGCGGGACGCCAACGACGACACTCTTGGTGACAAGCCAAGCCACCGCGCCCACCAGCAGCATCACGCCGACGTTCAGTGCATACAGACGGGCAGGGTCCATGAACAGGAACAGCTCGCGCAGGTTGAAACGTGCGCGCTCGGTGAATGACTGCCGGTAATTGGCCAGGCCGGCGGCGCCGATTTCGGCGCTGGACCACACCAGCAGCATCACCGCGAGTGCGAGCACTACCGAGAAGACGGTTGGGGCGTCAATCATCGGGTTGTTTGCTCCGCGAATCGTTGACTAGGTCGCACGGAAGATCTCCAGATCGAGCGCGACGCCTTGCGCGCGCAACGCTTCATAGAACGTCGGCACCTGCTCGCAGCCCACGAAAGCGCCGCGCACTTTGCCGTCAGCGCCGTAGCCGCTGTTATGGAAGCGAAAGATCTCCTGCATCTGCAGGCGACCGTTTTCCATTCCGGTGACTTCCGTGATGTTGGTGATCTTGCGCGAGCCGCACGCGAAGCGCGTCTGCTGCACCAGGATGTCGACCGCCGATGCGATCTGATCGCGAATCGCTGGCAGCGGAAGGTCCATGCCGGCCATCAGCACGAGTGTTTCCAACCTTGATAGGGCATCGCGCGGCGTGTTCGCATGCAGCGTCGTAAGCGAGCCTTCGTGACCCGTGTTCATCGCCTGCAGCATGTCGAGCGCCTCGCCGCCGCGGCACTCGCCGACGACGATCCGATCAGGACGCATGCGCAAAGCGTTACGCACGAGGTCACGAATGCTGACCTGGCCGCGTCCTTCGACGTTTGACGGACGCGCTTCGAGCGAAACCAAGTGCGAATGGTTGAGCTTGAGCTCGGCGGCGTCTTCGATCGTGACGATGCGCTCGCCATCCGGAATGAAGTTCGACAGCACGTTGAGGAATGTCGTTTTGCCCGAGCCGGTGCCGCCGGACACGACCACGTTCTTGCGCTGCTCGACACAGACTTTTAGAAACGTCGCCATCGATGCCGACAGCGAGCCGTAGCCGATCAGATGCTCTGCCTCGAGCCGCTTTTTTGCGAACTTGCGAATCGTCAGCGTCGGTCCCTTGAGCGCGAGTGGCGGAATGATCGCGTTGACGCGTGAGCCGTCTTTGAGCCGTGCATCGACCAGCGGCGATGACTCATCGATGCGTCGCCCGAGCGGTGCGACGATGCGCTCGATGACGCCCATTACGGCGCGATCGCTCGAAAACGATGTCCCGTGCTGCACAAGACGACCGAGGCGTTCGACATAGACCTCATCGAAGCGATTGACCATGATCTCGGAAACACTTTCGTCGGCGAGCAGGTCCTCGAGCGGTCCTAGTCCGACAGCCTCATTGAGCACTTCATGCAGCAGCGCCGCGCGATCGATGCCCTGCGGCAGCTCCGACTCGCGGCCCATCAATTCGCGAATCACGATTTCCGTTTCGGCGCGAATTTCGTCGTCGGACATGTGAGTGAAGTCGCGCCGCCGCAAGTCGATCGTGTCGAGAAGCTTCTCGTGCAGCTTCCGCCTCCACACAATGCGTTCGTGCGGAGCGGAACGTACCGCTGCCGCGGCGCGAGCTTGCGCAGGCGGTGCTGCGGCAAGCTTCAACGAGGGAGTTCCGTTTGCGAGTGGCTTCGTCGCGGTGCCGTTGGATGCGTCGCCATTGCGATTGGCAGAGGGCTCGGCGACACGCAGCTTGAAGCCGCCGATGCCGATCTCATCGCCTGCCGTCAGCGGGCCGTGCTGGACGATGCGAGCGCCATTGATCCATGTGCCCGTCATGTGGCCCAGGTCTTCGATCAGGATGCCGCCGCGCGTACGCGTCAGCCGTGCATGTGTGCGGCCGACGCGCCAGCTTTCCAGGCGAACGTCGCACGAACTCGCTCGACCGATCACCGCTTCGGCCGACTCGATGCGCATCGCGCGCTTGGCACCGCCACCATCGGTGACCTGAACGACCATCACCGCAGCACCGCTCCTGCCCGTGCTGCTACCTCGGAGACCTTCTGGTCGTCTTTGGGGACGCTCGAAGTGGGCGCTTCACCACTGGGCTCGGGTGGTGCGATGTATTTCTGTACCTTGTCGTTGACGGCGCCGGCCGGTGCGTTAAGCGGTGAGTCTTGCGCCGTCACGATCGCCGGCGTCACGAAGATCACCAGTTCACTTTCACCATCGGCGAAACGCTTCGACTGAAACAGGTGACCCAGGATAGGAATCCGCCCCAGTCCCGGCACGCGCTCGTAAGTCACGCCTTTGCGTCGATCAAGTAGCCCCGACAGCACCATCGTCTCGCCTGCGCGCACGTTGAATTCGGTCTGCGTACGGCGGGTGCGTAGGCCAGGCACTCCTTGCAGCGACGACACGCTTGGATCGGGCTCGCTGACTTCGGCCAGGATTTCCGAGCGAATCGCACCGGTGCTATCGGCGCGCGGCTTTACCTCCAAGATGATTCCGAAGTTCTTGAACTGCACTGTGACGAACCCGTTCTGGTTCACGACCGAGTAGGGGATCTCACCGCCCGCCTGGAACTTCGCCGAGCTGCCGCTGCGTGCCGTCAGTTGCGGTGTGGCGAGCACGATCGCGTCGCCCTCGCGCTCCAGGAGGTTCAGGCGCGACGAAATCGCAGACACGATGCCGAAGTACCAGCGAAACGGATCAATCGGACGTGGCAGTGTCTCGATACCTTGAATTCCGCCCGCGCCGGTCGGCGGATTGACGACAAACCCGCCTCGAATGATGTCGCCCGCTACACCGGCGTTGAATCCGGGAGCACTTGTATCCCAGCGCACGCCGAGCTCACGCAATTTGTCTTTCTTGAACTCGACCACCTTGACGTCCATCAGGATCATCCGCTCCCAGCCGACGCGGGTGGTGAAGTTGACGATCTGCGGATAGCGCTTGGCCAGCTCGTCGATGCGAAACAATTGTTCATCGTTCAGGTTCTGGCCTTCGACCAGGATGCGATCGCCTACGGCACGCGCTTTCACGTTGCTACTACCCGACAGGAATTCCAGGATTTCGCGCGTCGTGCGCGACATGTCGGCCGGTCGCACCTGCACGTTGTAGCGCCGAGCGCGACCGTCGCGCGCCCACACATGCATCGTCGTCGCGCCAGCGTCGTTGGCGATCAGCAGAATGTCGCGCTCGTCGACTACCGACGCCGACAGCAGTCGGCCGTTGCCCACGGCGATGCGCGCTACGTTGGGGCTTGGGAGGACTCGCGTCTCGCCGACGAACAGTTCCAGCTCGGCGGGCACTTCACCCGCATCGGCCGGCGCTGCTGCCGCGGTCTTGCTGCGCGGCGTCTGTGCACCGGCGAGCGATGCGCCGAGCAACATTCCGACAATGACGATGTTTACGACAGCGGCCGTGTATGTACGCACTTGTATCCCCCGCGCTCTGAGCGTTCGTTTGAAGCGTTGTTGTCGAGCGTTGTCATGTGCGAGCCCATCGCTGGTCTTGGGCGATCAGTGATTGCTTGCGGCCACTACCGGGCTATCGGTGGCGGCTGTCTTGGCCGGTGCAGCGTTCGGCGGCTGCGCCGGTCGCGGTTGCAGGCCGCGCATCTGACGCGCCGGGCAGCGGCGCAATCGCTTGCGAGCGCGCCATGCCGCCGTAGATGATCTGCACGCCGCGCCGTGCGACGAAGGGGGCAGGCGATGCGAGGCCGAGCAAGGCAGCGGCGTCATCGCGTGAACCGGACACCGCTCCGCGATCGCCCGGCGCGCGCAGCAGTGCAGTGATCTTGCCGATCTCGCGTGCAGCAATGACCTGGCGCGCCTGCTCGGCGTTGACATCGAGCGTGATCGTGGTGAACGTGCGCCGTGATCCGTCGCGCCCATCCGAGCCTTGTTCGACCTTGGTACCGGTTGCGAGCACCGGCACGCTTTGCATCAGCACGAACGCCAGCTGCCGGTTGTCGCGCCGAACCGTGACCATGATGTCGATGCGATCGCCCGGTTCGACCAGGCCGGAGATCGAGCTGATCTCGTCGACGGGCACCGTCACTGCGCGGCGTCCAGCCGCGACACGCGCCGAAAACGTCGGCACCTTGTCGCCTTCGAGCTGCGACCACAGCAACGGCTCGCCACGCTTGGCGGGATATGCCAGCGCACCGCGGTCGATGCGATCGAATTGTTCGGGCGTGACCGCATTGGAGTGCGCCCACTCGCGCGGCACGTTGCGGACGGCAAGCGAATCAGCGCCGAGGGTGGCGCCCTTCGGCATGTCCTTCTTGGCGACGACGAGCTTGACGCTTTCGCCCTTGCCACGCGATTCAATCTCCTCAACCTGCGCGCGCAAGTAGCTGTTCGCCATGAAGGCGGCACCGCCTCCAACTACAAGCGCGACGCCTAGCACGATCCAGGTCTTGTTGATCTTCAATCTCATGACGGCTCCAATGATTTGGTTCGATCAGACGGGAAGCGCTAACGCCGTCAACAGGCGAGCCCAGCCGGTGCGTACAGACTCAAGAAAAAATTGCAGTACTGGGGGATCACCCAAGCCCGTACTTGCCAGCATCGCGGCCAGTACGGCGAGCGCGACCAGATATTCAGTCATTGACTGCCCCTGCTGCGATAGGTACCGATCGAACCGCAGCCGCGCGTGACACGGCGCCGAGGAGAGTGACAGCGACGCGCACGCGCGTTTTGCTGACGGCGATCGAATCGGCATAGCGCGAAGCAAGTTGCTTACTTGGCCGCGTTACCGGTGTAGTTCTCGAGGTTGCGTTTCGTGTTCGCCTCGGTCGCTGCGCTGGTCGCGGCGGTCGATGCGGCAGTCCGCGCAGCCGTGCCGTCATTGCCGGCGATCTCATTGGCAATCGCTGCGGTTTGGTTGCGCACGGTGTTGCCGAAGAATTGATAAACGGCGATGGCTGCCACCGCAATCAACGCGACGATGATGATGTACTCGGTCATGCCCTGACCGCGTTGCTTGGCGCGTCTTTTGCCATTCGCGGCGGCTGACTTCAAACGATTGATGAATTGCATGGTGTTCCTCCGATCGGTTAGTGCGCGGCCGTACTTGCCGCCGGGACGAATTAGACGAAGCAAGCGACGTTGATGACAATCACTGGCAACCGCGAAGGAGGCCAGTCGCACTCACTCGTGCGCGATGGAGTGGAATAGCCATCTCGGCCGGCCGATGGACAAATCAATCCGTCACGGTCAACGGGGGTTGGCGAAGCGCGCATACCCACGAATCATTCGTCGCATTTGCGGTTAACCCTTTCGAATGTCGAAAGCGGCGCGCTATGAGTTCGACACCGGTCAATTCGATCGCACCCGCCACGCATCTCGCGTCGCTCCGTCAGCACGCGCTCCGTGGACGCGTGAACGCGGCCTGCCGAAGCGTTCTCAGCTTGTTGACGATCAGCTGCGTGGCCGGCGTTGCGCTCGCTTTCTCGCATGAGTACGAATCGCTGTTCGTGCTGGCTCCGTTTGCGATAGCGGCGTTTTTGGGAGCCGCGTCCGTAACGAGTCGTCGCGGCTTCGGCTTCGTGCTTGGTTTCGCTTTTGGGCTGTCGTGTTTCGCGACCGGGTTGCCCTGGCTTTTCAATCTGCTCGATCAGCGCGAAGCACCGCTCGCTGCAGTGCTGTTGCCGGCGCTGTTGATTGGAGCGCTTAGCGTGCCGACGGCAATCGTCGGCGGGTGCGTCGCCGGGTCGGTGCGATTGCGTGCGACGCGGTTATTGCTGATGGCGCCCGCGATGTGGGTCGCGTTTGATTGGCTGCGCCATCAAGGTGAAGTGGCGTTTCCCTGGTTCAGCGTAGGTTATAGCCAGGTCGCAGCAAGTCCGCTTGCCGGTTACGCACCGCTCGGTGGTGTACTGCTGGTGGGCTTCGTCACCGTGCTGGTCGGCGCGCTGATTGCGGTCGCCGTGTCAAGGCGCGATCTGCGCAATTGCGCGGCGATCGCCGTCGTCGCACTGTTCGTGCTCGGCGCAGGGTTGCAACACATCCCATGGACCGCAGCATCCGGCACTCCTCTTCGCGTCGCGGTGCTGCAAGGAAATATCGGCACCGCAGCCAAGTTCAATGCGGGCGCGCTGTCGCGTACGTTGGCGCGATACGAATCGCTGATCCGCTCGTCGCAAGCAGACGTGATGTTGTTGCCCGAATCGGCTCTGCCGCTGCCCGCGCACGCGGTGGGTGGGTATCTAAGCGCTCTGCGCAAGCATGCGGAAGGTCGTGGCATCGACGTTCTTCTCGGCGCATTCGAAGTCGACGCCGACACGGGGCAGCGGTACAGCAGCGCAATCAACCTCGGCACCAGCGGCACGCAGATCTATCGCAAGCGCCATCTCGTGCCATTCGGCGATTACGTGCCGTGGGGTGCGGCGTTGTACGGGAGTGTTCAGAGGATTCCACTCGCCGACACTGCACGCGGCACATCGGATCAGCCGCTGCCCCTGCTCGGGGCTGGTCGTGTGGCAGTTGCGATCTGCTACGACGATGCGTTCGGATCGAGGATGCGTGCAGACGCCGCCGCGGCAGGCTGGATTGCGAACTTGAGCAACGATAGCTGGGCTGGTTCACCTTCAATGCAGCGTCAGCACGCGCGAATGGCACAGGCGCGCGCTCTGGAGATCGGACGCCCACTACTGCGCGCGGCGGATACGGGCCGCAGCGGATTGATCGATGAGCGCGGCGGCTGGGTCGATTCGCTCCCTCTCGACGAAGTCGGAGCGCTCGAAGCGTGGATCGTGCCTCGATCGGGCCAGACACCGTATGCGTGGTGGGGCGATCGGGCAGCGTTGGTGCTGTGCCTGTTCGCGCTGCTCGCCGCTTTTCAGCTTCGGGGTACAGCGACTGAATCGTCGCCACTTGATTGCGGAGAATTTCAGATGACGACCAGCGTCGTGCGCACTTCGAAATACCTTCGTACGAAGACAGGGACAAGTACTTCCGCTTGGCCTGGTATTGCTCGTGATCTGCTGCGTTTCACTGCTGTTCATGTTCAGCTCCGGCAAAGTGGTCGATGAAAAGCTGACCGTCACCAACGCCGCCGACGCTGCTGCCTATAGCGCGGGCATTGCTCACGCCCGAGCGCTGAACTATGAGGCGTACGTCAATCGCGCAATCATCGCCAACGAACTTGCAATAGCGCAAGCGATCAGCATGGTGTCGTGGCTGCGCTATTTCGAACAGGGTGTTTACAACGTCGGGACGCTCGACGCACTGGTCGTGCAGCATTTGATCGTGGGTGGCATACCGATTGCGGCCGTGCTGAGCGGAACTGCCTATCTCGATGCCTGGACGGGCGGCACCGCGTTGTCCGACATCATCGAGATCATCGAGTACATCAACGCGCTCGGCATCATGAATATCCATGCCGGAGCGATCCTCGCGCTCAGAACATCTCAGGTGTTCACCGACAGTGCATTCTCCAGTGGTGTTCCGCAGATGGATCTGGCGCGGGAGGTGGCGCGTCGCTCGGACGCTTCGCTCGAGCTGGAACTGGTTCCGACATCGATCCTCGAGCTGGCCGGGTTCACGTCAACCTACGGACGCGGCAACACTGGCGGCGACGCACGCGGGCGCCTTGCCGATACGGTCATGCGATCACGTGATGAGTTCACCGCGTCGCGGGGGTTCACGCACCTCGGTCCGAACATTCCGTTTGTGCAGAAGAATGTTTCGCTTCGCAAGCGCGGCGGTACCGACCTAATCAATTTCGACGAATGGCAGGCCGCTGACACTCTCGCGGTGCATCGGCAAACCTGGCCGTGCTTCCGCAAGGGCATTCCGCGCTGGTGCGACGCTGAGGAGATTCCGATCGCGGGTGCAGCGCGCTCCGAGACCGGCCGGGACCCCAGCGGCGGTAGCGGCAGCTACGGCCGCTCGACCGAAGACAATCCAAACACCACCTCGAGCGCACTGAGCTCGAACGAGGATATGCGCACTATGGGTGCGGAGCTATGGCAAGGCATCTCTGACAACCAGGACCTTGCGAATCTTGATCCGGACCGCGATCAGCGGGTCGCACTGAGTTTCTTCGTGTGGAAACCTGAGAACACCTCGCGCAGCGCAGGCCGCAATCCAAACGTGCAGCCCACCGGCCAGCTGGCGGTGTTCAACGCCGCCGCACCGGAAAACCGCATCGCGTCTTTGTCACGCGTGGAAGTATTTTTCATGCGGCCCGAAGTGCGGCCCGATGGTCGGCGCGAGCTTCCGAGTCTTTACAGTCCGTACTGGCAGTCGCGACTGGTTGCGCCGACGGCGGCCGATCGGCTATATGCGGCTACACGCCAAAATGGGTTGGCGCTTGGACTGTAGAGGTATGCCATGTCGGGTCGCGTCGCGATCGTGTCGATGCTTTTGATGACAACTTCCGTGTATGCGGCCACGCCGCTGCCACCGCATGTAAATGCGGAGGGCCCGCACGAACCGGTCATCTATTTCGAACAATCGGGATCGACAGGAGCGGGGGGCGCGGCCAAGGTCGCGGCGTGCAAGTCGCTATGTCCCTCGCCAGTCAATTCCAAGACGTGCCGTGTCGAAGGCAATCCGGATCAGGATGGCGAATTCACCGCGCGCAGCTGGCGCGTGCCGAATGCCGTCACGCGCTACAGCGAAATTTGGGGGCTTGCCCAGGACGAGGGCGATATCTGCACGCTGCGGCTAAAGGTGCTGCGAATCTTGCGCATTACAACGTTCGACGGCAACGCATCGACGATTATCAACGTCAATCTCGATCGTGGCGAAGGAACGCGGCGTGTGATTCCGGGCAAGCCTGGCGCCGTGGCGATCGATCCGGTAAAGGGTGTGGCCGCGCTGCGTGCTACCGGCTATGTCGACGCGGGAACCGGGCGCCACGCTGGCTACTCGTGTCGGCTGCTGCGCAAGACAGCAGGCGAGCTCGTGCAAGAAGCGTGTCTGCTCGATGATAAGAATGCTCCGCCCACGGTATTGGGTTTGCCGACGCACATGATGCCGCTGGCAGATTCGATGATGAATTCCGCACTGCCCGAAAGACGCAGCTACACCGAAACGCATCGGATTGACTTCAACGCCGCCGCGCCGGCGACCGTGTTCACGCCACCGGCCAACATCAAATGGAAGAACCTCAAATGAATCCACGCTCGCAGCGTTCATCCGTCGCCGCGCCTCCGCACGTGCGCGGACAATCGACTACTGAATTCGTTGTTCTTGCTTTGGTGTTGACTCCGTTGTTCCTGACTGTGCCTTTGCTGGGCAAGTATTTAGATCTGACTCAACACGCCTCGCAGGCCAGCCGCTACGCCGCGTTCGAAATCTCGGTGCGAGGTCCCGTCACAGTTAAAGACGAAGCGACTGTGGCTGCTGAAGCGCGGCGGCGCTTGTTCAGTACGTCCGATGCACCAGTCAAGACTAACGACGTCGCCGGCGATTTTCTCGGTATGCGCAATCCCCTGTGGACCGACTTCCGCGGCGATCATTTCCTGCCGCGCTTTGCCGACGGCATTACGCATCAAGCACAGGTCGAAACGCGCGACGTCCCATCTCGCGTGGTGGCCGCGTTCGCCGGCGCCAACGGCTTCAAGCTTCCGGAGGACAACCTGTACACGGCTCGCATCAACGTGCTTCCCGAGGGCCCTCGCGACTTCAGGTTCTGGAGCGATAACAATCCGGGTGTCAATCTGCGCATGAATCGCCAGACCGGCATCTTGATCGATGCTTGGAACGCTGCGTCCGCCGATGTCGTGCGCGACAAGATCGAAAACGCTGGTCCGAGTGCACCGCCGGTGGCGATGCCGAAATTCGACGCCAACGTCATGCAAGGACTGATCGACAATGCCGCTGCGCTCGGTCCCTATCCTATCTTGCCCCTGAAACTCGAAGGCCAAACGCTGGGGCTGCTTCCCCAGCTTCTTGGCGAGCCGCGTCCGCGTTTTGGCGATCACGATCCCAACATCGTGCCGTGCGACCGGCTGGACCCGCCATGCTGAATCGCATATTGAAAGCGCTGGTTTTGAGTACGGCGCTGTACTTTTCAGTGGCCCCTGCACAACGGCTCGTGCATGGCGAACGAGCCGTTAAGCCACCGGAGGGCAGCTCTGTCGAGCGTCTGGGAGATTCAATGACGGTCAACGGCAGGCCGATGACAATTGATCACGTAACGGTTCAGCGGCCGCCTGCGGACGTCTTACGACACTACCGCCAAGCATTGACTGAGAGTGCAAGCGGCAAGATCGTCGAAAGCAAGGTGGCCGGGGATCAGATTCTTGCGCGCAAGATCGGAGAAAACTTCGTGACAGTGCGCGTGCGTCCTACAGCCGGCGGCGGCTCCGACGTATGGGTTATGACCACTCCAATGCAACCGCCACCGGCTAGCAGCGCGCTGCCGGCGCATCTCGCCTTACCTGCTGGATCGCAGCTACTGTCAAACGTCGAAACCGTCGACGGCGGTCGGCGCGCCTACACGGTCATTGCAACGGCCGAAGCCGCGGTCTCAGCGACTCAGGACTTTCTGAAGCGAAGCTTGGGTGAGCGCGGCTTCACGCTGGTCGCTTCAGACGCGTCGCGTAACGACCCATCACGAAGAGTGCTGCTATTTCAGCGGGGGACCGAAGATGTGATGGTTACGATTGCAGACGGGCCTGCGGGACGTATGCTGGTGCTGAATGCGAGCGCGCCGAAGTAAGCGCGCCGCGTTACACGATTCCTTGCTCGGTACGCCCGAGGCTAGAAGAACAGCGCCTCGGTCGCGGTCCCTACCGTAACGTCGCATTTATCGCCGCTCTTACCCTTGGCACTCTGAATCGAGCCAGCCACGATCCCGGTGATACCACCCTTGCCGCCGAGGACTGTGCCGAAGTAGCAGCTCGCGCTAACGGCCTGGTTCTTGTATTTGCTGTTGAGACGCAACGTGGGCGTGTAGGGCGGAAAGCTGCCCCGCATGACTGGGTCGCCATTGATAGTGAGCGTCAGGTCATTGCCTTTAGGATCGTACGTCCCTCCCAATTCGAATTTCTGCCCTTCGGAATCGACGGACTTGTTTTGAGCGACTCGAACCGACGCACATCCAACGACAACAACCGCGATGACGACGAGCAAAGGTGACAAGGTTCGCACGGAGCCTCCGAGTGTTGTTAGAGATGGTGGTGCTAGCCGGCCATTCCCAACCCGCAGCCACGAGCATGCCGGCGATCGGTGTCCGAGAGAATCGCTCAACGCTGCGACGGACCGCTTTATCCACCAGTAGCTCATTCCCGCGACGGATGTTTTAGTCCACCCCGAACCTATTGGGCCGC
Organism: uncultured beta proteobacterium; assembly: GCA_963791315.1. GTDB lineage: Bacteria > Pseudomonadota > Gammaproteobacteria > Burkholderiales > Burkholderiaceae_F > JACCZX01. The sequence continues at coordinate 137,244 of CAWBRQ010000006.1, forward strand.
ACCGCATAATTCGGGCTCGAATCTTGCGGCGCTGCAAACAAACGCGAGATTGGAAATGCAAGTAGACGACCTCTCCGAGGTTTCCTTTGCCGAGTTGCGCGATCGCCTGAAGGCACGCGAGGAGGCAAATACCGCTGCCGACATCGATATCGACGAGGCGCTGCATTACCTCACGTCAATATCCAGTGACAAGCACACCGAAGAGAGTGTCGCGGCCTTGCTGCATCTTGCTGGGAGCTTCCGTTACGCGTCTCAGCCGGCCAAGTCGCTGCAAGCGGCGTCCTTTGCGTTACCGCTTGCAGCCGCAACGGATTCGAAGTCACTCCTCTGCGGGGCTTACTCGTACATGGCGGCCGCGCTCGGCGACATGGGACAGTTTGCCGAAGCCACGAGGGCTGCGGCAGCCCGCTGGGCAATAGCGCGCCAGCTGCGAGATCCAAAGTGGGAGATCTGGGCTATCGGAAGCTTCGCGACGCTTTGCGTCGGGATGGGGCAGCCCGAAGCAGCGGTTCGCTATTTTGAACGAGCACGGGAGTTGGCGGAGGCTCACGGGCTGCCGGACATTGAGTTTCTCGCGCGCATTGGTCTGGCGGATTGCGCCACCCAGCTTCACGAGCCCGCGCTTGGTTTTCGGCTACTCGAGAAATTTTGGACCGCGGCTCCCGAGACCCGTCTGGACAAGAATCTGACAGCGGGTGCGCATGAAACGTTGTCTCGCCTTCACTTGCTGACGGGCGACGCTCCAATGGCGCGCGCCCATGCTGAACAAGCTTCTCGCCTGGCAAACCTTGCCCCCATAGAAACGTTGAGACACTCGATAAAGGGACTGCTTGGCCTTATCGACGTGATGTCGGGTGCCGTTGAATCTGGATTGGCCGCAGTGGAAGACGCGTTGTCGTTTGCAAGGAAGGCCGATGGCGCCAATCTTCCTGTTTACCTAAGTAACTGCATTGATGCGCATGAGATGGCAGGTCATCTCGACAAAGCGTTGCTGTACCTGCGGGAACTGGTCGAGTGGAAGCGGAAATACATCGAGTTGAGCGTCTTGTCCGCTCACGAAGAGACTCTCGGCGAATCAACGGAGTTTCGAACCGGTGCCGCTGATGACAGGTTGCTTGCAAAATCGCATTCGCTGCATACAGCCGTCCGGAACCGTATTCAGCTTCTGGTCGAGTCGGCTATCAACTCAGAACTGGCGAGCGGATACGATCTTTACCGCACGGTTCGGTTGGCGAAGCTCGCGCGCGCACTCGCTCTCGCCAGTGGCTGGGACGAGCCACGAATCGAATACCTAGCGTTGGGTGCACAGCTCTGCAACATCGGAATGATGGCGATACCCGCCCGCGTGCTGCAAAAGCCGAGCGGCCTGTCAGACGGTGAACGTAAGGTCCTGCGTGACCACACACGTTATGGAGCGGCATTACTTCGCAACTCGAGGTTGCGCATGCTCGACACCGCAAGCGTGATCGCTGAGCAGCATCACGAACGTTTCGACGGTATTGGATACCCCAACGGCCTCAGCGGCGTCGCAATCAGTGAAGAAGCCAGAATGGTTAGCGTATGTGATGCGTTTGACGCGATGACGCATCGGCGTCCCTGGCGCACGACGCCACTGACACCGGAAACTGCCATGACCGAACTCGAGGAGTGTGCGGGCACGCAATTCGACCCGCATCTGGTAGGTGTTTTTGTTAATTTTGTTCGCCGTAATTTCAGCGGCCGAGACGATCTGGACGCCTTTCTGACGGAAGGCGCTGATCAGATCGAATATATACAGGCCCGCGCGCGGATAGAGGCACTCTTAGGCGAAGCGCGATGACCCCGGCACTCGGCTCGAGACGCTCATTCCGGCCGGCTAAAAGACCAGACTCTCTTGCGCGCGGCCAATCATCACGTCGCACTGATCGCCGCTCTTGCCGATCGCGCCCTGAATCGTGCTGGCGATTGCCCCGGTGGTGCCGCCTTGGCTGCTCAGTATGGTTCCAAAGTAACAGCGCGCCGTGACTTCTTGGCCGTGGTATTTGCTGCTCAGTAGCAGGAAGGGCACATAAGTCGAAAACGTGCCTCGAAGAACCGGTTCGCCGTTGATGATCAGCGTCAAGCCGTAGCTGTTCGGATCGTAGCTACCGCCCAGCTCGAACCTTTGTCCGTCGACTTCGACGGTCTTGTTTTGTGCGACGCGGGTCGACGCGCACCCGGCGAGCGTCGTCAGTACAACGAAAAGAACGAACAGTGCCGAACTCAGTCTCACGCCATCTCCCGTAGGCCTTCACGCAATTTAGCTGCGCGAAGAGGTGCAGATGTCATGCCCACGACGACTTCAGTAGGAACGTCGCTCCAGCCGCACTTCCTGCATGATCGTCGCCGCGATCTCCTCGATCGACTTGGTCGTCGACGACAGCCAGCGAATGCCTTCTCGCCTCATCATTCGCTCGGCCGCTTCGACTTCGCTGCGACAGTTTTCCAGCGCTGCATAGCGGCTGTTCGGCCGCCGCTCGTTGCGCACCTCGGCCAGTCGCTCGGGCGAAATGGAAAGCCCGATAGATCTTGTCCTTGTGCTGCGGCAGGGCGCTCGGCAGTTGCCCGCGCTCGAAGTCTTCAGGTATCAGCGGGTAGTTAGCGGCCTTCACGCCGTACTGCATCGCCAGATACAGGCTGGTTGGCGTTTTGCCTGAGCGCGATACGCCCACCAGAATCACGTCGGCTCCGGCAAGCCCTTTGGCCGACTGACCGTCGTCGTGTGCCAATGTGAAGTTGATGGCTTCGATGCGGTTCTTGTAGTCCTCGGAATTCACGCGGATCGCGTGCGAGCGGCCGATGGTGTGCGTCGAAGGCAATTCGAGCTCGCGCTCCAGCGGCTCGACGAACGTCTCGAACATCTCGAGGAAGAATGCTTCGGTGCCTTCGCGCAACGCGCCCGAGACCGTCGGATCGACCAGCGTGGAGAAGACGATCGGACGCTTGCCGTCGCGCGCGCCGGCTTCGTTGATGCGGACCGCTGCTTCGCGCGCCTTGTCTGCGCTGTCAATGAAGGGCAGTCGCTGCGGCCGGTAGCGCAGGTGCTCGAATTGCGTCAGCACGCTATGACCGAGGGTTTCGGCTGTGATGCCCGGTGCCGTCGGAAACGAAGAAGACGGTGCGATCGTAGGCGGCAGGCTGCAGGTTGCGACATCGCGCGGATGTTAACGGCACCGCCATTACACTGCGCGCGGTTCCAGTCAACGAGAGAGAACGCATGCAGCGCGGCAAGTACGTCATTCCTTTTTCAGCAGCTCAGGATGACCGACGTCGAATCGGTCGGCGGCAAGAATGCATCGCTGGGCGAGATGCTGAGTCAGTTGAGCGACGCTGGTGTGCATCGTGCCGGATGGTTTTGCGACGACGGCTGAAGCGTTCCGATTGTTCTTGGAGCACGGAAACCTGCAAGGGCGCATCGCGCAGCGCCTGGCGAAGCTCAACGTCGAAGACGTTCGAGCTCTCGCGGCAGCTGGAGAGGAGATTCGCGGTTGGATCGCCGAGCGCTTCATTCCCTGCGGCTATTGAGGCAGGAGATAAAGTCTATATTTCAAGAGCTTACAGCAGCAAGGTTCAAGCGAAATCTCGTTCGCGGTACGGTCGAGCGCGACCGCCGAAGACTTACCCGACGCATCGTTCGCGGGACAGCAGGAAACCTTTCTGAATGTCAGCGGCATCGATGCGGTTCTCGATCGCGTCAAGCACGTGTTCGCCTCGCTGTACAACGATCGAGCGATCGCTTACCGGGTCCACAAAGGCTTCGCGCACGCGGATGTGGCGCTGTCGGCCGGCGTGCAGAAAATGGTGCGCAGTGACCTCGGATCTGCCGGTGTGATGTTCACGATGGACACCGAGTCCGGCTTTCGCGACGTCGTGTTCATTACCTCGAGCTATGGACTTGGCGAGACGGTGGTGCAGGGCGCCGTGAATCCCGACGAGTTCTACGTGCACAAGCCGATGCTGGCGGCCGGCAAGTCGCCGATCATCCGGCGCAACCTCGGCATCGAAGCTGATCAAGATGGAATTCGATCGCGACGGTGACAAGCGCGTGCGCACCGTCGACGTTGCCACCCGCGAGCGCCACGCGTTCTCGTTGACCGACGAAGAGGTTGTCGAGCTCGCACGCTACGCGGTGACCATCGAGCAGCACTACGGCCGTCCGATGGATATCGAGTGGGGCAAGGACGGTCGACGGCGCGATCTACATCCTGCAGGCGCGGCCAGAGACGGTGAAGTCGCAATCGAACGACAGAGCAGCAACGTTTTCGCTTAACGGGCAACGGTGATGTGCTGGTGACCGGCCGCGCAATCGGCCAGAAGATCGGAATCGGACCGGTGCGCATCATCAAAGACGTCGCGCACATGGAGCAGGTTCAGCCAGGCGACGTGCTGGTGACCGATATGACTGACCCAAACTGGGAGCCGGTGATGAAGCGCGCGGCGGCGATCGTCACCAATCGCGGCGGGCGCACGTGTCACGCGGCGATCATTGCGCGCGAGCTGGGAATTCCGGCGGTGGTGGGATGCGGAGACGGCGACCGACGATCTGGTTGAAGGCGACGTGGTGACGGTCAGTTGCGCCGAAGGCGATACCGGCAATGTCTACGCCGGCGCGCTGAAGATGGAAGTCGAGACCGTGAAGCGCGGCGCGCTGCCGCCGATTCCGGTCAAGATCACGATGAACATTGGCAATCCGGAGCTCGCGTTCGAGTTTCAGTCGTTGCCGAACGAGGGGGTCGGGCTGGCGCGGCTCGAGTTCATTATCAACAACGTGATCGGCGTACACCCGAAGGCCGTGCTCGACTATCCGAACCTCGATGCCGGAGTTGAAGCAGGCGGTCGAAAGCGTCGCGCACGGCTACCCGAGTCCGCGCGCATTCTTCGAAATGAAACTAGCCGAGGGCATCTCGACGATCGCCGCGGCGTTCTGGCCGAAGCCCGTGATCGTGCGCATGTCGGACTTCAAGAGCAACGAGTACAAGAAGCTGATCGGCGGGTCGCGCTACGAGCCGGACGAGGAAAATCCGATGCTCGGGCTTTCGCGGCGCCTCGCGCTACATCGCCGACTCGTTTCGCGAGTGCTTTCGCATGGAAGCAGCAGCGCTGAAGAAGGTGCGCGATCAAATGGGGCTCACGAACGTCGAAATCATGGTGCCGTTCGTGCGCACGCTCAGCGAGGCGAAGCGCGTGGTGGAATTGTTGGCAGCGCACGGGTTGAAGCGCGGAACGGGCGGCTCGCCCGATGGCTCCGGAGCCCTGCGTGTGATCATGATGTGCGAGGTTCCATCGAATGCAATATTGGCGGACCAATTTCTCGAACATTTCGACGGGTTCTCGATCGGTTCGAACGATTTAACGCAACTGACGCTCGGAATCGACCGTGACTCCGGGCTGGTGGCAGAAGGCTTTGACGAACGAGACCCTGCGGTCAAGGCGCTGCTTGAGAAGGTGATCACCGCATGCCGCGCACGCGGAAAGTACGTCGGCATTTGCGGGCAGGGGCCGTCGGATCATGCGGACTTTGCCGAGTGGCTGATGGCGCAGGGAATCGATTCGATATCGTTGAATCCGGACACCGTCGTCGAGACCTGGCAGCGGCTCGCCGGCGCTGTGGGCACAGGCGTCGCCTAGCGGAAAGGGCCGAAGCACATGGATAACTATGTCTGGTGGTTTGTGGTTGGCTTTCGGTTTGATGATCGCCGAACTGTTGACCGGCACCTTCTACCTGCTGCTGATCGCGATCGCGTTCGGCGCCGCCGGCGTGGCGGCTTTGCTCGGCGCACCAGTCGTAGCTGCAGTGGGCTACTGCCGCGGCCGTCAGTCTGGGTGGAACGTTGTGGCTGCGCCAGTCGCGCTTCGGGCACCGCCTGCGCGATCGCGCGACCAGCGACCGCGTGCAGAACATGGACGTCGGCCAGACGCTGCGAGTCGAACAACTGGTCGCCCAACCGAACTGCGCGCGCCAACTACCGCGGTGCCACGTGGGACGTCGAACTGGTGCCGGGCGACCAGCCTGTAAGCGGCGAGTTCGTGATTCGAGAGATCGCCGCCAACCGATTGATCGTCGCGGCTAAATCGCGCTGAAGCGGCCTAACTGGGAGAACTCTATGTTCGGAATAAGTGGTGTGTGGTTGATCTTTATCGTGATCGCGATCGTTGCGTTCACGTTCGCCATCACCGCGTTGAAGGTCGTTCCGCAGCAAAGTGCGTGGGTCATCGAGCGTCTCGGCAAATATCACGGCACGCTGCAACCGGGACTGAACCCGGTCATTCCGTTTATCGATCGTGTGGCGTACAAGCACAGCCTGAAGGAAGTGCCGCTCGATACGCCGAGCCAGGTCTGCATCACGAAGGACAACACGCAGCTGCAGGTCGACGGCGTGCTGTACTTCCAGGTGACCGATCCGCAGCGCGCTTCGTACGGTGCCAGCAACTACATCCTGGCGATCACGCAGTTGTCGCAAACGACGTTGCGCTCGGTGATCGGCAAGCTGGAGCTCGACAAGACCTTCGAAGAGCGCGACTTCATCAACCACAGCGTGGTGACCGCGATCGACGAAGCGGCGATGAACTGGGGTGTCAAGGTGCTGCGCTACGAGATCAAGGACATCACGCCGCCGAATGCGATCCTGCACGCGATGCAGCAGCAGATCACCGCGGAGCGCGAGAAGCGCGCGCTGATCGCGTCGTCCGAAGGGCGCAAGCAGGAGCAGATCAACATCGCGACCGGCGCGCGCGAGGCAGAAATCGCGCGCTCCGAGGGCGAGAAGCAGGCGCAGATCAACATCGCGCAGGGCGAGGCCGGTGCTGTGCTCGCGGTCGCCGAGGCTACCGCTCGCGCAATTCAAATGGTGGCTGAAACGATTCGGCAGCCGGGCGGCCTCGAGGCCGTCAATCTGCGTGTTGCCGATCGTTTCGTCGACGCGTTCGGCAACCTCGCAAAGACCAACAACACGCTGATCGTGCCGTCGAACCTGGCCGATATCTCCACGCTAGTGGCTTCGGCGCTCACAGTTGTGAAGGCGCAGCCGGCGCCGAAGTGAGACACTTCAGCCGCATGATCACCAACTACGAAATCACCCTCGCGAGGTTGTCAGACGCGGAAGCTATCGCGTCGTTGTCGAGGGATGTAATCGAGCGAGGGTTAAGTTGGTCGTGGACGCCACAGCGCGTGCTCAGAAGCCTGCGCGATATAGCAACCAATACAATCGTGGCGCGTGAGCCCGGCATCCTGGCGGGCTTCGCGATCATGAAGTACCGCGAGGAAGACGCGCATCTGTTGCTGATGGCCGTTCACTCGTCTCGCCGCCGGCAGGGCGTGGCTTCGGCGCTGCTCGATTGGCTGGAAGTCACTGCCAGAGTTGCGGGAATCGCGTCGATTCGCGTCGAAGCGCGGGAGACCAACTTCGCGGCGCGGCAGTTTTACGGCAAGCACGGATACATGCAGGTTGAACTGTTGCGAGGTTATTACGAGAACCGCGACGACGCGGTTGTTCTGAGGAGGCTGTTGCGCGTTTAGCGGCTGCGTTGCTTCAACAGCCGACTTTGCTCCCGCTTCCAGTCCTTGTCGGCCTCGTCGGCTCGTTTCTCAAACTGCCGCTTGCCTTTCGCCAGACCGACTTCGAGCTTCACACGGCCCTTGCTGTAGTGCATGTTCAGCGGCACCAGCGAATAACCGGCGCGTTCGACCTTGCCGATCAACTTCCGTATCTCGGCGGCGTGTAGCAGAAGCTTGCGCGTGCGCGTCGGCTCGGCTTTCACGTGTGTCGACGTCGTCGCCAGCGGACTGATGTGCGAGTTCAGCAGATACAGCTCCCCACTGCGCACGACGACGTAGGCTTCGTTCAATTGAACGTGGCTCGCGCGAATCGATTTGACTTCCCAGCCTTCGAGCGCAATGCCGGCTTCGTAGCGCTCTTCGATCGAGTAATCGTGCTGCGCCTTCTTGTTTTGAACAATCGCCACTGCGAGAAGCGTTTCCGCCGCCAATACAATTCGGCTTTATATCCCACTCGCGCGCACGTAGATGGATTCGAGCTGGCTGCGGGTCACCGTGGCGTATTGCGCACCGGGCGTCGAAGATATCAGCGAAGTGCAGGTGCCGCCCGGTGCGACCGTGCGGGATGCGATCGACGCGGCGCAGGTCCGCGCGCGCAGATCCGAGCTGCAAGATGTAGCTGACACTGGGATCTGGGGGCGCCGCTGCTCACTCGATCAGCGGCTGGCGGATGGCGATCGCGTCGAAATCTATCGACCGCTGCTTATCGATCCGATGGAAGGGCGCCGCGCCCGCGCGAAATTGCGGAGCAAGGCGAAGCGGTAAGGCGTTAGCTGCAGGCGCTCTGAATGATCTTGCGCGTGCGATCCACTTCCGCAGCGCGTTGCGAGTCGTCAAGGAACTCACGATTGCCCGATGCATCGGTTCTCGTGATACGTATGCCGTCTTCGAGGGACTTCATGTAGCCGCGCGCCCGTTCGCACTCAGCGGTCTTGGCGGCGTTTTTCGACTGCTCCTCGTTGGCTTTCTTGTCGCTTTCGGCGCGCTCCTGCTGCCGCTTGCGAAATTCCATTTCGCGCTCGGCGACTGTTTTGGGTGCGTTGGGAGCCGCCTTCGTGTCCGCACCCTTGGCATCCGTGGGCTTGCCGGCCTCATCCACAGGACCGCTCGCGGGAGCGGGATTGGCTAGCACCTGGGTGGTCGGCTGGCGGACGATATTGGCCGGCTTGACGTCCTGCGGTGGAGGGCGATCGGAATACACCAGACGGCCGTTGGCATCCTTCCACGCCCATTGAGCTTCAGCCGGTGTGGAAACGAACCCAGCCAGAACGATGGCCACCGTTACCGTTGCTCGAACCACATTCACACCAATAAACATATGTTCTCCTGAGCGCCACACATTTTCCGATGGATTCCCATGACGCGGCAAGGGCAGTGATTACCGAGAAAGCGTCTAAAGATCCGCCAATTGCGATGAGCTAGGTCGTCCGGGTTAGCGGCAAGTGCCGGCCGTGGGCTGGCGCATAACCCATTCCCGTATACTCCGTCTTTGCGTCTGAGGAAAAGTATGCGGTTGGTACAAAAAGCGCTGACTTTCGATGACGTGCTGCTCGTCCCCGCCTACTCGGCGGTCCTTCCCCGCGACGTACAGCTTTCTACCCGCCTCTCCCGCAACATTTCTTTGAACATCCCGCTCGTTTCGGCGCCGATGGATACGGTGACCGACGCGCGGCTTGCCATTGCTCTCGCGCAAGAGGGCGGTATCGGCATCGTTCACAAGAACATGACTCCCAAGGAGCAGGCGGCTCAGGTGATGAAGGTGAAGCGTCACGAAGCCGGTGTGTTGCGCGACCCGATCACGATCACGCAGGACATGACGGTGCGCGACGCGATCGAGCTTCAACGTGCGCACAAGATCTCCGGTTTACCGGTCGTCGAGGGCAAGACGCGTGGTCGGTATCGTGACCAATCGCGATTTGCGATTCGAGACGCGACTCGACGCGCCGATTCGCGAAATCATGACTCCCCGCAAGCGACTGGTCACGGTGCGCGAAGGGACGACTCCCGACGAAGCGCGGGCACTACTGCACGAGCATCGACTCGAGCGCGTGCTGGTGATGAACGGCGACGACGAGCTGCGGGGCCTGATCACCGTGAAGGACATTACGAAGGCGACCGAGCATCCGAATGCGGCCAAGGATCATCTCGGCAAATTGAAAGTCGGCGGCGCCATCAGCACCGGCCCTGATTCTGACGAGCGTGCCGAACTGATGGTGCGAGCCGGTGTTGATGTGCTGATCGTCGACACCGCGCACGGACATCATCAAGGCGTGCTCGATCGTGTGCGCTGGGTGAAGAAGAACTTTCCGAAGGTCGATGTTGTCGGCGGCAACGTCGCCACCGCGGAAGGCGCACGTGCGCTGGTCGATGCGGGTGCCGACGGCGTCAAGGTCGGCATCGGCCCGGGCTCGATTTGCACGACACGCATCGTCGCCGGTGTCGGCGTGCCGCAGATCACCGCAGTGTCGAACGTCGCCAAGGCGCTCGAAGGCACGGATGTGCCGATGGTCGCCGACGGCGGCATTCGCTACTCGGGCGACGTCGCGAAGGCGCTCGCCGCCGGCGCGTATGCGGTGATGATGGGCGGCATGTTCGCGGGCACCGAAGAGGCGCCGGGCGAGGTGATTCTGTTTCAGGGCCGCTCGTACAAGAGCTATCGCGGCATGGGCAGCATCGGCGCAATGACCGAGGGCTCGGCCGAGCGCTATTTTCAGAACGACAACGACGCCAACGTCGACAAGTACGTGCCCGAGGGCGTCGAGGGCATGGTGCCTTACAAGGGCAGCGCGCTCGGCGATCATCTTCCAGATGACCGGCGGCCTGCGCTCCAGCATGGGCTACTGCGGCTGTCGCTCGATCGACGAGATGCGCACGCAAGGCGCAGTTCGTCGAGATCACCGCGGCCGGAATGCGCGAATCGCATGTGCACGATGTGCGAATAACGAAGGAAGCACCCAACTACCGCCTCGAGACCTGAGGGTCTGAATCCGTGTCACCGTTTCTCCCGCCGGTTCGCCCGGCGGGCCGCATCCTCACCGACGGACGTCTGCGGCCGGCCATGAATCACGACAAGATACTGATTCTCGACTTCGGCTCGCAGGTCACGCCAATTGATCGCGCGTCGCGTGCGCGAAGCCGGCGTGTATTGCGAGCTTCATCCGTACGACGTCGACGATGCGTTCGTGCGCGACTTCTGCGCCGAAGGGCGTGATCCTGTCGGGCAGTCACGCCTCGACCTACGAGGCTCACGAGCTGCGCGCACCGGCTGCCGTGTTCGAGCTCGGCGTACCGGTGCTGGGCATCTGCTACGGCATGTTCACGATGGCGGTGCAGCAAGGCGGCCAGGTCGAAGGCGAGCACGCATCGCGAGTTCGGCTACGCGGAAGTTCGGGCGCGCGGCCATACGCAGCTTGCTTTCGAAGGCTTGAGGACGAGCGCACGGCCGACGGCCACGGCCTGCTGAAAGTCTGGATGAGCCATGGCGACAAAGTGACCGAGTTGCCGCCCGGGTTCAAGCTGATGGCATCGACTCCGAATCGTGCCCGATCGCCGGGCATGGCCGACGAGGCGCGCGGTCTTTACGGCGTGCAGTTTCATCCGGAGGTCACGCACACGCTGCAGGGCCAGGCGATTTTGACGCGGTTTCGTGCTCGACATCTGCGGCTGCAAGCCCGATTGGGTGATGGGTGACTACGCTGCCGAAGCGATCGAGAAGATTCGGGCACAAGTCGGCAGCGATGAAGTGATCCTCGGGCTCAGCGGCGGCGTCGATTCATCCGTCGCCGCGGTGCTGATCCATCGCGCGATCGGCGATCAACTGACGTGCGTGTTCGTCGATACCGGTCTGTTGCGGCTGGACGAGGGCCAGCAGGTGATCGATACGTTCGGACGGCACATGGGGATCAAGCTGGTGCACGTCGACGCGAGCGACCGTTTCATGACCGCGCTCGAAGGGGAGGTCGACCCCGAAGCCAAGCGCAAGATCATCGGCCGTGAATTCGTCCACGTATTTCAGGACGAAGCGGCGAAGCTGCCGAGATGGAGGAACTGGGCCAAGTGGCTTGCGCAGGGAACCATTTATCCCGACGTGATCGAGTCCGCCGGCGCGAAAACCAAGAAGGCGATGACGATCAAGAGTCACCACAACGTCGGCGGTCTTCCCGACACGCTGCATCTGAAACTGCTCGAGCCGCTGCGCGAGCTGTTCAAGGATGAGGTGCGCAGTCTCGGCATTGCGCTCGGGCTGCCGCGTGAAATGGTTTTCAGGCATCCGTTTCCTGGGCCTGGGCTCGGCGTGCGCATCCTCGGCGAGGTCAAGCGCGAATATGCAGAACTGCTACGGCGCGCGGACGCGATCTTCATCGAAGAGCTGCGCTCGAGCGGGTGGTACGACCGCACGAGCCAGGCGTTCGCAGTGTTCTTGCCGGTCAAAAGCGTCGGCGTGATGGGCGACGGCCGTACCTACGAATGGGTCGTCGCGTTGCGCGCGGTGCAGACGTCGGATTTCATGACGGCACAGTGGGCCGAGCTTCCGCACGATCTGCTCGGACGTGTGTCGAACCGCATCATCAACGAGGTGCGTGGAATCAACCGCGTCGTCTACGACATCAGCGGCAAGCCACCCGCCACGATCGAGTGGGAGTGATCAGTAGACTGCGCCGATGGACGAAACCCGCACCGCAATCACGGTTGCCGATTGGCTCGATCGCATGGCGCAACTCGCCTTGCGACACGGTGTCCATCTATCGACTTTGCAGCAGAAGGACGGACGGGATCTTGAATTGTTCTTCGCCGGCGCGGCACTCGCGTTTCCGCCCGACGTATCGCTGAGCGAGCACGACGCCAACGAAATTCTCAAGCGATTCCTGGCGAGCGCCGGCGTGATGGTCTCCACCGACCACGTGGAGCTCCGCCGCTGGATGGTCGACACAGGATTCCTGCAGCGGTCCGACTTCGGCACCGACTATCGTCGAGGAGTCATTCCGGATTGGCTGGTCGATGCCGCGCGGACGCTCGATTTCGAGCGTATTGCAAGTGCTGTCGCGCACGCGCGCAGCGCAAACGAGGCGCAGCGCGAAACGCGCCGTCGGGCGTGGCTCGCAAGTCAGATCGAAGTGACTGAAGGGGGTGACATTGCGGCAGGCGAGGCAAGTGCTGACGAGACATACATGAGGCTGGCACTCGATCAGGCGCACAACGCGTGGGCGTTGTCCGAAGTGCCGGTGGGCGCCGTGATCGTGAAAGACAAGAAAGTTTTGGCAACGGGTTTTAATCAGCCAATCGGCACCGCAGACCCGACCGCGCATGCGGAGGTGCGTGCGATGCGTGCCGCGGCGCAGTTGCTCGGCAACTACCGCCTCACCGACTGTGAGTTGTACGTGACGCTCGAGCCGTGCGCGATGTGCGCAGGCGCAATGCAGCACGCGCGCATCAAGCGTCTCATCTTTGGTGCGTCGGATCCGAAGACCGGCGCGTGTGGCAGCGTGGTGGATCTGTTCGCAGAGCCGCAGCTAAATCATCACACCGCAGTTCGAGCGGGCGTTCTCGCCGACGAAAGCCGCCGCCTGTTGTCGAGCTTTTTCGTCGAGCGCCGCGAGCTGAAGCGGCAGGGCAGCTTGCCGTCCGACACTGACGAAAGTGAGTAGCAAGACCCTCGGCATCGTCGCCCCTTCCGGATTCATTCCGGACCCGACCGCAGTGGATCGCGCAGCATCGTTCTTTGCTGCACGAGGATGGAAAGTAGAGGCAGGCGAAAGTGTTTTCGCGCGCGAGCAACGCTTTGCCGGCAGCGACGACCTACGCCTGGCTGACCTGCAGCGCTTCGCAACCGACGCCAAGGTCTCACTGGTGGTATCCGCGCGCGGCGGTTATGGTCTTTCGCGCCTTCTGGATCGAATCGACTTTGCAGCCATCAAGGCACGCGCCCCCGTGATGGTCGGCTACAGCGACTTCACGGCATTCAATCTGGCGTACCTGGCGCGCGGCGGAGTGAGCTTCGCCGGACCGTGCGCCATCGAGTTCGGCGCGCCGCAGCCAAGCACGTTCACGGTCGAACATTTTTTTGGCTTGCTTGGCAGCAAGCGGTACGCCGTCGAGCTCGAGCTACAGGGACCGCGCGCCGATGTTTCCGGGCGGCTGTGGGGTGGCAATCTGGCGATGGTCGTTGCTCTAATCGGTACACCGTACTTTCCGCGTGTGCGCGGCGGCATTCTTTTCTTGGAAGACGTTAACGAGCCGGCGTACAAACTCGAGCGGATGTTTTATCAGCTGGCACAGGCTGGCGTGTTGCAGCGGCAGGCGGCGGTCGTGCTCGGCGATTTTTCCCCGATCACCCCCATGCCGAACGACAATGGCTTCAATCTGGAGGCGGCGATTGCTCGCCTGCGACAGCTCAGCGCCGTGCCGGTATTCACTGGTTTGCCTTTCGGCCACTCGCTGCGCAAGCTGACCCTGCCGGTTGGCGGACGTGCAAGACTGGCCGTCAAGCGCAGTGGCAGTGCAATCCTCGAGCTCAGCCGCTATCCAAATCTGCTTTGATGGCGGACTTAGCCCGCCTATGATCGCGCCCTGACGATGACGCTCACTCAATGTCTGGCCCGCTGACCCGATTCGGCTTTGCCGAGGAAACGCCCGAGCAACGGCAGGAGAAGATTCTTGCCGGCGTGATGGCGTCGGTTTACCGTCAGGTGCCGCAATCGGTTCTGGTCAGCATCGTCGGCGCGTTCGCGCTGGTCATGGTGCTATGGAATTCGATCGAACAGGATCTGTTGCTGGGCTGGTCGCTGCTCATTCTGTTTGAATCGCTATTGCGGCTGCGGCTTTCATACAAGTTCCGGCGTGCGTCGCGCATCGCTGAGTCGGTCGACTGGTGGGCGCAGCGCTGGGTTGTGCAGGCGGTGGCGGCGGGTGTGCTGTGGGGCGTCGCTGGCTTCATGTTTTTTTCGAACAACCAGCCACTGCATCAGGTGGTGCTGGTAGCCGTTGTGCTCAGCGTGGCATTCGGATCGCTGACGCTGTACGCCAGCCATCGGCCCGCGTTTCACGTATTCATGCTGCTCGCGGTCTTGCCGCTGATCGCACGCATGGTTGTCGTTCAGGATCCGACGTATTACACGGCCGCTGTCGTCATGACCGCGGTCTTTCTGTTCACTGTCCTTTACGGCCGCGACTTCGGCAATGCGGTGTTCGAGTCGGTCAAGAACACGTATGAAAACGAAGTGCTGGTCGAACAGTTGGTCGCCGAAAAGCGCATGGCCGAGGACGCGCGGCGTGAGGCGGAAAACGCCACGCGCTCGAAGACTCAGTTCTTCGCTGCTGCAAGCCACGATCTCCGCCAACCTCTGCAGGCGATCGGAATTTACGTATCGCTGCTGAAGAAGCGAGCGCACGGCCCGCTCGAGCCGCTTGTTAACAACCTGTCGACAGCTGTCGAGACTCTGTCAAAGCTGGTCGAAGAGCTGCTCGAAATTTCACGACTCGATTCGGGATCGATTCAGCCGCGCGTCGAGCAGGTTCTGATCGACGACATGTTTTCGCTGCTCGAGCAGGAATTCACGCCGCTGGCGGCATCCAAGGGTTTATCGCTGCGCATTAGACGTGGCGGAATTCCGATCGACAGCGATACCCTGCTTCTGCAGCGTGTGATTCGAAACCTGTTGGCCAATGCGATTCGATACACGCAGAAGGGCGGGGTACTGCTCGCGGCGCGCCCGCGCAACGGACTGATCAGCCTCGAGATATGGGATACCGGTCCCGGCATCAAACAGGGTGAGCTCGATCGCATTTTCGAAGAGTTCTATCGCGGTGAAAGCTCGAAAGCAGAAAACAGCGGCTCGGGTTTCGGCCTCGGGCTGTCGATTGTCAAGCGCATCTGCGGCTTGCTCGGGCATCCTTTGATTGTCACTACGCGGCCGGGCACCGGCACGGTGTTTCGCGTGGAAGTCCCACGCTCGATCTCGCCGCCGCGCATCAAGCGCAGCGCCCCGGAAAGCCTGGACGTGACAATCCGTCCGCTAAATGGATTTACCTTCGTCGTTATTGAAGATAACGCGGAAATCTTGAACAGCCTCACGCGCTTGATCAAATCGTGGGGCGCGGAGGTGGTGCCATCGACGGGCTACAACGCGCAACTGATCAAGCGCATCAGCGTCCAGCAGCGGATCGACGCCATTTTGGCCGATCACAATCTAGGGCCGCATTCGATCAGCGGTGTCGAAGCCGTATTCAGGGTGCGCGAGCTGGTCGGTTTCCCGATCCCGGTCGTGATGCTGACGGCAGTACAGGGAGGAGACGTGCTATCGGAATTCCAGCGCGTGATGCACGAGCGACTCGAGCTCAGCCCGACGATGTCATCGGCGATTGCGCGCAGTCGTGTCGAGGAACCGATCGTGCTGCAGAAGCCAACGACAGCCGCGGTGCTGAACAACACGCTCGCCGAAATGCTCGGAATGACGACACTGCCGATCGTGCGCACGACGGCCGATGAAACTGCATCGGCCAGCGACGAGACGTAAGACTCGCTACGCCAAACTCAGCCGATGTCGTAGCCGTGCCGACGCGCCGCTAGCAACGCTTCGGTCCGATTCGAAGCGCCGAAAGCGCGATAGATGGCCGTGACGTGAGTCTTGACCGTACCTTCAGACAAGCCGAGCTCACGGCAGATGATCTTGATCGGTGCGCCGCGTGCCAGAAGCTTCAGTACCTGCTCCTGCCGCTCGGTTAACTCGACGCGTCCGCTGTCGCCATCGCGCGAGCGCTCCGAATTTCCGAAGATGCCGGCGCGATTGACTTCCTCCAGCAGGTCGGCGGGAATGTAAACGCCACCCGAGAGAACGAACTTGACGGCGGACAACAGCGTTTCCGATGCCATCGACTTCGGAACGAAGCCGGCCGCACCGAGTTGCAGCACGCGCATCACGCTGCGCTGGTCCTGATTGCCGGAGAGGACCAGGATTTTCATTTCCGGCGCTTTGGCGACCATCGCTTCCAGCAACGCGGTGCCGGATACGCCCGGCATGCCGAGGTCGAGCACTACCAGATCGAGCTCTGGCTGTTCTTCCTGAATCTTCAGCGCACCTTCTGCGGTGCGCGTCGTGATGACTTCAGCGGATGGATCAAGATCCAAAAACAATACGCTGAGCGCATCGGTGATAAGTGAATGGTCGTCGACGACAAGTATTTTCATGGCGTTCTTATGCGAGCGCTGCTGAGTGTGACGCAACGACCTCAGTTTTGCGCGCGGAGGGCGGCATTGTAGACCGCGCATTCTGGCGACCCATACGCGGAATTGCGCGCGTCGACGCGGTCAATCGTGCGGTTTGATGCGCGCCCGTCTCACGAAGCTCAAGCAGGCCGAGGCTTGATCGCAGCGGCGCAGGCTTTCGCCCGCACGCGTGCTTCGGCAGCCGACGCCGCACGAGCGAGCGCCACGCCCATGCGCCGCTTGACGAACGACTCCGGCTTGCCGAACAGTCTCACGTCGCTACCTTCGATGGCCAATGCTTCGGCAACACCATCGAAGCACATCGCGCGTGCCTCGTGGCCGCCGTAGATAACGGCGCTTGCGCCAGGATTACGCAGCGAAGTGTCAACCGGCAGTCCGAGGATCGCACGCGCATGCAGTTCGAACTCGTTCTGCCACTGCGTCGCCATCGTCACCATGCCCGTGTCGTGCGGCCGCGGGCTGACTTCCGAAAACCAGACGGCATCGCCTTTGACAAACAGCTCGACGCCGAAGATGCCGGTCCCGCCGAGGTCGTCAGTCACAGCCTTCGCATAGTCACGCGCTTTGGCCAGAGCCGCCGCGGCCATCGGTTGCGGTTGCCAGCTTTCGACATAGTCACCGGCGATCTGCACGTGGCCGATCGGCTCGCAAAAGTGCGTCTCAACCTTGCCGCCGCTGCCAAGCGCGCGCACCGTTAGCAACGTGATTTCGTAGTCGAAGTCGATCAAGCCTTCGATAATCACACGGCCGAGCGCAACACGTCCGCCCGCGCTCGCATAGCGCCAGGCAGTCTCAATCTGATCTGCGGTATCGACACGGCTCTGTCCCTTACCCGACGACGACATCACCGGTTTGATGATGCACGGCAGCCCGATCGCGTTCGCAGCGTCACGCAGTTCTTCCAACGAGTCGGCGAAGCGATAAGGTGAGGTCGGCAACCTCAGCGTTTCGGCCGCTAGACGGCGAATTCCTTCGCGATTCATCGTCAACTGCGCTGCGCGAGCGGTAGGGATCACGCGGGCCAAGCCGTCGCGCTCGATGGCCGCCAGCGCATCCGTCGCGATCGCTTCGATCTCGGGCACAACGATCGCGGGCCGCTCAGCCTCGATCAAGGCGCGCAACGCCGTCGGGTCGGCCATATTGATCACGTGCGCGCGGTGCGCGACCTGCTGGCCCGGTGCATGGGCGTAACGATCGACCGCAATCACTTCGACGCCGAGGCGTTGCAACGCGATGATCACTTCCTTGCCGAGCTCGCCCGCGCCCAGCAGCATGACCTTCAGCGCGGCGGGGGATAGCGGCGTTCCGAACACCGGTGACGAGGGCGAGATTTCAGGAGCAGCCATTTTTCCGACTATCGCATAGCCGCGCCATCGCTTATAACGCCTGCCCATGCTTGATGCCATCAGTCTCAGCTGCGAACGCGGTGAGCGCTCCCTGTTCGCCGGGCTCGAGTTCGCCGTCGCCGCAGGGTCGCTGCTGCGCGTGGCCGGTCCGAACGGCACCGGCAAGACGAGCCTGCTGCGCATGCTGTGCGGCTTGCTCGAGCCCGCAGCCGGTGAAGTGCGCTGGCATGGCCGCAACATTCGCCGCCAGCGCGAGGAATACTGGAAAGACCTCGTCTATGTCGGCCACTTGAACGGCGTCAAGGAAGATTTGACGGTGTATGAAAATTTGAAGGTTGCGCAAGCCGTCGCCGGACGCAACGTTGATCACACGGCGCTGCGTCGGGCCCTGGATGCCGTCGGCTTGGCTAACTTCGAGCACACGCTCGCGCGGAGACTATCGCAAGGGCAGCGGCGGCGCGTCGCACTCGCAAGACTGTTTGCCACCACCACCGCACCGCTGTGGATTCTGGATGAGCCCTTTATCGCGCTTGACCAGCGCGGTGTTGCGTCACTTTCAGAGCGGATTGCAAGCCATATTGGCAACGGCAACATGGTAGTGCTGGTCACCCATCAAGACGTTGCGATCGACGTGCCGCGTCAGCAGCATATCGAGCTAGCCGGCAGCGCCGCCTGAAGCCGCATGCTGAGCGTCTTTTTGCAGGTAATTCGCCGCGATTTGTTGCTAGCGATGCGGCAAAAATCCGATGTGCTCAACACCCTGTTCTTCTTCGTCGTGGTGGTGACAATGGTCCCGTTGGGTATCGGACCGGAGCCGGCGCTGTTGCGCGACATTGCGGCGGGCGTTGTGTGGGTTGCCGCCTTGCTCGCTGCCATCCTGTCGCTGCCGCGGCTGTTTGCGAACGACTACGCCGACGGCACGCTGGAGCAGATGCTGTTGTCGGCCGAGCCGTTGTCATTGATCGTCCTCGGCAAGGCTACGGCTCACTGGCTCACGACCGGATTGCCGTTGACGGTCATGGCGGTTGCGTTCGGCGTTGTGTTCGATCTCGACGCAACGGCGACCCTGGTGCTCGTTGTATCGCTGGCGCTGGGCACGCCGGTGCTGTCGCTGATTGGCTCGATTGGCGCCGCGCTGACACTCGGGTTGCGTGGAGGCGGAGTGTTAACATCGTTGCTCGTGTTGCCGCTCTACATTCCGGTATTGATTTTCGGCGCCGGTGCGGTCGGTGCAGCGGCCTCCGGCCTCGACGTCACCGCTTATTTCCTTCTGCTGGGTGCGTTTGCTTTGTTCGCCGTCGTGCTGACGCCTTGGGCAGTGGCTATCGCGCTTCGTATTTCGGTTGAATGACCATGAGCACCGTCAGCGTGGCTTCCAATTCGCGGCCCAGCTTGTTCTGGTTCTCGTCGCCGCAAACGTTTTTTCCGCTCGCCGGAAAACTGACGCCCTGGTTCTTCGCGCTGGCCGCGGTGCTCGCAGCGTGCGGCCTATACGTCGGCTTCTTTGTCGCGCCGACCGATGCGACGCAGGGCGAGTCGTACCGCATTATCTTCATTCACGTAGCCGCTGCGTGGATGTCGATGTTCCTCTATCTGGTGATGGCATTCTGGGCCGCGATCGGACTGATCATGAACACGCGCATGTCATCGATGATGGCCAGCGCAATCGCGCCGAGCGGCGCGTTGATGACCGTGCTCGCGTTGATCACCGGTTCGCTATGGGGTAAGCCGACCTGGGGCACGTATTGGGTGTGGGATGCACGGTTGACATCAGAATTGGTACTGCTGTTTCTCTATCTCGGGTTTCTTGCGTTGCAGGCTGCGATCGACGATCCGCGCCGCGCGGACAAGGCCGGAGCAGTGCTCGCGCTGGTCGGGGTCGTCAACATTCCGATCATTTATTTTTCGGTGCAGTGGTGGAACACCCTGCATCAGGGCTCGTCAGTCAGCCTGACGCGCTCGCCTTCGATGGCGGCGACGATGCTGCTTGGCATGCTGCTGATGGCGCTGGCCTTCTGGATGTACAGCATTGGTGCGGCGCTACATCGGGTGCGCAGTATCGTGCTCGAGCGCGAGAGGCGCGCCGAATGGACGAGGGAACTTCTGGCGCAAGGAAGGCTCAAGTGAACTGGAAGAGCGCGGCCGATTTTTGGGCGATGGGTGGTTACGGCTTTTACGTCTGGGGCTCCTATGGCGCGGCGGTTGCCGTGATTGCAGTCGAACTCTGGCTATTGCGTGCTCGCCGACGGAGCGCGTTAGCTGCGTTGAAACAGGAAGCGAAGAACTGAGATGAAGCCACGGCACAAAAGACTCACGTTGATCGTTGGGGGCCTCGCTGTGTTGGGTGTGGCTGCCGCGCTTGTGTTGTCGGCGTTTCAGCAGAACCTCGTGTTTTTCTACAGTCCTTCGCAAGTGGCCAACAAAGAGGTGCCACAGGGCAAGGCGTTCAGAGTCGGTGGATTGGTCGAGCAGGGCAGCCTTAAGCGGCAACCCGACGGACTGACGGTGTCGTTCAACGTGACCGACACGGCAAAGATCATCCCAGTGATTTACGTAGGCATCCTTCCAGACCTGTTCAAGGAAGGAAAAGGCGTCGTGGCGCAGGGCAAGCTCGGCGACGACGGCGTGTTCCGCGCGCACGAAGTACTGGCAAAGCACGACGAGAATTACACTCCGCCGGAAGCCGCTTACGCGGTCGAGCAGGCGCAGAAAGCACGCAAGACTTTGCAGTAAAGACATGAAGCCCCCACGCTCACTACGTTCGCTGCCCCCCGCGGGGGCGCTTCAGCACCTTGGGGCGGCCCGGCGGTGCTGACGTGATTCCCGAAATCGGAAACTTCGCGCTGATCCTGGCGCTGCTGCTCGCGACGGCGCAAGCGGTGTTGCCCATTCTCGGCGCCGCACGCGGTGATCGCGCTTTAATGGCGGTCGCGCGTCCAGCAGCGCGCGGGCAGGTGCTGTTCATCACGGTGGCGTTCGGCTGTCTGGTGTATTCGTTTGTCGCCAACGATTTTTCGGTTGTCAACGTCGCAAGCAATTCGAACTCGCAGCTGCCGCTGCATTACCGGATCGCAGCGAGTTGGGGTTCGCACGAAGGTTCGCTGTTGCTTTGGGTGTTGATGCTCGCGTGGTGGACGTTTGCGGTGTCCATCTTTTCGCGCCACTTGCCCGATGACATGGTCGCGCGCGTGATCGGCGTGCAGGGCGTCATCTCGATTGGCTTCCTGTTGTTCATGCTGTTGACGTCAAATCCGTTCGATCGCTTGCTTCCGGCTGCGGCCGACGGTCGCGACCTGAATCCATTGCTGCAGGATCCAGGCATGGTGTTTCATCCGCCGATGCTCTACATGGGGTACGTGGGCTTCTCCGTTGCGTTCTCGTTCGCGATCGCGGCGTTGCTCAGCGGAAAGCTCGACGCGGCGTGGGCGCGCTGGTCACGTCCGTGGACGACGCTGGCGTGGTGTTTTCTGACGTGCGGTATCGCGCTTGGCAGTGGGTGGGCGTATTACGAATTGGGTTGGGGCGGATGGTGGTTCTGGGATCCCGTTGAAAATGCGTCGTTCATGCCATGGCTCGTCGGCACCGCATTGATTCACTCGCTCGCTGCGACCGAAAAGCGCGGCAGCTTCAGAAGCTGGACCGTACTGCTCGCGATCTGCGCGTTCTCTCTATCGCTGCTCGGTACATTCCTGGTCCGTTCGGGTGTGTTGACTTCGGTGCATGCATTTGCCACTGATCCGAAGCGCGGCGTGTTCATCCTTGCGTTCCTGGTGTTCGTTATCGGTTCATCGCTGGCACTGTTTGCATGGCGTGCGCCAAAAGTCGGACTCGGCGGCAAGTTCGAAACGGTGTCGCGCGAGTCGTTTCTGCTGTTGAACAACCTGTTGCTGGCGGTTGCCGCGGGCTCGGTTTTGCTCGGCACGTTGTATCCACTGTTCCTCGATGCGCTTTCGTTGCCGAAGGCTTCGGTTGGTCCGCCGTATTTCAACCTGGTGTTCGGCGTTGTGATGGCTCCTCTGGTATTCCTGATGGGTATCGGGCCGCTGGCGCGCTGGAAGAAAGCCGAGTTGCCCGATCTTGCGATGCGCGTGAAATGGGCGTTCGTCGTTGCGCTGGTCACCGCGTTGATCGTTCCCGTGTTAGCGGGCCACTGGACGCCGCTGATCAGCTTCGGACTGTTTCTCGCGCTCTGGGTAATCGCGTCGATTGCGGTTAACGTCAAGGAGCGGATTCGTCACGTGCGCGGCGGATTGGCCGAGCGCCTGCGGGCGCAGGGCCGCTCCTATTGGGGAATGCAGCTAGCGCACCTCGGCATTGCCGTATTTGTCGTCGGCGTTACGGTCGTCAACGGTTATCAAGTCGAGCGTGACATGCGGATGAACGTCGGCGATACCGTGCAGGTGGGCCGCTACGCTGTCAAGTTCAACGGGACGCAAAAACTTTCGGGCGCGAATTACACCGGCGTGCGTGGCGCAGTTGAGGTGTCGCGTGGAGGTACTGTGGTGGCAACGATGCACCCCGAAAAGCGCATCTACAACGTGCAGCAGATGCCGATGACGGAAGCGGCCATCGACACAGGCCCGTGGGGCGACATTTACGTTTCACTCGGCGAGCCAATCGATCCAAGCGCGGTCGAAACGGGCGCGTGGAGTGTGCGCGTGTATCACAAGCCGTTTGTCACGTGGATCTGGGGCGGCTGTGTTTTGATGGCATTGGGCGGCGCACTTGCGCTGTCCGATCGTCGCTATCGCATGCAGGCACGGCGCGCGGATACCGTCGTATCGGGACAGGTGACCGCTTGAACGACGCCACCGATAGCGCGCTCGACGTCTCGGCGAAACAACGGCCGCCCAACACACGAACCGAAATCGGCGCTGCGCTTCGTGCTGCCGCTCGCGATCTTCGCGATTCTCGCCGGCTTTCTGTTTGTCGGGCTTGGTCTGAACCCGCGCGAGGTGCCGTCACCGTTTATCGGCAAGCCGGCGCCTTCGTTTCAGCTGACGCAGCTCGGGCGGTCGGATCAGACGTTCTCGCCGCAGCAGATGAAGGGCGAAGTGTGGTTGCTCAACGTCTGGGCATCGTGGTGCGTCGCGTGCCGCGTCGAACACCCGCTGCTGGTCGATCTCGCAAAGAAAGATCTCATTCCGATCGTCGGTTTGAACTACAAGGACAAGCCCGACGCGGCGTCAGGCTGGCTCGCGCAGTTCGGCAATCCGTACAAGCTTTCGGCGGTCGATAGCGATGGCCGCGTCGGCATCGACTACGGCGTCTACGGAGTGCCGGAAACATTCGTGATCGACAAAGCAGGCGTCATTCGCTTCAAGCAGATAGGGCCGATCACCGAAGACGCGTGGCGCGACAAGATCCTGCCGCTAGTGCAGCAGCTGCGGCAGTCCTGAGGATGTGGCGAGTCGCGATCGCGTGCGATTGTTCTCGCGCTAGTGACCAGTAGCGCTATCGCGGCGAGGCCGGAAGCGCAGCTCGACGCTAGCGGCGCGCGCCGCGCGGCTGCACTTGCCGGGCAATTGCGGTGTCTGGTATGTCAGAACCAATCGATCGCGGAATCCAGCGCCGAGCTTGCGGTGGATCTGCGGCGCGAAATCAGCGAGCAGATCCGCGCGGGGCGCAGCGATCAGGACATCATCGACTTCATGGTGGCGCGTTATGGCGACTTCGTGTTGTACCGCCCTCCCGTCAAGCCGCATACGTGGCTGCTGTGGTTCGGCCCAGCGTTGCTCGCAATTGCTGCGCTGTTCGCGTTTTCGCGCGCGCTGCGCAATCGCCGCCGGCGCGCCGTCGAGCGGCCGCTGACGGAAGCCGAGCACGCCGAGGCCGAGCGCCTGCTCGGCGAACCGGTCAGAACCGACCAGTGACGACCTTCGTAATCATTGCCGTTGCGATGGTGACGGTGGCACTCGCGTGGATAGTGTGGCCGCTGCTGAGGCCCACGGCTTCGCGTTCGGTCGAACACACCGCTGCCAACGTGTCCATCTTCAAGGATCAGTTCGCAGATCTCGACTCCGACCTGGCACGCGGGACGTTATCAGTCGAGCAACACGCGGAATCCAAGAGCGAGCTCGAGCGGCGGCTGCTCGAAGAAGCACGCATCCCGGAATCAGCACGCAGCGAGCGGCGCCCGCACCGGTGGTCTGCGGTGGTCGTTGCGGTTGTCGCCCCGCTCGCGGCCGCCGCGTTGTACTGGCAAATAGGCAACCCCGGCGCGCTATCGCCGGAGGCAGCCGCCGCGCAGGACGCCCACCAGCCGACCCGCGAGCAGATCGACGCGATGATTGCGAAGGTAAAGCAGCGGCTTGAGAAGGACCCTGGGAACGTCGAAGGGTGGACGATCCTGGCGCGCACGCATTACACGCTCGGCAATTTTCAGGAAGCTTCGGCCGCCTACGCAACGCTAAGCACGCTGATCCCCAACGACGCCGACTTGCTAGCCGATTACGCCGATGCGCTGGCAATGAGCCAGGGACGCAGTTTCGCCGGCAAACCGATGGAACTCGTGCAACGCGCGCTAACGATCGACCCTACCCAATGGAAAGCGCTGGCGATGTCGGGCTCGGAAGCGTTCGAGCGCAAGGACTACAAGGCCGCGGCTGATTTCTGGCAGCGTTTGCAAGACACGGCGCCGGCCGACTCGCCGATCCGTCAGCGCGTTCAGGCCAGCATCGATGAAGCACGCTCGCTAGCGGGAATACCGCCGCTAGCACAGGCGCAAAAGAGTGGACCAGCCAGCAGTGGTAGCGAAGGCCGCAGCGTCAGCGGCACAGTCACACTCAGTCCCGCGCTAGCTGCCAAAGTGAAACCTACTGACTCCGTGTTTGTGTTTGCACGCCCGGCGGACGGCTCGCGCATGCCGGTCGCGGTGGTGCGCGCACGGGTAAGCGAACTGCCGTTGCAATTTACGCTGGACGACTCGCGCGCGATGGCACCGACTGCAAAGATTTCTGCGCTGAGCGAGGTCATCGTCAATGCGCGGGTCTCCCGCTCGGGCAACGCAATTCCGTCAAGCGGTGATCTCGAAGGCGCGACCGAGAAAGTCAAAGTCGGCACGCAGGGAATGTCTCTGATTATCGATCGCGCGATTCCGTAACGAGAGCCTCGCCGTGGGTGCTTCAGGCGTTGTCTCAACCATTCAGGGTCTATGGCGCACGGTCGCGCTGGCAGGTCGGCGCGCATTGGGCTTGCCGAGCCAGCTGAACACCGAGGACCGGCGCATTCTCGAACAAGTGATCCTGCCGCAATACGCAAGCTGGCCCGATGTTTCGCGCGTTCTGTTTGTCGGATGCGCGGCGTACACGCAGCACTACGGCAAGCTCTTTGGCGAGCGCGAATATTGGACCATCGATCCGGTTGCGGAGCGGCGCCGGTTCGGCAGTACGCGCCATATCATCGACACGCTGCAGAACCTGGGCAGCCATGTCGCCCCTGAGTATTTCGATCTGATCGTTTGCAACGGTGTGCTGGGATGGGGGCTGAATACAGCGACTGACGCCGAGACAGCGCTGGCAGCGTGCTTCACGCATCTGCGACCGGGCGGCCATTTGCTGCTGGGATGGAACAACGTCGTGCCGCGCAACCGGGTCGTGCCCCACGACATTCCTGCCGTTAGGCGGTTTCGATCCGTGCGACTTCGGGTCGGCGCGATCTGCTCGGTGGGAGATCAAGTGGCGCGAACCGGCATGTGTTCGACTTCTATCGCAAGCCTACCATTGACTGTCGAAATCACATTATGAATATCGTCTATATCATTGAAATAGCGATAATTTACAGATAGTGACTGCAGCATGAAGCGGACAGGATCGGTGTTTGCCCAGCCTCGCACATCCTTCCGGAGATCCGACCTATGGCCGCTCGCTCGTTGCAGTCCGTGACGATTACCTTCGGGCTCGTCACGATCCCAGTGAAGATGTACTCGGCTACCGATCCTCGCGCCGGCGTTTCATTCACGATGCTCGATGCGAACGGTGGTCGAGTCAAACAGCAATACGTCTCTGCGGAGTCTGGTGAAGTCGTGCCACGAAACGAGATGATCAAGGGGTACGAATTCGAAAAGGACCGGTTCGTCACATTCACGAAGGAAGAGCTGAAAGCGCTCGAGCAGGCGGCGACCGGCGCGATCGAAATCACAGAATTCGTGCCGGCTGCGTCGATCGACCCGGTTTATTACGAGAAGGCGTATTACCTCGGCCCCGACAAGGGCGGGGCCAAGCCGTATCGACTACTCGCCGACGCAATGCGTGACTCGGAGCGCTCGGCGATCGGGCGCTGGGCAGCGCGCGGCAAACAGTATCTGGTGAACATCCGCGTGGTCGAGCATCGCTTGGTTCTGCAGGAGCTGCTGTACGCCGATGAAGTACGGCCGATTGATGAGGTTGAGGTGCCCGACGCGAAGGTCAGCCCGAAGGAGCTGGCGCTGGCGCAGCAGCTGATCGACAGCATCACTTCGAAGGGGTTTGATGCGACCCAATACAAGGACGACGTGCAAGAACGGATCGAGGCGCAGATTCAGAAGAAAGTCGAAGGCGAGGAGATCACAGTTCCCGACGGAGCAGCCGCACCGACGGGCGCCAAGGTTATCGACATCATGGATGCACTGCGAGCCAGCCTGAATCGGAAAAGCGGCAACGGCGCCGGGGCCGGTACGTCGGGCGTCAAAGCATCTGCGGCGCGCAAGGGCGCCAAGCCGCCGGAAGACAAGAAGGCGGCCAAGAAGTCGGCGAAAAAATCCACCGGCCGCACCGTGCGCAAAGCCGCGTAAGCTGGCTCCAGCAACCTGCTCGAGAGTGGTTTGCCCGGTCTGATCAATGGCGCCGCACGGCGACGTCACGTACAACATGAGGAGCGTCCCTATGACGACAAAGTCATCCAATGCCAATCCTATTGCGAATTTCTACGAAGCTCAGACGGTTGCTACCGCGGAGATTGCAAATGCTGCGCTAAATGGAATGCAGCGACTGCAGAAGCTCACGCTGCAGGCGTTGCGCGCCGGCGCGGGTGGACAACTCTCGCTCGCCCAGTCGATGGCTTCGATGCGCGACGGCAGCGACATCAGCCGCTCGCTTTCGGACGCAGCAGCACCGGCTGCAGATCAGAGTGCGCGCTATCAGCGCGAGATGGTGCAAGCGATTGCCGAAATGAACAACGACATCGTCCGCGCGAGCTATTCGATGCTGGAACGCCTGCGTGACGCGCTCGGCAGCGCGACGCCTGGCTCGATGCCGATGGCAACGGCGTTGCCCGGTTTGTCGATGGGTCGCGAAAGCATGACAAATCCAATGGCAATGGTCGACTCGGCGATGCGCCAATGGCAAACGGCGGTTCAACAGATGATGGACACACCCGGGTTTGCAATGCCGGTGGGGGCGGCACGAGAGGACCGTCCGCGCGCTTCGAGTGGCGTGACGGCGCCCAAGTCCAAGCGCCCGGCGAAGCGAAAATCTGGCGGGCGCGCTCGCTGACGTTTAGTCCGTTGCGGTCCAGTCGGGGGTCAATGCGCGGCTTCGCGCTGATGGCGCCGTGACCTTCGCGATCTGGGCGTTGATCGCCGGCGCCATCTTTACGGTGATGGCGCTGTCGGGCACGCTGCTGAAGCGGCTCCCGCTCAGCACGTCGATGCTTTATCTGCTGGCGGGATTTGTACTGGGTCCGGCGGGCTTCGCACTGCTCAAGCCGTCGCCGATTACCGATCATCGCGTTCTCGAAGTCATTACCGAAGCGGCACTGCTCGTTTCGCTGTTTGCGGTTGGCTTGAAGCTGACGCTGCCGCTGTCGGACTCGCCGATGGCGCGCGCCGCTGCGCCTCGCAACGCTCTCGATGCTGATTACGATTGCGCTGCTGTCCGCTATCGGCGTCGTGCTGTTCGATCTTCCGCTGGGCGCAGCGATCTTGCTGGCAGCAATGCTTGCGCCAACAGACCCGGTGCTTGCCTCCGACGTGCAATTGGCCGATTCGAATGACAGAGACTCGGTGCGGTTCAGCTTGAGCGGGGAGGGTGGGTTGAACGACGGTGCCGCCTTTCCGTTTGTGATGCTCGGCCTCGCGCTGCTCGGTCTGCGAGACGCAGGCGCGAGCTTCTGGCGTTGGCTGACGCTGGATCTCGTCTGGCCGATTGTTGGTGGACTTGCAATCGGTGCCGCGTGCGGATACGCGATCGGCAAGCTGGTACTCCACTTGCGCACGCGCCATCAGGAAGCTGTCGGACTCGACGAGTTCCTGATGCTTGGATTGATCGGCGTTGCGTACGGTGCTTCGCAACTCGCTGCCACTTACGGCTTCCTCGCGGTCTTCGCAGCCGGACTTGCATTACATCGATCGCAGCGCAATCACGGCCGCTCGCAAGCCGCAACTGCACCTGACAAGAAAATCGAAAAGACGCTGACCAAGGCAAACAAGGAGAAGATTGCAACCGATCCGCAACTCGCCGGTGCTTACATGACACAGGCGGTGCGAGGCTTCAACGAGCAGCTGGAGCGCATCGTCGAAGTTGCGATCGTCGTTATCGTCGGGGCGATGTTGACGTTGATCGTGTTGCCGCAAAACGCAATCGTGTATCTGATGTTGCTGTTTTTTGTTGTGCGTCCGCTGGCCGTATGGCTTGGCCTCGTTGGACTGCATATGCCGCGCGACCAGAAGCTGCTGATCGGCTGGTTTGGCATTCGCGGGATCGGCTCGATTTACTACCTGCTGTACGCGATCGGCCAGGGGCTGCTGCAGGCGCCGCTGACTCAACTGATGATGTCGATCGTGCTCACCGCCGTCGCGGTCTCGATCGTCGTGCACGGGTTCTCTGTAACGCCGCTGATGAACCTTTACAGCGCACGTCGACAGTCACGCAGCGGTTAGTACTACTACTGCTGCGCCTGGGTCCCCCATAGTTGCTTCAGGCGCGCGTCGCGTCCGCAGTTGGCGCGGTAAAACTTGTAGCGCACCGGATTCTTGGTGTGATAGTCCTGGTGGTATTCCTCAGCGGGATAAAACTGAGTCGCGTTGACGATCTCGGTGACGATTGGCTCGCGAAACGGTTTATTGCCGCTCAGCGCTTTTTTGGACGCTTCCGCCAGCGAACGCTGCTGTTCATCGTGCGTGAAAATCGCCGTACGGTATTGACTTCCCGAGTCGCAGAATTGCCGGTCCTTGGTCGTGGGATCGATGGTGCGCCAAAAGTGCTCGAGCAGCTTCGAGTAGGTCACTTTGCTCGGATCGAAAACCACCTGCACCGCCTCCGCGTGTCCGGTCATGCCAGCCGAGACGCTGTCATACGTCGGATTGGCGGTCTTGCCGCCGATGTAGCCCGATGTTGTTGAAATCACGCCTTCGACCTTGTCGAAGTCGGCTTCAGTGCACCAGAAGCATCCGCCGGCAAACGTCGCGACTGCGGTCGATGCCGGGCGGAGTGTCGGCTGATGGATTTGCTTGCTTTTTCTGTGCCAACACACTCGCGGTGGCAATGCCGGCCACGAGCAGCGCGGCGACGGTGCCAAACAGAGCGCGGCGGCTCATGCTGCCGCCGGCACAAATTTGAGCGCCACGCCGTTGTTGCAGTAGCGCTTGCCCGTCGGGGCCGGGCCGTCGTCAAACACGTGGCCCTGATGGCCTTCACACCGCACGCAGTGATATTCGGTGCGTGGAAAAATGAGCTTGTGATCGGTCCTAGTGCCGACGGCGTCGGGCAGCGGCTGATAGAAACTGGGCCAACCGGTACCGCTCTCAAACTTCGCTGCGCTGGAAAATAGCGGCAACTCGCAGCCCGCGCACTGATAGGTGCCCTTTCGTTTCTCGCGATTGAGCGCGCTCGAACCGGGTGGCTCGGTGCCCTCATGGCGCAACACCTGATATTGCTCGGACGTAAGGCGCGCTTTCCATTCCGCGTCCGATAAAGTCACCTTTGCAACACCACTGGTGCTGCTGCCTTTGGCGCCCTTGGTCTCTGCGCCTGCCGTGGGAGCCGCAACACTGCCGCCAAATCCAAGTGCCGCCAGCGTCGTGAGCAGTGAACGTCGGGTCATCATTCGTCTTCCTCTGATCAAGCAATTGTTTGGTTTCACACCTAGCGCCGATTAGTCGGCGCGGAACATCGGTCCTTACACGGCAAAGACATTACTGCGCTTGGAGTTGCATCCCCGCCTGATCGTTCACGATTACAAGCTGTTGGCCATTTGCTGGCTGCAGGGTTTTCCCGCGAAATTCGACGACGGGCCGTTTGCATACCTGGTGTGTGCTCGTTGTGCGCGTCGGTAACTGAAATGTGTGGCCGTCGAGCAGATATTCAACGCCAACACCGGTTCGATTTGCCACTCTGAATTCTGTCATTTGCTGACTTTGGTTTACCAAACAGCTGGACGGCATAGTAGTAGTCGGTGCGGGGGCTGTGCGCGATCGCGACTGCGGTTTCGGTCACGTTGGGATTGAGCATGTTTTCACGGTGTTGCGGCGAGTTCTGCCAGCCTTCGAAAAGACGCCGGACAAGCTCTGCCGTATCGGTACCCACTGAACTGTAGATATATGCGATGTTCTCGGCGACCGTGCAGTACTCGTAGCCGAAGCGCTTCGCGCGTGCAGCGGGCTCGCTGCCGTCGGCAGAATGACTGAGCTTTCCAGTGCGCGCCATGAAGTCGGCAAAGTAGCGCGCCGCACTGGAGAGTTGAGGGGCCGGGCCCGTTACGGGCAGATTCTCCTGGCGGCGAAATGTGTTCGTCAAAGCGATGACGCGCCGTGCTGCTTCGGCGGTGTCGGCGCGGGCCTGGACGCTATCAGCGCTGCGTCCTGCCGCTCGCGACTTGGATGTCACCACCGTCGCGTCGCGCTGCTGCGTCACCTGCGCTTCGGTGTTCTGAACGAAAGCTTGCGCAAAGACCGCGCAGGCCGCGAGCACGGTGGCGCGGGAATTACTTGGCACCGGCCGCCGTCACGCGCCAGATGATGTTGCCGACGTCGTCGGCCACCAGCAGAGCACCACGTCGATCGATCGCAACGCCAACGGGGCGCCCGTACGCATTGCCTTCGGCATTGACGAAACCCGTCAGTACATCGACCGGGACACCCGATGGACGGCCCGCAGCAAATGGCACGAACACGACGCTGTAACCGGCGCGCGGATTGCGATTCCATGAACCGTGCTGGCCGACAAACATACCGCTTGCAAATTGGGCGGGCAGTGAGTTGCCTTCGCTCGATGTCAGCCCCAGAGCAGCGACATGCGAACCGAGCGCGTAATCGGGAACAATCGCTTTGGCAACGAGGTCTGGGCGCTTCGGCTCAACGCGCTCGTCGACATGCTGGCCGTAGTAGCTCCAGGGCCATCCGTAGAAACCGCCATCGCGAACTGAAGTCAGGTAATCGGGCACGAGGTTGTGACCGAGGTCGTCGCGCTCGTTAACGACGGTCCATAGCACGCCGGTCGTCGGCTCCCACGCCATTCCGTTCGGGTTGCGCATTCCCGACGCATATAGCCGGCGGGTGCCTGACGCCGGGTCCACCTCCCAGATCGCGGCGCGTCCTTCTTCCATCGACAGACCATTTTCTCCAGCGTTGCTGTTGGATCCGACCGTCGCGTACAGCTTCGATCCGTCGCGGCTTGCGATTACATTCTTGGTCCAGTGATGGTTGAACGCGCCGGCAGGCAGATCGACCACTTTTGTTCCTGGCACGTTGATTTGCGTTTCGCCCTGCTTGTACGGAAAGCGCATCAGCGCATCGGTGTTCGCCACGTAGAGTTGATCGCCGATCAATGCCATGCCGAACGGTGAATTGAGGTCCGTCAGGAAGGTTGTGCGAACTTCCGCAACGCCGTCACCGTCGGCGTCGCGCAGCAATGTGATGCGGTTGGCGCTCGGGACACCGGCACCGGCGCGTGCCTGGAACTTGCCCATGATCC
Organism: uncultured beta proteobacterium; assembly: GCA_963791315.1. Taxonomy (GTDB): domain Bacteria; phylum Pseudomonadota; class Gammaproteobacteria; order Burkholderiales; family Burkholderiaceae_F; genus JACCZX01. The sequence goes on from CAWBRQ010000006.1 coordinate 169,272, forward strand.
AGAAGTACAAACCGGAATGATCGGGACGCTTCGGCGCATTCGACTCTGCCACCAACACGTCGCCATTCGGAAGCACGTAGACCCAGCGTGGGTGATCCAGTCCCCTCGCAAACGCGACCACGCGCGTGCCGGGTGCGACGGTCGGCACGACCTCGGCGGGCCAACCGACGGCGGGTGCGACATGAACGGTCGGAATAATCGGGGTCTGCGGCGGCGGCAACTGCGGACTCGGCCCGACGCCCACGGTAACGGGTGCGGTCGCTGGCTGAGCGCACGAAGACACAATCACCGTAATGGCCACCAGTGAAGCAAGCCGCATCAGTTTCATTGGGGCGTTCCGCAGAGTAAATCACCCTGTGAAAGCATTTCACATGCCCGATTACGGCGCGCAGCGGCTGCCGAGTCAGACACACAGGCCAGTCACTCGCTCGATAAACTTGGTGCAACAGAACGGCCACTGCCTTTAGTCACAACTTCCTTCCGTCACCAGGAGAACGATGCGATGACCATCACGCGACACGACCAGAGCGCCATCCTTTCGCAAGCTGTCGAGTATGGCGAGACCGTTTACCTAGCGGGCATTGTGGCCAAGGACCTGAACAAGGATGTGAAGGGCCAGACCAAGGAGATCGTCGACGAGATCGACCGTCTGTTGGCCAAGTGCGGCTCGAACAAATCCAAAGTCCTGCAATGCCATATCTGGGTAACCGACATCCGCAACCGCGCGCCGATGAATGAGGTGTGGACCGACTGGGTCGATAAGAAGAATCTCCCGGCTCGTGCGTGCGTCGAGGCGAAGCTCGCCGATCCGAAAGCTCTGGTCGAGATCATGGCGATCGCCGCCAAATAGAGGTCAATAACGCACGGTGAAGGGCGAGGCGTCGTCTACTACGAACTACTTGGCGCTTCCCTTTTGCACATTGACCGCCTTGAGATCGAAAGGTCCGTTGCTTTCGACAAGGAACACGCAGTCGGACGCCTTGTCGCAAGTGGTTGTGTGACGATAGTTCCCGCCGGGCTGAAAGAAGTACGACCCGGGGCCCAACCGGAATTCGGGCTTTCCGTCCGGGGCCTGGACGTAGGTCCCAGACAAGATGACGACCTTCATGTCATGCGTGTGGGTGTGCAGGGGAGCTGCGAAACCTGCCGGCAGCTTGAACAGCGCGCCGAACGCACCCTTCGCATGGTTGCCCCACAGGTCGGCAACCTTGACTCCAGGGGCGCCGGGGCCCAGATCAGTCCACTTGATGTCGCCGGCCGGCATAACTACCAGTCGACTTTCTGCCGGTTTCGGGGCAGGCGTCTTGCCAGACCCCTGCGCCAAAGTTGCCACCGGCAATGCGAGCGTGATCGCAAGCGTCAAGACATGTCGTGTATTCATCGAGTCCTCCGTCTGCGCGCGGCAAGTTGCGCTTCTCGCGTTGGCCTATTGGGGTGCGCGCATTGCGCTGACCGTGTTCTTCAGTGCCCCGCCAATCACCGCCGCGATTTGCGTCGTTAGGTAGCGCGCACCGAGCGCCGCATACTTCCGCTGATCTTCGACCGGGATTGTCATCAACCCCGCCGCCACTTTGCTGCGCGCAATTTTTGTGATCGCCGCGTCGATGGCCGCGATGACATCCGGATGCTTCTGATTGCCTTCATGACCCATCGCGAACGACAAATCGTTCGGGCCGATGAACACCGCATCGACGCCAGGCACCGCCAGGATCGCATCGAGATTGCTGAGCGCTTCCGGCGTTTCGATCATCAGAATGACGCCGATCCCTTCGTTGGACGCCTTCGCATGCGCCTGCCCGCCGAAGAACCCGTAGCCCGCGGCGCGCGGTGAGAACGCCGCGCCGCGGTTGCCCAACGGAGGATATTTCGCGGCGGCGACGATCCGGCGCGCCTGCTCTGCGCTATTCACCTGCGGCACTTGTATGCCGGACGCGCCGATATCGAGAACGCGCAAGATGTCGGACTCGACCGTGCGCACGATCGGAATCATGTTTACGCAGCGCGCGGCGCGTATCAAGTGCTCGGTGGTTTCGATGCTGGCGGGGCCGTGTTCGTTGTCCAGGATCACGAAGTCGAATCCTGCGTGCCCGCACATCTCGACGATCGCGGGGCTCGCGATGCCGACGAACATGCCGAACAGAGGTCGGCCGCCCTTGAGCAGGCCTGGCAATCGGGTATCGAGGGTGGTCACGCTGTCTCCTATTCGAGTTTTAGGTTTGCCGTCTTGACAACTTGCGCCCAGCGCGCTTTCTCGTCGCGAATGAACGTGGAAAATTGCTCAGGCGTGTTGGTCAAGACTTCGGCGCCTTGCGCCGCGAGCCGCTCTTTCATTTCCGTCGTATTCAGAATCTTCGTGATCTCGGTGCCCAGGCGCGCAACGATTTCTTTCGGCGTGTTTGGCGGCGCCACGACGCCTTGCCACGAGCCGGTCTGAAAGTTCTCCAATCCGGCGGCCTCGGCGACCGTCGGCACGTCGGGGATCGCACTCATCCGCTTGCTGCTAGAAACCGCGAGGATTTTCAGCTTGCCGCTTTTCACATGCGGGTAGGTCGCGAGCATGCCGTTGAACATCACGTCGGCCTGGCCGCCCGCCATATCGGTAATCGCCTGCGCGCCTCCCTTGTACGGAATGTAGGCCCAGTCGACTCCGGCGCGCGAAGCGAACTCAATGCCGGCCAGATGCGGCGCACTACCGACGCTTGAAGCGGCGAAGTTCAACTTGCCGGGCTTCGCCTTGGCAAGCGTGATCAGTTCCTTCGTATTGTTCACCGGAACCGATGGATGCACGACCAGGATGTGCGGCGAGTACGCCACCATGGTCACGGGTGAAAAGTCGGTGGCCGGATCGAACGAAAGTTTGTACAGGCTCGGGCTGATCGCAAGTGCGCCAATATCGGCAAGCAGCAGCGTGTAGCCGTCGGGCGGAGCTTTCGAAACAAAATCGGCGCCGAGGTTGCCGTTGGCACCCGGCTTGTTCTCGACGACGATTGTCTGGCCGAGCGAATCGGTGAGCTTCTGACCGATCGCGCGCGCCAGGATGTCTGAGGTGCCGCCCGGTGGATAGGGGACGATGATCTTGATCGGTTTGTTCGGATACGCCTGTGCGTGAACGATCGGTGCGGCGATCAACGCGCTGCACGCGAGCAGCCCGCTGAGACCGATTCGCAAAGTGCGAGCAATTGTCATCATGCCTCCTTGTGTTTCTATCTTTATGAAATCGACCGTTAATGGATCTGCGGCTCCGGGATCGGACTCGTCCCCTCTAGAAAATCGAAGTCGCAGCCCTCGTTGGCTTGTGTGATGTGACGCGAGAATAGCGCGCCATAGCCGCGCTCGTAGTGCGGCTCTGGCGTGCGCCACTCTTGCTTCCGACGCGCCAGCTCGGCGGCGTTGACAAGAAGGTTCAGGGTGCGTCGCGGCACGTCGAGTTCGATCTCGTCGCCGGTTCGAACCAGAGCCAACGGGCCGCCCACTGCGCTTTCGGGCGCCACGTGCAGTACGCACGCACCATAACTGGTGCCACTCATGCGCGCGTCAGAGATCCGCACCATGTCACGCACCCCTATCGCCAGCATCTTCTTCGGTATCGGCAGCTGGCCCCACTCGGGAAAACCGGGCCCACCGATCGGTCCGGCGCTGCGCAGCACCAGTACCGAGTTTGGTTCGACATCGAGCGCCGGATCGTCGATGCGCGCGGCAAGATCGTTGTAATCGTCGAAAACGACAGCGCGGCCGCGGTGTACGAGTAGATGCTGTTCCATCGCACCGGGTTTGATCACGGCTCCATCGGGGGCAAGGTTGCCTGTAAGCACGGCCAAGCCGCCGTTCGCGAGCACCGGGTTATCACGACGCCGGATCACGTCATCGTTGTAAATCTCCGCGCCGGTGATGTTCTCGCCCAGTGTTTTCGCATTGATCGTCAGCGTCGCAGCGTCGATCAGTTCGCCCAATTCGGCGAGCACCGCACGCAAGCCTCCTGCGTAGTAAAAATCCTCCATCAGATATTTACCGGCAGGGCGCAGGTTGGCCAGCAATGGCGTCGTACGCGACAGCTCGTCGAATCGCTGCAGAACCAGCGCCACACCCGCGCGGCGCGCCATCGCAATTAAGTGCACCAAGGAATTGGTCGAGCCTCCCAGCGCCAGCACGGTCGTGATTGCGTTGTCGAACGACGCCGGCGTTAGAAAGTCCGACGGCTTCAAATCCTCCCACACCATTTCGACGATTCGCCTGCCGCTATCGGTCGCCATGCGCTGGTGATTCGCGTCGACTGCTGGAATCGACGCAGCACCAGGCAGAGTCCATCCAAGCGCTTCGGCGGCGCTGGTCATTGTCGACGCGGTGCCCATCGTCATGCAGTGGCCGGGCGAGCGCGCGATGCCGTCTTCGACTTCCTTCATCACCTCTTCGGTGATATTTCCCGCGCGCAGCTCGGCCCAGTATTTCCACGTGTCGCTGCCCGATCCGAGCGGCTGGCCGCGCATGTTTCCGCGCAGCATCGGTCCCGCGGGCAGGAAAATCGTTGGCAGATTCATGCTGGTCGCGCCCATGATCAAACCCGGCGTGGTCTTGTCACAGCCGCCCATCAGAACAGCACCATCGGCCGGATACGAGCGCAGCAACTCCTCCGTTTCCATCGCGAGGAAATTGCGGTACAGCATCGTCGACGGTTTTTGAAACGGCTCGGATAACGACATCGCCGGCATCTCGACGGGAAACCCGCCTGCTTGCCACACGCCGCGCTTGACCTCTTCAACACGCTGCTTGAAATGCGAATGACATTGGTTGATGTCACTCCAGGTGTTGATGATCGCAATCACCGGCTTGCCCGCATAGTCTTTGCGGTCATAGCCCATCTGCGCGGTGCGAGAGCGATGACCAAAGGCACGCATGTCATCGGCGCCATACCATCGATGCGAGCGTAGTTGCTCGGCCGTCTTCTTGTGCGGGCGACCTGACTTCGTTTGAGCTCCCTGCTAATTGTTGGCGCAGCTGTGAGCGCGCCAGCTGCAGCGCGCTCACAGTCAATCGCAACTACGGCTTGGCGACTTTCCAAACTCCGCCAACACCATCTCCGGTCTTGTCCCCGGGCTTTTTGTCATTGGCCCACAGATACAGTGGTTTGCCTTTGTAGGCCCACTGTTTTGCGCCGTCGTCACGCGTGACGATCGTGTAATCGCCGGCGGCCTTGTCCGTCGCAGTGGCGGCGAGCGGAGGCCAGCTGGCGGTACACGGTCCGTTGCAGGCGCTCTTGCCGTTGCCGGCCGTGTCCTTGTCGAAGGTGTAGAGCGTCATGCCGCCCGCGTTGGTCAGCACGCCGTCTGCCGTTTTCGTCCCCTGCGCGAACGCTGCGAACGAGAAAGTCGCGGCGACGATCGCCACGCTGGTTGAAAACGATTTGATCGCGAACCTCATCGAGTCTCTCCTTGAGTCGAATATTCGTAGGTGCAAGCGGCTTCTAAAGCGCTTCGTCCGAATGCGGAGCGGCCTGGCTTGCGTAAATGGCGCGCACGGTCTCTATCGTATCCGCTTGGTCCGGTGTTTTATCTGGGCGGTAACCCTTGACGCGCGCAAAGCGCAGCGCGAGACCCGCAGGGTAGCGCGGGCTGTTCTGCAGATCGTTGAAAGTGACTTCGACTACCAGCTCGGGCCTGACACGCACGCTCCAGTCATCGCGGCTGATCGCGCGCGCCAGCAGTTCTTCGGTTTGCCATTTCAACATCGCGTCGGTCATCCCCTTGAATGTCTTGCCGAGCATGACGAAATCACCGGTTGAGGGGTCGCGCGCGGCCAGATGCAAGTTGGACAGCCAGCCCTTGCGTCTGCCATGACCCCATTCGGCGGCGATAACAACAAGATCCAGCGTGTGGGCCCGCTTGACCTTGAGCCAGAAGGGGCTGCGGCCCCCGGGTTCGTACGGCGCATCGATCGCCTTGACCATCACGCCTTCGTGCTGTCGCCGCACGGCGTCGTCGTAAAACGCCTGCGCGGTCGCGAGGTCCGATGTGACGATCCTCGGAATGATCATCGACGGCGGAACGATCGCCGACATTGCAGCGAGCCGCTCACTCCAGGGCCGCCCGATCAAGTCGTCGCTATTCAGGCGCAGGCAATCGAAGAAGAATACCGATAGCGGCATCGCTTCGCGCATCCGATCGATATCGAGTACACGGCCGAACCTTCGCATCGTGTCCTGAAAAGGATACGGTGTGCCATTGCCTCTTAGTGCAATCGCTTCGCCGTCGAGAATCAATGTTTCGGCGTTCAGTCCGCGCACGGCTTCGACAATCTCGATGGCTGCAGTGGTCAGATCGTTGCCAGTTCTGGAAAACACGCGTACGGCGTCGCCCGCTTTGTGGATCTGCACGCGGGCTCCGTCCAGCTTCCATTCGATCGATGCGTTTGGAATGCGTGTGAGCGCATCGCTGATGTCATCGGCGGGCTGCGCGAGCATGGGTGCTAACGGTTGAAACAGCACGATCGAAAACTTTTGCAAACCGTCGCGGCCTTGCGTCAACGCGGTTGCGGCAACTGTGGCGATACCGCCGCCAATCATCGCGGCGCGGCGAACATCGGCCGTCGGAAGCTCGGCCGCGCTCGCCACCGCTTCGATCATCAACCCTTCAAGCGCGCCCTGTCGCAGCTCGCCAAGCAGAAGCCGCACAATGAACGCCTGTTCGCGTTCGGTCGCCGCGGCAAGGAGATCCTTTAGTAGTTGTGCCCGCGCGGCGATTGAGCCGCGCCCGGCGGTGTCCGCAATGTGATCCAGCGCGCGGTTCACCGACAGCAAGTCCAGCGCCGCAACGGCTGCGGGCGCTACGCGAGCGCTGTCGATTAACGAATAGCCAATACCAGTTTTCCTTTGCAAGGTCTCGCCCGCAAGAAACGCCACGCCGATGTTGATCTCGTCGGGTTGCAGCCGCCGCAGCAATCCGGCGATCTCGGCGATTTTCGAGCGCCGGCTCGCCGTGCCCCCGACACGCTCAGAAGCATCCACCAGGTCGCTTAGCAGGGTCATGTTGTAAGTTACGGTCGTCGCGCGCGGATCGAGTCGCGCAATGAGAGGAGAGTTTATGTTCAAGCGGTGGCTCTCGTGCTTGCTGGTGTTGTCGACGATCTTCTTTGCAGGCAACTCCGATGCGCAGGAGTGGCCGACCAAGCCGATCCGGTTCGTGGTGCCGTTTGCACCCGGCGGTAGCTCCGAGATCGTCGCGCGTAGCGTCGCGCAGGAGCTCACGAAGCAACTCGGTCAGACGGTGTACGTCGAGAACAAGCCGGGAGGTGCGGGCACGATCGCGATGCAGGACGTGGCGGGCGCCGCGCCCGATGGTTACACGATCATTCTGGGCCATGTCGGCACGCTCGCCGTTAATCCTTATGCAATGAAGAAGCACCCGTACGACGTCAACAAGGCGTTCGTGCCCGTGGCGCTGCTGGCGCGTGTGCCTAATGTGTTCGTCGTCAACAGCGACATCCCGCCAAAGAACTTCAAGGAGTTCGTCAATTACGCGAAGAACAATCCCGGCAAGCTCAACTACGGGTCCGCAGGCAACGGTAGTGCCGGGCACCTCGCGTTCGAGTATCTGAAATCGGTGACCGGCATCTTCGTCGTTCATGTTCCGTATCGAGGCACGGGTCCGCTGTTGCAGGATCTGCTTGCGGGAAGGACCGAAGCGTCGTCCGTCGGTGCGCCCGCGATCATGGGACACGTTAAGAGCGGCAAACTACGCGCGATCGCAGTCGGGACTCCAGAGCGCATCTCATCGCTGCCCGACGTTCCGACTGTGGCCGAAATGGGCTTTCCCGGCTTCGAGACTTCTCAGTGGTACGGTGTGATGGCGCCCGCCGGAACGCCGAAGCCGATCATCGACAAGATGGCCGCAGAAATCGGTAAAGCGCTGAAGTCGAGCATGATCACGCAGCGCTTTGCGCAGGACGATGCCGTCGCAGGGCAGGGTGGGCCCGATGCATTCGCCGCGTTTATCAAAAAGGAGCAGGCGCGCTGGCAAGAGGTTGTCAAGCGCGCCGGCATCGTGATCGAATAGAAGTCATCTGCAAACCACCATCGAATGACCGATCCTCTTAACAAAGTAATGCGCCGCGAATTGGTCGCGGGTGCCGCGCATATCATGCCCGGCGCGGCCAATGCGCTTGCTGCACGGCTGATCGAAGCGGCCGGCTACAGAATGATGATGCTGAGCGGCGCCGCGGTGGCTAACAGTTACCTCGGAATGCCCGACATCGGTCTGGTGTCCGTCACCGAGCTTGCGGCTCATGTCGGGGCGGTGCGCGATGCGGTTGGCATTCCGATCCTCGCCGATGCCGACACGGGATTCGGCAATGCGATCAACACGCGCCGGACCGTGAAGCTGCTCGAGCGTGCCGGTGCCAACGCGATCATGCTCGAGGATCAGACGTACCCGAAGCGCTGCGGCCACTTTGAAGGCAAGGATGTGATTCCAAAGCAGGAGATGGTCTCGAAGCTCAAGGCCGCCGTCGATGCACGCAGCGATCCGGATCTGATGATCCTCGCGCGCACCGATGCGCGCGCGGTGGAAGGCTTCGAGGCGGCGCTCGATCGCGCTCGTGCATATCAGGAAGCGGGCGCCGATTTTCTGTTCGTCGAGGCTCCGTTGACAAAGGAAGAGTTGTTGGCCATTCCACGCGAAGTGCCGGGCATTCACCTGTGCAACATGGTCATCGGCGGCAAGACGCCGTTGCTGCCGCGCGAAGAGTTGGCGAAGGCCGGCTATGCGGTCGTTCTCTATGCAAACGCGGCGCTGCAGGCTTCGCTGCTGGCGATGCAGCAGGTGCTGCGCCATTTGCACGACACTGGGTCGGTCGCCGGTATCGAGTCGAAGCTGATGATGTTCGCCGAGCGCCAGAAGGTGCTGGATGCGGCGACGTTCAGCGAGCTCGAGAAGCGATACGCGTGAGCGAGAGCAATCGCCGCCGAAGTCGCGACTTGCATGAGCATTGACCCGGACGACGGCTGGAGCCTTCCGTCGTGGACCTATCGCGACCCAGGATTTTTCGATGTTGAGATGACTCGCGTGATGCGACCGAGCTGGCAGGTCGTATGTCACACGAGCGATGTCGCGAACCCGGGCAACTGGCAGACATTCGAGTTTCTAGGCGAGAGCGTTGTCGTCATTCGCGGAGACGACATGCGAGTGCGCGCGTTTAGCAACGTGTGCCGCCATCGTGGGTCGCGACTTCTGAGTGATGTATCGGGCTGTGCGAAGCGCGTGACTTGTCCGTATCACGGGTGGACATATGGGCTCGACGGACGACTGATCGGCGTGCCTGGTAAGAGCGACTATCCAGGTCTCGACATGGACGCACACGGCCTGGTCGCGGTCGAGCTCGAGGTGTGGCGGGGCTTCATCTTTGTGCGCCTTGCGGGCGGCGGGCCATCGGTTGCGGCCATGATGGCGCCGTACGAGGAGTTGATCGCGCCTTATCGCTTCGACGACTTGCGCGCACTCGGGCGTGTGACGCTGCGGCCGCGTGCAGTTAACTGGAAGAATATTGCAGACAATTACTCCGACGGTCTTCATATTGCCGTTGCACACCCGGGGTTGACGCGGCTGTTCGGGCGTAGCTACGGTGTCGAAGCCGCGGAATACGTCGATCGCATGTGGGGGTTCATAGCTGATCAGCCGTCGCCCAGACTCTCGGAACGGCTTTATCAACAAATGCTGCCGCGAGTCAACCATTTGCCCGAGCAGGCTCAGCGACAATGGCTTTACTTCAAGCTGTGGCCCAATGTCGCCTTCGACATCTATCCCGACCAGATCGACTTCATGCAGTTTCTTCCGGTGTCAGCGACAAGCACGCTGATCCGGGAGATTAACTATGCAATCCCGGACGAGCGACGTGAGATGAAGGCTGGCCCGCTATTTGAATTGGCGGATCAATCGTCAAGTCAACGCCGAGGACACAGCCTTGATCACGCGCGTCCAGCAGGGGATGATGTCGTCGAGCTTTTCACAAGGGCCACTGAGTAACAGCGAGGTGTGCCTTCGGAGCTTTTGTCGGAGGATGCGTACGCTGATTCCGGAAGCGCGACAGAAGGCCCCACCGGCATCGCACCGGCGTTGAGCAAAACGCGCTCGCAGAGCGCAGCGAAACCGAAGATTGGAGAGCCCATTAGATGACAACACTCAGACTCGCGCGGGACCGCGGGCATGCCAACCATGGATGGCTCGACTCTTACCACAGCTTTTCATTTGCCGATTACTACGACGTGAAGCACATGGGTTTCGGGCCGTTGCGCGTTATCAATGAGGATCGCGTACGGCCAGGGTCAGGATTCGGAACACACTCGCACCGCGATATGGAGATCATCACCTATGTGCTGGATGGCGCGCTAGCGCACAAGGATTCGATCGGCAACGCCTCAACTATTGTGCCGGGAGATGTACAGCGCATGAGTGCCGGCACCGGCGTGCGTCACAGCGAATACAACGGGAACCCGGACGGCGTCACCCACTTTCTCCAGATTTGGATCGAGCCCAGCGTCGCAGGCGTGACGCCAGGATACGAGCAGAAGCACTTTCCCGCAGAGCAAAAGCGTGGTCGCCTGCGGCTTGTCGTGTCTCCCGACGGCCGCGACGGGTCCTTATCGATGAATCAGAACGCACTTGTCTTCGCCGGACTGTTCAACGCAGATGAGAAGGCGCACTGGAATTTGACATCCGGACGCAAGGGCTACCTTCACGTTGCGGTCGGCGGTGTCACGGTGAACGGCCAGACCCTGAACGCTGGCGATGCGTTGATGACGGACGGTGGCGCGGTGGAAATCGAACGCGGCAAAGGCGCTGAAGTTTTGTTATTCGATCTGCCGGAAGACTGAGCGCGCCGAAACACCGGAGCCACTGGCGAGCTAACATTGGCGGGCATGGAAACTCCATCGGAATCCAAATGGCGATACCGCGGTGTGCGGGTCGTGCATGGCGATGAGCTCGACATCAACACGCCGCAGACGCCCGGAATGAACCGCGCCGCGGCGATCAACTACGCGCGCGCCGGCGCTGAAAAACTCTGGGCCGGCACAGTCGTCATTCATCCAAAAGCGAAGACCGGCGCGCATCATCACGGGCCAGTTGAAAGCGTGATCTACGTCGTCAGCGGCCGCGCACGGATGCGGTGGGGCGATCAGCTTGAATTCGTTGCGGAGGCGGGCCCGGGCGATTTCATCTTCGTTCCGCCCTATGTGCCGCACCAGGAGATCAACGCTAGCGACGACGAGCCGCTTTCATGCGTTCTTGTGCGAAGCGGGCAGGAGCCTGTTGTCGTCAACCTCGACATTCCGATGGTGGAGCAGCCGGAGGAGGTGAAGTGGGTCGATGATATTCATAGGCCCGCAACGAAGTAGTCGCGAGCTCATTTGTCTAGAGGGCCGCTCTGCGTCGTTGAAGGATTCCTATACGTTGCTCGAGTTCAGCGAGGTTGCTCGCATTACCCAGGTAATCACTAGCCTGGTGCAGCGAGCCTAGCGCGGCCGACTAGCAAGCCAACTAAACAACTGCGGTCGACCGGCGCACCGTGGCCAGAACCTCGCGCAACTCCTCAATGGCGATCTGTCCCGGCGCTGAACTGCTCTTGCCGACCGCAAACGTCGCCGCTGAACCGTAGAGCCAGCCCATCACGCGCGATAGCGAGCCGACCCCGCCCATCGCCATGGTGAGCAGCGGGATGCGGATCGACTGGCTTGCCCGATAGGTGGCGGCGAGCAGAGTTAGCACGTCCTGCGGATCGTTCGGCATCACCGCGACTTTCGCCACGTCGGCACCCTGACGCTCGGCGTCGATGAACTTGCTGTCCAGTGTGGCCGCATCCGGCGTGTGCTGGAAGTTGTGATACGACATGATCATCGCGATGCCGTTTTCCGCCGATACCGCGCGCAGCCGCTGCAGATCCTGCCGCGGGTTGGACAACTCGTAATCGATCACCTCGACACAGCGGGCGCGGCAGGCTTCGCTGTACATCGCCACGACGGCCTGCTCATCGATCGGCACGCGCTGCCCGCCTTCGGTCGCGTTGCGCCGGGTCAGCAGGATCGGGATGCCGCCGGCTGCACTGATCGCGCGCGCGGTGTCGATCACCAGCGCGGTGTCGCCGATGCCTTCGAAAAAATCGATCCGCCACTCCAGCAGGTCGGGCTTTTTCGGGGCGATCGCAGCGACCTCGTCGAGCAGCGCTGCCTTGGTCTTGCCGACGAGCGGCGTAATGATGGCCGGCAGCGCACCGCCGCCGAGGGGCTTGCCCTGCACGTGGATCAGTTTGGCTGCGTTCATGGTGGCAGGGCTTTTCACTGAACTAGGAGAGAACTTCGAGGATCAACGTGTAAGCGCGTCGAAGACGAGCTTAGCTCCGGTGGCAAACAGCAACGCATAGCTGACACGATAGAACACCTGCGCGGAGATTCTCCGGTGCAGCCACACGCCGAGCCAGATACCGATCGGAGCCAGCGGTGCAAACAGCAATGATGCCGTGAGGTTGCTGGCGTTCAGCTGGCCGATGAAGTAGTACGGGACGAGTTTCACGTAGTTGACGACGAAGAAGAACACCGCCGATGTGGCAACGATGAGGGTCTTGTCGGCCCTCTGCGCCAGTATGTAGACGGCAAAGGGCGGTCCGCCCGCATGCGCGAGCGTGCTGGTGAACCCCGATAGCGCACCCCAGAACGAGCCGGCGAACCGGCCTGGAGGGCGCGGTTGCGCTGTCAGCCGCTTCGCCATCCGTTCGCTGAGCCCGAACCACTGGTTGGCGGCGAACACGACCGCGATCAGCCCGACCAGCAGGCGGATCGCGTTGACCGGCAAGGCACCGAAGGCGAGCGCGCCGAGCGCAATACCGACGATGGCGCCGGGAAGCAGGGCCCGCAGGTGCTGTGTTGACCAGCGGCCGCGCCACGCGTGCACGCCGAAGACATCCATTGCGCACAGGATCGGCAGCATGATGGCTGCCGCTTCGGGCGGCGCGATGATGATCGACATGATCGGCACCGCCAGTCCGCCGGCGCCCGCACCGAACCCGCCCTTGGAGATGCCGGTGAGCAGAATGGCGATGACGGCCAGCGGGTAAAACGCCAGCGGGAAATCAGGCCAGCTCATCGGTGACTGCATTGCGTCGCACGCCGTTGATCATCGCATCGCGCCCGTGTTGGCCGCAATTTGCTGCGCGCGATAATCGCGCGAGCTTCCTCCTCATTGCTTGTGGCGCCCATGTCGCGCGCCTAAGCTACGCGCCATTCCATTCTGAACGCGAGCGTCGTGGGCATGCGATCGCACACGGCTTCGCGGCCTTCGAACCGGTGCCGACCGCCGGGCATTGGACATCATGGACATCTATTCGCCGGGCAAGCGGGTGCATCACGTCAGCACGGACTGAGCGACGGACATGGCGAAGCAGGAGTTTTCGCTCGCCCACCTGACGGTGCTGGGCTGCGCGCCGCCGGAGATGACCTACATCGCGGCGCGCGCTGGCTACGATTACGTGAGCATCCGCACCATCCACCTGGACCTGCCGGGCGAGCCCAACTATGCGCTCACCGACAACCCGCAGATGTTGAAGCAGACCAAGCGGGCGCTCGCGTCGACGGGCCTGCGCGTACACGACATCGAACTTGCGCGCGTGTACGAGGGAGTGCACCCGACAAAGTACCTGCCGGCGATGGAAGTCGCCGCTGAACTCGGCGCCAAGGCCGTCCTGTCGAGTATCTGGAGCGGCGAACGCGACTTGTACATCGAGAAGTTCGGCGAAATCTGCGATCTCGCCAAACCGTTCGGACTGACCGTAGACCTCGAGTACGTCCCGATCGCAGCCGTCGCTAGCCTGGCGCAGGCTGTCGATGTGCTGCACGCGGTCAACCGGAGCAACGCGGGCCTGATGGTCGATATGCACCACTTTCACCGCGCCCGCGACGACGCGGCCGATCTCGACACAGCGCCGCGCGAGTGGTTCCACTTCGCTCAGCTGTGCGACGCGCCGGCCGAGATCCCGAGCGAGCGCGCCGAGATGATCCGCATCATGCGCGAGGCCCGCATGTATGTCGGCGAGGGTGGCATCGACGTCGCTGGCATCCTCGCGCACATCCCGCGCTGCGTATATTCGATCGAACTGCCCAACAAGGAGCGGCACGAGGAGATCGGCTACGCGGAGCACGCGACCCGCTGCCTCGAGACGCTGAAGGCGTACCTCGCCGAGCACTCCGGGGACAGGAGCGTGCGTGATAAGCGCCGTTCCGGACGTGCAACTTCTGGCAACCGGCGCACCGTCGCTCCGCATTGAACAAAACGACGTCCGACGGCGACACGCAAGGCGTGCCGCCACCGCTTAGGATTCGGGGATGTCCGACCGCTACGCTGTCATCGGTAACCCGATCTCGCATTCGAAGTCGCCGCTTATCCACTCGAGCTTCGCGCGCGCGACCAATCAGGACATCCGATACACCGCGATCGAAGGACCGCTCGACGGCTTCGCCGCGGCGGTGCACGCGTTCCGCCGTGCCGGCGGCCGCGGCATGAACGTGACCGCGCCGTTCAAACTCCAGGCCTATGAACTCGCAACCGACAAACTCGAGCGCGCGCGACTGGCCGAAGCGACCAACGCGCTGAAGTTCGAAGGCGATCGCATCTACGCCGACAACTTCGACGGCATCGGTTTCGTCAACGACGTGCAGCGCAACCTCGGGTTCCCCTTGCAGAGCAAACGCGTGCTGTTGCTCGGTGCCGGCGGTGCCGCGCACGGCGTGCTGCAACCGATGCTCGATGAGCGGCCGGCGCAGATCGTGATCGCTAACCGCCACGTCGACCGAGCGCTCGAGCTGGCGACGCACTTCAACGAGGATGGACGCGTGGCCGCCTGCAGCTATGGCGAGCTTGCGGGCGAACGCTTCGACCTCGTGATCAACGCCACGTCGGCGAGCATGCGCGGAGAAATGCCGCCGGTGCCGGCCGAGGACTTCGCTAAGGCCACACTCGCGTACGAAATGGTTTACGGCAAGGGGCTGACGCCGTTTCTGCGCCTGGCGCGCGATGCAGGCGTGCCGCAGCTCGCCGACGGTGTCGGCATGCTCGTCGAGCAGGCGGCCGAGGCGTTCTTCTGGTGGCGCGGCGTGCGGCCCGACACGCGCGCGGTGATCGCTCAACTGAGCGTCCGGATGGTGTGAGATGAAACGGACCCGCATCGCCGTCGCCGGTGCCGGCTCTATCGGACTGGCTCATATCGACGTGCTGCAGGCGAGCGCAACGTGCGCGACTAGCTTCGCGGAGCGATAGCCAGATGATTCTCGGAACGACTGCGCTGATCGCCCACATCGGCTGGCCGACGCACGCCTTCAAGGCGCCGATGATCTACAACCCGTACTTCGAGCAGGCCGGCATCGATGCGGTGGTCGTCCCGATGGGGTGCAAGGCCGAGAACTACCCGGCGTTTCTGCGCGCCGTTTTTTCGCTCGAGAACATCCGCGGAGCGCTGATCACGATGCCGCACAAGGTAACGACGCTCGGCCTGCTCGACGAGGTCTCGGGCACGGCGCAGATCGCCGGCGCCTGCAATGCGGTGCGGCGCACGGCGGAAGGGCGCCTACAGGGCGACATGTTCGACGGCGAAGGCTTCGTGCGCGGCTTGCGCCGCAAGGGCTGCCAGATCGAAGGTGCGAAGGCTCTGGTCGTCGGCAGCGGCGGCGTGGGCTCGGCGATCGCCGCATCGCTGGCTGCCGGCGGCGTGGCCGCGATCGGCCTGTTCGACAGCCACGCCGAATCGGCGGCGGGACTCGCCGCGCGCCTGCGACAGCACTATCCGCTGCTGCAGGTCAGTACCGCTTCGAACGATCCCGCCGGCTACAGCCTGGTGGTCAACGCGACGCCGCTGGGGATGAACGACGACGATCCGCTGCCGCTGGATGTCTCCCGCATTGCTCCCAGCAGCTTCGTCGGCGAGGTGGTGATGAAGAAGGAAATGACGGCGTTCCTCATCGCCGCGAAAGCGCGCGGTTGCCAGATCCAGATCGGCACCGACATGCTGTTCGAGCAGATTCCCGCCTACCTCGAGTTCTTCGACTTCCCGACCACCACGCCCGAGGAGCTGCGCGCAGTGGCGAGGCTCAGCTACTGATCAGCCCTTGTAGCCCAGCATGCGGGGCAGCCACAGCACGACATCCGGAACGAGCGTGATGATCGCGAGCGCGCCGATCATCACGTACAGGAACGGCATGACCTCGCGCACCATGGCGCTCAGGGGCACGTCGGCAATCTTGTTCATCATGAAGAGCAGCAGCCCGTACGGCGGCGTGACCAGTCCAATCATGATGTTGACCACGCAGATCAGGCCGAAGTGCACGAGGTCGATGCCGAGTCCCTGCGCGGTAGGAATGAGCACGGGGAGGATGACGAGGATGATCGTCGTCCCTTCCAAAAAGCAGCCGAGGACCAGCAGCAGGACGTTCACCGCCAGCAGGAACGCGAGCGGCGACAGCTCGTGGGCTTTCAGAAACGCGCTCAGCGTCTTCGGGATGTTTTCCGACGTGATGACGAAATTGAACACCATGGCGCCCGCGATCAGCATGCCGATCGACACCGTGACGCGCGCGCTCGACACCAGCGAGTTGTAGACGTCCTTCGGTCCGACGCTCCTGTACAGCAATACGGAGATCAGCAACGCATAGGCGGCGGCGACCGCCGCCGCCTCGGTCGGCGTGGTGATGCCCGTCCACATGCACCCCAGCAGGATCACTGGCATCAGCAGCGCCGGCATCGCCTGCCAGGTAATGCGAGGCAGCTCGCGCAACGGGACGCGCATCTCGACCGGAAAGTTGCGGCGCTTGGCCACCGCCGCGATCAGGCCGCTCTGAACGGCGCCGAGCAGCAGGCCCGGAATCACACCGCCCAGGAAGAGGTAGCCGACCGACGTGTCCGAGATCAGCGCGTAGAGCACGAGCGGGATCGAGGGCGGGATGATTGGCCCGATCACCGACGATACGCACGTCAGCGCCGCGGCAAACGCGGGCGGATATTTCCCATCGCGCGTCATCATGGACTGCATGATCTTGCCCGAGGCCGCGGCATCGGCGAGCGCGGACCCCGACATGCTCGCGAAGATGACGCTTTGCACGACGTTGACCTGGGCCAGGCCGCCGCGGAAGCGACCGACGATCGCGTTGCAGAAGTGCAGCAGCCTGTCCATGATGCTGCCGGTGTTCATGAACTCGGCGGCGAGGATGAACAACGGGATCGCCAGCAGCAGCTGGCTCGCCATCATGCCGTTCAGCAACTGCTCGGCCGCGGTTCCCATGTCGATGCCCGACAGGAACAGCCAGAGAATGGACCCGCCGATCATCGCGTAGGCGACCGGCAGTCCGATCAGGCTCAAGCCAACTATGGCGTAGAGCGCAAGCGCAAACGGGCTCGTGAGGTTCATAGTCCGGACGTCGCCTTGGTGACGTCGGCCTCTTCCGGCGCCTCGCCGCGATACAGGCCCACGATTGCCCAGAGATAGCGGACGATGATCGCGACGGCGAACACGACGTAGATCGAGTACAAGATGTCGAGACGGATCTTGAGGTACGAACTACTCTCGACCTTCATGAAGGCGACGTACTTCACGGTGGCCGGAAGCGCCATGCCGAACAGGACGATGGCAGCGATCGCCACGATGAAACCGATCGCGCGCCTTCCCCGCGGCCCCAACTTGCTCGAAATGAGGTCGAACCGGACTTCCTCGGTCTCCTTGAGCCAGAACGCGGATCCGATCAGCACCATGTAAAGCCAGGTGACGACGGAAAGCTCCGATGTCCAGCCGATCGGAAAATTGAAGAAGTACCGGAAGACGATCTGGATGACGAACGCGACGAACATCACGCCGAGCAGGCCGGCGACGATGTTTTCCGCGCGTCGCCTCATCCAGGCGACCGCCGTGGCAATCTTCACGGGCATGGCGGTGACGGCGCGTGCCGTCGCTGCGGCCCGCGCCTTGCGATCACGACTTGAGCGCGTTGATCTTGTCGAGCATCCCCGGCGGCCATGCCTTGGCTTCGTCCGAGGCCAGGTAGATCTTCTGCGCGTAGGCGCGGAAGGCGTTGACGTCCGGCGTGTACACGTCGAGGCCCTGCTTCTTGAAGCCCTCGGCGAGCTCTGCCTCTTTCTTCAGGTGCTCGGCCGTGCTCCAAGCGATCGCCTTGTCGGCGGCGGCCTGGAAGGATTTCTGCTTCGCCGCGTTCATGCCGCTCCACGTCTTCATGTTGACGGTGAGCAGGTCGAATCCGACGAGGTGCGACGTCAGCACGATCTGCGACATCACTTCGTAGAACTTCATGTTCTGCACGTTGGGCAGCGGATTGTCCTGGCCGTCGATCGCGCCGGTCTGCAGGCCGGTGTAGGTTTCGGCGTACGCCATCGGCGTCGGGTTGGCGCCGATCGAACGGCCAAGCAGCTGCCAGGCGTCGCCCGGCGGCATCCGCAGCTTGATCCCTGCGAGGTCTTCCGGCTTGCTGATCTTCTTCTTCGGCTTCAGGCCGACCTGACGCGTGCCGAAGAACGTCGGCCCCAGGATCTTCACCTTGACCTGGTCCTCGACCATCTTCTTCATTTGCGCGCCGAGGTCGCTTGCGAAAAACGCGTTCAGGTGATTTGCGTCGCGAAACAGGTACGCCGACGTCAGGATCGACCACGCGGGAACCTGCTTCGAGATATCTTGAGGCGCGATGTTGCCCATCTCGAGGTTGTCGCGCTGTATCGCGACCAGCTCGGTCCCCTGCTTGAACAGCGTGCCGCCGAGGAAGCTCTCGACCGTGTAGTCGGCTTCGATCTCCTTGGCGAACACCTTCATCATGTCCGCACGGATGTCCTTGTCGGAGAACACGGCGGCGAAGCGCAGCTTGGGCTTCTCTTGCGCCCTGACGGGCAGCATGTGCGACACCGCCAGTGCTGCGCCGGTTGCAAGTACGGCACGACGGTCGATTCTGGATTCCATGATGTCTCCTCGAAAAAGGATGAACCCGGCGGCGCTGGACAACTCCGCGTCGTGCCCATCTCACGCGGTGCGTTGGTGTCGCCGGCCGCGGCCCGCAGATTAGACTTCGCAGACGTCCCGTACAACAGTGTCGACACATCGCGGCGCGATTATCGCGCTAAGCGAGGCACCATCACAGCAGCCTGCGCAGCGCCTGCGCCGTTTCCTGCAGCGTCGGCACGACGCGCGCGACTTCCTGTCGGGCGGAGGCGGTCCCGATCGGCATCGTCAGGCTCAGCGCGCCCACCGCCTTGTCGCTCTGGTCGCGCAGCAGCACAGCGACGCCGCGCATGCCGGGCTGCAACTGCTGCTCGAGAACGGCGTACCCCTGTGCGCGTGCGCGCACCACCTCCAGCCGCAGTCGTGCCACGCTGGTGATCGTCTGCGGCGTGAACACCCTTGTCCGATAGCGTGCCAGGAACGCATCGAGTTCGGCAT
This sequence comes from uncultured beta proteobacterium, assembly GCA_963791315.1. GTDB lineage: Bacteria > Pseudomonadota > Gammaproteobacteria > Burkholderiales > Burkholderiaceae_F > JACCZX01. The sequence goes on from CAWBRQ010000006.1 coordinate 188,727, forward strand.
CGCAGGAATTCGACAGCAGCATCAGGCCCGCCGAAGTCAATGTCAGCGGTAAGCGCGAGCCGAGAACGAACCCCGTGTTGAGCCCAGGGTGCAGCCCGTTGCGTGCGATATATACGATCTCGTCGCCATCGCGCACGCTGGCATAGGCGTATGCCGGTCCATCGGTGCTCGCGGTCAACCGCTGCAGGAACGGCTGCACCAGGCGCGGCACTCGACCCGATTCGAAGTACGACGCACCGAGCCGCAGCACGCGTGGCGCCAACCAGTAGGCCTTGCCATCGGTAGCAACGTAGCCGAGCGCGTTGAGCGTCAGCAGGTGGCGGCGGGCCGCGGTGCGCGTCAAACCCGTGCGTGCCGCGGCCTGTGAGGGCGTCAGCCGCGGGTTGTGGTCATCGAAGGCCTCGATGAGCGCCAGTCCGCTCTGCAGTCCAGCGATCCAGTCGCGACGGTTCAGTGAAGCTGATGGATCCATGATGCGCAGACCCCCTGCGGCAAGCGGTGCAACGTGTGGGCGATTAGCAACGTGCGGGGCGATTATCGCGCAGCTCTAACGAACGTTGCTTGTGGCGCGCGGGCGCCGCGCCTACGCTGCCCAACCATTACAAGGGCAACGCAGAGCAAGGGCTCGAAAGACCGCAAGCGAACGGCGGGTGGGGCCGAAAGAAGACAACTACAAACACTGGAGGAGGAGAAATGAAAAAATCCCATCTAGCGCTCGCTTTGCTCGCCACGTTCGCCGGAACGGCCGCTGCGCAGAGCAACGTGACCCTGTTCGGCCTGGTCGACGTCAACATCACACACTACACGGCCGGCGACAATTCCAACGCGATCAGTACCGCCAACCCGACCGGTGCTGGCAAGGCTCCTAGCCGCACGGCGATGGAGGACGGCACGACCAACGGCATGAACGGCTCGCGCTGGGGCATCCGCGTGACCGAAGAGCTTGGTGGGGGTTGGTCAGCGGGTACGCTGCTCGAGTCGGGATTCGACCTCAGCCAGGGCAGCTCATTCCAGGGCGGGCGCCTCTTCGGGCGCCAGGCATTCCTCTTCGTGAATTCGACGACCTTAGGGAACCTTCGGCTCGGCCGTCAGTATGTGCTCTCCGACAACCTGCTCGGCTACGGCGCGCCATTCGGGACCGGGATGGGACTGCTGGGCAACCCAAGCACCGGGGTCGTCAACAACGGGCGAAGTGTCGCAACGATTCTGAACCCGTCGCGTGCCGACAATGTAGTGCAGTACACGACGCCGAACTTTGCCGGCTTTACTGGCGCCATTCAGTATGCGCCTGACGAAAACACTTTTGACGATTTCTACGGCGTCGCCGTGAACTACAACCGCGGGCCCATCAACGTCGGGGTTTCCTACGAATGGAACAAGCAGCGGCTCGCACCCAACGACAAGGTCAACAAAACGTTGAGCGTGGGCGCGAATTACGACTTCGGCTTCCTCAAGCTGCTGGCCGCATATCAAAAGGTTGACGACCTGCGGGTGAGCCTCAACGGGATCGCCGGTGGCGTTTCGCAGCGCCTGGTAGGCCAAGGAGCGCAGACGCTGACGATTAACGATCAGGACGCCTGGGTCGCTGGGGTAGAGGTGCCGATCGGCAAGATTACCCGGGTCGCCCTGCTGTATACGACGATCGACTACGATGGGGCGCCGACGGCCGCGGGGCAGCCTTCCAGCTACTCGCTCGGCAAGACCGCGCTCGAACTGAAGCACGACCTGTCGCGTCGCACCTTCCTGTATGCAGGGGTGTCGCAGGCTTCGGGTGATCTGTCCGATCACATCACCGCATATAGGCAGTACCAGGTCGGTTTCCAGCACCGCTTCTGAGATCACCGCAATCGGGGACACGCTCGCGGCATCCGGTTCTTGCCGCGCGCCGCGTCGACTCGGTCGTTCTCGCACGTTGCGGACGCGTGAAGGCTAGCGGCTGCGCTACCCTTGCTGGGTGGACAATTCGCCTCTCCTCTCTGTAGAGGACAACGATGACGATTCGTGAACCCAATCCCGAACCTAGCAATCCGCTGGGAATGAATGGGATCGAATTCATTGAGTTCGCCACCGCGCAGCCGCAGGCGCTCGGCGGCCTGCTGCAGCAGCTGGGATTCGTCCCGATCGCGCGCCACCGCTCGCGCGAAGTGATGCTGTACCGCCAGGGGCCGATGAACCTGATCGTCAATGCCGACCCGGCCGCCGTCGCCGGCCAGGCAGACGCCGAGAAGCGTCCGGCGCTGTCGGCAATCGCGCTGCGCGTGCGCGATGCCGGCACGGCATGGAGGCGGGCGCTCGATCTCGGCGCTTGGGACATTCCTACGCGCGCCTCGGCGATGGAACTGCACATACCCGGCATTTGCGGCGTCGGCGACAGCCAGACCTACTTCGTCGATCGGCACCGCAGTTTCTCCATCTACGACGTCGACTTCGTCGCCTTGCCCGGTGTCGACAAGCACCCGCCGGCACTGGCCGGTCTGCACTATTTCGGCGTTGTGCAGACGATCGGTCTGGACCGAACCGCGGACTGGATCGACTTCTACAACACGCTGTACGGATTCACGCCGCTGCCGGAGGGGAAATTCTTCGGCGTGATGCCGAAGGGCACGCTGCTCGAAAGCCCCTGCCACAAGTTCTATCTGCAGCTGATCGAGCCGCCTCTGGCGCCCGAGGTGCTCGAATGGGACGAGCGTCTCGTGCGGATCGGCTTCGGCGCGCGCGCCGTGAGCGAGGCAGTGCGTGAACTAGGGGCGCGCGGCATCGTGTTCGTCGATCGCGAACCGGTGCAGCCGAGTGACAAGGGGGCGCTGACTCAGGTCTACCTGGGTAGCGTGACCTTCGAGCTCGTGGCGAGTCATCTTTCCGCCTAAGCGATCTGGCGATGGATCTGAACTGTTTCGGCATGGACACGGTTTCGCTGGCGGGGCCGCTTGATACCAAGCTCGCCTGCATCCGTCAGGCGGGCTTCACACAGGTGCTGCTGTCGGCGCGCGACATTGCCGGCCACCCGGGCGGAGTGCAGACCGCCGTCGCCGCCGTGCGGGCCAGCGGCCTGCGGGTGACGGGCCTGCAGATGCTGCACGACTTCGAGGGACTCGCGGGCCATCTGCACGATTACAAGGTCGACATCGCCAAAGCGATGCTGGCCATGTGCCGCGCGCTCGGCGCGAACGTGCTGCTCGTCAGTTCATCAACCTCGAACCACGCGAGCGACGACCGCGACCATCTGATTCGCGACCTGCGGAAACTGGCCATGCTCGCCGTGCCGCTCGGCATCAAGGTCGGGTACGAGGCGCTGTCCTGGGGCCGCTGCATCAGCGACTACTCGAAAGCGTGGGACATCGTCCAGGAGGCCGATCGCGGCAATCTCGGCCTCGACCTGGATCTGTTCCACATGCTCGCGATGAAGTCGGGTCTGGATGCGCTTGACGATGTCGTTGCCGACAAGATCTGCTTGGTGAAACTGGCAGACTTCATGTGGCAGGAACTGCCGTCGCAGGAGGAGCGCATCGATACGGCGCGCCACTTTCGCGTGTTTCCGGGAGAGGGTGTGCACAGCCAGGAAGTCGTGCAGCTCGTGCGGAAGCTCGAGTCAATGAGATACGTCGGCGACTACAGCTTCGAGGTCTTCAACGACGACTACGAGCAGATCCCGCTCCCCGTGGTGGCCGAGCGCGCGCGCCATTCGGCGCGCTGGCTCACCAGCCAGGCCGCGCGCGGCAATCTATTGCCATGGACCCGGCCGGCCCGCGTGCTCAGTGCGCGATCCGGATCGGATCCGGGACAGCCATAGGCCTCGAGGGTTAGATTTGGATCGAACCGAAGGCGCGGGCGTGGCGCCGGGGTACGAGCAGAAGTACTTTCCTGCCGAGGAGAGACGTGGTCGCCTACGGCTCGTCGTGTCTCCCGACAATCGCGAGGGTTCCCTACGATAAATCAGTGCCCTGGTCTTCGGCGGACTGTTCGACGCAGGCGAGAAAGCGCAGTGGAATTTGGCTTCCGGACGTAAGGGCTACATCCACGTTGCACCAGGAAACTTTACCGTGAACGGCGAGGTTCTAAACGCAGGCGATGCTTTGATGGCGGACGGCGGCGCGGTGGAGATAGAGCAAGGCAAAGGCGCCGAAGTCTTGCTGTTCGATCTGCCGGACGAATGACCGAGCCCCAGTCTCTGACGCATGTTTGGAGGCCTTGGAATGATCGCGCCGCTAAAGGGGCGCCCTGCGCTGTTCAACCATTCTTATACGCTGCTCAAGATCGATGAGGTTGCTCGCTTTGGCCAGGTATTCGCTAGCCTGATGCATGGGTGCTAGCTCGGCCCTGCTCGCAAGCCAACCAAACAACATCGGAAACAAATTTCGAAGTGCTTCCGTGCGGCGTTGTGTCATTTCAGGATCGAGGCTCGGGTCGGAGGACGGCGCGTCCAATCCGCGCCCCACATCCTGCGCGGCACTGCGAAGCGATGCAGTTGATTGACTAAGACTAAAGCGTTTGGTCGAAATTTCCATGGATACCTCCAGCGGCAGCGAGTGCTGCCATGACCCATGGAATATCGGTTCGATCCCGCTCTAAATAAAATCGTCTTTCAGAATGTTCTTGATCGGCTTCGGCGATGACTGGTCGCAATCGCCGCTACCGCTACTGCGCGGTTGCCTTAGCCCTGACGCGACGGGAACTCGTCGCCGATTTTTTCGCCGGCGGCCTTGCTTCGGAACGAATTGCCTTGCGCCCCTTTAGCCACGTAGCGAAAGCAGGAACGTTCGGATCACCACCAAGCGTTCGAGTAAGTGCGTGAGCATGTTTGAATAACACCGGCAGCACGCGTTTGACACCAAGCTCCTCAATCCGGTATCTCGGACCGGAGATGCTCAACGCCCCAACAAATTTTTGCTCGAGACCAAACACAGGGCAGGCGATGGCTGCAGTTTCCGGGTCCCGTTCACCAAAGGATGCGGCGTACATGTTCTTTCTTATCTCGTCGTAACGCTGACCCGTCCGGCCGTTAAAGGCCAGAATGACATGGCCAGCGGCACCTACCGTTAGTGGGAGCCGATCACCTTCGTGCACCGAATCGCGCACGGCGCGGTGCGCATCCACTCTGTGCAGGCACACGCGCTGTTCCTCATCGCGCACGTAGAACGACGCCCCCTCGTGCAGTTCTTCGACAACTTGTCGTAGCACCGGCGGCACGAACTCAGAGGTTCGAAAGTTTCGTTGATACAAAGAGCCGAGGAAGAGAACCTTCGAGCCGAGGTGATACGAACCATCCTCGGAGCGGATCAAATAACCGAATTTCTCCAGCGACTTGGCAAGGCGCAGCAGCGTGCTTTTGTAAAGGCCGGTGCGCTTGGCGAGTTCGGCCAACCCAAGTTTCTGATCTGTTTCGGTGAATGCGTCGAGAATCGACAGCGCGCGATGTACTGCTGCTACTCCACCTTCTCCTGCCATGCTGTTACTCCGATTGGGTGCGCAGGCCAGTGTATCAAAGGAGGTGACAAGTTCGTCCAGAAATAGAATCGTGTTACGCTGGATAGCACGGACGTCTTCTCTAGTCGCGGGGCGTCGGCTCGCTAGCGGGAATTCAATGTCATCGTCAGTTCAGTCACCACCCGTCCAGGGAACTCCAGCTCAGTCGTCATCGGTTGCCACTGAGCTTCCACATTACAAGCACTACATCGATGGTGCCTTCGCCGCGCCTGGTTCTGGTCAGTACCTGGAAACGGAAAGCCCGTATACGGGGAAAACCTGGGCGTGGATTGCGCGCGGCACCAAGCAGGATGCGGCCGCTGCGGTAGAGGCGGCCGACCGCGCTTTTGAAAGCGGGGAGTGGCCGCAGCTGACGCCATCCGAGCGCGGCCGTCGACTGTGGAAACTCGGCGACCTCGTCATTGCGAACGCCAGCCGGCTCGCCGAGATTGAGCAGCGAGATAACGGCAAGTTGGCAACCGAAGTGGTCGCGCAGATCAAGTACATGGGCGACTACTTCAAGTATTACGCAGGCCTCGCGGACAAAGTTCAGAGTTCAGTCATTCCGACCGATAAGAAGGGCGTCTTTGCCTACACTCGATACGAGCCAAAGGGGGTCATCGCGATCATCACCCCCTGGAACTCGCCGTTGACGCTTACGAGCTGGAAGCTCGCGCCGGCGCTGGCGGCCGGATGTACTGCGGTGATCAAACCGTCCGAATTCACGTCGGCATCGATGATCGAGCTCGCAATGCTGTTTGCGGAAGCCGGTTTTCCCAAGGGAGTTGTCAATGTTGTGACCGGGCTCGGACCCGAAGTCGGCGAAGCATTGGTGACGCATCCAAAAGTCGCGCACATCGGCTTCACCGGGGGTGCGGCGGCAGGGCGCAAGATTTATGAGCTGGCAGCGCGCAACTTTAAGACTGTCACGCTAGAGTTGGGCGGCAAGTCGCCAAATATCATCTTCGACGATGCAGACCTCGACCAAGCCGTAAAAGGCGTGGTGTCAGGAATTTTTGCCGCTTCGGGGCAGAGTTGTCAGGCGGGTTCGAGACTTCTCCTTCAGCAAAGCATCCACGATGTCTTCGTGGAGAAGTTGATTGCGTTCGTGCGTGACGCCAAGATTGGCGATCCGTCATTGCCCGACACGCAGATTGGACCCATCTCAACGCGTCCGCAGTTTGAAAAAATTCTCGAATACATCGAGATTGCGAAGGCGGAAGGTGCGAAGTGCGTGCTGGGCGGCAGGAGTCGGCCCTGAGCTCGGCGCCGGCTTGTTTATCGAACCGACCATCTTTCACCGGCGTGCGCAACGACATGCGAATCGCACAGGAAGAAGTATTTGGGCCGGTACTTTCAGTCATTCCGTTCTCAGATGAGGCGGAGGCAATTCGAATCGGCAATGACGTGGTTTATGGACTGGCGGCTGCAGTCTGGACCAAGAGCCTGCATCGCGCGATGTTGATGACAGAAAAGCTGAAGGCCGGCACGGTCTGGGTCAATAACTATCGCGCCACCAGCTTCACTTCGCCGTTCGGCGGGTACAAAGATTCGGGGATTGGTCGCGAGTCCGGGACCGAAGCGATCAAGGAGTACTTGAACACGAAGTGTGTATGGGTGTCGACTGATCTTGACGTTCCAAACCCATTCGTGCGGCGCTGATTCGCGTTTGATAACACCACCCAACCGCTCGCACCAAGTCCCGTGGAAAGCGCCACTTTGAAAGGCAAGCACGGTCAACCGGCCGCGGTTACTGATACGCGCAGCCGTACGGCGCGCGCGCCGGATCAGAACACGCTGAGTCGACCGCTTGCGCAGATTCGCGTCCTTGATCTGACCAACGTACTGGCGGGTCCTTTTTGCGCGTATCAGCTCGGCTTAATAGGAGCAGACGTCATCAAGGTTGAAATGCCTGACACGGGTGATCTGGCGCGTCAGCTCGGTGCCGACGCGGCTCTGAATGAGCAGCTGATGGGCGCATCTTTTCTTGCGCAAAACGGCGGCAAAAAGTCGGTCACCGTAAATCTGAAGAGCGCCGACGGTAAAGCGGTACTGCGACGTTTGGTCAAGACAGCGGATGTGCTGGTTGAAAATTATCGTCCGGGCGTGATGAAGCGTTTGGGTCTTGGTTACGAAGATCCTGCAGAAGGAAAACCCTGCGTTGATCTATTGCGCCATCTCGGGTTTTGGGCAGGACGGTCCGATGAAGGACGCTCCGGCCTACGACCAGATCATTCAGGGGCTTTCGGGAATGATGAGCATTACCGGTGACGAGCAGTCGGCGCCGCTGCGCGTAGGTTATCCAGTGGCGGACACGATTGGGGGCATCACCGCCGCGCTGGCGATCACAAGCGCGTTGGTACGACGAGCAAATACCGGCGAGGGTGCGTGCATCGACGTCTCGATGTTGGACTCCGTACTCGTGACAATGGGGTGGGTCGTTTCCAATTATTTGATCGCCGGCCATGAGCCGCACCCGATTGGGAACGACAACTTTACGGCTGCGCCTTCGGGGGCATTCAAGACGGCAAAAGGCCTGCTCAACATCGCTGCGAATAAACAGGAACAGTTCCAGGCTCTCGCGAAGGCGATTGGGCGTGAGGATCTGATCGGCGACGTTCGCTTCGCTGCCCGCGAAGCCAGAAAGCAGAATCGGGCTGCGTTAACGGTCGAGCTGGAAGAGGGCCTTCGGAAAAAGACTGCCGAGCAATGGGAAACCATTCTCAATGGCCTCGGCATTCCCGCGGGCCGCGTCCTAACCGTACCTGATGCGCTGGACACGCCGCAGGTAAGGCACAGGGAATTGCTGCAAAAATTTGATGACGTGCCCGGGTTGGGACGCTCGGTGACGTTGACACGAGCGGGATTCAAGATGTCCAAGGGCGATCCGCAAGTCACGTCGCCACCCCCGCAACTTGGGCAACACACGACCGAGGTGCTACGCGAGCTCGGATTTGACGATATTGAGATTGAACGCCTGAAGAGCGTGGGAGCTGTATGAGTGCGGATGGGTCGCCTGCGTCGGATCAGTTGTTGCAGCAAGCGACGGCGTGGTGGTCGACTTCGATCATTGACATACATCCGGGCGAGATTGTTGTCCGCGGCTATCCGATTCAAGAACTGATCGGTGAGCTTAGCTTTCCGCAGATGGTGTGGCTGATGCTAAGGGGCGAAGTGCCGAGCCGCGAGCAGGCGAAGTTGCTCGAGGCCGCATTGGTGGCCGCCGTGGATCACGGTCCGCAGGCGCCATCGATCGCCATTTCACGTATGGCGGTTACCTGCGGCCTGCCGATCAACGGCGCGATGGCGTCTGCGATCAATGCTCTCGACGATATTCACGGCGGTGCGGGTCAACAGTGCATGGAGCTCTATCAATCCATCGCTCAGCGCGCCGACGCCGGCGAGAGCGAAAAGGATGCTGTCGAACCCGAGTTGGACCGTTTCATCGCCGAGCGCGGAAAAATCGTCCCCGGGTTTGGTCATCGGTTTCACGGCGTCGATCCGAGAGCAGTGAAGCTCCTTGATCTCGTTCGCCGCGCGCAGGCGAGCGAAGTCGTATCGGGCCGCTTTGCGCGCATTGGAACGCTGGTCGAGGAATCGCTCAAGCGGCGCAAAGGGCGCGGCATTCCGATGAATATCGATGGTGCCACCGCGGTCATCTACTCGGAACTGGGTTTTGCAGCGCCGCTAGGCCGCGGCCTATTTGTACTTTCGCGCTCGGTGGGCATCCTGGCCCACGCGTGGGAGCAGACGCAGCAGGGCGGGCGAATCAAAGGTCCGATGCCGCCCAAGATTCCCTTTCAATACACCGGACCGCCTGTGCGGCGATTCGAACCCAAGCAGATGGAGACCTGATGAACCAAGAGCTGAAAGAACGCAGCCCCGCGGTGAAGCCGGCAGCGACACCAACGACCGATCTGATTTCGCACCAGTTGGTCAAGTACCTCGAAGACCGCGGCGTTGAATACATCTTCGGCCTGTGTGGTCACACCAATATCGCGGTACTCGCGGCATTGGCCAACAGCAGCGTCAAGTTCATCAATACACGGCACGAACAGGTCGCAGCCCACATGGCCGATGGCTATGCACGCGCCAAGCGCACGACTGCTGTCGTGCTATCGCACCTCGGACCTGGCCTGACAAACGCATCGACCGGTGTCGCGAATGCCGCTTTGGATTCGATCCCAATGGTCGTTATCGCTGGTGATGTGCCCAGCCACTACTACGGCAAGCATCCGCACCAGGAGGTCAATCTGCACTCGGATGCGGCGCAGTACGAGATATACAAGCCCTTCGTCAAGCGGGCGTGGCGAGTCGAGCGTCCTGACCTGTTTCCAGAAATAATCGAAAAGGCATTTCAGCTGGCCGAGAGCGGCAGACCCGGTCCTGTACTTGTCTCGGTGCCGATGGACATCTTCTCGATGCGAGTCGAGGTCGCACTTTTCGAGCGGTTAAAACACAACACCAAGAAGCTGCATAAGCCGTCGATTGACGAAGAGGTCGCTGAGAAAATCGTGCGAACCCTTGCGGACGCGAAAACTCCGGTCGTGTACGCGGGCGGAGGCGTCATCCTGGCCGACGCTGCAAGTGAATTGAAGGAATTCGTGTCTCACCTTGCGCTGCCGGTCGCGCACAGCCTGATGGGCAAGGGTGTGATCCCTGATGATCACCCGTTGGTCCTGGGAATGACGGGCTTCTGGGGGACGAAATTCATCAATGAAAAGTGTCGCGGCGCTGACTACATCTTTGCGGTCGGTACCCGCTTCGCAGAGGCAGACTGCAGCTCGTGGGAAGACGAGTACACGTTCAAGATGCCTCCCACGCGGCTGATTCATATTGACATCGACTCGAATGAGATCGGACGCAACTATCCGGTCGAGATCGGTGTGGTTACGGACCTGAAGCAGGCTCTGACCGTCCTGCTGAGAGTGGCCAAACGGCTCTATCCGGCCGGTCGCAAGAATGAAAAGCTGGTCAACGAGATCGCGGCTTATCGAAAGGGATTTCGTCAGGCCAACGAAGACTACGTTCACAGCACGGCGTATCCGATGCGACCCGAACGCATCCTCGCTGCAGTGCGCGAGGTTCTGCCTCGCGACGCCCTAATTACGACCGATGTGGGTTGGAACAAGAACGGCGTCGGTCAGCAGTTTCCGGTGTACACACCGGGCAGCATTCTCACTCCGGGTGGCTACGCGACGATGGGGTTCGGTGCGCCGGCTGCGTTGGGCGCGAAACTCGCGTGCCCCGACAAGGTCGTGGTCGCGCTCGTGGGCGACGGCGGCTTTGGTCAGAACCCCGCGATGCTGGCTACCGCTTTCGAGGAAGACATTGCAGTCGTTTGGGTTGTGATGAACAACTGCGCGTACGGAACGATCGCGGGCCTAGAGATGGCCCACTACGGAACGGCGTTCGGTTGCGTGTTTCGCAAGAACGGTCAACCGTACTCGCCCGACTTTGCCGCAATCGCGCGCGCGTATGGCGTTGAAGGCGTGCAGATCAAATCGGCTGAGGAATTCAAGCCGGCTCTGGCGGGCGCAATCAAGGCACGGCGTCCGTTCGTGATCGACGTGGCGATGCTGAATGAACCCGTTCCGACCGGCGGACATTGGAATATCAACGAGATCTACTCGCCCGATCGCAAAGTCGATCATGTGGCCGTTCCGTAGGCGTTCTATGCAGGAGAACGGCGTTTTGTTATATTGATACCAGTGCAACTCCAATTTTTGATAACAGCTCGACGGTCAGTCGACCGGCTTCACGAGCGCTTAAGGAGATAGATATGAAGAGGCGTGCAACCCAACTGGCGTTGCTAGTGATTGCTGGATTTATCAGTGGTGTTGCACCAGCTAGTGCACAGGACATTCAGGAGCGAACGATTCGCTTCGGACACCTGAACAACCCGGATCATCCAGTCAGCATGGGCGTCAAAAAATTCGCCGAGCTGGTGGCAGCGAAGAGCGGCGGCAAGATCACCGTCAAAGAGTTTCCGTCGATGCAGCTCGGCAGTGAAATGCAGCAGCAGTCGGCGCTACAAGGCGGCATTCAAGAGATGTCAGCGCCGGCGCCAACCTCTCTGGCTGGACTCGTCAAGGAATTCGGACTGCTGGACTTCCCATTTATCGTGAGCAACTTTTCGCAGGCCGATGCGTTGATCGATGGACCTGTGGGAAAGATGCTGTTGGCCAAGCTGCCGGAAAAGGGCCTGGTTGGACTGACGTTCTGGGATCTCGGCTTCCGCAACGTTACGAACAGCAAGCACCCTGTTACCAAAGCAGAGGACCTTGCGGGCTTGAAACTTCGCGTGATCCCGAACCCGGTCTTCTTGGAGACGTTTCGGACCTTCAAGGCGAATCCGGTTCCGATGCCTTTCTCTGAACTGTATCCAGCGCTAGAAACGAAAGCCGTCGACGGGCAGGAAAATCCGTACTCCGTCATCCTCTCAAACAAGTTCTTCGAGGTTCAGAAATTCCTTAGCGCCACCAATCATGTGTACGCAACGAACATCATCCTGATCAGCAAGAAATTTTGGGACAAGCTGTCGCCGAAGGAGCAGAAGATCATTCAGGATGCAGCTGTCGAAGCGCAAAGTTACCAGCGCACTGTGAGTCGCGCCGCGGCGCAAAAGTCGCTGGCCGATCTAAAAGCCAAGGGAATGCAAATCAACGAACTGGCTCCCGCAGAGGTCGCACGTATGCGTCAGATGGTGCTGCCGGTCTACGACAAATTCACCGCCGAGTACGACCCTGCAATGGTCAAGACGTTTAAGGCGGAGCTGGCCCGCGTCCAGAAGCAATAGACATCTGCTGGTCTGAACGAACGCGCCGACGTTGCTTGGCTCGCGACGCTCGCGTGCAGCTTTGCGGTGGCCGCTCGAAGTTGATGGTCTATCTCCATTAGACCGCGGCCACTGGTTACGTCGGGGGATCGATGGGCAAGATCGTTGAAGGCTACTTTCATTTGCTGAAGTTCCTCATCGTGCTTTGCCTTGCACTGATGGTGATTCTGGTTTTCGGCAATGTGGTGCTGCGCTACGGTTTCAATACCGGTATCACCATATCGGAAGAGCTTTCGCGCTGGTTCTTCGTATATGTGACGTTCCTCGGAGCCATCGTAGCGATGCGTGAGCATGCGCACCTGGGCGTCGACAGCCTTGTGCGGCGTTTGTCGCCGCTCGGCAAGAAAATCTGCTTCATTGTCAGTCAACTGCTGATGTTGTTCGCCACCTGGCTGTTTCTGCAAGGCAGCTGGCTACAGACGAACATCAATTTGCACAACTCCGCCCCAGTGTCTGGGCTGTCGGTGGGGATCGTCTACGCCGCGGGGATCATTTTTAGCGTTTCTGTCCTGTTGATCCTGCTCGGGGATCTGTATCGCGTGGTCTCCGGTAAGGCAAGCGAGCAGGACCTCGTGATGGTCAAGGACTCGGAAGAGCAGGAACAACTCGAAGAGCTTCAGAAGGAGCTAGCTATAAACAACCGCGGCGAACGCGAAGTGCCGCCGAAGAGCGGCTAGAGATCAGACATGACCATCGCGGTATTTCTGCTGTCACTGCTTGGCGCCATGGCGCTCGGCATGCCCATCGCCTACGCGTTGATTGTGTGCGGCATAGCGCTGATGGTGCACATGGACATTTTCGATTCGCAGATCATCGCGCAAAACATCATCAACGGCGCCGACAGTTTTCCGCTGATGGCCGTGCCGTTTTTTCTGTTGGCTGGCGAGATCATGAATGTCGGATGGTCTATCGAAGCGCATCGTCGACATGTGCCTCGCGCTCGTCGGACACATCAAAGGGGGATTGGGCTACGTCACGATTGTGGCTGGCGTGATCCTGTCGGCCCTTTCCGGGTCTGCAGTGGCAGATGCAGCCGCGCTTTCCGCGTTGCTCGTGCCCATGATGGTCGCAGCGGGACATGACAAGAAAAAAGCGGCTGGCCTGGTAGCTGCCACCGGGATCATCGGGCCAATTATTCCGCCCAGCATCGCGTTCGTCATCTTCGGTGTGGCGGCAAACCTGTCGATCACGAAACTCTTCCTGGCCGGCATCATGCCGGGCATCTACATCGCCGTTGGCTTGTGGTTTGCGTGGTGGTGGGAGGTGCGCAAGGAGGACATCGTCCCACCCGTGCGAAAGACTCCGAAGGAACTCGGGCGTGCGGTCGTAGATGCCTTCTGGGCGCTGGTACTGCCTTTCATCATCATCTTCGGCCTTCGATTCGGGGTGTTCACTCCGACCGAAGCTGCGGTCGTGGCGGCTGTCTACGCAATGATCGTGGCAGTTTTTATCTATCGCGAACTGACCCTCAAGCAGCTTTACGCGGTGTTCGTCACGTCCGCGAAGACCACGAGCGTGGTGATGTTCCTGGTGGCGGCGGCGCTCGTATCCGCGTGGCTGATCACGGTGGCTGACCTGCCGGCAAAAGTGGTGACACTGCTGCAGCCATTTCTCGACAGCAAGATACTTTTGATGTTTGCGATCATGATCTTGGTCGTGATCGTCGGTACCGCGTTGGATATGACGCCGACGATATTGATCTTGACGCCGATACTGATGCCACTCGTTAATGCCGCCGGCATCGATCCGATTTACTTTGGCGTGCTGTTCGTCATCAACAACTCGATCGGGTTGATAACGCCTCCAGTAGGAGTCGTCCTGAATGTTGTGGCCGGCGTGACAAGAACGAGCATGGAAGACGTGATGAAGGGCGTTTGGCCGTTTCTGCTCGCTGAACTCTTGGTGCTTCTACTGCTAATCCTTTTCCCACCGTTAGTAACGGTTCCGGCGCGATGGCTGACCGGCTCACCCTGAGGTCACGGCGGAACTCCGAGTACCGACTCTCAACGTTGCAGCCGCCGCTTACATCAGCGGCTGTGCCGGAGTGCGATGCAACGGATCGTCACTGAACGGCTCACGATCAGGCCGTTCACGCTTGACGATGCCGCGTTCATTGTTGCGTTGGTAAATGACTCCGACTGGCTGCGGTTCATCGGCGACAAGGCGGTGAAAACCGAGGACGATGCGCGTCGCTACCTGGTCGCAGGACCCATGGCGATGTACGCGTTGCACGGCTTCGGGCTGTGCGCGATCGAGCGAACCCAAGATCGATCGACGATTGGAATGTGTGGGTTGATCCGGCGCCAGGGTCTGGAGGACGTGGATATCGGGTATGCCTTGGTGCCGGAAGCACGAGGGCAGGGCTTCGCGCTGGAAGCAGCGCAGGCAGTTCTCGAACATGGGCTAACCACGCTGCGCATCGACAGGATCGTCGCTATCACTGATCCCGAGAACGCGGCGTCAACTCGCGTGCTCGAAGGGATCGGCATGCGCTTCGAGCGGCACATAAAGATGGGCGAGGGCGCTAAACGCGTTGCGCTCTACGCCGTGGGGCGCTAAGGCGTTGACGCAAACGAATGCCGGCATGGCAACGAGTTCGACGCCACCCCGTCACTCTGCTGTGATCTTTGCGTCGCGGATCACCTTGCCCCACTTGGCGGTCTCGGTGCTGATAAACGACTCGAATTCGGCCGGCGTGCTCCCGACTGCGATCGTGCCCATCTCATCGAACTTCTGCTTGACGTCCGGCAGCTTGACGATGGCAGCGACCTCGTCGGCGACGCGCTTGATGACAGCCGGCGGCGTGCCGGCCGGAGCCAAGATTCCTGCCCACGTGCTGCCGGTGAAACCCTTGATGCCCTGTTCGATGAAGGTCGGCACGTCGGGCAGCGCAGCGAGACGCGTTTCGCTCGCGACTCCGATCAATCGCACCTTGCCGGTCTTGCCCGGATTGATCAAACCAACAGCGGCGTCCATGAACAACTGGATGTGGCCGCCCATCAAGTCCGTCAGCGCTGGCGCCGCGCCCTTGTAAGGGATGTGCACCATGCTGGTTTGCGTCATCGACTTCAGCAACTCGGTGGTCAGGTTGACGGCCGAACCGTTGCCGCTCGAGCCGTAGCTCACTTTGCCGGGATTCTTGCGCGCGTAGTCGATCAGATCGGCCGCGCTCCTGAACGGCGTGTCATTGTTAACCGCGGCCACCAGCGGAGAGATGCCGATCAAAGAAACCGCAGCGAGATCCTTCTTCGGGTCGTACGGCAATTTCGGATACAGCGTGATGTTCGCCGCATAGGCCGCGATCACGACTGCGAACGTATAGCCGTCCGCGGGTGACTTCGCGAGAGCGTCGACGCCGACGATGCTGTTGGCACCGGGCTTGTTATCGATCACGACCGGCTGCCCGAGCCGCTCCTGCAGCTTCTGCGTCACCAGCCGCGCGGTGATATCGGTGAAACCGCCCGGTGTGTAGGGCACGATCACTCTGATCGGCTTCGCCGGCCACGCCTGCGCGTCAGCCCGCGGCACGAGTAACGTCGCGGCGCCGGCGATGAGTGCACCGTTGAAACGTCGGCGGTTGATGGGCCTTGGATTCATCTTGTCTCCTTCTGAAAACCTTGTTCGCTCACGTAGCGCTTGCGCAATTCGCGCTTGAGTACCTTCCCCAGTGCGTTACGCGGTAGTTCGTCGACACACACCAGATCGGCCAGCCGCTGCGTCTTGCCGACCCTTGCGTTCATCCATTCGCGCAAGGCGGCAGCGGAAATCTCGTTTCCGGCGCGCTGCACGACGAAGGCTACCGGCGTCTCGCCCCATTGCGCCGACGGCACGCCGACCACTGCAGCCTCGTCCACCGCGGCGTGCTCACGCAACTGCGCCTCAAGGTCACTCGAGTAGATATTGAAGCCGCCGGAGATGATCATGTCCTTCTTGCGATCGAACAGGGTCAGAAACCCATCGGCGTCGAAGCGGCCGACATCGCCGGTGCGGATGAAACGCTTGCCGTCTGGCGCGCACCACTCGGCTTCGCGCGTCTGCTGTGGCTGGTTGTGATATCCGGTCATCATCGTCGGCGAGTGGCCGACGATTTCGCCCGCTTCACCGGCCGGCGACCTCGTGCCCGTGATCGTCGATCAGCCGCACGTCATGACCTTCAGCCGGCCGGCCCACGGTATGCAACTTGTCGGGGTGACGGTGCGCTTCGAGGATGAAAGTGGCGCCGCCTTCGGTCATGCCATAGAACTCGATCAGTCCTCCCGGCCAACGCGCGAGCACATCGGCCTTCAACGCTGCGGAAAATGGTGCGCTCGTGCAGAACTTCATGCGAAATGACGACAGATCGTGGCTGCTGAAATTTGGTAGCGCCATGATGCGTTGGTACTGCACCGGCACCAGCATCGTATGCGTTGCGCGATGCCGCTCGGCCAGCGCCAGATAGTCGGCGGCATCGAACTTCGCCATCAGTACAACGGTGCCACCCAGTCCGAGCGCGGGAAAGAACGCCACCAGCGTCGTGTTCGAATACAACGGCGTCGCCAAGACGGTGACCGCATCAGGCCCATAGCCGTACGGTGCGCCGCGCAGTGTGTGCATCCAGCGCATCACGTGCGGTTGCACGATACCTTTCGGCGTGCCAGTCGTGCCGGACGAGTAGATAAGGTTGAACGGCGATTCCGGCTTAACAGTGACCGGTAGCGGGGTCGCGCCCGGCGCAGCGAGCCAGTCATCGAACGGCGTTCCTGGTGCGCCGCCATCGAGCGCGATGCGAGGCGGTTTGAAATCAGCGGGCACGAGGGCCGTCGCGGTGGCATCAACGAATAGCAGTCGGGCATCGGCGTCGCGCAACATCGACGCGAAAGTGGTCGGCGTGACCGAAGGCGCGAGCGGCGCCACAAGCGCACCCGCACGCAGGCCTCCGAGGAAGAGCGCCGCCTGTTGTGGCGTTGTCGATCCGCACAGCGCAATTACGTCGCCCGCCCGCACTCCGTCGCGCTGAAGCGCGACAGCCACGCGATCCATCAGCGCGTCGAGCTCGGCGAAGGTGAGACAGCAGCCGTCCTGCACCAACGCGGGCTGCTGCGGTCGCGCCGCCGCGTGGTCACGAACGACATCGGCGATGTTGCGAAACGTCGTGTCAAACATGCGGCCGGGAACGCGCATTACGAACGGTGAAGGGTGGTGCGGTTCATTTGCGGTCCACATGATGCGTCTCGACTGCGGCCAGCATAGTTGCGCTGATCGAGTATCGGGCTTGGCAGCGGCTGTCAGAAGGGGTCTTGTGCAAACGACCTGCAAGCCAAACCGGACCCGTAAGAGGGCGATGAGGGGATCTTTGAAAGGCCGCGTGCACTGCGTCGCTCGTAGGGTCGCCATGCATTGAGTTAACATAATGCACATTATGCGCAGTCACGATAGCGTCGGGGATTCTCCCGTGATAAGGGTTTCTCGGCACGCAAAATGCACTTCTCCCGCAAACGCGAGGTGTCTTAATGCAAACAACAAGTCGAGTGTTTTTTCTTTCCAGCGCCGTATTGCTGTCCGCGTGCGCGACAACGCGAATGGATGCGCAGTGGATGAATCCTGATTACCAGGGAAAGAATGTTCGCGGCGCGTCAGTCCTTGTGGCGTGTGAAGCGCCCGACTTAACGGTGCAGCGTATTTGCGAGGATCAGCTGGCGGCCGCTGTCTCCGCGCGGGGGGCGAAGCCCACTTTGAATTCGCAGCTGTCTCCCGCAACCCCGTCCGTAGGGAGCGATCCGTATCTGGCCGCTGCTAAGCGGGTCGGTGCTGGTGCGATTGTCCGAATGACCCTGAACGCTAGCCAGCCGGTAGCGGTCGATAGCGGGCCTTCAATCGGGATCGGGGTCGGCGGTAGTTCTGGTGGCTACCGCGGCGGAGGCAGCTTCGGAGGCGTCGGTATTGGGTTCCCAATTGGGGGCGCGCGCGTTAGTCAGGCGTTCGGCGCGGAAACGGCGCTGATCGATCCAGCCAATGGGGCGACGATGTGGTCCGGCCGCGCCAGCAGTTCGACTGCCCAAGATGTAACCGGGCAAATCTCCGAGCTAGCGCAAACCACGGTGGGTGCACTTCAAGGAGCGGGACTCTTGTAGCACGCGACTTTAACGGTCGGCCGCAACCGACTGATTTATTGCGCTTTTCGAGAACACTTGATTCTCTGCCTTCGCATACGATTTATTGCCCAAGAGCCTGAAAAGCTTAAGAAAATTAGACGTCGAGGCTGCAGCCACCTCGTCGACGCTCACGTCTCTTCAGTTCAGCCACCTTCTCGGCAACTTTCGGCACGAAGCCAGGCTCATTTGTCTTACCGCGATAGGGGACCGGCGCCAGATACGGCGAGTCGGTCTCGATCAGCAGTCGCTCCAGCGGTACAGCACGCGCGACTTCGTGCAACTCGCGCGCATTCTTGAAAGTGACAATTCCCGAAAACGAGATGTAGAAGCCGAGCTTCATAGCGCGCCTCCGCGACCGCAAGCGATTCGGTAAAGCAGTGCATGACGCCACCTGGCTCGTGTGCGCCCTCCTCCTGCATCAATCTGATCGTGTCCGCTGACGACGACCGGGTATGAATGATCAGAGGCTTGCCGCAGCGACGCGCCGCTCGAATGTGCGTGCGGAAGCGACTGCGCTGCCATTCGAGTGGCTCCTGCAGGCGGAAGTAGTCGAGTCCTGTTTCGCCGATCGCAACAACCTTCGGATGGTCAGCCAGCGCGACGAGCTTGTCGATCGTCGGCTCGTCAGTGTCCTGATAGTCCGGATGCACGCCGACCGAGCAGACTATGTGGTCGTGTTGTTCCGCTACGGCGAGCACGGCAGGAAACTCCGTCAGCGTGGTGCAAACGTTCAGCGCTGCGACAACCTTGTTGTCGCGCATTCGCTGCAATACGCCCGGCAGGTCCTGCGCGAGTTCCGGAAACGACAAGTGACAGTGGGAATCGACGTACATGAACGTCAGCTGCCGGCCGTTAGGCCGGAGCGCGCGATTCTAGAGTCTACAGACGTGTGTGTCGGGCGAGCTGACTTCAGAGCGCCACCGAGTGCATCTTCAATGCGCTTGCGTGCGTTGATGCCAGTTTCATCGGACGGAAAATGCACGCCGATGCCAGGCGTCTTGTTGCCGCCTGCTGCGGGACTGATCCAAACCACTTTGCCGGCGACGGGGATGCGAGTTGGGTCATCGAGCAACGTCAGGATCAGATAGACATCATCGCCCAACTGGTACGGCCGCGTCGTCGGAACGAACATGCCACCGCTTTTCAGATACGGCATGTAGGCGGCATACAAAGCAGCCTTTTCCTTGATTGACAGCGATAGAACAGCCGGCCGCGCGCCACCTGGTGCCGCGGCCTGTCCGTTTCCGCCCTTGCCGCCGTCGTTCATCTTGCCGTACCCGCTCCTTGTGGCCGCATCGCTTCGGCATAACCGAGCAACGCACTTTCAATTACCAGACGTGCGTTCAGCGGATGATCGCTGACCGCTTGGGTTTGCGCTAGTGCCGCGGCCCATTCAACGACGCGCACAGGCTCAACCGTCCGGCCGAGCGCCGCAAACTGGCGTTGGTGTTGTGGATAGTAACGAACGCGTCCCGCTAGCCTTTCCGCTAATAAGTCCCATCCCCACCGCTGTAACAGACGGATCGCCGGCGCCACGGCGATGTCTTTCGGGACCGCGCTGACGATCTGAGCGCCCGTTAGAGCAGCGCCCCGGGTGAGCAGCTGGATCAGCGCCTCGTGCAGCGCAGGATCAAGCGTCTGGCGCGCATCGGCTGTCGCTTTCCCTTCGATGTCCATGTGGCGCACCGCCCGCCTCTGCCAGCTTTGCCTCGGCTCGCTCGACACCGTTCGATTGCAGCCACGCGAGTGCCTGCGCATGACTCGGAATCGGAGCGCGCAGCAGTACACACCGCGACAGGATCGTCGGCAGGACTGCATCGAGCTGGTCGCTGACCGCGAGAAACGTAACGCCGGGCGGAGGCTCCTCCAGCACCTTCAGGAGCGCGTTCGCAGCGGGCGCATTCAACGCCTCCGCCGGCAACAGCAACACGACGCGGCGGCCGCCGCGATGCGACGAGATCGCAAGAAATTCGCTGATCTTGCGCACCTGGTCAATCACGATCTCGCGGCTTGGCTTGGTTTTGTTTGAGCGCGTTTCGGCTCGGTCGGTTTCGCGAGTCTTCGCCATTGCCGTCGGCGTCATCGCGATCCGGCATCAAGGCTGCCGGCGTCAGCCATCGCAGATCGGGGTGGTTATCGGCGGCTATCAGTTGGCACCCGGCGCAGCGGCCGCACGGCGTCGCCTCAACCGGCGACTCGCATAGCAGTAGCTGCGTATAGGCCTTCATCAGAGTGACGCTTGCCGATGCCGCGTCCTCCGTGCAACAACAGGGCGTGCGGCAGCCGCTCGCGCCATCCCACCAGCTGCGACCACAGCTCGTGCTGCCACGGCAATGGCGCTAGCCGTTCCATTGCCGCATCAGGTGATCGAGTTGATCACGCACAACGTCGCGCTCCTGCGCACCATCGACGATGAAGAAACGCGCCGGATTTGCAGCGGCTCTTTTCAGGTACATCGCGCGCACCGCGCCAAAGAATGCAATCGGCTCGGCTTCAAACCGATCGGCGGAACGCGCCTGCGCCAGCCGCTTCGCTGCTACTTCGGGCGCAACATCGAACAGAATCGTCAAGCTGGGCTGCAAGTCCGGATGCACCCATTGCTCGAGTTCTGCGATGGCGCGCTCGTCCATCCCGCGGCCGCCGGCCTGGTAGGCATAGGTGGCGTCGGTAAATCGATCGCATAGGACCCATTGCCCCGCTGCAAGCGCAGGCCGAATGACCTTCGCCAGATGCTCGGCGCGCGCCGCGAACATCAACATCGTCTCGGTCTCGCGGGTCATCGGCTGATTCAGCACCAGCTCACGCAACGACTCACCCAACGGTGTTCCGCCGGGCTCGCGCGTCAACAGTGGCATCACGCCGCGCGTACGCAGTGTGGCGGCGACCGCATCGATGTGCGTGCTCTTACCCGACCCGTCGATGCCCTCGAACGTCACGAATCGGCCACGCTCACTCATCGGCGGCAACACCTCTGATAGGCATCGACAGCGCGATTGTGTTCGGCCAGCGTTGCTGAGAAGTGCGAGGTGCCGTCGCCGCGCGACACGAAGTACAGCGCCGAGGTGTTGGCCGGATTCAACGCTGCTTCGATCGATGCCCGTCCGGGTAGCGCGATCGGCGTCGGCGGTAACCCGGCGCGCGTATACGAGTTGTACGGCCCATCGGCGAGCAGATCGCGCTTGCGCAAGTTACCGTCGAACGAAGGCCCGATTCCGTATATCACCGAGGGATCGGTCTGCAGCAGCATGCCCTGTCGTAGGCGATTGACGAAAACGCCGGCAATCATTGCTCGCTCCGCGGCCTGCCCGGTTTCCTTTTCGATGATCGACGCCATCGTCAGCGCCTCGTACGGGCTGGCGTATGGCAGGTCTGCCTTCCTAGCCGCCCACGCGTCCTGCAGCAGTTTCATCTGCGCCCGGTACGCCTGCCGGTAGATGTCGAGATCCGATGTGCCGGGGTCGTAGACGTACGTTTCCGGTGCGAACAGGCCTTCGGGATGCGTCTCGCCGGCGCCGATCGCCTTC
Source organism: uncultured beta proteobacterium (assembly GCA_963791315.1). Classification (GTDB taxonomy): domain Bacteria; phylum Pseudomonadota; class Gammaproteobacteria; order Burkholderiales; family Burkholderiaceae_F; genus JACCZX01. The sequence continues at coordinate 210,683 of CAWBRQ010000006.1, forward strand.
AGCAGTTCTTCGACTGACATCCTTGCCGAATCCTGCTTCAGCTGCGTTTGCGCCGCCAGCAAAGCGCGCAGCTCGCGAAACGTGATGCCATCCACCACCGTCAGTCGCTCGCGGATAACGTCGCCCGCGCGCAGCTTTGCAAGTAGCCCGGCGAGCGTAATTCCGCGGTCGACTGCATAGCGCCCCGCGCGCAGTGACTGTGCGGTTCCGGTGAAGCGCGCTGCCGCGACCATCGCGTCCGCGTTCAATTCAATACCGGCCGCCTGCGCCGCGTGCGCGATGCTCCGCACCGAACTGCCGGCGGGAACGCGGAGCTCGACGCGATCGGATTTGAACGGCAGCGGACGCTCAAACAGGTACCAACGCCCCACCATTCCCGCGGCAAACAGCGCGCTGCCGGCAAACAGCAGAAGACTGACCCATGCGCGCGCACGGCTTCGCTTTTTCATTGGAGCAAGATCATGGGAACATCAAAGAAGACGAAACGACTAAGCAACTGGCCTACTTATATTAATCTGCGGACTCAACTCCTACGACAAAGGCTGCCGTGTCTGCCCTCGCCTCTTCTGTTCAAGCGACCGTTCTGGCGCCGCTGCCGGAGCTCGGCGTCGTTTGCGTCAGCGGCACAGACGCGGTTTCGTTCCTGCAATCGCAGTTAACGAACGACGTTTCTCGCCTGACACTGGCTCAGGTGCAGCTGTCAGGCTATTGCACGCCAAAGGGCCGGTTGCTGGCGACCTTTCATCAGTGGCGCACGGATGATGGCGTGTTCCTGCGCATGCCGCGTGAAATCATCGGCTCGATCGTCAAGCGGTTGTCGATGTTCGTGCTGCGTGCGAAGGCCAAGGTGACCGATGTCAGCGATGAATGGGCGACGTATGCACTCCTTGGCGAAAGCGCGGACGTGCTGTACGACGCAGGACTATCGTCGCCCGACGCACCGTGGACATCGACCACGGCGAACTCTGTTCGGGTTGACCGTTTACTGCCGACGCCCGACGGCGTTGTCCGCTGCTTGCTGACGTTGCCGAGTGCGTCGCCCTTGAGAATATCCGAAGAAGTGGGTCGCGTCGCGAGCAGCCGTTGGTGGTTGAGTGAAATCGACGCTGCGGTTCCGACGGTTTTTGCGGCGACTCAGGAGAAATTTGTTCCGCAAATGATCAATCTCGAGGTACTGGGCGGCGTGGACTTCAAGAAAGGCTGCTACCCAGGCCAGGAGATCGTCGCGCGTAGCCAGTATCTGGGCAAGCTGAAGCGGCGCATGAATGTTGCGGACGTTAACGCGACTGATGTTCAACCCGCGGCCGACGTCTATCACAACGGAGCCGCCCAGCCGATCGGCACCGTCGTGATGGCCGCTGCATCGGCGGAGGGAGGCAGCTCACTACTGTTCGAAGCGCCGCTCGATCGACTCGAGTCGGGCTCGCTTCATCTGCAAAGCGTCGACGGCCCGCGGCTCTCGGTGCGTCCGCTACCGTATGCGCTGTTCGATCCGACGGAGTAAGCGAGACACCCGATGTGCCTGATGGTTTTGCGTGGCGCTCGCATCCGGACTACCCGCTGGTGCTGGCGGCCAATCGCGACGAGTTCTATTCGCGGCGCACGCGCCCGGCCGCATGGTGGGGCAAACGCGGTGTCAGTGCTCGCGGGACACGATGAAGAGGCCGGCGGAACCTGGCTCGGCATCACGCGCCGCGGCCGCTTTGCGGCCCTGACCAACGTTCGCGCACCCAGCGAGCGCAATCCGCATGCGCCTTCACGCGGCGACCCTGGTGCTGTCTGCGTTGCAATCGCCGGAGACGGCCGCCGCGTGGCTCGAATCGAATGCGTCTCGAATGCGCGTGTACAACGGCTTTAATCTCTTGCTCGGCGACGTCGTGCCCGTGACAAACGGCGACAGTTCCGTCGAGCCGCGCTGGACTATTTCACCAACCGCGCTCGAGGCACCCGCTCGCACGCTCGCGCCAGGCGTGTACGGCTTGTCCAATGCCGTCGCTCGATACGCCGTGGCCGAAGGTCACGCGTGCAGTCACGCGCATTCGCCTGCTCTATCGCTTCCCGAGTGGATCTCGATGATGTTGGTGCGCCTTCTCGAAAATCGTGAGCTCGCGCGCGACTCCGAGCTTCCGTCGACCGGAGTTCCGTACGAATGGGAACGCGCTCTTTCGTCGATCCAGATCCGCGCGAATGGCTACGGCACTCGGGCCACCACGGTGATCACCGTGCGCAATGATGGCCTTACTACGTTTTTGGAACGCACGTACGACACGAGCGATCCGCAGCGATTGTCCGACCGACACTACGAGTTCACGATCGATCGAGCGTCGAGCCTGGCGCGCATCAAAGCGCCGGGACCGAGCTGATCAAGCTAGAGCGGGCAGCGCATGTCGATGTGCGGGATGCCGGCGTCTCGTATTCGGCTGCCGTACACCTCGTAACCGTGCTTTCGATAGAACTCTGTCGCGTGCGTCTGTGCGCTCAGCACAGCGTGGCGATGGCCGCGACGCCGCGCTTCGTCCATCAGTGCTCTGAGCAGCGCACTGCCGACGCCGCTACCGCGCGCCGGCTTCGCAACAGCCATGCGCCCGATGTGACCATCGGGCAGCAAACGCCCGGTCCCGATTGCCGCCGCCATCGGCATCGAAGGCCACTGCATGAACGAACGCGGGTCGAAGCGAATCGAGTTCCATTTCGGCAGGCACTTTCTGCTCTTCGACGAAGACGGCAAAGCGGAACGGCTCGGCCCAGTGCCGCATCGCCTCCCAATCACCCAGCTCGATGCGCGGCATCCGCTCCGTCTTCGGGCACGGTGGTTTCGAACTCCCGGATCGCGCTCGCGCATTTGCGTCGGCAGCGGCTGTGCGGTTCGCGAGCCAGGTCGGTGTGACGTAGACGAGTTCTGCCGTCGATCAGACGGGTCTGTTGCCTGCGCGGCGGAACATCCCGACCTCGAACACGAGGCTGGTCGTTCCGAGCCGCGCAGTGCGTCCACATACCTCGAGTTCGTCGTCGTAGCGCGCCGGCGCGAGAAGTATTCGACCGTCGCCTTGCGCACGAACAGATCGGAGCCGATGTCGATGAACTCGGCCGGATACGGCATGCCGATCGCCCGCCAGTACTCGGTTACGCAGACATCGCAGTATAGTCAGGTAGTGGCCGTTGAAGACCACGCCCTGCAGGTCGACTTCGGCCCAGCGCACCCGCAGGGCAGCGGCAGGCGGTAGTCGTCATACGGCGTCACTTGACGCCTTTCTTCGCGTCGCCGGCGATCACGAAACGTCATCTTCGCCGGATCGATGTACTTGCGGAACGCCGCACTGACCTCAGCCGGCGTGACGGCACGCAGGCGATCCTCGAACTGTCTCGAGAACGCGAACGTCCGGCCAAGGTCCAGGTTGCCGATCCAGGCGCTGGCGACGCACCGTGTCCTGCGAGCGATTCAGCGCCGCGCTCCTGCAGCAGTCCTTTTTCGCGTCGTCAACCTCGGTCGGCGGTGAATCCATCCTGCGGGCGCGCTCGAGTTCTTCGCGCAGCGCCTGCTCGGCGCGATTCGCGCATTCTGCGGCGCCACGATGCCGCCGATCGTGAACGAAGCCAGGCGTTCGCGCGAGCCGAGTGCAGACCGGCGCCAGACGCCGTAGCTGAGGCCGTCCTTCTGCCGCAGCCGGACCATCACACGGTTGGCGAGGCCGGAGCCGCCGCCGAGGATCTCGGTGGCGATCGTCAGCGCCGCTGCATCGGGGTCATCGTCGCGCAGAGGGAACTCCTGGGCGCGCGCGAATGACCGCGTTTTCCTTGTCCGGCGTGTCGACGACCAGCGCGCCGGCTTCACATCGCGGTATTCGCGGTCCACTCGCGCATAAGGCGCCTTGGAGGCCCAGTCGGCGAACTGCTCCTTCACCAGTGGCTTCGATCGCCTGCGCGTCGAAATCGCCGACGATCGAGATCTCGCCGCGGGCGGTCCCGTAGAAGTCGCTGTGATACTTCTTCACCGCGTCGAGCGGCGTCTTGCTGACGACCTCGATGCGCTCCTTCAACGGCACGTAGTAGCGCGGGTCGCCGGCCGGATAGGTGTTGAAATGCGTCGCCAGCACGTCGCGCGACATCGCCTCCGGATTGTCAAGCTGCGACGACAGCCCGAGTCACCAGTTCGCGCTGCAGCTGCTGGTACTCGGTCGCCGGGAAACGCCGCATTGCGCAGCACGTGCGGCCAGCAGCCGCAGTGCTGCCGGCAGGTTTGCGCGCGTCGTCTGAAACGAGAGCAAGGCCTCCTGTCATCTGTAACCGGGTCATCTCGTCGGCGATCTGCTGCCGCGTCAGCTTGTCGGTGCCACGCGCCAGCATCGCAGCCGACCAACTCACCCTCGATCATCCGGCCTTTTAGCGTGGCCGCATCGCCCCAGCGAAAGTTGGTGCGGACGTTGACGGTTTCGCCGCGGTTGCGCTTCGGCAGCAGCGCGATCTTCAGGTCGCCGAAATCAGCACGCGCGTGCGCTTGTCGATATTTTCCTGCGACGGATCGAAGGCCTCGGAGACCTGCCCTTCGCGGACGGCTTGTAGTCTGCCAGCAGCGCGCTCGCGGTCGGCGCCGCGGGGATCTCCGCGCGCTGCGGACTATCTTCCGGAATGAAGAAGCCGACGACGCGGTTGTCGCGCACGAAGTAGCGCGTCGCCGCGTCGTCGACATCCTTCGCGGTCACTTTCGCCAGCCGGTCGCGCGAATAGAAGAACAGGCGCCAGTCACCGAGCGCGATGTACTCCGACAGTCCAACACCGAACGCCTGCGGATCGGCCAGTGCGCGATCGTATCGGTCTTCTGCTTCTGCAACGTGCGCTTCATCTCCGCTTCGGTCGCGGGCTGTCTTGGCGAACGAGGTCCCTTCGATGACCTCGATCATCGTCTGGCGCCACCGGCTCGAGCGGCTCGCCCTTCTTGACGACCGCACCGAACATGAACAAAACCGGGATCCTTCGCGCCGACGCTGATAGCCGAAGACCTGCGACGCCTTGCCGCTTTCGACCAGCGCCTTGTGCAGCCGGCCGTTCGGCGTGTCGCCGAGGATGTCGACGGCGAAGTCCGATCGGCAGCAGCTCGCGGACTGCAGCGACGTCGGGATGCGATACGCGACCTGACGATCTGCACCTCGCCCTTGCGCCGGACGTGAACTGGCGCTCGCCGTCGTGGGTCGGTTCACTCGGTCCACAGCACCGGCAGAGGTCCGCTTCGGCTTCGGGATGCTTGCCGAACGCGTCGGCGATCCAGCGCAGCGTCTTAGCCTCATCGAACTTGCCGGCAACGATCAGCACCGCGTTATCCGGCTGGTAATACATCCGGTAAAACGCCTGCAGGTTCTCGATGCGCACGTTTTCGATGTCGGAGCGCGCACCGATCGTCGACTTGCCGTAGTTGTGCCAGTCGTAGAGCATCGACTGGTTGCGTCGAACATCAGCCGCGTCGGATCGTTCTTGCCCCTCTCGAACTCGTTGCGAACGACCGTCATCTCGGAATCGAGATCTTTTTTCGCGATGAACGAATTGACCATCGCGTCGGCCGACCAGTCGATCGCCCACTTCAGGTTGTCGTCGCTCGCCTGGAACGTGGAAAAGTAGTTGGTGCGATCGAGCCACGTCTGCCGTTGTTCTGAAACCCGCGCCGGTTGAACTCGACGTCCGGCTTCAGAAAGTTCTTCGAGCCCTTGAAGATCAGAGTGCTCGAGCAGATGCGCCATGCCGGTTTCGCCGTAGTTCTCCTGACGCGAACCCGACCAGGTAGGTGATGTTGACCGTCGCCGTCGGTTTCGACGGATCGGCAAACAGGACGATGCGCAGTCCGTTCGCGAGTCGATATTCGGTGATGCCTTCGACCGTCGGGCCGCGCGTCACGCCGGGCGGCGTGGCGTAACCGGACGGACGTGCGTCTGGGCTCAGCGTGATGGTGCAAGGAGCAGCTGAACAGCGAGCGACGCCGCATGGCGCGCAAACTTGCGTTCATGGGTCAGGCTCGTTCGGACTCCAATGATTGATGCCAGCCGCTGATCGATGCAGTCGCGTGCGACTGAACCGCGCGACGCGAGTCAGGATCAGCTGCAGGAACGTCGGCGATCGACTTGGGCGATCGCCTGCGGTTCCTCGTGCGCGACCCAGTGCGTGCCTTGCCGGGATTCGTTCGATCGTCAGGTCGTCGACAAGTTCATCGAGACCGTCGAGCAACGGAGCGGGCAACGCGGGGTCGGCCTCTCCCCAGATCACCAGCGTCGGCACGCGCACGCGAAACTGTGTGGGATCGAGCTGCAGCTTGCGACGCGACCGGGGTCGTCATCGGTCGGCGGGTAAAGCGGCGAGGCGCGGTAATAGTTAACGCCACCGGTCAGGCCTCTTTGCCAGACTTCTCTGTAGCGCCGAGCGCGCTCCGGCGTGTACCAGGGCGCGCTTCGCGCTGCATCGATAGAAAAAACCTTTCCAGCGCGGCGTAGTCCTGTCTTCAGCGAGTGCGCTTTCCGACCCTGCCCTGCGCAACCAGTTCATGTAGGCGCTTGCCTCTCGCTGTCGGGCGCTGTGGACGAGCTCTCGTGCAAACGGGATCGGATGCGGCGAATTCAAAACGATCAGACGCTCGACGCGCTGCGGATGCGCGATCGCCCATTGCCAGGCCGCCGCTCCTCCCCAGTCGTGTCCGACGACGATCGCGCTTTGATAGCCAAGGTGTTGCACGAATCGTTCGAGGTCGTCGACGATCTCGCGCATGCGGTAGGCGGTGACCGCAGTCGGTTGGCTGGAAAGGTTGAATCCGCGCAGATCGGGTGCGACGGCGTAATGGCTCGCGCCGAAGTGCGGAAGGACGTCTTCCCATGCAGCCCAGTATTCGGGAAAGCCGTGCAGGAACAGCATCAGCGCGGCCACTGGGGTCGCCGCAACTCACGTAGATGCAAACGGATTCCATTTGCCAGGTCGGCAAACTGTCCCTCTCGAATTACGGTGTGGATGACCCGCGTCCCTCAGCCTAGCCGCGGTTTTGCATCGGGCCGCGTCGCATAGGGGTCGGCCGGAGGCTTCCCGTTCATTACCGAATCGAAGCGTGCCTGCACCGCGGGCAAGATCTGCGGATGCGTAAAAACGTAGAAGCGATTCTCTCGTATCGCATCGAACGTTAGCTGCGCAACTTGTTCGGCCGTGATGCCGCCCGCTCGACACCGCTTTCGCGGTGGCGTTGTGGGCCATTTTCTGCGAAGCGGTCACTGCCCCGTTGCGGTTGGCGAGGTCGGCCGGGCGATTGCGATGCGAGTCGGCGATTCCGGTCGGCACAAATGCGGGAGACAGCACGCTGACGCCGAGCGTTGAACCTGCCATCTGCAGATCGTGATAAAGCGTCTCCGACAGAGCGACCACCGCGTGTTTCGATACGTTGTAGACGCCCATTAACGGCGGCGTCAGCCACCCAGCCATCGACGCCGTATTGACGACGTGCCCCCATTCACCGCGCGCGTTCGCTTCAAGCATGCGTGGAACGAAGTGCCGCACTCCGTGCACGACGCCCATCAGGTTAACGCCCATCACCCATTGCCAATCTTGATCGGTGGTCTCCCACAGATAACCGCCGCCACCCACACCGGCGTTGTTCATCAGCAAATTGACGTCGCCAAAGTGTTGATGCACGTGATCTGACCATTGCTTAACCTGCACCGAGTCAGCGACGTCGACGACATCGCCGGTGAGATCAGCACCCGCGTCTTTCAGTTCCGCAACAGTGGTCGTCAAAGCATCAGGCTGAACGTCGGACAGCGCGAGTCGCATGCCGAGCTGCGCACCCAGCCGTGCGAATTCGCGCCCGAAGCCACTGCCTGCGCCGGTAATCGCAGCGACCTTGCCGCGCAATGGCTGCGTCATTAGGCCAGCTTGACCAGCTGCTTACCGAAGTTAGCGCCCTTCAGCATGCCGAGGAACGCCTGCGGCGCATTCTCGATGCCGCGTGCCACGGTCTCGCGATACTTGATGCGTCCGGCGGCGACGTGTTCGCCCAGGTCCTTCAGCGCCGCTGGCCAGACGTCCATGTGTTCGGTCACTATGAAGCCTTGCATTGTCAGCCGGCTGATCAAGAACCAGCTTGGATTTTCGATCGGGATCGGTTGTCCGTCATAACCGGCGATCAGGCCGCACAACGCAATGCGCCCGTACGTATTCATACGGGGTAACACGGCGTTCATCACTGTGCCGCCGACATTCTCGAAGTAGCCATCGACACCGTTCGGCGCTGCTTCCTTCAAGCGTTTGCTCAGACCCTCAGGCGTGCTCTCAGATTTGTAATCGATGCACGCATCGAAACCGAGTTCTTCGGTGACGTAACGGCACTTCTCATCTCCGCCGGCGAACCCGATCGCACGCAGCCCGCGGATCCGTGCCAGCTGACCGACGACGCTGCCGACTGCTCCACTCGCGGCCGAGACGACGATCGTCTGACCGTCGCGCGGGTCGATAACCCGATTCAATCCGTACCACGCGGTCACACCGGGCATGCCAACCGCCCCGAGGTACGCCGACAATGGGATGTGGCGAGTGTCCACTTTGAAGACTCCAGTCCCGTCGGACACGGCATATTCCTGCCACCCGAAGTACCCGACGACCTTGCTGCCGACCGCAAATCCCGGGTTACGGGATTCGATCACTTCACCGGCAGTTCCTCCCTGCATCACTTCGTCGAGCGCCTGCGGTTGCGCGTAGGACCGGCTTTCATTCATGCGGCCGCGCATGTACGGGTCGAGTGACAACCAGTGATTGCGAACGACGAATCTGCCCGGGCTGTAGTGTCGGCACCGGTACTTCCTCGAGACGGAAATTTGACGTTGTGCGCGACGGCCTTGGGCCGGCTGGCGAGAACGACTCTGCGATTAGTGGCCATCTTTGTGTCTAGTACGAGGTTGCGCCGCCATCGACGGCGAGGATTTGTCCGGTGATGTGCTTGCCTGCGTCCGAGGCAAACAGCAGCGCTGCTCCCTTCAGGTCTTCTTCGTCGCCAAGGCGATTCAGTGGTGCCAAGCGCGCCAGCGCGTCTTCTCCGAGCTGCTTAATGACACCCTTCGTCATCTTCGAAGGAAAAAACCCCGGTGCGAGTGCGTTGACGGTAATGTTGTACTTGCCCCATTCGGCCGCCAGCGTACGCGTGAAATTCACCAGCGCTCCCTTGCTGGTGTTGTAGGCGATCGTGCTGATCGTTCCAGGGGCATTGCCCGACAGGCCCGCGATCGAAGCCACGTTGATGACGCGACCGCTGCGCCGAGGAATCATCGACGTGCGCCCGACCGCCTGCGTCAATAGGAAAATACCGCGCACGTTGAGGTTCATCACCTTGTCCCACGCCTCGAGCGGATGATCCTCGGCCGGTGCGCCCCACGTCGCGCCGGCGTTGTTGACCAGAATGTCGATTTCGCCGAGGTGCGCGCGTGCGGCGGCTGCGAGCCGCGCGATGTCATCCGGGTTCGATGAGTCCGCTGCAATCGCGTGTGCGTCAACGCCTTTCGCTTTGAGGTTTCCGCTGGCCGCCTGCAATTCGTCCATCTTGCGCGCGGACAGGACAAGTCGCGCACCCATCTCGCCGAGCGCTTCGGCGATCTGCAATCCAAGTCCGCGCGAGCCGCCGGTGATCAACGCGGTCTTGCCGCTTAGATCGAACAGCTCTCTAAGCGACATCGGGTTTCGCAGAACCTACCGCGGCCATTGGCTACTTCCCGCCGACTCCTGCAGCAATTTCGCTGGCTGCCAGAACTTCGCATCGGCGTGTTTGTTGCGCGCGAATTCGCGCATCGACTCGACCACGTTTTTCAAGCCGACCGTCTGCGCATAGAACATCGGGCCACCCTTTGCCGCTGGAAAACCGTAGCCGGTCAGATAGACGACGTCGATATCGCTGGCGCGAAGTGCAATCCCTTCCTCGAGAATCTTGGCGCCTTCGTTGACCAGGGCGTAAACGCAGCGTTGCACGATCTCATCTTCTGTAATAACTCGCGGCGTCATACCGATTTCATTTCGATACTGCGTCACTAGTTCGTCTATTGCCGGATCGGGCTTTGCAGTCCGGTCGCCTGCCTCGTATCGATACCAGCCCTTGCCTGTTTTCTGGCCCAGCCGCCCAAGCTCGACAACACGATCGCCCACACGGCTGTATGTGACATGCGGCTTTTCGACGTAGCGGCGCTGACGAATCGCGTAACCGATATCCAAACCCGCCAAGTCGCCCACGGCAAACGGACCCATCGCCATTCCAAACCGAACCATCGCCGCGTCGACCTGCTGTGGCGAGGCGCCTTCGTCGACCAGGAACATCGACTGCCGCAGGTACTGCTCAAGCATGCGGTTGCCGATGAAACCGTCACACACGCCGGACACGACACCGACCTTTTTCAGCCGCTTTGCGAGCTGCATCACGGTCGCAAGCACATCCTTGCTCGTTTGCTTGCCGCGCACGATCTCGAGCAATCGCATCACGTTCGCCGGGCTGAAAAAATGTGTGCCGATCACGTCCTGCGGCCGAGCGGTCGCGGCAGCAATCTGATCGACATCAAGAGTCGAGGTGTTGGTGGCCAGGATCGCGCCGCGCTTGCCGACTGCATCCAGACGCTTGAACACATTCTGCTTGACGGCCATGTCTTCATACGCGGCCTCGATCACGATGTCGGCTGTGCCGAGTGCATTGAAGTCGAGCGTCGGATGGAGCAACCTCATGCGCTGCTCCACCTGGTCCATCGTCAAGCGCCCCTTTTTGGCCGTCGCTTCCCAGTTGCGCCGGCACATCGCGAGGCCGCGATCGAGCGCTGCCTGGTCCTTTTCGAACACGGTCACCGGAATTCCAGCGTTGGCAAGACTCATCGCAATGCCACCGCCCATCGTGCCGAAACCGATGACCGCAGCTTTACTGATTGCGCGCGTCTGCGTCTGCTCCGGCACATCGGGAATCTTCGACGCCGCACGCTCAGCAAAGAACACGTGGCGCAACGCTTTTGATTCGCTCGATTGCACGAGCTCGACAAAAAACTCACGCTCAAGCGCGATGCCCTGTTCGAACGGCAGCCTGACCGACGCCTCGACCGCCTCGATGCAACGCATCGGCGCCGGTAGTCCACGCGAATGCCTTGCGGTTTGCTCACGAGCCGCCTTAAAAAAGGAATCGACCGCTTGCCCATCCGGAAGCGTGGCAGGCTGCTCACGCAGTTTTGGATGTTTCGCCTTGCGTGCGACCTCGTTCGCGAATTCGAGCACACCTTCAAACGATGTGTTTGCGACAATGCGCGCGACCAAGCCATGCTTCAAAGCAGCGTTTGCGTCGATCGGCTCGCCGCTGACGATCATCTGCAACGCTTGCACGACGCCGATCGCGCGCGGTAAGCGCTGCGTACCGCCCGCCCCTGGCAGCAGACCGATCTTTACTTCGGGCAATGCGAACAAGGCATCTTGCGTCGCTATTCGATAGTGGCATCCCAGCGCAAGCTCGAGTCCGCCGCCCATGCAGACGCCGTTGACCGCTGCGATCACCGGCTTGGTCGAAAGCTCCACGTTGTCGATCACCTGCAGCAGGCTCGGCTGCGCCAGCGCAGCGGGCGTGTTGAATTCCTTGATGTCGGCACCGCCTGAAAATACCTTGGCGGTACCGGTGATCACGACGGCGCGCACGTCATCATCGCGCAGCGCACGCCCGAGCCCATCGATCAAGCTCTTGCGGGTGCCATGCCCCAACCCGTTGACCGGCGGATTGTCGATTTGCAGCACCGCGACGCTGCCGCGCTTTTCGTAGTGAGTTGTCATCTGTTGTCCAGCTTCAAGCGGTCAAACTTCGAGCCATTCCTGGCGAATCAATTTGTTGGCCTTCAAATCATCGGGCGTGCCTTCGAACACCATGTGACCGTGCCCCATCACATACACGCGCTGTGAAATCTGCAACGCGATCGTCAGCTTCTGTTCGATCAGCAACACTGAGATTCCACGCTCCTTCAGGTGTTGCAAAAACTCCGCGACCATTTTGACAATCATCGGCGCCAGACCCTCGGTGGGCTCGTCGATGATCACCAGCTCAGGATCGCCCATCATCGTACGCGCGAGAGTCAGCATCTGTTGCTCACCGCCCGACAACACGCCGGCTTCGGTCCGCGCGCGCTCGCGCAGCCTCGGAAACAGCCGGTACATCTCGTCAACCGTCCAGCGCCCGACATGACGACCCTTGATGCCGAGCCGCAAATTCTCCTCAACGGTCAGCGTGGGAAAGACGTCGCGGTTCTCAGGCACGTAACCAAGGCCGAGGTGCGCGATTTCATACGCCTTTCTGTTGAATCAAATCGTGACCTTTGAAAGTGACAGACCCGGTGCAGTCGACGAGGCCCATGATCGCCTTGGCGGTCGTCGATCGGCCGACGCCGTTGCGCCCGAGCAGGCTGACGATCTCGCCACCCGCGACGCTCAGATCGACGCCGTGCAGCACGTGGCTCTTGCCGTAATACGCCTGCAGATTTTCGACGCGCAGCATCAGGCGGCAGCTCGCGGCCTGGTTGGCCCAGATACGCTTCGCGGACCGCATCGTTGGCTCGAATTTCGCCCGGCGTTCCGGTCGCAATCACTTGCCCATAGACGAGCACCGAGATGCGATCGGCGAGATCGAACACGACGCTCATGTCGTGCTCGACCATCACTAGCGTCTTGCCTCGCGTGACTTCGCGAATCAGTTCGACCGCGCGCTTGCTCTCGGCGCGGCTCATGCCTGCGGTCGGCTCATCAAGCAGGATCACCTCGGCGCCGCCGGCGATCGTGATGCCGATTTCGAGCGCACGCTGCTCGGCGTATGTCAGCAGGCCAGCCGCTATGTCGCGCCGCCGCTTCAAACCTACTTGCTCGAGAATCGATTCGGCGCGCTCCTCCGCATCGACTAGCTTGTTCAGGTTCTTCCAGAATGAATATCGATGTCCGAGCGACCACAGTACCGAGCAGCGCAGATTTTCGAACACAGATAGGCGGTGAAACAGATTCGTGATCTGAAAGCTGCGCGACAGTCCTAGCCGATTGATCTCGAACGGCTTGCGCCGAGTGATGTCGGCACCGTTAAGCAGCAGAGTTCCAGAAGTCACCTCGAAGCGCCCGCTGATCAGGTTGAAAAGCGTAGATTTGCCTGCGCCATTGGGGCCGATGATGGCGTGGCGCTCTCCGGGCGGCACCTGCAGAGAAACGCTACGAATGATCTCGGTAAGGCCGAACTGCTTACTGACTGCGCGCAGTTCGAGGGCTCGGTTGTGCGATCAGCTGGGCTCATGGGTTCTCGCGGATCCAGTCTTCGATTTCGACCTGAGCTTCGTCCCATTGCTGCTTGAAAGCGCCTGCGATAGAACTCGAAGGCGGCCGCGGCCGCCGCGAATGCTGAAACCGCAAACACCCACCCGGGCGCGCGCGTCGTGTCGAACGCGAAGCCGAACAGCTGCACTTCGGGCCCCTGTCCGACATTCAGCGTGACGTGATACATCAATTCGATCATCAGCACGGTGCCGAACGCGAGCGCCAGCGCCGCCAGCAGCAGCCCGACATACGGATCGCGGAGACGCGCGAACTTGCTTGAACTTCAGCACACGCAGATTCATCAAGATCAAACTCGACAGCCCGCCAGGTGCGTACATCACCAGCAGCACGAAGAACACGCCGAGGTAGAGTTGCCAGGCTTTCGTGTACTCCGACAGCGCGACCGCAAAGAAAACGAATACGACCGCGCCAAGGATCGGGCCGAAGAAAAACGCGGTGCCACCGATGAAGGCAGCGAGCAGCACGCCGCCGGAGCGCACCGCGCTGACGTTCTCTGCACTGACGATTTCGAAATTGATCGCAGTCAACGCACCGGCGACCCCGGCAAAGAAGCTCGACAGGATCAACATCAGCCAGCGCACGCGCTGCGTGTTGTAGCCGATGAATTCGGCGCGCTCCGGGTTGTCGCGCACTGCGTTGGCAATTCGACCCAGCGGCGTGTGGGTCAGCGCGTACATCGCGATCATGCAGCCGAAGCACCAGACGGCGATCAGGTAGTACACCTGAACCTGCGGTCCGAACGTGATCGCAGAGATGCCTAGAAATGATGCGGCCTGCAGCGCGGTTCGCTGTGATGCCACCTTCGCCGCCAAAAAATCCCGGAAACATCAGCGAAGCGGCGAATACCATCTCGCCGATGCCGAGCGTGATCATTGCGAACGGTGTGCCGGCGCGTCGCGTCGTCAGGTAACCGAAGATCACGCCGAACAGCGCACCGGCCGCGCCTCCGATCAGCGGCAACAGCGACGTCGGCCAAACAAGGCGTGCCGGCGCCGATCCAGCGCATTGCATGGATCGCAAAGAACGCGCCGAGTCCGGAGTACACCGCGTGACCAAAGCTCAGCATGCCACTCTGGCCCAGCAGCATGTTGTAGCTGACAGCGCGAAGATGATCGTAATACCCATCTGTGACAGCAGGGTCAGTGCAAAGCCTTTGTTGAAGTAGGCCGGCAACAGCAGAAACAGCGCGGCGGTCAAGCCCCACACGACCCAGCGGCCAAAGTTGAGCGGACGAAAAGTGAGTCGCGCGTTGCTGCACTAGTCTTCTCGCGTGCCAAGCAATCCCTTGGGCCTGACGATCAGAATCAGCACCAGCACCAGGTACGGCAGAACGGGCGCGACTTGCGACATCGTCAGTCTGAGCACTTCGTAAGCCCGGCGTCGAGGCATCGATCACTACGCCGACCGAGTTGGCAAGCTTCGCAACCGACGCAGTCCGATACCTTGCCGAAGCTTTCGAGCAGTCCGATCGCCAACGAAGCAATGAACGCACCGGCGAGCGAGCCCATGCCGCCCACCACGATCACGACGAATACGATCGCGCCGACCGTTCCGGCCATCGCCGGCTCGGTGACAAACGCATTGCCGCCGACGACTCCCGCCAGTCCGGCAAGCGCGCGACCCACCACCGAACACCAGCATGAATACGCGGGGAACGTTATGACCCAGCGCTTCGACCTGCTGCGGGTGAGTCAGCGCCGCCTGGATCACAAGGCCGATCCGCGTGCGCGTCAGCACCAACCAGATCGCGACCAGCATGCCGATCGCGACCGCCATCATGAACATCCGGTACTCGGGAAATGTAATTCCGTAGCGCTGCAGCCAGTCGACCGGACCGTCAAGCTCGGGCGGCACGCGATAGCCGACTGCCGCGCGACCCCAAATGACCTGCACCAGCTCGACGATGATGTACGACAGTCCGAATGTGAACAGCAGCTCTGGCACGTGCCCCCACTTGTGCACGCGCCGCAATCCCCAGCGCTCGACCAGCGGCGCCAACGAAGAACAGCAGCAGCGGCGCGAGCGATCAGCGCCGCCCAGAATCCGACCCAGGTACTGATCTGGTAGGCGACGTAGGCCCCGAGCATATAAAAACTGGCGTGTGCAAAGTTCAATACGCCCATCATCGAGAAGATCAGCGTCAACCCAGCGGCCAGCATGAACAGCAGCAAGCCGTAACTGATGCCGTACAGCGCCTGGCTGATGGTCGCTTCGCATTGCGCCCGGGAAAAAAATGGCCCGGAGATCCGGGCCGTCAGATCGATGCCAGCATACCTAGGGGCGCGGCGGGCGCTTCATCACACAACTGGTCGGCTGAGTCGCGACATAGGTCGGATACGCAACCTCGGTCTTCCACGTGAAGCCGGTTTTCTCGATGTCGTGCTTGTTAACGCCGCCGACCTTGGTCCACGATGCGATCCACAGCGGCTGCAGCAGCTGGTGGTCGGCAGCGCGCATCTCGATCTCTCCATTCAAGCTCGCCATTTTTGCGCCTTCCATCGCGTACGCAACCGTCAGTGGATCGGTCGACTTCGTGCGCTTCATCGCATCGGCCAGCAGTGACAGCGACGTGTAAGTGGCTACCGTATAGAACTCTTCATTGAACCGTTTCTTGAAGTCGGTGTACATCTTCTCGCCGGGATAGCCGGTGATGTTCGGGTGCCAGTACGCCACCATCCGCATATGGTCTTCACCAGCGGGGCCGACGGCGGTCGGCGTGCCGATCACCCCGCCGTAATAGGTGTAAAAGTTCGCGGTCAACCCGGCGTCGCGCGCGGCACGCACCAGCAGCGCGAGATCGGGACCCCAGTTACCTGTGATTACCGTGTCAGCGTTCGCGGCGCGCATCTTGGCGATGTACGGCGAGAAGTCGCGCACCTGGCCGAGCGGATGAAGATCGTCTCCGACAATCTTGACATCAGGCCGCTTGCGAGCCAGCAACTCCTTCGCCACTCTCGACACCTGATGCCCGTGCGAGTAGTTCTGGTTGATCAGAAATACGTTCTTCACTTCGGGGCGGTCCTTGATGTACGCGGTCAGCGCTTCCATTTTCATGTCCGTGTTGGCATCGAAGCGGAAGTGCCAGAAGCTGCACTTGCTGTTGGTCAGGTCGGGGTCAACCGCGGCGTAGTTCAGGATACAGGATCGCCTGACGTCGGATTGCGCTCGTTGTGCTTCTCGATCGCATCGCTGAGTGCCAGTGCCGCGCCCGAACCGTTGCCCTGCGTGACGTAGCGTATGCCCTGATCGATCACCTGCTTCAGCACCGTCAGCGATTCCTGCGGCGACGCCTTGTTGTCAAACGACACCAGCTCGAGCTTGACGCCGGGACCCGCCAGCTGCTGCGCGTTGATCAGGTCGGCGACGAACTGGAAATGCTTCAGCTGGTTCGCGCCGACACCCGCGAACGGGCCGGACAACGGATCGATGAACGCAATCTTGATCGTCTGCGCTGGGGCTGTGGCTGCTGTGGTTGACTTCGGAGCGGCTGGCTTGGTTTGCGCCGAGACGCCCGACGCAGCGAAAATCGCCGAGGCGCGGCGGTCATGCAACTGATGACGTGGCGGCGATTCATTTGGTCTCCTGTTGTCGCTTAATGACGGCTGCAAGAGAGAATACTTAGGTGACTCTGCACATGATAAATGAGCAGTGCGATCCGAGTGCGCGTGGCTCATGCGGTCGGCAGCCGATACTCGCGAGAACTGCTCGCGCAGCCGTGACTTCAGCATTTTTCCGGTCGCGCCGAGCGGAAGCGATGTCGACAAACGCCACGTCGTCGGGCACCTGCCATTTGGCCACCTTGCCTCGTAGTGCGCCAGCAGCTCGTCGCTGCGTGACTCCGCGTTCGGCTTGCTTGCACGACCACCAGCAGCGGCCGTTCGTCCCATTTCGGTGCGGCGACCGCGATGCAGGCTGCCATCGCACCGCCGGATGCGATACCGCGATGTTTTCGAGCTCGATCGAGCTGATCCACTCGCCGCCCGACTTGATGACGTCCTTGCTGCGGTCGGTGATTTGCATGTAGCCATCGCTGTCGATAGTTGCGACATCGCCGGTCGGAAACCAGCTCTTGTCCTGCGCGTCTTTCACCAGGGGATCGCCCTCGCCGACTGTTGTAGTAGTCGCGCACGACCCACGGGCCGCGAACCAGCAGGTCGCCGAAGGCGAAGCGCCGTCCCATGGCAGATCCTTGCCGTCGTCATCGACGATCTTCATGTCGACACCGAACAGCACTCTGCCCTGCTTGCACTGCAGCCGGCAACCGCTGCTCGGCCGACAGATCGGTGTGCTTTTGCTTGAACGTGCACGCGGTCCCGAGCGGGCTCATCTCGGTCATGCCCCACGCATGCAGTACATCGACACCGTACTTGTCCTGAAACAGCGTGATCATCGCGGACGGGCACGCGGAGCCGCCGATCACGGTGCGATTCATCGTCGAAAAGTTGCAGGTTGTTCGCTTCCATGAAGGTCAGCAGCCCCTGCCACACGGTTGGCACGCCTGCGGAGACACGTGACCTTTTCGGATTCGAACAGTTCGTACAGCGATTTGCCGTCCAGATGCGGGCCGGGAAACACCATCTTCGCGCCGACCATCGGCGCTATGTACGGCAAGCCCCATGCGTTGACGTGGAACATCGGCACGACCGGCAGGATCACGTCGCGTGCGGACAGGTTCAGCGCGTCTGGCAGCGCGGCCGCCAGCGAATGCAGGATCGTCGAACGATGCGCATACAACACGCCTTTGGGATTGCCGGTCGTGCCCGACGTGTAGCACATTGACGACGCGGAGTTCTCATCGAACTGCGGGCCAAGTGTAACTGATCGGAATGGCCGTCGATCAAATCTTCATAGCAGATCAGGTTCTCGAGCTTGTCTGATTTCCCGTCGGCATATGCGCGCGGTCGGTCATCAGCACCCAGCGCTTTACCGTCGGGCAGTGCGGCGCGATCGCTTCGATCAGCGGCAAGAAGCGTGACGTCGAAGAAGAGCGCGCGGTCTTCGGCGTGGTTGACGATCCAAGCGATCTGCTCCGGATGCAGGCGCGGGTTGACCGTGTGCAGCACCGCACCCGCGCCCGGACACCGCGAAATACAGCTCCAGTGGCGATAGCCGTTCCAGCCAAGGTCGCGACGCGGTCGCTGGCGCGCAGGCCGAGCCCGTCCAGTGCGTTGGCGATCTGCCGTGCGCGTCGGTGCAGTCCCGATACGTCGTCCGATGAATGTCACCTTCGACTCGGCGTGAAACGATTTCGACATCGCCGTGATGCCGATCAGCGTGCGTGATCAGCGACGAGATCAGCAGTGGCGAGCGCATCATCAGGCCCTGCAGCATGTGACGTCTCCTTCAGGTCGGTCTTCCGCAGGTTCTGGTACGTATCACGCGGCCTTGTCCCGCGTATGCGGTGGCGCGGTCGCGGAGCCCCACAGCTCAGAGTTGAGCGATCCGAGTAAGGGGCGCCCTGCCGGCCAGACAGCCGTTGCCACGTAGAATTCCCGTCGGAGCCAATTGGAACATCGTCGTCACCCGCAGGATCTGAGTCGGCGATGTCGCATCGCCGGTCGAGGGGCGTGCGCTTCGACAATCGCTTCGCGCGTTTACCCGGGCGTCTTTTTCACCCGGGTCCCGCCGACGCCATTGCCGGAGCCGTACCTGGTCGCGAGTCTCGGAAGCCGCCGGCACCTGATCGGGATTGCCGCCAGACGCAGGTGCGCCGCCTTGAGTCGTCGAAGCTCTGGCCGGCAATCGGCCTATCGCCGGCAGCGAACCGCTCGCCACGGTTTATTCAGGCCACCAGTTCGGCGTGTACGTGCCCGCGCTTGGGCGATGGCCGTGCGCTGCTACTCGGTGAGGTCGATCGGTCCGGATGGCGAGCATCTGGGAATTGCAGCTCAAAGGTTCTGGCAAGACCCCCTATTCGCGCATGGGCGACGGCCGCGCGGTGCTGCGCTCGTCGATTCGCGAATTCCTCGCCTCGGAGGCGATGCATGGGCTGCGGTATCCCGACCACGCGCGCGCTGGCGGTGACCGGCTCCGACTCATCCGGTCATGCGCGAAACCGTCGAGACCGCGGCGGTCGTCACTCGCCTGCGCCGAGTTTCGTGCGCTTCGGCATCGTTCGAGTACTTCTACTGGACTGAGCAGCACGAGGCCTTGAAACAGCTGGCCGATCTACGTGATCGACCGCTTCTACCCGTGCCGCACGCGACACGCCACAGCCCTACCTTGCGCTGCTCGAGCAAGTGGCTCGCCGCACCGCGCGTCTCGTCGCGCAGTGGCAGGGCGTCGGCTTCTGCCACGGGGTGATGAATACCGACAACATGTCGATCCTCGGCCTGACGATCGACTACGGGCCGTACGGTTTCATCGACGGCTTCGATGCAGACCATGTCTGCAATCACAGCGACGCGCATGGCCGCTATGCCTACAACATGCAGCCGCAGATCGCCCACTGGAACCTGTATGCGCTGGGTCAGGCGCTGGTGCCGCTGACCGACGATATCGACGCGACCAAGGTCGCGATCGACAGCTACCTGGTCGAGTACACGCGGGCGATCGACACGTGTTCCGGAGCAAGCTCGGGCTGGCGACAAAGCAGCCGGAGGACGAGGAGCTGATTAAGGGCGGCGATGGATTTGCTGCAAGCGACGCACGCCGATTGGACGATTTTCTGGCGCGCGCTGTCAACTTTGCGAGTCGACGGCGGTGACAAAGTGCGCGATCTGATGGTTGACCGCGCCGCGTTCGACGCGTGGGCGAACCGTTACCGCGCACGGCTCCTCGCGGAAAGCTCCAACGACGATGAGCGCGCGCAGCGCATGAATCGAGTCAACCCGAAATACATGCTGCGCAATCACCTGGCGGAGATCGCAATCCGCCGAGCGCGCGGCGAGGAGGGTTCACGCGACTTCGGCGAAGTTGCACGCCTGCTGAAAGTTCTGCAGCGTCCGTACGACGAACAGCCGGAATTCGAGTCGTACGCGCAGGATCCGCCGGACTGGGCGAGGACGCTCGAGCTGTCTTGCTCTTCCTGAGGATGACGATGGCAAATGAAGTGAAGCCGAATAAGTCGAAAAGTGAGTGGCAGCAACAACTATCGCCGATCGAATACTCGGTCACGCGTGAAAAGGGGACCGAGCGCGCGTTCAGCGGCAAGTACTGGGACCACAACGAGGAAGGCATCTATCGCTGCGTGTGCTGCGGCACTCCGCTGTTTGCGTCCGACACCAAGTTCGACTCCGGCTGCGGCTGGCCAAGCTATTTCAAGGCGCTCGATCCGGCCAATGTGCGCGAGGAACGCGACACAACGCATGGAATGACGCGTACCGAGATCATCTGCAACGTCTGCGACGCCCACCTCGGCCACTGTTTTCCGGACGGACCGCCGCCTACCGGCTTGCGCTACTGCATCAATTCGGCGTCACTGAAGTTCGAACCGCAGCAGATTGTCAAAACGTGAAGCTGCTGTTCGATCTATTTCCGGTCGCCGCATTTTTTATCGCGTACCGAATCGGCAAGAGCTTCCCGAAGAGTCGGCGGCGTTCGTTGCCGCTGCATTCGGTCCGGTCGCTGCGTCGGCGACATTTCCGGACCTGGTCGCCGTCATCGTTGCGACGACGATCGCCATCGTCGCCACGCTGCTGCAGGTCGGCTGGCTGCTCGTGCGCCGGCAACCGGTCAAGCCGATGCTGTGGCTGTCGGCGATTCTGATCGTCGCCTTCGGTGGCATGACGATCTGGCTGCAGAACGAGCTGTTTATCAAGTGGAAGCCGAGCCTGCTCTACTGGAGCTTTGCCGTCATCTTGATTGGTGGACGAGTGCTGTTTCAGCGCAATCTGCTCTCCGCTCTGCTCGGCTCCGAACTCCGATTGCCGGCCGCGATCTGGGATCGAATGCTTTGGCTTTGGGCCGGGTTCTTCACCGTGCTCGGCGCTGCGAATCTCTACGTCGCGTATCGCTTTACGACCGAGCAATGGGTCGACTTCAAGACGTTCGGCCTGATCGGGTTGACGTTTGCCTTTGTTCTCGGGCTTGGGCGTCTATCTGTCGCGCCACGTGAAGGAAGCGCTCCGATGCCTGAGACGACGGCAGATCGGATTCGCGCGAGACTGTTACCGCTCGAACCCGCTGACGCTCGAGCTACGCGACGACAGCGCCAATCACGTCGGACACGCGGGCGCGGCTAGCGGTGGCGGGCACTTCGAATTGCGATTGGTGAGCGCCAAATTCGCAGGACAATCGAAGATCGAGCGACATCGGCTCGTGTATCATCTTTTGGGTGATCTAATGCAGCGCGAAATTCACGCGCTCGCAATGAACCTACTGGCTCCTGATGAGGTCGAACGGGCGCCTGTTTCCGGTCCAACCAACGCGGACTTTTCAGCAAGTCACTCTTCAGGACACTAGCCTCCTATGGAACGTAGCCGATTGATACAACGTACTGCCCTTGTCGCCGCTCTGTCGCTGGCGAGCAGTATCGCGATGGCGCAAAACATCGCTGTCGTTAACAACAAGCCGATTTCTAAAGCGCGTGAAGACGCCTGGGTAAAGGAGCTGACCAAGCAGGGCCAGGCGGACTCGCCTGAGCTGCGCAAGCAAGTCAAGGATCGGCTGATTCAGAACGAAATTCTGCTGCAGGAAGCGCAAAGGCGCGGAGTGGCCGAAAAAGCTGACGTTAAGTTCATGCTCGACGTACAGCGCCAGAACACGTTGATTCAGGCGCTGTTGCGTGATGAAGTCGAGAAGGCGCCCATTACCGACGCGCAGATCAAGGCCGCTTACGAGCAGCAAAAGGCCAAGGTCGGTAGCAAGGAATATCGCGCTCGCCATATCCTGGTCGAGAAAGAGGACGAAGCCAAGGCAATCACCGAGCAGTTGAAGAAAGGTGCCAAGTTCGAGGAGCTTGCAAAGGCGTCGAAGGACACCGGCTCCGCCAAGAACGGTGGCGACCTTGATTGGGCGGCGCCGGATTCCTATGTCAAGCCATTCTCAGATGCGCTGACCAAGCTATCGAAGGGCCAAGTCACCGACGCCCCGGTCCAGACACAGTTTGGCTGGCACGTCATTCGCCTCGACGACGTTCGCGACACGCAGTTTCCTCCGCTGGAGCAAGTCACTCCGCAGATCCGCGAAGGCTTGCAGCAGCAGCGTGTGCAGGCATTTGTCGAGAACCTTCGCAAGAACGCCAAGATTCAGTAGTGCGCCCATTGGGCACTCTTTGTGCTGCTAAGTGGTACGGCCGCTAATGCGCGGTCGCTGATAGGTTTAGCCGCAGTTGCGGTAAATTTTTCACGACCACAAAGAGGGAGTTATGAGCAAAAAGTTACTTTCTATCGTATTTGGCGCTGCCATTCTGGGCGCGAGCGCCACGGCGGGGGCACAAACACCGGCCCCGAAGCCTGGCGATACGATGTCCGATCAGAAGACGACGCAGAGTCAAATCGACTTCAAGGCAATGGACAAGAATAACGACGGATGGATTTCGCGTGAAGAGTATGTCGGCTATTACGGCGGCCGCTTTGATCGCATGAAGCACAATGACAAAGGTATGGTGATGATGGACGACGTACGGATGTGGGACAGTCGCAACAACCCCACATCCGATGCTCCTACAAAGGCGCATCCGGGTGTCAAAGGTGGTGCAGGTACGCCGAAAGCCACCGGTGGTAATTAACCTTTAGCTTTGCAGTGGTTAGTTACGGGCCGCTCGATTGAGCGGCCCGTTTTACTTGGACAGACGCCCTAACCAGCGTGGCGCCGCGCGTTTCTAAAGATGCGCATCCACGGCGAGTCCTCGCCCAGCTGCGGCGGTTGCCACGACATCTGCACTGTGCGGAACACGCGCTCCGGATGCGGCATCACGATGGTGAAGCGACCGTCGTTCGTTGTGAACGCGCATTGCCCACCCGGCGAGCCGTTCGGGTTGTAGGGATACACGTCAGTCGCTCGATGCTGCGAGTCGACGTAGCGCATCGCAACCTTTGCGCCGGCTTGGTGATGCTCGCTGTCAAACACTGCGCGGCCCTCTCCATGCGCGTTCGCGATCGGCACCACACTGCCCGCCATGTCCGCAAAGAACAAGCGACGCGCGACGGCATGACTCGAACCTGCACCAACCTTCCCTCGTACTGTTCAGACGCGTTCCGCTCAAAACGAGGCCAGTGCTGTGCGCCCGGAATCAACGACTTCAGATCGGCTCATCATCTGGCAGCCGTTGCACACGCCGAGCGCGAAGCTGTCGTCGCGGTTGAAAAACTCGACGAACATTTCAGCAAGCTTTGGATTGTGCAGAATGGTTTTGGCCCAACCGCCACCGGCGCCGAGCACGTCACCGTATGAAAATCCTCCGCACGCGACGAAGCCCTTGAAGTCGCGCAATGACTGTCGGCCGCTGAATCAGATCGGTCATGTGCACATCGACCGAGGCAAAGCCGGCGCGATCGAACGCATACGCCATCTCGGTCTGGCTGTTCACGCCCTGCTCGCGCAGGATCGCGACGCGCGGTCGATGGCCTGTCGCAATGAATGGCGCGGCGATGTCTTCGTTCGGATCGAAGCTGAGCGACAGTGACAGGCCGCTATCGCTCGTCATCGGTCACGCGCGCGTATTCCTGATCAGCGCAAGCGGGGTTGTCGCGCAGGCGTGCGATACGCCATGACGTTTCGCTCCAGACTTTCTGCAACTCGCTGCGCGGCCTCGACAGCACGGGCTTGGCATCACACCAGAACTCGACGACATCATTGGCGTTCGGCTTGCCGATGATCTGGCTCATTGGCCCAAGGCCGGCCGCGCGCAACGTGCCCATCACGTGGCTCTTGTGGCCTCTCTAATCTGAAGTACGGCACCGAGCTCCTCATTGAACAGCGCTTTAACGATCAATTCAGCGCGTCGCACCGCCATCTGCTCCGGCCGGATCTTGAAGTCGCCCGAATCCTGCACGACCGGATCGATCGCCAGCACGTCGAGATTGACGCTAAGGCCGACAGTGACCGGCAAACGCCATCTCAGCAAGCGTTGCGAACAGTCCGCCGTCTGAACGATCGTGATACGCGAGTAAGTGCCCTTCCCTCTGCAGCTGGCGTATCGCGCCGGCAAACGCCGCCAATTTCGCAGGCTCGTCAAGATCGGGGGCTTCGTTGCCAATCTGCTGCGTGACCTGCGCCAGAATCGATCCGCCCATTCGATTCCGTCCGGCACCGAGGTCAATCAGGATCAACAGTGTGTCGCGGTCGGGATCGAGCTGCGGCGTTAGCGAGCGCCGGATGTCGCCGACCGGCGCCGCCGCGCTGGCGATCAATGACACCGGCGCGAGCACTGTCTTGTTCGCACCATCGTCGCGCCACGTGGTCTTCATCGACAACGAATCCTTGCCGACCGGCACGCTGATTCCGAGCGCCTGGCACAAATCGCTTGCAGCCTTGACCGCGTCGAACAGTCTTGCGTCTTCACCTTCGGAGCCGCACGCCGCCATCCAATTGGCGGAAATCTTGACACGCCGCCAGCTCAATATCGGCGGCGGCAATATTCGTCAGCGCTTCTCCGATCGCAATGCGCGAGGCGGCAGCCGGGTCGATCACTGCAAGCGGCGTCCGCTCACCGATGGCCATTGCCTCGCCCGCATACCCATCGAAGCTGAGCGTTGTGACCGCGCAGTCGGCCACCGGCACTTGCCACGGGCCCACCATTGAATCGCGCGAATTCATGCCGCCGACGGTTCGATCGCCGATGGTGACGAGGAATGCTTTGCTGGCCACCGTCGGATGGCGCAGCACGTCGAGCGCGCATTGTTCAATGGCTAAACCGGCGCCGTCGAAGGCAGGAAGCGATCGGTCTACGTGATGTACATCGCGATGCATGCGGGGCGGCTTGCCCAGCAGTACGTTCATCGGCATGTCCACGGCGGGGCGGCCGTCTGGCCCCTCGATCACCAGTTCGCCATCATCTGCGATGCGCCCAATCACTGCATACGGACAACGCTCACGGCGCGCCAGCCAATCGAAGGCTGTCAGTCGATCGGGCGCAATGGCCAGCGCGTAACGCTCTTGCGATTCGTTGCACCAGATCTCGAGCGGGCTCATACCGCTCTCTTCGACCGGAATCGCCTCAAGCGCGATCCGCGCGCCGCGCCCGGACTGATGAGCAAGCTCCGGCATCGCGTTCGACAGCCCGCCGGCGCCGACGTCGTGAATCGACAGCACCGGATTGCGTGCACCCAGCGCCCAGCATCGATCGATCACTTCCTGCGCGCGGCGCTGCATTTCTGGATTGCCGCGCTGCACTGAGTCGAAATCGAGCTGCTCGGTGTTCGCGCCCGCGTCCATGCTGGACGCCGCGCCCCCGCCCAGCCCAATACGCATGCCGGGACCACCCAGCTGAACGAGCAGCGAACCCGGCGGAAGATCGTGTTTGCGCACCTGGTCGTCGCCGATGTTGCCGATACCACCGGCGATCATGATCGGCTTGTGATACCCGTAGCGGCTGCCGCCAACGTTCTGTTCGTAGCTGCGAAAGTAGCCGAGCAGATTCGGACGGCCAAACTCGTTGTTGAACGCGGCCGCACCGATCGGACCCTCGATCATGATCGACAACGCGTCGGCGATGCGTGCGGGAAATCCGAGATCGCCGGCGGATTGCTGTGCCGAGCGGGTGACGTCATTGTCCTGTTCCCATGCGTGGCGCATGTCGGGAAGCCGCAAATGTGACACCGAGAACCCGCACAAGCCAGCCTTGGGCTTTGCACCGCGGCCCGTTGCACCCTCATCGCGAATCTCGCCGCCGGCACCTGTCGATGCGCCTGGGAACGGCGAGATGGCCGTCGGGTGGTTATGGGTCTCCACCTTGAAGACAGTGTGTGTCAGTTCTTCGCGCGCGCCGTAGTCGACGCCAACAGCGCCCGCGGCGTGATCGCTGTACGGATAAAAACGCGACACGATGCGGCCCTCGAGGACTGCGGAGTTGTCGCTGTATGCGACCACAGTACCTTGCGGTGCGGCGCGGTGCGTCGCGCGAATCATGTCGAACAGCGTCGCGTCCATGCGTTCGCCGTCGATGGTCCATGTCGCATTGAAGATCTTGTGCCGGCAATGTTCCGAATTGGCCTGCGCAAACATCATCAGCTCGACGTCCGTTGGATCGCGACGCATGTGCATGAACGCATCGAGCAGGTATTCAATCTCGTCGGCTGACAGAGCGAGGCCCATTTCGACATTGGCACGTTCGAGTGCGGGACGCCCGCGCGTCAACAGCGGAACCGTTTGCATCGGCTTGCTATCGAGCTCGCGAAATATCAGCGACGGATCGGCCTTCGGATCGATCACGCTTTCGGTCATCCGATCGTGCAGGGCGGAGGCGAGCGCGGGTTGCGGAGTCGGCACCAAACGCGTTGCGGCCAAGCCTGACGACATACAGCGTCCCGCGCTCAATGCGCCGCACGGCCTCGAGTCCGGTGTTGTGCGCAATATCAGTGGCCTTGCTCGCCCACGGCGAAATCGTTCCCAGACGCGGGACGACCAAGAACTCAGCGCCCTTGGCAGCATCTGCGGCATCACCGTAGTCCAGCAACGCGTCCAGCCGGCCACGCTCGGACGCATCGAGCGTGCGACTGGCATGAATGAAGTGAATGAAACGGCCGCTCACCGAACCGGCCGACTTTTCGATCGATCGGACCGACGCCAGCAGTCGCGCTGATCGAAAAGCCGACAACGCGCTCGGCCCGGGGAGCGCGAAGAACGTACTGGACTGGGTCATTGAACGCAAAGCGCGCGAAAATCGCGCGTGGTCGTGCGCTTGCCGGGCTGACAAGCGTGCGAAATTATAGCGGTGTGAAGTTGCTTGGCGCCGCAACGGCGCAGCGATGGTGCCCGGCGCTAAGCGACGACTCGCTGTTCAGAGAGCATTGCTTGCGCGGCGGACAGCGCCCGCAACAACGCGACATTGCAGTCCAGCAGAGAGATATCGAGGGCCTCGCGCTGTTTCTTTCCCATCACCGGATCGTTGCGCTCAATCGCTTCCGCCAGCGATAGATACGGTGCGCACGGGCCGCTGCGGTCCACCAAGGCGGCCGACACGCTGGGTGCGAGCTGCGCGTGCTGCAGCAAGCGCGGAAACGCCGTACCGGTCATTCGATCGAGCAGCGAGAACGCGCCCGTCTGGAATAACGAGTCACGCAGTTCCGCGCCTCCGGCATTGCAACTGGCAAGGTGCTCGAGGAACAGGCCGCGGCGGGTTCCTGCGTGCATCAATGGCAGGGCTTCCGCACTGAACGTCGATACACGCAGCATGCGCGATAGCCAGCGAGTCAGTTTCGCGTGGCCTAGCACCATGATTGCGCGTTTGACCGAACCGACCTGCATCGGAACTGCGAATGCAGTGCCGTTGACAAAACGAATCAGCTCGAACGCCAGTGCAGTGTCGCGCTTGATGGCTGACTCGATCAAATCGATATCCGCGCGATCGTGCGCCAGCCGCAACAACTCAAGCACTGCGTGTTGATTAGGTTGTGGCGGCCGTTCTGTGGTCGGATGCGGTTCGTCGAAGGGCAATCCGACGCTGGCAACTGCGCCGCGCTCGTAGGCGGCACCCAGATCGTCGACACGAAATGCGCCGGTGATGATGAACGGCATACGCCGCATCACCCCCGGTGGCGGAGGAGCATTGCTGCCGTCGCTGCGACGGCGACGATCTTCGGTAATGTGGATCAGCGCGTAACTGAAACAGTCGAGCAGCGCCGGCGGCATCGGTACATCCGGCCGTCCACGCAAAGCCATTTTGATTCCGGCGCGGCTGGCGCGTTGCACCAGTCCCTGCGTAGTGGGGTCGCGCAGCGCAATCGCAGGAATTTCGACAACGGCATTCGGTGGCGATTGCCATTCGAGCAGTGAATCGTCGAGCTGCGCATCGAGCGGTGCCATCAGCACCAGCGCGCGCGACTCCGGCCAGAGCCCGTTCAATTGCTCTAGGATTAGACCCACCGGCAGCCGGTCGCTCGGCTTTACGGCGAGCATCGTCAGCCGCGTGCCGAACGTGCGGCGCTCGCGATCGACGAGCGGCGCATAGCTCATCGACAGTGAGCCAAGAATCGAAGTGAGACCGACGCGGTCCGGCGCATTCATGGACGAATTATTTCTGCGCGCGCTCACTGCGCGTATGCAGAATTTCGCGGCCGGCCCGGGCTATTTGCCGAGTTCCATTTCCTTCATTTTTTTCCGAAGCCGCCGCCGCCCGGAGTTTGAATAACTATCACGTCATCGACGTTCATTTCGGCTGATCCGATGTGGCCCATGGTCTCGATGCGCCCGTCAGTTCTTTCGATCCAATTACGCCCTACTTCACCGGGTTCGCCACCCGCCATCCCGAACGGTCGAATCGACCGATGATTGGCCAGAATCGATGCGGTCATCGACTCCAAGAAACGTACTCGGCGCGTTCCACCATTGCCCCCGCGCCAGCGTCCGGCCCCACCCGAATTCGGTCGTATTTCGTAGCTCTCCAGGCGAACCGGGTAACGGAACTCAAGTACCTCCGGATCGGTCAGGCGCGAATTCGTCATGTGCGTCTGCACGACATCGGTACCGTTGAATCCATCTTCCGCCGCCCTTTCCGCTCCGCCGGCACCAACATCCAGAACGCCGGCGCCCGAACCGCCGGAGATTGTTTCGTAGTACTGATAACGATCGTTACCGAACGTGAAGTTGTTCATCGTTCCCTGCGCGGCCGCCATCACGCCGAGCGCGCCGTAAAGTGCATCGGTGATGCACGACGATGTCTCGACATTGCCCGCGACAACGGCTGCCGGGTAGCGGGGATTGAGCATCGAGCGCTCCGGGATAACGACGTGCAGCGGTTTCAGGCAACCTGCGTTCAATGGAATGTCGGCATCGACCAGCGTGCGAAATACGTACAGCACGGCTGCGTAACACACGGCACTCGGCGCGTTGAAGTTATTCGCCAGCTGATCCGAGCTGCCGGTGAAGTCGATCGTTGCGGAGCGGTTTTCTCGATCGACCTTGATACGAACGCGAATCAGCGCGCCATTGTCGAGCTGGTAGTCGAAAGCGCCGTCCTTCAGCCGCGTGATCACCCGTCGCACGGACTCCTCGGCGTTGTCCTGCACGTGTTGCATATAGGCGCGCACGACGTTGAGTCCGAATTGCTCGACCATCTTCAACAGCTCTTCACGCCCTTTTTCGTTCGCCGCGATCTGGGCTCGCAAGTCGGCAAGGTTCTGCTGCGGATTTCGCGCTGGATACGGGCCTGAGGTCAGCAACGCCATTAGCTCGGCTTCGCGGATCCGTCCTGCACGTTCAACTCCGTCCGTGACGCCCTGCCCTTCGACCAGCTTGAAATTGATGAAGCGCGCGCCTTCCTCGTCGAGCGACGTCGAAAAGGGCGGCATCGATCCCGGCGTCGTGCCGCCGATGTCCGCGTGGTGTCCGCGCGAGCCGACATAGAACAGAATCTCCTGCCCGGCCCGATCGAACACGGGGGTAATGACGGTCACGTCCGGCAGATGTGTGCCACCGTGATACGGATCGTTGATCGCATA
Organism: uncultured beta proteobacterium; assembly: GCA_963791315.1. Classification (GTDB taxonomy): domain Bacteria; phylum Pseudomonadota; class Gammaproteobacteria; order Burkholderiales; family Burkholderiaceae_F; genus JACCZX01. The sequence continues at coordinate 240,547 of CAWBRQ010000006.1, forward strand.
CGCATCACCGGGCTTCATCGCGCCGGCGTTCTCGCGCATCACGGTCTTGATCGACTCGCTCATCGAGCCCAGGTGCACCGGCATGTGCGGCGCATTCGCGATCAGATTGCCGGCCGAATCAAACAGAGCGCACGAGAAATCGAGTCGCTCCTTGATATTGACCGAGTACGCCGTGTTCTGCAGTCGCAGGCCCATCTGCTCGGCGATGGACATGAAAAGGTTGTTGAACACCTCGAGCATGATCGGGTCGGCATCGGTACCGATAGCCTGCATTGCTGCGCGTGGGCGGACGCGCTCCAGAACAAGATGGTCGAGCTCGGTGACAATGGCTTCCCAGTCACACTCGATAACGGTCGTCGCGTTCGCTTCGGCGATGATCGCCGGACCTCCGATCACGTCGCCGGCGCGCATTTCGGTACGCGCATACAGAGGCGCTGACCGCCACGCCGCCGACGCTGAACATGCGTGCGGTTCCTTTCGGCGAAAGCGGCGCTGAGCGCGCGGCTTGGGCAGCCTTGTTCTCAACCACGGCCTCGCCCTGCCCGATCGCCTCGACCGAGACGGCTTCAATCACGAGGCCGCGTTGCTGCATTAGAAACGAATAGCGCTTCAGGTACTCGGCATCGAATGCCGCCTGCATCTCCGGCAACGTCGCTGCCGCCACGATCAACGCCGAATCGGTACCCTCGTAGCGAAGATGTACGCGTCGGACGACGGTGACGCGCTCAGCCGCGACCCCTTGCGATAAGAGATCGCCGGTCGCTTCGGCAGCCAGGCGATCGAGCGCTTCGTCCAGCACCGGCATTGCACCGGCTTCCAGGCGGCGCTCGATTGATTGCTCTCGCATGGCCGTCTGATCGGCCAAGCCCATGCCGTAAGCCGACAGGACACCTGCCAGCGGATGCACGAAGATGCGTGTCATGCCAAGCGCGTCGGCAACTCGGCACGCATGCTGCCCAGCCAGCGCCGCCGAACACGCTCAGCGTGTACTGCGTTACGTCGTGGCCGCGCTGGATCGAAATGCGCTTGATCGCTTCCGCCATGTTGCCAACGGCGATGTCGAGGTAGCCATCGGCCAGCTCCTCAGGTGTCAATGCGCGGCCTGTGGCGTCTTCGATTTCCATCGCCAGCGCGGCGAATTTCTCGCGTACGACGTCGTCATCCAGCCCTTCGTCGGCGCGACGCCCGAATACCCGGGGGAAAAATGCGGGCTGAATTTTTCCGATCATCACGTTGCAATCGGTCACCGTCAGCGGTCCGCCGCGCCGATAGCAAGCTGGGCCCGGATTCGCGCCTGCCGAGTCGGGTCCGACTCTAAGCCGCGCGCCATCGAAATGCAGGATCGATCCGCCGCCCGCCGCCACCGTATGGATGCTCATCATGGGCGCCCGCATCCGCACGCCCGCGACCTGCGTCTCGAACGCGCGCTCGCAGTCGCTGACATCTCGGCCGGCAAAATGCGAGACATCGGTCGACGTGCCGCCCATATCAAAGCCGATCACACGGTCGAATCCCGCCGCTAGGCTGGTCCGCACCATGCCGACGATGCCACCTGCCGGGCCCGACAGAATCGAATCCTTGCCTTGAAACCGGCGCGCATCCGTCAGCCCGCCCGACGATTGCATGAACAACAGGCGTGTTCCCGGCAGCTCGCTTGCGACCATGCTCGACGTAGCGCCGCAAAATCGGCGACAGATACGCATCGACCACGGTGGTATCGCCGCGCGCGACGAACTTCATCAACGCGCTGACACGGTGCGACGCTGAAACCTGCGCGAACCCGATCTCGCGCGCTGCGGCTTCGAGCGCGGCTTCGTGGGCCGGGTACCGGTAACCGTGCATCAACACGATCGCGACCGATCGGAAACCCGCGGCGTACGCGGCTTCAAGCTCGACACGCGCCGCGGCGAGATCGAGCGGTGTCACGACTTCGCCGTGCGCGCCGAGCCTCTCGTCCACCTCGATCACCCTCGAGTAGAGCAACTCGGGCAACACAATGTGACGATCGAACAGCCGCGGCCGATTTTGATAGGCAATGCGCAGCGCGTCGCGAAAGCCGCGTGTGACGACCAACACCGTCGGCTCGCCCTTGCGTTCGAGCAACGCATTGGTCGCGACGGTCGTTCCCATTTTGACCGAGTCGATCAGGTCAACCGGCACCGCAGCGTTCGCGGGAATGCGCAGCAGGCGCCGGATGCCGGCAATCGCCGCGTCGTCGTACTGCTCAGGGTTATCCGACAGCAGCTTGTGGGTCACCAGCGTGCCGTCGGGCTGGCGCGCAACGACATCGGTGAAAGTGCCGCCGCGGTCGATCCAGAATTGCCAGCGACGCTGTGACTACCGGTTGCTCCATGGTGTTGGCGGCATGTGCTAGTAGTATTGCGTGCAGCCGATGTTACCAACGCAATTCGCTCGTTTTCGCTATTGCTGCCGGCATCCAGCGAGGACACCATGAAACGCCGTTCACCTGTACTGTGTGAGCGCGGCCGCCATCGTGCGTGCTGGCTCAATGCCCGCGTCCGCGCAGATCGAAGTGGAATCTGCCGCCGGTTATCCGATCGGCAATCCGCATACGGTGAACCTGACTCAGTTTGCCAAGGATGTCGAGTCGCCACCAGCGGCAAGCTCAAGATCACCGTGCATCCCAACGGTTCGCTGTTCAAGGCGCCGGAGATCACGCGCGCGGTGCGAAAGCGGGCAGGCGCAGATCGGCGAGGTTCTGATGAGCCTGCTGGACAACCAGAACCCAGTGTTCGGCGCTCGATTCGCTGCCGTTTCTGGCAACCGGGTTCGATGACGCGTGGAAGCTGTGGCAGGCGCAGCGGCCCGTGGTCGATCGCACTGCTGGCGAAGCGCGGGCTGAAGCTGCTGTATGCGGTCGCGTGGCCGCCGCAGGGCATCTACGCGAAGAAGGAACTGAACACGGCTGGCCGACATGAAGGGGCTCAAGTGGCGCGCGTACAACCCCGCCACATCCACGATCGCGCAGCGGTCGGGGCACAACCGCTGACGATCCAGGCGGCCGAGCTGTCGCAGGCGCTCGCCGACCGGCGTCGGTCGATTCGTTCATGTCGTCGGGCGCCACCGGAGTCGACTAGCAAGGTGTGGGAGACGCTGACCCACTTTCACACGGTCGACGCATGGTTGCCGAAGAACATGGTGATCGTGAATCAGCAGGAGTTCGACAAGCTCGATAAGCCGACGCAGGACAGCGTTGTGAAGGCGGCATCGCAGACGCCGAGCGCAAGGGCTGGGAACGCATGCGTGGCTACACCGACGAATCGCTCGGCGATCGTTGCGCAAGAACAAGATGACGTTGTCAAACCGAGCCCGCAGCTGAATGGGCGACTATGAAGAAGATCGGCGACGAGATGCTCGACGAGTGGCTGAAGCAAGGCCGGCGCCGACGGCAAGGCGATCATATCTGTTGACGTCGTATCGCGAAGAAGTAGAGCGCAGATGCAGGTGCTGGTGCGCCTCAAGCGCCATTTGCTCGGCACCGGCGACACATGCGCCGCTGGCTTGATACCGGCTCTACGAAGGCTCCGCCTACGGCGGGGCTTTTTTTGTGTCTTGCGATCTTCGCCGTGATGATCGGCGCGGCGCTGACGCGGCCGCTGGGCATCAGTCTGAGCGGCACCGACGATCTGCGTGTTCTTGGATGTGCGCGGCGGCCGCGTTCCTCCGATGGCCAGCGCTTTCAGGCGTGGACGACTTCGTGCGGATGATGTTGGTGATGGATAGCAGCTGTCGCCTGCGCGGCAACGCGCGGCCGATGGAGGTCGTTGCGCTGTCGATCGCGTTGGTGGCGACCGCCGTCTACTTCGCCGGATGGGCTAACTACGGTGTCTATGAGAGCTGGGCCTACGAGCGAAATGTCGATCGGGACTGCTGGTCGTGCCGATCTGGATTCCGCAGCTATCCGTTTGCGTTCGGCGCTCGCGCTTCTGCTGATCGCGGTGATCGACGAGTTGACTGCAGTGTTGCGCGGCCATCGGCCCGCGTATCAAGTGGCAATCGAAGAGCGCCACGCGCGCGGCGACTTCACCGAAGACATTAAGGCGCGGCTATGGGCGTCATCGCGATCGGAACGATCCTGCTCGTGCATTCTCGGCATCCTGTTGTGTGCCGGAGTGTGGATCGGCATGTCGCTCGGTATCGTCGGCTGGGTTGGGCTTGCCGGCTTTTCACGACACGTCTCCAGGTCGCAGTCTGTTTACGACGTTGTGGGGAACGCAGCGCATCGTGGGAGCTGGCGGCGCTGCCGCTGTTCATCTGGATGGGCGAGATCCTGTTTCGAACCCGGCTGTCCGAACAGATGTTCGACGGACTCGCGCCGTGGCTGCAGCGGCATTCCGGGACGGTTGACTGCACGTCAACATTCTCGGCTGCGGCGATCTTCGGCTCGGTCTCGGGCTCTTCCGCGGCGACCTGCGCGACGATCGCGCAAGGTCGCGCTGCCCGAGCTGATGCGACGTGGCTACGACGAGCAGGTCGCGCTCGGGTCGCTCGCCACGCGCCGGCACGCTCGGTATCCTGATTCCGCCGTCGATCATCATGGTCGTCTACGCGGTGGCCGCCGACGTATCGATCATCCGCATCTTTCTCGCCGGCGTCATGCCGGGCTTTCTGCTGATGGCGCTTTTTTCGGGCTACATCATCTTCTGGGCGCTGCTCAACCCGACGTGCACTCCCAGCGCCGGACCGGCATTGACGCTGATTCGCGAGAAGCTTCGCAAGTCGCGCGAGCTGATTCCGTGACGCTGCTGATCGTGTTCGTTCTGTACGTGCTCGCTGGCGCGGGCTGGCGACCGCGACCGAGTGCGCGGCGTACGGCGTGCTGGGCTCGCTGGTCGATTGCCAGGTGGGGCGGATCGCTGACGTGGTCGAACTTCGTCGAGACGCCTGCTCGGCAGCGACGCGTCTGTCTTGCATGATCATGTTGATCCTGGCCGGCGCGTCGTTTCTTGCAGCAAGGCGATGGCGTTCACCGGGTTGCCGCGCGAGCTGGCCGAGTGGGTCGGCGCGCTCGGTCTGACGCCGTACGCGCTGATCGCCATTCTGTCGATCTTTTACGTCATCCTCGGTACGGCGCTCGACGGCATCTCGATGATCGTGCTGACCGACGGCAGTGGTGCTGCCGATGATTCAGACGGCCGGGTTCGATCTGGTGTGGTTCGGCATCTTCGTCGTGCTGCTGGTCGAAATTGCCGAAGTCACGCCGCCGGTCGGCTTCAACCTGTTCGTGCTGCAGAACATGACCGGCAAGGACAGCAACACGATCGCGCTGGCTGCGTTGCCGTTCTTTGTGATGCTGCTGGTTGCGATCGCGCTAATCACCGTGTTTCCGGAAATCGCCACTGGCTGCCGGATCTGGTGATGGGCAGAGCAAACCTGACGCGATATTGAGCAATGCGCATCGTCGTGATCGGCGCCGGGATCATCGGCGTCACTACCGCCTACTTCTTGCGACGCGACGGTCACGATGTGACTGTCATCGAGCGACGCTCCGGCGTCGCGCAGGAAACGAGCTTCGCCAATGCAGGGGTGATGGCGCCGTCGTACGTCGCTCCATGGTCGCAGCCCGGCATGCCGGCCAAGGTCCTTTCATATCTGTTCAAGTCCGAAGCTCCGATCGTGTTTCGGCCTTCGCTCGATCCGGCGCTGTGGCGCTGGATCGCTCGCTGGCTCGGCGAGTGCCGTCTCGACCGCTTCACACGCAACAAGGCTCGCATGCAGCGGCTCGCGTTCTACAGCCAGTCCGAGCTGCGCGCGCTGCGCGCGCTGCATAAGCTCGATTACGAGCAGACAACCGGCTACCTGCAGCTTTTTCGTACGCATCTTGAAGTCGAGCGTTCGGCGGTCACGCGCAAGATGCTGACCGAGCTCGGCGTCGCGCACCGTCTTCTGAGCACCGATGAAGCGCATGCGCTCGAACCCGCGTTGCACGCGCCGACACGGCTTGCAGGTGCGCTTCATCTGCCAAACGATGAGACCGGCAACTGCGCGTTCTTCGCGCAGCAGCTGAAAGATATCGCGATTCGCGATGGGGTCGACTTTCGCTTCGGTGTAGTCGCGCAAAGCCTGCGAGTCGAGCAGCAGCAAGTCACCGGACTGCGGACGGACACCGGCGACGTTCAACGGCTGACGCATTTGTCGTTGCCGGCGGAATCGACAGCCTTGCGTTGCTGCGACCACTCGGAATTCGACTGCCGATGCAGCCGGTCAAGGGCTACTCAGCTACAGCGGCGATCACCGCGTTCGAGCATGCGCCGTACATCAGCGTGATGGATGAAACGTACAAGGTGGCGATCACGCGAATGGGCAAGTGGCTAAGAATCGCAGGAACGGCCGAGCTCGGCACGCGCGGGAATGCAGCTGCGCGACAGCGCACTGCGCACGCTACTGAAAGTTGCGCAGGACTGGTTTCCCTACGCCGCTTCGTACCCGAAATCGCGCTTCTGGATCGGTGCCCGTCCGATGCTGCCCGACGGTCCTCCGGTGCTGGGTAAAACTCCGATCGCGAATTTGTACCTGAACACCGGACACGGCTCCACGGGTTGGGTGATGTCGTGTGGTTCGGCGCGCGTGCTGGCCGACGTCATCGCACGAAGAACGCCGGCGATCGACCTCGACGGTTTGACGCTCGACCGCTACACACGGCATCGCTAGCAATGGGCACACCGCTGTAACCGTTGCCGAATTGCGTGCGATCGAGCGAGCGGCGCAAGCCAAGCTACCCGCCGGAACGCTTATGGCGCGCGCTGGTACGGCTGTCGCTAACGCGCATCGCCATGTCGCAGTCCGGGCAAAGCGCTGTCCATATGCGTCGTTGCTGGCCCCGGCAACAACGGTGGTGACGGCTACGCGGCGGCGAGCGAGTTGCGGGACGCTGGACATCGCATCACGTGCGTCCAATTGGCCAAACCCGTCTCCGACGATGCCCGCAATGCTCTCGCGCGCTGGCGATCGTCCGGCGGCACAAGTCGCGACTGAGCTGCCAACCGGACAGCACTTCGATGTGATCGTCGATGCAATGCTCGGAATCGGACAAACGCGACCGCTGCAAGGTGCGTTGCTCGCCGCCGCCCAGTGGATCAATGACGCAACACACGCACGTCGTCGCGATCGACGTGCCGAGCGGACTCGATGCCGATCGCGGCTGCTGGCTCGGAGGTGTCGAAGGCGTCTACGCCTCAGAGACGATTACGTTCATCGCCGACAAGCCTGGCCTGCACACAGGCGACGGTGTAGACGCCGCCGGCACGCGTTACGGTAGACCGCCTCGGCGTCGAACCCGCGTCGACGCGAACGATGCTGACGGATCCGTCCGACTTTTCGCAGATCGTTGTGCCGCGCCGGCGTAACACGCACAAGGGAAGCTACGGCAATGCACTGGTCATCGGCGGGGCACGTGGGCATGGTCGGCGCCGCACTGCTCGCGGCGCGCGCGGCACTGACCATCGGTGCCGGTCGCGTCTATGTCGATTGCATCGGTGCACCCGAATTTCGCGTCGATCCAGCCCAGCCCGAGCTGATGTTTCGTCCGTACGCGTCGATCGAAAACTTGCATTCGATCGTCATCGGCTGCGGACTTGGACAAGAACGACGCGGCGCGGCGGGCATTGCAATGGGCGTTGGACAGCGATGCATCGCTGATCATCGACGCCGATGCACTGAACTTGTTGTCACAAGGTCCCGCTCTGAGCGAGTGCCTCGCCGCCCGCAATGCCACGACCGTGCTGACGCCACACCCGCTCGAGGCTGCTCGTTTGCTGGAAGTTTCGGCCGATGACGTCCAGTTCGATCGCAGTCACGCGCGCTCGCGAGTTGGCGACGCGTTATCGACAGCATCGTCGTGCTGAAAGGCGCCGGCAGCGTCGCCGTGCACATCGAATGGTCGTTACGCGATCAACCCCACGGGTGGCCCGCACTTGCGACGGCGGGCACCGGCGACGTGCTCGCAGGTCTGCTGGGTGGCCTGTTCGCGCAGCACTTCGACCCGTGGCACGCGACGCTGGCTGCAACGTGGCTGCATGGCCGCGCCGGCGAAGGCCGTGATGTCGGTTTGACTGCCGGCGACATCGCACCGCGGGCGGCCGATGAGCTGGCCCGGTTGCGGCGCACCGGCAGCAGACGATTCGGACTGCTTACGTCAACGCCGAAACCTCGACGGTGCCGGACGACCCGGCCCGCGTGCAGCTCGATGCGGCGGGCGCAGCGCCTCGCGATGTCCGCGTCGTGCGTGACGAGGAACAGCGTCGAACCGCGCTCGCGATTCAGTTGAAACATCAGGTCGATCACCGCTTCGCCGGTCCGCGCGTCGAGGCTGCCGGTCGGTTCGTCGGCCAGCAGCAACGGCGGCCGCAGCACGAACGCACGCGCGAGCGCGACTCGTTGCTGTTCGCCGCCGGATCAGATACTTCGGGTAGTGCGACAGTCGTTCACCCAGACCCACTCGCTGCAGCAGCGTGCGCGCGGCGTCGACCGGTTCGTCGCCTCTCGGGTGTACGCCCGGTCAGCTCGAGCGGCAGCAGGACGTTTTCCAGCGCATTCAGATGCGGCAACAATTGAAACGACTGGAACACGAATCCGAGTGACGCGGCGCGCAGCGCTGCACGTCCGTCTTCGTCGAGCGCGAACATGTCTCTGCCGAAAATGCGCACCGCGCCCGATGTCGGAACATCGAGTCCCGCCAGCAGTCCGAGCAGTGTGGATTTTCCCGATCCCGACGCGCCGACGATGGAGACCGTTTCGCCGGACGCGATGCTCAGATTGATATCATCGAGAATGGTCAGGCTGCCCGTAGCGTCCTGCACGATCTTGCTGAGACTGCGCGCCTCGACCGCGATTTTCTTCACTGTCATTCATCTCGTGCGCAGAACTTTCCTGATTCGTTTCGTTGGATTGCTGGCGTCGCCTGTGCGCCGTCGCATTGAATGCAGCCGGGCTCGGCGCGGTCAGTCCAGCGCCGGCAACAACTCCAACGGTTGCGAGCCGGTCATTCTCGTGCTCGGCGACAGCCTGTCGGCGGAGTACGGATTACAGCGCGGCCAAGGGTGGGTGCAGCTGCTCGCAAATCGACTGCAGCAAAGCGGCTCGAATTATACGGTCGTCAATGCCAGCATCAGCGGTGACACCACCAGTGGTGGACGCACACGCCTGCCTGCGCTGCTGAAGCAGCATCGGCCGTCGATCGTCATCATCGAACTCGGCGGCAACGACGGCTTGCGCGGATTGCCGGTTGCTCGCATGCAAGACAATCTGCCGACGATGATTCGCGCCAGCCAGGCAGCGGGGGCACGCGTCGTAGTGGTCGGCATTCGGATGCCGCCGAATTACGGGCGCGAGTACACCGAGCGCTTTTACGACGCGTTCGCAGGCGTCGCCAAGCAGAACGACGCGTGCGCTCGTACCATTCCTGCTCGAAGGCTTTTCGGATTCGCCGGACATTCTTTCAGGCCGATCGAATCCATCCGAGCGCACCGGCACAAGCCAGAATTCTGCAAACGGTGTGGCCGCGTCTGCGAGCCGATGACTGAGGCAACGAAGCCCGGCGAAAGCTGCAGCGCGATGAGGCTGACTGCACGCGCGGAATCGTTTGAGCGCAGCGTGATCTCGGCGTCTGATGCATTGCTCGACTGTCGCAGTTCGATTCGCTGATCGACGTTCGCAGCGAGAGCTGAATTCGCGATCGACCATCTTCCGGGCGCGATCAGCTGCCCGGTGCTCACCGAACGCCGAGCGCGTCGAAGTCGGGACGATGGATCGCCAGCAGTCGTCGTTCGAGGCACGACGTCGCGGCGCGGCGTACGTCTCGCGCAACATCGCGCTGCACCTCGAGACGCGTTTCACTCGAAAGCCGAAGACTGGCGGCCACTCGTGTACTGCTGGCGCGGCGGCAATCGCAGCGGTGCGATGACGCACATTCTGCGACGCGTCGGCTGGCAGGCGCGGCAACTTGCACGGCGGCTATCGCGCGTATCGACGAGCGAGTGATGGCCGACCTGACCACGCTGCCGGCGCGCTTGTCGCTTCGTGTCGATTTGCGGCACGACCGGCAGCGGCAAGAGCCGCTTGCTGCAGCAGCTCGAGCACGCAGGGTGCGCAGGTGCTCGATCTCGAGACGCTCGCACATCATCGTGGCTCCGTGCTGGGCGGCCTGCCCTCACAACCGCAACCGTCGCAGAAGCTGTTTGAAACACTGATCTGGTCCGCGCTGCGCTCGTTGCGACCCGAAGCGCATCGGTTTTCGTCGAGTCCGAGAGCCGAAAGATCGGAGAGCTGCAGGTCCCGGACCAGTTGCTGCTCAGACTGATGCGCGCGTCGGAGTGCGTGACGCTCGACGTTCCGCTGCAGGCACGCATCCGGCTGCTTCGCGACGAGTACGAGCACTTCGAGCGCGATCCCGATGCGCTGATACGTCAGCTCGATTGCCTGGCAGCACTGCACGGTCGCCAGAAGATCGCGCAATGGAAGGCGCTCGCACGCGATGACGACTGGGACAGCGTGGTCGAGCAGCTGCTGATCGAGCACTACGACCCGGCTTACCTGAAGTCGATCGAGCGCAACTTTAAGCGCGCGCGCAGTGCCGACGATCGTGCGCATCGAAAGCGACGCCGTCGAAGACTACGAAGCTGCGGCGCGGGCGCTGGCGGCCGAAGCTCCGGCCTACTTGCCTCGCCTGACTTCACGTCCCCCGCTGCAGCCTTGGCCGCTGGCTTTTCGTCAGTCTTGCGCTGCAGATCGGCGCGCAGGATCTTTGACGTCGTGCCGCGCCTTCACAACCCTCGGCGTACGTAAATTCAGCGGCGGCGGCGGCCTGCTGAGTGATCGCGCGCGCTCGCGCGTCGCGCTGCGCCGGCGGTGATCGCTTCGCCTTCCTTCGACGCAATCACCTCCGCGATCAGATAGCCCGTGCTGGCCTTCGGAAGTCGGCTCCGACTTCGGCCGACGAATGTCGGCAGCTTGTCGGCCGGAATGCGCAGCATCTCATTGAGCGCGTCCGGCGGCATATCCTGCGGCGCTCGGCGCGAAACGACCTTCGGCGCGGAGAAGTCCGGCATCGCTCGGCTCCTTGCGCAGCTCGGCAAGCCGCTGTTCGCCGGCCTCGCGTGCCAGCCGAACGGCCTCCGCGCTCGAGCCGCTGGCGGATCAGGCCTGACCTTCGTCGAGCGGGCGGACCGCTGCGGGACGATGCTCGAGGACGCGCGCCGAGACCAGCGTGTTCGGGCCAATCTCGATCGCCTGCGTGTTGCGCCGATTCTTGAGGGAGTCGTCGCAAAACATCGCCTCGATCACGCGCGGCGTCCCGAGATTTGGCCGCGCGGAAGCCGGGCGCGTAAGGTTGTCCTGCGTGGTGATTTTAAGTCCGAGCTTGTGCGCCGCAGGCTGAGCGAGTCCGCCTGCTCGTACGTGAGATTGGTGAACTGATCGGCCGCTTCGGCGAAATTCTTCTGCGCCTGCTGACGTTCGCAGTTCGCGCTCGATGTCGGCGCGCACTTCGGCCAGCGGTTTGGCCTCGTGCGGGCTTGATTTCGGTGACACGGATGATGTGAAAGCCAAAGTCGGTCTCGACGATATCGCTGATTTCGCCGCTGCTTCAGCCGATGAACGCGACGTCCTCGAACGGCTTGACCATCATGCCGCTTGCCGAAGAAGCCGAGGTCGCCGCCCTGCGCCGCAGAGCCCGGATCCTTGGAGTTGCTCCTTCGCGATCTTCGCGAAGTCGCTCGGGTTGGCTTTGACGGCGGCGAGCGCCGTCTTCGGCCTTCTTGCGGGCTGCGGCCTTATCGGACCGCCTCGGGCGTGATCAGGATATGGCTCGCGCGCCGCTGCTCCTCGATACCGTAGCGCGCCTTGTTCTGCTCGTAGTAGCTCTTGACGTCCTCCTCCGCGACTGGCACGTCGCCGGCCAGCGTCTCGGCGATCAGCACGACGATATTCGACCTTGCACGCTCTCGGGCGTCTCGAAGTCCTTGGTGTGCTTCTCGTAGTACTCGGCGACCTGCGCATCGGTGACGCTGGCCTTTGGACGCAAACTGCCTCGTGCGGAATCGGCAGCATCGCGCACCTCACGCTGCTCGAGCAGGACGCGGTCGATGCGCTCGGCACCTGCGTCGGCATTATCGTGGATTCGAGCACGGCCTGAAGCGAACAGTCTGCTTGCGCAGATCGCTGCGAACGCGTCTCCTCGAACTGCCGCCTCGCTCATGCCCTGCGCGCGCCACGTAGGCCTTGTAGCGCTCGAGACTGAACTTGTCGTCCTGCTGAAAGGCCGGAACATTGGCAGATGACCTGCCGCAGCCGATCACGGTAACGACCAGGTTGCTGCGCTCGACCTCGTTGGTCAGCGCCCGATCGAGCAGCAGCCGTCGAGCACCGCGGCCCGCGCTTCGGGAGTGTCGAGCAGCTTCGGATCGAACTTCGGGCCGAGACTGCTGCCGCAGGCGCTCGACCCGCTCGCGCTGGGCAATCTCGAACTCGCGCTGCGTTATCGGCGTGCCGTCGACCGTCGCCAGCGCACCCTCGGTTTCCATGAAGCGGTTGTAGCCCTGGATGCCGAAGAACACGAAGGACGGAAGAATCAGCACCAGCATGAAAAACATCAGCCAGCGGCGGTGCGAGCGGACGAATCGAACATGGCAAGTGTTCTCGGTCAGCGAACGCAACAACAAAAAAGGCGAACTTGCGTTCGCCTTTTTCGTCGTGTGGCGGAGTGGACGGGACTCGAACCCGCGACCCCCGGCGTGACAGGCCGGTATTCTAACCGACTGAACTACCACTCCTGCGCGTCTGCAGCGACGCTTCGCAGGTACTCCAGATGGCTCGTTGGTGGGTGCTGAGAGGCTCGAACTCCCGACCTACGCCTTGTAAGGGCGCCGCTCTACCAACTGAGCTAAGCACCCTCAGCTCATGCGGTGTTCCGCGCTTCCACAGCGCGCAGTGATCGCGCTGCTGCGTCTCGCAGCAGCTCAACTGCTGCGAAGCGCGCTAGTTTAGCGAATCTTTCAGCGCCTTGCCGGGGCGGAATTTCGGCACCTTGGCCGCCTTGATCTTGATCGCCTCGTTCGTGCGCGGATTGCGACCTGTACGCGCCGCGCGCTTGCCGACCGCGAACGTACCGAAGCCGACCAGCGTCACCGAGTTGCCCTTCTTCAGGCTGCTCCGTATGCCACGCGACGATCGCTTCGAGCGCCCGACCTGCCGCGGCTTTTGAGATGTCCGCTTGTTTGGCGATGTGGTCGATCAGTTCTGTCTTGTTCACTTATGCCCCCTCGTGAGATCTGGACTGCGCGTATCATGCGGTCGCGCGTCGCACTGCATCGCATCTTGTTCCGGCTTATGTATCTGCGGCGCGCATGAGAATGTGGCTGAAGAGTTGAACGGCTATTCAACCGCGACGTGATCTGCAGTGTCAAGCAGCAAGCAAACGAATTTCTGCTCGAAATGCGAAAGAATCAGTTGCCGGCTCGCTGCAAAGCGCACACGGCTCCTGACTCGCATCAATGCTTGACGACCTCGCCGGCGGTTCCGGCGCTCCGGCCGGCTTGGCCGGCGGTGGCCGCTGCTTCCTCGTCGGTCAGCGGCACCGGCTGACGCTCGAGCGCGACTTCGAGCACCTTGTCGATCCACTTGACGGGAACGATCTCAAGTCGGTTCTTCACGTTGTCCGGAATCTCCGCGAGATCCTTGACGTTTTCCTCGGGAATCAGCACCGTCTTGATGCCGCCGCGATGCGCCGCGAGCAGCTTCTCCTTCAGACCGCCGATCGCCAGCACTTCGCCGCGCAGCGTGATCTCGCCGGTCATCGCCACGTCCGCGCGCACCGGAATTCCGCTCAGGGCCGAGACGATGCGACGTCGTGATCGCAATGCCGGCGGACGGTCCGTCCTTCGGCGTTGCGCCCTCCGGAAAGTGCACGTGCATGTCGGTTTTCTCGAAACACCTCGTCGCGGACTCCGAGCCGGCGCGCACGCGCGCGCACGACCGATCGTCGCCGCCTCGACCGATTCCTTCATGACGTCGCCCAGCGAGCCCGTCCGATGGACGTTGCCTTTGCCCGGCATCGTCGCGACCTCGATCGTCAGCAGGTCGCCACCGACCTCGGTCCACGCGAGGCCGGTCACCTGGCCGACCTGATTCTCTTTTCGGCCACGCCGAAGTTGTAGCGCCGCACGCCGAGGAACTTGTCGAGGTTCTTCGCGTTGACGTGGATCTTCTTGTCCTGGCTTCTTCAGCAGCAGCTGCTTGACGACCTTGCGGCAGATCTTGCTGATTTCGCGCTCGAGCGAGCGCACGCCGGCCTCGCGCGTGTAGTAGCGAATGATGTCGCGGATCGCGCTTTCGGCGACCGCAAGCTCGCCCGATCTTCAGGCCGTTGGTCTTCATCTGCTTCGGCAGCAGGTGCTGCAGCGCGATGTGCACCTTCTCTTCCTCGGTGTAGCCCGACAGACGGATCACTTCCATCCGGTCGAGCAGCGCCGGCGGAATGTTCATCGTGTTGCTGGTGGCAACGAACATCACGTCCGACAGGTCGAAATCGACTTCGACGTAGTGATCCTGAAAGGTGTGGTTCTGCTCGGGATCGAGCACTTCCAGCAGCGCCGACGCCGGATCGCCGCGGAAATCCATGCCCATCTTGTCGACTTCGTCGAGCAGGAACAGCGGATTGCGCACGCCGACTTCGGCCGAGGCTCTGCAGGATCTTGCCCGGCATCGAGCCGATGTACGTGCGGCGGTGGCCGCGAATCTCGGCCTCGTCACGCACGCCGCCGAGCGCCATGCGGATGAACTTGCGGTTCGTCGCGCGCGCGACCGACTGGCCGAGCGAGGTCTTGCCGACGCCCGGAGGACCGACCAGGCACAGGATCGGCGCCTTCACCTTGTCGACGCGCTGCTGCACGGCGAGGTACTCGAGGATACGTTCCTTGACCTTCTCGAGGCCGTAGTGATCGTCGTTCAGCACCTTCTCGGCGTTCCTCAGATCGTTGTTGATCCGGCTGCGCTTTTTCCACGGCAGGCCGATCAGCGTGTCGAGGTAGTTGCGCACGACCGTGGCTTCGGCCGACATCGGTGACATCAGCTTGAGCTTCTTCAGCTCGGACTGCGCCTTCTCGCGCGCAGCCTTCGGCATCCGCGCGGCGCGTGATTTTCTTTTCGAGCTCTTCGAGATCGGCGCCCTCTTCGCCTTCGCCGAGTTCCTTCTGGATCGCCTTGACCTGTTCGTTCAGGTAGTACTCGCGCTGGCTCTTCTCCATCTGCCGCTTGACGCGGCCGCGGATGCGCTTTTCGACCTGCAGGATGTCGATCTCGGCTTCGAGCTGCGCCAGCAGATGCTCGAGACGCTCGTTGATGCCGAACATCTCGAGAATTTTCTGCTTCTGCTCGAGCTTCAGCGGCAGATGCGCGGCGATCGTGTCCGCCAGGCGGCCCGCCTCGTCGATTCCGGCAATCGAGGTCAGGATTTCGGCCGGGATCTTCTTGTTCAGCTTCACGTACTGGTCGAACTGGCTGACGATCGCGCGCCGCAGCGCCTCGGCTTCGGCGGTCGGCTGATGATCGGGCACGATCGGCAGCACGTCGGCGGTGAAATGCGCCGGAGCCTTCAACGATGCGCTCGATGCGGGCACGCTGCGCGCCCTCGACCAGCACCTTCACGGTGCCGTCGGGCAGCTTCAGCATCTGCAGGATGTTGGCGACGCAGCCGATTTCGTAGATGTCTTCGGCTGTCGGCTCGTCCTTCGCCGCGTTCTTCTGCGCGACCAGCATGATGCTCTTGCCGGCTTCCATCGCGGCCTCGAGCGCCTTGATCGACTTCGGGCCGCCCGACGAACAGCGGAATCACCATGTGCGGGAACACGACCACGTCGCGCAGCGGCAGCAGCGGCAGCGTGATGGTTTCCGGCGGCATGAATCTGGGTCGTCATTCGAGTCGTTCCCTTCATATGGAGCTTTAAGCGCGCATATGCGCCCATGCGCGGGTGCAATGCAAGGCAGAAGGAATCCACGGCAAATCCAATCTAGCACGCAGACGGCCTCGTCGCCGGGGCGATAACGCAGGGAAAACGGTGCTGATCGCGCCAAGGTCAGCGCGGCGCGCTGGCAACTTTCGGCTGATCGGAGTAGATCAGCAGGGGCTTTCCGCCAGTGATGGTGTTGTCGTCGACTACGACCTTGATGACGTTCTTGGTGCTCGGCAGGTCGTACATCACGTCGAGCAAGGATGCCTTCCACGATCGAACGCAGCCCGCGGGCGCCGGTCTTGCGCTTCAATCGCCTTGCGCGCGATCGCTTTCAGGCCGTCCGGACGGATTTCGAGTTCGACGCCTTCCATCTGGAACAAGCCGCTGAAACTGCTTGATCAGACGCGTTCTTCGGCTCGACCAGGATTTCGACCAGCGCTTCCTCGCTCAGTTCGTCGAGCGTCGCGACCACCGGCAGGCGGCCGACCAGTTCCGGAATCAGACCGAACTTGATCAGGTCTTCAGGCTCGACTTCGCGCAGCACGTCGCCGACCCCGCGCTCGCTTGCGCTTGTGACACGTCGCGCCGAAGCCGATGCCGCTCTTTTCCGAGCGGTTGCGAATGATCTTTTCGAGCCCGTCGAACGCGCCGCCGCAGACGAACAGGATGTTCGTCGTGTCGATCTGAACGAAGTCCTGATTCGGATGCTTGCGCCCGCCCTGCGGCGGGACCGAGGCGATCGTGCCTTCGATCAGCTTCAGCAGTGCCTGCTGCACGCCCTCGCCCGAAACATCGCGGGTGATCGACGGGTTGTCGCTCTTGCGCGAGATCTTGTCGATCTCGTCGATGTAGACGATGCCCTTCTGCGCCTTCTCGACTTCGTAGTTGCAGTTCTGCAACAGCTTCTGAATGATGTTCTCGACGTCCTCGCCGACGTAGCCGGCTTCGGTCAGCGTCGTCGCGTCGGCGATCACGAACGGCACGTTCAGCAGCCGCGCCAGCGTCTGCGCCAGCAGCGTCTTGCCCGAGCCGGTCGGGCCGATCAGCAGGATGTTGCTCTTCGCCAGCTCGATGTCGTCCTTCGGCGCGAGGTGCTTGAGCCGCTTGTAATGGTTGTAGACGGCGACCGAAAGGATGCGCTTGGCCTTGTCCTGGCCGATCACGTACTGGTCGAGGATCGCGCCGATTTCGCGCGGGGTCGGCAGATCGGACTTGATCGCGCCGGCGATGCCGGCGTCCGAGGTCGTCTCGTCGCGGATGATGTCGTTGCAGAGGTCGATGCATTCGTCGCAGATGAACACCGACGGGCCGGCAATCAGCTTCTTGACCTCATGCTGGCTCTTGCCGCAGAACGAGCAGTAGAGAAGTTTCTCGCTCGAGCCTTTTTTGTCCGACATATTCGCTGCGAATCGCCCTCCGGCCGTCGTGCGCTACGGCTGCTCGCTCGCGCTTGACGAAGATCTTGTCGACCAGTCCGTAGCTTTACGGCATCGTCGGCCGACATGAAGTTATCGCGATCGGTGTCTTTCGCGATCTTCTCGACCGGTTGACCGGTGCGTTCCGCCAGAATCTGGTTCAGCCGCTCGCGCAGTCTACAGGATTTCCTGCGCGTGGATCTCGATGTCGCTCGCCTGCCCCTGAGCACCGCCCGATCGGCTGATGAATCATGATGCGCGAATTCGGCAGCGAGTAGCGCTTGCCCTTGGCGCCCGCAGGCCAGCAGAAAGGCGCCCATGCTGGCCGCCATGCCGATGCAGATCGTCGAGACATCGGGCTTGACGAACTGCATCGTGTCGTAGATCGCAAGCCCGCGCGTAGACCGATCCGCCCGGCGAGTTGATATAGAGCGAGATGTCCTTATCCGGATTCTCGGATTCGAGGAACAGCATCTGCGCGACGACCAGGTTCGCCGTCTGGTCGTTGACCGGACCGACGATGAACACCACGCGGTCGCGCAGCAGGCGCGAGTAGATGTCGTAGGCGCGCTCGCCGCGCCCGCTCTGCTCGATCACGATCGGCACCATGCCGAGCGCCTGTGGCGGCTCCATCGGCCATTGCTCGATCGCGTTGTGCTCATTCCCGTTCTCCGCGATGCGTCATTATGCCTGTCGTGCCCCATCAGCTCGTCGAACTCGATCGGCGTGTCGACCACCTTTGCGCTGCTCGTAACACCCAGTTGAGTCACGTTGTCCTCCAGCGCTACCGCTTCGAGGTCAGCCGAGCCGCTTGCGATCCGAAAGGTACCAGTTGATGACTTCCTGCGGCTTTTCGTAGCTCTGTGCCATGTCCTCGACCAGCTTGCGGATCTGATCAGGCCGCGATTGCAGTCCGTGCGCGCGCACGACTTCACCGACGAGTAGACCCGAGCCGCACACGGCGTTCCGCCTGAGCGGCGAATAAATCGAGCGGCAACGGCGCATCCTTGTCGGCCGGCACATCCCGCGTGCCGTCAGATCCTTGCGTGCCATCTCGGCCAGGCGTTGCTTTTCCGATCTCGACCAGTGCCTTCGGCACGTCGAACTGACGTCGATGCCAGCAGCGCCGCCATCGCCTGTCGCGGTGCGAGCCTTCAGCCTCGGACCCACTTCACGCTCGAGGTTGGTTCTTGATCTCGGTTCGCATCTTGCCGAGATCGCCGTCGGCGATCCCGAGCGAGCGCGCAAATTCCGCGTCGACTTCGGTGCCAGCACCGGCTGCTTCACCTTCTTCACCGTCACCGTGAACTGACGGTCTTTCCGGCCAGTTGACTCGCCGCGTAATTGCCGGAAACGTCAGCGGGAACGTCTTGCTCGTCCTACAGCCATTCCGCTCACCGCCGTCTCGAACTCCGGCAGCATCCGCCCCTCGCCCGAGCGTGAATGTGAAATCTTGGCCTGTCCACCTTCAAAAGGTTGCCGGCATCGCCCTCGACGCGTGCCGGCGAAGTCGACCACTACCACATCGCCGTTCGCGCCGGGCGCGGCACGTCTTCAAAGTCGCACGCTGCTTGCGCATGATGTCCAGCGTGCGGTCGACTTCGGCCTCACCGACCGGGCACACGGCGACGCTGCACCTCGACACCGGACAAGTCTACCGAGCGCAATATCGGGATAGACCTCAAAAATCGCTGAAAATGTCAGGTCGGGCGACCGCGTTCTCGCCATCGCGCGCACGGCTTCGAGCCGCGGCTGCCCTGCGACGCGCAGCTTGCTCGGCGTTGACCGCCGAGTTGAACGCTTCGCCAACCTTGTCGTTCAGTACCTCGGCCTGCACCTGCGCGCCGTAGGTCGCTGCGACCATCTTCATCGGCACCTTGCCCGGCCGGAAGCCGGGCATCTTCACGCTGCGCGCGAGCTTGGCGAGTCGCGGTCTGCACTTCCTGTTCGATCGCCGCCGCCGGGACGGTCAGATCGATACGACGCTCGAGCGCGCCCGTGTTTTCCATCGTCTGTTGCATGGCTTGTTCCCTGATTCTTGTCGGACGCCGCACATTGCGGCAGTCGGGATCGGTTGGTGCGAAGGGGGGGACTCGAACCCCCACGCCGGTGAAGGCGTCAGGACCTAAACCTGGTGCGTCTACCAATTTCGCCACCTTCGCGCCGCGGCCGAAGGGCTATACTCGGCGCGCAAGGAGCAGTGATTCTAACGGATGCAGGTCCGGCAATTTGGCATTCGGACCCTGTGCTAGCGTCGACTGAATGGGTGTCGGCCACTACGAAAACTTTCCGGTTGCATCGCTGCTTGCGCCGCCGGCACTGCGGACGCGATTCGGGCGATCTACCGCTTCGCCCGCACCGCCGACGACATTGCCGATGAAGGCAATGCGACACCCGCGGAACGCCTGTCGGGCCTGGCGGAGCTGCGCGAGCGCGCTCGACGCGATCGACACGCGGTGCGCCGGCGACTGGCCAGACCTCGCGCGCGCGGTGCGCACTCATGCGCTGCCGACGCCGCTGTTGCGCGATCTTCTGTCCGCGTTTCGAACAGGACGTCGTCACGCCGCGCTACGCCAGCTTCGAGTCACTGCTCGACTACTGCCGTCGGTCCGCGAATCCGATCGGGCGCTTGCTGCTCGTGCTTTACGCGACGCAGCGACGCGCAGCTGCGCAGCGTGGTCCGATGCGATCTGCACGGCGCTGCAACTCACCAACTTCTGGCAGGACGTCGCGCCTCGATTGGGACAAGGGGCGCATCTACTGCCCCAGCCGACGATCTGCGAGCGTTTCGCCGTCGGTGAGGCAGATCTGGCCTCGGCTTGTCGACGCAGCGCTGGAGCGCGCTGATGCAGTTCGAGACGCAGCGAACCCGCGCCTTAATGCTATCCGGCGCCCCGCTCGCACGACGCTCTGCCGGGCCGCATCGGCTTCGAGCTGCGCCTGGTGATCCACGGCGGGCTGCGCATTCTCGAGCGCATCGACGCGGTGCGACGGCGACGTGTTTTCCGGCGGCCGACTGCGGCGCGCGACTGGACGCTAATGGGCTGGCGCGCACTGCGACTGTGCGGTCATGACCTGGCGGATGCGAACTGCAAGCGCGGTCGCGCTTGCGCCCTGGAGCAGCCGCGGCGCAGCGCGCCGCGCTGCTAGCACTGGGCACATGACGCTCACTGTACTGCCAGCCTGTGAAGCGCGGTCGCGCCGCGCCCCTCGCGCAGCCGCGGCGCAGACGCACCGTCGCTCGAAGCTGGCGGCGAGTGCTCGATGACTCCCGACGAGTACTGCCAGCAGAAGGCCGCCGGCAGCGGCTCGAGCTTCTACTACTCGTTCCTGTTTCTGCCGCCGGAACGGCGTCGCGCGATCACCGCGGTCTACGCCTACTGCCGCGAGGTCGACGACGTCGTCGACGAAGTCAGCGATCCCGCCGTGGCGCAGGCAACACTCGCCTGGTGGCGCGACGAGATCGAGCGCTTTTCCGCGGGCGATCCGAATCACCCGGTGACGCGTGGCCTTACAGCCCTTCGTCGCGGAGACGTTCGGCATTACGCAGGCACGGCTGGCCGCCATCCTCGACGGCATGGAGATGGACCTGCGACAGAACCGTTACCTCGACTTCGCAGCGTTGCGGCGCTATGCGCATCTGGTCGCCGGGGTCGTCGGTGAGATGTCGGCGTCGATCTTCGGCTACCGCCATGTCGCCACGCTTGCAGTACGCCGGACCGGCTCGGGATCGCGCTGCAGCTGATCAACGTCATCCGCGACGTGGGCGACGATGCACGCCGCGGGCGCGTCTACCTGCCGCTCGACGAGATGCAGCAATTCGGGGTCAAGGTCGCAGACGTCCTGCAGCGGCACGCACCGTCGGACGGCTTCGTGCCGATGATGCGCTTTCAGGCCGAGCGAGCGCGCGCGCGTTTACGCAGAAGCGCTGGCGCTGCTGCCGGCGGAAGACCGCAAGGCCCAGCGCACCGGATTGATCATGGGCGCGATCTACTCGACTCTGCTCGACGAGATCGAGCGCGACGGCTTCCGGTACTGCATCAGCGCATCGCGCTGACCCCGCTGCGCAAGTTGTGGATCGCATGGAAGCACCTGGGTCTCGGCGTGAACGCACCGCGATTGCGCGTCGGTGTGATCGGCGGCGGCTGGGCCGGGTGTGCGGCCGCGGCGGCCTGCGCTCGGGCGGGACACCAGCCGATCCTGCTCGAAGCGAGCGGCGAGCTCGGCGGTCGTGCACGCCGGCTCGCGCTCGAATTGGACGGCGCATTCGTCACACGCTCGACAACGGCCAGCACCTGCTGGTCGGTGCGTATACCGCCGTACGCGAAGCTTTGCTCGAGCGTGCGGCGTCGCGCTCGACACGGTCTTCGATGCGCCGTCCGTTCGAAATCACCTATCCGGACGGCATGTCGCCTGCACGCCGCAAGGCTGCCGGCACCGTGGCATCTGGCGGCCGCGTTGCTGGCCGCGCGTGGTCTGGGGCTCTCGGATCGCTCGGCGCTGATCGGTTTACTTCGTAGGCTAAAGAAATCTCGCTGGAATGTCGGCCACGATCGCAGCATTACCCAATGGCTGCACGAATGCGGCCAGACATCGCAGGTTGTTCGACGTGTTTGGCGACCACTGGCGCTGGCTGCACTGAACACCCCTCTCGATCGCGCCTCCGCGCAGATTTTCGCTAGCGTGCTGCGCGATTCGCTGGGTGCGGCGGGCTCTGCCAGCGAAATGTGGCTGCCGCGCGCCGATCTTTCGGCGTTGTTTCCCGATGCGGTCGAGCGCTACGTTGTGGCG
This sequence comes from uncultured beta proteobacterium, assembly GCA_963791315.1. Lineage (GTDB taxonomy): Bacteria > Pseudomonadota > Gammaproteobacteria > Burkholderiales > Burkholderiaceae_F > JACCZX01. Next base: position 262,718 of record CAWBRQ010000006.1, read on the forward strand.
CAGGGAGGTCAGGTTCGGCGCGATGCGCGCGTTGAGCGAGTCGACCGCAGCGAACGTCGCAGAGGCTTTCGTCTGAAATTGCGGAACGGGCCTGAGCGCACCGTCGCGGTCGACGCGGTCGTCTACGCCGCCGCCCCCGCCCATCTTGAGCACATCATGGGGCGCAGCGAGCGATTGAGCGCGACCTACGAAGCGCTATCAAGGTTCGAACATGAGCCGATCTACACCGTCTACCTGAAGTACGCGCCGGCCGTCGGTATTGCGCGCGGCTTCAGTGCGCTGCTTGACGACGCGCCGAAACGGCGTTACGCGCAGTGGGTATTCGACCGTGGCGCGCTGGATCGCAGCAATCAAGGTGTGCTCGCCGCTGTCATCAGTTCGAGCGGGCCGCACGAAGCCGAGCCGCTGGAAGACGTTTGTCAGGCAGTCGCACAGCAATTGACCGACGATCTAGGGTTGCCTGCACCGGTCGATGCTCGCGCGATCGCGGATCGTCGCGCAACGCTGGCCGCCGTACCTCACCTGCGGCGCCCTCCCAATCGAACTCTATCTCCCGGCTTCGCGATCGCGGGGGACTGGACCGAATCCGACTACCCATCGACGCTCGAAACGGCAGTGCGCAGTGGCCGCGCTGCCGCACGTGCGCTGCTTGCTTAGTCACCTCGTACGCGTGCCAGTGCGTGCTCGACACGATCGACGGCAATTACCTCGAGCCCTTCGATCGATTGTTTCGGTGCGTTCTGCTTCGGTATCAACGCCATTGAAAAGCCGAGCTTCGCCGCCTCGCGCAGCCGTTCTTGTCCGCGCGGCGCAGGTCTCACCTCCCCGGCCAGACCGACCTCACCGAACGCCACGAGTCCGCGAGGCAGCGGCTTGTCGCGCATCGACGAAACGACTGCCAGCAACACCGGCAGATCCGCCGCAGGCTCGCCAATGCGCACACCGCCGACCGCATTGACGAAAACGTCCTGATCGAACGCCGCAATGCCGGCATGGCGATGCAAGACCGCGAGCAACATCGCCAGTCGCTGTTGATCGAGCCCGACGGAAAGTCGGCGCGGATTCGGCACATGCGCGGCGTCGACCAGCGCCTGAATTTCGACCAGCAGCGGTCGCGTCCCCTCCTGCGTCGCCATCACGCACGAGCCCGCGACCTGCACATCGTGCTTGGACAGAAATAGCGCCGACGGATTGCTAACGCCCTTAAGCCCGCGATCAGTCATCGCAAATACGCCGAGTTCGTTGACTGCGCCGAATCTGTTCTTGAACGCACGGATGAGCCGGAATGACGAGTGCGACTCGCCTTCGAAGTACAGCACGGTGTCGACCATATGCTCGAGCACGCGTGGGCCGGCCAGCGAGCCATCCTTGGTCACGTGGCCGATCATGATCAGCGTCAGACCGGATTGTTTCGCCAGACGCGTCAGCTGTGCGGCACATTCGCGCACCTGCGCCACCGAGCCGGGCGCCGACTGCAGCTGCTCCGAGTACAGCGTCTGAATCGAATCGATCACCAGTACGGATGGTTTCTCGGTACCGACCGTCGCAACGATGCGCTCCAACGAAATCTCCGACAGTAGCCGAACTCGTGCGGCGTCGACGCCTAACCGCTTCGCGCGCAACGCGACTTGCGCCGCCGACTCCTCACCGCTGACGTACAGCACCTGCGCATCAGTTGCGAAACGGGTCGAAAGCGCTGCCAGCGATTGCAATAGAAGCGTCGACTTGCCGATACCGGGATCGCCGCCGATCAACACCACGCCGCCCTCGACAAACCCGCCGCCCAACACGCGATCGAACTCGTCGAGGCCGGAGGCAATGCGCGGCATCTCGCGCGCCTGCACGTCCCCCAGCGATTGCGTGGCTGCATGGGATACGAGCGCACCGTAACGATGCTCTGCCGGCGCCTCCACGCGTGCCTCCGACAGCGAGTTCCATGCATTGCAGTGCGGACACTGGCCTTGCCATTTCAAGCTCGCACCGCCGCATTCGGCACAGACAAATTGGGTTTTCGCCTTTGCCATCGCTTCAGGTGTCGATCTCAATGACCGGCACGCGCGGCGCCAGCCGACACATCAATTCGTACCCAACCGTGCCGCTCGGATTGGCGACTTCATCGATCGGAAGGTTCTTGCCCCAGAGTTCGACGTTGCTGCCGACAGTGGCATGCGGAGCCGATGTCAGGTCGACGGTGATCATGTCCATCGACACGCGACCGGCAATGGGTACCCGAACGCCGTCGACCAGCACCGATGTTCCATCCGGTGCGTGGCGCGGATAGCCATCTGCATAGCCGCACGCGACAACGCCGATGCGAATCGGACGCGGTGCCAGGAACCTCGACCCGTAACCCACCGCTTGGCCAGCACTCAAATTCTGAACTGCGATCAAGCGCGACTGCAGAGTCATCGCAGGCACGACACCCAACTCCGCGGCTGTATGCGATTCATCGGTCGCGGCGCCGTACAACGCAATCCCTGGTCGCACCGAGTCGCCGTGCACTTCGGGGCGTAAGAACAACGCCGCCGAGTTGGCAAGGCTGCGTGGCTCAGGCCAATCCCCGGCAATACTTTGCAGTGCAGCCAGTTGCTCCGCCACCTCGGTTGGACCGCTGGCACCTGCCGCCCGATCTGCATTGGCAAAGTGAATCATCAGCGTCAATTGGCCAACGTTCGCACACGCCTTGAGCCGCGCGTAGGCCGCGTGGGCCTCGGCGTGAATCAAAGCCAAGCCGGTTCATTCCCGTGTTGAATTTGAGATGGACGTCGATCGGCGCAGGCAGGCGTGCACTCTCGAACATGTCGATTTGCGACGCCTCGTGCACGACCACGTTCAACTTCAACGCCGATGCAACCTCGAGTCCTCGCGCCTCGAAACAGCCTTCGAGTAGCAGGATCGGCCGCGACCATCCGGCATCGCGTGCGCCCTGCGCCTCATCGAGATCGAGCAGTGCAAGTCCGTCAGCCTCGGCGAAAGCGCGCACAGCCCGCAGCAACCCGTGCCCATAGGCATTGGCCTTGACGACTGCCCATACAGACCGTCCGCGCGCGTGCCGGCGTGCCAGCGCGAGATTGCGGCGCATTGCAAGCAAGTCGATTACGGCAGAAATCGGGCGTGCCATGGGGAATTAAATGGGGAATTGGCGCTCAATAGCATAGTGCCGCGCATCATCGGTCGAGCGTGAGTGCGTGATATAACGCCGGCAAAGCGCAGCAGCAAGCACGACACCAAGCGCACAACCTTTTTGGGAGACAGTTCGCTTGTTGCCAGAGCACCAGGCTTTCGCGCCATGAAACGCGGTTTCTACGTCATCATGGCCGCGCAATTTTTTTCTTCGCTGGCCGACAACGCACTTCTGATCGCCGCGATTGCGTTGCTGCGCGAGGTCGAGGCGCCGGCGTGGATGACGCCGATGTTGAAGCTGTTTTTCGTATTCTCGTACGTTGCGCTGGCAGCGTTCGTCGGCGCCTTCGCCGATTCGTTCCCCAAGGCGCGCGTCATGTTCATCACGAACATGATCAAGGTCGGCGGGTGCCTGATGATGTTTCTTGGCTCACATCCACTGCTTGCATATGCGGTGATCGGCTTCGGCGCCGCCGCGTATTCGCCCGCGAAGTACGGCATCGTGACCGAGTTGCTGCCCCCGGAGAAACTGGTCGTCGCCAACGGCTGGATCGAAGGGCTGACAGTGACGTCGATCATCATCGGATTTCTTCATCGGTGGAATATTGATCGACAAGAACGTCTCTGCATGGCTGTTGCTGTTCGACATGCCCATTATCGAAACAGGAGTAGATCTGCCGGCTGAAGCTGCGATCGCGGTCATCGTCCTCATCTACGTGCTGGCCGCTGCGATCAACCTGATGATCGCCGATACCGGCGCGCGATATGCGAAGCAGCATTCGCACCCGTGGAAATTGCTGGTCGGATTTGTGCACTGTTGCAAAGTTTTGTGGCGCGACAAGCTCGGGCAAATATCGCTCGCCGTAACCACGCTGTTCTGGGGAGCTGGAGCCACGCTGCAATTCATTGTCCTGAAATGGGCGGAAAGCGTGCTCGGGCTCGACCTGGCGCGGGCAGCGATTCTGCAGGCGGTCGTAGCGGTGGGAATCACCATGGGTGCGGTGTACGCAGCGGCGACCGTGTCGCTAAAGAGAGCAATGGATGTGTTGCCGGTGGGGGTCGCAATGGGCGTGATCGTCGCTGCCGCAGCGTTTTACTCGCCGTGCCGTGGTGCCTGAAGGTGCGATTCGACTCGGCAGCATGCAACGCCAGCTACTTCCTGCTGGTCGCCTGCGCGATCCTGGTGCTGATTGGCTTGCTGGCAGGCTACTTCGTCGTCCCGATGAACGCGCTACTGCAGCACCGCGGCCACGTGCTGCTGTCTGCCGGACACTCGATAGCCGTGCAGAACTTCAACGAGAACTCGAGCATCCTGGTCATGCTGGGCTTCTATGCAATTCTGGTGTGGCTGAATCTAGGCGATTCAAACCGTGATGCTGCTGTTTGGCGTCTTCGTTGCCGTCACGATGTTCCTCGTGATGCTGCGGCATCGATACAACCAGCGGCAATTCGACTCAGTTGCGCTGATCGGCGAGGTGACGCACTAGTGAATAGCGTGCACTTTGTTCGCTAGACAAAGATCGGCCCAGCTCTTCTCCTTGTCGATCAGGTTTCGCAACAAATATGCTGGGTGGTAGGTCACGACTACCGGTATCTGCCGCCCTGCCACGCTGATCCGATGGGGCTTGCCGCGCAAGCTTGCGATGCTGGCATCGGTACCCAGTAGCGACTGCGCTGCGAACCGGCCCATGACGACAATCAATGCGGGGTTGACGAGCTCGATCTGGCGCAACAGGAACGGTTCACACTTGGCGACTTCGTCCGGCTGTGGATTGCGATTGCCGGGCGGACGGCACTTCAGAACGTTCGCGATGTAGACCGACTTCGGCGTCTCCCCCTCCCGCGACATCCCGACGCTCGTGAGCATGTTGTCGAGCAGACGTCCCGCCTGACCGACAAATGGTTCGCCGCGCGCGTCCTCTTCAGCACCGGGTGCCTCACCGATGAGCATCCAATCGGCGCGCGTATTGCCGACGCCAAAAACGGTTTGCTTTCGTGTCTCGCACAAAGAGCATGCCCGGCAGCTGGCAACTTCCTGCCGAAGCTCTTTCCACTCGAGTCGCCCGATGATTGCGGTTCTGCCAACGACCTGCGGAATGACGTGCACTTCCGCTTGAACGATAGTCGGCACGTTTCGCAGCCGGTAAACGGGTCCCAGACCCATTGCGTTCCACAACTGAACCCGCCTGAGGTCCATAGTCACAGTGCCACGCGCATCACGATTGCATCTTCGCGTCCCGTTTGCGCCGGGTAGTAGCCCCGCCGCACGCCGATCTTTTCGAATCCGTAGCGCTCATACATCCGCACTGCAGATGCGTTGCTGGGTCGGACTTCGAGAAGCATCGTGCGCGCTCCATAGCCGCGCGCAACCTCCGCCATCCATTCAAGCGTGCGCCAGCCAACACCTTCCCGTTGACAATTGCGCGCGACGCTCAAATTGAGCAGATGAGCTTCGTCGATCATCAGGGTCATCACCGAATATGCGATCAGCGCATTGTTCTGATCGCGCAACACCCAGACGCTGTAACCCGCGCGTACCGAATCCAGAAAGTTGCCGCGAGTCCACGGGAACGGATAGATATCGGATTCAATTGCCACCACTTCACGCACATCATCTTCGATCATCGGCGCGTAGCGATCGACTTCGGGTTTGGGCAACGCGCTCACTGATGCTCCCCCGCGCGCCGCGCGGTCCCTCGGGGGCTCGTTTCGTGCAATTTAGGCCCGTTGGGTTGGCCCGCCAAAGCACCTGCCACTTTTCGCTCGTCGATCGTCAGTGCAACGTGGTCCCGTACATAGATCGGAGCCGCCTGTTCCGGTGCAACGGCCAGCCCATGCGCTGCATCGAAGCGCGCCAGAGTCGCGATCGAGGCTGCCGACGACGTCGCGTCAGGCAACGCGATCCAGGGCTCGTCGTGCGGCCAGCTATCGGAGAAAGCCGTCAGTGCGTTGCCTGCAATGATCTCGACTACATGTTCGGTGGCGAGCTGTATTAGCGACTGCGGGCGCTCGAGGGCAGGCGCTCTGACCTCGCTCACCTGCACGTCGCGCCGGTAGATTGCGCAATACGCTTCGTTCATGCGGGCGTCGATCGCGGCGAGCAACAAATCGCCGTGCGCGACGCCAAAAAAGGCACGTGCCGCAAGCGCGCGTAGATTGCCGACCGGCGCAACCTGCTTGCGCTTGCCGTACGCGAGGCCCTGAGCGATTCCGCACGCGATGCGTAGGCCCGTAAAGGACCCGGGGCCTGCGCCAAACGCAAAGATGTCGATATCGCCGAGCACCAACCCCGCCTTTGCAAGTGCTGCGTCGATCATCGGCAGCACGCGCTCGGAGTGTCGGTGCCCCACCGTCTCGACCAGTTCGGTCACTTGGTCGCCATGCAGCACCGCCACCGAGCAGACGTCGGTAGCAGTGTCAATTGCGAGAACGGTAGAAGCTGGGCCGGCATGCGCTCGCATATTAGCGGCGCGAGCGCGACGGGTGCGAGCTATGCGATGAACTTGAGCGGCTCGAAGTGACGCTGCAACACCCGCTCAGACGGTAATTGCCACCAGTTTTCGAGGACCGACGCGTAGATGCGGCGAAAGTCGATTGAATGCCGAAGGTTGCCGGCGCTGTCGAGCGAGCGCAGCGACGGTGTTTCGCCATGCACCCCACCGCGCACATGCGGACCAAATGCAAACAGGGCGCCGGCAGTGCCGTGGTCGGTCCCGCCGCTTTGATTCTCGCGCGGGCGTCGTCCGAATTCGGAATACGTCAGGATCAGTGTGCGATCCCACACGCCGTGCTCGCTGAGCGCGGAGCGAAGCGCGACGACCGACTCCGCGACCACCTTCAACAGGTTAGCCTGGATCGGCAATTGATTTTGGTGAGTATCGAAACCCGGGAGCGTCAATCGCAGCACCGGAACTTTGCCGGTCGCCGCGATGCCCGCTGCATGCTGCGCGGCGAGGCCGAACGCGCCGCGCGGGAACTCAGCCTTGAACGTGACGTCGCTGCGTACGTCCGCTCCGGCGCGCACGATGTCGTTCTCAACGCGTATCAAATGCGCTAGAGAGCCGCGCGCCGCAATAGTCTCGGCAGAGGCCAATCGCGCCTGACGCGCAAAACGCGCGGGATCGTTCAGCGCTACCGCGCGCGCCCCGCCCGCCAGCGGCCCGAGATCGGCGGCGCCAATCACGACACCGTCGGCGCTCTGCGAAGCAAACGCGGATTGTTTTTCGACGGTGCGCGTCAGCCATCCGGTTTGCAGAATCTGTTGGCTGTCGGATGCGGTGTCCCAGATTTCGATCGACCGGAAGTGCGACAGATTGGGGTCCGGATATCCGACGCCCTGAAGGATCGCCATCTGGCCGTCGCGCCACAAAGGTTCGAGCGGCGCGAACGACGGATGCAGCGCCGGCGCACCAACAAAGCGCGCCACCGTATCGGGCTTGAACGCAAGGCGCGGACGCAGATCGAAGTACGCTCCATCGTCGATCGGGATCACCGTGTTCAGCCCGTCGTTGCCGCCGCGCATCTCGATCAGGATCAACAGTCTGGGCGCTGCGGCGATAGCCCACGCTGGCAACGCCGCGCACGACAGCAGCGCCGACGATGTGGTTAGGAATGCGCGACGATCCATCCGTCAGCTCACTTGAGTTGATATGCCGGGTCAAGCACGAGCGAGCGCAGCGCATCCAGACCGAGCGATCCTTCGCGCGCTGGCGAGGTCGGCGGGATCACCAGCACGACTTGCTCGAGCTTCGTTCGAGCGCCCGGTGTAACAACTCGCTCGGGCGCCAAACCCACACGTGCGAGCCACGCTTCGGAGTCGACACGCACCGAAACGGACTGCGCAAGCGCCTGCAGGCGTCGTCTAGGTAGATCGTCGGCCTTCATCGATGCGGACATCGAATCATCTGTTGCCGATTCACCATTTGCCGTGCCACTGGTCGTGCCGGCCAGCGCGCGCTCGAGGAACTGCTTGCGCGAGAGCAGCGTTTGTGTGTTGATCCATGCGTCTGCGCCGGGCCACCCACGCACATTGGGCGGCGAAAACAGGTTCTGCCCCATACCGGCCAGCGCCACCGCAGCTGCAGCCGGTTGCGTCAACTCGCCGCCCGACTGGCGCACCAGACCCACCACCAGTTCGGCCGGAGACTTGACGAGCGCGTTGTCTTCATCGCGCGCAATGACCTCGGGCTGCAACAGCAGCGCACGCACCGGCTGCGCGATGTTCCAGCCGCTGGCACGAAACTGGGCTGCGATCGTCTTCACACGAGCTTCGTCGGGCCGTGACGAAACGAACTCGCGCCACAGCTTGCGAACGATGAACTCTGCCGCCGCGGGCTGCGCCAGCAAGATATCCAGCACAGCGTCGCCATCGAAATTTCCAGTTCTGCCGAAGAGCGTTTTCTCACCATCGTCGTGCAACGGACGCCGAAACATGTAGTCGCCTGAATCGAGATCGATGCTCCAACCGGTGAACGCCCGCGCGGCCTGCTTGACGTCGTCTTCGCTGTACCTTCCCTCACCCAGCGTGAAGAGCTCCATCACCTCGCGCGCAAAGTTCTCGTTCGGGGAACCGCGCCGGTTAGTCGCGGAATCAAGATAAATCAGCATCGCAGGGTCTTTCGCGACTGCATGCAGCAACTCGTCGAACCGCCCGAGTGCGTGCCTGCGCAGCAAAACGTTCTGTCGATACATCAGCTGCGTATAGCGGACCTTCGGCTGCGCGGAAACGAAGTGGTTGTGCCAGAACAGCGTCATGCGTTCGGTCAATGGTGATGGTGTGGCGACCATTTCGCGCAGCCACCACCCACGCAGGTCGAGTCCCATCCGAACCTGTTTCTGCAATTCGGTGCGGCGCGCTTCTTCGCTCATCGCGCGCAGTTCACGTGGCGGTACGAGCCGCTCGTCGATCCACGCCGGCGGCGGCGTAACTGACTTCGTCAAGGCTCCGGCCAGCAGCCGATCAACCGCCGCCTTGTGCGTCAACGTAGAGTAAGTCGCCACGTCCGCGTCAGCCGGTGCAAATCCGGCGCGCGTCAACAGCAGTCGTGCGCCCTGGGCGCCAAGATGCGGCTCCGCCGCCACTGCGCCGAGTGCCAGCGTCAGCAGCACAAGCAGGACACCGAGACGGCGCATCATTTGTTTGCCCCTTTGTTGCCGTCATTGCTGTGCCTGTATTGATCGCGCCGCGCCTGGTCGATCTGTTCGCGCAAGCGGTGCCGTTCCTCGGGGGACAGCTGGCGCCTCGGCACGGTTTGGTCGTTGCCCTGGCGGTTGCCTTGCTGCTGACGCTCGAGGAATCTCTGACGCATCGCCTCGCGCTCGTCAGGTGTCATCTGGGCTCGGAGATTTTGCCGCTGCTCCGGAGTCATCCGCCGTAGCATCAGCTCGCGCTGCTCGGGCGACAACTGCTGCCACGTCTCGCGCCGCTGCTCCGGTGAAAAGCGCTGCAACATACTCTGGCGCTCTTCGGGCGAGCGCGCATTGCGCCACTGTTGGCGCTGTTCGGGAGTCATCCGCTCCCACAGATCGCGGCGCTGTTCGGGTGTAAGGCGCAACACGTCTTGCGCGGCCGCATCCGCGGGCACGACGAGCGTCGACATCATGATCAACAATGCCGCGCCGAACGCGCGAAAAACAGGCGCAAAGAAGCGACGAGAGAGCGACCGAAACATGGTGTGCATGATATTTCTTCAGACCCGCAGATAGGGCAATTAACGGAGCGTCCGATGCGGCGGACGGGTAAATTCTGTAACACTTTGTTTGCATGAGCGTGCCCGCGCACCAAGTTCCCTAGCATCGCGCCCCTGCTGCCGCCAATAGGCCCCTAATGACGCGCCACAAACCTCCGAAAATCCTCGTTGTCGACGACGACGCGCGACTGCGCGACCTGTTGCGGCGCTACCTTGGCGAAAACGGTTACGCGGTCTTCGTCGCCGACAATGCGCAGGCGATGAACCGGTTATGGCAGCGCGAGCGCTACGACTTGCTGATCCTGGACTTGATGATGCCCGGCGAGGACGGGTTGTCGATCATGCGAAGGCTGCGCGGAGGCAACGACACGACGCCGATCATCATGCTGACCGCCAAGGGCGAAGATGTCGATCGCATCGTCGGGCTCGAGATGGGGGCCGATGACTACCTGCCCAAGCCATTTAACCCCCGTGAGCTGCTCGCTCGCATCACCGCAGTGTTGCGCCGTCGCGGCCCCGACGACGCACCGGGTGCACCGGCCAATGAAATCAAGCCGCTCACCTTCGGCAAGTTCGTGCTTGATCTTTCGACGCGCACGTTGACGAAGGACGGCGAGCCGGTCGATCTGACCACCGGGGAGTTCGCGGTGCTGAAGACGTTCGCGCGCTATCCGCGCGTGCCACTGTCGCGCGAGAAGTTGATGGAAATGGCGCGCGGCCGCGAATACGAAGCGTTCGACCGCAGCCTGGACGTGCAGATTTCACGCTTGCGCAAGCTCGTGGAACCCGATCCCGCAAAGCCGCGCTACATCCAGACCGTGTGGGGACTCGGGTACGTCTTCATCCCGGATCCAGACGCTGACTAGCGCCTGATGCGATCGCCGTCGCTTTTCTGGCGCACTTTACTGCTGGTGTTGTTGCTGATTGTCGCCAGCCTGACGGCCTGGCTGCAGAGCTATCGCGTGCTCGAGCGCGGGCCGCGCGCCGCAACGATCGCGCAGCAAGTGGTCTCCGTCGTCAACATCACGCGCGCTGCGCTGCTTTACGCGGATCCGTTCGTGCGCAGCGACCTGCTGGCGGAGCTCGCCGCCAACGAAGGCGTGCGAATCTATCCGCTCGAGCCCGACGACAAGGTCACGCCGCTACCAGGCGGTGCGCTGATGAAGCTGATCGAACAGGCGATAGTCGCCAAGCTAGGCGCGAATACGAAGCTCGCTTCGGACGTCAACGGAATTCCTGGTCTGTGGGTGAGTCTGTCGATTGCAGATGACGACTACTGGGTCTTCATCGAACGTGATCCCGTTGCGCGTACCTACGGCACGCAGTGGATCGGTTGGGCTGCGGTGGCGCTGCTGCTATCGATCATCGGGGCGATCTTGATAACGCGATTGATCAATCGACCACTGGCGCAGTTGTCGCGCGCGAGCGCCGAACTGGGAAGCGGTCGCGACCCGGCCCCGCTCCCCGAAACCGGCCCGATCGAGATTCGCACGGTCAACGAGAGCTTTAACCGGATGGTGACCGATCTTGGCAAACTCGACGCCGATCGCAGCGTGTTGCTGGCGGGGATCTCGCATGATCTGCGCACACCGCTGTCGCGTCTTCGACTGGAGCTCGAGCTGGCGCCGCTACCTGACGAAGCGCGCACTGCGATGGTCGCAGACATCGAACAGATGGACGCGATCGTGCGGCAGTTTCTCGACTATGCGCGCAAAGCCCCGCAGGCCGCCGCCACTGACATTGATCTGACCGCAGAAGTCGCTGCGGCCGTGCAGCGCGCGCGGGTCGATGTCGGCGCGGATTCCAGCGTCGAAGTCAACCTGGCTCCCGACGTTCGGATTCGCGGCTACGCAGTAGAACTCGATCGTGCGCTCGACAACCTGCTGACCAATGCGGTGCGGTATGGCCGCGACCCTGACACCGGCCAGTTGCGGATGATGGTTTCGCTGACAGCGACCGCAAGTCACGCAGTCGTTTCGGTAGTCGACCACGGAGCGGGCGTTGGGGCCGATGAGATCGATCGGCTCATGCGGCCGTTCGAACGCGGCGAGACTGCGCGCTCGGGCAGCACCGGCGCCGGCCTTGGACTTCCGATCGTTGAACGTGTCGTACGCATGCACGGCGGCGATCTGCGACTGTCGGCCAACTCTCCGCACGGATTGCGCGTCGAAATGCGCCTGCCGCGTTAATTAGTCGCCAATCAGCAATGCCACCGCGATCGCAGCAATTCCTTCGCCGCGGCCGGTAAAACCAAGCTTCTCGGTGGTCTTGCCTTTGACGCTGACGGCGCTGGCAGCCATGTCGCACGACGCCGCGATCGTCTGGCACATCGCCGCGACATGCGGCGCAATCCGCGGTTGCTCGGCAATGACGGTGGCGTCGATGTTTTCGATGCGCCAGCCTGCGCCGCGTACCCGCTGTGCGGCTTGCTGCAACAACAACCGGCTGTCGGCATTCTTGTACGCCGCGTCGGTGTCGGAAAACAGTTGCCCGATATCGCCCATCGCCGCTGCTCCGAGGATCGCGTCGGTGATCGCGTGCAACAGAACGTCGGCGTCCGAATGGCCCAGCAGCCCTCGCGCACTCGGAATTTCGACGCCGCCAAGCATCAGCGCGCGGCCCGGAACAAGCGCGTGCACATCGAATCCCTGCCCGACGCGAATCTTCACGCTGCGATCCCTTCTGCACTGAGAATCAACCGCGCCAGCATCAGGTCCTGCGCGGTCGTCACCTTGATATTGGTTGCCGAGCCGAGCACCAGCCGCGGGAAGCCTCCGTTGCGCTCGATGACGCTCGATTCATCGGTGATGCCATCGAGCGACCCGGCGCCAAACGCCGCGCGCAGCGATGCAAAGCGAAACATCTGCGGCGTCTGTGCGCACCAGAACGCGTCGCGTCGAAGCGTCTCAGCGACGTGCGCCATCCTCCGCACGCTTCAACGTATCCGTTAGCGGTACTGCGAGCAAGCCGCCCGCGTCGTCATTACCGACTTCGTCGATCAATCGCGCCAATTCGGCCTTGCGCAAGCATGGTCGCGCTGCATCGTGCACCAGCACCCGATCGTCGTCATTGGTACGACTCGAAAGAGCGCGTCAAGCCGTTGAACACGCTCTGCGCGCGCGATGCGCCGCCGACCGCAAGAAACTCGACGCGATCGCTGCCGAATCGAATTGCTTGCCACCTGTCGTCTGTGGGTGCCACCACGACAAAGACTCGATCGATGCGCGAATCGAGCAGCATGGCGGCAATCGAATGCTCAAGCAGCGTGCGCTGTCCTAGGCGCAGATACTGTTTCGGAACGTCGTGACCCAGACGTGCGCCAGTGCCTGCGGCCGGAATTAGCGCTATATATCGAAGAGTTTTGGGCACGAACGCCTGAGCGAGTAAGCAGCTTATGGATCGCTTCGTATAATAGCGATCGACTTCGGCAGCTTGCGCACATGCTTCGCTGCCGTATTTTTTTGCGCATTTATTTGAAGCAAGAAGCAGTTTCGATACTCACGCCCGCGACAGCATCAGCGGACACGACACCGTGGACCCTACCGTCCGCAGGGACTCGTTTTGCCCTCGCCCGTCCGCCGGGTTCGGGTGACGCCTGGTTGCTCAGTCAATTTGCCGCGCAGGCCCGCCAAGAGCGGCGGCTGGTCGTTGCCATCTCGGCGGATGCCCTCGACGCTCAGCGACTGGTCGACGAGATCCGATATTTCGATCCCTCGCTTGCAGTGCGTCCGTTGCCCGACTGGGAAACGCTGCCTTATGACACGCTGTCGCCGCACCAGGATCTCGTCTCCGAGCGTCTCGAGACGCTGTATCAGCTGAGCCAGCCGCACGGCGCGATCGATGTGCTGGTTGTTTCGGCCACCAGCGCGCTCTATCGCTTGTCGCCCGCGCAGTATGTCGCGGGTCACACGTTCTTCTTCAAGCAGGGCGAGACGATCGACGCTGAGCCGCTTCGCGCGCAACTGGTGTTCGCCGGCTATCAGCACGTTTCGCAAGTGGTCGCGCCGGGAGAGTTTGCGATTCGCGGCGGATTGATCGACCTGTTTCCGATGGGCTCTGCGCTGCCGTATCGACTCGATCTGTTCGGCGATCAGCTCGACTCGATCCGTGCGTTCGATCCGGACTCGCAACGCGGGCTCTATCCGGTGCCTGAAGTGCGCCTTCTGCCGGGCCGGGAATTTCCGATCGACGACGCATCGCGACAGGCGTTTCGTCGGCGCTGGCGCGAGCGCATCGAAGGCGATCCGAGCCGCTCGAGCGTGTACAAGGATATCGGCACTGGCATCGCCTCGGCCGGCGTCGAGTACTACCTGCCGTTGTTCTTCGATCAGACAGCCACACTGTTCGACTATTTGCCTTCGACCAGCGTGCTTGCGCTGCACGGGCCGATCGAAGCGGCAATGGCGCGTTTCTGGAACGAGACCAGCGAGCGCCATCGATTCCTGTCGCGCGATGCGACGCGGCCGATCCTGCCGCCGGCAGATCTGTTCCTTAACGCCGAAGGATTTTTCTCGCGTGCCAAGGACTACGGACGCATCTCGCTGGGCGAAGGTACGCACGAAGGTTTCGATGCCGCTGCCATTGCTCGCTGTGGAACGGCGCGCAGAAGATCCGATCAACCGGCTGCGCGTGTTCATCGACGCCTTTGGCAGCGAGACAGCCGCAGAACCGACCCGCGGTCGTGTGCTGATCGTTGCCGATTCTGCCGGTCGACGCGAAACAATTTCGCAAATGCTGACCGAGTATCGGATTGCCGTTCGCGGACAACGCAGACTTTCACGCGTTTGTGGCGTCCGACGCCGCGATCGGGCTCGGGATAGCGCCACTGCACGAGGGTTTCGTACTGCGCGACCCGCGCATCGCCGTTATCACTGAAACTGAGCTTTACGCAGCGAGCCCGCGCCGCCTGCGCGGAAGGCAGCGCGAGCGAGCCTCGAACGTCGAGGCGATGATCCGCGACCTCGCGGAGCTGAGGGTGGGTGATCCTGTCGTTCACGTCGAGCACGGCATCGGCCGCTACCTCGGTTTGCAAAGCATGAACATGGGTGATGGGCCGACCGAGTTTCTGCATCTGGAATACGCGAACGAAACGACGTTGTATGTGCCGGTTGCGCAGCTGCATTTGATCGGCCGCTACTCCGGCGCCGACCCCGACGCTGCACCTTTGCATCAACTCGGCAGCGGCGATTGGGACCGGGCACGACGCAAGGCGGCCAAACAGGTGCGCGATACCGCCGCCGAGCTGCTGAACCTGTACGCGCTTAGATCAGCGCGCAAGGGCTATGCGTTCAACTTCAAGCAGCACGACGTCGAAGCGTTTGCCGAAGGGTTTCCATTCGACGAAACGCCCGATCAGCAAGCGGCGATCGAGGCGGTGCTGAAGGATATGAGCGCCGGCTTTCCGATGGATCGCCTCGTGTGCGGCGATGTCGGATTCGGCAAGACCGAAGTCGCGTTGCGCGCCGCATTTGCCGCTGTTGTGGACGGCAAGCAGGTCGCCGTGTTGTGCCCGACGACGCTGCTCGCCGAGCAGCACATGCAGACGTTCCGCGATCGCTTTGCCGACTGGCCGGTGCAGATTGCCGAGCTATCGCGCTTTCGCTCGAGCAAGGAGATCGCGCAGTCCGTGGCTGGCATCAACGCTGGAACGATCGACATCGTGATCGGCACCCACAGGCTTCTGACGGAAGCGATCAACTTCGAGAGGCTCGGCCTCGTGATCATCGACGAAGAGCACCGCTTTGGTGTGCGGCAGAAAGAGCAGCTCAAAGCATTGCGGGCCGAAGTCGATGTGCTGACGCTGACCGCAACGCCGATTCCTCGGACGTTGGCGATGTCGCTCGAAGGCATTCGTGAGTTTTCGGTGATTGCCACTGCGCCGCAGCGCCGGCTGGCCATCAAGACGTTCGTGCGTAAGGAAAGTCCGTCGTTGATGCGCGAGGCCGTGTTGCGCGAACTTAAGCGCGGCGGGCAGGTGTATTTCCTGCATAACGAAGTGGAGACGATCGATAACCGGCGGGCACGGCTGGCCGAGTTGTTGCCTGAGGCACGCATCGAGATCGCTCACGGACAGATGCCAGAGCGCGATCTTGAGCGCGTTATGCGCGACTTTTATCAGCAGCGCTTCAATGTGCTGCTATGTACGACGATCATTGAAACCGGCATCGACGTTCCGACGGCGAATACGATCATCATTCATCGCGCCGACAAATTCGGATTGGCGCAGCTGCATCAGCTGCGCGGTCGGGTCGGCCGCTCTCACCATCAGGCGTATGCCTACCTGATGGTGCCCGACGCCGGTGGCTTGACGAAGAACGCGGAAAAACGCCTCGAAGCCATCCAGAATCTCGAAGAGCTCGGAAGCGGCTTCTACCTGGCGATGCACGATCTTGAAATTCGCGGCGCCGGCGAAGTGCTCGGCGAAAGCCAGAGCGGCAACATGCAGGAAGTCGGGTTCGATTTGTATACGCAGATGTTGAACGCCGCGGTGCGCGCGTTGCGGTCGGGCCGCGAACCGGATCTGCTCGCTCCGCTGCGCGTCGTGACCGAAATCAATCTGCACGTGCCCGCCCTGCTGCCAACCGACTATGTCAACGACGTTCACCAGCGTCTGTCGATGTACAAGAAACTTGCCTCTGCCGACAGCGAAGACGAGCTGATCGAGCGTGCAGGAAGAACTGGTTGATCGTTACGGCAAGTTGCCCGAGCCCGCGAAGGCGTTAATCGAGACACATCGGCTGCGATTAGCCGCCGAAAAACTCGGCGTTAAGAAGATCGATGCGTCGGCCGATGTGATCGTGGTCCAGTTCATTCGCGACCCGCCGTTCGACACGGCCAAGCTGATCCAACTGATGCAGCGTTCGAAAACGATGCGGCTGGCAGGTCCTGAGCGGCTTCGCATCGAAGAGAAAACCGTCAACCTCGACGCGCGCCTGCAACGTTTGCGCGAAGTACTGAGGGCGATTAGCTAAGCAACGATGAAAGACCTGGTGATTCAGGGCCCGGGAATGTCACCCGAAGCGCTCGACACATTCAAAGTGGCTTGCATGCCGGAGCGAATCACGCTGTACAAGCGCGCTGCGCGTTGCGTGGCGGTTCTTGACGATGCTGACACGCGCAAGGCGGTGCAGGCACTGTCCGATTTCTGGAAATTGGACAACGCCTTCGTCGATCCGCAGATGCGCCTATCGGACTTTCGCTTGCTCGCGCTGGACATGGATTCCACGGTAGTGAACATTGAGACGCTCGACGAAGTCGCGGCATACGCCGGCAAGGGCCAACAAGTCGCTGCGATCACCGAAGCCGCGATGCGCGGCGAAATCGACTACAAAGAAAGTCTGCGGCGTCGGGTGGCGATGCTGGCCGGTGTCGATGCGGCTTTACTGGCCCGCGTATATGACGAAAAACTGGCGCTCAATGATGGCGCGCAGCAACTCGTTTCAGAATGCCGCCGCCAAGGCCTGAAGACGCTGCTGGCGACCGGCGGCTTCACGTTCTTTACCGAAAGAATCAGGGCGAAGCTCAATATCGACTACACCCGGTCGAATGAGCTCGAGATTATCGACGGTCGCATAACAGGCAAAGTGACGGGGCCGAACGGCGAAGAGATCGTCGACGCTGAAGGCAAGGCGCAAGCGGTACGCGATGCATGCGCAGAAACCGGGTGCCCAACGTCGCAGACGATTGCCATCGGCGACGGTGCGAACGACGTACGCATGATGCAGCTGGCCGGCATCTCGGTGGCCTATCGCGCAAAGCCCGTTGTACGCGAGCGGGCGACGTACGCGTTGAACTACAGCGGGCTTGACGGCGTGCTGAACTGGTTTGCGGACGGCAGCTAATACGACACATTGGCACAATGGCGCGATATGCTGCAGGTGCGCTCCTGCCTCGGCAGGTCGCTACAGCCCGAAGGAGAAACCGAATGCGTAATTGGGCAGCTCTTCTGTGCGTACTGCTGGCGGCGTGCGCCACCCCGCCGCAGCGCGTGCCGCCTCCTGAGTTCCTTTTGAAGGACGCTCTCTTTTCTAAGTCTTCCGAGCGAATCGCCGCCGCCGACGTGTTCGCGTTGAGCGAGCAGATGAAGCGTTATCTGCGGACGGAGATCGCCAGTCAGCTACGCCAGGAAGGCTCGCCGCAAGGCTTGATCAATGCGCTTTACGAGCGAGACCAGCTCAAGCTGCAGTACGACGTCAGCATGACCCGCAACGCTTCGCAGGCCTTTGACGCGCGAGCAGGAAATTGTCTTTCGCTGGTTGTCATGACCGCCGCTTTTGCGAAAGAGCTAGGGTTGCAAGTCACCTATCAGAGCGCCTATCTGGAGGAAACCTGGGGGCGTAGCGGCGACCTGCTGGTGCGCAGCGGGCATGTCAACGTGACTCTTGACAGAAAAATGGGCGATAGGAACACCATCGGGAGTGCGGCGACGACAGTTGACTTTCTGCCCGCCGAGAGCCTGCGCGGACTGCGGTTACGCGATATTCGGGAAGAAACGATCGTTGCGATGTACATGAACAACAAGGCGGTGGAGGCGCTTGCCGATGGGCGTCTAGACGACGCCTACGCTTGGGCGCGCGAAGCGCTTCTGCAGAGCCCGGAATTTCTGGGTTCGCACAACACCCTGGGCGTCATCTACATGCGCCGTGGCGATTTGGCTCAGTCTGACAAGGTCTTTAGCTATCTACTCAGGCATGACCCCGCAAATGAACGGGCGATAGCCAATCTGGCGCAGGTATTCGCTCGTCAGGGACGAGACGTTGAATCAGCGGCGCTGCTGCGCAGGCTCGCACAAATCGAGCCTGTCCCCCCGTTCCATTACTTCAACCTCGGTCGCGCGGCGATGGAGGAGGGAAATTTCAGGCTCGCGCGGGAATTATTTACCAAAGAGGTCGCTCGCGCCGACTACAACGCTGAGTTTCACTTCTGGCTGGCGGTTGCCAATTTCAAGCTGGGAGACATCGAGCCCGCCAAGAAGCACCTGGCTCTCGCAAAGGAAAATGGCACCACGCGCAACGACCGTGAGTTGTATGGCGCGAAGCTAGCCTGGCTGCAGACGCACGGAATGCAATAGAGGTCCGGCACTCGACGCGCCCGCACGTGGATTACCCTCGAGTGAGAATGCGCCGCCTTGGCTGCGCAGTCCTCATCACGACGTCATGTGCCTTGACACTGCCCGCGGCTAATGCTGCGCGCCCACTGACGACCGACGATGCCGGTGTCCTCAATACCGCCCAATGCGAACTCGATACGTTCGTCGAACGCAGCCGAGTTCAGGGCGAGCCGAGCTATCTCGGAGGTTCGCTCCAAGCAGGTTGTGGAATTGGCCTCAACACTCAGCTGTCTGTGGTCGGCGCAAGGTTCGACGGCGATCCGTCGACGACGCACCTCGGTCTTACCGGAAAGACCGCGCTGATCGAGCTAACGGAATCCGGCCCCGGCTTCACTATCGGTTATGCCTTCGACTGGGCGCGACAGAGTGAACAGCCGTTCCGGTTAGACACCGGTTTGCTGATCGCGATCGCAACGTTTCCGTTTGAGAAAAACTGGTTCGGGCACGTCAATGCCGGTTGGCAACGCACTCAGATGCCGCGCGAAAACGCGTTGTTCTGGGGCCTTGCGATCGAGCGCGAAGCAGTTGCAGACAGCCGCGTCGATTTGATGGCGGAGGCCTATGGCGCTGGCGAATCCTCGCCCTGGTTTGCACTCGGTGCGCGCTTCCATGCGATCGAACAGAGGCTGTCGATCAACGGATCGATCGCGATCAAACCCCGTTCTGAACGGGAGGCACGCACAACGATCGGAGCGCGATTGGCGTTTTAGCTTGCCGCGGAGCTGGCAGCAACCGGCTTCTTACGCGGACGATCGATCCAGATTCGTTCATCGCCGGTGTCGACGTGAACAAAATTGCGTCCCGGATAAAGTCCGGTACCGCCATGGCCCAGCACACTCGCCATGCCAGCGAGCTTTAGATTCGGCACTCCCGCCACGCTGATATCCGCAGCACGCCCGACGATGTGTCGTGAGTCGAGCGCAGCACCTTCCGTGAGCTTGTTGGTCTTCGGCGTTCTGTAGCCCGAGTGAATGCGCAGTGGTGCATCAACTCCGGTGCGCGCAAGCCAAGTCTGCAGGCCGCATAACACGTCTAGCAACGCATGATTCATCGGGAAGACCCGGTCAGCTTGCAGATCGCGCATGGCCCAGCAGAGGTTCCAATACTCATCACGGTTGTAACCGGTGTCGGCCGACCAGTAGGTCGCTTCTACCTGCTCGTTACCGCGCACCAGCCGCAGCGTACGTCGCTCGCTGAGTAGCGCGCGCAGTCGATCTTCGGGCGTTTCACCCGCGGCTCTCGCATCGGCGACAGCCAGGCAAAAACCACCAGCCGCCCCCAATAGCAACCGCCTGCGGGAGTCTGAAAACTCGTCGGACGTCATACCCAGCTCAACGTCGCGTGTCGTGCTGCCGCCTACATGCTGCGACGTGTTCTATACCCGCTCGAACACAGCCGCGATGCCCTGCCCGCCGCCGATGCACATCGTCGCCAACGCGTAGCGTCCGCCAGTGCGCTCGAGCTCGTACAGCGCCTTGACGGTAATCATTGCACCGGTCGCGCCGATCGGATGACCGAGCGAGATGCCACTGCCATTCGGATTGAGTTTTTCGGACGGAAAACCGAGATCTTTTGCAACCGCGCAAGCCTGCGCTGCGAACGCCTCGTTTGCTTCGATGACATCGAGATCAGAGACCTTCAGCTTGGCGCGCTCGAGCGCCATCTTCGTCGAAGGAACAGGACCGATCCCCATGTACTTCGGATCGACTCCGGCATGACCGTAGCTGACCAGCCGCGCCATCGGTTTCAAGCCACGCTTCTCGGCGACGCTGCGCTCCATCAGTACCACTGCAGCGGCGCCGTCGTTGATACCGGAGGCGTTGCCTGCGGTAACCGTGCCGTTTTCCTTCGCGAACACAGGCTTTAGCTTAGCCATGTCTTCGAGCGTTGCGCCGTCACGAAAGTGCTCGTCGGCGTCGAACATCGCCGCGCCCTTCTTGCCCTTGACCTCGACCGGGATAATCTGGCTTTTGAAGCGACCTTCCTTCGTCGCAGCCGCAGCGCGGCGATGACTTTCGACCGCAAGCTTGTCCTGCTCGTCGCGTGTGATGCCCCATTTGGTCGCCACATTCTCTGCCGTGACGCCCATATGAATCACGTCGAACGGATCGTGCAGCGCTCCAACCATCATGTCGATCGTCTTGAAGTCGCCCATGCGCTGGCCCCAGCGTCCCGTCGGCAGGATGAACGGCCCGCGCGACATGTTCTCCGCGCCGCCGCCGATAGCGATATCGGTATCGCCAAGCATGATCGACTGCGCAGCGGAAATGATCGCCTGCAAGCCGCTGCCACATAAGCGATTCAACGTCAGGCACGGAGCACTCTGGGCAACTCCGCCGTTCAGAGCCGCGACACGTGCCAGATACATATCCTTCGGCTCGGTATTGACTACGTGACCGAACACGACGTGACCGACCTCCTCGCCTTTTACTTTCGCTCGCTTCAACGCTTCGGCGACGACGATGGCCCCAAGCTGAGTGGGCGGCACATCTTTCAAGCTTCCGCCGAACGTTCCGATCGCGGTGCGAACACCGCTGACGACGACCACTTCTCTCATTGCAATCTCCTCAAAACCGCGCGGTCAGACCGAGCATCGCCTGGCCCTGCACGAACGAATCACCGCTCAAAAAAACGACGCAGCCTCCCGAGCAGAACAATCCGCCCGAGCTGTTCAGCAGAGTAAAGAAGCCGCGTGCCTCCGCCCGTACAGCAACTGCACTGCCAATCGGCCATAGGTAACCAAACCCGACGTTCATCGACGCCTTTGTTTCGCTGCTCAGCCCGTTCATGTTCGGCGAGAAATGCGTCACGCCAAGTCCCCCGACCGCGTACGGTCCACGGCCGATCGGCCCGTCGAAAAAATAGGTTCCGCCAAGATGCAGATAGCGCACCGCGATGTCGAAGCGCGGTATGCCACCGCCAGGGCTCAGCGACGTGTTCTGCTGTCCATAGAACAGTTGCAACTGGCGTGCCGAATCGAGATCGTAGTCAGCGGCAACGCCGAAAGCCGCGCCGGACTTGACGCTCGCACGTTCCCCGGTGGTGTCGTTTTCGATGCCTTCGCTGACGGCATAACCGCCGAAGGCAGTTATGCTGACTTGTGAGAGCGCCGGCGGTGCAAGAAGCATCAACAACACGGCGATCGCTGCGATTCGCAACGCGTTCAGCGCGGTCATGACCAGTGTCGGCGCCAGACCGGCGTCACTTCGGCAATGCATCGACTCTTTCCAACAGATCGCACTTCGACGCTGGCCGCGCCGCGCTTCGCCGTGTAAAGCGTGTATCTAATCATACGACCGTGCCGCACAAATCGTGCTCCGCAGCGGATGTGATGAGAACGTCGACGAACTCACCGACGCTTAGTGTTCGGCGGCCGGTCGCAATCTCGACAACCCCGTCGATCTCAGGCGCATCGGCTGCGCTGCGCCCGGTCGCAACTGTCGGCCCCACCTCGTCGATCAAAACGCGCTGCACACTGCCGACCTTGCGCTGTAAGCGCTGCGCCGAAATCTGCTGCTGCAGCTCCATAAAGCGCGCGCGCCGCTCCTCGCGAACTTCGTCCGGCAACTGACCCGGCAACGCGTTCGCCGCTGCTCCATCGACCGGCGAATAAGCAAAGCAGCCGACGCGATCCAGCTCGGCCTCGCGCAGAAAATCCAGCAGGTATTCGAACTCCGTCTCGGTTTCGCCCGGAAAGCCTGCGATAAACGTCGATCGAATCGTGATGTCCGGGCAGATTTCGCGCCACGCGCGGATGCGCTCGATGTTCCTCTCGCCTGACGCCGGGCGCTTCATCGACTTCAGGACGCGCGGATGCGCATGCTGGAACGGCACATCGAGATATGGCAGCACTTTGCCTTCGGCCATCAACGGCACGATCTCGTCGACATGCGGATACGGATACACGTAATGCAGCCGCACCCACGCGTCATTGGCATGCGCGAGTTGCCCGAGCTCTTTGACCAGATCGGTCATTCGCGTGCGCACCGCGCGCCCGCCGACAAATCCGAGCTGATATCTGACATCGACACCGTATGCACTGGTGTCTTGCGAGATCACGAGCAGCTCCCGCACGCCCTGCTTCAGCAAGTTCTCAGCCTCTCGCATCACATCGCCGATCGGCCGCGAGACCAGATCACCGCGCATCGAGGGAATGATGCAGAAGCTGCAGCGATGATTGCAGCCTTCGGAGATTTTCAGATACGCATAATGGCGCGGCGTCAGCTTGATGCCGGCCGGTGGCACAAGGTCGGTGTACGGGATCGTGCGGCCTTGGCAGATGACGATGCACGTGATCGAGCACCTCGCCTGCCGCATGCGGTCCGGTCACGGCGAGCACCTTGGGATGCGCTTTCGCGATCAGGTTCTCATCGCCGTCCTTCTTCGCGCCCAGGCATCCGGTGACGATGACCTTGCCGTTTTCGGCGAGCGCCTCGCCAATCGCGTCGAGCGACTCTTGGACGGCCGCGTCGATAAACCCGCACGTATTGACGATGACCAGATCGGCGTCGCCGTACGTTGGCGCTCGTTGCGTAGCCTTCGGCGCGCAGCTGCGTGATGATCAGTTCCGAATCGACCAGTGCCTTGGGGCATCCCAGGGACACGAAGCCCACCGAGGGCGTGGGCTTGGGATTGCGGACGCGCCGACGCGCCGCAACCGTCGCCGTCATCGCGAGCTCGCCGTTACTTTCAGCCGTTACTTCTTTATCGCCCGGAAAGCCGGGAAATCCGGTGAACATCGAGCGCGCCTGCTTCTGCATGTTCTCCTGCATCTGCACGAACAGATTTTTCGACTGCTCGATGTAGTTGGACATCATCGACTGGATCATCGGCGCCTGCATGTTGACGAACTGCGTCCACATCTCGGGACCGATCTTGTTCGTCTCGTAAAACGCCTTGCTCTGCTCCTGCAGCTTGCCCTGAATGTCGATGAACGCCTGGATGTTCTTCTCGAGGTACGAACCCATCATGCCCTGCATCGCGTTGCCGTACAGGCGGATGATGTGCGACAGCATCGGCGCCGTGAACATCGGCAGCCCGCCCGCCTCCTCCTCCAGAATGATCTGCAGCAGGATCTGCCGCGTCAGATCGTCATTCGACTTGGCATCGATCACCTGAAAATCCTCGCGCTCGAGCACCAGCTGCTTCACGTCTGCCAACGTGATGTAGGTGCTGGTCTGCGTGTCGTATAGACGGCGATTCGGATATTTCTTGATCAGGCGAACGGATGTTGCCATGTTTCCCTCGTCTCCCGCGTGTCCGCGAGGCCCGTCATTCGGCTTTCAAGTCTGTCGATTCTATCCACTTTGTCGCAGCGCAGCGGCGAGCGCCGCCGACAGCGTCATCGCGCTGGTTCTGCGAGAATCGCTCTGCAGAATCGTCAGCTGCGAGATCGACCACATGATTCGAGGAGAAACAAGTTTCGCGCTGCGTTTCCGTCGTGGCACTCGCCTTGCGTTGATGTCGGTTTCAGCAAGTCACGGCAGGCACTGTGACGGTGATCACGTCCTTTCCGAAGGAGCTGACTGCGACGTACAAGGCGCGTTCGAGAAAGCCAATCCGGATATCAAGATCGAGATACTGAACAAGAGCACGGTGGCCGGCATCGCGTTCGTACGCGAGACCGCGGCCGGGCAGCGGCCCGACGTGTTCTGGGCGTCTGCACCGGATGCATTCGAAGTGCTGAAGCGCGACAACCTACTGGTCGCGGCAGCGGACGTCGACAACAAGGCGATCCCGGCCAAGATCGGCAACTATCCGATCAACGATCCGCAGGGCTTCTACAAGGGCCAGGCGCTCGCGGGCTACGGCATCATGTACAACACGCGCTATCTGAAGGCCAACAAGCTCGCAGCGCCGAAGGATTGGGACGATCTGCTCGAAGCGCGAGTGGTTTGGCCATGTCGCGATGACCGCGCCGTCGCGCTCGGGCACGATGCACCTGACGGTCGAAACCATCCTGCAGGGTGAAGGCTGGGACACAGGTTGGGGCAAGGTGCTCGAGATGGCCGGCAATAGCGCGCAAATCACCGAGCGCAGCTTCGGTGTGCCCGACGGCATCAACAACGGGCAGTTCGGCGCCGGACCGGTCATCGATTTTTTCGGACTGGCCGGCAAGTATTCAGGCTTCCCGGTCGAGTTCGTTTATCCGGCGCTGACGTCGATCGTGCCGGCCAACATCGCGCTGATCGCCGGCGGCAAGAACACCGCCGAGGCGAAAAAGTTCGTGCAGTTCACGCTGAGCCAGCCAGGCCAGGAGTTGCTGCTCGATCCGAAGATTTCGCGCCTGCCGGTGCTCGCCTATTCGAGCTTCGGCAGCAAGATACCCGCCGGATATCCGGACCCGCAGGCGATCGTCAAGCGTGCCAAGGTCAACTTCGACGCCGATCTGTCTGAAGATCGCTACTCGGTCGTGCATTCGCTGTTCGACCAGACGATCACTTTCCGCCTGAAGGAGCTGCAGGCGGCAACCAAGGCGATTCACGATGCGGAAGCGAAGCTCGCCGGCAAGAGCAATCCGCAGGCGGCCGATTTGATCAAGCAGGCGCGTGCGCTGGCCTTTGCGCCAGTGGTTTCATCGTCGCTCGCCGGACAGAAAGACTTTCTGAAAGTGTTCGCGTCGAACAAGAAGGAAGTCGCGATCTCGAAGCAGATCACCGGGCTTGAAGAAAGCTGGAATCGCAAGTCGCGTGAGAGTTACGCCAAGGCGATTGAACTGGCGCAGCAAGCGTCCGCGTTGATCAAGTAGGTGTTGCCTTAGATGGCAGTGACGCCGGCCGACGCACTGCCAGTAGACCCGGTTCGCACCGGCGTTCGCGTCCGCCAATTTCTCGGCGCCTCGTGGCGCTCGTATGCCGTTGCTCGGTGCCGATCGCCGCGTTTCTGCTTGCGCTGCTGCTGATTCCGGTGGGCGCAGTGTTCATCACCGCGTTCCGCGACGGCGACGGCAGCTTCACGTTCGGCCACTTCGCAACATTCTTCTCGACCGGCTTGATGCGCGAGTCGTTTGGCAACTCGCTCTACGTGGCGATGGCAAGCGTCGTCGTCGCTTCGCTGATCGCGACGCCGCTCGCATACATCACGGTGCGCTTCCAGTTTCGCGGCGCGACGTTGATCCAGACGCTCGGCGTGCTGCCGTTGATCATGCCGCCGTTCGTCGGCGCCGTTGCGATGCAGTTGATCTTCGGCCGCTCGGGTTCGGTCAACCTGCTGCTCGACGAAACCTTCGGCTTCTCGATTCCGATCATGCAGGGGCTGACCGGCGTGATCTTCGTCGAGAGCCTGCACTACTTTCCGTTCATCCTGATGAACCTGATCGTCGCGCTGCGCGCGATCGACGGTGCGATGGAAGAAGCCGCGCTGAACCTCGGCGCCAAAGGATGGCGGCTGTTTTCGCGCGTGGTGTTTCCCGCTGGCGCTGCCAGGCTATCTCGCCGGCGCCGCACTGGTATTCATCAAGGTCTTCGATGACCTCGGCACGCCGCTCGTGCTCGGGCAGACCAACATGCTCGCACCGCAGGCTTATCTGCGCATCACGCAGGTCGGGCTGGAAGACCCGCTCGGTTACGTGATCAGCGTGATCATGATCGCGTTCTCGATCCTTGCGCTGTGGCTGTCGATACGCGTGATGAAGGGCAAGGACTATTCGACGTTGCAAAAAGGCGGCGCCGGCATCGCGCGGCGGCGGTTGTCGACGTGGCGAATCCGTGGCTTGCGTATGTCGGCCATCGGGCTGGTGTTGCTGGTCGTGCTCAGTCCGCACCTCGGACTGATCGCTGCTGTCGTTCGCACGCGTCTGGAGTTTCTCCGTACTGCCCGACGACTACACGCTGGCCAACTACGCGACGGTGTTCGCAGACAGCACCGGCATGATCACCAACACACTGCTGTACTGCGGACTGGCGGCGCACGATCGACGTCGTCATTGGCGTTGCGATTGCCTATCTGATTCTGCGCACACGCATTCCTGCACGTCAGTGGCTCGACTTCGCGGCCAGCGCCGCAATCGCGGTGCCGGGAATCGTGCTGGCGATCGGTTACTTGCGCACGTTCCAGGGCTTCGAGATCGGCGGGGTGCCCGATCACGCAGACGTGGCTGCTGATCATGCTGGCTTACTCGGTGCGGCGATTGCCGTACGCGCTGCGCTCGTGCATGGCCGCGCTACAGCAGATCAACGTCAGTCTCGAGGAAGCGGCCGAGATGCTGGGCGCCAGCAAATGGCGCTCGGTGCGCCGTGTATGTGATCCCACTGATGGCCGGCGGCATTCTCGCCGGCTTTGTATCGAGCTTCATCACCGCGGCGGTCGAACTCTCGGCGACGATTCTGCTGGTCGTCAAGGAATCGCAGGCGCCGATGAGCTACGGCATCTACCTTTACATGCAGTCGATCTCGGGCCGGGGCGCCGGTGCCGCGCTCGGCGTCCTGCTGGTGCTGACGGTCGCGGTCGGCACTTACCTGTCGCATCGTACTCGCCGATCGCGCCAATCGCAGCCTGGAGCTGCACGATGAAGGCGGTCGCCGTCGAATGCATCGGCATCGGCCTCGCGTGGCGTACGGGTCGCATCAGGTGCTGCAAGACATCACGCTCGCGATCGAGCCGGGCGAGTTCTTCGCGCTGCTCGGTCCGTCGGGTTCGGGCAAGTCGACGCTGCTGCGGCTGATCGCCGGCTTCAATCACGCGAACCGCGGCCGCTTGCTGGTCGACGGCCGCGACATCAGCCGCGTGCCGCCGCATGCGCGCAACATCGGCATGGTCTTTCAGAGCTACGCGCTGTGGCCGCACATGAGCGTGTACGACAACGTCGCCTTCGGCCTGGTCGAGCGCCGCGTCGCGCGCGGCGAGATCAGGCGCCGCGTCGGCGAGGCTCTTGTCGCTGGTCGGCCTTACCGACTACGCAACACGGCGGCCGAACCAGTTGTCCGGCGGCCAGCAGCAGCGAGTGGCACTGGCCCGCACGATCGTTATCGAGCCGCAGGTGCTGCTGCTCGATGAGCCACTATCGAATCTCGACAAGAAGCTGCGCGAGCAGATGCGGCTGGAATTGAAGCGGCTGCAGCGCACGCTCGGCATCACGACGATCTTCGTCACGCACGACCAGGAAGAGGCGATGACCACCGCCGACCGCATGGCGGTGCTCGATGCCGGTGTTCTGCAGCAGATAGGTCGCCCGCGAGAACTCTTCGACACGCCGGCGAACCGCTTCGTGGCCGAGTTCGTCGGCAGTACCAACCTGATTGCAGGCCACTACGACGCGGCTCGCAGCGTTTTCGTCACCGAAGGGCTGGGCGATATTCCGCTGACGACGAGCGTCGAAGGCAAGGCACTGTCCATCCGCCCCCACGCCTTGACGATTGCCGCGCGGCGCGACGCGCGCGGCATCTGGTTCGACGGCGAAGTTCAGGAGAGCGAATTCCTCGGCGAGTTCACGCGTTATCAAGTGCGAGTCGGCCAGGCGCTGCTGACGGCAGACGCACCCCATCTATCGGTCACGCCGATCTATGCCCGCGGCGATCGCGTCCAGGTGGCCATCGACCCTGCGGAAGTGCGAGTGCTTGGATAACTGCCCTGCCGGATCTTCCGGTACGGCGGTCCAGAGGAGCTGAACAGCAAGACGGAGTAACGCTGCAGTAACGGGTGCCAACTAATTTCCCCACACGACTTGACAGGAGACTTGTGATGAACAGCCACTACCGACCGAGCGTGATCGCGACGATTATGGTGTTCCCGCTCCTGGCTATTACGACGCACGTCGCCAACGCGCAGACCCCCGCGCAGATGGAGTACGAGCGCCAGCAACGCGAGTATCGGCGGCAGCTAGAACAGCAGCAACAGGAGCAGCAACGGCAGCAGCAACTGATGAACGAGAACGCACGCCGACAGCAGGAGGAGTCGAGGCGGCTGAACGCACCCGCAGGCCAGGGCGCAACGCCCGCCTATCAGGGCGCTTCACCGCAGATGGGTTCGCGGCGACCCGCAACTCAGGTCGACGTCGCGGCTGCCATCGCAGCCAAAGACTGGGAGGAGGCGGGTAGCACACTCAAGGGCGAGGCCGACTTCTACATTGCTCGTTCCACGATCAGCAGGTCCGGCGACTTCGCGAAAATGTGGGAGATGATCGACTTCAAGACCGCGCAGATGGTCGACGGCAAGCCGTTCCTGACAGCCAAAAATTTCTACGAATACGACTGCAAGCGATCGCGGCGGCGGATGCTTGCCGCCACTGCGTATTCGGGACATATCGGCAAGGGAGCCGTCGTGGGCTCGGAGTTCTTTCCAACCCCCTCCCCCTGGGAAGCTGTCGGCGCCGGCGGCTATTCAGAGTACGTCTTAAAGCTGGCCTGCGGAAAGAAGTAGCTGCCTATTTCGCATTCGCCCGTGGATTTCGCGGGCGCTGCTGTGCCATCTCACCAACGCCACTTTGTTCAGCGGCGAATTTCCACTCGTTATGACGGCTCCGGGCCACCAGCGGTATTCTCGCAACCAAATGCGAGTACGCACAGGAGACTCAGGAGAATTAATGAACCCAAAATTCACTTTATTTTCGCTGACGAAAGCGGCCGGCTGCGCGAGCGCCATCGTTTTGCTGACCACGCCCGCGCTCGCACGCGACACCGCGGCTCCCGTGGAGACGGTGCGCGCTTGCCGGGCTGCGCGAGCCGGCGGAGATCCGAGTCGATCGCTGGGGAGTACCGCACATCTATGCGCGCAGCCAGGCAGACGTGTTCTTCGTGCAGGGATTCAACGCGGCACGTGACCGGCTGTTTCAGATCGATCTGTGGCGGCGCCGTGGCCTCGGTCAGCTTGCTGAAGTATTCGGACCGGAGTTTGTGGATCAAGACCGCGCAGCGCGTCTGTTCCTCTACCGCGGCGACATGGATCGAGAGTGGCGCATCTACAGTTCGCGCAACACGCGCGAAGCGGAACCCATCACACAGCGGTTCGTTGAAGGCATCAATGCATACGTCGACTGGCTGCAAGCGAACCCAGCGCGAATGCCGTGGGAGTTCAACTTCCTCAAGTATCAACCTGCGAAGTGGACGGCCGACGATGTAATTCGGATCCGCTCGCACGGTCTGACGCGCAATCTGAATTCAGAGGTGGCGCGCGCCAATACGCTGTGCAAGGCAAAGGACGTCGACGCCGACCAGATTCGCTTTGGGCTCACCAACGACTGGAAAGCGCAGATTCCCGAGGGGCTCGATCCCTGCCTGCCGGCCGACATCTTGAAGGTGTTCCAGCTTGCCACGCAGGGCGTGCGGGTCACCAAATCGGGGCTGAAGACGGCGCAACCTTCGATCACGGTGGAGCCTGTGCAGACCGCGGCGCTTGAAGAAGAGCCGGCAGAGGGCAGCAACAGCTGGGTAGTGAACCGCGCAAAGTCGGCCACCGGACGCCCCATCATGGCGAACGATCCGCACCGGGCGTATTCGGCGCCGAGCCTGCGCTATCTGGTCCATCTATCGGCACCCGGGCTCGACGTGATCGGTGCAGGCGAGCCGGCGTTGCCCGGCATTTCGCTGGGCCACAACGGGACAATTGCCTTCGGCCTGACGATCTTCAACATCGATCAGGAAGACCTTTATGTCTACGAGCTGAATCCGGCCGATCCGACGCAGTACAAATACGGCAATGGCTGGGAGCCGCTGCGCGTGACGAAAGAGACGATTGCGATCAAGGGGGCAGCACCGCAGACAGTGGACCTCACCTTCACTCGGCACGGCCCGGTCATTTTCATCGATGCCGCCAAGGGCCGTGCCTACGCAGTGCGCTCCGGCTGGCTCGAGGCAGGCACGAGCCCGTACTTCGGCTCGCTCGAATACATGCGCGTCAAGGACTTCACCGCGTTCCGCAAGTCATTGGTCAACTGGGGCGCTCCGACATTGAACCAGGTGTACGCCGATACAAAAGGAAACATAGGTTGGATACCGGGCGGACTTGCACCGAAGCGCTCGAACTGGGACGGACTGTTGCCGGTGCCCGGCGACGGTCGCTACGAATGGAGCGGGTTCTGGCGTGGCGATCAGATGCCGTCGATCTACAACCCTGACAAAGGATGGATCGCGACGGCCAATGCCTACAACATTCCCGACGACTATCCGGCCAAGGAGCGCAAGCTCGGCTTCGAGTGGACCAACCCCTCGCGCCACCAACGGGTGCACGAGGTTCTAGGCTCGCTATCCAAAATCTCGCTCGACCGATTCTGAGAGACTGCAGAACGACATCGTTTCGATCCCGGCGCGGCGATTAATAGCGCTTCTCGCCCCACTGTCCTCGGATGACGAGAAGACAAGACGCGCGCTCGCATTCCTGCGCGGCTGGGACGCGCGGCAACATTCAGATTCGCCACAGGCTGCATTGCAGGAAATCTGGCAGCTACGCCACTTGCGCAAAGGATTTCGCGAGGCCGTGCTGAAACCCGAAGCGGCAGCAGCGCTTTCGGTCAGCGACATGAACGTCATGCTGTTGGCTCTCGAAAAACCCGAGACCCGTTTCGGCGACAACGCATCCGCGAAGCGCGACCAACTGCTGCTGACGACATTGAAGGCGGCGTGGGAGGAAATGGAGAAGCTGCAGGGACCCGAGCCTGCGATGTGGCAGTGGGGCAAGTTTCACTTCAACCTGAACGAGCACGCATTGGCGCCGGTTGTCGACGACGCGATGCGTGCGCGCATCAACGTAGGGCCGATCGCCAAGCACGGCAGCGAGTACACGCCGAACCAGTCGCTTGCTCGCACGACCGACTTCCGGCAGATGAACGGTCCATCGGTGCGCCTGGTGGTCGACGTCGGCAACTGGGACAACTCGCGCGCGATCAACCATCCTGGCCAATCCGGCGATCCGGAGAGCCCACACTACAGAGACCTCGCACCCCTATGGCGCAGTGGCGAGTATTTCCCGCTCGCCTACACGCGCAAAGCCGTCGAGGGTGTGACCGAGCGGGTGATCCGGCTGGTGCCTGCTCGGTGATGTGACCGGCGTTTGGCGGCGATGCCACCTCGAAGCTGCTTCGTCGCGACTCCGCTGGCATCGTGATGCGAATTACCGCGCGCGGTTCAAAACTCGGCTGCGTCGCACAGAGTCGTTGTGTCGACTGCCGGCAGCGAACAGGCTCTTGCGGTGCCAATGAAATCGTCTGGATCCGGGTCGGCAGTCAATGGCGGTGAGTTCCTGATGCTGGCCCTTGCTACTTGCTACTGCAACGACCTTTACCGCGAGGCGGCGAAGCTGGGCGTGCGCCTCGAACAGGTGGAAGTGCAGGCCAGCGCAGAGTTTCCTGGAATCGGGTTGGCTGCCACCAACATCACCTACCACGCCAAAGTTTCTTCACCAGCATCCGAAGCGGCGATTACCGAGTTGCTCCTCCAAACGGACGCCGTGGCGGAGGTACACAACACTGTGCGAGCAGGGGTGCAAGTGAAGTACGAGGGCGCATAGCAGCCCTAAGTGATGCTAATCACCATGACTAAGAGATGGCCGCTGACCGCACTGCTCGCTGTGTATTTGCCATTCGCGGCCCCTGTGCTTGCTGCCGACGACGTGCACATGGCGTTCATCGATTCGCAAATGGCCGCGAATGCCGGCAAGAGCGGGGTTTACATCCTCGACACCGGGACTGAGGCGCTCTTGGCGCGAGCCTGGCTGGCAGAACACGCCAAGGAGTCGGTCACGGTCCAGTATTTCATCTGGAGCACCGACAACATCGGCATTCTTGCGGCCGAAGCGCTATTGCGTGCGGCTGAGCGCGGAGTGCGCGTGCGGGTGATCGTTGACGATCTGCTGATCGACGCGCCGGACAAGTCGCTGCTCGCACTCGCTCGGCATCCGAACATCGATATTCGCATCTACAACCCGCAGACATCGGTCGGCGTTCCGCTGCAAAAGCGGCTGTTGAATCTGCTGACCGATTTCCGCGGTGTCAATCAGCGGATGCACGACAAGACACTGGTGGTCGACGGCAAGATCGCGATCACCGGTGGGCGCAACATGGCAGCCGAATATTTCGACTACAACCATGAATACAACTTCCGCGATCGTGACGTGCTTCTGCTCGGCGAAGCCGTCAAGGAAATGCGGGCGAGCTTCGAGCGCTTCTGGAGCAGTGAACTAAGCGTCAAAGTTGAGGACTTATATGGTCGTTTAGGCGCGCTGCAGAAATACGTGCGCGTGAACGAGGACGAGACCCAGCAAATCTATCGCGAGGTCCACGAATACGCCAAGTCACCGGAGAACTTTGCGCCTGAGGTGCGCGCTGCGATCGTCGCAACCCCTGCATCCTTCGCCCGCGTTGCGCAGAGTATGAGGTGGGGCAAAGTCGAGTTCATCAGCGATCGCCCAGGCAAGAACGAGAACCAATTTCGGCTCGACGGCGGTGGACAGACGGCGTCGGCGCTCGGCAAGATGGTCCAGGGGGCGCGCACACGCGTGGTGATTCAATCGCCCTATCTCGTATTGTCAGACAGGGCAATGGAGCTGTTTCGCCAGATCACCGCACGGGGCGTTACCGTACGGATCAACACCAATTCACTCGCATCAACCGACAACCTGCCAGCGTTCAGCGGGTATCGGAATCAACGTAAGCGTTGCTAAAGATGGGCCTGCAGATATACGAGTACAAGCCTGAGCCTGAAGTGCAGCTCAAGCTAATGCAGCGCTCTCCAACTGCGACAAAAAAGACACCGGTTTTTGCCCTGCACGCCAAGCACGATCGTGGTCGATTCGAAGATCGGCATATGTCGGAACATTCAACTTCGACCCCCGCTCGGAGAATCTGAATACCGAGGTGGGTGCGATCATTCACGACGAGGCTCTCGCGCGCGCGGTGGAAGCTTCCATCGAAACCGATATGGCACCGGGCAACAGTTGGAATGCCGCCGAAGGACGATCCGGACCAATACGTTTCGCTCGCCAAGCGAAGCAAGGCGCGGTTGTTTCAAATACTGCCCATCAAGCCCTTGCTGTGACGGGGCGTCGATTCATCGACCGATCGATTCCGCATTGCGCTAGCGCTTCCGATCCATGGCACTCCGATACGTGGTTCCAGCGATGCTCATCCTGGTGGGCCTGATTCATCTACTGCCACTTTCGGGCGTGCTCGGCGGTGAAAGACTCGCATCACTTTACGGAATCTCCTTCAGCGAGCCGAATCTAGCTATCCTGATGCGTCATCGTGCCGTGCTCTTCGGTCTGCTCGGTATGTTCCTGATCGTTGCGGCGTTTCGCCCGATGTTTCGAACTGTCGCATTCATAGCTGGTTTTATCAGCGTGGTGTCCTTTCTCTGGATTGCCGTCACTGCAGGCAGCTACAACGATCAGGTCGGTCGCGTCGTCACGGCCGATGTGATTGCGTTGGTTTGTCTCGTCGTGGGCTTGGCAGCTCACGTGTACGTGCAGAATCGGAATGCTGGAACGCGCCGGTCCGATGTGGCATAAAGGCGCGCCATCGTGAACTGAGGAGGAAGCAGATGCCCAAGGGATACTGGATCGTGCGTGTCGATATCGCTGATCCGGACAGATACAAGGCTTACGTCGCTGCAAATGCCAAGCCGTTGGCAGCTTACGGTGCGCGCTTCCTTGTGCGCGCCGGTCGCTTTGAAAATCCCGAAGGCACCAGTCGCGTACGCAATGCAGTGATCGAGTTTCCTACCTACGAGGCGGCGGTTGATTGCTGGAAGTCCCCCGGATACCAAGAGGCACTCAAGCTACGCCAGCCCGTCTCGACCGCCGATCTGATCATCATCGAGGGTTACGAAGGTCCGCAACCGGCCTGACGCCGCGCGTCGGCGAATTCCGGAGCTGCCAGTCAACCTCTACCGACGAACGGCATCTTGGTTGCCATCACGGTCATCGTCAGAACGTTCACATCGAGCGGAAGCGTCGCCATGTGAAGAACTGCGTTGGCGACATGCTGAACATCCATAACGGGTTCGACTGCAATCGCGCCGTGCGCCTGTGGCACGCCCTTCGTCATTCTGGCTGCCAGGTCGGTTAGCGCGTTGCCAATATCGATCTGCCCGACGGCGATGTCGTACTTGCGGCCATCGAGCGACGATGATTTCGTAAGGCCGCTGATGGCGTGCTTGGTTGCCGTATAGGGTGCGGAGTTGGGTCGCGGTGCGTGCGCTGAAATCGAACCGTTATTGATGATGCGGCCACCGCGCGGATCCTGCGCCTTCATCAAGCGAAAGGCGCCCTGCGTGCAGAGGAAGGCACCCGTTAGGTTAGCGTCGACGACCGCCTTCCATTGAACGTAGGTGAGATCTTCCAGCGGAACCGGTGGCGCGCCGGTGCCGGCGTTGTTGAACAGCACATCTAGGCGGCCGAAACGTTGCTGAATCTTTGCGAAGAGCGCATCGACCGATGGCGGATCGCCGACGTCGGTTGCGACCACGAGCGATGCGCCATTTGCGTCGGCGGCGAGCTTGGCTGTCGCTTCCAGTGCATCGAGCCGGCGCCCAGCTAGCACTGTATCGAATCCGTTTTTCAGCAAAGTCACGGCGACCGCACGGCCAATGCCGCTGCCCGCACCGGTCACCAGCGCTACCTTTCGTGATTCACCCATTAATGCCCTACCCCATGTGCAGTCCACCGTTGCAAGAAAACTCTGCACCGGTGGTAAAGCCTGCGTCGTCGCCCGACAACCAAACGCAAATCGAGCCGATTTCTTCCGCCCTGCCAAGGCGCTTGACGGGAATCGTCTGGATGATCTTCTCGCGCACGTCTTCTCGCACCGCCATCACCATATCGGTGGCGATATACCCCGGAGACACGGTGTTAACCGTCACACCCTTGCTGGCGACTTCCTGCGCGAGCGCCATTGAGAAGCCGTGCATACCGGCCTTGGCGGCCGAATAGTTTGTCTGTCCGAACTGTCCTTTTTCGCCGTTGACCGACGCTATGTTGATAATCCGGCCCCAGCCTTTGTCCAGCATGCCGTCGATTACCTGCTTGGTGACGTTGAACATGCTGTTCAGATTGGTATCGATGACCGCGCGCCAGTCTTCGACCGACATTTTCCGGAAAACACCATCGCGCGTGATGCCGGCGTTGTTAACCAGAATATCGACCGCTCCGTGTTCGGATTTGACTTTCTCGAACGCCTGCTTGGTCGAGTCCCAGTCCGAGACGTTGCCTACCGACGCAGCGAACGTGTAACCGTCGGCTTTTTGCTCCGCGAGCCACTTTGCATGATCGCGCGTCGGGCCGCAGCCCGCGATGACCTTGTATCCGGCGTCATGAAATTTGCGGCAGATCGCGGTGCCGATGCCGCCCATACCACCGGTCACATATGCCAGTTTTGCCATCTTTGTCTCCTTGGTGTTTTCTGTAATTAGACACTATTAGGGCGCCATCAGCCGCGCCTTGGCGTGAACAGCGCACTCTATGATCGATTGATGACACCCAATGTTGTCTCGTTCGTCATTCCTGCGCATAACGAAGAGCCACTGCTGGCTGCGACGCTGCTGGCGATACACGACGCTGCGGCGGAGTGCCGAATCGAGTACGAAGTCATCGTCGCGGACGACGCGTCGACTGATCGCACCGCCCAGATTGCGGGCAATTCGGGCGCGCGCGTCGTGTCCGTGCAGCATCGCCAGATTGGGGCGACGCGCAACTCGGGCGCGCGCGCGTCGACTGGCGAAATACTCGTATTCGTCGATGCCGACACGCTGATCAACAAAGACGTGCTGCGTGCAGCGCTCGACATCATGGCCCGCGGTGCAGTGGGAGGCGGTGCCGCGGTGAGGTTCGACGGTCGCGTCCCGTTTTACGCGAGAGCGCTGCTTCCTGCGCTCACAGCGATGATGCGATGGATGCGGCTGGCCGCCGGCTGCTTCGTGTTTTGCACACGGTCCGCATTCGAAGCCGCGGCTGGCTTCGACGAGCGGTTATTCGGCGCGGAAGAGATTGCGCTCAGCATTGCACTGAAGAAGGTCGGTCGATTCGTGATCCTGCGCGAAACTGTCGTCACATCGGGACGGAAGTTGCGGACCTATTCCGGACTTGAAGTGCTCGGCATCATGGCGCGAGCCGCGCTGAGCCGCGGCAAAATGCTCGAGCGTCGCGATCAGATGGGACTTTGGTACGACCCGCGACGCGAAGATCCCGCTTTACAACGTCCCGATCGATCCTAGCGCTCAACCGCTAGCGCAACACCCATGCCGCCGCCGATGCACAGCGCAGCCAAGCCCTTCTTCGCGTCGCGCCGCTTCATTTCGTGCAGCAGCGTCACGAGAATGCGCGCACCCGAAGCGCCGATCGGATGGCCGAGCGCGATCGCGCCGCCATTGACGTTGATCTTGTCGGTGTTCCAGCCCATATCCTTGTTGACCGCGCACGCTTGGGCAGCGAAAGCTTCGTTGATCTCCATCAGATCGACTTGATCAGCCGTCCACCCCGCTTTCTTTAACGCCTTGCGCGACGCCGGCGCCGGCCCCATACCCATCACCTTCGGATCGACTCCGGCCGACGCGAATGCCTTGATCGTTGCCAGCGGCTTTAGTCCGAGTTCCTTCGCTTTGGCTTCCGACATCACGAGGAGCGCGGCAGCGCCATCGTTAAGCCCCGATGCATTGCCGGCAGTCACAGTGCCTTGCTTGTCAAATGCCGGCTTAAGCCCGGATAGCGCTTCGGCATTGGTCTTGCGATTGATGAACTCGTCGGCATCGAACGAAATCGGATCGCCTTTTCGCTGCGGAATCGGCACGGCGACGATCTCTTCCTTGAAGCGGCCTGCGTCCTGTGCGGCGGCGGCTTTCTGCTGCGAGGCCAGCGCGAATTTGTCCTGTGTCGCGCGATCGACGCTGTGCTCCTTGGCAACGTTCTCCGCCGTGATGCCCATGTGGTACTGGTTGTAAACGTCCCATAGCCCATCGACGATCATGCTGTCGATGATCTTGGCATCTCCCATCCGGTAGCCGTCGCGCGATCCCTGCATCACGTGCGGTGACGCACTCATGTTCTCCTGGCCACCCGCGACGACGATCTCGGCATCACCATTGGCGA
This sequence comes from uncultured beta proteobacterium, assembly GCA_963791315.1. GTDB lineage: Bacteria > Pseudomonadota > Gammaproteobacteria > Burkholderiales > Burkholderiaceae_F > JACCZX01. Next base: position 300,644 of record CAWBRQ010000006.1, read on the forward strand.
TCGCCTGCGCGGCGAGCATCACTGCTTTCAGCCCCGAACCGCACACCTTGTTGATCGTCGTGCCAGGCACTGTGACCGGCAAACCGGCCTTGATCAACGCCTGACGTGCCGCGTTCTGCCCGACACCTGCCGTCAACACCTGCCCCATGATCACTTCGTCAACCTGCTCCGGCTTCACGCCGGCGCGCTTGAGCACTTCCTTGATCACGATCGCGCCGAGATCTGACGCGGGAATTTTTGCCAGCGAGCCGCCGAATTTACCGACCGGCGTACGCGCTGCTGCAACGATGACTGCATTGGACATTTATTAACGCTCCTAAGCTTTCTCTTGAACGTAACGGCCAGGCGCTGGCTCGATCACTTTGTATTTCGCGTTGCCAAAACTCTTCGGTGCAGCTCTTTGCGCCCCGCCATACTGTGCAAGCCATTTGCCCCAATCGGTCCACCAACTTCCAGGTTGTTCTTCGGCCGCGAGCAACCACGCGTCCGGGTCGGCCGGCAATTTTCCCGCAGCGCCTGTCCAGTAGCTACGCTTGTTTTTCGACGGCGGATTGATGCTGCCTGCGATATGGCCGCTGGCGCCGAGCACAAACCGAACGCCACCTGATTTGCCGGCGCCTGGCAACAGCCGCGCCGACGCATATGCGGCCTTCCACGGAACGATATGGTCTTCGCGCGCCGCGAACGCATAGGTCGGCACTTTGATCAAACCCAAGTCGATGCGCTCACCACAGCACACCAGTTTTCCGGGAACCCGCAAATTGTTTTCCAGGTACATGTTGCGCAGATACCAGGCGTACATCGGTCCCGGCAAATTGGTGCTGTCGCCGTTCCAGTACAGCAGGTCGAACGCAGGTGGCTGCTTGCCTTGCAAGTAGTTGTTGACGACGTAGTTCCACACCAGATCGTTCGAGCGCAAGTTGTTGAACGTGATCGCCAGATCACGGCCCGGCATCAGCCCACCCTTGCCGAGTGTTTGCTCGCGCTGACGCACCTGCTGCTCGTCGATGAACAGAGCGAGCATGCCGGGATCTTCGAAGTCGAGCAGCGCGGTCATCATCGTCAGACTTGATACCGGCGATTCGCCACGCGCGATCATCACGGCAAGAGCCGTGGCCAGGATCGTGCCGCCGACACAAAAACCGAGCGCGTTGACCTGCTTTTGGCCGCTGATTTCCTGCGCTACATGAATCGCCTTAATCGCGCCCTGCTCCAGATAATCGTCCCAGGTGAGGTTTGCCTCGGGCTGATGCGGGTTTTTCCACGACACGACGAACACGGTGTGGCCATTTCCTACCGCGTGGCGAATAAACGAATTTTCAGGCTGCAGATCGAGTATGTAGTACTTGTTGATGCATGGTGGCACCAATAGAAACGGCCTTGCGTACACCTTGGCGGTCAGCGGCTTGTATTGAATCAGCTGAAACAGGTTGTTCTGGAAAACAACCTGGCCTTGGCTGGTTGCGACGTTGCGACCGACTTCGAATGCGCTTTCGTCGGTCTGCGAAATGCGACCACGCTGAATATCCTTCATCAGGTTGTCGAGACCGGACTTCAGGCTTTCCCCGCGCGATTCGAGCAACGTTTGCTGTGCCTTTGGATTGGTCGCCAGAAAATTCGACGGGGACGCAGCATCAACCCATTGCGACACGGCGTACTTGACGCGCTGCTTGGTTTTGCGATCGGCCTCGACCGTATCGGCCAGCCGATTCATGAAGTCGGAATTCAGCAGATAGGCACGCGCATAGAACGACGCCAGTGAGTTGCTTTGCCACGCCGGATCAGAAAAACGCGAATCGGCAATCGGCTCGGACGATTTTTCGGGATTCTGAAAAAAATCGGTCCATAGCGTGGCCAGTTGCGTCAAGTAATCCTGCTGCAGTTGCATCAGTTGCTCGGGCGACGGTGGCAACGCGTACGTTGCTGCAGCCGATGTGCTCGGCGCGTTCGAAGGTGCGGGCTGCAGCATGACGGTATCGGGGCGCGCTTTGCCGGCGCGGCGTGCCGGAGCAGCCTTGCTCCGTGGCTGGCGGCGAGTCGGTGTCGTGACTGTCGAAGTTGGCATTTATATCTCCTCAGCGCGGATTCTCCGCACGGCACGCGTACTGGTCAAACCCGCCATATGAGGGCCGCATGACGGCCGGTCGTTTGATCTCGGCGAAAACTGTAAAACCGCGCCGGATCACTGAAGGTGCAATCGTGTCCTCCATAGATGCGGATGACACCGGCTTGATCAAGCGCCTGACGTCCCAGTGCGAACAGATCGGCCAGGTACTTGCCATTCGGCTGCGGTGTAAACGCGCGGCTCGCCTTGGGCAGGCACGCCTGCATCGCATCCAGCACTTCGGCGCCGACTTCAAAATGACGCGGCCCGATCGCAGGGCCGAGGTAGGCAAGTAACTCCGCATCTGAATTTTCGAGCTTCTGGCGCATGGCTTGCGCCGTTGCCTGGATCACGCCAGCCGCAAGACCGCGCCATCCCGCGTGCGCGATACCGACAGCGCGACCCGACGCATCGGTAAGAAGCACCGGCATGCAATCGGCGATCGACACCGCACAGACCACATTTGCCGCATCGGTAAACGACGCATCGGCTATTGCATTGGCGTCGACCTGCCCGGCATCGACGACGACGGCTCCATGCACTTGATGCAACCAGTGCGGATCGGCCGGCAGCAAAGCTCGCAACCGCGCCCGATTTGCCTGCACATCGGCAAGGTTATCTCCGCTGCCCAACCCAATGTTCATACCGCCCTGATCGTTCGGAGGCACGCCATATGGCCCGCGCGACACACCACCCGCGCGGGTCGTGATCAATCCATGCACGTTTGCCGCTGCCGGCCAGTCCGGGTGAATCCATTGCACGCTCATTTGAATACTTCGCTGGCAACGTCGAGCGGGCCGAAACCAAGCTCGCGCATCAATTGCTCGAGATCGGGTGCAGGACCATGAAACCAGGTCAGCCGCCGCTTGCTGACCGGATGATCGAGACTAAGCCGGCACGCGTGCAGCGCCTGCCGATCGAACTCCTTCCAGCTGGCGGCGGGTGCACCGCGCGCCGGTAGCTTGCGCCGGTACAGGGGATCGCCGATCAACGGATGTCCAAGATGTTCGAGATGCACGCGAATCTGATGCGTACGCCCCGTTTCTAGCCGGCATGCCAGCCACGAAATTTCCGCGCCGGCAGCGCGTGCTGAAGCGATGCGCGCGTAATGCGTGCGCGCGGGCTTGGCGCTGTCGGTCGTACTTACTTTGAAGCGCAGCGGGTTGCGCGGATCACGCCCGATTGCCGCATCGACCACGCCACGTTGCACGGGCACGCCGAGCACCAGCGCCCAGTACTCGCGTGTCACCGTGCGTGACTGCAACTGACGCACCAGTTCCGTTTGTGCGGCCAGAGTTTTTGCCACGACCATTAGCCCGGACGTATCGGCGTCTAACCGATGCACGATTCCCGCGCGCGGCACTTCGATCAGCGCCGGCACATACGCAAGCAAGCCATTCAGCAAGGTGCCTGACCAGTGCCCGGCCGCCGGATGCACCACCAACTTTGGCGGCTTGTTCAGGACGAGGATCGCGTCGTCTTCGAATATCACATCGAGCGGCATCGGCTCGGGGATGTACGCGGCCGCGTCGGGTGCAGGTTGCGGCGTAATCTGCACAACGTCGCCGAACGCCAGCGTGTGACGCGCCTTGACCGCGGCTCCATTGACATTGACCGCTCCCGCCGCGACCCACTGCTGCAGCCTGCTCCGCGATATCTCCGGAATCAGGAGCGCGAGTGTCTTGTCCAACCGCTCGCCCGCGTATCGGTCGTCGATCCGCAACGTTAGCGACGGCGGTGCATCGAGCACGTCGTCGCCTTCGACTGCATCGATGGGGCGCGGGATTGACATCGTCGAACGATATACTGCCGAGCAATCCGAACATGGTTATCCCCTCGATGAAAACGCACTGGACGCACCGAATCGCGCCGTTGGTCGCCACGCTCGCCATGGTCTTCTTCTCGGCCGCCCTGGGCGGTTGCAGCTGGCTCGGCATCGATTGGGGAAGTAGCCGACGAAACACTGAAGTGGGATCCCGACAAGCTGTACTCCGAGGCCCGCAGCGAGCTAAATAACGGCAGCTGGAAGAAATCGCGCGAGCTGTATCAAAAACTCGAATCGCGCTATCCATTCGGCCGCCACGCTCAGCAGGCGCTGATGGAAATTGCGTACACGTATTACAAAGAAGGTGAAAGCGCCCAGGCAACGCAGGCGTGCGATCGTTTCATCCGTCAGTACCCGAATCACCCGAACGTCGACTACATGTATTACTTGAAGGGACTCGCGTCATTTAACGACGAGCTCGGTTTTCTAGGTCAGTTTCTCGGACAGGACGTTTCCGAGCGCGACGCCAAGGCAGCACGCGAAGCGTTCGATGCGTTCAAGGATTTGGTCACGCGGTACCCCGACAGCAAGTACGCGGGCGACGCGCGGGCGCGCATGATTTATCTGGCCAATTCGCAAGGGCAGGCCGAGGTCAACGTCGCGCGCTATTACTTCACGCGCAAGGCGTACCTCGCCGCCATCCAGCGTGCACAAACCGTGGTGCGCGATTTTCAACAAACGCCGGCCACCGAGGAGGCGTTGTCGATCATCGCCCGCTCCTACGCAGCGCTGCAGATGAAAGACCTGCAGGCCGACGCCGAGCGCGTTCTGGCATTGAATTTTCCGCAAAGCAAATATCTGAGCAAGCGGAACTAACGGGCACCCTACACATCTGCCTCGCAGGTGTGACTGACAAATGAGCTATGCAACCTGATGACGTCGAGTACGCTGGATTCTGGATTCGCGTCGGCGCTGCGCTGATCGACACGGTGCTCATCCTTATGGTCATCGTCCCGCTGCTCGTTGCGATCTACGGGTGGGGCTACTTTGGCGAGCAAACCGGCGTGATCGCCGGGCCTGCCGACTTCCTTATCTCCTGGGTCGCGCCCGCCGTCGCGGTCATTGCGTTCTGGCTGTACCGCCAGGCGACGCCTGGAAAAATGGTGCTCTCGCTGCGCGTGGTAGACGCCGCCACCGGCGGCGCGCTTTCAGTAGGTCAATCGGTTGGGCGATACCTTGGGTACTACGTTTCAATGATTCCCCTTTTTGTCGGCATTATCTGGATCGCGTTCGACCGCAGGAAGCAGGGGTGGCACGACAAGCTAGCGGGCACAGTCGTCGTCCGATCCAAGGCGCGTGGCACCGAGCCCGTCAGATTTGAATCACGACGCTAGCCACGACGACGCATCAGAAACTCGACTGCCTCGGCTTCGCTGCGCGTGCGCGCAAACGGCGGCAGACTCGACAAGACGACCTTTCCATAAGGCTTCGTCATCACGCGCTCATCGAGGATCATCAAGACCCCGCGATCGGTTTCGTCGCGAATCAAACGGCCGACGCCCTGCTTCATCAGCATGATCGCTTCGGGGAGTTGATATTCGTTGAACGGGTTGCGTCCTGTCTTCCGCAGGTAACGAATCTTTGCTTCGACCACCGGGTCATCCGGCGGCGCGAAGGGAAGCTTGTCGATGACGACCAGAGACAACGCGTCACCGCGAATGTCGATGCCTTCCCAGAAGCTGATGCTGCCGACCAGCACAGCGTTACCTGAGCCGCGGAACGCCTCGATCAACGCGCGCCGCGTACTCGTTCCCTGTACCAGCAAAGGCAGCTGCTGATCGTCAAGCGCCATTAACTGCCGCAGGTGCTCCGCCACTTTGTCGACCGCACGCAACGTCGTGCATAGGATGAAGGCTCGGCCACCGTTCGCGCGCACCAGCGGCCAGGCCGCTTCCGCCACCTTTTGTGCAAATCCGGCGTCATAGGGTGAAGGCATCGATTGCGGCAGATAAAGCAGCGCCTGTGTCGGAAAATCGAACGGGCTGTTCCAGCGCGCGGTCGCTGCGTCTTCGATGCCCACCTCGGTCAGATAGTGATCGAACCTCCCCGCGGCGGTCAGTGTCGCCGACGTCAGCACCCATGCCTGCGGTTGTGCCTCTCGTGCACGCGCAAGAGCCTGGCCGGGAGCGAGAGGAGTTTGGTTGAACTGCGCGCCGTAGGCCGATACCGAGATCCAGCGCACCGACGGCATGCTGCCGTCGCCTTCGGACTCGCGATCGTCCTCGCCGTCCGCGGGCCTGTTCAGCTCGCGGCTCCAATTGGATAGCTCGCGCCGCAGCCCCGCGACACGCGCGATCAGCAAATCGAGCTCGGCGTCGCGTCCTCGGTTGCTCTCAAGGGCGCGCGCCAGCTCGGCACAAGCTGCATCGAGTTCGTCGAAGGCGGGCTGTAACTCACTGCGCCGCTCGATACGCTCGACCGGAGTGCGCGAACCGACGGCCAGCCCCACAGCGCCGAGCGCGAGCCGCAGATCACGCACCGCACGTTCGAATTGGCTTGTCAGCGTGACCCACGAGGCGCCATCGGGGGCACGCGCCAGCCCGAGCGCGCGCGCATCACGGCCGGCCTCGATCAGCTGTGCCAGTGACAGCGAAGCGCCGAAAAAGTCGGCGGCGATCGAGGGCAGCTGATGCGCTTCGTCCAGAATCACGGTGTTAACGGTCGGCAGAAAATCGCGAATCGAATCGTCGCGAAACGCGAGGTCCGCCATGAACAGGTGGTGATTGACGACAACGATATCGGCCGCTTGCGCCTCGCGGCGCGCTTTGTATACGAAGCAGTCGCCAAAACGCGGGCATTCGCCGCCCAGACAGTTATCTCGGGTCGACGTGACCAGCGGCCAGATTGAGGCGTTTTCGGGCACGCCGGCCAGCTCGGCGCGATCGCCGGTCGACGTGGTCGCGGCAAAACGGACAACAGAGCGCAGGTGCACGATGTCTTCGCGCGTCGGCAGCAGCCCTTCGCTTTCGACGCGAGTCATTCGATGCAGACAGACATAATTGGCACGGCCCTTCAACAAGGCGGTCGCGGCGTTGATGTGCAGAGCGTCTAGCACGGCAGGAAGGTCTTTGCGGAAGAGTTGATCCTGCAAAGGCTTGGTTCCAGTCGAGAGCAACACCTTGCCGCCGGCTAGCAAAGCCGGCACCAGATAAGCAAACGTCTTGCCGGTACCCGTACCGGCCTCGGCGATCAGCGTGCCGCCGGACTCGATCGTGTCGTACACCGTCGCTGCCATCTCGGCCTGCGACGCGCGTGCCACAAAACTTGGAACTGAGCGCGCCAGCGCGCCGTCTGCTGAAAACGCAGCGATGATTTGCGCTCGAACGCTGCTGTCCGAGCGCAGCGCGACCGAAGCCGACGTCACGCTGGAATATCGGGTACCAGACGGATCTCGAGCTGAGTCAGCGCGTCTTTTATCTGCAACTTACGCTTTTTCATGCGCCGTAGCGCGAGGTCGTCGATACTCAACTGTTCGGCAAGCCGATCAATGGCCACGTTTAGATCACGGTGCTCAATTTGCAGCTCGATAATGCGCCGCTTTATTTCTTCCTGATCCATCGTTGTGCAACTATCAGGCAAGGACTCGGCAAACGATTGAGTTAAGCCCCAAAGACGCGCCGTCATCGTCGCTATCAAGAGGGCGTGAAAGCCGATGATAGACTCAACTAAACGACCGTTACCATCGCGTGTCCAGCTTTAAAGTCAACGCTTGCGTCGCCACCCACATAGGCGACCGCCACGAGCAGCAGGATCGGGTCGCCATCATCACGAGCGAGCGCAATCCCGGTGCCATGCTGGCCATCATCGCCGACGGCATGGGCGGCCGCACCGGCGGGCGCCAGGCCGCCGATCAAGTCATCTCGACGGCGGAGAGCCTGTTTTGTGACATGTCCGAACACGACTCGACTTTTCGCGACATGTTGCTGCACCTTGCAGCCGAGGCGCACACCGTCATCCGTCTCACCGCCATCTCGAGTGAAAAGGAACCGCACGCCACTTTGTGTGCGTTGATCATCAAGAAGCAGTACGCCATCTGGGCTCATGCCGGCGATTCCCGCCTCTATTTTTTTCGTGACGGCAAGCTGGCGCATGTAACCGAAGACCAGACGTATGCGCAGCAGCTGCGCGAAGAGGGACGGCACGAGGATGCGGAGATCGCCGCGCAGCGCTACAAGAACATCCTCGTCAGCGCCCTCGGCATCAACAAGAAGCCGAAAGTCGTGATTGGCGAAGAACACAGCCTGCGGGTTGGCGATGTGTTTCTACTCGCGAGCGACGGCATGTGGGCGTACTTCGAAGATGACGAGTTGGGGCGCCTGCTCACCGACCTGTCGCCGCGCGACGCCTCGGAAGAAATGATGTCTCTTGCGCGCGAACGCGCCGAGGGCCGTGGCGACAATCTGTCGCTGGCAATCGTTAAATTCGAGCCCCCGCCGCGCGTCCGCGCATAAGTTTCACCGAACTCCCAGTCAGCGTTACTTGGTCGCGCGGGCGCTGCACCTAGGCAAACCTGCGCTGTGCGGTGATCGCTAACCCGCTGACCACACTTGCATAGCGGTCGCCGCGCACAGGCTGTGCCACCGGGAAACGCAGCCGCAAGCCGCGCTGCCAGGAAATCCAGCCCGGTCGACCCGCCGGTGAAATAAATGGCATCGATACGATCAGCCGCAAGCTCAGCCATGCGCACGGTGTCGCGCGCCGTAGCGACGATCCGATCCACATCGTCATGCAGTGCAGACTGCTGTTCGGGCTCGACAAACGGCAGTTCAAGACCAGGCTCAACAAAATTCAGATCGATGACAGCGGCGCCCGACTCGGAAACGGCGATTTTCGCCGCCTCTGCGCGCGCTGCCAAGTCGTGTCCGCGATGTTGCGTGAGCACGTTCATCAGGCGTTGGTGCGCGCGCTGGTCGTCGTACATGTTGCGCATCATCCGTAGCTCGAGCACACGGTTGGGTGTGTACGTCGTATTGATCAAATGCCACGTTGAAAGATCGAAGTAGATTTTCGAGGGCACCGGGCGGTCGCCCGGCCCGCTTCCATTCAGTCCGAGAAGCGGCATGATCTTGCGCAGGTTTACGGCTTTGTCGAAGTCGGTTCCTGCGCGATGCACTCCGTGATTCGCCAGAATGTCCGCGCGCCGATCGACCCGGCCATGCGCCACTTCGCTGGCGCGTACGACTGAAAAGTCAGAAGTGCCACCGCCGATATCGGCCACCAGCACCAATCGCTCACCGTCGCTCGCCCCCAATCTCGACTCGTAATCGAGCGCGGCGGCGATCGGTTCAAACTGAAACTCGACTTTCGACAGCCCAGTCGCACGCGCTGCCTTTAGCAGCGTTTGCTGAGCTTTGGCATCGCGACGCGGATCGTCGTCGACGAAAAAGACCGGGCGGCCAATGACCACGCGGTCGATCGGCCGCTGCCAATGCGCCTCCGCCTGCTGCTTGATGTGGCGCAGATACGCAATCACCACATCGATGTATCGAATCTGTAGTCCGTCGCCAAGCTCGGTCGCCTCGTCCATCAAATCTGAGCCGAGAATGCTCTTGATCGACCGCATCAACCGACCCTCGTATCCGTCGACGTAGGACGCAATCGCGGCGCGGCCAAAGAGGCGGCTGCCGTCTTCGGCACTGTAAAACACGGCGGTAGGCATGCTGGTCGCGCCCTGTTCCAGCGGCGCGAGTTCGATCCTCGTCGACCGTGTATGCGGATCCGCCACGAAACGCGCCACCGCCGAGTTCGATGTTCCGAAGTCGATCGCGCAAGTCTCTGCGCCGGTGGCACCACGTGCGCCTTTCACTTGATCGACTCTGCCGCCTTCTTGCGTAGTTCTTCGCGCGCCGTTTCTTGCTGTTCGATCTGCTTGCGCTTTTCGGCGCGCCGCTGCTCATTTTCAATGCGCTTGGCCTCCTGCTCGAGCGCACGCTTTTGCGCCTGCTCCTGCTTTTGCTCGAACTTGCGCACGTTCTCAGCGCGCTCGTCTGCGGTCATGCGCGAAGGCGTGTGATGGAGGCGATCCTGCTCGCTGGCTTGCGCGGGCGCTCCGCCCTTTTTAGCAAGCGCCTCACGCTGCTTCGCTGCCGCTTCGCGTGCCATGGCAGCCTCTCGTGCTTTGGATTCCTTCTGCGGCCGCTGCGCATCTTCAGCCGCGCGTGCGGCTTCTTCATCGGAACGCCGCTTGGCCACACGCTCCGCCTCGATTCGACGGTGCACATCGCGCGCTTCCACGCGTACGCGCCGCACCTCGCGCTCGGCTAACTCCTTCTGGCGGCGAACTTCGTCACGGCATGAGTTGACTAAGAATCCTCGCAGGCACTCTGCGTCACGCGCCTTCGCGCTGTGCGCGATTCGCGTCATCTCGGCATCGGCCTCCTTCAACACGGCTTGTGCTTGCTCGCCGTCGCGGATGCTTCCGGTCGGGTGGCGGGCGCCGAAATCCTGAGCCGCCACCGGCATAGCGATTAACGTTAGCAGTACCCACCAACTTTTCATCGATCGCTCAACGTGACATCCGGACGCTGCTTAACGTATCACTAGACACGTGCGACGACATTACGCCTGGGTGCCTCGAGGTACTCACGCGACTGCATCTCGTGCAAACGAGACACCGTGCGCGAGAATTCGTTGGTTAGCGCTCCGGCGACGTACAGCTGCTCGGGCGGCACTTCGGCCGAGGCGATCAAGTGCACGCGATGGTCGTACAAGATATCGACCAACCACGTAAAGCGTCGCGCCTCTGAAGCATGGCCCGCGCTCATGCGCGGAATATTGGACAGCAGCACCGTGTGAAATTGCGCTGCGATCTCGAGGTAGTCGTTCTGCGAACGGGGCCCGCCACAGAGCACCGCGAAGTCGAACCACACAACACCGCCTGCGCGCCGGCGCGCCCGTATTCGCCGCGCTTCGATCTCGAGCACCGGGTCATCATCATCGGTCTCCGCAATTCGGTCGAAGCCCGTTTGCAATGCGGCGTCTGCTGCAGCGCCGCCGGGGGTCATGTAGGCATCAATGCGTTGCATGGCGCGCTGCCGGTAGTCGACGCCCGCATCGATGTGCACCACGTCGAGCTGCTGCGTCAATAGCTCGATCGCCGGCACTATCCGGTCGCGATGCAAGCCATCGGGGTACAGACCTTCTGGTGAATAGTTTGATGTCATCACGAACCCGACCTTGAGTTCGAACAGCTTAGAGAGGAGCCGATGCAGGATCATCGCGTCCGCGATATCGGAGACATGAAATTCGTCGAAGCAGATGAGCCGGTAGCGTGACGCGATACGCGCGCCCACTTCATCGAGCGGATTTTCGGTGCCCTTCAGATTGTCGAGCTCGCGATGAACGCCGCGCATGAATTGATGAAAATGCACACGCGTCTTTCGGACGATAGGTACGGCAGCAAAAAAGATATCCATCAAAAAACTCTTGCCGCGGCCGACGCCACCCCACAGATAAACGCCGCGCGGAACCGGCAACTGAGCCAGTAGCTTTTTCAGCGCATTCGAGCGCTGTGACTTGTAATCGACGCACTCGTCATACAGTTGCTCCAATCGCTCGGCCGCAGCCTGCTGCGACGAATCGAGCACGTAGCCGCGCTGCGCGAGCGCATGATCGAGTTGACTGCGAAACGACACGGGCCGCTGAGGCGAGTTGCTAGAAATTGCTAGAAATTGAGGGCCCGCTTATCCACCGCCAATGCGGCTTCCTTGGTCGCCTCCGACAGCGACGGATGCGCGTGACAGATGCGAGCGATGTCTTCGCTCGAAGCACGGAACTCCATCGCAACCACCGCTTCGGCGATCAGCTCGGAAGCCAACGGGCCAACGATATGCACGCCGAGGATTTCATCAGTGGTGGCATCGGCGAGGAACTTGACGATGCCTGTGGTATCGCCAAGCGCACGCGCACGGCCGTTAGCCATGAATGGGAACGTGCCGACCCGGTACGCGCGCCCTTCTGACTTTAACTGCTGCTCGTTCTGGCCGACCCACGCGATTTCGGGCGACGTATAGATCACCCACGGAATCGTGTTGAAGTTGACATGGCCGTGCTGGCCGGCGATGCGCTCGGCCACTGCGACGCCCTCTTCCTCCGCTTTGTGCGCCAGCATCGGCCCGCGCACCACGTCGCCGATGGCCCACACATTCGGCACATTGGTGCGGCATTGATCGTCGACCGCGACAAAGCCCCGGTCATCGAGCTTCAGGCCAATCGCGTTGGCGTTCAATCCAGCGGTGTGGGCCACGCGGCCGATTGACACGATCAACGCGTCAACGGTCAATGACTGGGCATCTCCTTTTGAGTCGGCGTACGTGATGACAACGCTTTTCTTGTCGGCCTTTACGGCGCCAATCTTGACCCCGAGCTGAATCTTCAGCCCCTGCCTGCTGAATGCCTTGGCGGCTTCCTTGGCGATCTGCTGATCGACGGCCCCGAGAAATTCAGGCAGCGCCTCGAGAATCGTCACGTCGGCCCCGAGGCGCCGCCAAACCGAACCCATCTCAAGCCCGATCACGCCGGCGCCAACAACTCCGAGCCGTTTCGGCACTGAGCCAATCGATAGCGCGCCATCGTTGCTCAGAATGCGCTGCTCGTCGAATTCGACTCCCGGAAGCTGCCTGGCACTTGAGCCGGTAGCGACGATCACGTGCTTGCCGACGATGCTTTCGTTCGCCGGCTCCGATACCGAAACCTCAACGCCGGCGTCTGTGGCGGAGACCAGCGCTCCCCGCCCATGAAAAAACGAGACCTTGTTCTTCTTGAACAGATACAAGATGCCGTCGTTGTTCTGCTTGACGACCGCCTCTTTTCGTTGAAGCATTTTCTCAAGATTGAGGCTCAAGCCTTTGATTTCTATGCCATGATCGCGCAAATGTATGCCCCGCGTGCTCAAAGTTTTCAGAGGATTGCAACAACGCTTTCGACGGGATGCAGCCAATGTTGGTGCACGTGCCGCCCGGCGCCGGGCCCCCCGACTTGTTTTTCCAGTCGTCGATGCATGCGGTTGTAAAGCCCAGCTGAGCCGCACGAATCGCGGCGATGTAGCCACCCGGTCCGCCGCCGATGACGACGACATCGAAATTTTTCACCATCAGACTTCGAGCAGCAGTCGCGCCGGATCTTCGAGCGCTTCCTTCATCGCCACCAATGCGAGCACCGCTTCGCGGCCGTCGATGATCCGGTGGTCATATGAAAGCGCCAGATAGTTCATCGGCCGGATCACAATCTGACCGTCTTCGACCACCGGCCGCTCCTGGGTCGCATGAATGCCGAGGATGGCCGACTGCGGGGGATTGATGATCGGCGTCGACAGCATCGAGCCGAACACGCCCCCGTTGGAGATCGAAAACGTGCCTCCGGTGAGTTCTTCAAGCGACAGCTTGCCTTCGGCGGCGCGTTTACCGAAGTCGGCGATTTTTTTCTCGATGTCGGCGAACGTCATCTGATCGGCGTTGCGCAGGATCGGCACAACCAGACCGCGTGGCGACCCGACCGCGATGCCGATATCGAAGTAACCGTGATAGACGATCTCGGTGCCGTCAACCGAAGCGTTGACGACCGGATAGCGCTTCAAGGCCGCGACCGCGGCCTTGACGAAGAACGACATGAAGCCGAGCTTGACGCCATGCTCCTTCTCGAACTTTTCCTTGTAGCGCGTGCGCAGCTCCATCAGCGGCTGCATGTTGACTTCGTTGAACGTCGTCAGGATTGCGGCTGTCGATTGCGATTGCACCAGGCGCTCGGCAACGCGCTGACGAAGGCGCGACATCGGCACCCGCTGCTCGGGCCGATTGACGAGTTCGGAGATGTCCAGCGGCGCCTTCACGTCGGGCAACGCTGGGCGCGCTGCGGGCGCGGCGGTGGCAGGTACCGCCGCCGGCTTCGCTTTCGCTTCGACGGCACCGATCACATCACCCTTCGTGATGCGACCATCCTTGCCCGTGCCCGCTATCTGCGAGGCCGAAATCGCTGCATCGGCCATCATCTTCGCGGCCGCGGGCATCGCCACAGCGCCTTTAGTGCCCACGCTTGAAGCGGCTGCTGCCGGTGGCGGCCCAGCCGCGGCGGCCGGCGCCGCCTGCTTCGCGGGCGCAGCGACAGCCTTACCGTCGGCATCGAGTCGCGCGATTACCTCACCTGCCAGCACCGTGCTGCCATCGGGCTTGACGATTTCAGCCAGAACGCCCGCGGCGGGCGCCGGGACCTCGAGCACGACCTTGTCGGTTTCAACCTCGACCAACGTCTCGTCGATCGCCACCGCCTCGCCCGGCTTCTTCTTCCACTGCAGCAGTGTCGCTTCGGCGACCGACTCGGACAGCTGCGGCACTTTGACTTCGATGATCGACATTTCTATTCCATTACTTGTTCAAGACCAAGCCCTTGAGCTTGCCGAATGCCTGCTCGATCAGCGCCTTCTGCTGTTCGATGTGCTTGGCGTAGTAACCGACTGCGGGCGACGCAGACGCGCCGCGACCGGCATAAGACAGCTTCTGGCCGTCAGTCATGTTTTCGAGAATATGGTGCTGCACGTAAAACCACGGCCCCTGATTGGCGGGCTCGTCCTGGCACCAGACAACTTCGGCCAGCGCGGGATAGCGCTTGAATTCGGCCGCGAGCGCCTTGTGCGGAAATGGATAGAGTTGTTCGATGCGAAAGATCGCGACGTCGCTTTCTCCGCGCTCGCGGCGCGCGTTGACCAGGTCGTAGTACACCTTGCCCGAGCAGCCGATAACGCGCTTGACTTTCTTCGCCTCGATGCCGCCATCGACTTCGCCGATCACGGTGTGGAACTCGCCCCTCGCGAGCTCCGACAGATCCGAGGTCGCGTCCTTTGCACGCAACAGCGACTTCGGCGTCATGATCACGAGCGGCTTGCGGAACAGCCGAATCATCTGTCGGCGCAGCAAATGAAAGATCTGCGCCGCCGACGTCGGCTGCACTACCTGCATGTTGTTGTCCGCCGCCAGCTGCAGAAAGCGCTCGAGCCGCGCCGAAGAGTGTTCAGGACCCTGGCCTTCGTAGCCATGCGGCAACATCAGCGTCAGGCCTGACTGACGGCCCCACTTCACCTCACCGGAGGAAATGAACTGATCGACGACGACCTGCGCACCGTTGACGAAGTCGCCGAATTGCGCCTCCCATATCACCAGCGCGTTCGGCTCGGCGCTCGAATACCCGTACTCAAAGGCGAGCACCGCTTCCTCCGAAAGAACGGAGTCGATGATCGTGAATGGGGCCTGCCCCTCGGCCACGTTTTGCAGCGGCGTATAGCTGCCTTCATCGAATTTCTCGCGGTTCTGATCATGCAGGACCGCGTGCCGATGGGAGAACGTGCCCCGCGCGGTGTCCTGCCCGGTGATACGCACTGCGTAACCGCTCGACACCAGTGTCGCAAATGCAAGGTGCTCGGCCATTCCCCAGTCAAGCGGAAGCTTTCCTTCAGCCATCGCGCGTCGATCTGCAAGAACCTTCTCCACCAACGGGTGCAGTTTGAAATTCGACGGAATCGTCGTAATGCGTTCACCGAGGCGCTTTAGTTCCGCCAGCGGCACACCCGTGTCGGCGTTATCGGTCCACTTGCGGTTCAAAAATGGCGACCAGTCGACTGCGAACTTGCTTTTGTAGTTCGTGAGTACCGGGTCCGACGTGCTGCGACCTTCATCCATCGCGGCACGAAAGTCCTTCAGCATCTGCTCGGCCTGGTCGGCGGTGATCGTGCCCTGCGTGATCAGCTTGTCGGCGTAGATCTTCCGTGTGCCCGGATGCTGCGCAATTTTCTTGTACATCAGCGGCTGTGTCACCGCGGGTGTGTCCTGCTCGTTGTGACCGAGCCGCCGGAAGCACACGATATCGATCACGACGTCGGAGTTGAATTCCTGCCTGAAGTCCATCGCCAGCTGCGTTACCAGGACGACCGCTTCGGGATCGTCGCCGTTCACATGGAACACCGGCGCTTCGATCATCTTGACCACATCGGTGCAGTACAACGTCGAGCGCGTATCGCGCGGGTCCGACGTGGTAAATCCGATCTGATTGTTGATGACAATATGTACGGTTCCTCCGCTGCCGTAGCCGCGCGTCTGCGCCAGATTCAGCGTTTCCATCACAACGCCCTGGCCCGCGAACGCGGCATCACCGTGCACCAGTACGGGCAGCACGGTGTCGCCTTCGGCGTCGCCGCGACGTTCCTGGCGCGCGCGCACGGAACCCTCGACCACCGGGTTGACGATCTCCAGATGCGACGGATTAAACGCGAGCGACAAATGCACAGGACCTCCCTGCGTCGAGATGTCGCTCGAAAATCCGTTGTGATACTTGACGTCGCCGCTTGGCAACTCCGAGCCCACCTTGCCCTCGAACTCGGCGAACAAATCCTGCGGCATCTTGCCGAGAATGTTGACCAGTACGTTGAGCCGCCCGCGATGCGCCATGCCGATCACGATTTCCTGCACGCCGCTGGTGCCAGCTCGTTGCACCAACTCGTCCATCGACGCGATGAAGCTTTCGCTGCCCTCGAGTGAAAAGCGCTTCTGGCCGACGTACTTGGTGTGCAAGTAGCGCTCGAGCCCTTCGGCCGCGGTGAGGCGCCCGAGGATTTCTATCTTCTGTTCCGCACTGAACGACGGCGTCGAGCGAATTGATTCGAGCCGCTGCTGCACCCAGCGCTTCTGCGCCGGATCCGACACGTACATGTATTCGGCGCCGATCGAGCCGCAGTACGTTTCGCGCAGCGCCTTGACGATTTCGCGCAGCGTCATCTGTTCCGGGCCGAAGTAGGTGTTGCTCGCCGAGAACGCGGTGTCCATGTCGGCTTCGGTCAGGTCATAGAAAGCGGGCTCGAGCTCCGGAATCGGAGGCCGCTCGCGTCGCTGCAGAGGGTCAAGATTGGCCCATCGGTTGCCGAGGAACCGGTACGCCGCAATGATCGACTGCACATGGACCTGTTTGCGCGCGACCGACAGGTCGCTCGACGCAACCTTTGGCGCGAAGGCGTTGGCCTTGGCGCGCTGTGCAAACGACTCAACGATCGGTGCGTGGGCTACGTCGCGCGAGTCGGGTGAGCCGTCTGCAGCCGGCACCAACTGCATTTGATCAAAATAGGCCCGCCATTTTTCCGGAACGGATCCGGGGTTATCGAGGTAGCGTTCGTACAGCTCCTCGACATAGGGCGCGTTGCCGCCGAACAGGTACGAGTTGGCCTGCAACTGTTTCATCATTCGCTCATCCTCCGGAACGAGTTTCTCGTTCAAAGCGCCCGTGCAGCCTCATTCGCGATCGACGAGAATCGCACTGGCATCAGCGCTCCCGGCTTCCGGTCGTCGCTGTTCGCGCTCATTTGCAAGATACACGCGCGCTCGGCGCGCGGTAAACGGCGATGCTACCACCGGCGTTGCGGTTTTCATCCCTGCTTCCACTACGTGTAGCGCGGTTGCCGCGCTGCCACCGCTGCGGTTCACGTAACGCTGAGCAGGCATACACTGCGCCCAGCACAGCAACAGGAGACAATGTGCGACCCACGGATATCAAGAATCCGGACTATTTTCATCACGTCGTCGACTGCCAGTGGGCCTGCCCCGCGCATACGAAGGTCCCGGAATACATTAGGTTGATCGCGGCCGGGCGTTACACCGACGCCTACATGGTCAACTGGAGTTCCAACGTGTTTCCCGGCATTCTGGGGCGCACATGTGACCGGCCGTGCGAACCGGCTTGCCGGCGGGGGCGCGTCGAGCAGCAGCAGGCTGAGAAGCCAGAACCGGTAGCGATCTGCCGCCTAAAGCGCGTCGCCGCCGACTACAAGGACGACGACATTGCTAAGCGCTTGCCCAAGCGGCGGGTGCCGATGAACGGCAAGCGCGTCGCATGCGTGGGTGGTGGGCCGGCGTCGCTGACCGTCGCGCGCGATCTGGCGCCGCAGGGCTACGCCGTCACTGTGTTCGATCAGGATCCACAGGCCGGCGGCATGATTCGCACGCAGATTCCGCGTTTCCGGCTACCCGAAGAGGTGATCGACGAAGAGACCGGCTACATCCTCGGACTTGGAGTTGAATTTCGAGGCGGCGTAAAGATCGAGTCGATGAAAGCGTTGCTGGCGGAGAACTACGACGCGATATTTGTCGGCTCCGGCGCGCCGCGCGGACGCGATCTCGAGCTTCCGGGACGGGCTGAGGCGGCGGCGAAGATTCACGTCGGTATCGAATGGTTGTCGTCGGTCTCCTTCGGGCACGTTACTCGGATCGGAAAGCGCGTGATCGTGCTCGGCGGCGGTAACACTGCGATGGACTGCTGCCGCACGTCGAAGCGACTGGGCGGCGAGGAGGTGAAAGTCATCGTTCGTTCGGGCTTCGAAGAAATGAAAGCATCTCCGTGGGAAAAGGAAGATGCGATGCACGAAGGCATCCCGATCCTGAACTACCTGGTGCCCAAGGCGTTCCTGCACAACGACGGCCGCTTGACCGGCATGAGCTTCGAGAAGGTGCAGGCCCAGTACGACGAAAAGGGCCGCCGCTCGCTGAAGCCCACTGGCGAGCCCGAGGTGATTCACGAATGCGACGAAGTGTTGATCGCCGTCGGCCAGGAGAACGCCTTCCCCTGGATCGAACGCGACAGCGGCATCGCGTTCGACGAATGGGGCATGCCGGTACTCGACAAGACGACGCTGCAGTCGTCGATCCCGAACGTGTTTTTCGGCGGCGATTCAGCGCTCGGCCCGAAGAACATCATCTGGGCGGTGGCGCACGGCCACGACGCTGCGATCTCGATCGACAAGCTGCTGCACGGCGAAGACGTACGCGACCGACCTGCTCCGGGCGTAACGTTGTTGTCGCAGAAAATGGGCATCCACGAATGGAGCTACGACAACGAAGTCGCCAACGACGAGCGCTACAAGGTTCCATGGCGCGACGTCAATCAGGTGTTGCGCAACATCAAGGTCGAAGTCGAGCTTGGCTTTGATCCGGCGACTGCATGGAAGGAAGCGCAACGTTGTTTGAACTGCGATGTGCAGACGGTGTTTACCGCGCAGCTTTGCATCGAGTGCGATGCATGCGTGGATATCTGCCCGACCGATTGCATTAACTTCATCGTCAATGGTGAGGAGGCCGAGCTGCGGCAAAGGTTGCGGGCGCCGGCGCTGAATCTCGAACAGGATCTGTATGTGGCCGAAGGGTTGAAGACCGGGCGCGCGATGGTCAAGGACGAGGACGTGTGCCTGCACTGCGGCCTATGCGCCGAACGATGCCCGACCGGCGCGTGGGACATGCAGAAGTTTCTGCTCGAAATGACGCAGGCGGGACGCGATTGTCGGCCGCGGCAGAAGGTGGCGGCATGAACGCGCCCGACAGAGCGGCCGCTGCTTCCGCGACGCGCACTTCGCGCATTCAGTCGGTAAATGACTTCGTCATCAAGTTTGCCAATGTCAACGGCTCGGGGTCGGCGTCGGCCAATGAGTTGTTTGCTCGCAGCATCCTGCGCATGGGCGTTCCGGTTTCGCCGCGCAATATTTTCCCGTCGAACATTCAAGGCTTGCCGACCTGGTACGAAGTGCGGGTGACTGAGCAAGGCCACCTCGGCCGCCGTGGCGGCGTCGATCTGATGGTCGCGATGAATCCGCAGACCTGGGAGAAAGACATCGCCGAGATCGAGCCGGGCGGCTACCTGATGTACGACAGTACGAAACCGCTCGCCGCGGCGAAGCTGCGCGCCGATGTCAACCTGATCGGCGTGCCGCTGACCGATATTGCCGCGAGCAAATACGTCGACGCCAAAGAGCGGCAGCTGCTGAAGAACATCATGTACGTCGGCGTGCTGACCGAGCTGCTCGGTATCGAACCCGAAGTGATCGCGCAGTTGCTTGGCGAGCAGTACAAAGGCAAGGATCGGTTGATCAAACCGAATCTGGATGCGTTCATGACGGGCCTGCATCACGCGCGCGAGCGCCTCGAAGACGCAATCGATTTGCGAGTCGAGCGGCGCGATGCGGTCGGCGACCGCATCTTCATCGAGGGCAATGCGGCGGCAGCATTGGGATGCGTGTACGGCGGTGCCACCGTCTGCGCGTGGTATCCGATTACGCCTTCGTCTTCATTGGCCGAAGCGTTTCAGAAGTATTGCGGCAAATATCGCGTCGATAAGGCGACTGGCACCAACAAGTTCGCGATCGTGCAGGCCGAAGACGAGCTGGCGTCGATTGGGATCGTGATCGGTGCCGGCTGGAACGGGGCACGTTCGTTTACGGCAACCTCCGGCCCCGGCATTTCGCTGATGAGCGAGTTCATCGGGCTTGCATATTTTGCGGAGGTTCCGGCGGTCATCATTGACGTGCAGCGCGGCGGTCCGTCGACCGGCATGCCGACCCGCACGCAGCAGTCCGATCTGCTTGCATGCGCGTATGCATCGCACGGCGATACCAAGCATGTGCTGCTATTTCCGGAAGATCCCTACGAGTGCTTCGAATTTGCCGCAGCATCACTCGACCTGGCAGAGCGGCTGCAGACGCCGATTTTTCTGATGACCGATCTGGACATCGGCATGAACCACCGCTTGTGCGCACCGCTGCAGTGGGACGACAGTCGCCGCTACGACCGCGGCAAGGTGATGAGTGAGGCCGAGCTTGAAGCGGGCCGCGATTTCGGGCGCTATCTCGACGCCGACGGCGACGGCATTCCATCCCGCACCCTGCCCGGCACGCACGCGACACGCGGTGCTTATTTCACACGGGGAACGACGAAGGATGCATACGCCCGCTACTCCGAGGCCGGTCCGGACTACATCTACAACATGGAGCGGCTGCTGAAGAAGTTCGCCACCGCAGCGAAGCTCGTGCCGCAGCCTGTCTTGTCGAAGTCGACGAAGAAGACACCGCATGGCGTCATTTACTACGGCTCGACCAGCCCGTCGATGAACGAAGCGATCGACGAACTTGCAGCGGCAAGACGTTCACCTGGATCGGCTGCGGGTACGGGCATTCCCGTTTGCGCCGTCAGTCAAGAAGTTCATCGCGGAGCACGAGTCGGTGTTCGTCGTCGAGCAGAATCGTGACGGGCAGTTGCGCTCGATGTTGATCAATGAACTGCAGATCGACCCGGGGCGGTTGGTGCCCGTGTTGCATTACGACGGAACGCCGATCACCGCGCGCTTCATCGTCAATGCGATTGCATCGCGTGTGCGCGGTGCCAATGTGCTTCCGATCAAATCAGGCAAGGCAGCATGAGCGCTTTCGCACGGCCGCTCCGAAGGAAGCGCTCAGTCCCTCTTGGAGGGACCGCGCGTAGCGCGAGGGAGCATCGATGACCTACTTAGCTAAACCGAAGCTACGGCATCCCACGCTGCCGGCTAATCGGCTCGGCTACACCCGCCGCGACTACGAAGGGAAGATCTCGACCTTGTGCGCTGGCTGCGGCCATGATGCGATTTCAGCTGCCATCGTGCAGGCGTGCTGGGAGCTGGCGATCGAGCCGCATCGCGTCGCGAAGTTATCCGGCATTGGCTGCTCGTCGAAAACACCCGACTACTTCCTCGGTGCCTCGCACGGTTTCAACTCGGTGCACGGGCGCATGCCGTCGGTCCTAACGGGCGCCAACCTCGCCAACCGTGATCTGCTTTATCTGGGCGTCTCCGGAGACGGCGACTCAGCATCGATCGGTCTTGGCCAGTTCGCGCATCTGATCCGGCGCGGCGTCAACATGACATACATCGTCGAAAACAACGGCGTGTACGGGCTTACCAAGGGCCAATTTTCAGCGACCGCCGATCAAGGCTCGAAGTCCAAGCGCGGCGCAGTCAATCGTGACGCACCGATCGACATGGTGGCTATCGCATTGCAACTGGGCGTGACCTACGTCGCGCGCAGCTTTTCCGGCGACAAGGAGCAGCTGGTGCCTTTGATCAGGGGCGCGCTGAGCCATCGCGGCGCAGCCTTGATCGACGTTCTGAGTCCGTGTGTCGCATTTAACAATCATCCGGGCAGTACCAAGAGTTACGACTACGTGCGCGAGCACAACGACGCGGTCAATCGGCTCGACTTCATGCCGCATCGAGAGGCGATCGGCGCCGACTACGCGCCGGGCGAAGTCTTTGAGGTCGTACAACACGACGGCAGCCGCCTGCGCTTGCGCAAACTCGATGAAGCCTACGACGCCGGCGATCGTCTGGCGGCCATCAACCATATTCAGGTGCATCAGGCGCGCGGCGAGATCGTGACCGGATTGTTGTACATCGATCCAGAGGCCGACGATCTACACGACCACCTAGCTACTTCCACGACGCCACTGAACAAGCTGACCGAAGCTGAGCTCTGCCCGGGCGCCTCGGCGCTGCAGGCACTGAACGCCGAGCTGCGTTAGCTTCACGCGTCGTTCATCACCGGTTCCGCTGATTTTCACGCGGTGCCGCGACCATCGGAGCTCGCTATTCACCGGAGCTCCCCGTGTTCAAACCACCGCGCAACTCGCTGTTCCTGAAGTCTGTCGTCATCGGCGTGCTCGCGATCCTGATGCTGATACCGCTAGGCATGATCGAAGGATTGATCGCCGAGCGCGCATCACGGCGGAACGAGGCGATTGCAAGCGTGCAGGCAAGCTTTGCCGGACCGCAGACGGTTGGATTGCCCTTCTTCGTCTGGCCGTACGTTGAACAGTGGTCCGAACAGAGCTTCGATGCGGCCAATCGCGTACATGTAACGCCGATGAGCGAATCGAAGAGCCTGGTGTGGTTTGCCGACCAGGCGCAGGCAACGGCCGATGTGACCGTCAAGAACGATCGCTATCGTGGAATTCATCGGGTGCGCACGTTCGAATCGACGATGGTCATCACGGGCGCGATGAGCTGGCCCGATCGAAGCCAGGTAAAGCCTTCGGCCGAGGGACATCGGATCGTGTGGGGCGAACCGCGCTTGGTACTGCCAATCTCGGACGTGCGCGGCTTGCGCGGCACTCCGGCGATCACCTTGAGTGGTCAAGCTGCTGAAGTTTCGCGAAGGGACTCAGTTGCCGATGCTCGCTGCAGGCCTGCATGTGCCACTGACGCCGCCGACCGACGGCCCCACGCGCTTTTCGATCACTTTCGAATTGGCGGGAACGGAGCGGTTGGCATTTTCGCCCACTGCCACGACCAGCGTCGTCGCCGTCAAATCGGCATGGCCCGATCCGCATTTCGGCGGCAGCTATCTGCCGCGCGATCGCACCGTCGACGCGAATGGGTTTTCTGCACAATGGGCGATCTCGGCCCTTGCCTCCGATGTACAGCAACAGGTCCGACACCTCGCGTCGCAAACTCGACCCGATCGACCGCAGAACGCGGCGGCCCGCGTCGATACGTTCGAAATCGACTTCATCGAAGCGGTCAATACCTACCTGCTCGCCGAACGCTCGACCAAGCACGGCGCTCTGATCATCGTTCTCGTGTTCGGAGCAATGTTTCTGTTCGATACGCTGCGCTCGCTGAATGCGCATCCGTTGCAGTACGGATTCGTCGGCCTGGCGCTCGTGATCTTTTTCCTGTTGCTGTTGAGCCTGTCCGAACACATCGCATTCGGCCTCGCCTACTCAATTGCCGCGGCGGCGTGCACATTGCTGATCACGTACTACTTGAGCTACGTGCTCGCGGATAGGGCGCGAGCGCTCGGGTTCGGAGCGGCGTTGGCGGCTATGTACGCGACGATCTATTCAATTCTGATTGCTGAAGGTACCGCGTTGTTGATGGGCAGCGTGCTGCTGTTTATCGTGCTCGCAGCTGCGATGATCGTAACGCGCAAGATCGACTGGAGAAACGTGAGCCTGGGCAGCACGAAGGTGGCCGACCTCACTTAGCGCCGAAGCAGCCGAAACAAG
Source organism: uncultured beta proteobacterium (assembly GCA_963791315.1). Taxonomy (GTDB): domain Bacteria; phylum Pseudomonadota; class Gammaproteobacteria; order Burkholderiales; family Burkholderiaceae_F; genus JACCZX01. The sequence goes on from CAWBRQ010000006.1 coordinate 324,402, forward strand.
TACCGTCAGCCGCGCTAAAGTGCGGCGATGCGAAAGTTCGCAACCAATGCGAGGAAGGCGCTCCGGCATCCGATCGACTTCTCGCTTGCGGTGCTCAAACAGTTCCGCGCCAACCAGGGGCTGCTGCTGGCGGGCGCGGTTGCTTACTACGCGCTGCTATCGCTGGTGCCGCTGCTGATACTGGTCGTGCTCGCTCTCACGCACATTTTCGACGAGGCGCGCGTCCTCAGTTCGATTGGCACCTATCTGGAATTTGTCGTTCCCGGCCAATCAGGCGCGTTGGTCGGCGAGCTGCGTAACTTCTTGATGCACCGTGAGATCGTCGGCTGGCTGCTGCTGGCCTTGATGCTGTTTTTCAGCACGCTCGCGTTTACTGTGCTTGAAAACGCGATGTCGGTCATTTTCTTTCATCGCGTCACCATTCGGCGGCGTCACTTTCTGACCTCGGCAGTGATGCCGTATCTGTTCATCCTCTCGCTCGCAGTCGGGCTGACGATCATCACCGTCGTATCCGGCGCGCTTAGCCGCTTGGGTACGCACGCGGTCGTCATTCTTGGCGAGTCTCGCCCGCTCGACGAGTTTTCAGCGAAGTTGTTGTACCTGATCGGCGTTGGAGGCGAAATTTTGCTACTGACCGCTATTTATCTGGTGATGCCGGTCGGGCGATTGTCGTGGCGCCACGCTTTGATCGGTGGCACGGCCGCGGCGATTCTGTGGGAAATCACCCGGCACATCCTGGCTTGGTACTACTCCACCATATCGCAGATCCAGGTGGTGTACGGCTCGCTGACGACATCGATTGCGGTGCTGTTGAGCGTCGAGATCGGTGCGATCGTCCTTCTGCTGGGTGCGCAGGTGATCGCCGAGTACGAACGTATCGGCTACGAGCCGATTACAACCAAGACAAAGCCGCTGCAGGCAAAAAAAGCCTAACTACGCAGCCTTCCGCGTTTCGATCGGCTTCACGTCGCGCCGCGTGGCGCCGACGAACAGTTGCCGCGGCCGGCCGATCTTGTATTCAGGATCGGCGATCATTTCATTCAGCTGCGCGATCCAGCCGACCGTGCGCGCCAGTGCAAAGACCGCGGTAAACAGCGGCACCGGAACGCCAATCGCCTTTTGCACGATGCCCGAGTAGTAGTCGACGTTTGGATAGAGTTTGCGACTGACGAAGTAGTCGTCTTCGAGCGCGATTTTCTCGAGTGCCATGGCGAGCTTGAACAGCGGATCATCCTGCAGGCCCAGTTCGTTCAGAACCTCGTAACACGTCTCGCGCATCAGCTTCGCGCGCGGATCGTAGTTTTTATAGACCCGGTGGCCGAAGCCCATCAGCCGAACTTCCGAGTTCTTGTCCTTCACCTTGGCAATGAACTCGCCGATCTTGGCGATGCCGCCGTTGCGCTGCAGGTCGTACAACATGCCGAGCGCGGCCTCATTGGCGCCACCGTGCGCGGGCCCCCACAGGCAGGCGACGCCGGCCGCAATTGCTGCGAACGGGTTCGTTCCCGATGAAGCGCACAAGCGTACGGTCGAAGTCGATGCATTCTGCTCGTGGTCTGCATGCAGAATGAAGATGCGGTCCATGGCGCGGACCAGCACGTCGTTAACCTTGTATTCCTCGCACGGAGTCGCGAACATCATTCGCATGAAGTTCGCCGCGTAACTCAATTCATTGCGCGGGTAGACGTACGGCTGGCCGACCGTGTATTTGTAAGCCATCGCAACCAGCGTCGGCATTTTCGCGATTAGCCGATGCGCCGAGATTTCCCTCTGGTGCGGATCATTCAGGTTCATCGAGTCCGGGTAAAACGCCGACATCGCGCCAACAAGGCCGGTCATCACCGCCATCGGATGCGCGTCACGCCGGAATCCGCGCAGAAAAAACTGCATCTGCTCGTTGACCATCGTGTGATACCTGACGGTCCTGTCGAACTGTTCCTTCTGCGCTGCGGTCGGCAGCTCGCCGTGCAGCAGCAGATAGCAGATTTCCAGGTAATCACACTGCGTGGCCAGTTGCTCGATCGGATAGCCGCGATAGAGCAGCTCGCCCTTGTCGCCGTCGATGTAAGTGATCGACGACGCGCACGCCGCGGTTGACATGAAACCCGGGTCGTACGTGAACTTGCCGGTCTTCGCATACAGCTGGCGTATGTCGATGACCTCGGGGCCGATCGTGCCCTGGTAAATCGGCAACTCGAGCGGTGCCGCTCCGTCTGAAAATGTCAGCGTGGCCTTCTTGTTCGAGGAATCGAGCGCCATGATCTCCGTCCTGATTGACTTCAGCTGGTGCGCAACCGATCCAGCATCGCGCGCACATCGGGAACATCTAGCGCGTCAGGCAGTTCGCAACGCACCAGAAATAAGTCGAGTAATTCGTTTTCGGGCAGGTCGAGCAGCGCCTCGAACGAGACCATTTCATCGCTGGTCATCTGATCGCCGTGGCGTTCGAGAAAGCGCGTGATGATCACGTCGTTTTCGAGCAGGCCGCGGCGCGCGCGCCAGCGCAGACGTCTGCGAGCCAATGGCAACGCACCGGCGTCCGGGATCACACCGCCCTCCGCACCAGCAACTCCTTGATCTTTCCGATTGCCAGCGTCGGATTCAGATGCTTTGGGCAGACGTCCACGCAATTCATGATCGTGTGGCAGCGGAAGAGACGATAGGGGTCATTCAGGTTATCGAGCCGCTCGTTCGTCGCCTGGTCGCGTGAATCCGCAATAAAGCGGTACGCCTGCAACAGCCCCGCTGGCCCGACAAATTTGTCGGGGTTCCACCAGAACGACGGGCATGCGGTCGAGCAGCAAGCGCACAGGATGCACTCGTAAAGACCGTTTAATTCCTCGCGTTCAGCGGGCGACTGCAGACGCTCTCTTTCGGGCGGCGGATCATCGTTGATCAAGTACGGCTTAATGGACTCGTACTGCTTGAAAAACTGCGACATGTCGACGATCAGGTCGCGAATCACCGGCAGCCCGGGTATTGGCCGCAAGACGATAGGCTCTTTAAGGTCGCGCATATTGGTCACGCAGGCCAGTCCGTTCTTGCCGTTGATGTTCATGGCGTCGGAGCCGCACACACCTTCGCGGCAACTACGGCGCAGCGACAAACTGTCGTCGACCTCGGCCTTGATGCGAATCAACGCATCGAGCAGCATGCGGTCGAAAGGTTGCAAAGTGACCTGCAGCTTTTGCATTCGTGGCTGCGTGTCCTTGTCCGGGTCGTAGCGGTAAATCTCAAACTGAACGGTGCGCAACCCCGGTTCGCTCGCTTGCGCTGGGGCCGGGGCTTCGGCTGCGATACTGGAAGTCATTATTTTGTCCCGCTCCTAAAACGTCCTGCGCTTCGGTTCGAACGTGTCGACGCTCAGTGGCTTCATGTGCACCGGCTTGTAATCGATGCGGTTACCGTGTGAGTAGTGCAACGTGTGCTTGAGCCAGTGCACATCATCGCGCTCCGGATAGTCATCGCGCGAGTGCGCACCGCGACTCTCGGTTCGTGCCGCCGCGGAGACAATGGTTGCCTTGGCGGTCTCGACCAGGTTTGCGAGCTCGAGCGCTTCGATGCGCGCTGTGTTGAAAATCTTCGATTTGTCGTCGATAAAGACGTGACGCGCCCGCTCTTCGAGCGCCATGATCTTGCGCACGCCCTCCTCCAATAACGGGCCCGTACGAAACACGCCGCAGTGCGCCTGCATTGCCCGACGAATGTCGTTGGCGACATCTTGCACGCGCTCGCCACTGGTGGAAGCATCAAGTGCTGCCAGGCGCGCGACTGTCGCCGCACCCGCATCTTCTGGAAAGCTCTTGTGGCCGTCCGCGCCCACTTTGTGTTCGACGATGTGTTTGCCCGCAGAGCGTCCAAACACCAAAAGATCAAGCAGCGAGTTGGTGCCCAATCGATTGGCGCCGTGCACGCTGACGCACGCGCATTCGCCAATCGCATACAAGCCGTCGACAACGGTGTTCGGGTTGCCACCACGAGGTGCGACGACCTGTCCGAAGTAGTTGGTCGGAATGCCGCCCATTTGATAGTGAATCGTCGGGACGACCGGAATAGGCTCCTTGATCGGATCGACATTCGCAAACTTGATCGCGATTTCGCGGATCGATGGCAGCCGCTTCATGATCGTTTCTGCGCCGAGGTGATCGAGCTTCAGCAACACATAGTCCTTGTTCGGACCGCAGCCGCGCCCTTCCTTGATTTCCTGGTCCATCGAACGCGAAACGAAATCGCGCGGCGCCAGATCCTTCAGCGTCGGCGCATAACGCTCCATGAACCGTTCGCCGTTGCAGTTCAGCAAGATTCCGCCCTCGCCTCGCACACCCTCGGTGATCAGGACGCCGACTCCGGCCACCGCGCTCGGGTGAAACTGCCAGAACTCCATATCCTCGAGCGGCAATCCGGCCCGCGCCGCGAGGCCGAGTCCATCACCGGTGCAGATGTAAGCATTGGTCGAGGCCTCGAATATCCGGCCGGCGCCGCCGGTCGCCAGCACGGTCACCTTTGATTCGAAAATCATCGGCTCGCCGGTTTCCATCTCGAGCGCTATCACGCCGACCACTTCGCCGTCGGCGTTGCGAATCAGATCGAGCGCCATCCACTCGACAAAAAACTGCGTGCGGGACGCAACGTTGCGCTGATACAGCGTGTGCAGCATCGCATGGCCGGTGCGATCGGCGGCGGCACAAGCGCGTGGCACCGGCTTTTCGCCAAAATGTGCCGAGTGCCCGCCGAATGGGCGCTGGTAAATGGTGCCATCAGCATTGCGATCGAATGGCATGCCGAAATGCTCGAGCTCGTAGACGACATGCGGCGCCTCGCGGCACATGAACTCGATCGCGTCCTGGTCTCCGAGGTAATCAGAGCCCTTGACGGTGTCGAACATGTGCCAGAGCCAGTGGTCCTCGGTCATGTTGCCGAGCGCCGCGCCGATGCCGCCCTGAGCGGCAACGGTATGGGAGCGCGTCGGAAATACCTTCGACAGAACCGCGACATTCAGTCCTGCATTCGCGAGTTGCAATGAGCAACGCATGCCGGCACCGCCAGCGCCGACAATGACGGCGTCGAATCGGCGGCGCGCGATGTTGGTCGTCGAAGGCACGCTCATACCCGCCACAGAATTTGAACGGACCACACGCCGCAAGCGACTAGCCATAGCACCGTGATGGTCTGCAGCGACAGCCGCGCCCACACCGGCGAGACGTAATCCATCCAGATATTTCGCATGCCGACCCACGCGTGATACAGCAGCGAGAAAAGCGCGATCAGCGTGATCACCTTCATCCACAGCGGCGCAAACAACGCCGCCCAGGTGTCATATGACAGCGGGCCGGAGAGCACGCTGACGCCAACCAGCAGTACCCACAGCGTCAACACGATCGACGTCACGCGCTGGCCGACAAATCCCGCCAGCCCGTAATGGGCACCAACAATCAGACGCTTAGAGCCAATTCCGGACACTGCGCGCACCATCAGAACACCCCGAATACCTTCAGCGCCGCGATAAAGGTCAGCGGCAGGCTAACCGCGTACACGGCGATTGCACTCGCGCGCGCCGATTTCAGGTCGATGCCGATATGCAGATCGAGAAACAAAAAGCGAATTCCCGCAGCGAGGTGGTGAAAGAAACCCCAGATTAAGAAAATCAGCAAGATCTTGAAAAAAAAGTTGTCAGTGATGCCGCGCAGCCGCTCAAAACTCAGCTCGGACATCAAGCTCAAGTCGAACAGCCAAAGCAGTAGCGGCAACATCAGGAACAGAGCTGCTCCGCTGATCCGGTGCATGATCGAAACCATGCCGGGCAGCGGCAGGCGATACGTCAGCAGCAGCGGCAAGTTAAGGTTGCGAAACTTCGGCCGTGGTGATTTTTCTGCGGTGAAGCTGGTCATCAGTGGCCGTTAGTTTTAAGAAAGCTTCGCGACCAGTATTCTGAACGAATTGCTGCACTGAACCAAATCAGGCGGGCGCGGTTAGCTCAGCGTGTTGCGATAGTGATACCGCTCCGTCACCGACAGCCCACGCCGAACTTCAACTGGACGCTCACCATACGTGTAGGAAACGCGCTCGACCAACAGCAGCGGCGCGCCGGCGGTGACCTTCAAGTGTCTGGCCGCGTCGGCCGGCGCAGCAACCGCCCGAATGCGCTCATCAGCGCGAATCATGCGCGTCCCGAATTCGGTTTCAAACAGGCCGTACAGCGGTCCTGTGTACTCGGCGAGACGCTCGGCCGTCAGCTTCTTGAACAGATTGCCAGGTAGCCAAATTTCATCCAGCACAACCGGCGTACCCTCAAAGCTCAACAGCCGGCGTAGATACACGACCGGATCGCTCGGCCGAACTGCGAGGTGACGCGCGATCTCGCCCGTGGCACGCGTGCGCTTGCAGTCGAGGTAGCTGCTCGTGGCGGGTGTCGGCTCGTGATCGTCGGGCACGACTCGCAGAAAACGAAATTGCGCACGCGGCTCGTGATGCGTGGCGACGAACGTGCCCTTGCCCTGCCGACGCACCAGCAGATTTTCTGTCGCCAGCTCGTCGACCGCCTTGCGTACCGTTCCCTGGCTGACCTGAAATCGACCCGCGAGGTCGATCTCGCTCGGAATCATCTCGCCGGGCTTCCATTCCGCGCGCTGCAGCCCTTGAACGATCAAGTCCTTGATCTGCCGATATAGAGGCGCGTACACAGCGGCCTGGCCGGCGGGATCTGCTTCTTTCGTGACCGTAGCCATCTGTCAATTTCACCACAAATACTCTTACAATATCATTATCTATCTTATATAAGACTTCGCGCGCCAATTGGTTCTTTTGCAGTAGACTGCTCGCGGCCCCGCTTCTCGCTGCTGCCTGCTCGCCACTGCATGCTGAACGACGCTTCCATCGGAGAACACGATCATGAATAAAGCTCCTGTTCGCGTCGCCGTCACGGGCGCCGCCGGGCAGATTGGCTACTCACTGCTGTTCCGAATAGCCTCTGGAGAAATGCTGGGCAAGGATCAGCCGCTCGACCTCCAGTTGCTCGAGATTCCGGACGAGAAAGCGCAAAAGGCGCTTAAGGGCGTCATGATGGAACTCGACGATTGCGCCTTTCCATTGCTTACGGGCATGCAGGCGCACAGTGACCCGGCCAATGCATTCAAGGACATCGACATCGCGCTGTTGGTCGGCGCCCGGCCACGTGGGCCTGGCATGGAGCGCAAGGATCTGTTGGCTGCCAATGCGCAGATCTTTACCGCTCAGGGCAAGGCGCTCGATCGATCGGCCAAGCGCAGCGTCAAGGTGCTGGTCGTCGGCAATCCTGCCAATACGAACGCTTACATCGCGATGAAGTCGGCACCGTCGCTGCCGAAGGCGAGCTTCACCGCGATGATGCGACTTGATCACAACCGGGCGTTGTCGCAACTGGCAGCGAAGACGGGCAAGCCGGTGTCGTCGATCGAGAAGTTGATCGTGTGGGGTAACCACTCGCCGACGATGTATCCCGACCTGCGATTCGCCACGATCGACGGTAAGCCCGCACGAGCGATGATCGACGATGCGTGGTATCGCGACGTCTACATTCCGACCGTCGGCAAGCGCGGTGCGGCGATCATCGAGGCGCGCGGTCTGTCGTCGGCGGCGTCGGCAGCCAACGCCGCGATTGATCACGTGCGCGACTGGGTTTCCGGAAGCGCTGGACGTTGGGTCACGATGGGTGTGCCGTCCGACGGTAGTTACGCAATTCCTCAGGACGTCGTCTATGGCGTGCCGTGCGTCTGCACCCACGGCGTCTACGAGGTGATCAAGAGCCTGGAAATCGATGATTTCTCGCGCCAGAGAATGGACGCAACGTTAAAAGAGCTGCTCGAAGAGCGCGATGGCGTTGCGCAGCTTCTGGGGTAGGAAAGATCCGCGATGAACGACGCTCCCGCTTCTACTCCGACGGCCGCTGCGAAGCCTAAGAAGTCGGTCGCGCTATCGGGCGTCGTCGCCGGCAACACGGCGCTGTGCACGGTGGGCCGCACGGGCAACGACCTGCACTATCGCGGTTACGACATTCTCGATATCGCCGCGCGCTGCGAATTCGAAGAGATCGCCTACTTGTTGGTGCACGGCAAGCTTCCGACGTCGTCTGAACTCGCCGGCTATAAGCGCAAGCTTAAGAGCCTGCGTGCAATCCCGGCCGCCGTGCAACGCGTGCTCGAAGCGGTGCCGGCGAATACACATCCGATGGATGTGATGCGGACTGCGTGCTCGGCGCTCGGTTCTGTATTACCGGAAGGGCCGGACCACAAGCTGGCCGAAGCGCGCGACATCGCCGACCGTTTGATGGCGTCGTTCGGCTCGCTCCTTCTGTATTGGTACCACTTCTCTCACTCGGGCCGTCGCATCGACGTCGAGACCGACGACGATTCAATCGGAGGACACTTCCTGCACCTGCTGCACGGACGTGCACCATCCGAGTTATGGATACGCTCGATGCATACGTCGCTTAACTTGTACGCCGAGCACGAGTTCAACGCGTCGACTTTTACCGCGCGTGTCGTGGCCGGGACCGGCAGCGATATGTACTCGGCGATCACCGCCGCGATCGGTGCGTTAAAGGGCCCCAAGCATGGCGGCGCCAACGAATTTGCGTTCGACACGATCGGCCGTTACGACAACCCCACCGACGCCGAGCAAGACATCGTCAAGCGCGTTGCTGACAAGCAGGTGATCATCGGGTTCGGACACCCCGTTTACACGATTGCCGACCCGCGCAACGAGGTGATCAAGGAGGTGGCGCGCTCTCTGTCGGCCGACGCCGGCAACATGAAGCTATTCGACATCTCGGCACGCGTCGAACAAGTGATGATGCGCGAGAAGAAGATGTTTCCGAATCTCGACTGGTACAGCGCCACCAGTTACCACATGATGGGCGTTCCGACTGCGATGTTCACTCCACTGTTCGTCATTGCTCGCACCAGCGGGTGGAGCGCTCACGTGATCGAGCAGCGCATCGATAACAAGATCATTCGGCCGAGTGCGAATTACGTCGGGCCTGAGGATCTGAAATTTGTTCCGATCGAGAAACGACAATGAGAATTGCGTCGATTGTGTTCATGATTTTGCTTTTGTCACCGGGCGCTCAGGCGAGCAACACCGCGCCCACGCGCAGCTTCACGACCGATTGGCTGTGCGACAACGGCCGAATCCTGCGTTTCAACGCACATCCGCGGCGCCCCGAGGGCCCTGCGCAGCTGACGTACATCGGCAGCCGAGTGGAAGTGGCAGCGACGCCGACGGTCTCCGGCTCCGGCTCTCGTTACGAGAGCAAGGACGGCAAGGTCATCTGGCACAGCAACGGTGACGAAGGTCAGCTCACATTCGATCCGCTGTTGTCCGAACCGCTCACCTGCAGGCTGAAAAAGCCAACTGACCGTGTTGACAGCAAACCACAATCAAAAAAATAACCACCTTTGCAATGAGTAGCAACATCAGCAACGTTCGTCCGAAACCCGACAAAGTACTGGTCGACATCGTCGATTACGTAACGAAATACAAAGTTAAGAGCAAGGATGCTTACGAAACCGCGCGCTATTGTCTGATGGACACGCTCGGATGCGGATTCGAAGCGCTCGAGTTTCCCGCATGCACCAAGATGTTGGGCCCGATCGTGCAAGGCACTGTCGTGCCGGACGGCGCCAAGGTGCCCGGCACGCAGTTTCAGCTCGACCCCGTCAAGGCAGCGTTCGACATCGGCGCGATGATTCGGTGGCTCGACTTCAACGACACCTGGCTGGCCGCGGAATGGGGGCACCCCTCGGACAATCTCGGCGGCATTCTGGCCACTGCCGACTGGCTGTCGCGGACCGCCGTCGCCTCCGGCAAAGCACCCTTGACCGTCAACGACGTGTTGACCGGAATGATCAAGGCGCATGAGATACAAGGGTGTATCGCGCTCGAGAATTCTTTTAATAAGGTTGGCCTCGACCACGTCGTGCTGGTCAAAGTGGCCTCTACCGCTGTTGTGGCGCAAATGCTCGGGCTGACGCGCGACGAAATCATTAACGCCGTCTCGCTGGCGTGGGTCGATGGCCAGTCGCTGCGCACGTATCGGCACTCACCGAACACGGGATCGCGCAAAAGCTGGGCCGCAGGTGACGCGACCTCGCGCGCAGTGCGGCTTGCATTGATCGCAAAGACCGGTGAGATGGGATACCCGTCGGTGCTATCGGCCAAGACGTGGGGCTTTTACGACGTGCTGTTCAAAGGAAGACCATTCACGTTTCAGCGTCCTTACGGCTCGTACGTGATGGAGCACATCCTGTTCAAGATTTCGTTTCCCGCCGAGTTTCACTCTCAGACGGCCGTCGAAGCTGCGATGACGCTGCATGGTCAGTTAAACAAGCTCGGCAAGACCGCGGCCGATATCAAGAAGATCACGATTCGCACGCACGAGGCGTGCATTCGAATCATCGACAAGAAGGGCCCGCTCGATAATCCTGCTGATCGCGACCACTGCATCCAATACATGGTCGCGGTGCCGTTGATTTTCGGCCGCCTGACGGCTGCAGATTACGAAGACAACGTTGCTTCCGATCCGCGTATCGATGCACTGCGCGACAAGATCGAGTGCGTCGAGGACAAGCAGTTCACGAAGGACTATCTGGACCCTGCCAAGCGGTCGATAGCGAATGCATTAACGGTCGAGCTGGCAGACGGCAAGAGGCTCAAAGAGGTTGTTGTCGAATATCCGATTGGGCACAAGCGGCGTCGCAAGGAAGGCATGCCACTGCTTGTCGAGAAGTTCAAGACTAATCTGGCGCGCGTGTTCCCGGCCAAGCAGGCCGATGCAATTCTCGAGCTGTGCATGGACTCAAAGCGCTTGGCGGCAACGCCGGTGCACGAGTTCGTCGACTTAATGGTTATCTGAGGTCATTTATGGCGCACAACCTGTTCAACTCACTGCAAGAATTCAACGTCGGACCGAAGCGGGGCAAGTTCTACAACCTGGCCGCGCTTGAAGCCGCGGGTATAGGCAAAGTCTCGCGGCTGCCGGTCTCGATTCGCATCGTGCTTGAGTCCGTGCTGCGCAACTGCGACGGCATAAAAGTCACCGAAGAACATGTGCGCCAGCTTGCGGGCTGGAAGCCGAGCGCCAGCCGGACCGACGAGATTCCGTTCGTCGTCGCGCGCGTCGTGCTTCAGGACTTCACCGGCGTTCCGCTGCTCGCGGACTTGGCCGCAATGCGTAACGTGGCCGCTGAGATGGGCAAGAACGCCAAGACGATCGAGCCGCTGGTGCCGGTCGATCTGGTCGTCGATCACTCGGTGATGGTCGATCACTACGGCACCAAAGACGCGCTCGATCTGAACATGAAGCTCGAGTTTCAGCGCAATCGCGAGCGCTACGAGTTCATGAAGTGGGGCATGCAGGCGTTCGACACGTTCGGAGTCGTGCCGCCGGGCTTCGGCATCGTGCATCAGATCAACCTCGAATACCTGGCGCGCGGTGTATACAAGAAGGACGGCATCTACTACCCCGACACGCTGGTCGGTACCGACAGTCATACGACGATGATCAATGGGATCGGCGTCGTCGGCTGGGGGGTCGGCGGGATCGAAGCCGAAGCGGGCATGCTCGGTCAGCCGGTTTACTTCCTGACACCCGACGTGGTCGGTGTACATCTGAAGGGAAAGCTGCGCGAAGGTGTGACCGCGACCGATCTCGTGCTGTCGATCACAGAACTGCTGCGCAAAGCCAAAGTGGTCGGCAAGTTCGTCGAGTTTTTTGGTGAAGGCACCGCGAGTCTTGCGGTCCCGGATCGCGCAACCATCGGCAATATGGCGCCCGAGTACGGCGCGACGATGGGATTTTTCCCTGTCGATGAAAAGACAATCTCGTACTTTGAGGGCACAGGACGCACGCCCGATGAACTCGCGGCTTTCGAAGCGTACTTTCGCGCGCAGGGGCTGTTCGGCATTCCAAAGGCCGGTGCCATCGATTACTCGTCGGTCGTGTCGCTCGATCTCGGCACGGTCGCGCCGTCGCTCGCCGGACCAAAGCGCCCGCAGGATCGGATCGAGATCGGCAACGTGAAGCGCGAGTTCACGCGGCTATTTTCGGCGCCGGTTCTCGACAATGGCTTCAATCAACCCGGACCGCGCCTGTCGCAACGGTTTGTGCTCGGCACCGACAACGGCGTGCGCGCCGGCTCGGGACCTGCGACTCCCGAACGGCGCGCCACGCGACGTGGTTGAGATGAAAGACAATCGGCCGCTGGTACGGCCTGTTCCCGCACCCGAGCGCGGCGGTGTCGCGATCGCCGACGGCGACGTGCTGATCGCGGCGATCACGTCGTGTACCAACACCAGCAATCCTGGCGTGCTGTTGGCAGCAGGCCTGCTCGCCAAGAAAGCCGTCGAGGCGGGCTTGACCGTGCAAAAGCACATCAAGACGTCACTGGCACCGGGCTCGCGCATCGTCACCGACTACTTGCAGAAGACCGGTCTGCTGCCCTACCTCGAAAAGCTGGGCTTTTCGTTGGCGGCCTACGGTTGCACGACGTGTATCGGCAACGCCGGTGATCTGTCTCCCGAGATCAACGAAACGATCGTCAGCAACAATCTTGTGTGTGCCGCCGTGCTTTCGGGCAACCGCAACTTCGAAGCGCGCATTCATCCGAATCTGAAGGCCAACTTCTTGGCATCGCCACCGTTGGTGGTCGCGTACGCGATTGCGGGCACCGTGCTGAAAGACCTGATGACCGAGCCGCTCGGCAAGAACTCTCACGGCAAAGACGTGTGGCTTGGAGATGTATGGCCAAGCTCGGACGAGATTTATGCGCTGATGAAGTATGCGATGGATCCGCAGGCGTACGAGGCAAACTACGCGAAAGTGAAAAGCGATCCCGGCGAGCTGTGGAACAAAGTCGGCAGCGTTTCCGGTCAGGTCTATACGTGGCCGAAGTCGACATATATTGCGAAGCCGCCGTTTTTCGACGGCTTCGCGATGCAGCCGAAGACGGCGTCGACTGGAGTCAAGGACGCTCGTGCGCTCGGCATCTTCGGCGATTCGATCACCACCGATCACATCTCGCCGGCCGGCGCAATCAAAGACACGTCTCCCGCCGGCCAATGGCTGATCGCCAACAAGGTGCTGAAGGCTGACTTCAACTCGTATGGTGCGCGTCGCGGTAATCACGAAGTGATGATGCGTGGCACGTTTGCCAACGTGCGAATCAAGAATTTGATGATTCCGTCACAGGCTGATGGTTCGCGCATCGAAGGCGGATTCACACTGTTTCAGCCGTCGAATCAGTTGATGTCGATTTACGACGCAGCGATGAAGTACATCGAGGACGGCGTACCGACGATCGTGTTCGGCGGCGAGGAGTATGGCACCGGATCGTCACGCGACTGGGCCGCAAAGGGCACTCAATTGCTCGGCGTCAAAGCAGTCATCGCGCGCAGCTTCGAGCGTATTCATCGCAGCAACCTGGTGGGCATGGGCGTGTTGCCTCTGCAGTTCCTCGGCAGCGACAGCGCACTGACGTTGAAGCTCGTCGGCAACGAGACATTCGATATCGAAGGCCTGGAAACCGGGCTCAAACCGCAGCAGGACGCGACGTTGGTAATACATCGCGCGAGCGGCAAGTCGGAAAAGGTTTCGATAAAGCTGCGCATCGACACGCCAATCGAGGTCGAGTACTACAAGCACGGTGGCATTCTGCCGTTTGTGCTGCGGCAATTGCTGGCGGCGTGAGCGCCAGCGATGCGCATGCGGAGGGCGACCCGAGCGTCGCCCCTAACGCTGTCTTAATTCCGCAAGGGGCGGATGCCGCAACCCTCCAACTGACCGGCACCTGGCGCCTGTCGTTTCTCGAGCGCATCACGACACAACTGTCGGCCCTGAAACTGCCACCGAAAATCATTGTTGACGGCAGCAAGATCGCCGAGATTGATTCAGCGGGCGCTCTTGCGTTGCTTAACTATCTCGAATCCGCAGGGGAATCGAGGGCACAGATGATGGGCTTTGCCCAGAACGAGCTGCGCATCGTCGAGCAAGTGCTCAAACGCCTCGACGCTGCACGCGCACCTACCGAGCATCACCGCGAGCGCATAGTGGAAATGATAGGACGGCGTGCGATCGAAGTCGGTCACGATCTTGTGGGCGACGTGAATTTTTTCGGCGCGACTGTCGCTGGCGTTGCGCACGGCGTATTGCGTCCGCATACGTTGCGGGTGCGGGAACTCGCAGTGCAGTTCGAACAGGTTTGCCTGAACGCGATCCCTGTCGTCGCCCTCGTCACACTATTGATCGGCATCGTCTTCACGTATCTGCTCGGACTTCAGGCCGAACAGTTCGGCGCCAACATTTTCGTCGTCGATGGCGTCGGCATCGGAATGACGCGAGAATTTGCACCGATCATTGTCGCCGTGATTGTGGCCGGTCGCTCGGGTGCGGCGTTTACCGCGCAGCTTGGTGCGATGAAGCTAACCGAAGAGACCGATGCGATTCGAACACTCGGACTGTCGCCGATGGATGTGCTGGTCTTGCCTCGCGTGATCGCGCTGATGGTCGCGATGCCGCTATTGGTGTTTGTCGGCGACCTGATGAGCCTGAGCGGCGCCATCCTGGTTGCCGATTCGATGCTCGATGTCACGCCCACCACCTTCATCACACGGCTGCGCGACGGACTCGATATTTCGCATGCGCTGGTTGGTCTGGTCAAGGCGCCGGTGTTTGCGTTGGTGATCGCGGTAATCGGCTGCCGCATGGGAATGTCGGTCGATCGCGATACGCGCGCGGTCGGAATGGCGACTACTTCGACGGTCGTGCAAAGCATCGTTTCAGTGATCCTGCTCGACGCAGCGTTTGCTGTGTTCTTTCAGGAACTTGGAATATGAAGGAGAGATCGGACAAGGTTCTCGAAGTCGACTCGATCGTCACGCGCTTCGGCGAACAAACGGTCCACGACGGCGTCAGCTTTACCTTGCAGCGTGGAACTCTGTCCGCACTGATCGGCGGCAGCGGCACCGGCAAGTCCGTACTGCTGCGCGAGATCATCGGGCTTCAGCGTCCCACTGCCGGGAACATCCGCCTGCTCGAAACCGACGTCTGGCAAGACTCCGAGGAGCGACTCAACGCGATGCGCCGTCGCTTTGGCATGATGTTTCAGGACGGTGCGCTGTTTTCTTCGATGACCGTTGCACAGAACGTGGCTGTGCCATTGCTCGAACACGCGCACGTGCCGACTGCCCTACTCGATTCGCTTGTCAAACTGCGGCTGGCGCAGGCCGGGCTTGGAGCCGACGCGGCGGAAAAAATGCCGAGTGAGCTGTCGGGCGGGATGCGCAAACGCGCGGCGATCGCGCGTGCACTCGCGCTTGAGCCCGAAGTGCTGTTTTTGGATGAACCGACCTCCGGGCTTGATCCGACCACTGCGCGCGCATTCGACCAGTTGGTACGCTCGCTGGTCGACGATCTCGACATCACCGTGTTTCTGGTGACGCACGACCTCGATACGCTGCTGACCGTGGTCGATCGCATCATCGTCTTGGGCGACGGCAAGGTACTCGCTGACGGCACGATCGAAGAAATCCTGCGCTCCGACAACGAGTGGATAAAGGCGTACTTCTCGGTGCGGACGATGACCGAGCCTCAAACCGAGCCCGTCTCGTAGAATCGGCTGACTATGGAAGCGGAAGCCAAGTACACCTACGTCGGAATTGCGTTGATCGTTCTGGTCGCGGCGCTGATTGCGGCAGTGGTGTGGCTGAATCGCGCCGGCGGTCGCGGCGATTTCAAGTACTACACGATCTACTTTGAGCGACAACCGCTCGATGGGCTGCAGATCGGTGCCGACGTCGACATGCGCGGCATCAAGATCGGTCGCGTCGAAGACTACGATTTGCTGGCCGAGAAAATCAATCGTGTGCGCGTGACGATTCGCACCGACCGGCGCGCTCCGGTACGCACCAACACCGTCGCGATCGTCGTCCGCAATTTCGTCACCGGCATCGCACGCATTACGCTCATTACGCCGGAGCCCGCCGGACCACCCCTGACCGAGGTTGGCGAAGGTCAGTCGTATCCGGTGATCGCAGAAGGCGAGTCGAGCTTCGACGCGATCGCCGGCAAGGTCGGCCGGATCGGAGATATTGCGGCCGAGACGCTCGAGAACCTGAACCTGCTGTTGACCGCCGACAATCGCGCCGCCGTGACATCGTCATTGGCAAACATAAAAGAACTCACGGCCGGGCTCAACCAACGCATGAAAGATCTCGATAGAACGTTGGTCACGATGAACTCGGCCGCGATCGAAGTCGGGCGTGCTGGAACCCGGTTTGCACAGTTGGCCGAAACCACGGGTAGTCAGCTTCCTCCAGCGATCAAGCAGGCCGACCAGACGTTGAAAGACGTTTCAACCGCTGCCATCGCGCTCGAGAAGCAGACGTTCGCGCTGACGCGCACCTTGTCGGAGGTTGCATCCTCGACGGACGAACAGTTCATCGTCGCCGTGATCGAGCTGCGGGCCACCGTTCAGGCAATGACACGCCTGCTTGACCAATTGCGTGACCCGCGCGCCGCTCTGCTCGGTCCCGGTAAAACGCAGCGAGGGCCAGGTGAATAGGCGTAGCTTGCGTTGCCGTGCTCATCGCATGCATGGGAGCATCCGTGGCGGGCTGCTTCAGCATCGGCCTCGGTGGCGAAGGCACTGCGCTCGCGCAATACCGGCTCGAGGATCTGTCTCCGAAGCTGCAGCCGCGTGCGGCGCCGATCGACCGCCGATTGCTGCTGTCCACGCTGCCGTCCGAGTCGATCGGAGATACCTATTCGATGGCCTACACAAGGGCCGCGCAGCAGCGTCAGTTTTATCAATTCGCAAGCTGGACCGATCGCCCGTCCGAACGTGTCGTGCATTTGTTGACCCAACGCATCGAAGCGCGCCACATCTTCGAATCCGTTGCGCGTCTCGGTAGCGGCGTCGGAGGAGGATTGATCTTGAACGTGGGCGTCGACGAAATCGTCCACGATGTCGGCGCCGGTACCGCTCGAATCGAAGTGACCGCAGAGCTAATCGAACGCCGCGGACGCAATCTGGTCGAGCGCAAACACTTCACCGCGGCTGCGCCAATAGCACAGGAGAACGCGCCGGCGGCGGTCGCCGCGCTGAGCCGCGCGCTAACGACATTGCTCGATGAACTCGTGCCCTGGCTTGAGCGCACTGCTGAAGCACTACCACCAGCCGAACCTCGTCCTTCCCGCGACGGCAAGAGTTAATCAATGCGCGACCCGGACAAGCCGTCATCGGCGCGCAATGTTCTCGGCGGCGAGCTGACTGGATGTTGCGATTCTCCTGCCACTGGTTTTTATCGCGACGGTTACTGCCACACCGGCCCGCAGGACGTCGGCTCGCATACCGTGTGCGTAAAAGTCACGCAGGAGTTTCTCGACTTCTCGGTTCAAAGTGGCAACGATCTGGTCACGCCACACCCCGAGTTTGATTTTCCGGGACTAAAGCCTGGCGACCGCTGGTGCGTTTGTGTTGCGCGCTGGAGGGAAGCTTTCGACGCCGGCGCGGCGCCGCAGGTTCTGCTGACGGCTACGCACGAAAAAGCGCTCGAAGTGGTGACGCTCGCATCAACTGAAACGCCACGCGGCTGACCTGCAATAGACCGATTTCGGTTTGTCCGGCAGCTTGTCACGCGCCCGAATGCATCACCAACTGCCGCAGCGCCCGCGCATCATCCAACGCATGATGGCGGCGCAGGTTCAATTTCTTGGTCGCGTCATCCATCTCTTCGTATGAAATCGGCACGCGCTTCCAGTCGATTCCACTCGGTAAGTCTTCACGGCCGAGTAGTTCCGTCAACGCCCAGCGGTCATAGCCGGAGTCGCTGATGATCGTTGTCGGTGCGCGGCCCGCGCGTTCGTCCAGCCATGCGGAAAATGCTTCGGCTGCCATCTCCAGCGGCACTGCGTCGCCGTCGAGCTGCGGAACGACAATCTGTTTGACGAAGTCGCTCGAACGCTCCTCGCTCCAGCCCTTGACTTCAGCGTAGAACGCGGTCGAGTCGGTTGCCACTGCGCCGATGCTGATCAGCTCCGGCGTCAGCAGGCTCGTGAACTCGCTGTCGAGGAAGACGTAGATGCGCGCCGGGTCCGGCGCCAGAGCGGCCGACGGCACAGGCAAGATGCGGAACAGCAGCACTTCGTCGGTGTAGTCGCCCGGCGGTAGGTGCAGCTTTTCGATCACTTCCGCCGCCGGCAGATCGGTTTCGCGAAATCCGGCGCGGCGCATCGCCCTCAACGCCCGCACATTTCGGCGCGACGGCCGCACCAGGAAGCGGTTGACCCCGTAGTTGGTTTGCATCCAGTCGGCCAGCAGCACCAGCCCCTCCGACCCAAGGCCACGGCTGGTCAACCGTCGTTCGGCCAGCCAGATGTCGAGCTCGACGACATCGTTCAGCAAATCAATGGGTCCGTGCGACACGCACCCGATTTCGTCGCCGCCGGCAACGATGACGAACATGCGGCCGGCATAAGGACGTGTACCGTCGAAATAGGCGTTGACGTATTCGGCCGAGAATTCATCGAGGGTGGGCACCGGCCGTTCGGGATAAAACGGCACGCCCATCGTGTTCGTCACCAGATCCGACTGCGTCAGCCACTCGTAGATGCGCGGCCGATCGAGCAACCTCGCTCGGCGCAATGTGAGACGCGAACCGACTGCAACCGTCACGCGCTCGACCCCGTGCGCATCAGATGTCGACGAATCGGATCGAGCATCGCAGCACCGAGGCGCGCGCTGCGGGACCCGCTCCATCCGAATCGCAGATCCGGCGCGTTGGCGTTGTCCTTGAATGGCATCTCTAGCGTCAGCGATAGGCTGCCGAAGGTGTGGCCGACGTACTTCGACGCGAGCTTCAGCACGTCGTCCTTGTACTTGCTGGCGTGGTACCCGTGCTCGCTTTGAAAATCCGTACTGGCAGCACGAAAGTCGGTGGCAGAAAGCGTCCTGCTCGACGGCCTGTTGCGAGGTGAAATTAGGCAGCATCTCGCAACCAGCGACAAACACGTACGGCAGATTCTCGTCGCCGTGGATGTCGAAGAACGCATCGCAACCGGTCACATGCATCTGCATCTCGAACGCACTTCACTTCCGGACTGCGCTCAATCGACGGCTCGAGCCACTCGCGATTCAAATTGGCGCCCGCGGCGTTGGTCCGCAGATTCCCGAGAACGGAGCCGTCTGGATTCATGTTGGGAACGATGTAGAAAGTGGCCGCGTTGCGCAGTGCTTGCGCCGACGCGTCAGCGTTGTCGAGCAGGCGCTGTAACAGCCCGTCGACAAACCATTCGGCCATGGTTTCGCCCGGATGCTGGCGCGCGATGATCCAGACTGGTCGCGTGCCGTGACCAATAACAAGTGCATCGATGTCACGTCCTTGAATGCTGGCGCCGAGCCGTCGCAGCCGCGCGCCGCGTGAGATGCAGTCTGCCAATAGCGCCAAATGACGTTCCCACGAATACGGCTCGAAATAAGAGATATACGACGGGCCGGGTGCGGACGGTAGGCTGATTGTCAGAACTTGCCCGTCATAGCGTGTAGGAATTCGCTCCCATTCGCGGCGATTCCAGCTTGCGACCGCACGGTAGTCGCGCCATCCGTCCGGATAGGTCGTAGCGCCTGCATTGACGATCCTCAGCTCTGCGCCAGTGTCCTCTGCGCCGCTCACCCGGAAATGAAACCACTGCAGGAACTCGCTCGGTTTGCCGCCAGCGGTGACGTCGCGGCG
The DNA here is from genome assembly GCA_963791315.1 of uncultured beta proteobacterium. Taxonomy (GTDB): domain Bacteria; phylum Pseudomonadota; class Gammaproteobacteria; order Burkholderiales; family Burkholderiaceae_F; genus JACCZX01. Next base: position 344,163 of record CAWBRQ010000006.1, read on the forward strand.
AATCGCCAGATCGGCGCGCGCGCCGTCACACGCAATCACTTCGATCGCGCCGCTGTCAAACCCTTGGCTTACCTCCATTCGATGTCGCCGATCAAACGATGCGGCAAGCCTCATCGAAGTCGAGCCGCGGCGAGCGCGGAAAAAGCTTGCTCCCATCGCCGTGACCCAGGCTGCAGACGAAGTTGACCTTCAGGCTGCTGCCGGCGAAAAACTCGGCGTTCACCTGGTCGGCGTTGAAACCGGACATCGGTCCACAATCGAGGCCTAGTGCGCGCGCCGCGATGATGAAGTACGCGCCCTGCAGTGAGCTGTTACGAAGCGCAGTCTCCCAGATGAGCTGGGGCTTGCCGGCAAACCACGAGCGCGCAGTCTGATTGTGCGGAAAAAGACGCGGGAGTTTTTCGTAAAACTCGAGATCCATCGCCAGAATGGCCGTCACGGGTGCCACGCGGGTTTTGGCCCGGTTGTTCTCGTTCATGCATGCAACGAGCCGCTCTTTCGCCTCCTTTGACTGCACGAACACAATGCGCAGCGGAGAGCAGTTGGCGCTGGTTGGACCGAACTTCATCAGGTCCCATATCTGGCGCAACATCGACTCCGGCACGGGCGTCGGCAGCCATACGTTATGCGTTCGCGCGCTGCGAAAAATCAGATCCAAGTCGTCGTCGAGTTGTTTTTTTTCTTGAGTCGTCATGGCAAGTCGCTCAAAAGTATAGTTATCAGCCCTTATGCGCCCGATTCAGACTCCCAGCAAGCTGCCGCGCGTAGGCACCACCATTTTCACGGTGATGTCGCAACTCGCGGCCAGGCACGGCGCGGTTAACCTGGGTCAGGGCTTTCCAGATTTCGATTGCGATCCGCGCTTGCAGGAGCGCCTGACGGACGCGATGCGAGCCGGACGCAACCAGTACGCCCCAATGACCGGCGTGCCCCAGCTTCGCGAAGCTATTGCTAGCAAGAATCACGCGCTCTACGGGCATCGGCACGATCCGGACGCAGAGATCACGATCACGGCTGGTGCCACGCAAGCGCTGATGGCGACGATCCTCGCGCTGGTTCCCGCCGGCGATGAAGTGATCGTGTTGGAACCGGCGTACGACAGCTATGCGCCAGCGATCGCACTGGCCGGAGGCCGTCCGGTATTCGTGCCGCTCGATCACGCCCAAGGCTATGGTCCGAGCTGGGACGCAGTGCGCGCCGCGGTAACGACCAGGACGCGGCTCATTCTGATCAATTTTCCTCACAACCCTACCGGTCGCACTTTGAGGGATGCTGATATTCGCTCACTGGAGCGAATCGTCGATCAAACCGGAGTGATCGTCGTTTCAGACGAGGTGTACGAGCACGTTGTGTTCGACGGCATGCCTCACTGCTCTGTCATGCGCTCACCGACGCTGGCAGCGCATAGCGTCGTCATTTCCAGCTTTGGGAAGACCTTTCACACGACCGGATGGAAAGTCGGCTACGCGTGCGCACCGGCCCCGTTATCCGCCGAGATTCGCAAGGTGCATCAGTTCATGGTGTTCGCCGTCAACACGCCCGCGCAGTATGCGTTTGCCGACCACTTGGCCGATCCGCGTCCGTACGTCGATTTGCCGAAGTTCTATCAAGCAAAACGCGACTTGTTCGTTGCCGGCCTGGCTCGAACCCCGTTTCGCCCTCTGGCGTGCGAAGGCACTTACTTCGTGCTCGCCGACTATTCGCAAGTATCGGATCTAGACGAGGCGGAGTTCGCGACGCAGCTGGTTGTGGAACATGGTGTCGCGTCGATCCCGGTATCAGGGTTCTACGACGCGCCCGTTGACCACCGGGTTGTGCGCTTTTGCTTCGCCAAGAAAGACAGCACGCTGCAAGAAGCGCTGATGCGCCTGTCAGCGCTGTAACTGCTATTGCAGCGGATTCTTCAGCAGATTGGCAAACGGCACCGGCATCACTTCGATGCCTTCTTCCTTTAAGTCGGCCGCTTCTTCCTTTGACGCCAGCCCGCGAATTGAGCGCTTCGGTGCTTCGTCGTAGTGAATGCGGCGAGCTTCTTCGGGAAAGCGCTCGCCGACGTCCTCGCTGTTGACTGCGATATGGCGCGCGATTTGCAGCATCATCGAGCGCATTGATTGGTCATTCGGCATCGCAACCGGTTCCTTGACGGGCGACTCCGCCGTCTCGTTTGATCCGCCCAGATTGAGGCGCGGTGCCGACAACAGCTTTCGCACGTCGGTACTCGTGCACACCGGGCACTCGAGCATGCCGATAGCGAGTTGGCGATCGAAATCCTCGGCCGAGGCAAACCAGCCTTCGAACGGGTGCTCCTGGTCGCAACAAAGGTTGAATACTTTCATAGTGCTCTGAGACCAATGGCCGGCTTTCGGCCGGCACGCCTACTTTCCCTGTCGATGCATTCTAGGTCAAGAAGCATAACGGCTTAGGCCGATAAGACGACTAAGCAGGCGCTACCATCCCGCTCCGGTTGCCCGGGTGGCGAAATTGGTAGACGCACAGGACTTAAAATCCTGGGCCGAAAGGCGTGTGGGTTCGATTCCCGCCCCGGGCACCACACCCCTAGTTCGAGGAAGTATCAAGCTCGCTTGGCGGCTTTGCGCACGGCCCAGAAGTCAGGCGCACGCTTCTCGAGAAATGCGGTGGCACCTTCCTGTTGCTCGTACTTCCAGAACTCGGGCGTAGTCATGTACCGTCGTAGCTCGTCGCCCTGACCGAGCAATGCGTTGTATTCCTCGACGAAAGATGCCTTCAGAATCTTGATGCACGTTGGGGACAGCGCAAGGATTTCCTTGCACCATTTGTCGACCTCTTCGTCGAGCTGCGCGTGCGGCACGACCGTGTTGACGAGGCCCATTTCCAGCGCCTCCTTGGCCGTATATCGGCGGCACAGCATCCAGATTTCGCGCGCTTTTTTCGCTCCCACCACGCGTGTCAGATAGCTGACCATCGCGCCGCACGCCGGACTCCCTACTCTGGGTCCGTTCTGTCCGAAGATCGCCTGGTCGGACGCGATTGTCAGATCACAGAAGTACGCCATGTGGTGCCCGCCACCGATCGCGTAGCCATTTACGCGCGCAATCGTCGGTTTCAAACAGCGCGAAAGCGTGACGTGAAACAGATACGGCTCAAGGATCTGTCGCTCAAGCCCGCCCTCTTTTTCCCAGTTGACGTCGCCGCCGGCCGAGAACGCGCGATCGCCTGCACCGGTCAGTACGACCACGCCGATCTCGTCGTCCGCGCCCGCAGTTTCCACGGCGAGGGTGAGTTCCTTCAGCGTATCGCCTGTGAAGGCGTTCAATTGCTTAGGGCGGTTGATCGTGATGCGGGCGATGTGATCCCGTGCTTCATAAACGATGTCTTGAAAACTCACTCTGGCTTCCTTAGCTCTACGCGCCAAAGCCGCCACGACCAATGCACGGTAGCGACTGCTGGTCGCTCGGGTTGGCTAAATGTTGCTGCCAGGAACCCGGGGCCTTTGAGGGTACACAACAGGCCCAGGGTCGAGCGGCGGCAGTTCCTTGGTCACGCCCGCAACTCCTTCGTCGCAACGCGGTATGTGACTGCCTGTGACTGCCTCACGATTGCAGGACCTGGCGTTGGCCTCTTGTACGGCTTGCTCCTGAGGACTGGTTGCGCAACCGGACGTAACGAGAACCAAGCCACTTAGAAAACAAGCAAGCACGTCAGCACTGCGCGATCGAGTTCTCATCATCACCCCTGTAGGCTCACTCACCGGTGTTCAAAGACTGGAGGCGGGGGTCGGAATCGAACCGGCGTACACGGATTTGCAGTCCGCTGCATGGCCACTCTGCCACCCCGCCATGATCTCAAATCAAAAAGAGGGAAGCACAGTGGCTTCCCTCTCATCATCGTATCAGCTAGCGCTGCGGCCGAGAATCGTGATGCAGGCGTCATACCGACACCGAGAACGTAGATCGACTGAGTACTCATCACTCGAAAATGTCCCTGGTCATGCCATTGGTCGGCCGTGTTCTCGAAGAACCGACACAAGCCTCAGTATGCGTGAGCCGCTTCATTTGCTCCTTTACGCGTTGGTTGGAACTGGTACCAGGCGACCCCATCGACAATCTTGCCTACGATCACCTCTCCGCGCCCCATCAGATAGTTGATATGCGCGATGCTCTCGCCGGTTGCCAAGCTGAGCGGGGGTCATTGATCGGCCGCGAGAAAAGCGCGCCGAACACATCAATCGCGCGCTTTGGCTCGTCGAGGATATCGCGAAGCCGAGCGAGCGACCTCTCGTGCCCCTGTGCGAGATAGTCGAGCCGCGCGTGCAAGCCGCGAAACGGATCATTGTGAGCAGGCAGCACCAGCACGTCGTCGGGTACTTCGCGCTTTATCTTCTCGATCGATGCGAGCCAGTCGAAGAGCGGATCCGCGTCGGGCTCTGTCGGGAACACCGATACGTTGGAAGAGATCTTCGGCAATACCTGGTCACCGGAGATGAAGAGCTGCAGATCCCGGCAGTACAAGCACGCATGCTCGGGCGAATGACCTGTGCCCACGACCACGCGCCATTCGTGATCGCCAATGATGAACCGCTGACCGTCACGCAGGCGCCTGTAACTATCGGGCAGTCGATGGATCATCTTGCCGAAACCGCCGAAGCGCGCGCGATAGTTTTCGATGTCGTCCTCGCTCCACCCAGCTCCACCCTGCTTGAGGTAAAAGCGCACGCCGTCGTCCGGCGCTTCGCGACCGGTGTCGGCGGTCAGCACGCGGCAATTCAGATATTCCAATCGCGTCATCCACAACCGGCACTCGAACTTACGGGTCATCCACCCCGCCATGCCGATATGGTCAGGGTGCATATGCGTCACCAGTACACGCGTAATTCGGGTGTGTCCCAGGGCTCCGGAACCTGCCAGCAGGCTTTGCCATGCGTTCGTAGTGTCGAGCGTCTGTAGTCCGGTATCGACGATTGCCCATCCTTCCGTGTCCTTTATCGCCCATAGATTGATATGGTTAAGCGCGAAGGGCATTGGCATGCGGATCCACAACACACCCGGAGCGATCTCGCGTGTCTCGCCAGCTTGCGGCGGCGCGCCGCATGGATAGATAACGGAGGCCGTGGCGTCTAACTGACTCGCTTCACTCATTCGGTCGGTTCCAGTTCATAGGTTTTCAGCGCGCAAGTGCAGGTAGGTCCGTCGGGTCGAGACTTTGGAGTAGCTTTGCCTGCACCGCGACCTTCGGCAACTCACAGCGAAAGAACCAGTCGCAGGCCATCAGCTTTCCCTCGTGAAAATTGGCGATCGTGCGAACCGCCCTCGCCCGCCCTAACAGCCACACGCCCTTGTTCGAGCCAGATCCACGCGACGACGACATGGCCGAGCATCTCCAGGTAAACCGAGGCATTCGCGAGGGCGAGTGCGACGTCGGCGCGCATCGTTGCAAGCAATACGCGAGTGGTCTCTTCGGCGACCTGCAGCGCGTCTTCCAGCGCACCGACGTGCGCGCGCAACGGCTTAATTGCACGACACGTAGTCATCGTCCGTCGGATCTCTTCGAGCAGTGTCGCGAAGGCCTCGCCGTTTTGCATCGGCACTTTGCGCCCGAGGAGGTCGAGCGCCTGAATGCCGTGCGTGCCTTCATGAATCGCATTCAGCCGGTTGTCGCGGTACAAGCGCTCAACCGGGTACTCGCGCGTGTAGCCGTAGCCGCCGTGTACTTGGATCGCGAGGGCGTTTGCTTCCAAACCGTATTGCGAAGGCCAAGACTTGACGATCGGCGTCAGGATGTCGAGCAGATAGGCGACAGCGCGCACGCTCCGCGGCGTCTTCCGAATGGTGCTGCAGGTCGAGCAGCTTCGCGGCATACAGGCAAAGGGCCAGCCCGCCCTCGGCGTACGCTTTTTGCGCAAGCAACATGCGGCGCACATCGGCGTGCTCGACAATCGGAATCTGAGGGCTGGCCGGATCTTTCGCTTTGGGGCTGCGGCCCTGTGGCCGCTTGGTCGCGTAGTCGAGCGAGTGAAGGTAGCCGGTGCATGCGAGAGCCGCTGCGCCCAGTCCGACCTGTACGCGTGCCTCGTTCATCATGTGGAACATGTAGGTGAGGCCCTGATGCGGCTCGCCGACCAGCTCGCCGATGCACTCGCCACGCTCACCGAAGTTGAGCATCGTCGACGTGGTGCCGCGGTACCCCATCTTGTGGATCAGCCCCGCCAGCGCGACGTCGTTGCGTTCGCCTACGCGGCCATCGGACTCGAGGTTAAGTTTCGGGACGACGAAAAGCGAAATGCCTTTGACCCCGGCGGGCGCACCCTTAATCTTCGCAAGCACCAGGTGGACGATGTTCTCGGCGAGCTCGTGATCACCGCCGGAAATGAAAATCTTGTTGCCGCGGATTCGGTATCGACCGTCTGCGAGTGGCTCGGCAGTCGTACGAATGTCTGCGAGCGAAGAGTCCGGCCTGCGGCTCGGTGAGTGCCATCGTGCCGAAGAAACGCCCTTCGCGCATCGGTGGCAGATAGCGTTCTCTTTGCTCGTTCGAGCCGTGCGCGCCGATCAGGTTCGCCGCTCCGCGTGTAAGGAATGCGTACGCGACCGTGCTGATGTTTGCCGCCGAGAACAACGCCATGCATGCCTGCTCGACAGCTGCCGGCAATTGCATGCCGCCGGCGTCGTAGTCCTGCGTTGCCGCCATAAAGCCCGCGGCGCAAAAAGCGTCGAGCGCAGCCTTCACTTCGGGAATTAGGTGCACGCGCTCGCCGTCAAAGCTCGGCTCCCGCTCGTCGAGAGCATGCGCATGTGTTGCAAAGTGCTCCTCGGCAATCGCGTATGCGGTGTCAAGCGCAGCGTCGAACGTGGCGCGCGAATGCTCTGCAAAGCGCGGCAGACGCATGAGCTCATTAACCTGCAGGAGGTCGTACAGCAGGAACTCGAGCTCGCGACGCCGGATCAACAGTGAGTCAATGCGGTTCTCCCGATGCGGTGGAACTTCTCGGCAGGCCTTACTCAATGCAGACGAAGCTGAAGTCTGTGATCCGGGCTTCGCGCGAATCAGCGACATGCGGGCCATAGCTGGAATCAGCTCAGGTTGCTTCATAGTCGTTCGTGGTGCGATCGGGATCAAGATGCCTTTCCGGCGGCTAGCACAGCGATGTCAGTGGCATGCTTGAGACTCTCGAGCTGCCACATCTTCGTGAGCAGCTTCTCGGACTCGTCATCTTCGAGCGCAACTTTCGCCGCCGCGCGATATTTCGCGTTCAACTCATCGTCGGTCAGCGGGTTCTCCGCATCACCGTGCGCATGATCAACGCGTGCGATCTCGACCGAGCCATCAACGCCGGTCACCTTGACGTTTGCGCCAGCCATTCGCTTTTCGACGAACAGGCGCTCAATCTGCGTGTCGAGCACAACGGTGACCTTGCGCATGGTCGTCCGGATCGCTGGCGAATCGAACAGCGCCGGCTCGTACCAGTGCGGCCCTGCCTTCTCGCCGTGCAGGATCACCGCGACTGCGTACGGCAGGCTGAACTGCGCATCGACGAGGTTGTGGGGCGCATAGTCCTCGAACTGCTGGTCAACCAACGCGCGCGCGACGCCCACTTCGACCGCAGCGATGTCGCGCTCGCCCCAGCCGCGGCGAGCCATGACCTGCAGCACCGCATCGAGCGCGGCCTGGTTCCAGCGGCAAGTCGGATAGGCCTTGAAGTAGAGCCGTAGCATGTTGAACTTGGTGCCGAGGCCTTCGAGCAGCATCGCGGGATCGAAGCGATCCGACGCCTGCATCCGCCAGAAGCCGCGGTCGCCTTCTAGGATCGTTCGCGGGCCGAGGAAGCCTGACTCTGCGAGCAGTGCGGCATTGATGCCGGACACTGAAGGCCACGCAACCATGTCCTTCGTCCACGTCAGCGGACGATTACGCCAATTCCATTGCGCCGACGACGGCAGCGGTGCGAACGTCCCGTAGATACCGAACGCGTGGACCATCCGGTCGACGTCGAGCTTCAGCAACCGCCCGGCGGCGACGACTGCGGCGAAGCCCTGATGCGGACCGTAACCCGAAACCTGTCGACGATATTCCGGCGTCGGCCGCGTCGCCTCGCCGATGCGGGTCGTGACTTCGTACGCGGCGATCACCGCCTCGACGAACTCGCGGCCGCTGCATTTCGTCAGCTCTGCCATTGCGAGCGTCGCGAAAATCACGGTGCCGCCGTAGTGGCCCTGCAGCACGACACCACCGTCGTAGTCGAGCGCGTTGGCGGCGACGCCGTTGACGAACGCCGCGCGGTCCGGGCGCGGTGCGCTTGCCGGCGCCGACGATCGTCGCGATGCCGTTCGCGTGGACGTCGCCCATCCGCTCCATCGCGGCCAGCGCTGTACGCACGAGCGGCGTTCTTGATCCGCCGAGTGCACATGCGAGCGTCTCGATCGTGCAGCGCTTCGCCTGATGGATGACATCGGGCGGGCAATCGTCGAGCTTGAGGTTGAGCGCGAACTCGGCGAGCGCGCGCGTCTCGCCGGTCTGTTTCGGGCGTGCGTCATCCATGTTTGCGCACCTCGACGCCGCCGGTTCCGAGCTTGTGCGCCAACGCCGCGACCAGCGCCGCCCGCTCCACCAGCGTCGGCAGCTCGATGTACTCGTCGCGCGTCATGATCGCGCCGCCGACCGGTCCGAGTCCGCACAACGTCGGCACGCCCTGCGACGCGATGATGTTTGCATCGGACCCACCCATCGTCGCGATCGTGTCGATGTTCGCGCCCAGTGCAGCGCCGCGTCTCGCGGACAAGCTCGGCCATTCGACGCGTCTCCGGCGTCCATGGCATCGGAGGGCGATGCTGCTGGAGCCTCAGCGTCGTCGTCGTGCCCGGCAGATCGGTCGCCGCGGCGATTGCTTCGATGCTCGCCTTCGTGCGTTCCCACGCTGGCATGTCGACGCAGCGAATGTCCATCCGCGCGACGCAGCGTCCGGCATATAGGTTGCGCCGAGTGCCGCCGTTGAACTCGCCGACGTTCAGCAGCACGCCGTTGTCGGGATCGTGCAGCTTGTGCAGCGCGATCACCTTGCGGCACATCGCCTCGATCGCGCTCCGGCCGGTGCGAAAGCCGGTGCCGAGATGCGCCTCGACACCGTCGATGATGATTTCGCCGATCGCGATGCCTGCACGCTGGCCGACAGCTTCGCCGCCGACGCGTCCCGCCTCAGTCACGAGTCCCCAATCCGATTGACGCGCTTCGGCTTCGATCAGCGGCCGCGAGCGGACGCTGCCGCCCTGCTCGTCGGTGTCGAAGATCACCGTGATCTGTTCGGGGCGCGCGACACCCGTCTCGACAAGCGCGCGGCACGCGAACACGATCCCCGCGTCGCCGCCCTTCATGTCCGCGACCGCGGGACCGTAGGCGCGCTTCGTCGCGGCGTCGATCCGGAACGGATTCGTCGCCGGCGCGCCGACCGGAAATGCGGTGTCGATGTGACCCATCATCAGCAGGCGTCCCTTGCCGGTGCCGCCGCGCAGGCGACACTCGACGGCCGGCGCGATCCCCGCGTCGCCTCGATCGGCCATGAACGCGTCGTAGATCCATTGCTCCGGCGGCGGCGCAACTTCACGCCGCGTGACGTCGAAGCCGATGCCGCGCATCGTGTCTTCCATCAAGCGTGCGACTGTCTCGACGCCCTCGCGCAGCTCGGTCGCGCTGTCGATATCGACGAGCCGCTGCAGGAATGCGATCAGCTCGGACTCATGCGCCTGCATCCAGGCATGGATCTTCTTCGTTGCTTCGTCGTTCATGTCGATCCTCATCAAGCCTTGTCCCACGCCCCTGCGCCCAGCTTGTGCAGCGTCGCCGCCAGCAACGCCGCGCGATCGACCATCGACGAGATCACGATGTGCTCGTTGGTCGTCATCAGGTCGCCGCCCATCGGACCCATCCCGTCGAGGCACGGCAGATCGAGCGGTCCGACGAACGCGGAGCTGCCGGCGGCAGGCGAGCGCAGCACGCCGAAGTCGAGTCCGAACTCGGCGCCCGCTTCCTTCGCGATGCCGATCAGCTTGTCGGTCTTGTTCGTCCACTGGACGCCGGGCCGGTGCGAATCGATCAGGAACTTCGAATGCGAGCCTGGCAGCTCGACGTTCGCCGCGATCGCGCGCAGCTTCGACTCGACTTCGTTCCAGGCGTCGGGGCCGGGCGTGCGGATGTCGATCGTGCACATGCAGTAGCCCGGGATCACGCTGCGCCGCCAGCCGCCGTTGATCTGTCCGACGCAGAGGTAGATCTCGCGCGCCGGATCGGTCAGCGCGTGGATCGCCTGCACCTTGCGCGCCATCGCCTCGATCGCACTGATTCCTTTCGCGTACGCGCTGCCGGCATGCGCGTCGCGGCCGAACACTTCGAGCTTCGCGACGCCGATCTGCGCGCGCGAGCCCATCAGCTTGCCGCCTTCGCGCGCGCATTCCATGCAGAACACCCAGTCCGAATGCGCGGCCGCATCCTCGATCGGCTTGCGCGCGTCGAGGCTGCCGCCCTGCTCATCGGCGCTGAACACGCACGTGATCTCTTCGAGATTGTTGAGGCCGGTCGCCTGCAGCGCCTTCAGCGCGAACACCGCGACGGTGAGGCCGCCCTTCATGTCGGCGATGCCGGGGCCGAGCGCGCGATCGCCGTCGATCGAGAACGGGAAGCCCTTGCCCGGAACGAATGCCGTGTCGAGATCGCCGAGGATCAGCGCACGCCCGTGGCCGTCGCCGCTCCACCGCGCGACGCGCTGGAAGCCAAGCTGCGTGCGGTCGAAGCCGGGCAGCATGAATTCCTCGAGCCACTTGCGCTCCGGCGCGAGCGGCGCGCCGCGCACGCGTTCGGTCGTGAAGCCGTCACTCTCAAGCGCGTCGCACAGCTTGTCGCCGACCGCGTTGGTCCCGCCGACCTGCGTCGCGTAGCTCTCGATGTTGACGAGGTCACGCACGAAGTCAAGCATCGCATCGCGCTGCGTCTCGAGGTATTTGCGCAGCGTTGGCGTTGCACTTCGTCGCGGACTTTGCGGGCGTTTCAATGGCGGACATTTCAACTCCGATGGGTGAACGGCTTCTGAACGCGTGATCAGTGTTTCGAGCGGAATGTGGCAGACGATCGTGTGGCCGTCGGGACCCTGTCGCGCCGGCGGCACCTCTTGCTCGCAGATCGCGCCGATCTTGCGCGGGCAGCGCGTGTGGAACACGCAGCCGGACGGCGGATTCGCCGCGGACGGCACCGGGCCTTCGAGCCGGATCGGCGTCACCTGCTGCATCGGGATCGGGCACCGGAATCGCGGACAGGAGCGCTTCGGTGTACGGATGCCACGGCGGCGCGAACACACGCTCGACCGGACCGAGTCTCGGCGATCTTCCCGAGATACACGACGGCGACGCGATCGGCGAGATAGCGGACGACGCTCATGTCGTGCGAGATGAAGAGGTACGCGGTGTGCGCGCGCGCCTGCAGGTCGCCGAGCAGGTTGAGGATCGCGGCCTGCACCGACACGTCGAGCGCCGACACCGGCTCGTCGCAGACGATCAAGTCGGGATTCGTCGCGAATGCGCGCGCGATGCCGACGCGCTGCTTCTCGCCGCCGGACAGCTGGTTCGGCAAGCGATCGAGATAGCGCTCGTCGAGCCGCACGGCGCGCAAGAGCAATGCGGTTGCTTCGGCGACCGGCTGTGCTGCCCGACAATCCGCGGAACAGCGCGAGCGGCCGCGCGAGCGCCTGGCCGATCGACCGCTTCGGATTCAATGTCGAGTCCGGATTCTGGAACACCATCTGCAGGCGACGCCGCACTTCGCGGCCGCGCTCGGCAGCGCTACCTTCGAGTTCGTGGCCGTCGAAGCGAATCGTGCCGGTCGTCGGCTCGACGAGGCCGACGATCAAGCGCGCCAGCGTCGTCTTGCCGCAGCCGCTCTCGCCGACAATGGCCAGCGTCTCGTCGGCCGCGAGTTCGAGACTGACGCCGTCGAGCGCATGGACGATCCGCTCGCTGCCGAACAGACCGAGCAGCTTCTTGCCGTCGACGTAATCACGGCCGAGGTTTTCGACGCCGAGCAGCGGACGTCGCGTCGCGCTTGCGCCGTCCGCCGCGACGCAACTCCGCCGATGTCGAGCTGAGCTTGCAGTGACGGAGTGCGCGCCCTGCGTCCGTTGCGCGCGCTCGATTTCCTGCTCGCGCCAGAACATGCAGCGGCTCCAGGTGCGCCGGCACGACCTCGACCAACTGCCGGCGCTTCGTTGTGGCAGCGCTCGCGCGCATGCGGGCACCGCGGCGCGAAGCTGCACGCGGCGGGCAATCGCGCGCAGATCCGGAATCATCCCTTCGATCAGCTTTAGCGCGCGGTCCTTTCGTCCGAAGTCGAGGCTCGGCAGGCATTCGAGCAGCCCGGCGGTGTACGGATGCAACTGGCGCCGGAATACTTCGCGCACCGGCCCCTGCTCGACCATCTGTCCTGCATACATCACGCCGATCCGGTCGCTGATCCGCGCGATGACGCCGAGGTTGTGGCTGATGTAGAGAATCGCCGACGAGAAGCGCGCTTTCAGTTCTGCGATCAGGTCGAGGATCTGCGCCTCGGTCGTCACGTCGAGCCCGGTCGTCGGCTCGTCCATGATCAGCAGGTCGGGATTGTTCGCGAGCGCCATCGCGATCAGCACGCGCTGCTGCTGGCCGCCGCTGAGATCTGGTGCGGATAGCGGCGGAAGATCGCGGCCGGCTCCGGCATGTTGACTGCGGCGAACAATTCGAGCGTGCGATCGCGCGCGACCTTCGCCGACACCGGCTCGTGCGACGTGATCGCCTCGGCGACCTGCTCGCCGACGATGATCGACGGGTTCAGCGAGCTCATCGGATCCTGGTAGACCATCGCGATCCGCGCGCCGCGCAACGCGTCGCAGCGATCGCGCGGCATTGCCAGCAGATCCTCGCCCTGGTAGTCGATGCGTCCGCTCGACACCTGTGCGTTCGAACTCAAATAGCCCATCACAGCGAACGCAAGCGTGCTCTTGCCGGACCCTGATTCGCCGACGACACCAAATGTTTCGCCGCGGCCGATCGAGAATGACACGTCGCGCACCGCGCGCACGGCGCCGCCGCGCGTCCGATATTCGATCGACAGATCGGTGACTTGCAGCACCGGCTCGCTCAGATTCGATTGCAGAACGGCGCTCACAGGTCGTTTCTCCCGCCGCGATATGCGAGCCGCGCACCGATGCCGTCGCCGAACAGGTTCGCGCCGATTACCGCGGTCGAGATCGCCAATGCCGGAAAGAACATCAGCCACGGCGCCGTCTGCAGATACTGGCGGCCTTCGCTGACCATCAGGCCCCAGTCGGGCTCGGGCGGCTGCACGCCGATGCCGATGAATCCGAGCGAGGTGCTGAGCAGGATCGCGAACGACAGCCGGATCGCGAGCTCGACGACGATCGGTCCGAGCGCGTTCGGCAGCAGCTCGCGCGTGATCACCCAGAATGCCGACTCGCCGCGCACTTTCGCCGCCTCGACGAATTCGAGATTCTTGAGCCCCAGCGTGACGCTCCGCAGTACGCGCGTCGAGCGCGGGACGAACACGATCATGATCGCGATGATCACGTTCAACCGGCTCGGGCCCAGCGACGACATGATCAGCATTGCGAGCAGCAGCGACGGGAACGACAGCATCCCGTCCATGATCCGCATCACGAACCCGTCGACTCTGCCGCCGCGATAGCCGACCGCCATGCCGATGGCGACGCCGAGACCCACGCCGAGCGCCGTCGCCGCGGTCGACAGCAGCAGCGTGCCGTGCGCGCCGTAGACAACGCGGCTGAACACGTCGCGGCCGAACTGATCGGTGCCGAACCAGTATTCGAGCGACGGCGGCTTCAAGCGCATCCGTCATGTGGAACTCGGTGTACGGATACGGCGTCGCAAACGGACCGATGACGATCAGCGTGAGATGCAGCAGCAGCAGCGCGCCGCCGACGACGAGGTCGGGCGATTTGCGCAGCAACCCGAGGAACGAGCCGCGATTCGGCGTCGACGCGAGCGTCTCGGCGGACGCAAGCACGGGCGTATCGGCAGCGGCTGGAAGGAAGCGTCGGCATCGTCGGTCAGTAGCGCACGCGTGGATTCAGATACGCGTACAGCACGTCCGCGATCAGGTTGGCGAGGCAATAGATCGTCGCCGTCAGCAGCACCGTCATCTGCAGCATCGGCACGTCGCGATTGCTGACCGCGAACACCATCGTGCGGCCGAGACCCGGATAGCTGAACACCGTCTCGACGATGACGAGGCTGCCCATCAGCCAGCCGATGTTCATCGCGACGATCGTGATCGTCGGCAGCAGCGCGTTCGGCAGCGCGTGACGGAAGATCACCTTGCGCTCGCCGATGCCCTTCAGCCGCGCGGTGCGGATGAAGTTGCGCTCCATCACGTCGATCATGCTGGTGCGCGTCATCCGGCTCGTGTACGCGAGCATCACGAGCGTCAGCGTCAGCGTCGGCAGGATCAGCAGCTTGAAGTGCGCGAACATTGAATCGCCGGCATCCATCAGCGACGACGGCGGCAGCCATTGCAGCCAGAACGCGAAGATGATGATCAGCAGGTTGCCCCAGACGAACTCCGGCAGCGACGTCCCGATCAGCGTGACCAGCGCGATGCACTCGGTCGGCGAGCGCGACCCTGACGCAGACCGGCGTAGACGCCGAGGCCGATGGCGAGCGGCACCGCGATGATCAACGTCAGCGCCGCGAGCACCGCCGAATTCGCGAGCCGCGTCATGATCAGCGGCGCGACCGGCTGATTCAATCGCAGCGACGTTCCCCAATCGCCGCGAACCGCGCCCGCCGATCCATTCGAGATAGCGTATGTGCGCCGGACGATTGAGGCCGAGCTTCTCGCGCATCGTCTCGACATCCTCCGGCGTCGCATCGGTGCCGAGGATCATCGAGGCGACGTCGCCGGGGAGAACCTGGACGACGATGAATACGACGATCGGATACGATCAGCAGGACGAGCAACGAAAACAGCAGCCGGCGGATGATGAAGACGCCGAGCGACATGGTCTTGGATCAGTCCTGTCATCGAGCCGTACGGACAGCGGCAGCGACAGCGTTACGTATCGCTTCAGCGAAACGTGCGCCGGGCGACGGCTTGCAGCTGGAACCGCCGCAGTCGCTTACATAGCTGCTGAGCCAGACTCGGCGAACGTCTACCCATCGATCGGATGGATCTCGTATCCCTGCACCGCCTTGTTCAACGCCGCCATATACGGCCGGTGATACGGAATCACGACCGGACCACTCTCGGCGAGGATCTGCTGTACGCGTCCGTACATCTGCTTGCGCTTCGCGAGGTCGCGCTCCTTGCGTCCGTCGTCGAGCAGCTTGTCCACTTCCGGATTGTTCCAGTTGTAGAGCTCCTTGTAGCTGCCCTTCGAATGGAAGTACGGATACAGCGCCTCGTCGATCGTCGGGCGGCCGTTCACGCGCGACAGGCTCTGGAGCTGGCCAAGGCATTTGCGCGGGCTGAGCGCGATAAGGACGGCAGCGAGACATGATGAAATTTGCCCAGGCCGCCGCGCGGAAATCCACCAATTGATGGAGCCTTACTGCGGGGTCAAAACGCAATCTTGCAACTGCAAATCGCCCAAAAGGGACGTCGAGGCCTGACGCGCCAGCTTGACGCCACGGCGAGGCTCGGGCCATAAGCCACATGGCCGGAACTGGTTGCACGAAGAAGCGGCGTGACTATGGAGTTCGCGCCTCAACATTTCACTGCGCCGCGGGCCAATCGTTGTAGAGCATGATCCCGACCATGATCATCGCGCCGGCCGCGACCGCTACCGAGCAGATCACCGGCCAGCTCTTCGAGGATGGCAATGACGATCGCCCGCCACCACGATGCCGCTATCCAGGCGACGTGGGAGCTTCCGAATGGTCTTCCCCAGGTCGTCCGCGTGCTCGTGTCCAGTGCATTATACGGTTCGACCTCTATGTGTCGGCATGGTTATCGTGATCGTCATGATGAAAACGCGAGCCGCAATAGCTTTGGCTTGTTGTATCACAGGGGGCACCATGTCTTGTTTCCCATAGTCATCCGCTTAGCCCCGCACGCCGTCAATCCTCCGTGGGTGTGTCCGCGGCGTTTGTCGCCAAAGTGGTTGGTGTCGCAGTTCTCGAAGTTCCATAGCCGCGCCGCCGAGTTCTAAGTCGTCCCCGGTAACGGTGGAGGCTGGGGTCAGGGTAGGCGGCGGTCGCGGTCACTGTCCTCCGAGGATGCGCGTCCGCACTTTGCCGCGCGAGGTACCGATTGAGGGTCTAGAATTGGCCATCCGTCAAAACAATGCGCGGCGAGGATTTGCCGATAAAATGGATCGGCGGAACACCTTTAGACCGAGCGGCGCCTCTTGGCCAAAGAGTGTCGTGCCGATCCGCGTCTCGTGCTTCGCCATTGACGATCACGCGCCTCACACCTACCTTTATCTCTCGCCCTACATGCCCTTTTTTTATCTCGGCGGCTTCCTCATGGAGGTGAGGGATCTGTAATGGGGACGATCCATCGCGCCGGCTGCGCCGCCGGACATGGAAACCATCGAATATTTCCAGATTGTGCTCAAAACACACAGGAAGTGATCTGGGCCGAGGGGGCTCCCGTCGAGACCTTCGGTGGGGGAAATCTTGACGTGTTCACAAACTTTGTCGAAGACAAGGTGCTCTACCCGAATGACCCTTGCTTGGCAATTCCGTTGGTCGCGCCGAACCTTAAGCAACAGGGTGAGCGCACTCGCACGCTTTGTCGGCTGGAGTGCTTACACTCGATCCATGTGCGCGGACCCTTTTTCTAAGAGGCTTATGAGCAGTTCGCAGCGCGTGCCGAAGGAACTCGCCGCATAATCAGCACCCGAATTTCAAATGGATTAGCTCTGGTAGTTGCATTCGCGCGCTGTGGGGTGCCGTGGGTAACCACACTGCTGATTTTACGCCCAAAGCTGCGACGGCGATTGCAATCAGCAGGGCAATAATCAACGGAATACGCGCGGTGCGCCGGGGCCTATCGCTGGCACGGGCCTCCCCGTTCGTCGGCTACGGTGTTTGTTGGCTGATTAGCGCGGCCGTCGCAAAGTGGATATAACATCTGCCGCTATCTTTTATTTTTGTCCTTTCAGTGGAATAGGCGGTGCAAATAATGACTTTGTGTAGAGCCAGGCATAGGCCGAGAGAGTGGCAATCTCGATCTCAGGGAGTTTTCCGCCATGAATATTAACGTTGAGTTTCAGATGGTCTGCGACGATTGCGGTAGCCTCACAATCAAAATTGAAAATCCAGAAGGCGCACCTCGAGAAACAGTCGTTTACTGCGGTCATTGTGGCGCGTCACGAGGGACCATGGGCGCGTTGAGAGACCTAGCCAACCGACTAAATCCGCATGCTGTGCCGCTAGGGGGGACCGCTAGCACGCCTGCTGGAACGCCCCTGCGGCCTAACGCATCTGCCCCGGCCTGAATAGAAAGCCTCTGAGCACCGGCAGGTCGCCCCGACCCTTCGTTTTTCGGTATTTTGGCATTTCCATAAATACATAACTGTAGGCTGCGGGGGTTTGGACCGATTTTGTCTACCATTTACTTGCGATTAGTAATTCTATTGAGCACCAGTGCCGGAAAAAACAACGATGGCAGACGACGCAGCTCAAAAAGTTCTTCGCGATGCACTTAAGATGTTGCCGAACTCTATTCACTCCGGCGCGCTCGATCCAAGAGCCAGTGCCACTACACGGCTAAGGTTGATTGAGCTTGGATTGCGAGTGTTTCGAGGGCCCGTGGACAGGCCAGCTACAGATTTGGATCTCGACAACAAGAGAAAGTCGCACTCACTCTGAAAAAGGTCGTTCCGACGCTTGAAAAGATACGCGACGAAAATCAGTCGGAGCACATACGAAACACCGCCGCTCAATATCTTCGATATATTGCGAGCGAGTGCAGAGCATAGGGGTTCACAAGAGCAATTCAACGGTCGCGAAGTCAATTTTGCGCGCGCAGATGGGGGACCGCCATGCTGAGGCAACCTGTCTTTTCGGTCATTCTCGTTGGAAAAAGCATTTTGCTCAGGGGAGTGCTTGCTAGAATATTGCGCGCGGCAATTTTTGTATCCCGGGCTTCTATATCCGAGCGGTTGACGGGATCCTGAGCCCAAGCGATGAGTGTCTGAGCCCCAGCAAAGCCCCACTTCACCTCCTCTATCTTATTGTCCATACCGGCGATGATTTTGACGTCTCACTGAACAGATCGCAATTTTCAGAGCCGCTGCACGCACGCGTTGCAATCGTTGCCGATCACTATCGGCTGAACGAGGTGACTTCGGCATTCCGCGAGCGTTGACGGATACTTCGTCAACGTCATCAAGTGCAGACATGTTCATCAGGTCCGTCGAGCTGGTGATGATGGGTGCAATCTTTCCGTCGGCATTTGTATCAAGCAGACCCACGTCAATCTCCCCACCTGGATCGAAGTCGGCCAGCCGAACCCAGCTGCGGCGGAAATCCTTGATCGCACCCCGAGTCT
The DNA here is from genome assembly GCA_963791315.1 of uncultured beta proteobacterium. Taxonomy (GTDB): domain Bacteria; phylum Pseudomonadota; class Gammaproteobacteria; order Burkholderiales; family Burkholderiaceae_F; genus JACCZX01. Next base: position 362,685 of record CAWBRQ010000006.1, read on the forward strand.
TCTTCGCGGGAGAAAGTGGTTCTGCGCTGTATCATCGAAGGCGACTCCAACAAATGCATAGCGCACAAGATCGATATCGCCTGGTGGAGTTGACCGTGAAGGTCCACGTCAGGACGATCTTTCCGACAATCGCAAGGTTCAAAACCGGACACAGGCGGCAATTTGGGGCAGAAAAGATGGATCGCCACGAGAAGGATAGCCTAATCCTTCCAAGTGCGTTCTCCGCACTGGCATTTGAACATGTAAACCAGATCGCCGCTCAGAGAATTCACAATCACTCGGACGATTGCGAGTTTCTCGCCGCAACGACAGGTCGTGTTGGACTGATCTTCGAGAGCACCTTTGGGCGCCAAATATTCCCATGGTCGCCATGGTCGCCTCCAGACAAGTGCGGTGGCGTGAGACGTCGACGCTGGCAGTCCCAACGTCGCTAAACTGAACCATTCACAATATCCAGGAATGACCATGATAATCAGCGCCATGCGTCAGCATCATCGTGTACGCGTTGGTCTACCGAATCCTCGGCATCGCATTTGGACTGATCGTCCTGATGGCTCGTCACGTCGGTTCTTTCGACGGTAACGACGAGACGAATTGTCCAAAGGGGGCCGATGTTCGCGCTGGAAGAACAACCCGGGATCTTAGTTTTGCTCTCAGGGCCGACGCAGTGCCGAAGAACGCAGCGGAACCGTACGACGAGCCGGCAGTTGCAAGAAAAGGTCGGCGGCGTAGCGCCCGCCGTCCTTTTCTCGCTGGGCGATTGGACCTGTAGGTATAAGAGGATTCCGAACATACGCGGAGACGCTTAGGCGCGAGGTCGGCCAATCGCTGGGATCCTACGAAATCAATCGGTCCTATGTTGAAGCGGTTCGGCTCTTGGGCACATGGCTGCCCCGGCGTGTGCGACGGCACGTCCGCAGTTGACGAAAGCCGACACCGCATTCCAGGCGCATCCGTTGGTCAACCGACGGACCTCGTTAGCTCGTCCGACCCAGGTTGGGCGAACGTCTGCTCGTGTCACCCTTGGTCCGACAAAAATAACGCATGGGTGGAACTCCGGGCGTGGCCTGTGGCTCAGAGATCCTCTTCTCTCGCAAACCCCGGTAGTCGGCCAGCGCATCGGATAGCTTTAGCATAGCCTCCCCCATGACGTTCGCTAAATCCGGGTCATCGATCAGCCTGGTCATTTCCTCACACAGCGCCAGCAGCACACTCTCAAGGATGTACGCTGGCGCAACGCCGTCCCATCTCCCTGACATCGTCTCGATCTTGCTGATGAAGTCGGCGACGGCCTTATCGACGGCGGCGTCGGCTTCCCGCAATTGCTTGTTCGGTGTTGTCAGCCATAGCGGCTCCTCTACATCAAGGTCCCCGGCCCAGCTCCTTGGCCTCGACGAACCGACGGGTTTTCCGTTCTCTGCCGACTGGCTCCCCGCAAACTTGAAAACTCGGCGGCATATCTCCAAATTCCGCGAGCCCAAGCTCGGTCCAGTGGGTAATGCATTTCTTGGTCTCTGCCGGGTGAGGCGAGGCACTTTCTTTGCAATTGCTTCTTCGATCCGTCCGATCGTCCTTCAAAACCCGGTTGGCCAGCTGGTCAAGTTGCCGCATGACTCCCCGAGAAGACGGCGCGCTGTGCAGCGATCTCGATGGCGCTGTCGGCGATGCTGCCCAGGTAGGCGATGTGCTGCTGCGTTGGCTTGCCGTTGACTTGCGCGCTCTCGGCAAGGATCGCCGCCCAATGGGTGTCAGCGCGGTCGCGCCCTCCACCGAAAGCCCTGGGACTCACGCTCTGCGCTTCTGCCATCGAACGAACATCAGGGCTCGTAGGCAGCAAAAGCGACACCGTGCGCCCAAAAGTTATACACTACGCAAGGCTCTCACGAAACGATCACCGCCATCGCCACGCGACGATGGCGAAAGCCGCCGCTTCGGAATCCGACCAGCAAAGATGAGGGCGGGCAGGCGAGAAGGTTGCCCGCCCCTGTCTGTCACGCGGTCGGCACCTCGCCCATGCACCGCCCCGTCAGGTAGACGACGGCCGGGGATAGCCCGGCAGGCGAATTTTTGCTGTTGACACCGTGTGAACATTGCAGTTTCCGCGTCCGGCCCTGCCATCAGAACGCCTAGCAGGCTGGAATACTGAAAGACCGCGGTGCAATCGTCCTCCATCAGAACGAGGGTGCGTTTGAGATCGTTGATTAGTTCGGCTGGCGTTTTCATCAAGCCATTGCCCAGTCTGGCCGAGTCCCGCCTACGACTTGCTCGAGCAATCCCTCAACGTCGCCGATCCCGGTTTCCGAAGGATCGAGTTCGTAGTCGAGATAGCTCTGCAGCGCGTCGGTGGTCCAAGCGACGGTATGATCGTCATGCCCTCAAATGCGCCTAGAGACGGCTCGCTGTCCTCCTCGGGCTCTGCGCCGTCGTGCTCGTCGCCTTCGAGGTCGTCGCGATTGCCACTTGCCCGGTTCCTCGGCATCGCCCCCGCCCGTTCCAATCGGAGGCGTCCAAATATCCATTGGGGTGATCCTCGATCGACACGAAGTGCTCGGAAATGCCGTCGTCCTCCTCGTCCCCGCCATCCTCTGCCGGGTCGCTGTCCTCGGCTTCGGTGCCGTCCGGCTCTAACTCCATGTGCCCCTCGGTTTCGTCCAGAAACCGAATCAGCAGGTCGATTTCGTCCCGGGCCTCCTTGCGCAGGTGCCCTATGGCTTGAAATAGTTCTTAAATGGCGGCGCGCACTTAAGTCGGACTCCCCTACTGGCTGACCATTTCGACCGCAAGCGCTGCGCATCGGGGCGACAGGGACGCGCCCGACGACACGGCCACTTCGGCTTGGCGTCTTGGTCGCGGTGCATCAGCCAACCATTCGCGAGGTGACGGCAAGCGGTTCATCCGCTGCTGCCTGCTGATGACGCCAGTACGAGTGTAACCATTGAACGGGGTCGATGCGGCGAACATCCTGGACGGCAGCGGGTTAGGAAGGCGTTCGCTCCGAACCAACCGAGGCGGTTAGCAGCCCTTGCAAATGCTTTTGATTTTTTGATCGACCTTGACGTCTTCACTGCGCATCTCTGCATCGCCTGGTCGATCCGGACCGCCAGAGGTGACGGTACCGTCGATCTTCCCGCTGCTCGTCCCACCTGCGCGGTTACCGGCGGCAGGCCATGGTCGCGGTAGCCCCCCAGGGGCCGCGGCATTGCCCACGGCCGGTCCAGAACTTGCCGCTGTCCCTGCCGCGTTGGTGCCCGGCGTGCGAATGCCTGGGCGGGGTCTAAGAAGTTTAGGAGAATCGCCTGCGCCGCTCGGGTCGTTGCCCGAATTGTTTAAGCCGCCCACACTCGCAGGACCTGACGGCACGGCGCTAATTCCTGCCGTACCTGCCCCTGCGGACCCCGCGTTGGGCGATCCAGCAGGGCTCACGCCGGCACGAGGCTACGTTTCTCTTTGGTCCGAATTATATCAGCGGCGTCGGCGAGTTTGTATGACCAAGTGTGGATGACGGGGTGGCGATTTACGTCGTCGATGCCGGCCATAATGCGCTCTTTGAGTTCGTGTTTTGAGGTGACCCGGATGTGGCGCAGGACCCACCGGCGGGAATTTGGAGAAGGAGCCTTCGATGAGATTGAGCCACGAACCATGCTTGGGCGTGAAGGGTAAACTCGAAGCGTCCAGGCGGTCGAGCGTCGAGCCAGGCTGTTGTTTCTCTGATATGTGCGCGGAATGATTATCGAGGATCAGCTTGATCGCGGTGCTGGCCGGATAAGCGGCGTCGAGACACTTGAGGAATTCGATGAACTCCCGGCTGCGGTGGCGGTCTCTGACCAGCGCATGGACCTTCCCGGAAGCAGGTCGATTTCGCGAACAGGCTCAGCGTGCCATGACGTTTGTACTCGATCTTGTGTGGAAGCTCGCGTGGACGCCGGGCTTGGGCGGCAAATCGGTGTCGTGGTTGTGATGGCCGCATTTCGGCTTTTCGTCGAGGAAGCGATCGCCCCCTTCACGGCTTGCCATCGGCCTGCTCCAGAACCTGGGACTTGCGATAAACGCACAGAACCTCGGCCATCTTCTGCTGAACTCGGACATCTGACGTTCCAGAGCAGCGTACCTTGGTGCGGTTGATATCTCCCTGGCCGAGGATCTTGCACACCGTGCCTTGAACCAGCTTGGCGAAACATTCGCGCCCCGCCGCTCGGGCTGTGCTCCGCGTGCGGTGACGCGCCAAAAGCCGCGTCGTCCACAGCTCATGCGGATAGCCGTGCTCCTTGGCCTTGTCGCACGCCAGCGACACCGACCAGGTTCGGCTTCGTGACCACTGGTTCTTTACCCGGCCGTGGCCGATCCTCGATCGCCGCCAGCGGCCCATAGCCCAGCGCCCGCTCCACGCAGCGCTGAACCGTTTGATGGTGAACCCCAACTCTTTGCCCGACCGCACAGAACGGCGACTCCTGATAGGCCAGCAGCATCTGCCCGCGATACCCGGCTCGCCGGCTCGGTTCGTGACCGCGAAAGAGCCGTCAATCTTTCAATCTCTTCGCCGGTCATTGCCAATTCGACTACTCGCCGCCATCCTGCCATGATGCCGCTCCTCGTTTCGCCAACCGCAAAACAAGGAATCCGCCATCAACCCATAGGTTCCATGATGCAAGTTTCATGGAATTGATCGTCTAGGCCCGCGAGCTGCGCCGCCTGCAGCAGCTCCGCCGCCCCCGCCTCCCCGCCACCGGCACCGCCACCGCCAGCTTGTGCAAGCGCACCGGCGGCATTGGTTGCAATCAGAGCTACGGCCATCAAATACGTAAAAGTTGTTTTTCGCATATTAGCTGCTCCTCAAGTTTTCATGGTAACCAATGACAAGCTTGAAACATCGTTCCTACCGTTACGGGCTCCAAACGCTCAGCTCGACAGCATCGACTGAACCGGAAGAAGGCGAACTGCTTGCCGCGCTCGTTCAGCTAATTCGTTGATCGAAGCGATGCAGCGCCGGTTCGTCCGGTTGCCGTGGTCTGGACTATTTCGAGCCAGCCGCTATTCGCGCAAGCTCGATTGGAACAGCAAGCGGGTGAAGGTGTTTTAGGAGCATGCGCCTGTAACAGGCGTGGGAGAAACCGACGGCCCCGGCGGCACTCCCCGATGGCTGGTGCCGTCTTTTACCCGCGGAGACTAATTCTCTTCTCCGGCGTTACCCCCGGTCGCCATGACCGATACCGACGACGTTTCGCAAGGAAGCCGAGGAAGCAATACCAACGGTCAGAAGATCAACATACAAAAAAAAACGCCGAATGCACCGTATTGCCAATTGCTCAGCTGATCGTCTTGGGAAACCTGCACCATAGCCAATCGTATAGGCCGGCCACGGCCCACCTGTTTGTTCATTAGCGCCAGCAGCAGGCCCGAGTCAAGACCGCCGCTTAGAAGAACCCCGAACTGCAACGTCAGCAGATGACGCTTACTGTACCTCTGTACAACTCAAGCAGTTCAAACGGCTTCTTCCTTGGAGTCGGAAAAGGAGTCGGGGTCGCTTGGAACTAGCGTTCTTCGCGGATCGCTCTTCTTGACTACCAGCACGTACCGGGTGCCAACTTCCGAATCCCTTGAAATATTGTCAAAGGAGAAGGCGTATATCGGAAACGTAGAAACAGATTCAAGGCTGTAGGATCGACATCTGGCGTGATTTTTGCGACTAGAATCGCGCCAATTTCGGAACCTGAAAGTTAAGGTTCCATTGTCGATCTTGTAAGGAGTCTGAATTTTATGTCCATGGCGTCCCTGGCGAGGATTAGTGGTTTTCCTTTGTACATCCCAAATAGCCAGACCAAGCATACCGTTGAGATGGTTGAAGACATCAGTACCCGACTCTTCTGAGCCGGTGTATGATTACTTCCGTGTCTGAGTTCGTTCTAAACTCATGGCCTTTGCTTTGCAGTTCGGCTCGGAGTTCTTTGTAATTGTAGATTCTTGCTGTTGAAGATTATCCACACGGTTGCCTCGCTATTCGACATCGGCTGATGACCGCCGGCGAGATCGATGATTGATAATCGTCGGAATCCCAGACCGACAGGCCCGGCGATGAAGAAGCCTTCATCGTCTGGTCCGCGATGCGCATGGAACGTGCTATCCGCACGATGGTCTCGCATTCCACGGGTTCGTGGCGCTGGAAGTTGGCAACGGCTGTGATGTGACATTTTGTTATACAGGTTGGGAGCGAGCGGTAGTAGTTGCTGGTCCATAGCATTCTCGTGGAGGACTTGTTAACTTGTCACTCGACGCGCTTCGGACAAATAAAAAGCAAGGCTTCGAAACATCTGGATTGTCCCCAACGATGCATCGGAACGTTATCCCAGCCCAGCTGTAATTTCCGGGAGCGGAACGACCGATCGCGCTTTACCCACACTTCCAAAATATGTGTGACGACCTTCTCCAGTGTTCTATCCAGCTCGGGAAAGCGATCGCGCAGAAGTAGGTACAGGTTAATAATGTATTCGGCCGCAATCGTGAACTGGGGTTTATAAACCGTCAGGCGGGGAGCTTTGGAAAAGGGTTTCGGCAGGCCATCTTCGTCGAAGAGATTCTTAAGATAATACTTAATCCCTTTGGAAAGTGCCTCTTTACACGGCTCGTACCCGGTTAAGGCGTAAATCTTCGCGATGGCTTTCATCACGTAACAAGTGCGAGTAGTGGTCGCATAAGTCCCTACTCCATCCATCGCGTAAAACCACGAACCGTCCGCGTTCTGGCTCTCCAAGATGAAATTCAAATTTCGTTCTGCGATTTTCCAGTAGTCTTCGATGGCCAGGAGCTTAGAGGCGTTCGTCAGCAAGAAAGCGCGATAGGCGGCAGCATTACAACTCCGCCTTTATCGAAAGGCGTGTAGGAAGAACTGCTTGCACGTTCCGACGTTCTGAAATGCATCTGCGCGCATGTCGCGCAATCGATTCGACGATTACTTTCCATTCGTCCCGTCCAGTCAGTTCGAAAACCTGGAGGAAAGCTTCGGTAACAGTAGGGCGTCGTCGTAATGAGTGGCGTTTGTTCTTTGATCGTGCTGTTCCGAGTGACCCAATTAAGGCATAAACCCCAGCAATATTCCTCTAAAGCCGGGGCAGCGCGATTTTTTGAGCTCGGTTAGAAAATGAATCGCGTTTTCCAGCTGCGACGAATCTCCAGTTGCCTGGTACAGGAAAGCGAAGCCCATCGCGAACGCGCCGCGATTGGAAAATCGATAGGCGACGAAAGAGCCGTCGTCCCGATGGCACAAATGCTTCCGCAGAAAATCATGGGAGCTAACGGCCGCCGTCCCGATAAGCCCATGGCTGTAATAGAGCGCCTTTCGCTCGTCCACCGACCAGCCCAGCGAAGAAAGTTTCGGTAATCCCACGATGTTTCACCGTAGCTCTCCAGCCAATCAGTGAAGTTGGCAAAGACGCGAGTAACGTTGTCTCCAGTTGTGTATCCCCAGACGTTCTGGATTTGGATCTCTTTTTATCGCCACTTTCATTTATCCTTACGGCGCCTCCTGTTGGCCCATTTCCGCATAAAAGTTGCTGATCTTTCTGCAACTTCAAACAGGCTAGAGAAAATGTTCCGCAGCTTTTTCTATTGTTCCAGCGGCGTGAGCCGGAGCTATCAATTCTACGGGAGACCGGGCGTTTCATCCGCCGGGCGGCTGCCCAACAGTAACCGGAAAGGGCTGCGCCATCGATTGGTTGTTTTGTTGCACGGTAGGCTACGCGGAGGCTCATAAGGTGAACCACCTCAGTAATAGTCCTTTTCGCCATACGAAGCTGGCTGCCGTTCTGCCTCTTCGCCGTCTCGAGTGTCCGGTGATGATGAAACCGTTTTTGCGGGAACGACTTTGCTTTCCATCCTTTCATCCTAGCCGACATCACCGCGATCCAATCGACGCCTCCTGCCGCGTTCGGGAAGTATCCACCGATCTCTTCAAAACACCGACGCCGAAAAAGCTGACATTCCCCAGCCACATGATTCTCACCCTCAACTATCGCGGGCAGTGTCGTAACCACCATCCTTGAACAAACGGTGTCCTGGTCATCCCTCGAGCTTGCAGTATCTTCCGAAAATTGCCGCATCAAAAAACTTAGATATTCGGGATCGAACGAAATATCTGCGTCAAGGTTCCCATTACGTCAAAATCCAAGTGATCCAGTCGCTCCAGCCCTGCGTTAAAGGCGTGCACCTTGGTCGGAAATGCCGATCCAAACGCGGTGAACGGTGAACGACCTGGATCCATGGAAAGCGCTGCGCATAATCCGCAGCGATGTCCCCGAACTCGTTGGTCCAGCCATCGTTGACGATAATCCAACGTTCTGGAACAACGTTTGCGCTGCCATCGACTCAAGCGTCTTTGGATGAAACGCTCTTCATTATGGGCGGGAGTGATCAGGACGTACTTCATGGCTGATGGCCGACGACGGCAACGGGATATCGAAGGTAGTGGCGTTTCGCCTGGTCTCTATCGTGTTTTGTCTTTCTCCCGACTTCTGCCCGCCGAGATTTGGACGAAGATCTCATCCATGATACTAGCGGTGAGGAGGATTTTGGTAAGGGATAGGCGGTGGACTGTCAGATCCGACGCTGTTGGGACAAGTGCTCAATGATCTTCTATTGAGAGTCCCGGCGAAGCCGCTGCCGAACAGAATCGGCGGGTACGTTGATGTGTGCGTTTCCAAGGTGCTCGCGGGCAGCCCGAAGCGGCGGGGACCAAATAGGTTAAATAACTTTTACAGGGTCGATTTTTGTTTCGAACAACGGTCCCGCTGCTGTGATCCACGACGATTGAACCTTCCGGGCCTAGAGACGCAACTGGTCGAGCCCTTTGAGTTGTGTCGAAAAACAGAATGATGAACTCCTACCCGTTTTATCCCGAAGCAATACCCTTAATTCATCCAGAGATCTGTTCGTAACCCTAGCTTTAAGTAGCGGACTTTGACCTGCAATCGCCGTGATCTCCGTTATATCGTCATCAAGAAATTCAGCAAGCTTCGCTACTCCATGACTGATGATGTTGTGGAGCAAGCCACCCGGTAGTTTTTATCGATGGTTTTGGTCTTGTAAAAGCGCTTTTGCATACGTCGCGTCGCCTAAGTCATAGGAAAAATAACTTCAGGAATGCGCCGGTTCTCCACCTATAAAACCTTCTCGAACCAGGCGGCGCATTTCCAGCATCTCGAGCGTGAACTCAAAGATTATGTCCCGCCGTGATCTTGATATTCTTATTTTCAGCCAGCTCGATCTTAATGATTGGCCTCTTCGCTGGTGACCGTAAAAGGTTTCTCCAGGGAGACATGGCTTCCCGTTCACATTTTCTCTCGCCAGCGAGCGGTAGCGGCTCGTGGCGGCGTGGTGATATGAACAACGTCGGGTGAGACGGCCTTCAACATCTCCTGAGCGTTGGACATCTGCAATTGTGAAACGCTCGGCAAGCTGCTGCGCCATGAGAGGTTCCTGATCGCAGATGGAACGACGCCGCAATCCGCAATTCGCCCACTGGCGTGTACCATGCTGGTCGGCAATCTTCCTGAACTCACTATTGCGACACGAAGCATGTCGATCAGACCTCGCTGTTTGTTCCGAACTGCGCAAGGAATGTTTCCATCGCTTGCTTCATCGGCACACGTGGCTTCCAACCCAGTCGTGTTTTGAGTTTCTCGTTCGAGTAGCGCTGACTCTTCCAATTCGCCACGACAGCGGCGACGGTTGAAGGCAGGCGAAGCTGCTCCTTCGACCATTTCGAGTATTTTTCCCAAGCATAGAATGCGCTATAATAAAAACCGAGTAGGGAAACGCTAATTGACCGAAAACGCCTGGCCACTTTGTAAGTTTTGAAGTTGGCGAGCAGTGAGGAGATCATCATCAACAATATTAAAGACTTCACCATCCATTCCCGGCGTGAGACCAGCGAGGAGAATTGCTTCGGCGCAATTATCGACATAGGTCAGTGGCAAAAGATTCGTAGGGGTTTACCTGCATAAACGGTCCGAAAACCTTGATCCCGATGCGGCCGTTTAACTCCTGTTTGCCAGCTCCGAAAACGTAACCTGGCCTGAAATCACACGGCAGCCCGTAGTGTTTCGCGTATTCCCGGACAATTTCTTCCTGTTCAAGTTTCCAAAGCCATACAAGCGTTGAATCGCTCCTGGAAGCCGTTTCCATGAAATGCAGGTTTCATCAAGAAGACTGTTATGCTTTAAGCTCAAATTCGAATAAACCGCAAAGGAACTGGGATTTCACGAACCGCTTTGGTTTTCCAACTTCGAGAAATGCATCCAACAAATTGCGCGTAGCCAAGGCAGAATTCATGAATGCCCCGGCGGAACCATTTCTCCATTCGGCGGGCAAGGTGGATTATTACAGAGACATCCTGCGCGGCCTTTCGACAGTCCTCGCGTGAAAGCAGGTCCCCGGAAACGAATTCGACACTTTTGGCGTTCGAACGCTGGCTAAGAATTTTCTTGAGATTTTCAAGTTTGCCTTGATGGACAAAGCAGCGCAGGTTAGTAATACCATATTCAAGAAGACGCTCGACAACCTTTGTTCCAATGAAGCCATTGGAGCCGGTGACCAAAAGGCGATCAACTTGATTGAACGGAATGTTCTTGCATCCATTAGCGTTGAGCTCGCCCCTTAAGGCGAAAGCTTGTTAATTAGTAGTTGGGAGTAGGCGGTTCAACTCTTTCCCGTTCCCCGAGTTTTCTTTAGCTCCGCCCCATCTCCGCCTTTTTATCTTTTTAGCCTTTCTTTGGTTGCTTTTGTTAGCATAGCTTTGGGAAACGGGGGCCGCGTTCTACTGTCGGCTGCGACGGAGGTGAGACTTCGTCAGCGGATGCGGAGGCGTATGGCGTGTAGCCCGGCATCGGCGTGTTGTTAAACAACGCACATTGGCTCTTACGCCTGGGCCTGCGCTAAAATTGACTTGTCCGTTAACCTCATTCGTGTTGTTCCACGAGTAGCACGGCTCGGTCGCTTGATTGTTCCATGAGGTAGGTCGAACTGGAGATTTGCCGGTAAATGAAGAACCGAGCGCCCGACCGGGTTGATCCCAGGGCGTGTTCTACTTTGCGGATTTCAAGGGAATCGCCTGGTGCAAAACGACATGGCTGGAGGCGTCGGATAACCAGGGTTACTCCCGTAACTGATCGTGTTTGATGTATCACCCAGAATCCAGCCGAAATGAAGACTGCCGGCAACGAGAATATCAGTGGTTCGGCGTAGGGTGTATCCTGCCCATCTGGTTCGCCGTCCAGCTAGCTCCGGCAGGTTACGCGCTTGTGCTGGTTATTAGCTGCTGCAGTTCCTGTGAAAAAGACAGTAGACTCGTTCACGTCCCAAGCATTTGTTCCATCAGCGCCGCCCCAGTCTAAAACTGGTAAATGTTTCAATAATTTTGAAGATCGAAGGCGGATAGATTTCCTGAGTATCCACGAATCCGTATCGCGGTGAAATAACGTTCCCGCCTGAACGTGATCCGCGACCTGTGAGTTAAGGTTAGTCCCACTGTAGTTGTTATTGTAAATTTCCATTGCTCGACAGCCGCGTGGTGTCCTGTGCTTTCAGTGCCGTGATCTGTGACAAGGCTGTCTGAAAATCGTATTGTGCCCTGAACGACAAATCGCGCTCCTGCGTATGCGTCGATCATTCCCTGTAAGTTTCGTTTTCTGTCAGATGCGTAAAGGTGTTGCCTCCGATGAACAAGAATTGGGACGAACCGTAATTGGTGGGAGCGTGCCACGAACCGTCGCCATAGTCCTTGCCATCCCAGTGTGAACCATAGGGGTAGATCGCACAGCCAAACCTGTCGAGGACGAACGTGTTGTGATCTATTACGCCGATGATAGTATCGAACACCGTCGAGCCGTTCAGATTATTCCATTTGCAGTGTCAAAACGAAATGTAAGGCGTCGGCGTTTGTCTCGTTAACGCGCAAATACGCCCCCCGGCGCATCAATCGTGTTTACTCTGCCTCCGTCCTGAAATTCAATCCCGGTCAGCCTGGACGGGTAGCCGGCAGCGAGCGTCCATCGAATCAGTTGTCCGGATTGCACGCTGTCCTTGATGATCGTCGCGCCTAACGGCCTCCTGGATCGTGATCCCTTTTTTAATTTGTAATGTGCGAGCGACCGGCCGTTCCACCAGGTATCGTTACGGTGTCGCCATCGGCAGCTGAGGCCATGGGTCCGCAACATCGGACTGTGACGCGCTCTTCGCGTTAATTGTTGTTGCTGCCGCCAGGCCAGAAGCAGTGAGAATCAGAGCGGCAGTAAGTGAAACCAGAGCCGTAACCCGCGGTGCCGGAGTCGGGAGGCGGCGGCCAGGCTCCGGCCCGGTCTAGGATTCGTCGGCATACACTAGTTCCCTGCTTTCTTCCGGTCTTCAACCCCATCTGATGATTGGGCACTGGCGAGGAGGATTCGGCGGGTAGTCAGTAGCTATGAGGTAGAACAAACCAGAGAGGACTTAACGTTTTGAAGGCTGCTTCTGTCCAGTTATACAGGACGCAGCGCCGAACAACTCGAATCGATATCGCCTCCATTCAAAATTTCGAAAAAGCTCGAGGCGTATTTTCCAGAATGTGGCAACAAACAATACAATCAGGAGGAACACGCCAATTAATCCCAGGTTCAAATAAGTTTCCAAGTAGCCGTTATGGGCCTCATTGATGGAGTAAAAGAAGAGTCCTTCCAGCTGCTGTAGCCGCCTTTTCGCCAACCAGAAGCTTTCAAATCCCGTTCCAAGGACCGGATTGATATGCACTTCCAGCAGATGCGACCAGACCAATGTTCTCCCGGAAAGGCCGGAGCCTCTACCCAGAGCCTCCGAATAGCTGCTTGAAATCCCAAATGTCAGCTCTGCTACCACTAAGAGAACTAGTGCTGTTAACAGGTATGTCCCAATAAAATTCTTGTTTGTCAAACGGCTGCCGACAAACAAGACCACCAGTACCCCTACACACAGAGACGTCGAAGGTGTGGCACTGTGCGCCAGTCTCAAAAGGTACAAGATACCGATCAAGAATCCGGCGATCAACCGAAGCTCGTTTCGTCTCTGAGTGCTTCGCTCAGTTTGCCAGGTTTGGAGCAAATACCAAAAGAAGAAGAAACCCAGGATCAAACCATCTGAACCAAGCGCGTTCTTATTTTGGGTGATACCTGTGTTCATTGGCCGTTCCCCACGGGTCGTCGAAGGCTCGACCCAACTCAGGATAGTATTTAATGAAGAGAATGGAAACCGGGACGACCACATAAGCACACCTTTTCAGCAATGTTTTAACGGCTTGGTCAGGATTCGGCTCCGTAAGGATGATCAGCGCCATGATTGGATGACCGAGAATTTTGATCCACCGCTTGAAAGCCACGGAAGGAAAATCAGACCATGCAATGGAGATGAAACAGTAGAACAAGAAAACGATGAGCCAGCCATTATTCTGAATAACCTCTGAAACGCTGACTTGCCTCTTAACAAGAACACAAGAGCCCGCTGCAATCAGGGCAAAGAAAAACCAAGCGTCCAGCGGACTTCCCTCTTCCACTGAAACAGCGCCGCTTACAGGTAAGCCGAAGATATTGAGCCATGCGGAAAGAGATCTCGAGAAAGGGATCATCAGCCAAATAAATGGGAGCCACAGAGCGCCGCTGACGTCGGGCTTTTGCCGAATGTCTCGCCGGAAAAGGAAGATAATGAAGGCGACCGTAAGGCAGGACGCTATGGTTGGGGGGCAGCTGGAGGCCCATGATTAGGTTGCGCTAAAGGCGTCGTTAAAGCGTTGAAGCGTTGAAGCGTTGAAACGACGTAGAGATCAGATGACAGATGACAGAGGGCAGAGATCAGAGGTCGAGACGTCGCAGCAGTCGCGCCGGGTTGCCAACGTAAATCCCCGACTCAGTAATGTCTTTGGTCACGACCGCGCCGGCGCCGATGACGACTTGATCGCAGATCGTGACCGGAAGGATGGTGGCATTTGTTCCGACACTTACACGATTCCCAAGTCTTGTTGCTCGCCAAAGCTCCGGCTTTTCGGCGGGGCCCCCGGTAACGAACAGATCATTGATGAACATTGCGCCATGAGAAATGAAGCAGTCGTCTCCGATCGTTACGAGCTCACAGATGAATGAGTGCGATTGGATCCTGCATCGCTTTCCGATAGTTACTCCCTTTTGGATCTCTACGAATGGGCCGACGAAGCTGGCATCTCCAATTGTGCATCCATAGAGATTGACCGGCTGCACAACCGTGACGTTTTCACCAAATGTTACATCGACAATCCCTGCATGCCGGATTTCTGGCTTTGCCACAAAGGTCTCGCTTAGTGGCTGAGTTAGAGAAACCTGAGTAGCCAAGAACGGAGAGGGCGGTTTATCCAGAGAGGGCAGAGCCAGTCAGGAACTGATCTCTGTGAATTTCTTACCGCGATGAGCTTCACAGGAGGATTTCATTTTTCGACCCAGGAGCGTCTCATATGCAGTCAGAAGGTTCTTGCCCACCCTGGCCCACTGCAACTCGTCCTCGACCCGGCGGCGACCATAAACCCCCATTTCCTTTTGAAGCTCGGGTTGGTCCATAAGATGGGCGATAGCTTCCGCGAATTGGGTTTCGTTGTTCGGCTTAACATACATGGCAGCGTCCCGGGCAGAGAATCGCGTTTCCTTCAGATCGAAAGTAACAATCGGCTTTGCCGATGCCATGTATTCCATGACCTTGATCCAAGTGGACACGTCGTTCAACGGGCTGGACGGATCGGGGTCCACGCAGATGTCGGCAGCCGCAAGGTTAGCTTGCAAATCTTCATCGGAGATGAAGCCCGTTAGTTCGACGCAACCGTTAAGCTCCAGCCTCCCAGCCAAATCGCGCAAATCTTGCAGGGAGTCCCCGCTGCCCATTATGACGCAATAAAAATCCGAGCGCTTTAAATCATGGAGTAAATGGTGCAACGAACGAAGCAGGTAATCAACACCGTCTTGTGGATTTAGGCTGCCAATATAGCATAGGATGGACTTGTTCATTCCTTTCAAACGGACGCTGGGCGCGGTCGGCGTCATTCGCATCTGGTTCGGCCCATTTCTTACAACGAAGATACTGTCGGGATTCTTGTTCGCCCGCTCAATTTGTATTTGTTTATACGATTCGTTCGTCGCGATCGTGACATCAGCAAGCTTCAGGCTGCACCATTCAACACTCTTAGCAACCGGGTGTAGACTCCTTCGCCTGCGCTATAACGGGATCGGTAAAGCTCCGGGCAGAGATCGTGCTGATCAAAGACAAATTTCTTTCCGAGTAGTTTGAAAGGCAACGCCACCAAAAAGAGAGTATCGGGCGGATTGTGGGCGTGCATTACGTCGAAGCCGCGCCTCACAAAAATATACGTGCTAACAAGAAGGCAAGCTGAGGTGAAGTAGAGGTATTCTACAACATAACCAAGAAAGGATTTCAGCCTAACGAAAAGCAGGCTTCAGTCGGCTACCATTTCCGGACGCTGTCTTTTTGAACAGTTCCAATGTCGGTACGCGGTAAATTTCGATACCGTTCCAGGTTTCACGCGCTCCCTGGCCCGGTCTCCGGAGGGCGATCACCGCGACCTTGTAACCCGCGTCAGCGGGTAGACGTGCCTCGTTCGCGACACGAGTATCCTGTGGGAAATGGTTTTCAACCCACATCAGGACTTTGATTGGAGATCGCATCATTATTGTACTGTGTTGTAGCAGTTCTACCAGCAGATGCCTTGATAATTCGGAGAAGCCTTCACGGTTTCGCGGGGTAACCGAATCAGATCAATAATCAACTTTGAATCGCTATTATTGGTTACAGCTTCCTGAATGTTGGAATTATTCTTGCCAACTACGACTACGTCACTGGCTTCGATGGCTTCCTTTGGAGAGGAAACCATCAGCGACGAGATGTGCGGTATTGCTTGCTCGATGTAGTGCTTGTTCGCACCCACGACCTCGCCAAAGCGACTTCTTCGTCGTAGATAGTCAATTTATATCCTTTGCCGATCAAGGTTTCGATCAATCCGACGATCGGACTTTCACGAAGATCGTCGGATCCGCCTTTGAAACTGAGCCCAAGACACCGACACGGCTTGTGCCTGTGTGGCGGATTAAATTAAGGCTAGCTCAATCTGCTTACGATTTGTTTCGAGCACGGCACCGAGCACCGGCATTTCCAGGTCCAGTTGCTTCGCCTTGTAAAGAATAGCGCGAACGGTCCTTTGGCAGACACGAGCCACCGAAAGCAAATCCGGGTTAAGATAGTAGGGAGAGATGTTTCAGCTTCGTGTCTTTCAGAAAATCTCCATCACTTTGTGGCTATCAGTGCCCATAGCCTTACAGAGATTCCGATCTCATTCGCGAAACATACCTTAAGTGCGTGCAAGCACAGACGGAACTTGAACGAAGAACAACAAAAAAAAACATTGCCTGTGCTCCAGCAAAAAAAAACAACAACAACGACATCGCCCATTGTTCCTGGTCGGCCACCTCCTCTGCCAGGAGGCGGGGATCGTCCCGATCGTCGAGCCCGAGGTGCTTATGGACGGCGAGGTCGCCGCCCACGACATCGACACGTGCTACGCCGTGACCGAGCGGACGCTGAAGGTGGTGTTCGAGCAGCTGGCGCTCGCCAACGTCGGGCTCGAGGGAACCATCCTCAAGCCGAACATGGTCATCGCCGGCCAGAAATTCGCCGGAGCAGGCCAGCGCCCGCGAGGTTGCAGAGAAGACGGTGAAGCTTCTCAAGGCCTGCGTCCCGGCGGCGGTCGCCGGCATCGCCTTCCTCTCCGGCGGCCAGTCGGACGAGAAGGCGACCGAGCACCTGTCGCTGATGAACGCCCTCGGCCCGCTGCCGTGGAAGCTTGACCTTCTCCTACGGCCGCGCCCTCCAGGCCGCGCGCAATCAAGGCCTGGAGCGGCAAGCCCGCCAACGTCGCGCCGGCCAGCGCGCCTTCAGCCACCGGGCGCGGATGAACAGCCTCGCCGCCACCGGCCGGTGGGAGGCCGGACGGCGAGAAAGCGGCGGCCTAGCCGCAAATTCGCGACGATTTCAATATCTTGGCGGCGTCGGCGCGCCGCCGAGTCTGCCGCGCCGGTGCCAAGCGCGATTGCCGTCCACCGTCCGCTCGTGTGCAAGCCCATGGCCAAGCCGCCGGAATCCGCTGCCGCCTCTGCCTGGTGACGCCGAGTGTCCGCCGACCCGGCGCTTTCGGGCGGGTGCTCGGCGATGCGCTCGCCGGCGGCGACGTGGCCTCCCTCATCATTGCCGGCGACCCCGCCGATCCGGCGTCACTGCAGCGTCTCGCGGGAGCCTGCGTGCCGGGTGCTCGAGCGTGCGCGGCGTCGCCAGCTTCGTTCAACGACACGCGGATCGCCGGGAGGACCGGGGCCGACGGCGTACACGTCGACACGGGTGGCGCCGACGTGTCCGCCGCGATCGACCGCGCTCCGCCCGAGCGCATGGTCGGCGCCGGCGGCGCCTTCAGCCGCCACGACGCGATGGCCCTCGGGGAGGCCGACCCCGACTACGTCTTCTTCGGCCGCCTCGACGGCGACAAAGGATGCCATGCGATCTTCCCGAAGACGCTCGACCTCGCCGAAGGTGGGCGGCCTGATCGCATCCCGCACTCGTCATGGGCGGACGCGACCTTCGTTCCGTGGTCGGCGGCGCGCCGGGGCCGGCATCGAGTTCGTCGCGCTGTCGCGCGCGGTATGGGAACATCCCGCCGGCCCCGGTGCGGCGGTCGCCGAAGCCTCGGCGCTGCTTGCTTGGCGCGGAGACCGCGGCTCTGAGGACGATGGCGCCAGCGATTGCGCTCGCCTCGGCGCTCGCCCGGGGGGCGCGATGGCGCACGAGCGGGCCGCTGCATCCTCACGCCGGGTGGCGCTCGCCGCGGCGAGCGCTCTCCCCCCCCAGCGCGTAGTTCCGCCGGCGCCGAAGCCCGCATCGCCCGCGGCGAGCTGGCGGCGCCCACATCCCCGATCTCGTCCCCGACGACGGCGCACGCCGCCGGTGCAGGCGCTCCGCGCACACGCGACGCCCGCCGGTGCCGAACCCACGCCCGGACTGAACGCCGGCGGCACGTCGCCGACCCTGCCCGGCGGGCACCGGCCGCGAAAGCCGCCCGTTATCGAACCCGCCCGGCGGACGAAGCCCATCGCGGGCGACGCCGACCTCGCCTACGGCGCCTTCCAGCGCGGCCTCTACCTCGCCGCGCCAAGGCCGCGATCCCCCGCGCCGAAGCCGGCGACCACGCCGCGGAGACGCTGCTCGGCATGATCTACGAAGGCGGCTACGGCGTGCCGCGCAACTTCACCGAGGCGTCGAGTGGTACGACCGCGCCGCCAAGGGCGGCGACCGGCAGGCGCAGTTCGCCCTCGGCATGATGTATCTGAGGGCCGCGGCGTCCCCGCCGACCGTGCCAGGGCATTCCGCTTCTCGAGAAGGCCGCCGTGCAGGGCCAGGTCGAGCCGTCTACAGTTTCGCCTCATCTATCTCGACGGAAAGATCCGTCCGCCGGACCTCAGCCGCGCCGCGAACTGCTACCAAGGCGGCGAAGGCGGCAATGCGGACGCCCAGTACGTACTCGCCGAGCTCTACGATGCCGGCAACGGCGTCCCAAGGACAAGGCCAGGGCCGGCACACTGGTTCGGCGAGGCGGCCAGCCGGCCACGTTTCCGCCGAGGTCGAGTATGCCATCCGCCTGTTCAACGGATCGGCGTCGCCCAGGACGAGGCGACCGCCGCCGCCTGGTTCAGGCGCGCCGCCGACGTCGGCGACGTCATCGCGCAGAACCGTCTCGCCCGCATCCTCGCCACCGGCCGGGGCGTCAAGGCCGACCCCTCGCCGCCGCCAAGTACCATTACCTCGCCAAGCGTGCGGGCAGCAGGATCAGTTCCTCGACGACTTCGTCGCCGGGCTCGCTCCCGAGACAGCGCCAGACCGCCGCTCGCCGCCTCCCACGCTCGCCCGCGAACTGATGCCGCTCCCCGTGCGGCCTCTGCGAAGCATGGTGGAGAGACGACCTCGCTCGCTCCTCCACCGCTTCGCGGTCCCCCTCCCCCGCTGAAGCGGGGAGGACTATGACCCCTTCCCCTTGCCCCCCGCCGCGAAGTGGTGGTGGCGAGAGGCGCCTCGCTTCTCCCGGAAACGCACGCCCATTGGCCGCACTGCTCTTCTCGACGTTATGGTCCAGCTGCTTCAAGGCCGGGCGCGGTTCGGCCCGCGATTTCGGCGAGGTCGAAAACCTCCAGGTCTCGCTCGAAGGGACCCGGGTACTTCGTCGGCCGCCGACCACCGCGCCGAGAGCGTCCTGGTCGCCGAATTGCAGAAGGCACGGCCGGGCTATGGTCTTCCTCCACCGAGGAAAGCGGCACCATCGCCGGCACCGACACCGCCAATCGCTGGATCGTCGACCCGCTCGACGGCACCACCATTTCCTGCACGGCATCCCACTCTTCGCGGTGTCGCTCGGACTCGAGCGCGACGGGCAGATGGTCGCCGGCGTCATCTACAATCCCGTCCTCAACGAGCTCTACGTCGCCGAGAACGGCGGCGGCGCCTTCCTCAATGACCGGCGCCTGCGCGTCGCCGCGCGCAAGAACCTCGCCGACGCCGTGATCGCGGTCGGCCTTCCCGGCATTTCGAAGAAGAACCACGACGGCGCGCTCGCCGAGTCCGCCCGCTGATGCGCAAGGTCGCCGGCCTCCGCCGCACCGGCCTCCGCCGCCATGGACCTTGCCTGGGTCGCCTCCGGCCGCTTCGACGGCTATTTCGACCACGGCCTGTCGCCCTGGGACGTCGGCGGCGGCATCGTGCTGGTGCGCGAGGCTGGCGGCGTCGCCACCGACGCGGTAGGCGGACGCAACATGTTCGCAGACCGGTTCGATCGTGGCCGGCAACGAATTGATCTGCCATGCCCATTGCCAACCTTGGTGAACATGTAACTGTACCAAATAAAAAAAAAGAAAAACAACAACAACAACAACAACAAAAAAAAAAAAAAAAAAAAAAAAAAAAAAAAAAAAAAAAAAAAAAAAAAAAAAAAAAAAAAAAAAAAAAAAAAAAAAAAAAAAAAAAAAAAATTAAAAATGAATTGCCGGGTTGGGCCTGCGGGAACGGAGCATTGAGCGGGTTGATCTCCACCGCGCACGCGGCAGCCGGGAGCAGGCGGTGCTTGGGCAGCGCGCGGGGGCTGCACAGGGCTGGCTCGTGAGAGGCGGTCATGTGCCAAGCCTAACGGGAGAGGGTGGAGACACGTCCGCGTTGGGTAGAGATTGGGGCGTCATCGGGGCCGCGCAGGTAGTCATTGATCAGATGCGGGCGAAATTCGGGAGCGGCCCGGCCCGCAGGGCCGGGTCGCGCCAGTGTCCGCGTGTGACGGAAGCGGCAGGCCAGGAACCGGCCGGTGGTTTTGTCCGTGGTGCCGTGCGCCTCGCGGCGGCGCAGTTGGATGATGGTCACCGGATGCTGCGGCTGCTTGCGCTTGCGCGCCGGGGAGCGGCGGTCGGGCAGCTCGCGCACGTCGGTAATGGACTGGTCCATGAGCGCGAAGATGGCGTACAGGATGCGGTAGACGTTGGCGAACGCCGGAACCGTTGGCGGGACGGTGGAGGTCTCGAAGAACAGTTCGGGATGCCGGGCGGCATCGTCCACGTGCGTGTCCCGGTACTCCTGCATCTCCTGCTCTGTGCCGTACACCCAGGGCAGGATCGGCCGGGGGTTATTGGTGTCATAGTGCGTCAGGCTCCAGCGGCCGGAGGCTTTGTGCAACGTGCCGCGCGCCTTCATCACGAAGGTCTGGATCGGTCACCGGGGCTTTATGTCGGAAATACAGGCCAAAGGCAAGAGTGTTGCCACCGCCGTACATCTGCCAGTTCACCATGGACAGCCTGATTACCTGTTCGAATACGTCGCGGAAGTACAGCGGGTGCTCGAACACCAGTATCCCATTGACGGCTGGCAGGATCTCACGGTCAGACGGAGCCCTTCGGGCAGCCGCTGCGCAGCGATCTTGGCGACCTCGGCCATGGACTCTGTGACGTGGAACAGCCGGGTGATGTCCAGTCGCTGGGACTCGTTGCGACACCAGTCGATGGCGCGGTCAATCTGCTGGGGGGGCACGTCGCTCTCGTCATCTGACGTTCGCTCATCCATTGCGGAAGCGAAGAATCGGGTGGCGTAGACAACCGCACCGGGGGTGTTCAGTGCCTGCTGATGTGCCGCCACCATCCGCAGGAGGACCTGCTGGCGGAGATGGTCATGGCCGCACCAGCATGTACTCGCCCGCCAATGCTGCGTTCAAGGTGCTGAGTGTAAAGCCTCTTCGACTTCCGCTGCCCGTGGGTCTGCCTGAATCATCTCCATCACCACAGACGGCGGGATGTCCAGCTTCCAGCACTCCGTGCGAAGGCGCTGGTGCAAGTGGCCGCGCTCCTCCAGCCACGCTGCCAGGTAGGAACGGCAGGAATCGGCTCAATAGGTGTGTAGGTAGGCATTGGGACTCCTTGCTCGGGGTGTACCCGTAGCTTACCGGAACGGGGTGCAGTGTGTCAACACACAAAACCTCGCCCTTGCGGGCGGGGTCTGCGTGCGGCAGGGATCAGGCGGGGCAGGTGTTGCTGTGGTAGACCTTCACCTTCGCCACCAGATCATTGGCGGCGTTGCCGATGTAGACCTTGGACAGGCACATCCCGACCACACCCCCGAACGTGGTCGTCACGGCCGCAGCGTTGCACCCGCGTGAGTCTAGGACCGGCTGATTGATGACGTGCCCCGGCCAAGATCCCCCACCCGAACGTGAAGGTGTAGCCGGAGCCGTCACAGTCTCCCCTGTCCAGGGTCACCAGCCGGGACCGCACACCCTGGTAGTTGGCGTCGGTATGCACGTACCCGAAGATCCGGCACGGGTTGCCGGGAGAGCCGCAGAACTCGGCCAGTTGCAGGCCCGCCGCTTGTGCGGCGGCAGGAGCCTGCGCCTTCTTTTGCACCGGGAGTGTCGGCGCTGGCAGCCGGGCAGAGGACAGCAGCGCGAACGCTGCCAGGGCCGGTGACAGCAGGGCGGTAAGAGCACGTTTCATGTGGAGCCTTCCGGAGAGGTGTTGACTGCGAGCACCAAACTTAACCCGGAAGTACCGGACAAACCCTTACTCTAAGGACTGAACCTCTCCACTTTTGAGTGCGCGCATTAGGGGAGCAGTAGCGGATGTAACGCTGGATGTAACGGTTACATCGTTACAAGTTTGCCGGGGCAGGGGCCTGCGCCGTGCCCGGAACCTCCGGTGTCGTGGCACTCACACGTGCAGGAGATCGGGCACTTACGCAGCACCCGCTGGACGGGGCGGTGTGTGGCAGCGCCGGGCATGGTGCAGGTGTGCTCACGTGAGAACGCGCCGCAGCAGTTGCATGACCAGACGCGGGGCGGGGTCCAGCTCATGGCTGGCGCAACTCGTAGGTGGTCTGATACCTCCGGCACAGCGGCACAAAGCTGGAAAGGTCCAGTTTGGCAGCCGCACCCGTTGCGCTGCAGGCCTCGCGGGCCTGTGCGTCAATCTGCGTGTACTTCCAGAACACCCCCGCGCACAGCAGCACGGAGAGCAGCAGCAGGCCGGACAGGACGCGGGTCACGGCTGCTTCCTGTACCCCGCGCGGAAGATCGCGGACGCCAGCGTGCCTACGGCGTAGGTGCGCTCATTCTCGTCAATCATGTGGCGCAGTTGTGGCACGGCGCGTTTCAGCACGCTGGACAGCTCTGCGTAGTCGGCAACCGTAGGTGCGGGCAGCACAGGCGGCGTAGACGTTGCCGCCTGCCGGTCTGTGGTCCTCCCGGTCTGCAATTGTCCGCAGGTGGTGCGCCATCTCGTGATCGGAGCGGGCCACGGCATATTCGCTGATGGACATAGAGCCGTGCGGCGGGCGGGATGCCTGCTCGAACAGATCGGCAAGCTGGCGGAGCTGGTCGGGGGTCATGCCAGCCACCACCGCAGCCGCAGCGTGCCATACCCTGTGTACAGCGTGCACCCGTGCTTGGCCACCAATAGCCCGTAGCGGCGGCTTCAGCGGGTACGTCCCGCCAGCCGGTGAACCGGGGCTTACGCATCGTCGTCACCGCGCTGCAAGCTGTCGGCGTAGTCCTGCGCATCATTTTTGGCCTGTAGGTAGTTGTTGCGGGACGGGAACGGGGGAATGGTGGGATCGGAGGCAACAGCTCCCGAGCGAAGGTCTTGGTAGCGCTCGATCACGCCTATGCGGCGACCGCTGCCGTCCGTCAGCAGGACGTCGCGGTTGTAGATGTCGTCGGGCTGTAGCGGGGTGGGGAGATGGTGGACATGGGGAATTCTTGCTCGGGGGCTGTCCTATGAGTCTAGCGGAGTGTCCCGCAAAGTGTCAAGCTCAATCGTGATGAACGTCGGGTAATTCACCAGAGCCAGCGCCTGCTTCAGCCCTGCCACAATGCCCTCCAGCCGGGCATACCGGGCTTTGGTGACAGCAGTGGGTACGTTCGGGCGTCCTGCAGTCTCACTGAAATAGCGGCGGGCGGTTTGCTCTGCCTGCTCCAGCGCGGAACGCAATTGCGCTGCTACGGGGTCCGGTTCGCCGGGGACGTACAGCACACGTGCGGGGAAGTAGCTGTCCGGGATCTGCGGATAGGTCTGCAGGTCATAGATGTCGGTGCCGGTCCAGTTACGGCGCGCAAGAAGACGCTCGCCGGTGGATTCCAGTTGCCAAGGCTCCAGGTCTTCGTTGCGGGGCTCCTCCACCTCGCCAACCCTGCCGGTGGCGGAGATGAAGACAGCGCCTTCCGGCAGGTCGAACAGCTCCTCTACGGTTTGCACCGTGCGCGGGGTCACGGCCGCCTTCGGTCAGCTCGTGCAGGCGGGCCTCGCACTGCCAGGTGGCGTGCCCGTCGCCAAGGCGCTCTGCGGCAATGGCGTCCTCGGTGAAATCGGAGTCGTCGGCGTAATTGTTGTTGATCATGTACTCGGCATGCCGACCCGATCACCCGCTCCAGAGTTTGCAGGTCCGTGGTGGAGACCGGGAAGAACACGGACGGGGTGTTGGCAGCGCGGTTCACCAGCGTGTCCACGTGGTCGATGTCAGCGTCCGTGACGGGAGGTTCGGTGTCCTCGATGAAAGCGTGGTTCATGGCGGTGTGTAGTGCAGTCACGGTGTCGTTGTCCCACAACACGTAGTGCTGGTGCGCCTCTTGGCAGGTTTGCTCGGTCATGCCTTGCCTCCACGGATGAACAGCCAGGTGGTGGTGCCGTTGTAGTAGCGGGCTTCCAGCAGCCGGACAGGCCCGCTCAGTTCCTGCTGTGCAGCGGCGAGCACGTCTTCCGGGGATGCGCGGGCTGGGGTGGTCGCCCTTGCGGTGCACGCGGATGGCGGGCTCCGTGCGGAGCGGGGCTGGCTCGGGTGCGGACTCCGCAACCGGAGCGGTGCGGTTCCACCGAATCGGGCTAGCCAGTCGGTGAAGCTCGAAGCTGGGGACGCCGGGCTCCTGCCCGACGGGGGAGGTCCAGCGCATGCGCTCGGAGAACGTCCAGACCACGTCGAAGCGGTCCACCACCTGCGCCCCTGTGGACAAGGTGTTGAGGTCTTCGATGGTCAGTGATCGGTTGAAGGCGGGGTGTGGCATGTCGGGTTCCTTTGCTCGGGGGTCGGGCTCTTTAGCGTACAGGATGCGGCTGCAGAGTGTCAATACCTAATGGCCTGTGGAATGTTGAGTTGATGAGATACTTCCGGGTGAGCAGGGCAGCTCTGCCGTCGCGGGTCATTACCCAGCCCGTTGCCTGCTGTTCGAGTGTCTGTTGTGGCTGTCAGACCCGCAGGTAGGTCCCCGGAGTTGCCGGCTCCGGGGAATGGCGCGTCCTACGGCAGCGGCCAGCGCAGGTTGCCACGGTAGATCCGCTCCGTGGCATACCGGGCGTCAATCCAGTGGCGGTACTCCGGGGTCGCGGGGCGGCAGTCGGCGGGGTAGATCGCGCTGCGGTCGTCCCAGTCGCGGTCCTCTTCCGGTGCGGGTACGAACTCGTGGCAGTAGTCGCACTCGTACCCGTGCAGGGTGTCCGGGTGGTCGCAGACGTAGAGCTTGCGGGTGAAGTCGTTCAGCAATTCCTGTTGGTCGTTGCGGGCGTCGTCCAGGGAGTTCTCCAACTGCCACACACGACGGTTGGCATCCTGCTGCTGACGGAGTAGATCAGAAGAGCTTGGGCAGGACGGGAGCAGTGTCGCGGTATTCCTGTTCCTGCGCGTAGCTGGGGCTGTAGGACATGGACGGGACTCCTTCGCTCGGGTGTAGTACTACGATACAGGACACCCCCGCAGAGTGTCAACCCTGCGGGGGTGTCGGTGGTCATGGGCGGGTAGGGCGGGTCAGACTGTGCCGCTTCCGTTGCACTCGATGCAGTTGTCACCGTCCTCTCCAACTCCGGAGCCTTCGCAGTCCTCGCAGTCCTCGTCCTCGTCCTCGCTCCAGTTGACGTCGGAGATCGCGTCGTCGTCGTCGTTGGTGCGCCAGGTCGTCATGCGGTACTGCTCGGTCAGTTCGGCGACCTCCAGCACGCGGTAGCGGCAGGTGCGGATCTTGGCGCAGGACTCGTCCTTGGGAATGGCAACGATGTCGCGCGGGAGAACTCCACGGTGAGCAGCTTGGCGCCCCAGTTGGAGGCGTAGTCGAACGTGCCGACGTGAAGACCCTGCTCGCAGCCCGCGTCCCGGTCGTTGTTCACCGCAGAGCGCGGCATGGTGACGGTCGCGCCAACCGGGTTCGGAATGTAGCCGGTGTGCTCGACGCCGTCCACGAAGACCGGGTTGGAGCCGGAGTGCACGGACAGGTTCTGGTCTACCGCTTGCACGCCCTTGTAGCCGATCACGTTGCCCTCTGGGGTCAGCGTGAGGCCACGGCCGGAGATCCACTCGAACAAGCGCTTGCGCACGTGCTTGGCCGGGTTCTGCATCAGGTTTTCGAGGAAGTTGACCGGGGCCTGCCAGGTGTCGTCGCCTTCGCGGATCATCCGGACAATGTGCTCGGTCAGCTCGTTGTCGATCGGGTCGCCGTCGAAGAAGATCGGTGTCGCCCTTGACGGACACGCGCTCGGACAGGCTGCGCATGGTCTCCAGTGCCGTCTGCGCGAAGTTGATCTGCTTCAGTCAGCTCCGCCTCGTGGTCTGCGAAGTTGGCGGGCTGCACGAACTCATTTGCAAGCGCGGCAATCTCGGTGAACCGGGGGTGTGAGGAGTCCAGCATGTACGGGGTTCCCGCGACCACCAGCATGAGCGTGTCGGCGGTGTCGGCGATGGTGCGGATGGAGGGGATGCGGGGCATGGTGTGATCCTTTGCTCGGGGTGTGTTGCTCTGGTCGGTACTACCTTACAGGGTGGGACTTTAGATCTCGAACCATGCCCCGCCCGCCTCCCGGTTGAGAAGCGGGCGGGGCGGTGGAGGTTACTGCTGGGCGTTCGCGTAGGAGATCAGGTGGTCAATGGCGCGGGTGGACAGGTGGGAGTAGTTGCTGCGGGCAAGCTCCAGCAGGGGCAGAGCGGCCTGGAGCACGCCCGTGGCCTCGTCGAAATCGACATCGGAGTTCCGCTGCACCATCCGCTGCACGTCCAGCGACAGGGCCTCGTAGGCGGCAACAGAGCGCTTGGCGGCAAGCCAGACCGGGTGCGTGATCTCGTCGCAACGGTGGCCCAGTGCGTAGTTCAGACGGGAGATGTAACGGGACAGGTGGTAGCCCTTGGCAAGTTCGGTGGTATCACCAAGCGCGCGGAGTTGTGCGGTGCTGGCGGAGTCGGTCTGGACAAGCCGGGCTGCGCTCGACGTCACGCGCGCACCCGGCGCTGGAACACGTAAGTTTCCTGGCGGTTGGTCAGCGTCACCAGCAGGTAACCCTGCAGGGCGGGGTGCTGGGATCCGTTCGTGTTCGTGTAGTGCGTGCTGTAGGCAACCGGCTTGCCGGTGGCCTTGATCTCGGATGGGGTCATCGGCGCCGGCCGTCTGCGGTGTACGTGATCGGGGTGGATCCGCTGGAGGCATACTCGCGTGCCGGAAGCTCGATGTCATCGAAGTGCACGGTGTCCACGGGGGAATCCGTGCCGTAGCGCAGCCATGCGCCGTAGGCGCCCTCGGTCGCGTTGCCCTTGCCGATCATGATCAGGGAGCGGCGGCGGTCTGGAGCCTGCAGCGTCCAGCCATGCGCGGGCCTGCCGCTTGGCGCTGCGCTTCTCCGGCACCCCCACAAGGATGGTCAGCAGGTGCGCGCCCTCGGCGTTGATCCGGCCGAAGTCCTCGAACACGCAAACCTCCACGGGCGGACAGGGAGAACACGGTCACCTCGCCGGGAGCGGGGTCAATCGGGGCCGGTGAGGGAGTTGGAGACAGGGATGTTCAGGTGGGAAGCGGCAGAGAGCAGGCGGCGGCTGGCGAACACGCGGGTGATGTCGTCCGGGGCCTGGACGGCTGCGATCTTGGCCTGGACGGCTCTGCGTGAGGCCAGACGGGCGGTGGAGACAGCCTGGATGGAGCGCTCGGTGTCCCGGATGCTCCTCCGGGACGGGGTGATGTTCCACCGCCCCGATCGGCAGCGCCACGACCAGACCGGGGTCGCCGCCGTAGGGTGCTCCACCGCCGTAGGTGCGCTCACGAACCGCATAGACGGCGGAAGAGGGAAGCGGGTAGCCAACGGACCCCATGACCACCGTAATGCCGCCCTTGCGGGTCAACAGGATGTCGTCGGCCAGCCACAGGGCATCGGGGTCGTCGTAGAAGTTCTCCGGGGTTTCGCCGTCAACCAGCACGGTTCCCGGCTTCCATGCGCGGAAGAAGGTCTGCGCGGCCTCCTGCATGCGGCGTGGTTCGGAGATCGGGATGGTGACGGTCGTGCCGTTGCCCTCGGTGGTGGGGTGTTCGCCCATGATGGACACCTGCCCGACACCGTGAGTGTTCATCGCGAAGACTGCGGTGGCTCTGCACACCGTCTTTACGGCAGTTTCACGGTGAACTGCCCCGCGACGGTGAAGGCTGACTTGCAGCCAAGGCCGAAGGAACCAACTTGTTGGTTCGTTTGGCGTTTCGTGCTGGCTCCGTACTTGCTGTACACGTTCACCAGCTCGTCGCGGGAGAGTCCAACGCCGTTGTCGGTGATCACCAGCGTGGGGTTCAGCGCGGTGGGCAGCGTGACAAGGATGGGCTGGTCTGCTTTGTCGGCGGCAATGTGTGCATCCCGGGCGTTGGTGGAGTACTCCCGGATCACGGCAAGGTACTCGTCGGAGTAGAGCTTGGTCAGCACGGACATGATGTGCGCCATGGCATCTTGATCCACGGTCATGTCCGCGTCTGCGGTGACGTTGCTGGAGACGTTGACGGTTCCTGCGGTGCTGGTCAGCATGTGGGGCTCCTTGCTCGGGACTTGGTGTTGCTCTGATAGGTAGAACATTACAGGGTCTGGCGGGCAGAGTGTTGGAGCCTCTGAGAGAATCAATTTCCGCAGGGCCTGCTTCACGCGGTGCCGCACGTTGCGGTTGGCGCGGTTGCGGCCGCGCTTGTTAGGCAGTCCGTCCAGACGGGTGCTTGCAGCGGTTGGAGTACGGGTGGCGGTCAGATGTCATTGATATGTTCCTGCTCGCAGTCGGTCACAGACTGTTTCCATCACCTGACGGTTATGGACGTCGGACTCATACCCGCAAGCGCGCCTGCGCACGGTGTCATCCTGCTTGCCGCACTGCTTGCAGCGGAGGCGGCGGCTCACGTCCACCTGTCCGGCAGAACGGCAACAGCCTGCGCGCGGGCGGCGGCAACCTTGTCCAGCCGTTGCAGCTCGCGGTCGTTTGCCGGGAACGGGCCTGCGAAGGCATTGCCAGCATCATCCCGTAGTAGGTGTCGAACTCCTCGCGGGTCAGGTAGCGCTGCGCGGTTCGGTAGCGCTCGTCGGCTGCCTGCTTTTCACGCTTGGCCGCGCGTGCGGCCTTGATTCGCTCGAACATCGGGGCTCCTTCGGGCTGTTGGGGTGGTAGGTCTACCGTACAGGCCGGTCCTGCAGAATGTCAACACCCTGCCTGCGGAAAGTTGCCAGCACGTTCTTGACGGAGCGGTAGTTGTCGCCGGGGGTGTTGGACACGTAGACGGGACGGCGTGCGGCAGGGTTGGCGGCGGGGAGTAGCGGAAGTGCCCCTTGCCGGGACAGGGAGACGGTCCAGCCCTGGGCTAGAAGCGCGCGGTGGATCTTGCGCGGGAGCGTGAGGTCGGTGCCCCTCACGGGGGCGCTCAGCAGGCGCAACAGGCGGCGCGCAGGTTCGCGTGCCACTCCATGTGCGCCATGGCCTCTGCGCCGGTTCTCAGGGAGCGGCAGCGTGATCCACGAGCGGGCAGGTGTCCGTGATTTTGTCGGTCATCGGAAACCGTACGCTGTAGTTGAGGGTGAGGGTGTCGCCGTTCTGCATGTTCAGCGGTGTGCGCGGGGTCAGGTGGAGATCCTCGCGGCTGGGAAGCGCGCCGGTCTGGATTCGGACGTGCAGGATTGCGGGCGTGGGCGGTGTCCGGCTCGGGGCCGTACAGGTAGCCGGTCAGGTCAAACTCATGTTCGATTGCCATGCTCGGGACTCTTCTCTGGCTGGGGATGGGGAAACGGCAGACCTGCGGGACAGGGCGCTCGGCTGTCTGCTGGAGAGGGCCCCACGCCGGCGCGTAGCAATTCGTCAAGTGCGTGCCCTGCGGCGTCTGTCTCGTCCTTGGCGGCGCGCTCGGCCTGGCAGGCAAGGCGCAAGCGGTCGCGGGCCTGTGCAATGGGATCGTGCGTCACAAGGGCTTCGCGGGCATGGCGGCGGCACAGGTTCTCGGCGGGACGTTCGGGATGCTCGGGGAAGTCATGGTGGGAACGGCGGCCATGATTCCCATGCCGCAGTACTTGCAGAACAGGCGCGGGCGTCCGGGTTGCCCTTGCGGATGGGACACGCTGCAGGCGGCGCGGAGAGGGGGCGTCAGACAGGGGTGTGCTCATTGCAGGTTACCTCCGGGGTGCGGTGGGACGTGGCGGGCAGAGGTGATGGTGGTCGTGGCGCGCTCGTCGCAGAGGCGAAGGTTCAGCACGTCATCGGGGAGCGGTTCGCGGGTAGGGGGTTGCGGGGGTGGGGCGGGTTGGCGCGGTGCGCGCATGAGTTCGGGCGGTTCTCGTCGCGGGCAAGCTGGTTGCGCCGGTTGGGAGACGGCAGTGGGGGCGCGGCTGGTTGCTTTGGAGATGCGCTTGGGGGTGTTGCGCGGGTCGCGGAGCATGGCCAGCTCGTGGTCGGACCATGGGCGGCGGGAGTTACCGGGCGGTGGCGCGGCAAGTAGCTCGGTCAGCGTGTCGGGACAGCGGCAGGTGCCGGTGCACAGCGTGGATCGTCAAGCGCTGGAACTGCTCGGGGGTCAGCGTCAGGGTGGGCTCGTTCGCCGGCGTGCTCACCATGATGCGCTCAGCCAAGGTCATACATCGTTGTGATTGCCTCCCACAACGTGTCGAATCCCTGCTTGTACTGGATCCCGCCGGAGTTGGACGTCGTCAGCCATACGTAGCGCTTGGTGGTCATATCGTCGTCGGCCTTGCGGTACAGGTACAGGTACTCGTTGGTATGTTGGTCCGCTCGATCACCACGCGCATGGACTGCGCAAGATCCTTCGGGACGTCGGGCGGGAGTTGCGCGGGGAGTTGCGCCGGATCGGCGGCAGGCCATTGCGCTTGCGTAGGGCATTGATCTCGGCCTGGCGTCGAAAATGCCTGCGTTGCTGCGTCTCGCGGCGGTGCTGGTGCTTCAATTTCAGGGACATGGGACAGACTCTATCAGAGAGTTAGATGGTGGGCAAGGGATGGTGTCTGACCTGCGGAAACGGTAAGATTGTGGGGCAGAACAACTTCATAGCGTCCGGTGGCAGGAAATGGCTTGGTTGCCAAAAGCCTCCCAATGGCTTAGCGGGTTTGCGCAGGTCAGGTGCCACACACGGGGTTGGGAATTAACATACCGACTGGGTCTGTGCAGGTC
>CAWBRQ010000007.1:0-870311 GCA_963791315.1 uncultured beta proteobacterium
CCTCCGCGAGGAGGCGGTCGACGTGGTCGCTCCAGCGGGAGACCACGACGAGGTCGAGCTCCGGATCGATCCAGAGCAGCTGGCGACCCAGGTTCCCACGGCGCAGAAGCCCGACCGGGGCGCGGACGCGCCAGACCTGCGCACGGTGGTTGAGCCACCAGAGCATCCCGTAGTCGGGTTCGTCGGCGCCGGTGACGTCATCGCGTCGATCCACGTCTCGCTGAGGATTCGGCGGCCGTCCCACTCACCGCGCTGCAGCAGGAGCCGCCCGACGCGGGCGTGGTCGAGTCGCGCTCATCCAGAGCCCGCCGCCCCAGTGCGCACCGCCGCTCACCACCTCGACCTCGCGCCCGTCGATCTCGACCTGCGAAGGTGGCGTCCGTGCCACTCCCAGGTGTCCGACTCGCCGATCGGCTCCATGACCTCGTCGCGCAACACAGCTTCGAGTCCTCGGCCGAAGCGACGGGTCAGCGCGACGCCAGGAGATTGATGCGCACGTCGTTGTAGGCGAAGACCTCTCCCGGCGCACCGAGCTCCGCGTCGGGCGCCTGGTTGCCCTGCGGATCGGCGTGCCAGGGCTTGCCCCACAGCGTCCCGGACAAGTCGCTCGTCTGGCGCAGCAGGTGGTCCCACGTGATCGCGCCGTGACGATCCCCGGCGAACCGGTCGTCGGGCACGGCCGCGGCGACGGGCTCGTGCCGGTCGGCGATCAGGCCCACAGTCGAACACGATGCCGGCGACGAGCGCGAGGTAGCTCTTCGAGACGCTGAAGCACATCTCGACGCTCGCCGGGTCACCCCAGCTGCGCCGATGTCCTCGCCCCGGTGCACGACGAGCCCGCTCGTGCCCGCGGGTCGCGCACAGCCCGATCACCTCCGCGTGCGTCTGCGCCGACGAGCAGCGCCTGCAGGTACACCGGCCATGTCCCCGACGTCCGGCGCCTCGCGACGCCGGGCACCGTCGATCGCTGCTGCCAGCGCGGCGTCGTCGACCACGCCGGCAGTGTGCCGCACGCGGGTCAGCCGGACGGGCACGCGCGACGATCGCGCACCGGCAGCCCGCCGTGGTCGACCGCTCGGTTGAGGGTCACCACGCGGCTCACGAGCAGGTCCAGGTCGATCCCGGCTCCTCGACCAGGAACGCGATCACGGGCGAGTCGACCCTGCCTCGACCAGGTCGGTCGGCGAACCGGCGCATCTCGCGCGCCGAGCCGACGCTGAGGTCGGTGAGCTCGGACGTCCTCCTCGCGGGTGAGCGGCGTCGTGCTCGCGATCACCCGCGCGCCCGGCGCTCGCAGCACCTCGTCGAGCATCGGCCGGCGTTCGGTCGACGTGCCAGATCTCGGGCGCGGGACCCGGGGATCAGCCGCGCTCCGCGACCGAACCCGTCGCCGAGTGAGCGAGGACCCGAACGTCGAAGCCGTCCCGATCCAGCTCGTTCACCACGCACGTCGAACAGACCCCGCCTCTCCGTCGGCACGACGAGCAGCTCCGGCCCCGGTCGAGCACGCCGGGCGCCGCGAGCTGGCCCATCACCGGTCCATCGGCGGCCGGGCTGCTCGAGGCTGTTCGCCCCCCCCCGGTCGCGCCATGACTGCGCGCGTCGCCGTCGAGTCGGCACGCGCCTGCGAGATCGAACGCCAGGCCACGAACCACGACGGCCGCGACGACGCCGACCGTCCGCGCACGCGAACGGCACGCTCGACGCGAGCACGGACGAGCGCCCAGAGCGGTCACCACGACGACGAACGCCGCGAGCGACGACCGCGCCATTCGAAGGTGTACGCCCCGGCGGCTGGTCGACCCGCGAGATCGCAACGACGCCGACCGCGAGCAGCAGGGCGGCGAACCAACGCCGCGCCGATCCGACCGCGACCGCGTGACGACCGGCCGCCGCGCGCGACGAGCATCGCAGACCGGCACGAGGATCCAGGCGCTGGACGCCGGATCGCGGAACTTGGATGACGGCTCAGCGTGACCCGCCGACGCTCGCGGCGCCGGAACCGGAACTGCCGCCGCGATCAGGCCCACGCTCGGCGCTCCACCGCCCGGATGCCCACGCTGCGCCGAAGTAGCGGCGATGGCGCCGAGGTTCCCCGGCCACTCGGTCAGCGACGTCGATGATCGGGGATCCAGGTCACGACCAGACGCAGGCCGCGATCCCGAGCGTCGCGCGCCCAGCACGCCGGTGCCGCGTCCGGCGCGTCCCACCACGCGCGGCCCAGCGACCCACGGAACCCGGCGATGACCAAGGCGCGCGTACCCGACGTGCGTCTGCACGAGGAACGACCCGGCGATCGACATCGCGATCAGCTGACCGAACGCGCTGTCGGTCGCGATCCAGACGAGGAACACGAACAGCACGAACCACGGCAGTGGCACCCAGAGGTTCCACGGCTGGGTGAACAGCCCGCCACGGTCCGAGCGCGACGTACTCATGCACGGTCACCGTCGCGGCGGCGAGGAGAGCCGGCGTCCGTGACCGCCAGGTCACCCAGAGGAGCCAGCCCGAGCGCACGCAGCTGCGAGCAGCGTGCCGCCGACGCGCGTCGCCCACGCGGGTTCACCCGTCGCGCCGGACACCGAGGCGGAGCCAGAACTGCGCCGGCCCCGGATGGTTCCATCCGTTGCGGCTGAGCAGACCGGTCAGCGGCGGATGGCCGACCACACGTCGCGGACACGCGAGGTCGATGATCGCGAAGTCGTCGACCGGCGCGCGACGGTGGCCGACCGTCAGCACGATCGCGACGAGCGCCGGAAGGACGACGAGGCCACTGACGACCAGGCCGAGCGCGGCAGGGCGCGGCGCCGGCGCGCCGCCGCCCTCCTTCGAGCGATGCGCCGCCCGGCCGCGCGGACCGGTGCGGCTACCGCATCGCCGCCCACGCGTACAGCCTCTGCCCTGGTCCCCTGCCATGCCTTCAGGCTGTCAGTTTTCGGCGGGGCGCCCGCAGGGCGCGGTCGAGCGGCCGTCTCGGCCGAGGCACGCCCGCGGACGATGCCAGAGCGAAGGAGGACTACCCTGACCTTCCCAATTCGGCGGGGGGCGCAGGGTGGGCAGCACGGAGAGCGACAGCTCGTCAACGCGGTTCGGGCCGTGGTCGCGCGAAGCGATGGCGTTCGTGGAGCTGTTCGCGCTCGCGGGCATCGCGATCGCCGCACCCGCCTTCGATGTCCTCGGGAACAACGCCGCGCTCTTCGTCACCCGCCGGACCACCCCGCTCCAGCTCATCGGGTTGACGCTGCTCGTCGTCGTCGGCCCGGCGCTCGCGCTCTGGGCCGTCGAGGTCGTCGTCGGTCTCGTCCTGCCCCGGGCCCGGCGCTGGGTGCACGCGGCGTTCGCCGGCGCGCTCCTCGCGGTGCTCGCCGTCGAGGTGCTGCGCCACCAGTTCGACCTGGGAACCGCGGTGATGATCGTCGTCGCGCTCGTGCTGGGCGGCGCGGGCGCCTACCTCCTGGTGCGCGCCGTGGCGGCCCGGACGTTCCTGCACTTCCTCGCGGTGGCACCGCTGATCTTCGGCGTCCTGTTCGTCTTCGCCTCGCCCGCCACGAGCGGCGGTGATGACCGGTGGGCCCAGCGCCGCGACCGTCGACGTCGGCGCACCGAATCGCGTCGTCTTCGTCATGCTCGACGAGTTTCCGGAGGAGTCGCTGCTCGACGGATCCGGACGCATCGACAGCACGCTGTTCCCCAACCTGGCCGCGCTCGCGGGCCAGTCGACCTGGTACCGGAACAACACGACGGTCGCTCCGTTCACCGAGGCCGCCGGTGCCCTCGATCCTGAGCGGCGTCTACCCGGTGGATCCGGACGTCCTGCCGACCGCGAGCAAGTACCCGCACAACCTCTTCACGCTCCTCGGCAAGCGCTACGACATGAACGTCTACGAGAACCGGGCGCACCTGTGCCCGACGGCGATCTGCGGCACCGCGCGGACCGCCGCGGCCGACGAGACCGGCTTCTCGACGCTCGTCTCCAACAGCGCCCGGCTCTGGTACGACTTCGCCAAGCCGACCGAGCAGACGGACCGGCTGGAGTTCGACGTCGAGAGCCACCCGCACGAGCTCGACGTGGGCGACACGTTCGTCAGGTCGCCTGACGCCGTCGTTCGCGACCGCGCCTGGACTTCGTCCACCTTCTCCTCCCGCACTCGCCGTGGCACTACACGGCGGACGGCGACGGACTACCACGCGACGGGCATCCCGGGCCTGGGCTTCTACTACGAGTGGCTCGACGAAGGCGGAGCGCTCGCGGCCCGCCAGCGTCACCTGCTCCAGGTCCAGGCCACCGACCGGCTGATCGGCCGGATCGTCGCGAAGCTGAAGCGCATCCACGCGTACGACGACTCGCTCGTCGTCGTGACCGCCGACCACGGCGTCGCGTTCACCAAGGGCTCACTGATCCGGGGCGTCGCGAAGGAGAACTACCCGGAGATCATGTGGACGCCGCTGATCGTGAAGGCGCCGCGGCAGACGAACGGGCGCGGTCGACGACCGCGTCGCGCTCGGCGTCGACCTCCTGCCGACGATCGCCGACCATCTCCGCACCAAGATGCCGTGGAAGGTCGACGGCCACTCGCTGCTCGGTGCCCCGAGGGCGGAGCCGACCCGGCGGGTCCTCGAATGGGACTTCAACTCGCTGAAGCCGCCGCCGGGCCAGAAGTACGTGACCGTCGACGGGCACCCGGGCTTCGCCTCGGTGCTGCGCGCTGCGGCGTCGACCGGCACGGGCGACCCCGACCTCCGGCTGTTCGCCTCGGCGGCTACGCGGGGCTCATCGGCACACGATCCCACGCAGCCGTCGATCCGAACGCCGCGCGGTGACGGGTCGCATCGTCCGGCGCCGCGCACCCGGCGACGGCGGGACCGAGGCGATGCACCGTGGCTCTTCGTCAGCGGGAAGCTCAGCGGCGCGAACGCCCCTGCGCGCACGTCGTGATCGCGGTCGACGGCGAAGATCGCGGCGACGACCTCTCACCCGGAACGCGCTCGTTCCCGGTCTGCAGCATCTTCTCGACCGTGCTCCCACCCCAGCTGGTGCACGGGCCGGACGATCGGATCGACGTGTACGTGATCGAGGGCGACGCAGTCGGCGCCGCGCCTCGTGCCGGTGACGCTCGCCGGGAAGCCCTAGCGTGGCGCGAGATCGAGGCAGTCGGCATCCGCGCCGGTGGCGCAGGTGTCGACGAGGCGCGCGAGCTGCTCTCGGGTCTCGGGTCAGCGCGGCGAGCTCGGCATCGAGGTGCTCGCAGGCGCGCGGCGGCGATCCGCTGGACCTCGTCGACCGTCCGGTCCTCACCGGCACCGAGCAGCTCGGCGATGTCCTTCAGGCTGAAGCCGAGGCCCTTGCCCCGCTGGATGAACGCGAGGCGCCAGCGATCGGTCTCGCCGTACTGCCGGTACCCGGACGGGGTGCGCGGCGGCTCGGGCAGGATGCCCTCCCGCTCGTAGTACCGGATCGTCTCGACGTGGACGCCGGCTGAGCCGCGCCAGCTCGCCGATGGTCATGGTGTCGGCCATGTTCGGCCCCAACCGCCGGGCGCGGCTCAGGATTCCACGGCCGCCCGCACCCGGACCAGCTCCTCCCGCAGGGACCCGAGGCCGCGGGCACCGACCAGCCGGTGCACGGGCTCGCCGGCCACGAAGAACAGCATCGTCGGGAAGCTCATCACGCCGAAGCGGGCCGCCAGCTCGGGCTCCGAGTCGACGTCGACGCTCACCACGGTGACGTCGTCGGTCTCCGCGTCCAGCTGCTCGAGGACGGGGGCGAGCGCGCGGCACGGCGGGCACCACTCGGCGGTGAAGTCGACGAGCAGGATGCCGGGCGTGCTGCCGAGCCGCTCGTCGAACGTGTGGTGGTCGAGGGTCGTCATGGAGGTCATGCGGCGACCGTACGCCCCGTACCCCGGTACGGAGTCAAGCCCTCGCGCGGCTCTCAGCGGCGGGTGATGCGCTCCCGGGCGTCGCCGACCTTCTTCAGGGACTCGCGCACGAAGCTGCGCAGCTCGGGATGACGCAGCACGTACGAGCGCACCGCGGTCACCGGCACCTTCGCGGCCTGGTACGACGTACGCGCGCGCCGACGGGCGCGCGACGAACCCGGTCGCGACGTCGCTGTCCCCCGTCTTGAGCGTGTCCTTGTAGCTCTCGTCGCCACGCGACAGATCGATGAGGTCGACGCCACGGTCGAACGCGGCCTCGACCGTCCGCAGCGTGCGGATCGCGCCGGGCGAGAAGCGCGCCAGCTCCGGGTCGTGGGCGGCGAACCAACCGGAGAACACCGCGTCGGTGGTGAGGCTCAGGTCGGTCGCGACCAGCACCCCGTCGATGTGCAGCGACGAGCCGACCGCGTGCAGGCCCGGCTCACGGTCCTCGGCGCAGGAGATCGAGCAGGTCGACGACCCCCCGGCGCGCGAACGGGTCGGGCCAGCCGCTGCGCCGGTACTGCTGCGACTTCCACGCGACGAGCTGCCGCAGCTCCGCGCAGTCCTTCGCCGGCCCCGAGCGGAAGAGGACGTCCTCGTGCTCGCGCCGGAGCTTGCGCTCCTTGTAGAGGATCGTCTTCACGGTCTTCGTCTTCTTCAGCCGGCCGAGGTAGTCGTCCCAGCCCGCGCCGGTGTCGATGACGGGGGCGGGCACGAGGTCGAGCGACCGCTCGCCGTTGCGCTGCGGCCCGACGAGGTCGTGCAGCTCGAGCACGTCGAGCCCGGTGCTGTGCAGCAGACCTCGCCAGCTCCACGGGAGCCCGGGCTGGTGCACGAAGCCCTGCCGCGTGTTCACGCGCCGGCCGATCGGCGGTGCCGACGCCACGCACGCGCAGCTCGAACGGCAGGAAGCCGACGATCGTCGGCCCGTCTTCGAAGACCGCGACGCGCGCCCGGTCCGTCACCGCGTCGACCGCGCACGCGAACGCGGGCGAGAGGAACGGGTTCTGCAGCTCGCGGTCGGTGGCCTGGAGCGCGCGCCAACGTTCGGTCTCCGCGTCGCCCAGGTCGCGCGGACGCACCACCGTCGCCCTCGCTGCCACTCGCTCGTCCATGACCCCCGCTCACGTCTGGTGCGTCCCGCACCGTGCCCGGCGTGACGTGACTGCGCCCTCACCGTACCAATTGCGTCTGTTGTTTCTTCCCGATGCCGTCGGGCCTGAACCGCGAACTGCACCCCGCGGGTGAAAGCCCAGGCCAGGGACCTGCGCCAAGATGCAGGTCTTCGGTCATGGTTCGAAGTCGGGAGCGGTGATGGATGACGGAGCCCGGGTCGGCCCACCCGATGCGGTGGGGCGCTGAGGGATGGAGCCGGCACCAGGTCGAGCGGCTGATGGCGGTCGCGCTCGAAGAGGCGCGCGCCGCAACCGAGCACGGCGACGTCCCCATCGGCGCGGTCGTCGCCCGCCTCGCCGACGGCGAGATCATCGCCCGGCGCCACAACGAGCGCGAGCTGCTGGGCGACCCGACCGCGCACGCCGAGATCCTGGCCCTGCGCGACGCGGCGCTGACGGTCGAGCGATGGCGGCTCGACGACTGCGCGCTCGTCGTGACGCTCGAGCCCTGCCCGATGTGCGCGGGGGCGGCGCTGAACGGCCGGCTCGGGCTGCTCGTGTTCGGCGCGGCCGATCCGAAGGCCGGCGCGACCGGCAGCCTCTACAACCTGGCCGCCGATCCGCGGCTCAACCACGAGGTCCCGATCGTCGCCGGAGTCCAGGCCGAGGCGTGCGGCGACCTGCTCCGGGCGTTCTTCGCCGAGCCGCCGCGAGCCGGTCGGTACAATCACGACCCGCTCGGCGTGGCTCATCGGCAGCGCCTCGCGAACCCGGAGGGATGCGAGAGCGGCCGAATCGG
This sequence comes from uncultured beta proteobacterium, assembly GCA_963791315.1. Classification (GTDB taxonomy): domain Bacteria; phylum Pseudomonadota; class Gammaproteobacteria; order Burkholderiales; family Burkholderiaceae_F; genus JACCZX01. The sequence continues at coordinate 7,836 of CAWBRQ010000007.1, forward strand.
ATGGTCTCGAAAACCATTGTGGCGCAAGTCACCGTGGGTTCAAATCCCACTCCCTCCGCCAGCAAGCGCACCGGGCCGGGCCTCGCGCCCGGCCCGGTCGCGTGCGACGTCAGCTCCGCGCGCCGACGAGCTCCTTCTCGTCCTCGTCGTCGGCCAGCGCGGGCACCGGCTCGGGCGCGCCCTCGAGGTCGAGGTGCGGGAGGATCCGGTCGAGCCAGCGCGGCAGCCACCAGTTCGCGTCGCCGAGCAGCTCCATCGTCGCCGGCACGAGCACCATGCGGATGATCGTCGCGTCGACGAACACCGCGGTCGCGAGACCGAGGCCCATCATCTTCACGGTCGGGTCGTCGACGAGCACGAAGCTCAGGAACACGCAGATCATGATGAGCGCGGCCGACGTGATGACCCGAGCCGTCGCCGCGAGCCCGGCGGGCACGCTCGCGCGCGCGTCGCCGGTCCGCAGCCACTCCTCCCGGACCCGCGAGAGCAGGAACACCTCGTAGTCCATCGAGAGCCCGAACAGGATCGCGAACATCATCATCGGGATGAAGCTGACGATCGGCAGGCTCTGCTCGACGCCGAACAGGCCGCGGAACCAGCCCCACTGGAACACCGCGACGATCACGCCGTACGCGGCGCCGATCGAGAGCACGTTCATGACCGCGGCCTTCAGCGGGACGAGGATCGAGCGGAACACGACCATGAGCAGCAGGAAGCTCAGCGCGATCACCGCGCCGATGAACAACGGCAGGCGCTGACGCGATGCGGTCGGAGATGTCGATGAACGCGGCGGTGGATCCGCCGACGTAGACCTGGACGTCGGTGCCCGCGACCGCGGCCGGGATGACGTCGGAGCGCAGCCGGCTGACGAGGTCGCTCGTGGCCGCGGCCTGCGGTGACGACTTCGGCAGCACCCGGATCACGGCGGTGTCGCCGGCCGGGTTCATCGCGGGGCACGCCGACGGCCGCACGTCGGGTCGGCCTTCACCGCGTCGGTGATGACCGGTCGAGCGCCGCGGCGCCGCCCGACGGGACCTCGGCGACGAGCAGCAGCGGGCCGTTGAAGCCCTTGCCGAAGCCGGTCGCCCAGCAGGTCGTAGGCACGGCGCTGCGTCGACGACGTCGAGAGCGTGCCCGCGTCGGTCTGGCCGAGGCGCATCGACAGCGCCGGCGCGGCGAGCGCGAGCAGCACGACGAGGCTCGCGATCAGGTAGCGCCACGGGCTGGCTGGCGACGTGCTCGGCCCAGCGCACCCACATGCCCGGTGCGGATCCGCTCGGGGTGCATCTCGGCCTCGACCTGGCTGCGCTTCACCCACGGCAGCCGGAGGCTGTTGATCTTCGTGCCGACGAGCCCGAGCAGCGCGGGCAGCAGCGTGATCGCGGCGACGACCGAGACCGCGACGACGACCGCCGACGCGAAGCCCATCGTGGTGACCATCGGGATGCCGGCGACGACGAGGCCGCAGATCGCGATCACGACCGTGGTGCCGGCGAAGACGACGGCCATGCCCGACGTGCCGTTCGCGTGCCCGGCCGAGTCGTGCACGCTCATCCCGCCGGCCATCTGCTCGCGATGTCGGGTGACGACGAACAGCGCGTAGTCGATGCCGACGCCGAGCCCGATCATCGTGGCGATGGTGGTGGAGATCTGGGAGATGTCGAGGACGTTGGTGAGGACGGTGACCGTCGAGAGACCGACGGCGAGGCCGACGAGCGCGGTGCCGATCGGCACGCCCATCGCGACGACGGAGCCGAACGCGAACAGCAGCACGATCATCGCGGCGATGAGGCCGTAGATCTCCGTGCTGCCGAGGTCCGGCCGCTCGCCGGCGCGCGCGACCTCGCCGCCGAACTCGACCTGCAGGCCCGCGTCGCGTGGCCGGCTCCATCGCGGCCTCGAGCCGGTCGAGGTCGTCGGGCTTGATCTCGTTGCCCGGCTTCGCGTAGTTGACGACCGCGTAGCCGATGTCGCCGTGACTTCGAGAGGCCGTTCGCGCCGGCCTCGGTCGGGCTCACGACCGCGGTGACGCCGGGGAGCTGCTCGACGTCGGCGAGCGCCGCGTCGATCGCCGCCGCGTTCGTCGGGTCGGTCAGCGACGCCGTCGCGGCTGTGGAGCACGACCTGCGCGGTGGCGCCGGCCTGGGCGGGGAAGCGCTCCTGGAGGAGGTCGGTCGCCTGCTGGCTCTCGGTGCCGGGGATCGTGAAGCTGTCGCTGTAGCCCTTGGCGCTCGCCGCGAGCATGCCGATGACGACGGCGACGAGGACCCAGGCGCCGATCGTGCGCCACGGGTGGCGGGCGCACCACCGTCCGAGTCGTTCGAGGAAGCCCGACATGTACCCGCTCCTTGTGGTGATCCGCGCTCCGGAGTGGAGCGGTGGTCGTCAGCCCCCCGACCACCTCCGACCCTACGGGAAGTGGCACGGTATGCCAGATAGGCATGCGCGTGCCTCTTGTCACACTGCGCCACACAGGCCGGGATTCATGGCACTCTGTGCCACATGCCGGTACCGTCCGAAGTCGTGACCGAGCGGCAGGCGCGACGCCTCGGGCTGCGGGAGCGCAACAAGCTCCGCACCCGCCAGGAGATCGCCGACGCGACGCTCCGCCTCGCCGCCGAGCGCGGGCCTCGAGCACGTCACCGTCGAGCAGATCGCCGCCGCGGCCGACGTCGCGCCCCGGACCTTCTTCCGCTACTTCGACTCGAAGGAGGACGCGCTCCTCGCCGACCACCCCGAGCGGCTCGCGCTGCTCCGCGAGACGCTGCGAGAGCCGCCCGCCGTCCGAGGGCCCGCTCACCGCGGTGCGCGCCGTCGATCCTCGACGTCGCCGGCGACCTCGAGGACCACCGCGAGCTGATGCTCTGCAAGGTCGCGGCTCATGGAGGACAACCCGACGCTGCGCGGCCGCAGCCTCGAGATGATGGGCGAGCTCGAGCGCATGATCGCCGAGGCGCTCGCCGAGCGGACCGGCGTCGACCTCGAGTCGCGACTTCCGCCCGTTCGTGATCGCGGGCGCGGTCTGCACCGCGATGCGCGTCGCGATCGACCGCTGGGGCGCGACCGGCGGCGACCGGCGACCTCACCGCGATGGTCGAGCGCGCGCTCGACCTGCTCGACGGCGGGCTCGACCAGTCGATCTAGGTCACGGCGGGCAGCTGCCGCCGTCGACCATCAGGGTCTGGCCGGTGACGAACCGCGCGCGTCGTCACCGAGGAGGAAGCGGACCGCGACGCCGATGTCGTCCGCCGCGTCACCGAGGCGCCCGAGCGGGATGCGACTCATCACCCGCTCCTCCATCGTCGGATCGGACCGGAAGGCCTTGTCCATCGCCGGCGACGCGGCGAGCGGCGCGACCGCGTTCACCCGGATCCCCGCCGGTCCCCATTCGCGTGCGAGCACCGTGACGAACGCGCGCTGCTGGGCCTTGACCATCGCGTACGGCGCGAGCAGGCGCTTGCCCTCGAGCCCGGCCTCGGACGTCGTGACCACGAAGGAACCGCGCGCCGGGCGAGCATCGGGAACGACGCGCTGGGCGAGGAGGTAGCACCCGCGTGTCGACACGCGGACGTGGTCCTCGAGGTCCTCGACGGACACGTCCGCCATCGACACGGACCGCGACGAGAGCCCGCTCGTCGCGTTGTGCACCACGCCGTCGAGCCGACCGGACGTCTCCGCCACCGTGGCGATCGTGGACGCCGACCGAATCCTCGTCACCCGCGTCACACCGCACGAACCGGCCGGTGCCTCCGACCTCGTCGACCTCCGCCGCGACGGCGTGGCCCTCGGCTTCACGCCGGGCCGCGATCCAGACGTCCCAGCCCGCCGCGCCGCAGGCGCGAGCGATCCCACGCCCGACGCCCCCGGATGCGCCGGTGACCAGCACGGTGCGGGAGGCGCTCGGCCGCCGTCACCGGCGACCGCCCGTCGCGGCTGACGACCGTGCCCGTGACGCCGGCGGCGTCGTCGGACAGCAGCATCCGCACCGCGCCGGCGACCTCGTCGCCGACCGTGCCCGGGAACGTCGCGAGCGGGGGCGGCGACCCCGGCAGGTCGGATGCGGCGTGTGGAGCGCGCTGAAGACCGTGTTGACCCGTACGCCGCGGCCGCCTTCGCGTGCCGCGAGCGAACGCGTGACGTTGGCGACGCCTTCGGCCGACCACGACCTCCGCGCCGTGACCGACCGCGTCGAGGGCGCCGGGCCGGTCGCGACCGCGACGACGGATCCGCCGTCCTCGCAGCGCGCCGCCGCGGCAACGAGCGTCGAGTACCACAGCGCGCTCGGCCACTCGACCTGGCCGGCGCCACTCGCCCGGCTCGAGCTCGGCGAGCGAGGCCCCCGGCCGCGCGCTCGGCCCAGGTGCAGACGACGACCCGGGCCCGCACGCGGCGACGCTCGCCAGCTTCATCGGTCCAGAGCCGCGATCAGGTCGGCGAAGTCCCACGCCCAGGCGTCGGACGCGGGGGCGCGCCGGGTCGGACCAGCGCGGTCGGTGGCGCCCGAGCGCGTCGGCGAGCGCAATCCGACGGCGTCCGATCCGGTGCCGATCGAAGCTGGAGCGCGCGTCCCGCCTGGTCGCCGTGGGCACCGACGCCGTCCCGACCGCCCCGACGGCGGGTCGTCGAGGTGCTCGTCCGGGTCCGACGGCCGGCGGCCGATCTCGACCGGACGGGGCTTCGGCGGCGCGACCGCGTTGCGCAGGAGCTTGCGGGCCTCCGCGACCTCGTCGTCGGCCGGGCGCGCCGGAGCTCGCTTCGAGGTGCTCCGCGGCCGCGTCCTCGACCGCGCAGACGATCGGGTCCCAGTCGGCGTCCGGGCTCGCGGGTGATGGTCACGAAGTCGTTGACGCCGAACACCGACGCGACCCCGTCGAACGCGAGCACCGCCTGCGCGAACGGCGAGTCGGTGCCCTCGCCGCGCGTGGTGTCGATCCGCTCCGGCAAGCGTCACGTCGAGCGTGAACTTCATCGCGTTCGGGTTCGGCGTCGTCGACGGTCGGACCGTGGCCATGCCCACGAGGCTACGCGGAGCGTGGGTGTGCTCCGACTGCCGACGTGTCGGCGGCGTAGCGCGCGCGAGCCCGTCGACGCACGCTGGATGAACGCGCCCGAGGAAGCGGCGGTAGCATCCCGCCGGTGCCGGGCAGCTTGGCGTGGAAGCGTGCTGTGCCAGTGGATCGCGGTGCCGCCGTCACGCGGCTCGAGGTCGACGTCGGCGCGGTAGCCGCGCAGCGGCAGCCCCGAGAGCAGCGCGTAGCTGAAGCGGCGGTCGGGCTCGAGCTCGACGATCTCCTCGCGGCTCGTGGCCCGGCCGGTGCGGAAGACCCGGATCGCGCCGAGGCTCTCGCCGCCGTCCGGGCCCTCCTGCTCGAGCTCGAACGACTCGATCGGCGACCAGACCGGCCAGGTCGCGCCCGTCCCGCAGGAGCCGGTAGACCTCGGCTCGGGCTCGCCGGGCGTCCACGCCCGCTTCGAGATCGTCTGCTCGACCATCGCTGCACCTCCACGTCCGGCCTGCCGTCGTGCCGTACCACCCGGTACATGTACCAGATGGTACACTCGGATCCAGTGACCGCTGGAGACCAGTGACCCTCGACACGCAGCTCGCCGACCGCCTCGCCGCGGGACCGCGCTGCTCGCCGCCGCGGTCGACCACGTCCTCGCCCACGGCCTGAGCGACCTGAGCCTGCGCGAGCTGGCCGCCGCGATCGGGACCAGCCACCGGATGCTGCATCTACCACTTCGGCTCGAAGGAGGGCCTGATCGTCGCGGTCATCCGGACCGTCGAGGCAGCGCAGCGCGACGCCTTCGCCGAGCTCGACACCGCGATCGCGCCGCCGGCCGACGCGATGCGGGCGATGTGGCGCCGCTTCACCGACCCCGAGCCTCGCGCCCCACGAGCGGCTCTTCTTCGAGATCTACGGCCAGGCGCTGCAGGGCCGGCCCGGCGCGGTCGACCTGCTCGACGGCGATCATCGACGAACTGGGTCGAGCCCGCCGCCGCAGTACGCGATCGCACGCGCGGCGCGGACCCGGACGTCGCCCGCGCCGACGCCCGGCTCGGCGGTCGCGGTGATCCGCGGGCTGCTCCTCGACTGGCTCGCGACCGGCGACCGCGGCAGCGGTCGACGCCGCGTTCGAGCGCTACGTCGACGCTCGCTGCGGCGTCGACTCCGGACGTCGTGGCTGACGTGAGCCTCGGCCGGCCCGACCGGACGAGGCGCGGTGCTGAGCGAGCTCGCGCTGCGGTCGAAGGCGCACTGGGGCTACAGCGACGAGTTCATCGAACGCGTGCCGCGACGAGCTCACGGTCCGATCCGGACGACATGGCGTCGGGCGTCGTCGTGGTCGCCGAGGTCGACGGCGCGGTCGTCGGCTTCTCGCCGTCACCGGTCCGGCCGGACCGCGCCGGCGAGGTCGACGATGCTCTTCGTCGCGCCGGAGCACATCGGCACCGGCGTCGGCGCACGTGCTGTTCGCGCGGCTGCGCGCCGACGCCGTCGGCTGCGGGTTCACCGGCTGCGCATCGAGGCCGATCCGAACGCGGTCGGCGTTCTACGAGCACCACGGCGCGGTGCGGATCGGCGAGGCGCCGTCGGCTCGATCCCCGGCCGCACGCTCCCGCCTGGCCTGCGCCTCGACCTCGCCGCGCCCTAGCCGGTGAGCTCGAGCTCCCACACGAGCAGGTAGGGCAAGCCGAGGAACGCCTGGCGGGCGGCGTCGGGGAACGCGCCGAACGCGGGCATGAACGAGACCACCCGCCTCGTCGACGCGAGGTTCGTGGCAGCCGGTGACCCGCAGCCCGGCGGTCGGTGAACGCGGCGAGGTACTCGCTCACCTGGTGCACCAGGTTGGTGACGTAGTGGATCGTCAGCGTCTCGCCCTTGGCCACGTCGGGACGGTGATCCTCGATCGGGAACGCGGCGGCGCCGCCGAGCGAGTTGATGACGGGGTGCAGGTCGGTGGTGACGACGCTGTCCGCCGGTCCGGAGCACCCGGGCGAACTCCGCGAACACCGGGCCGAGGTCCTCGACGTGCGTGAGTGCGAGCCCACACGTCACCAGGTCCACCGACGCGTCCTCGAGCGGGAGCGACTGCAGCAGGCCGGGGTGCGAACGTCGCGCGCCGGCACCTTCGCCTTCGCGAGCGTCGACCATCGCGTCGGTGCGATCGACGCCGACGACCTCCCAGCCCAGCTCGACGCGAGGATCGCCGCGTGCCGTCCCGTGCCGCACGCGGCATCGAGCGCGACGCCCGGCGCGTCGACTCCGGTGTCGACCAGCGTGCGGAAGATCGGCTGCCTCGGCCTCGATCGCCGGGTTCGGGCCGTCGTCGCGCGGCGCCCAGCGCGAGTAGCCCGCCTCGACGTCGTAGCGGTCGATCGGGATCATCGTCGACAGCGGCGGCTGGTCGACCCCCGCCGCGATCATGAGCACCTCGGCGGCGCCGGGCTCGACCGACGCCGGGTCCTGTGAGGACGTCGCGGACCATCGCGAGCCCCTCGATCGCCATGAGGTAGTTCGCGACCTTCAGCTCACCGATCGTGCCCATCGACCGACGGTACCGCCGGGGTCGGGACGGCCGACCGGTGAGATTCCGGGCGGGCGCCGGTCAGCCCGAGAGGACGGTCCGGGCCTCGGCGAAGAACTCGCCCGCGCGGCTCGCGCTGGTCGGGCGCGGCGACGAAGCTCGGTGAACGCGGAAGCTCGCGAACGAGCCCTCGTTCCAGAAGTCGCCGGTCTGCCGGCCCAGGGCGTGACGTAGAGGTACGGCTCGGCGTGCGCGGCGTCGCCGGGTGACGCGCCGTAGGTGCCGCGCCGCGCCGGCCGCCTCGTCGCCGAGGTCGACCGACAGGTCGAAGTGCTCGGGCCAGAGCTGCACCCGCGCGGGCTGCGTCGGCGCCGGGCACCGCGGCCGCGCAGCTCCTCGAGCACCGACGCGCCGAAGCCGAACCAGTCGCCGAGGAACCGCGCCGACGCCGGCGTCGATCTCGAGCGGCGCGTCCGGCGTCGAGCGTGGTCGTCGGCGTGTAGACGTCGGTCGGCGCGCCGGCTCGATGCCGAGCGCCTCGGCCGCGCCGCCCGCGGTGCGTGATCGGGTGGATCGTCGAGCTCGCCGTCGCGCACGACGACGAGACCGTCGCTCGCGACCCGCACCTGCTCGTCGGCGCCGAAGAACGGCGTGCCGAACCCGCCGCGGGTGAACCGCAGCCCGATCTTGCCGTTGGCGCGGTGGCGCGCCGGTGCGACGCACGTGCTCGGCCAGCGACGTGCCACGCGCTGCGGGTCGCGACCGAGCGCGTCGACGATCCGTCGGGCAGCACGAGCGCGGCGCCACGCGCCGAGCCAGCGGTCGGCGCACCACGGACGCGAGCTCGGGCTCGTCGCGGACCAGGTCGTCCCACGTCGTGGCCGCGCCGCCGAGCGGGACGGGCGCGACGACCGGACGGCCGCGGCGCCGCGATCCGTGTGCACCGGGTCGTCGGCGAACCACGGCGGCGCCGCGACGGCCGGTGGCGACGGCTCGAGCACGCGGACGTCGAAGCGGCCACCGACCCGGTCCCGCGCCTCGGCGCCGGGATCGACGACGAGCTCGTGCATCGGGCACTTCGCGGTCATCGCCGCATCGCAGCCGCCTACGGTGGGGTGCCGGACGAGACGATCGCGTGGCCACGATCGCATGCTCACGCCTCGTGCTGCGATCGCGCTTCGAGACCGGCGTGCCGGCGTACGTCGTCGCGCTGCGTCCGGGTCGTCGCCGGGCTTCCTCTTCGTGAGCGTCTCGATCGGCAAGTTCGTCGACCACGCGGCGGAGGCCGTGGACTTCGACCGGTACGGCGTGCCCGATCCCCGACGTCGCGGTCTACGCGGTCGGGGCGATCGAGCTCGTCGGCGGGCTGCTGCTCGTCGTCGGGCTCCTGACCCGGCCGGCCGCCGGCCGCGCTGGCGCTCACGATGATCGGGGCGATCTCCACCGCCGGGCCGCGTCGACGGCGGCTCGTTCCACCTCGGCGTGGCCCCGACGCTGCTGGTGGTGATGCTCGTGCTCCTCTGGGTGGGATCCGGCCGGCCGTCGCTGGACGCACTCGGCTCGGGCGCCGGAGTCGTCCGAGACCCGCCGGTGTAACGAAGACCCCCGACGTGGATACCGTTGCCGGCCACCCCCGAGGAGAGGAGCTTCCGTGTTGCGTCACGCCCTCACCCGCCATCTCCAGCTCGGATCCGATCCGCGACGAGGACTGGGTCGCCGCGCAGTTCGGCTACCGGTAGATGGTCGCCGCCGAGCCGGTCCTCACCCTCGACGACGCGCGCCGCATCGTCGCCGACCACGGCTTCGACCCCGCGTCGCCGACCGCGTCCCGGCCCGATCTCGGCGTCGAGATCGAATGGCACACCGTTCGCATCGAGCGGCCCGACCGAGCCCGTCCCGTTCGACCTGCTCGAGTCCACGGCCCACGGCGATCCATCCTCCCCGGTGACAGCCGCCTCACCTTCGAGCCCGGCGGCCAGGTCGAGCTCAGCTCCCGGCCGCTCCCCGACTTCGAAGCCGGCATCGCGATCCATCGCGACGCGCAGGCGCTGACGACGGGCTCGCGCGACGCCGGCATCGGGCTCGTCGGGCTCGGACTGCTCCCCGGCGCGGTCGCGGCCCGCGCGCGCTGCAGCTCACCGCGGTACGACGCGATGGAGGCGCACTTCGACACGCTCGGCACCGCGCGGGCGCACGATGATGCGCCAGACCGCGGCGATCCAGGTCAACGTCGACCTCGGCGCCGACGACGAGCGACCCGAGCCGGTGGACGGACCGCGCACGCGCTCGGCCCGTTGCTCGCCGCCGTGTTCGCGAACTCGCCGTTCGTCGCGATCGCGGCCCGTCCGGCTGGTGCTCGACGCGGCTCGCGGTCTGGCTCGCGATCGAGCGCGGCCGGACCGCGCCGGTCGGCGCCGAGGGCGACGGCCGGCTCCGCGTGGGCGGAGTACGCGCTGCGCGCCCCGGTCATGTTCATCCGGGCGACCGACGCACGACTACGTCCCGGTCTGCGAGCCGCTCACCTTCGCGCGACTGGATCACCGACGGCCACGAGCTCGGGTGGCCGACCGAGGACGACCTCGTCGTACCACCTCACGACGTTGTTCCCCCCGATCCGGCCCCGCGGCTGGCTCGAGCTGCGCATGATCGACACGCTCCCGGCCCGACTGGGCGATCGTGCCCGGCGATCGTCGCGGTCGCGCTCCTCGAGGACACCGAGGCCGCGCGCCGGATCGCCCCGTCGCTGGCCCACTCGCGGGCCGGTGGAGGACGCGGCACGCGACGGCGCTGCACCAGCCGGACTTCGCGCGCGCCGCGCGCGAGTGCTTCGCGGCCGCGCTCGACGCGCTCCCCCGGCTCGACGCGCCGACGCGACGTCATCGATCTCGTCGAGCGCTACCGCGACCGCTACGTGCGGCGCGAGCGCTGTCCGGCCGACGACCTCGTCGACGCCTGGCAGCGCGACCGGCCGGCTCCTCCCGGATCCGGAGGGCCAGCTCGCGATCCGAGGACCGGGCGCCGTACGCCGGTCGACACGACGAAACCCGACGGGCAGGCTGTCCGCCCATGACGACCTCGGTGGTGCTCGTCCACGGCGCGTGGCACGGAGCCTGGTGCTTCGACCCGGTCCTCGAGGCGCTGCGCGGCGCGGGCGTCGACGCGGTCGCGGTCGACCTCCCCGGCCACGGGGACGACCCCGGTCCGCTCGGCGACCTGCACGCCGACGCGGCACGCGTGCGCGAGGTGCTCGACGGCCTCGACGGCGACTGCGTGCTGCTCGGCCACTCGTACGGCGGCGCGGTGATCACCGAGGCCGGCGTCCATCCGGCGGTGCGGCACCTCGTCTACCTGTGCGCGTTCGCTGCTCGACGCCGAGCGAGTCGTGCATGTCGGCGGCGATCCGCGAGGCGGAGGCGCTCGACCTCGCGCTGGGACGAGGGTCCGAACCTCGCCGACGCGATCGTGGCCCAGGACGACGGCACGTCGACCGTCGACCCGCGACGTCGCGGCCGAGTGCTTCTTCCACGACTGCGACCCGGCGGCCACCGCGGCGGCGCTCGACCGCCTCGGCCCGCAACCGATGGTGACGCTCGCCGACGAGCCCCGCCGCGGTGGCGTGGCGCGAGCGGCCGTCGACCTACGTCGTCTGCACCGACGATCTCGCGCGATCCCCCAGGCGATGCAGCGCGTGATGGCGGCGCGCGGTGCACGGACGTCGGTCGACTGGCCGACGAGCCACTCCCCGTTCCTGTCGGCGCCCGACCGCGTCGCCGACCTCCTTTCGGGGCTGGCCACCGGCGCCGTAGGCTCTCGCCTCAGACGGGGCCGGGGGGCTGAGCATGACGACGACGGCAGGGCGTACCGGCGGAGCTCGCGACGCTACGAGCCGGAGCCGCCGGCAGGTCGCCGGCCGTCGCGCCGCCGCGGCACGACCAGGTGGCGACGGTGCTGCGGTACACGATCGCGGGCCTGATGCTCGGCGCCGCCGGCATCCACTTCGCCATGATGGGCGAGCACGCGGGGGTGTCCTGGACGCACGGGACTGTTCTTCGCCGGCGATCGCGTGGCTCCAGGTCGGCGATCGCGGCGACGATCCTGCTGCGCCCATCGCGCTCCGTCGCGCTCGGCGTGCATCGGCGATCAACGTCGCCACGCTCGACGGTGTGGGTCCTGACCCGTACGGTCGGCATCGCGATCGGCAGCGACGGTGACGCCCGAGGCGTGGGGCCGGGTCGACATCGTGTGCGCGGTGTTCGAGGGGCTCGCGGTCGTCGCCGCGATGTTGCTGCTCTCCACCCGGGTCAGCCGCCGGCCGATCAGCGTCGAGGTCGGCGGCGGCCGGCGCCGCGTTCGTCGCCGTCGGTCGTCGCCGCGGTCGACCGCGTTCGTCTTCAGCCCCGCGTTCGCGACGGCGGCCCCGACGGGACGTCGGCCGACGGTCACGACCACGGTGCGGTCACGGCGGCGTCGGCGGCCGGCGGGCACACGCACGGCGCGCCCGTCGACGACAAGGGCCTCGCGCTCCTCCACAACGGGCATCACGCCGAGATCGGGCCGGAGCAACCGCTGAGCGCGACGGACCGGACCGAGCTCTCGCGGCAGATGGCGGCGACGATCGAGGTCGCCCGCCGGCTCCCGACGCCGACGGAGGCGCTGGCGGCGGGCTACCACCAGACCGGTCCGTACATGCCCGGGATCGGCGCGCACTTCATCAAGATCGGCGGCCCGTCGCTGAACGGCGACGGCGTGCTCGACGACGCGGATCTGCAGGAGCCGCTCGCGATCATCTACGACGGTGTGTCGCCCGACGCTCGCGTCGCGGGCTTCATGTACTACTCGACGAGCAAGACCGCGCCGAAGGGCTTCGCGGGTCCGAACGACCACTGGCACTTCCACACGTCGTTGTGCCTGAAGTACGGACCCGGTGGCGCGATCGACCTCCCGTACGGGTTCGACGTCAAGATCCCGAAAGCCCAGTGCGACGCGCTCGGCGGCACGCTGCTCCAGCAGAGCCAGTGGATGGTGCACGTCTGGTCGGTGCCCGGGCTGGGAGTCGGGCCAGGGCCTGTTCGGGGAGGTCAACCCCGCGCTCGCGTGCCCCGACGGCAGCTACTACCAGCTCCCGATGTCGAAGTGGCTCGACCACCCCGACAACGTGTGTCGGAGCGCGACCTAGCCGGCGTCGCGCTGTCCGACAGCCCGAGGTTCGTCGTAGATCTGGCGGGTCGCGGTCGACCGGTTCAGCGTGTAGAAGTGCAGGCCGGGCGCGCCGCCGTCGATCAGCGCGCGGGCGAGCTTCGTCGCCTCCTCGACGCCGACCGCGAACACCGCGTCCGGGATCGTCGGCGACGGCCTCGAGCTTGTCGGCGAGCCAGCGCGGGAAGTCGGAGCCCTGCAGCTGTGACATGCGCTTGATGCTGCCGATCGTGGTGGCCGGCATGATCCCGGGGATCACCGGCTTGTCGACGCCGTGCTCGCGCAGCGCTCTCGACCAGGTCGAAGTAGTGCTCGGCGTCGAAGAAGAACTGCGTGATCGCGAAGTCCGCCTCGCGCGAGCTTCTCGGCGGTGTGGCGCCGGTCGTCCTCGCGGCTCGGTGAGCGCGGGTGCGGCTCGGGGTGCGCGGCGACGCCGACCGAGAAGTCGCCGACGCTCGCGCACGAGCTCGCACGAGCTCGACCGCGTGCTTCAGCTCGCCCGGCGGGCAGGTCGACGTCGGGCGGCGGGTCGCCACCGAGGGCGAGGATGTTCTCGATCCCGGAGTCGCCGTAGCGCTCGACGATCGCCCGCAGCTCCGCCCGGGTGTGGCCGACGCAGGTGAGGTGCGCCATCGGCGTCATCGGCGTGTCCCGCAGGATGCCGGTGACGATCTCGTGGGTCTTCTCCCGGGTCGAGCCACCGGCGCCGTAGGTGACCGACACGTACGACGGCCCGAGCGGCTCGAGCTCCTCGAGCGCGGCGGTGAGCGCGATCTCGGCCTTCGGCGTGCGGGGCGGGAAGAACTCGAACGAGTAGCTCGGGCCCCGGGCGAGGATCTCGGCGATCTTCATAGGGGCGAAAGGGTACGCGACGCCGTCGGAGCGCGGTCGGCCTACTTTCGTCCTCGACGTGGACTTCACCCTGACACCAGGAGATCCCGGCCCCGGTCGACGCCGTCGAGGCCGCGCTCGTGGACCCGGCCTTCCTGGCGCGCATGGCCGAGCTCCCGAAGCTCGGATCGGCCGAGGTCGTGCGCAACGAGCGCGACGGCGACATCGTCGACGCTCGCAGGTCCGCTACCTCTTCCAGGCCGAGCTGTCCTCGGCGGTCACCCGGGTCGTCGACCCGGACAAGCTCACGTGGGTCGAGGACTCGACCGTGCGACCTCGCCGCCCACCACACGACGCTGCGTGATCCGCCCGACAACTACGCCAACCTGCTCCAGGGCAGCTACGAGGCGACGATCGCGCCGTCGGGCTCCGGCTGCGGCGCGGACGATCACCGGGCAGATCAAGGTGCAGGTCCCGCTCCTCGGCGGCAAGGTCGAGAAGGCGATCGTCGGCGGCCTCTCGGAGAACGCCGACGCGCAGGCCACGTTGCTGACGTCGTTCATCTCGGTTCGTAGTTCTCGGACGCGCAACGTCGCGCTGTGTCCGGGGCCGCACGGACATACCGCCATTCGCTCAGACACGCCCTCCGCTCGCCGATCTCCGCGAGGCGGTCGTTGACTCTGGGCAGCTCGCTCGACGGTTCGTCGCTCGCTCCGGACAACTCGCTCGGTGGAGGCACGTCCGCGCGTCCCTGTGACTCGGGTGTGCCTGCGTGACGCGGGTTGCGCCTGTGCCGATCGCGGGTTCGCGTCGGCGATCTGCTAGCGAGCGCCTTGAAGCGGCGGAGGCGGAGGGAGTTGGTGACGACGAAGACGCTGGAGAAGCCCATGGCGGCGGCGGCGATGATCGGGTTGAGGAGGCCGACGGCCGCGAGCGGGATGGCGGCGACGTTGTAGGCGAAGGCCCAGAAGAGGTTGCCGCTTGATCGTCGCCAGCGTGCGGCGGGAGAGCGCGATCGCGTCGGCGGCGGCGCGGAGGTCGCCGGAGACGAGCGTGAGGTCGCTCGCCTCGATCGCGACGTCGGTGCCGGTGCCGATCGCGATGCCGAGGTCGGCCTGGGCGAGCGCGGGCGCGTCGTTGACGCCGTCGCCGACCACCGCGACGTCGTGGCCCGCGGCCTGCAGCTCGCGCACCACGTCGACCTTCTGGCCCGGGAGGACCTCGGCGACGACCCGGTCGACGCCGACCTGCGGCCGCGACCGCTTCGGCGGTCGCCCGGCGGTCGCCGGTGACCATCACGGTCTCGATGCCGAGGCGGTGCAGCGCCGTCGATCGCGTCGCGCGGACGTCGGCTTGACCGCGTCGGCCACCACGAACGACGGCGCGGACCGTGCCGCCCCAGCCCGCGAACACCGTCGGTGCGACCGGCCGCGGCCGCGGCGTCGGCGACCTCGAGCCAGCGCCGGCGGCACGTCGGGCCGCCGACCCAGTCGGCCCGGCCGACGAGGATCTCCTGCCGTCGACGGCGGCGCGCACGCCCGCGCCCGGGCTCGTTCGTGAACCCGGTCGGGGCGACGAGCGCGACGCCGCGGTCGCGCACGCCGTCGGCGACGGCCTCGGGCGATCGGGTGCTCGGACGCGTCCTCGGCGGAGCCCGCGAGCAGCAGCACGCGCGCCTCGTCCTCGCCGGGCGCGACGACCGCGTCGACCAGCGTCATGCGACCGGTGGTGATCGTGCCGGTCTTGTCGAGCACCGCGGTGTCGACCTGGCGGGTCGCCTCGAGCACCTCGCCGCCCTTGATCACGATGCCGAGCTGCGCGCCGCGGCCGGTGCCGACCATGATCGCGGTCGGCGTCGCGAGCCCGAGCGCGCACGGGCAGGCGATGATCAGCACCGCGACCGCGGCGGTGAACGCCTCGTCGGCCGCGTGCGCCGGTGCAGCAGCCAGGCCGCGAGCGTGCCGATCGCGATCGAGGATCACGACCGGCACGAAGATGCTGGAGATCCGGTCGGCGAGCCGCTGCACCGGCGCCTTCGAGCCCTGCGCCTCGGCGACCAGCCGCGCCGATCTGCGCGAGCGCGGTCTCGCTCCCGACCGTGCGTCGCCTCGACGACGAGCCGGCCCGACGTGTTCACCGTCGCGCCGAACACCGTGTCGCCGACGCTCGACGTCGACGGGCACCGGCTCGCCGGTGAGCATCGAGACGTCGACCGCGGACGCCCCGTCGACGACCCGGCCGTCGGTCGCGATCTTCTCGCCCGGGCGCACGACGAAGCGGTCGCCGACGGCGAGCTGCGTCGACCGGGATCTCGTCGCCACTCTCGAGCCGGGCCGTCTTCACGCCCAGCGCGAGGAGCGCGTGCAGCGCGTCACCCGAGCGGCGGCGGGCCCGCGCCTCGAAGTACTTCCCGAGCAGCAGCAGCGTGATGATCGCGGCCGCCGGTCTCGAAGTAGACGTGCGCGTCGCTCCCGCCGCCGCCGGTCATCGCCTCCATGCCGGACGACGCCGGCGTCGAGGAAGACCAGCGCGACCACCGACCAGAGCCAGGCCGCGGTCGGTCCCGAGCGACACGAGCGTGTCCATCGTGACCGCGCCGTGGCGCAGGTTCACGAGCGTGGCCCGGTGGAACGGCCAGCCGGCCCAGAAGATGACCGGCGTCGCGAGCACGAACGCGATCCACTGCCAGCCGTCGATCATCAGCGCGGGCACCATCGAGATCAGGACGCACCGGGACGGTGAGCGACCGCGGCCACGATCAGGCGGGGCCGGACCGTCGCCTCGTCCGGGTGGTTCGTCGCCATGTGGTCGTGCTCGTGGCCCGGCTCCGGGCGTCGGCACCGAGTAGCCGAGGTCGTGCGACCTTCGCCGCGAACGCGTCGGGTCCGGTGACCGAGCTCGTCGTAGAGGACGGTCGCGGTCTCGGTGGCGAGGTTGACCCGGCACTCGTCCACCCCGTCGATGCCGGCCAGCCCGCGCTCGACCCGGCCGACGCACGAGGCGCAGGTCATGCCCTGGATCGGGAGGTCGACCCGGCTCGGCTCGGTGTGGCGTGGCGGCAGCTGAGCGTCGGATCGGCATCGCTTGCTCCTGGTCGAGCTGTCTCGGTAGTATACCCCCCTACCCTATAGACGACAACCGCGGAGCATTCCCGTGCGCGGCTACTCGATGCACAAGGACGACTACCGCAAGCGCCTGGCCCGGATCGAGGGGCAGGTCCGCGGCGCTGGCCCGCATGATCGACGAGGAGCAGTACTGCATCGACGTCCTCACCCAGATCGCGTCGGTGACCCGGGCGCTGCAGGGCGTCGGCCTCGGACTGCTCGACGAGCACCTCGGCCACTGCGTCCGGGAGGCGACCGAGCGCGACCCGGCCGAGGGCGACGCCAAGATCACCGAGGCCGTCACCGCGGTGGAGCGCCTCCTCCGCGCCTAGCGGACCCCCGTGCGAGGGCGCGGCAGACCGAAGGCGAGGGCAGCCCGCGCCGCGGTCAGAGCCGTTCGACGCCCGAGCCGGGCCGAGCCGAGCGCCCTGCGCCGCGAGCGCGCGACCGGCAGAGGCGCGGTCAGCTGTTGTCGACCGGCGACGAGCGCGATCGCGATGCCCACCATGAGCAGCGTGAGCAGCACGAGGTGGATCCAGGCGACGATCTTGCGCCGCGGTGACGAGGCCGTTCCCGGTGAGCCGCCCGCCGGAGGCGTCGATCTTGTTGCCGGCCGCGTGCGCGAGGCCACGAGCGCGACGATCGCCGCGATCAGCGGGCACACCACCCACGACGACGATCGACGAGGATGAGCGCCGCGATCGCGGTGCCCTCGGTCTTCGGCGGGGCGTAGGGCGCCGGCGCGCCCGGCGGCGACGGGCTGGCCCCACTGGCGGGTTCGGCGGCGGAGGTGCGGCGGCCGGTGGCGGGCCCGCGGGGTGGGAACTGCGACATGTCTCCCCGCTCAGCTCGCCCGGCCGCGGGCGGTCGTCGGCCATCGCGCCAATGTACGCGGGCCGGGGCCCGAGACGCGTTCCGCCCGTGGCCCCGCCTTCTCATCGCCCGAGCACGCAGGCTCGGTGACAGACTCCTGCGCATGCCGCCCGAGAAGCTCTCCTGGAAGCACCTCTACGACGAGGTCGTCACGTCGGGGCTCTGCACGGGGTGCGCCGGCTGCGTCATCGCCTGCCCCCACGACGTGCTCGTCGTACGACGACACCGAGGGCGTCTACAAGCCGTTCCAGATCGAGGACTACGGCGGCCCCGGCGGACTGCTCGCACGGCGACAAGAGCTGCACCTCCTGCACCCGGGCCTGCCCCCGCTTCCGGGCCTGGGAGCCCGAGGTGGACGAGTTCCTCTTCGGCCGGACCCGCGAGCGCCGAGGAGCTCTCGGGCATCTACAAGGACATCGTCCTCGCCAAGGCGTCGGACCCGGTGCTCCACGAGGTCGGCCAGGACGGCGGGCTCGTCTCGGCGATCCTCCTGTACTGCCTCGAGAAGGACATCATCGACGCCGCCCTCGTCTCGTACCTCGAGGGCGACGGCTCGACCTGGAAGGCGATCCCCGGCGTCGCCAAGACGAAGGAGGACATCATCGCCTCCGCCGGGAGCCGCTACACCTACTCCGCGAACCCGATGGCGTACACCGAGGCCGTCGAGGGCGGCGCGGAGCGGATCGCACTCGTCGGGCATGAGCTGCCAGAGCTCGATGCCGCCGGTGATGAAGCAGCGCAAGGCGGGCAAGGTCGCGCGGCGGCTGTCGCTGAACATCGGCCTGCTGTGCTCGAAGACGTTCGACGACGCGATCTTCGAGGAGCTCTTCGAGGCGAAGTACGGCCTGCACAAGGCCGACATCAAGAAGATGAACATCAAGGGCGTCTTCCAGATCTGGATGCACAACGGCGACTACCACGAGGTCCCGCTGAAGGAGTGCCACGCCTGGACGCGCGAGGGCTGCAAGGCCTGCCCCGACTTCGCGGCCGAGCACGCCGACATCTCGACCGGCGGCATCGGCAAGTTCAACGACTGGACGCTCACCATCGTCCGCACCGACCTCGGGCGCGAGATCATGGCAGGGCCTCCAGGACGAGGGCTGGATCGACGTCCGCCCGGGCGACGACGACCCGGACGCCATCGAGCTGATGCACAAGCTGTCGAAGCGGTCCCGCAAGCGCTGGCCCGAGTTCGCCATCGCCGAGCCCCGGCTCATCGCGACACCCACTGCCACCTGACGCCCCAGAGGAGCTCCATGCAGCCGAACCCGAACGTGCATGAAGGCGCTCGAAGACGTGCTCCAGGCCGAGATCGCGGCGATCAACAGCGTACTTCATCCACGCCAAGCTCCTCGCGAACTGGGGCTACGACGAAGCTCGTCGACCAAGGCGTACGAGGAGTCGATGGACGAGATGCGCCACACCGAGCAGCTCGTCGACCGCATCGTCTACTTCGACGCGCATCCCGAACCTGAACAAGATCGGGCGGGTGAAGGTGGGCAAGACCGTGCGCGAGCAGTTCGAGCTCGCGCTCGGATCTCGAGACCGGCTCAGGTCGAGCGGATCAACGGCGCGATCGACATCTGCAACGACGCCGACGACGACGGCACCCGGCTCGTCCTCGAGCCGATGGTGACCGCCGGCGAGGGCTCGATCGACTGGCTCGAGACCCAGCTCGCGGCGCTCGAGGCCCTCGGCGACAGCCACCTACCTCGCCCAGCAGCTCGGCTAGACCCGCCGCATCGGCGAGAAGCCGCGCAGAAGCCCGGGAACCGGTGCGGGCGAGCGTAATCTCCTCGCATCCCGTCCCGGAGTCGAAACGTCCGCGATGACTGACCGCACCAGTTCCTCCCGCTCGTCTCCGCGCCTCGAGGCCGCGGCCGACTGCCGCCGTTCCGATCACCTTCGTCACCGGCGCCACGCGACAGCGCCGCGTACGACGACCGAAGCCGTGCGAGTGGGCCCGGGTCCACGACGACGCCCGGGCGATGGCGGCCGAGCTCCAGGCCCGCGGCGTCGAGCCCGGGCCACTCGATCGGGCTGATCGGCCCGACGAGCCGGGACCTCGTCACCGCGATCCAGGCGAGCGTGGCTCACCGGCGCGTGCGTCGTGATGCTGCCGCTGCCGATGCGGATGGGCTCGATCGAGGAGTTCGTCGAGCAGACCCGCGCTGCGCATGGCGAACGCCGAGTGCCGGGTCGTCATCGCCGACGCGCAGCTGCTCGCGTTCCTCACGCCGGAGCCGACCGACCCGCCGATGGTCACGCTCGACGAGCTGCGCGCCGCGGTCGCGACGCGCGGCGCCGACGCGTACTCGCGTCCGGCCGACGACCCCGACTCGCTCGCGATCCTGCAGTTCACGAGCGGGAGCACGGCGGACGCCGAAGGGCGTGATGCTCCCGCACCGGTGCGTCACCGCGAACATCGACGCGATCGACGCGCGCGCTGCGAGCTCGACTACGACCTCGACCGCGCGGTGTCGTGGCTGCCGCTGTACCACGACATGGGGCTGATCGGGATGCTCATGATCCCGATGACGACGGGCACCGAGCTCGTGCTCGCGGGCCCGCAGGACTTCCTCGCCGCGCCGGCCCGGTGGGCGCAGTGGATCTCGGACTTCCACGCGCAGCATCACCGCGGGCCCGAACTTCTCGTACGCGCTGTCCGCCCGCGCGATGCGCCGCGGCGGCGACCTGGACCTGAGCCAGTGGCGGGTCGCGCTGAACGGCGCCGAGCCGATCGAGCCGAGCTCGGTCGAGGACTGGCTGGCCGCCGGCGCGCCGCACGGCCTGCGGGTCGGCACCGCGTTCTGCGCCTACGGCATGGCCGAGTCGACGGTCGGCATCACGTTCCCGGAGCCGGGCAAGGGCATGATCGTCGACTCGGTCGACGACCGGGTGCTCGAGACCGACGGCTACGCCGCCGCCGGTCGACCCCTCCGCGCCCGGCGCCCGCCGGCTGCCGTTCCTCGGGCAGGCCATCGAGGGCCTCGAGCTGCGCGTCGTCGACCCGGGCACCGGGATCCCGCTGCGCGACCGCGAGGCCGGCGAGCTCGAGGTGCGCGGCTCGTCCGTGACGCCCGGCTACTTCCGCAACGAGCGCGCGACCGCCGACGTGTTCCACGACGACTGGCTGCGCACCGGCGACCTCGGCTACCTGGTCGACGGCGAGCTCGTCATCTGCGGCCGGCTGAAGGACGTGATCATCGTCGGCGGCCGCAACGTGTTCCCCGAGGACATCGAACGCGCCGCGGCCGCCGTCGAGGGTGTGCGCGCCGGCAACGTGATCGCGTTCGGCACCCCGGGCCGGCAAGGGCCGCGAGTCACGTCGTGGTCGTGGCCGAGACCCGCGCCGACGACGCCGAGCCCGTGCGCGACGCGGTCGCGACGCCGCGTGCACCGACGCGGTCGGCGTCGTCCGCCGAGGTCGTGCTCGTCCGCCCGGGATCCCTGCCGAAGACGTCGTCGGGCAAGCTCCAGCGCGCGCTCTGCAAGACCCGCTACCTCGACGACATCCTCGAGCCCGTCGCGCCGTAGGACCGCTCGCTCAGGCCTCGTCGTCCGCGGAGTACGAGCGACCGGGCCAGTAGGCCCACTCCTCGTAGTCGTCGACGCGACCGTCGGGTGCGAAGTGCAGCACCCAGAGGTCGCGGTACTCCTGCCGCACCGGGATTCCGTACTGGACGAAGACCCGCACGACCGCGTCGTCACCCTCGACCGCGACCGGCACGGCGCTCATCGCGAAGGGCTCGGCGTCCTCGGACCAGAACTCCCGGATCGCGTCGTGGCCGACGAGCGACTCCTCGTACGGAGACGGCCGGTAGCGCGGCATCCTCGGTGAACAGGGTCGCGATCGCGTCGAGGTCGACCTCCCGCCAGGCGCGCTCGTACGCGCTGACCCACCGCAGCACCCCGTCCCGGTCCACCGCACCACCGTCGCGCGCCGAAGCCTCGACGTCTGGCGTCCGAGGCTTCGAGCGCTCACGGCCCTGTTCCCGTCCAGGAGCCGGAGTCCCCGTCAGCCGCTCCCCCAACCGACCGACCGGATCACGCTGACGCTCACGGCGAGTCCGGGACGTCGACACCCCCGCGTGGGGGTCGTTGTGACAAGGAGATGACACAGCGACCCGGGCGGGAGACCCGGCTCAGACCAGCGGCCAGGGGACGGAGTGGTAGCCCTCGTCGGGGATCGGGAACATGCCGGCGCGCAGCAGGTGCGTCGGCCCGGTCGCCGACGCGTCGACCTCGGCGGGCGCGAGGAGCTCGCCGAGGCGCGACGCCGAGCGGGCCGTCGAGCTCGGCGAGCACGCACTCGAGCGTCGAGCGGATCGCCGTCGGGGACCGGCTCGCCGGCGAAGTCCCAGATGACGGTGCGCAGCTTGTCGGCGACGTGGAACGTCAGGCCGTGGTCGATGCCCCAGACGTGACCGTCGCGCTTCGCCAGCAGGCAGTGCCCGCCCTTGCGGTCGGCGTTGTTGGCGAGCACGTCGAACACGGCGAAGCGCTGGAACTCGTCCATGTGCTCCTCGAGCAGCGTGAAGTAGTGGTCGTCGGGATCGTGGTCGACGAACCGCTGCACCATCCCGATGCCGTACGGACCGTCGCGCAGCACGGTCTCGGGCACGATCGACCAGCCGAGCGCCTCGCGACAGCTCGTAGGCCGCGACCTCGCGGTGGCACAGCGTCCCGTCGGGGAAGTCCCACAGCGGGCGCTCGCCGCGCTGCGGCTTGTAGACCGCGGGCATCTCGACGTCGTCGAGCGACGCGTTGACGAGGAACGTCGCGTTCGACGACCACGCCATCCGACCGAGCAGGTCGAGCTCGCCCTTGCGCAGCGCGTCCGACGCGCCGTCGGCGCGGGGTCTAGTTCCACCGCGGGCAGATGTGGCCGGCCGGGTCCATCGGGAAGTTGCAGAGCTGGCAGAGCGGACGACCGCCGGCGACGGCTTCCGCGCCCGCGTGCCGCCATCGCCCGCACCTGCGCCCGCGTCGCGAAGATGCGCGCGACGTAGCCCTCGTCGTCGGCAGGCTCGGGTCCGGCGACCGCCGGTCCTCGTCCTCGTCGTCGTCGTCCTCGGCCCGCTCCCGCAGCTCGAGCAGCACCAGCTGGCGGTCGGGCTCGAAGCCCGAGCCCGATCATCCGGGCCCGGAACAGCGGGACCGCGGGCTCGGTGACCTGCGCCGCGCTCGGGTGCAGCGTCGACGACTCGCCCGGCTCCTCGGGGTACTCCTCGCCGATCCGGTCGAGGAACGCGACGGCCTCCGCCGCGAGCAGCGCGACCTGCTCCTTCTCGACGACGACCGTGAGCCGGGCGTCGGCCTTGTCGGCCTGGATGTAGAAGACGCGCTCGCCGGGCTCGCCGATCGCGCCGGCGCCGAGCGCGTCGACCCGGTCGAGCTCGATGACGTTGTCCATCACGTCGACTCCTCCGCGGTCCTCGGCTCGTCGCCGGTCGCGTCGTCGGTCGGCTTCGGCACGAGCTCGTCGAGGCTACCGGTGTCGTTGCACTTCACCAGCGCGGCGCCGTACGGGCCGAGCTCGAACACGGTGACCGACGCCGGCGACACGATCGACCCGCTGGAAGAGGTCGAGGTGCACACCGGTGAAGTGCGCGATCGCCGCCTTGATCGGGTCCGCGTGCGACACGACGACGACGATCTCGCCCGGGTGGTCGGCGACGACCTGCCTCGAGCGCGGCGACCATGCGGCTCTGCATCTCGGAGATGCGACTCGCCGCCCGGGAACCGCGCGCGCGACGGCGACGATCTGCACGGTCTTCCAGAGGTCGGTCTTCGCGAGGTCGGCGATCTTCCCGCCGGTCCACTCGCCGTAGTCGGCCTCGATCACGCCGGGCGAGCGCGCTGCACCTCGAGGTCGTGGTGCTCGGCGATGTGCTCGGCGGTCTGGCTGCGTCCGCTCGATCGGGCTCGCGTACACCGCCGTGATCGGCAGCACCGCGAGCCGCTCGCCGACGTTCTCGGCCTGCTCGACGCCCGTCTCGGAGAGGTCGATGCCCGGCGCCCGGCCCGAGAGCAGCGGACCGGTCTGCGCGGTGACCGCGTGGCGCACGAGCACGAGCGTCGTGGTCGGCGGCGGCGTCGGCTGCTCGCCGTTCGGCGGTTGCGGGCGGCGCGGGGTCGGTCACGCCGCCGATGGTACCGGCGCTGCACCGGACGCTCTCCCAGCGACCGGATCGCCGCGTGCCCGGAGCTCACGCCGGTCGCCCGGTAGATTGCGCGCGTGACCGACCGACCGATAGGCATCCACCGCGGTGGTCCACCCGAGACCGTCCTGCCCGACCCGCCCGCCGAGGTGACCGGCCGCGCTCGCCGACGCGCTCGCCGAGACCGACCCGCGAGCGCCGGCGCGCCGCGGTCAAGGCCGTCGTCGCGACGTCGCCCCGGTTCCTCGACGGCTGGGCCCGCCTCGGCGAGCTCGCCGACGACCCGGTCGAGGCGTACGCGTACTTCCGGGTCGGCTACCACCGCGGGCTCGACCAGCTCCGCCAGGCCGGCTGGCGCGGCAGCGGCTACGTGCGGTGGGAGCACGAGACGAACCGCGGGCTTCCTGCGGGCGCTCGACGGGCTGCGCGCGCAGCGCGGCCGCGATCGGCGAGACCGACGAGGAGGCCCGCTGCGCCGAGTTCCTGATCCAGCTCGACCCCTCCGGAGCCTGGCGGGACGAGCGGCTAATCTCGACCTCGCTCCACAACGTCGAGAGGGTCCGCATGAAGCGCGCGCTCATCACCGGCATCACGGGCCAGGACGGCCGGTACCTGAGCCAGCTCCTGAGCGAGCAGGGCTACCAGGTCTTCGGGCTGATCCGGGGCCAGGCCAACCCGAAGGCGCAGCTCGTGCTCGACGAGAACCCCGGCGTCGAGCTCGTCGACGGCGACCTGCGCGACCTCTCGTCGCTGATCGCGGTGATGGAGCAGGTCCAGCCGGACGAGGTCTACAACCTCGGCGCGATGTCGTTCGTGCAGCTGTCGTTCAAGCAGGCCGAGCTCACCGCGGAGATCACCGGACTCGGCGTGCTGCGCATGCTCGAGGCGGTGCGCATCGTCGGCGGCGTCGAGAACAACCCGATCCGCTTCTACCAGGCGTCGTCGTCCGAGATGTTCGGCAAGGTGCGCGAGACGCCGCAGACGGAGAAGACGCCGTTCCACCCGCGCTCGCCGTACGGCGTGGCCAAGGTGTTCGGCCACGACATGACCGTGAACTACCGCGAGGCCTACGACCTGCACGCGAGCTCGGGCATCCTGTTCAACCACGAGTCCGAGCGCCGCGGGCTCGAGTTCGTCACCCGCAAGATCACGAACTCGCTCGCCCGCATCAAGCTCGGGCTCCAGGAGCGCATCAGCCTCGGCAACCTCGACTCCGCGCGCGACTGGGGCTTCGCCGGCGACTACGTCAAGGCGATGTGGATGATGCTCCAGCAGCCCGAGCCCGACGACTACGTGATCGCGACCGGTGAGACGCACACCATCCGCGAGTTCCTCGACATCGCGTTCCGCATCGCGGGCTACGACAGCTGGGAGCCGTTCGTCACCCACGACACGCGCTTCGACCGGCCGGCCGAGGTCGACCTGCTGATGGGCGACGCGACGAAGGCCAAGGAGAAGCTCGGCTGGACGCCGACGCGTCACGTTCGAGGAGCTCGTGCGCCGGATGTACGAGTCGGACCTCAAGGCCGAGCAGACCCAGCTCGAGCAGGGCCGCCGCTGAGCACGCGGCTCCAGCGCTCCGACGTCGGCCGCGGCGACCCGGGCGGCGACGAGCACCGGGTCCCACACCGGGCGAGAACGGCGGCGCGTAGCCGAGGTCGAGCGAGATGATCTCCTCGACGGTCATGCGGTTCCAGATGCACGTGGCGAGCACGTCGATGCGCTTCGCCGCGCCCTCCCGCCCGACGATCTGCGCGCCGAGCAGCCGCCCGGTCCCCCGCTCGGTCACGAGCTTCACCCGGATCGGCGCCGGCGTCCGGGTAGTACGCCGCGCGGCTGCGTGCCGTCGATCGACGGTGGCGAACGCGTCGAAGCCCGGCGTCGCTCGGCTTCGCGCTCGGTCGAGCCCGGTGCGCGCGACCTCGTAGTCGCAGACCTTCGAGACCGCGGTGCCGATGCACCCCGGGAAACGACCGCGTCGCCACCGGTCGCGTTGATCCCGACGACCCGACCCTGCTTGTTCGCGTGCGTGCCGAGCGCGATCGCGACCGGCTGCGCCGGTCACGAGGTGGCGGGTCTCGACGCAGTCGCCGGCCGCGAACACGCCGTCGGCCGACGTCCGCTGGTGGTCGTCGGTGACGATGCCGCCGGTCGGCCCGATCGTCGATGCCCGCCGTCCGCGGCCGAGCGCCGACGTTCGGGCCGCGCGCCGATGCCGAGCACGACGAGGTCCGCCGGGAACGTGCCGCGTCGGCGGTGACCGCGCGCGACCACGTGCCGTCCTCGACCTCGAAGCCGCTCGACGTGCTCGCCGAGGTGCAGGTCGATGCCGAGGCCGCGCATCGCGTCGGCGATCGAGCGTCGCCCATGTCGGGGTCGAGCGTGCGTCATCGGCGTCGGCTGCGGCGCAGATGCAGCGTGACCTCGAGCCCGCGGCGGAGCAGCGCCTCGGCCATCTCGATCCCGATGTAGCCGGCGCCCACGACGACGGCGTGCTTCGGCTGCTGCTCGTCGACGACGCGGCGCAGCCGCGATGCCGTCGTCGAGGGTCTGCACGCCGTAGACGCCCGGCGGCGTCGATGCCCGGGAGCGGCGGCCGGACGGGCGTCGCGCCGGTCGCGATCACGAGCTGGTCGTACGGCTCGACGGTCTCGGCTCGTCCACGCGCGCGTCGAGGTCGCGCACGGTCGACGGTCTGCGCGCGCGGTGTCGATCGCGACGACCTCGTGGCGCATGCGCACGTCGATGCCCTTGCGCGCGGTGCTCCTCGGGCGACCGCGCGACGAGCGCGTCGGCGTCGTGCACGAGGTCGCCGACGAGGTACGGGATGCCGCACGCGGAGTACGACGTGTGCTGCCCCGTTCGAACGCGACGATCTCGAGCTCGTCCACCGACGCGGCGCCGGCGCGCGCCGGCCGCCGCGCTCATCCCCGCCGCGTCACCGCCGATGACGACGAGCCGCTCGCGTCACGAGGCGTGGATCGACCGCGAGGCGGTCGAGCGCGGCGTCTCGGCCTCGGCGACGATCGAGCGCACGATGTCGCCGGCCGGGACGCAGCTCGTGGATCGCGCCGACGCCCTGGCCGGCCGGGTAGCACTCGCGGTCCGGATCGACGCCCGGCGGTCGTCTCGCTCGCGCCGAGGTGCATCCAGCCGCCCTCGATGCCCGGCGATCAGCTGCTCCGGGAACTTCTTGAGCTCCTCGGGGTGCTCCTCGAAGTAGCGGCTCGTCTCGTTGGCGACGACGCGCATCGTCTTGCCGCTGAACGCCCGGCTGATCGTGGTGCCGTCCTCCGGCGTCCGCAGCAGCGCGTCCTTGTAGCCGGGCGCGGAGCGCGCCTCGGGCGTCGCGATGAAGCGGGTGCCGATCCACACGCCGTCGGCACCGAGCGCGAGCGCGGCCGCGAGACCGCGGCCGTCGAAGATCCCGCCGGCCGCGACGACCGGCACCCGGTCGCCCGACCGCGTCGACGATCTGCGGGACGAGCGGCATCGTCGCGATCTGGCCGGTGTGGCCGCCGGCCTCGGTGCCCTGCGCGACGACGATGTCGCAGCCGGCCTCGACCGCGGCGATCGCGTGGCGGACCTTGCCGCACATCGAGAGCACGAGCACCGAGTGCTCGTGGCAGAGCGTGATCACGTCGCGCGGCACGCCGAGCCCGGCGGCGAACACGCGTCGCGCCCTCGCGGATCAGCAGCTCGACGTCGGTCATCAGGCGGTCGGGCAGCGCGGTGAGGAGGTCGACGCCGAGCGGCTTCGTCGGTCAGCGCCTTCGCGGCCCGGATCTCGTCGACCATCTCGTCGGAGCTCATCGTCGACGCGCCGAAGCAGCCGAAGCCGCCGGCCTCGGAGACCGCGGCGACGAGGGCGCTGTAGGACACGCCGCCCATCCCGGCGAGCATCACGGGGTGCTCGATGCCGAGCACGTCAGTCAGACGAGTCTGCATGCGTCGCTGACGCTAACGTCTCGCACGTGGCTACGGGCACTCCGATCGTCGGCGTGATCATGGGCAGCGACTCCGATCTCCCCGTGATGCAGGGCGCGATCGACGCGCTCGCCGAGTTCGACGTGCCGTGCGAGGTGCGCATCATCTCGGCGCACCGCACGCCCGCAGGCGATGTACGAGTACGCGCGCACGGCCGCCGGCGCGCGGGCTGCGGGTGATCGTCGCGGGCGCCGGCGGCGCGGCCGCACCTGCCCGGGATGACCGCGTCGATGACCCCGCTGCCGGTGATCGGCGTCCCGGTCCCGCTCAAGCACCTCGACGGGCTCGACTCGCTGCTCTCGATCGTGCAGATGCCGGCCGGGCATCCCGGTCGCGACCGTCGCGGTCGGCAACGCCCGCAACGCGGGCCTGCTCGCGGTGCGCATCCTGGCCGCGGCCGACGACGCGCTCCGGGCCCGCATGGAGGAGTTCCAGGCCGACGCTCGACGGCGACGATCGCGGAGAAGGACGCGCGGGTGCGCAAGGAGCACGGCGGCTAGCGCGGTGCGGTACCTGCCGTACGACGAGCTCGACGGGGTCCCGAACATCATCGTCGACGGCTCCGCGCACGCCGGACACGCTCCTCACGCTCTCGCACTGGCCGAAGAGCGCGACGCCGGTCGACGCTGCGCGACGACCTCTCGGCGCAGATCGCGTTCCACTACCTCGACCATCCCGAGCTGCACGTCGCCGGCCGAGGTCGGTGTCGAACAACCACTTCGACCAGGACGGGCTCATGAGCGTGTACACGCTCGTCGACCCCGACGGCGCGCAGGCCCGCCGCGACCGGGTCGATCGACGTCGCCCGCGCCGGCGACTTCGGCACCTACCGAGGACCGCGACAGCGTCCGCATCGCGTGGACGATCGCCGTCGCTCGAGGCGGAGCTCGGCGACGCCGGACCCGTACGCCGACGCTCCTCGACCGCGTCCCCGAGCTGCTCGACCATCCCGAGCGGTTCCGCGACCACTGGGCCGACGAGGACGCGCACCTCGACGCGAGCGAGGCCGCGATCGCGTCGGGCGAGGTGACGATCGAGGAGATCGAGGAGCTCGACCTCGCGATCGTCACCGTGCCCGAGCGACTGGACCGCCGCGACCGGTCCACCGCTTCACCGTCTCGGGCCTGCAGGCGGTCCACCCGACCGCGGTGCAACAACGCGACCGACCGCTTCCGGGTGCTGTACCGTCCACGGCCAGCGCTACGAGCTGCAGTACCGCTACGAGACGTGGGTCCAGTACCTGACCCGCGACCACCCGGGCGGATCGACCTCACGCCGCTCGCCGAGGAGCTGAGCGCGCTCGAGCCCGGCGACGCGCGCTGGGCGTTCGACGGCGTCGGCGCGATCGCCCCGACGCTGCACCTGATCGGCGCCGGGCGACGACGCGAGCAGCGCGATCGCGCCCGAGCAGTTCCGCGACCGGGTGATCCAGGCGCTCGACGACCGGCGTCAGCGCCTGGGACCCGTACGACTGACCCGCCACCGCGTGCCGGCTACTCGTCGAGATCGACTGGAGCGACGTCGAGCTTGCGACGCGCTGCGCCGGGCGGGCCAGATCGCGGCGAGGACCCCGAAGACCGCGGCGAGCACGAAGATGACGACGAGCTGCGCCGGCGCGGCGCGGAACTCGCTCGATGCCCTCGTCCTTCAGCGCCTTGACGATCACCCAGCCGAACAGCGACACCGATGACGATGCCGAGGAACGCGCCGAGCAGGGCGATGATCACCGCCTCCCACCGCACGAGCGACCGCACCTGCCGCCGGGTCATGCCGACCGCGCGCATCGAGCCCGAGCTCGCGGGTGCGCTCGATGATCGACAGGCCGAGCGTGTTCGCGATGCCGAACAGCGCGATGAAGATCGCGAAGAGCAGCAGCGCGTTGACGAGGTTCAGGAACTGGTCGATCTGCTGCGGACTGCGCGGCCTTGAACTGGTCCCGGTCCTGGAGCTCGCCGCTCGGGATACTGCTTCATCGTCTTCTCGATCGCGGCGCGGTTCTGCGGCGTCGGCCCACCCTGGGTCTGGAGGTAGATCGTGCGCGTCGAAGACGTTCGGGTAGTTCGCCACGAACGCGTCGGTGCTGATCACGTAGTCGGGGACTGACGGCACCTGGTTCTGGTCGAAGATCGCCTGGACGATGAAGGTCTGCGCGGCCGCCCTGCGGGAACTGCACCGGGACGTCTGTCGCCGACCTTCAGGTTCTTGTCGTCGGCCGTCTTCTTCTGCACCGCGATGCCGTCGACGCCGAGCGCCTGCAGGCGACCCGTCGCGAGACCTCGAGGTCGAACAGGGAGTCGACGACCGTCGGGTCCACGCCCGAGCGCGTTGTTGACGCTGGTCCCGACCTTGATCGGGCCGAACTGCGTGCCCGAGACCTGCGTCGACACCCGGCGTCTCCTGCGAGCTGCGTCTCGAGCGCGCGTGGGAGCGTCCCGAACCCGAACCCGCCCGAGCGTCACGATGTAGTCGGCCTTCATCGACTGGTCGATGCCGGCGCGCACCGATGCGCGCGCCGACGCACCGAAGATCGTGATGAGGCACGACCAGCGCGACGCCGATCATCAGCGCGGCTGCGGTCGCCGACGTGCGCTTCGGGTTCCGCTTCGCGTTCTCCTCCGCGAGCAGGCCGGTGATGCCCTTCATGCGCCCGGATCGGCCAGCCCGAGCACCGCGCTGATCGGACGGGCGATCGTCGGACCGAGGATCGCGACGCCGATGAAGACGACGAACGCGCCGAGCCCGACCGACGGCGAGCCCGTTGTCGCTCGAACAGGCCCGAGACCAGCAAGCCGATGCCGATGCAGCGTGATGACGACGCCGGCGGCGATGCGCTTCCAGGAGCCCGGCGGACTGGTCGGCGCCGACCCGCTGCGAGCGCGGCGATCGGCGGGATGCGCGACGCGCGGATCGCCGGGAAGACCGCGGCGACGACCGTGACGAGGATGCCCGACGACGAACGACGCAGATCGACGGCGTTCGACGGGATGGTGATCCCGCTCGCCGGGATGTCGACGCCGAGCGCGGCGAGCACGCGCCTTCAGCGCGCCGGCGAGCAGGACGCCGGCGACGAAGCCGATCGACGGACGCGACGACGCCGACGAGCAGCGCTTCGAACGAGCACCGAGCGGATCGACCTGCCCGCCCTTGGCGCCGATCGCGCGCAGCAGCGCCATCTCGCGGCTGCGCTGGGCGACGATGATCGAGAAGGTGTTGAAGATGATGAACGAGCCGACGAGCAGCGCGATCACGCCGAAGACGAGCAGGAACGTGTTGAAGAACGCCGAGCTGCGTCCTTGATGTCGTTCTGGCTCTCCTTGGTGATCTGCTCGCCCGGTGAGCACCTCGATGTTCTTCTGACCCGCCAGCGTCTGCTTGATGTTGCTCGACGACCTGCTCCTGCGGACACGCCCGAGTCCGCCTTCACGACGATCTCGTCGACCTTGCCGTCGGCTGCGAACACGCGGTTCGCGGTCGCGGGGGTGAACAGCACGCTGGTCGCGCCGAGCAGGCCGTCGGCGTCGCCGAACTCCGCGATGCCGACGAGCTCGTAGTTCGCCACGCCCGTGCCGTGATGACCGGGACGCGTGTCGCCGATCTTGTACTTCGGTCTTCTCGGCCGTGTCCTTGTCGATGACGATCTGGTTCGGCGCTCGTGCGGCTCCGCTGGCCCTTGAGTCGACGAGATGGAACGGGCTCAGGTCGCGGGACTCGATCCAGGCGAAGCCGAGCGCCGGCGCGCCCTGGCCGTCTTGTTCAGCGCCTCGTTGCTGCTTGTCGACCACGAACGCGAAGCCCTGGATGGTGCCGTCCGCCTCGGCGACGCCCGTCGGTGCTTGCGGACCTCGGGGACGAGCGACGCGTCGATCCGGCCGCGAGCCGGCGCCGAAGTCGCCGCTCGAACGCCTCCTTCTGGCGCACCGACCGCGTCCGTGTTCGCGTAGATGTTCGTGAACAGGCCGTCGAACGTCTTGTTGATCGTCGCGGTGAGCACGAGCGTCCCGGAGATGAACGCGACGCCGAGGATGACCGCGACACCGGTGAGCAGGAAGCGGATCTTGTGGGCGAGGATCCCCTTGACCGTGACCTTGCCACATGGGGCTACTCCCCCAGGCTCTTCATGCGGTCGAGCACCCGGTCGGCGGTCGGCTGCGAGCATCTCGTCGACGATCTTGCCGTCGGCGAGGAACACGACCCGGTCCGCGTAGCCCGCGGCGATCGGGTCGTGGGTGACCATGACGATCGTCTGGTGCAGGTTCGTTCACCGCGTCGCGCATGAACGTGAGGATCTCGGCGCCGCTCTTCGAGTCGAGGTTCCCGGTCGGCTCGTCCGCGAACATCAGGTCCGGGCCGCGACACGAGCGCGCGCGCGACCGCGACGCGCTGCTGCTGACCACCGGAGAGCTCGTTCGGGCGGTGCTTGAGCCGGTCCGCCAACCCGACGGTCTCGACGATCTGCTCGTACCACGCCGGGTCCGGCTTGCTTGCCGGCGAGCGCCATCGGCAGCGTGATGTTCTCCTCCGCGTTCAGCGTCGGGATCAGGTTGTACGCCTGGAACACGAACCCGATGCGGTCGCGGCGGATCAGCGTGAGCTGCTTCTCGTTGCTGCCGCTGATCTCGACGTCGCCGAGGTAGATGCTGCCGCTCGTGACCCGGTCGAGGCCGGCGAGGCAGTGCAGCAGCGTCGACTTGCCCGAGCCCGACGGACCCATGATCGCGGTGAACACGCGCGGCGCCGAACTCGACGCTGATGTCGTCGAGCGCGCGGACCTCGGCGTCGCCGCTGCCGTAGATCTTGGAGACGTTGACCGCGCGGGCGATCGCGGTCTGCGGCGGCGCAGGGGCTGGGGGACAGTGGCAGTCACAGGCGTCAGCTTCTCCTGGTCGGTTCGATCGGGGGCGCGATCGAGCCGGGCCGGGCCGTCCAGCCTACGCGGAGTCGGGCGCGGACCCTGGACGAAATGTCCGCCGCGCCGTCGTCGTCCGGATCGGGCCGCACCACCGGCGTTCCCGTGGCGGCCGAGCCAGAGGAACCACGCCAGCGCGCCGAGGAACACGACGATGCTCACCCACGCGTTGACCCGCAGCGGTCCGATGGTGTGCGCCGGATCGATGCGCATCTCCTCGAACACGAAGCGCGCCGCGGTGTAGCCCATGCAGTACAGCGCGAACAGCTGGAACTTCTTCAGCTGCGAAGTGGTGGTCGATCCAGATGAGCACGAGCCCGAGCGCGAGGCAGTACAGCGACTCGTACAGGAACGTCGGCTGGAACGTCGCGTACTGCAGGTAGCCCGTCGGGTCGGTTCGCGGCGTCGATCTCGAGCGCCCACGGCAACGTCGACGGCCCGCCGAACAGCTCCTGGTTGAACCAGTTGCCCCAGCGCCCGATCGCCTGCGCGAACACGAGGCCGGGCGCGATGCAGTCGAGGAGGTCACCGAGGTCGAGGTGACGGCGCCGGGCGAGGACGATCGCGGCGAGCGCGCCGCCGATGACCGCGCCCCAGATGCGCGAGGCCGCCCTCCCAGATCTTGAACGCCTGCAGCCAGTCGTCCGTCGAAGAGCTGGTAGTCGGTGATCACGTGGTACACCCGCGCGCCGATCACGCCGGCGATCACGATCCACACGACGAGGTCCGAGAACTCCTTGGCCGGGTGGCCGCGCCGGACCCAGCGCACCTCGGCGACCCGGACCGCGACGAGCACGCCGATCGCGAGCATCAGCCCGTACATGTGCAGCGGCACCGGGCCGAGGTGGATGACGTTCTCGCTCGGGCTCGGGATCGAGCCCAGCAGGCGAGCGGTGCTCACCGGGCCAACTCTACGGTTCGGCGCTCAAGCAATGCCCGCGTCGCGGCCGATACCTCCTGCGCCGAGACCCGGCGGTGGCTGCTCGACCCGACGGCCACCGCCGAGGTCGGCGATCGTCTCCCGCTCCTCGGCGACTTCGGTCGCCGCGCTACTTGACCAGGCGGGACATGCGGCGGTCGGCGAGGACCTTGCCGCCGGTCTGGCACGTGCGGGCAGTACGTGACCTCGTAGGACTCGTACGAGACCCGGCGCAGACCCGTCGCCGCATTCCGGGCACGGCGTCCCGGCCCGGTTGTGCACCCGGAAGCGCTCGCCGAGCTTGCGGCTCGGACAGGCCGCCGTCGCGCTCGCGCTCCCGCTCGAGCGCGTCGGCGAGCGTGACGCGGATCGCGTCGAGCAGCGCCTGCACGCTGCTCGGCGCGTCGAGCGACGCGAGCGTCGCGTACGGCGAGACGTGCGCGCGGTGCAGCGCGTCGTTCGCGTAGCCCGCGCCCGATCCCGGAGACCGTCCGCTGGTCGCGCAGGATCGTGTGGATCCGTCGCTTGTCGCTGCCGTGCAGGATCAGCTCGGCGAACTCGTCCGAGTCGGGCTCGGGACCGAGCTTCTCGAGCGGGCCGTCGTCGCCCGGTGCGAGCACCCACCACGCGGCCTTGCGCTCGGTGCCGTGCTCGCGCACGAGGAGCGCGCTGGCCGTTGTCGAACCGGATCCGCACCGCGGCGCCCTTCGGGCGCGTCTTCTTCGGCGGCTCCTCGATGTCGAGCCGGCCGGCCTGCGAGAGGTGCATCAGCAGGCGGATGCCGTCGTCGAGCTCGAAGATCAGGTACTTCGCCCGGCGGCCGACCGCGTCGACCCGGTGGCCGACGATCGAGTCCGGCGCGCGGGATGACGGTCTTGAGCGCGGCGAAGCCGAGCGGGTCGACCCCCGTCGATCGCCGCCCCGCCGATCGCGACCTCGAGCCGCTCGGCGAGCGCCTGCATCTCCGGCAGCTCGGGCACGGACCCAGGTTAGATGCGGCGCCACCGCCGATTTCCCGGCCCAATGGGCCGTCTATCCTCTCCCGGTGGCACGACGGGTCCGAAGGTCGTCATCACCGGGACGGGCCGGGCGGGCACCACGCTGCTGGTCCAGGTCCTCACCGACCTCGGCCTCGACACCGGCTTCTCGCCCGACCACGCGGTCGACGAGCGGGTCAACGCCGGGCTCGAGTTCCGCATCGAGTCGCCGAACGCGCCCCGGATCGTGAAGGACCCGAACCTCAGCCGCCGCCTCGGCGGGCTGCTCGACCGGGGTGAGGTCGAGATCGAGCACGTGATCATCCCGGTCCGCGACCTCGACGTCGCGGTCGCGAGCCGGGTCCGCAACACGGGCTACGGCAGCAACCTCCACACGTTCGGCGGCCTGTTCGGCACGGCGAAGGCGACCACAGCAGCGCGAGGCGCTCGCGCTCCTCTTCTACGAGCTGCTCTTCACGGTCGCCCGCTACGACCTGCCCGCACACGTTCCTCGCTCTTCCCCCGGTTCACCGAGGACTGGGAGTACACGTACGACCAGCTCGGCGTTCCTCGACCCGTCGATCCCGCCGCGAGCGGTGGAAGGAGGCGCTCGCGCACCGGGTCGACCCGGAGCTGATCCACGAGGAGCCGCTGTCGTCGTCGGAGCGGACGAAGACGACCGCGGGCACCTTCTACAACCGCGGGTCGCCCGGCCGGTGCGTGCGGTGCGCCGCGCTCGGGCCGAAGTCCGGCTCTGAGTGCCCCGACCGGCAACGCTTGCCGCGTCTCGTCGGCCACGAACGCCGCTCGCGGCGTCCTCCTCCTCAACGTAGGCACCACTACGCCTCGTCGTGTGTCCTTGCGAGCGACGCCCGTGACTCGCCGAGCACATCGGCATCGTCACCGGACGGAGCACTAGAGGAACACCGAGCGGGCCGCGACGCTCCCGCGCAGCTGGCCCACCCGGTTGCCGGCGACCCACGCCCACCGGGCACGGCCCTCGGGCGAGCCCAGCCCCGGGAGCCGGCGCAGCAGCCAGAGC
This sequence comes from uncultured beta proteobacterium, assembly GCA_963791315.1. Lineage (GTDB taxonomy): Bacteria > Pseudomonadota > Gammaproteobacteria > Burkholderiales > Burkholderiaceae_F > JACCZX01. Next base: position 43,365 of record CAWBRQ010000007.1, read on the forward strand.
CAGGACCGCCACCCCGCGAACCGCGACGGTGCGGGGAGCCCGGCGTCGACCACGCGCCGTCGCAGCATCGGCCGCGACCGCCCGTAGGTGTTCCCCTGCCGCCAGAGCACGGACGCCTCGCTGCGGTAGCGGTACGCGATGCGCGCGTCGGGGGCGAAGTGGATCGGGATCCCGTGCTGCGCGAGCCGCAACGAGAACTCGTGGTCCTCCGCACCGATGTAGTCCTGGTCGAACCACCCAGTCTCGGCGAACACGTCCCGGCGGATGCCGAGGTTGCCCCCCGCGATCACCGGGAACGCGCCGAACCAGGTCCGGACCTGGTCGGTGTCGAGCCGGCCGCGGGTCTCGACCAGCCACGGCGGGTTGAGCCGGTCGACGTCGAGCGGCCCGGTGACGACCCGGTGCTCGCGCAGCGCCTCGCCCATCGCCCGCACCCAGCCGGGCTCGACGACGTCGTCGCCGTCGCAGATCGCGACGCAGTCCGACGCCGCCGCTTGCACGCCGGTCTCGCGGGAGTAGCAGAGCCCGGCCCGGTCGGGCGCGTCGACCACGCGGACGCGTGCGTTACGCGCCGCGTACTCCTGCGCGATCGCTGCGGTCCGGTCCGTCGAGCGGTTGTCGACGACGACGACCTCCCACTCGCCGTCCCACGTCTGGCCGAGGAGCGCATCGAGCTGCTCGCCGAGCGTGTCCGCGACATCGTGCGCAGGGATGACGACGGACAGGTCCACGGCGGCGAAGGATACGGCCGGCGCCGCCGCGTCGTGGTCGCCGGTAGCCTGCGCCGGTGTCACAGGTGCCGGGTGACGTGAACCGCGTCCTCGTCGCGGGGGTGCCCCGCTCGGGCACGACGTGGGTCGGCCGCGTGCTCGAACGCACCCAGGGTGCGGTCTACGTGCACGAGCCCGACGGTGACCACGACCCGTTCGCGTTCCGGGCCCGGCTCGGGCACGGCGTCGCGCCCGTGCTCGACGCCGGGGCGCACGACCAGGATCTCGAGGCGCTCTTCGCGGGGGCGTTCGCAGGCGGGCGCTACGCCGGCACTGGGCGCGACAAGGTCGCGCGGCGCCTCTACGCGCAGGTCCCGCTCGACGACCGGTGGCGGGCCTGGCTCGGCGGGCCGGTCACCGCGAAGCTGCGGCTCGTCAGCACGCTGGCCCGGCCCCGCGTGGCCGTGCCCGACGCGCGGCACGTGGTCGTGAAGTCGGTGCGCAGCGAGCTGGCCATGGACTGGCTCGTCGCCCGCTTCGCGCCGCGCGTGCTGCTGGTCGAGCGGCACCCGCTCGAACGTCCTCGCGAGCTGGATCGAGCTCGACTACGTCCGCGACGTCGCCGAGGCGGCTGCGTTCGCCGGCTACGCGCAGCAGCACTGGGACGTCGACCCGCCGCGCCCGTCGGACCCCCGACTCGCCCACCAGGTGTTCGAGTACGCGGTCCTCGCTTGCGCGCTGCGCGACGCGGCCCGGCACCACGACGACTGGCTGGTCGTGACGCACGAGCAGCTCTGCGTCGACCCCACGGTCGAGTTCCGGCGGGTGGCGGAGGGACTCGGCCTCAGGTGGACCGATGCGGCCACCGAGGCACTCGTGCGAGTCCGACCAGGCGGGCACCGGCTACCAGACGAACCGGCGGGCCGCCGACCAGCCCGACCGCTGGAAGGAGCGGCTCGACGCGGAGCAGGTCGCGACGATCCGCGCCACCCTCGAGCGCTTCCCCGAGGCGCTCGCACCCCGCGTCTCAGCGGTCGCGCATGCGCTTGCGGATCGTCTCGCGCCGCTCCTTCACCTGCGCGTAGGTGAGCGTGGTCGCCGTACTCCTCGCCGAGGCGGAAGCCGGCCTTCACCGCGTCGAGGTCGAAGTCCACCCGCTCGTTCGGGTCGAGCCCGAGCTGGATCGCGATCTGCTCGCCGTAGTGCTGCTGGAAGTAGGCGTAGATCTGCGCCATCTCGCCGAGGATGTCGAGGTCCGGGGCGAGGGTCGCGGTCGCGCCGTCGAGGAACATCATGTTCTTCACGAACAGCATGAGCTCCTTCGGCGCGCGGGCGCCGTAGCCGAGGAGCTTCTTCGTGAGCTCGCGCAGCTCGTTCGTCGAGCGCGTCGGCCGACATGTGGGTCGGGTCCGGCAGCTCCTCCTCCAGGCCGAGGTCCTCGACCACCGCCTCGAGGTCGGTGTCGGGCGGGAACGCGCCGAGGTCGCGCAGCGCCGCGAGCTGGCTCAGCACGTCGCTCGTGGTGCCGAACACGAGGAGGCGGAGGAACGCCAGTCGCTTCTGCTCGTCGAGCCGTCCGGTGATGCCGAAGTCGAGGAGCGCGGTGCGCCCGTCGGGCATCGCGAACAGGTTCCCGCCGTGCAGGTCGCCGTGGAACACGCCGTGGAGCAGCGCGCCCTCGAGGAACGCGATCAGGCTCGACCGCAGCAGCGCGTTCGGTGTCGATGCCCGCTCGCTTCATGCCCTCGACGTCCTCGAAGTTGAAGCCCGAGAGCCGCTCCATCACGAGCACCCGGCGGGTCACCAGCTCCGGGTGCGGTCGCGGGACACACGGTCATGCGCACGCCGGTCTTCGCCATGCACCGCGGCGATGTCGAGCATGTTCTCGGCCTCGAGCCGGAAGTCGAGCTCCTCGACGATCGTCTCCGCGAACAGCTCGACCAGCGCGGGCGGGTTCGCGAGGGCGGCCACCGGGATGCGCCCGACCATGCGCGGGGCCGAGCCACGCCAGCGCGGCCAGGTCCTGGCGGACGAGCGCGGCGATGCGCGGCCGCTGGACCTTGACGACGACCTCTTCGCCGGTCCGCAGCGTCGCCGCGTGCACCTGTGCGATCGACGCCGCCGCGATGGGCACCTGGTCGAAGTGGGCGAAGACGTCGCTCGAGCGGCACGTGGAGGTCCTCCTCGACGACCCGGCGCACCGAGTCGAACGACTCGGCCGGCACCTGGTCGCGCAGCAGCTTGAACTCGGACGACGAGCTCCTCGGGGAAGAGCCCTTCGCCGCCGGAGACGATCTGGCCGAGCTTGATGTACGTCGAGCCGAGCCGCTCGAACGAGCGCCGCAGCCGGCGCGAGATCCCGCGCCGCGACTCCGGGGTGCCGCGCTCGCGCACGTACCAGAGCGCGATCGCGGTGCCGACGGAGCTGGTGACCCGGACGAACCGTCCGATCGGCGGGATCGCCGCGTGGCGTCGAGAGCCTGGGGACCTCGGCCCGCACCCGAGCGCGGAGGTGATCGAGGCCGCGCCGCCAACGCAGCTCGTCGGGCACGACGATCCACGGCGGCGTGTCGCTGAACGCGCCGATCGCGAGATCGGCGGGAGGGAGGTCGGAAGCGTTGGTGGCGATGCGGGGCACGCTATCGGGCACCTTCTCGGGTCCCGTCACCGCTCCGGTCACCGAAACGGCCGATCGCTGCGCTTCCGTGCGCTGGCGATCGGCCGTCGGTGACGATCAGGTGCGGGTGGGACTAGCCGTAGGCCTTGCAGCCCCAGCCCGAGAGGCCGTAGCGCGGCGTACACACGCTCGGCCACGACGATCTGCTGCTCACGCGTGGCCTGGCCGGCGTTCGCCGCGAACTGGCGCCCACCGAACCCGCTCCACGTCGAGTTGGCGAAGCCGACGCCACCGGAGAACGTCGAGCCCTGCATCGACCAGTTGCCGCCGGTCTCGCACGCGGCGATCCCGTCCCAGTCCACGCCGGTCTTCGGGCGCATCATCTCGGCGTGCGCCGCGGCCTGGGCCGCGGCGGCCGCGGCAGCGGCCTGCAGCTGCGCTCGGTGACGGTCTCGGCGTGGGTCACGAGGACCGCCTCGACCGGGCGCGCGGCGACCTTCCGCTGCGCGGTGACGAGCTGCGACGCCGCGCAGGTCGCACCTGGCGGGGCGCCTTGCTCTCGGCCGCCCCGGCCGCCTCCGGCACGTGGGCCGGGTTCGGCGAGACGCCGGCCGCGGTCGCCGTGACGCCCGAGCGCCAGCGCACCGACCAACCCCGCCGTCCGGCAGCGCGGTCCGGCGTCGGACCAGACGGCGCTGCCCGCCGGGACCGCCGCGACGGCTCGGTCCCGGGGTCGTGATCGGACACGGACAGAGTCGCGTGACGACTCGACATGTGTTGCCTCCCAGCTCCGCCAGTAGTGCGCCCGCTCCGGACGCGCGCGGCGAAAGCCACGGGATCGGAGGAGGGGGTCGAAAAGCCGCAAACACCAGCTTTCCGATCCACCGACGGTACCGAGGCGATGGGACCGCAACCCCGAACTGGATTTCCAGGATCTGGCAGGAATTCGCGAAAGTTCCCGGGGTGTTGAACGCGAGTTCAGCCTGACCCGGCAGGCCCTATGCCTGCTCTCCGGCATTTCTCGGTGACGTGTTTCACAAGCGTGTGATTCGCGACCGTTGGAACCCGGTCAGGAAGCGACCGGAACCGGTCCGGTTTCACCACCCGGCGCCGGCCCGGCCGCCGGGCCTCGATGACGCCCTGCGGCGTGACGAGCGCGCCGGTCAGCGTGCGCTCCGCGTTGCGCATGCGCAGCGACAGCAGCCGCTGCGCGTACTCGAGCACCGTCGCGCGCGTACGCCGGGATCGCCGGCGCGGTTCGACGAGCTCGTCGGGGTCGCGCTCGAGGTCGTAGAAGAGCGGCGGCATGCCGGCGAAGTGCACGTACTTGCCGCGCTCGTCGCGCAGCACCGCGAGCGAGCACTCGTCGATGCCGATGCCGAACATCTCCTGGGTGAGCCGACCGGTCGGGTCGCGGAAGTCCCACTCCCAGTGCACCGCGTCGCGCCAGCGCGTCGGGCGTCGTCGCCGTGCAGCACGTCGAGCAGCGACGCGCCGTCGCACTGCACCGGCGCGCCCGACGCCGATCCACTCGAGGATCGTCGGCATCACGTCGACGTTCTCGGTGAAGCGATCCTCGACGACGGCGCCGCGCGTCGCGTTCGACTCGGCGACGCGGGTCGCGCACGATCAGCGGCACGTGGTAGCTCTGGTCGAACCAGCCGAGCTTCTCGGTGAGCCAGTGGTCGCCGAGCTGCTCGCCGTGGTCCGACGTGAGGACGACGAGCGTGTCGTCCCACGCGCCGCGCTCGCGCAGACCGTCGACCAGCCGACCGATCTGCGCGTCGACCTCGCGTCATCATCCCGTAGTACGTCGCGCGCAGCTGGCGGAGCTCCGGCCTCGTCGTCCGGGCCCCGCAGGCCGGGGATGAGCACCGCGCCCGCGAGCAGCGGGTGCGCCGCGCCCTCGGCCTCGAACGTCGGGTGGCGCACCGGGTGCCGGCACGGCGTCCGGGTCGTACATCGTGTTGTACGGCTCGGGCGCGACGAACGGCGGGTGCGGGCGGATGTACGCCGCGTGCACGAACCAGGGCGCGCCCTGCCTGCTCGTCGACGTAGCGCGAGCAGCTCGCCGGTGAGGAACGCGGCCTCGGTGTGCTCGGCCGCGTACGCGACCGGCGCGCGCGGGCTCGTCCGACATCGGCTCGTACATCTCGCGCACGTCGTCGGGCACGTCGTAGCCCTGCTCGCGCAGCCACGCGCCCCACGGCTCGAGGTGCTCGGGCAGGTCGAGCACCGCGCGGAAGCCGGGGAGCACGCCTTCGTACGTGCGCAGGCGCGGGTCGTCGGGCGCGAGCTCGCGCGGGTCGGGCGACGCGTCGGTGTAGCCGAACAGCACCGGGTCGTAGCCGACGCGCGCGCGCCTCGAGCGCGACGTTCGTGAAGCGCGCGTCGAGCGGCGTGCCGTTGAGCACCGAGCGGTGGTTCATGAGGTAGGTGCCGGTGTGCAGCGACGCGCGGCTCGGCCCGCACGGCGCGGCCTGCGCGTAGTGGCGGCGGAACAGGACGCCCTCGGCCGCGAGGCGGTCGAGGTTCGGCGTCTGCACCACCGGGTGACCCGGCGTCGCCGAGGCAGTCGCCGCGCCACTGGTCGACGCGTGATGAAGAGGACGTTGCCGGGAGCTCACGCGCTCGGTCACACGTGCACGCTACGCCGTCCCGACTTGCCGGGGCGCTCAGGGAAGGGCGGCGACCCCGCGGGCGATCGGTCCGGTCCAGATCGGGCCGCCGTCGGCGCGCGACCGGCTTCGCGTTCGTCGCCGATGCCGAACGGAGACGAGGTTGCCGAGCGAGTCGACGACCCACCCGCCGCTGCCGTCGGGGGCGATCGCCACGCCGCGGGCCCGGTCCTGGCCCGGCCACGACGGGCCCCGCCGCGGGCCTTGGGCGCGCCGCCGAAGGCGTGCAGACCGCCGGTGGCGTCGAGCACGTAGCCGCCCGCGCCGTTCGGGCAGCAGCGCGATCGCCGCGGGCGATGTCCTGGCCGGTCCACTTCGTGAGGCCGGTCGGGATGCGCGGCGTCGGGTCCCGTGCCGATCCGGAACGCGTGCAGGCCACCCGTACTTGTCGACCACGTACCCACCCGTGCCTTCGGGCACGACCGCGACGCCGCGTGCGGTGTCGCTCCCTCCACGTCGCGTTGCCCTTCACCGGTGAGGCCGGAGACCGACCCGTCACCGAAGCGGAACGGGTGCAGGTGCGCCGGTCGCCCTCGACCACGAGCCCGCGCCCGCCGGTCAGCACGCGCGACGCCCGCGGGCGACGTCCTTGCCCGGCCACTTCGTGTTCCCGGCCGCGAGCCGCCGGGCTTGCGCCGAGCACCCGGCGGAGAAGCCCGCGCAGCGCGCCGGTGCCGGTCGACCACGAAGCCCTGCGTCGGGTCGGCGCGGCGGTCGCCGCGTCCGCCTGGTAGCGGAACAGCGCGAGCTGCGCGGCCGGCCGCTGACCCGCACGCTGCCGACGACGAGCACCCGACCGTTCGAGCGCGACGACGCGCGTCGTTCGACGACCGGCGAAGATGCCGGCGTCGTAGCAACGAGATCGCCGCCGATGCCGAACGTGTCGTCGCGGGTCCCGTCCCGTTGAGGCGCAGCAGCACGACGTCGTTGTCGCCGCCGACCTTCGAGTTCGCCGGCGACGACGATCTTGCCGTCGGCCGCGCGACGATCACGGACACCGGGTCGTCGTCGAGGCCGAACGCGCGGTCCGTCGCCGTGGAAGGTCGGCGTCGAGCGTGCCGCCGGCGAGTCGTACCGACGCACGATCGTGTGGCCCGCACCCTTCGCGCCGTGACCGAACCCGGCCGCGACGCACGTCGCCGTCGCGCGTCGAGCGCGAGCGCGGTCACGCCGTCGTAGCCGCCGAGGTCGTCGACGACGCCGTCGGTGCCGCCGAAGCTCTCGTCGGTGGTGCCGTCCGCGTTGAGCCGCATGCAGCGCGAAGTCGTCGTCCGGCGGTGCGACCGCCGATCACGATCTTCCCGTCGGGCTGCAGCACCATCGCCGTCGACCGTCAGCGGCAGGTCGGTGCGCTGCGCCGTCACCGTCGAACGTGGCGTCGGGGTCCCGTCGATCGTGACGCGAGCGACGATGCCGCTCGTCACCCGTCGGAGCCGCCGACGACGATCGCACCGTTCGGCCTGCACCTGCACCGCGGCGAGCCGGTCGTCGGCCCCGATGGCTGTCGATGAGCGTGCCGGTGCTGTGGAACGAGCGTGTCGAGCCGCGCCGGCGGTGGTCACCCGCACGATCAGCGAGTCGACCGACGTCCCGACGTGCGGGAGCCGACGGCCACGACCTTGCCGTCGAACTGACGGGCGACCGCGGCGAACTCGGCGTCCGCTGCCCAGCTCCGACCGACCCTCGTGCCGCCGGTCCGAACGGCCGGTCGAGCGTGCCGTCGGCGATGAACCGGGCGACGAGCGCGCTCGGTCCGACCCGACCGCCGACGACGTAGCTGCCGTCGGGTCGAGCAGCGACGCCGGTCGCCTCGCTCGGCTCGCCCGTGGTGACGTCGATCGACTTCAGGCCACAGCTCCCCAACGTACCGTCCGGGTCACCGGGCCACGCGGGCGCCGGGCCCGCATCGACGCCGAGCGCCACGACGACGGCCACGGCGAGCAGCCGCGGCGAACACGGCTCGTGCACCTCGAGGGTGACGCCGGAAACCGCGGATCGATTGCGTGGGACTCCCCCTGGCGCGCGGGCCGTCCCTGAGGGTCCATCGGCATCGACGGCGTCGCTTCTTGAAAACGCCGTCGCGCCGGCACGACCGCCGCGATCCGGTGCGCGGGCGACCGCTCGTTACCCTGGTTCGCCATCAAGCGACTCCGGGATCGTTCCGGGCGTCGTCGTGCGTCGTGCTGCTCGCCGTTGCTCGCCGCGTGCGGCGGCGACTCCGACTCCGCGAGGCTCGAGCACCACGACCATCGTCGACGACCGCGCACCTCGCGCCGCGGCAACCCGTCGACGGCACGCTCACGCTCGGCCAGCTCGCGCCGCTCACCGGGAGCCTCGCTCCGATCGCGCAAGTCGCTGACCGCCCCGGTGCAGATCGCGGTCAACGAGATCAACGCCGGCCGGCGGCGTCAACGGCAAGCCGGTCACGATCACGGTCGCCGACGACGGCGGCGGCGAGAACAGCCCGGCGTCGCGAACACGTCGCTCGACGACCTGCTCGACACCAAGAAGGTCGACGCGGTCATCGGGCCCGACCGCGACCGGCACCGCGCTCGACCTGCTCGACACGATCCGGACCCGGGCGGGTGCTGAGTGCTCGGGCTCGAACTCGGCCGAGGAGCTCAGCGACGCGCCGACTCCGGCGGCTACTACTTCCGCACCGCGCCGCCGGACCGGCTCCAGGCGATCGCGCTCGCCCGGCTGGTCGCGACCGAGGGCCGGAAGCGACCCGGTGATCGTGGCCCGGGACGACGCCTACGGCACCAGCGTTCCTCGGGCCGCGTCGGCCGCGAGCTGCGCCGAAGCAGGAGATCACGCCGGCCGGGCACGCATCACCTACGACCCCGAACGCCGAGGACCTCGACGCGGTCGGCCAAGAAGATCACGGGCCGCCACGCCGGACTCGGTCGTCGCGATCGCGCTGACCGAGACGGCGCCGAGCTGGTCAAGGCCCTGACCGCCGCCGGCGTCGGCCCGAACCAGGCTGCCCGCTGTACGCGCCCGACGGGATGCAGAGCACGACGTTCCACACCAGCGGTCGACCCGGCGAACCCCGGCGCGGTGCAGGGCATCGTCGGCACCGCGCCCGCGGCCGCGCCGGCGAGCCGCGAGAACGCGTTCACCGCGTCGATGCGCGAGAGCCGGGCGTCGCGCCGATCTTCTCCGCGTACTACTACGACTGCACCGATGCTCACGGCGCTCGCCGCGCGTCCAGGCGCAGCTCCGACGACCCGGCGAAGATGAAGCAGCACGTTCGCGAAGAGCCTGGGCGGCACGACGCGACTGCTCGACGTTCGCCGCGTGCAAGCAGGCGCTCGCAGCGGGCAAGACGATCCACTACCGCGGCGCGTCGTCAGCGCGTTCGACCGTCTGGGACGGCAACGAGCCCGGGCAGGGCACCTACGACGTCTGGTCGTACGCGCCGGACGGCTCGGTGGTCACCGGACCGCCCGACGCAGCAGATCCCGTCCCCTGACCACCGCGCTGATCCCCCGACCGGCGAGCCGCAAACCGGACGATCGCTCCCGGATCCAGCCGGGTCGTGAACGCACCGGGCAAATCTGCCGAACGACGGGCAACTGTCCGCGATATCCGCGGCACACCGAGCGCGTAGACTTCGCGCAGGTCACCTGATGCACTGGGAAGGACCCCGATGCGACGCAGCACTCCTCGACGCTCCGCCGACTCGTCGGCACCTCGATCGTCGTCGCTCGCCACGTCGTGGTCCCGGCCGGCGTCGCGGCGGCCGCCGACTACCCGAACGGCGGCAACCCGCCCGACGTCAACGTCGGACACCGGCGCACGGTGCAGGCGGCCATCGACCGCGACGCGACGACAGAGCACGCTGCCGTTCACCGGTGGTGACGTGGCCGGCCTCGCGCTCATCGGCGTCGGGGCTGCCCTCGCCGGCACGGTGATGGTGCGCCGCTCGCGCCGCACCGTCGGCGCCTGACGCCGCCGCACCTCCACCGCTCGACCGACCGTCCTGGCGCGCGCTCCGGCGCGTGGAGCAGGGGGATCGGGTGACCGACACACGACCGGCACCGGTGCACATCGACGACTACGCGAACCCGCGCTTCTCGCCCGGACGTGCAGGCGATCCACGAGGCGGTCGCGCCGATGGCCGCGGAGCTGCGACTCGAGGCGGAGCCGATGCTCGACGCAGGCCCGCGGCCGAGACCGGGCTCGAGCGCCGGCCTCGACGACCCCGGCGTTCCGCGAGCGTCTCGACGTGCTGCTCACCGGCCTGCGCGACGAGGCCGGGCTCTCGCCGTTCGGCGTGCTGAGCGACCACACCGTCGTGCTCGGGCCTGCTCCGGAGCCGGCTCCTGATCCAGGACCTGCTCGACCGCCACCCCGAGATCCTCGACATCCCGATCACCGCGCCGATCGTCATCGTCGGGCTGCCGCGCACCGGCACGTCGCACCTGCACAACCTGATCTCGTCGGACCCGGCGCTGCGGTCGCTCCCGTACTGGGAGGCGCTCGAGCCGGTGCTCCCGCCGTCGCGCGGCCCGCGCCCGGCGAGCCCGACCCGCGATTCGCGACCACGCAGGTCGGGCTCGAGATGATCGACGCGGCCGCGCCGCTGTTCGAGCGCATGCACGAGATGACCGTCGACAACGTGCACGAGGAGATCCAGCTGCTCGCGATCGACTTCTCGTCGATGCTGTTCGAGACGATGGCGCGTCATGCCGACGTGGCGCGACTACTACCTCGAGCCACGACCAGACGCCGCACTACGCAGTACCTCAAGCAGGTGCTGCAGGTGCTGACGTGGCTGCGCGGCGGCGAGCGCTGGGTGCTGAAGTCGCCGCAGCACTGCGAGCAGATCCGCCGCTGCTCAACGTCTTCCCCGACGCGACGTTCGTCGTGACCCACCGCGACCCGGTCTCGGTCACCGCGTCCGTCGTCACGATGCTCACGTACGCGGCGCGCATGAGCGTCGCCCACCCGGACCCGACGGTGTACGGCCCGTACTGGTCGCAGCGGGTCGAGGACCTGCTGCAGGCGTGCGAGCGCGACCGCGACCTGATCCCCGACGGTCAGGCGATCGACGTGCGCTTCCACGAGTTCATGGCCGACGACTTCGCGATGGTCGAGCGCATCTACGACGTCGCGGGCCAGCCGATGACGCCGACGCGCGCGCGCCGGGATGGAGGCGTTCCTCGCCGACGCACCAGCGGGGAAGTTCGGGACCGTCGTCTACGACCTCGCCGACTTCGGCATCGACCCGGACGAGCGCCGCGCGCGCGATGCGCTCCTACGCCGAGCGCTTCCAGACCGCCGACGAGTCCGGACCCGCCGATGACTCGTTTCGGTGGCGATCGGTCGTCAGGGCGACGCGATCGTCACCGAAACCGGATCGGGCTGGACCTGGCGGCGGCCGCGCTGACGCTCGGGTTCGGGGCGGTCGTCGCACTTCGGTGCTGCCGGAGCGGGCGCGGCCGGTGGCCGGCGCCGGCGCCGCGGTCGGGCTGGCCGCGCTCGCGCACGCGGCGTCGGCGCCGACGCCGCGCGATCTCGGGTGCGACCGCCGCGACCTCGCGTCGCGGCCTGCGCGTCGGTGCGGCCGTCGGCCGGCGGCGATCGTCGCGGTCGACCGGCGACGGCGCGCGCGCTCGACCGGCAGCGGCACCGCGTTCCAGGACGACCGCGTGACCGACGCGTCCGCGCCGAGGCCGCGGTGCAGCTCCTGGTCCGCATCCCGCTCGCGACCGCGCTCGTCGAGGAGCTCGTCTTCCGCGGCGTGATCCTCGGGCTTCGGCCTGCGCGACGGCGACCGCCGGCGCGCGCTGCGTCGTCAGCTCGATCGCGTTCGGGCTCTGGCACATCGGCGCCGGCGCTGCACCCGGCGCGCCGCGCAGGCGACCGGCGGCGATCGTCGGTCGACCACGCGCGGCACGCGGCCCGCGGCGGTGCTCGGCGACGTCGTCGCGACCACCGATCGGCGGGATCGGCTTCGGCTGGCTGCGCCTGCGGTCGGGCAGCATCGCCGCGCCGACGATCGCGCACGCGGCGCTGAACGCGAGCGCCTACCTCGCGACGCGGCATCCGGGCCGGGACGGAGTCAGGCGCGACTGCGGCGCGCTGAAGATCTCGCGCACCAGCGGCTCGAAGTGCTCGAGCGGCGGCGTGTCGTAGTCCGGGTCGAACGACGTCTGGTCCCACTCGTCGGCGAACTGCTCGGCGAGCGCGTACGCCGGGTGGTCGACGTACTGCCGACGCGCCTCCGGGTCCTTGCCCATGAACCCGTAGTAGTGCCGGCCCTGGAAGTCCTGGTGGACCTGCACCATCCACACGACCTCCGGCGCGCACGTACGGCTTGAGCAGCGCCGCCGCGACCGCCGGGTGGTTCGGCTCGGAGACCGCCTTGGCGATGTCGTGGCACAGCGCCGCGACCACGACCTCGTCGTCGGCGCCGGCGCGCTCGGCGCGCGCCGCGGTCTGGCAGACGTGCGTGAGCTGGTCGACCGCGAAGCCGTTCGTGACCCCGGCCGAGCGCGCGCAGCATCGCCGAGGATGCGGTCGGGGACGTTCGCCCAGTCCTCGATCGACTCGTCGCGCGATGTGGTCCCACTGCTCGCGGGTCGACTCGTCCATCCGGGCGAACGTGTCGCGGTCGTCCGGACTTCGTCGTCGGGTCCTGCATCGTCTCGCATCACGGCTCCTCGCGTCACTCGTCGAGCAGGTCGGGCTGGTCTTCGACGATCTGCTCGTACAGCGGCTGGAACGTGAACCAACCGGCGACGTGCGAGCCCGACTCGCGAGTAGACCTGGCGCGCCGCCTCGTCGTCGATCACGACCGGGGTGCCCGCGGCCTCGGCGAGCAGCGTGACCTGGCAGCAGCGCTCCATGCGGATGAACCACCACGCGGCCTCGTCGACCGACTGGCCGACGGTCAGCAGCCCGTGGTTGCGCAGGATCGCCGCCTTGCGTCGCCGCCGAGCGCGTCGGCGATGCGGTCGCCCTCCTCGCGGTCGAGCACGACGCCGCGGAACCCGTCGTAGAGCGCGTGGTCCTCGTAGAAGTCGCAGTGGTCCTGGGTGATCGGGTCGAGCGTGCGGCCGAGCGTCGGAGAAGGCCTTGCCGTAGAGCGAGTGCGAGTGCGCGGCCGCCACCACGTCGGGGCGGGCCCGGTGCACGGCGGAGTGGATCGCGTACGCGGCCCGGTTCACCTGGCCCGTGCCCTCGATGACCTCGCCGTCCGGGTCGACGAGCAGCAGGTCCTTCACCCGGATGCGCCCGAAGTCCATGCCGAACGGGTTCACCCAGAAGCAGTCGGTGCGCTCGGGGTCGCGGGCGGTGATGTGGCCGGCGACGCCCTCGTCGAAGCCGTAGCGGGAGAAGACCCGGAACGCGGCGGCGAGGCGCTGCTTGCGGTGGCGGCGCTCGTCCTCGACCGAGGTGCACCCGGAGTACGGGAACGACCGTCGGCGGGTCGTCGGTCGGGGTCTCGACGGTGGACACCATCGGGCAGCCTCCTGGTCGGTCGACGGGTGCGCCGAGCTCGGGCTGAACGTTTGTTCAGTCTGCGCGGACCGGGGCGCTAGGGTCAAGGACGGTCAGGTTCCTGATCAGGCGTTCTGCCGACCTCGACCCGACCGCCGACCGACCGAGGAGCGACCCGTGGCCGCAGCCGCTGCCCGACGACCTCACCGCCCGGGCCCGGATCCGCGAGGCCGCGTTCCGGCGCTTCGCCGAGCAGGGCGTCGACGGCACGTCGCTGCGGGCGATCGCCGAGGACGCCGGGACGTCCGGCCGCGCTCGTCGTCCACCACTTCGGCTCGAAGGACGGGCTCGTGCGCGCGGTCGACGACGCCGCGGTCGCGCACGTTCGCGACCGACGCTCGACGCGATCCCGACCGACCAGCCGCCCGACGCGCTCGCCGCCGAGCTTCGGTGCGGTGTTCGAGCGCGTCATCGGCGGCGACCCGGTGATGCGCGCGTACCTGCGGCGCGCGCTGCTCCAGGACAAGCCGGCGAGCACGACGCTGCTCGACGAGATGCTCGCGGTGACGCGCGCCGGGCTCGACGACGCTCGACGAGGCCGGCGGTCTCCGCCCGACGAGCGACGACCGCAGTGGCGCCCGTACCAGGTGCTGTTCATCGCGCTCGGCTCGATGCTGCTCGAGCCGCTGCTGCAGCGCGAGCTCGACGGTCACACGTTCGACCCCGACGTCGTGCGACAGCCGCAGCGACGCGCGAACCTCGACTTCTTCACCCACGGCCTCGCTGCGGCGCCGTAGCCGACAGCTGACGGCGCGTCGCCGGCGGGCTCAGCCCGGCGGCAGGTGCTCCGGGATCGGGATGCTCGCGCCGCCGCCGGCGCCGAACTCCTCCGCGATCGATCCGCACGATCTCGCGCCAGGTGGTCGTCGCGGTCGAGACCCTGCTCGTGCAGGTCGCTGAGCGCGCGCTCGATGACCGTGGCGGCGAGGCTCTTGCCCGTCGGCGCCGTGCTCGTTGATCCACTCGCTGCGCTGCAGCTCCTCGCGTCTCGAGCCACGCGGCGATCGCGTCGAGCTGCGCCGTCGGTCGCGTCGAAGCCGAGCGCGGCGTCGAAGAACGGGAGCAGGTCGGCGCGGTAGTCGTGGCCCTTCGCCGCGAACTTGCCCGGCACGACGTTCGCCGAGTTCTTCATGTCGACGAGCACCTGGAAGAACGCGGTGCGTCGGCATCCAGCGCATGCCCTTCGGCACCTGCGTCGGGCGCGTGTCCGGCGGACCGAGCCACGCGCGGCGCCTGGATCGCGAGCTCGGGCCCGAACAGCGCGACGCCGTCGTCGTGGTGCGTGATCATCACGTAGCGGATGCCGCGCCCGCTCCTCGGCGGTCGAGCGCGTGCCACTCGCCGATGTTGCTGAACACGCCGGACGATGCCGCGGTCGACGTCCGGCGCGGCCGTCGAAGAGCACCTGCTCCTTCCACTTGCTGAAGTGCGGCGTGCCGATCCAGATCGCGTGGTCGATGCCGGTGTCGACGAGGCCCTGCGTGCCCCGGTCGACGAACGGGTCCTGGCTCGTCCACGCGCCGAGGCTCTCGCCGAACAGCACGAACTTCGGCCGGCTGCGCCTCGGGGATCGCGCGCGAGCCGCGCGCTGCATCGCGTCGAGCAGCATCCGCGCCTGCGCGCGGCCCTCGTCGACGCGGTCGAGCGACAGCACCGACGGGCGCGCCGCGTACTGCATCGCGACCGTCGCGCAGTCGCCGCGGGCGAGCAGCTCGAGCGCGGTGACCGCGGCGTAGTTCACGTAGCCGGTGCCCGTCGGCGACACGACGCAGCAGCCACGCGCGCTCGAACGCGCCGGTGCGCTCGAGCTCGTCGAGCACGAGCGCGACCCGCTCCTCCTCGGTCGTCCGCGCTCGCGAGCCCGACGTAGACGCGGATCGGCGGCACGCGCGACGTCCTCGCCCATCACCTCGCGGATCTTGCTCGGGCGACGTGACCGTCCACACGAACCGCCGGCCCTGCTTCGAGCAGCGACTCGAAGTCGACGTGGCTCGCGACGCTGCCCGACACGTACGGGTTCGGCGGCGGGATGTCGAACGCGCGCCTCGACCGACGTCTCCTTGTGCTCGATGCCGCCGAAGCACGTGCTCGATGAGGTACTCGCGTCGCGCTCCCGAGCGCGAGCGAGCGCCGCCGCGTGACCGAGCGGGCAGCGCGACCTCCGGGCTCACGGGCAGGACCCGCGCGGCGAGCCGCGGCGACCCGGTCGGCGAGCACCCGCTCGCCGAGGCTCATCGTCGAGACGGCGACGGCGACGCGCGACACCGAGCGCCGAGCGCCTTGAGCGGGCGCGACCGCGGCGCCGTCGGACGGGAGGTCGGCGTCGAGGCGCGCCGACCCGCCGGCGCCGGTAGCTCGAGCACCGCCGCGAGCACGCCGGCCGCGGGCACCACGACCGGCACCGTGTTCGGCGTCTCCCGCTTGAACGTGCCGACCGCCTCCTGCAGCCCGCCGATGATCGCGCCGGCGGTGCCCGTCATCGTCAGCCAGTAGCCGCCGGTGCGCGCCGCGGCGCGCGGCAAGCGGCTCGCGCGGGCGCTGCCGGAACGCAGCGCTGCAGGCCGATGCCCGCGCCGATCGCGACCGCGTCGAGCGCGACCGACACCCGGCCCCAGGCGACGTTGTCCGACGCGCGCGTTCGTCTTGCGCAGCGCGACCAGCGCGATCGACTGGATCGACTCCTGGATGAGCGAGACCAGCGCGTGGTTCGACGCGATCGAGAGGCCGGTGACGATCGCCTGGTCCATGTCGGGCGGGGCATGAGCGTGCGCTGGAACGTCAGCGGCACGTTCGCCGCCGCGAGCGAGCATCCCGGACTGGTCCGCCCGGTGACGCAGCGACTGCACCCGCTCGCGGCGCGACATCGGCGGCTCCTCCTTCGGGCTCGACCGGCTCGGCTCGCCCGGATTCTGGCCCAGATCGCTCAAGCGCGGAGCGTTTCCTCCGATATGAGAGGTCAACGATCCGTGTGTTGCAGCAAGACGGGGGAGGGCCCGTCCCGAGGAGGGCATCGTGACCTACGGGGTGACCGTCCAGACCCTCGACCGCCACGGGCGGCAACGGCGTGACGATGTTGCTCGTCGAGGCGCGAACCCGGGCGCGGCCGAGCGCCGCGCCCGCTCGATCGCCGAGCACCGGTTCCACTGCACGGTGCTCGTCGACCACGCGGTCCCCTGCCCCGGCTTCGTGCCGAACGCGACGCCCTCGTCCGACTCAGGACGCTCAGTCCTCCGGGAGGACGACCTCGCGGGAGAACTCCGCGAGGAGCGCGACCGGATCGTCACCCGCGAAGAACCGCTCGGTGAACTCGGCCCACCGCAGCGCGGGTCGCATCTCGATGCGCAGCTCGACCTCGCCGTCGGTCGGGTTCCACGCCAGGTGACGCGTCCCGGGCGGCACGACGACGACGTCGCCCGGTCCCGCCTGCACCTCCTCGCCGTCGGGACCGCCGACGCGCACCGCGGCGCGGCCCTGCAGCACCCGGAACGTCTCCTCCATCTCCGGGTGGATGTGCTCGAGCACCCGGTGGCCCGGCCGCGTCCACGTCGCGTGCATCGCGAGCAGCTCGGGGGTGCGGACCAGGAACTCGATCCGCTCGCCGGTGCGGGCGTTCTCGATCACCGGGCGAGGGTACCGACGGCGCCCGGACGGGCTCCCCCAGGCGTGGGGCAGTTCATCCATTTTTCAGATCCTTTGCGGCAATTGCCGATACGAAGTTGACATGCCCCCGATTCGAACAGCTGTTCCTCGGCACGCTCGCTCGGGTCGGCAGATCGGCCTGAGCGCACCGGGCGCCGGCGCCGCGACCACCGCGACGACCGCGCCGGTCCCCGGCGAGGAGGAGATCGCGACCCCGCGCCCCGGCGGTGAGCACGCCCCGGCCACGCCACGACGACGACCACCACGACCGCCGCCGCCGCCGTCGCGACGATCCCGGCCTCGATCGCGACCGACTGCTCCCGCGACGTCACCGCGGAGGTGATCGCCTGGATCGCGTCGGTGCCGGACGGCTCGACGCTGCGGTTCGCCCCGAAGGCGCCTGCTACCGCGTCGACGGCACGCTTGCCGATCCAGTACCGCAACCGGCTCACCTTCGACGGGAACGGCGCGACGTTCCGCGCGATGACACGAGCGGCCGCGAGCTCGCGCCGACGCGGCGCGCGACTCGCAGCATGTTCAACTTCTGGCGGGGCGCCGACCTCACCGTGCGCAACGTGATCGTGCGTCGGCGCCAACCCGAATGCCGGCACGCGGCGACTTCGCGTACGTCGCCGCGCTCGAGGGCCAGGCCGCGTACGTCGTCGGCGGCGTCCGGAACATGGTGATGGACCACGTCCAGGCGTACGACGTCTACGGCGACTTCGTGTTCGTCGGCCCGCGACGCAACACCTGCTCGTGAAGAACTCGACCTTCGCCCGCAACGGCCGGCAGGGCTGGACGATCAACGGTCAGGACATCACGTTCGAGCACAACATCATCCGCGAGACGCGCCGCGCGACCGTCGACCTGGAACCGGCGACGACGAGCTCCGTCACCCGGCGGGTGATGATCCGCAACAACACGATCGGCGCGGGCCGCCTCTACTTCCTCGCCAACGAAGGTCGCGGCCGCTCCGACCGAGGACATCTCGGTCATCGGCAACCGGTTCGTCGGCAAGGCGATGACGATCCGCGTCGACCCCCCGAGCGGGACGCGGTCCCGGTACCGGGTCATCGGCAACGTGAGCGACACCCCCGTCGGGTTCAACGGCGGCGGCGCGCTTCGAGTTCAGCGACGTCGTCGGCATCGAGGTGCGCGACAACGTGCAGCCGATGCAGAAGGGCCGGCACATCTCCGGCGTCTCGTCTGCGCGACTCGCGCAACGTCGTGGTGTCGGGCAACCGGTTCCCGTACGGGCGGGCGCCGGTCTACTCCCGCGGCGGCAACTTCAACGTGTCCCAGTCGGCGAACCACGTCGGGAACCCGCTCAAGGCCGCGAGGGACGCCGTCTTCCCCGGTCCCTACTGATCCGGACGTGCGGTAGAAGAGCGGGGTGACCACCCGCGCGCTCGGCATCGACCTGGGCGCATCCGCGCTCCATCTCGCGGTGCTGGAGGGCGACGGGCCGACCGGGTTGCGGATCCGTGAGGCGACGACCGTCGCGCGCGACCGACCTCGACGTCGGGGAAGATGATGTGATCGACCTGCGGTTTGATGTTTTCCCATTGATACTGCTTGACGCCGGCAATATCGATTTCGTTATCAAAGTGGCCGATGTTGCAGACGATCGCCTGATCCTTCATCTTCGCCATGTGGTCGTGCGTGATCACATGAAAGTTGCCGGTCGCGGTGACGAAAATGTCGGCCTTGTCGGCGGCGTAGTCCATCGTGACCACCCGATAGCCTTCCATTGCGGCCTGCAGCGCACAGATCGGGTCGATCTCAGTCACCCATACCTGCGCCGACAACGCGCGCAGCGCTTGCGCCGACCCTTTGCCGACGTCGCCATAACCGGCGACGACGGCAACCTTGCCGGCAATCATCACGTCAGTCGCGCGCTTGATGCCGTCGACCAGAGATTCGCGGCATCCGTACAAGTTGTCGAACTTGCTCTTGGTGACCGAGTCGTTGACGTTGATCGCCGGAAACGCGAGCTTGCCTTCCTTGGCCATCTGATACAGGCGTTTGACACCGGTCGTGGTCTCTTCGGTAACGCCCTTGATCTTAGCCAGTCGCGTCGAATACCAAGATGCATCGCGGGCGAGCTTTGCTTTGATCGACGCGAACAAAAACTCTTCTTCCTCGCTGCCGGGATGAGAAATCACCCCTGTGTCTTTCTCGGCCTTGCTGCCCAGATGAAGCAGCAGGGTGGCGTCGCCGCCGTCGTCCAGGATCATGTTGCTGAAAGCACCATCGGGCCACTCAAAGATCCGATGTGTGTAGTCCCAGTAATCGGCCAGTGATTCGCCTTTGACCGCGAACACGGCAGTGCCGCTGGCGGCGATCGCCGCTGCCGCGTGATCCTGCGTCGAGAAAATGTTGCAGCTTGCCCAGCGCACCGTTGCGCCGAGCGCCTGCAGTGTTTCGATCAGCACCGCGGTTTGAATCGTCATGTGCAGCGAGCCGGTAATGCGAGCACCGCGCAGCGGCTGCGTGCTCGCGTACTCGTCACGGATCGCCATCAGTCCCGGCATCTCGGTTTCGGCGATTCGAATCTCCTTGCGGCCCCAGTCGGCCAGGCCAAGGTCAGCGACGACGTGGTCCTTCGCGGATTTCGATTTGTGTTCGGATTTAAGTACGGCGCTCATCTCGCGCTCCTTGGTTAGGGGTTCGCGAGCGCCGTTATTCCGAGTTCGGCGGAGAACCGAACCGCTTCAAGCCTGGCAGCCTTCACGAAGGCTGTCGCAACGCTCCTCAAAGCAGACGACAGTATAAAGGCTAGGCTGGAATCGCTTCGCCAGCCCGACGCTTGATCCCTACTGCGTCGGCAAGCAACGCGGCGCGATCGGTGCGCTCCCAGCTGAACTCGGGTTCATCGCGGCCGAAGTGGCCGTAGGCCGCCGTTTTCTCGTAAATCGGGCGCAACAGGTCGAGCATTTGAATAATTCCGCGCGGCCGCAGATCGAAATGCTCGGCGACCAGCTTGCTGATCTGCTCGTCCGGGATTACGCCGGTGCCCTCGGTGTAAACGGTGATGTTCATCGGCTGCGCGACGCCGATTGCATACGCCACCTGCACTTGACACTGGCGAGCGAGGCCCGCTGCGACGACGTTCTTGGCAACATAGCGCGCTGCATACGCGGCCGAGCGATCGACCTTCGAAGGATCCTTGCCCGAGAACGCGCCGCCGCCGTGCGGGCACGCGCCGCCGTAAGTGTCCACGATGATTTTGCGGCCCGTCAGCCCGCAATCGCCCTGCGGCCCGCCGACGACGAAGCGTCCGGTCGGGTTCACCAGGAAACGCGTGTTCTTGAGCCATTCCGGCGGTAACGACGGCTTGATGATCTGTTCGACCACCGCTTCCGTGAATTCTTTCTTCATCACCTTGCCGTCCGACATTTCCGGTGCGTGCTGTGATGAGAGCACCACCGTGTCGATCGAATGCGGCTTGCCGTCGACGTACCGCATCGTGACCTGGCTCTTCGCGTCAGGGCGCAGATACGGCATTCGTCCGTCGCGGCGCAGATCGGCCTGACGCTCGACCAGGCGGTGTGCGTAGTAGATCGGCGCCGGCATCAGCTCGGGGGTTTCATCGCATGCATAGCCGAACATCAGGCCCTGATCACCCGCGCCTTGATTCAGGTAATCATCGGACGCGTGATCGACGCCCTGCGCTATGTCGTTGCTCTGTTTGTCGTAAGCAACCAGCACCGCACAGCCTTTGTAGTCGATGCCGAATTCGGTGTTGTCATAACCGATCCGCTTGATCGTGCGGCGTGTGACTTCGATGTAATCGACATGCGCGTTGGTGGTGATCTCGCCCGCCAGCACTACGAGACCGGTATTGCACAACGTTTCGGCGGCGACCCTTGAGCGCGGGTCCTGCGCGAGGATCGCGTCCAAAATCGCGTCTGAAATCTGATCGGACACCTTGTCCGGATGGCCTTCCGAGACGGATTCGGAAGTAAAGAGAAAGTTGCCTGACATAGTCACTCCTGTGCGAACGTTAGTTGCGTCTCGCACTCTTCAGAGTGCGACGCTTTAGCGGCTTTCTGTCGGCTATGCTTTGTCGACTCGCCCCGCAAGTTGTCGTTAACTCGGCGAAGTGGCGATTGTATTAGAACCCGCTAATTCGAGCTTGGGCGCACTCATCGGCAGATTATCCGCAAGGCTGTGGATCGCGCTGATCGATGCGACGTCGAACTGGTCGCAAATCGCACGCACTCGGCTTGCCGGCGTGATCGGCGACCTGCTGTGGTCGGCCGTCGCGCCGCGTCGGCGGATTACGCTAACGAACCTCCACTTGTGTTTCCCGGCGCTGGGCGAACAGCGGCGGCTGGACATTGCGCGCCGTTGTTTCCGCAACATTGCACGCAGTGGTTTGGACCGCTCGGTGCTCTCAAGGGGCGACGCGTCCACCGTAGAACGGTACGTCAAAGTGCAGGGCATCGAGCATCTGCGGGCGGCTGCCGGCAAGCCCCTGATCCTGATTGCTCCTCACTTTGTCGGCCTCGACGCTGGCGGCATTCGTTTCAATACATTGATGCGCGGCATCTCAATTTATTCGAAGCAGACCAACGCCGTGTGGGACGCCTGGCTCCTCAGGGCGCGGCAGCGATTCAACGATCCTGTGCTGGTGCCGCGTCAGGGTGCAGACATGCGAAGCGTGATGCGAAGCGTCAAAAATGGGCTGCCGCTGTATTACTTGCCCGACATGGACCTAGGCGCGGCGAATTCGATTTTCGTTCCGTTTTTTGGAGTGCCCGCGGCGACGATTCCAATGGTGCCGCGCATCGCGCGCATCATCGGCGCTCAAGTGATGATGGCGGTGACCGAGATGACCGATGACGGGTACGTGCTGCACTTTGAGCCGCCCTGGCTGGACTTTCCGGGCGAGTCGATAGAAGCGGACACCGCGCGCATGAATCGTGAAATCGAACGATGGGTGCTCAAAATGCCCGATCAATATCTGTGGACGCATCGGCGCTTTAAGACGCGGCCGCCAGGTATGGCAAATGTCTATGGCGTGAATCAATGAAGCTTCGCTTTACGAAGATGCAGGGGGCCGGCAACGATTTCGTGATGCTGAATGGAATTGCGCAGCGCCTCGAGTTGTCGCCTGAGCAGTTGCGGCAGCTTGCCGATCGCCGCTTCGGCATCGGTGCTGATCAGATCTTGCTCGTTGAGGAGGCGGCACAACCTGAGATCGACTTTCGCTATCGCATTTTTAACAGCGATGGCGGCGAGGTCGAGCAATGCGGCAACGGTGCTCGATGCTTCGTCAAGTTTGTGCATGACGAAGGGCTAACGTCGAAATCCGCGATTCGAGTGCAAACGCTGGCCGGCATCATCGAGCCGCGGCTGCAGGAAAATGGCGAAGTTACGGTGGACATGGGAGTGCCGCGCTTCGATCCGGGGGCGAGCGGATTCGACACGAGCGGCTTGAAGGCAATCGTTGAGCACGATCAACCGCTGTGGCCGCTCGACGTTGGAAATACAGTTGCGGTCGCGGTGCTGTCGATGGGAAATCCGCACGCGGTGCAGACGGTGCGTGATGTCGAAACCGCCGCGGTCACGACCGATGGGCCGTTGATCGAGAGCCATTCAAGGTTTCGCGACCGGGTCAATGCGGGCTTCATGCAGATCGTCGATCGCCATTCAATACGCCTGCGCGTATGGGAGCGTGGCGCCGGCGAGACGCTGGCATGCGGCACTGGAGCTTGCGCAGCCGTCGTCAGCGGGATTCGGCGCGGATTGCTTGATACTCCGGTTAGAGTCATCGCCCGTGGCGGCGAGCTGAAGATCGAATGGCGCGGCTGCCTAGATACGGTGCAGCCGGTGCTAATGACCGGCGCCGCTGTGACAGTATTCAAAGGTGAGATTGAAATTTAACTTCGACCATTAGCGGACTATGACAACTTTGCAGGCCGACGACATTGCGCACTATCTGGCGCGCCATCAGGACTTCTTCGAGCAGCATCCGCAGTTGCTGTCACAGATGCAGTTGCCGCACCCGCACGATGGCCAGGCCATTTCGCTGGTCGAGCGCCAATCGCTAATGCTTCGCGAGCGCGTCAAGGCGCTCGAAGGCAGAGTGGCCGAAATGGTTCGCCACGGCCAGGAAAACGATGCGATCTCCGAGAAACTCATTTCCTGGGTGCGCTCGCTGCTGAGTGAGACGGACGAAGCTGCGCTGCCGGCGACTTTGATCGAGGAGTTGAAGCGAATCTTCGAAGTCCCGTATGCCGCCCTGCGTCTGTGGGACACAAAGCCCGAACACGCGTCGCTCGACGCCGCACGCGCAGTCGAAAGCGACACGATCACTTTTGCCAACAGCATGCGCGTTCCGTTTTGTGGCTCGAACGTCGGCTTTGAAGCCGCTGCCTGGCTCGGACCCGACGGCGTCGTCAAGAGCGTGGCGCTGCTTCCGCTTCGCGTGGGTATGCATCCCGAAACGTTCGGCATGCTGGTGCTCGGCTCGGCCGACGCGGATCGGTTTCACTCTTCAATGGGAACCGCGTTTCTCGAGCGCATCGGTGAACTCGCCAGCGCGGCACTGGCGCGTCTTCGCGCCTGATCGCGTGCCTCGTCGATGTCGAGTGCCTTCATCGACGCGTTTTTGCTCGAACTTTCGACGCAGCGGCGCGCATCGCCTCACACGCTGGCCGCGTATCGGTCGGATCTGGCGAGCCTGACCAGGTTTGCTGGCAAACGGTCGCTCGCCGGGCTAAACGCTCATGACATTCGTCATTACGTGACGAAGCTGCATGCAGGCGGGCTGTCGCCGGCGTCGATCGCACGCACTTTGTCGGCGTGGCGCTCGATGTATCGATGGTTGTGCGAGCGTGGCGACGCGGCGGATAACCCCGTGGTGGGTGTGCGAGGCCCGAAACGCGTCAAGCGTTTGCCAAAGGCGCTGTCGGCCGATCAGGCCGTCACGTTTGCCTCGCAACCCGCAAGTGGATCGCTTCTGGCGGGCCGCGACCATGCGATTGTCGAGCTGCTCTATTCGAGCGGCCTCAGGTTGGCCGAGCTGGTGTCACTCGATCGGCACTACTTTGAGGCGGTGGTCAGTTGCCTGCGTCGGTAAGTTGGATCGACTTAGCCGCTGCCGAGGCCACGGTCGTCGGCAAAGGAGGCAAGACGCGGCAAGTGCCGATCGGTACGCCCGCGTGTACGGCACTCGCGCGCTGGCTGGAAGCACGTCCGACGCTGGCTCGCAACGACGAACGCGCACTGTTCGTCAGCGCCGCCGGCGCTCGGCTGTCAGCGCGCAGCGTGCAATCCCGGCTGGCGCTGTTGTCCCGCAAGCTCGGCCTCGGCGTTCACGTTCACCCGCACGTCCTGAGGCACAGTTTTGCGTCCCATCTGCTGCAATCGAGCGGCGACCTGCGCGCGGTGCAAGAGCTACTCGGGCACTCGAACATCGCGACGACACAGATCTATACCCGACTCGACTGGCAACATCTGGCCAAGGCATACGACGCCGCCCATCCTCGCGCCAAGCGCCGCAGTTGAGCCAGACTCTCGCGGCCCAATTGCACTAGACTCTCGCCCCCTTACGAAGCACAACTGCCGGAGCACACCCGCTCCGCCAGTTCGATTAGAAGCGCGATCAAAAGCGGATTAAAGGCGGCGTTTTATGGATGTAAGTGCAAGCGTGCCCCAGGTGCCGGTGACCGTTCTGACGGGGTTCCTTGGCGCCGGTAAAACTACGCTGCTCAATCGGATTTTGACCGAGCAGCACGGGCACAAGATCGCTGTCATCGAGAATGAATTCGGCCCGGAAGGGATCGACAACGAGTTGCTGGTATCCGAGCCCGGCGAGCAGATCATTGAAATGAACAACGGGTGTATTTGCTGCACCGTGCGTGGTGATCTGGTGCGCATACTGAACGACTTGAAGGCCAAGCGGCAGTCGGGCGAGATCGAGTTCGAGCGCGTGATCATCGAGACGACCGGCATGGCCAATCCGGGGCCGGTGACGCAGACGTTTTTCATGGACGACGGCATCTCAACCTACTACCTGCTTGACGCGGTGATCACCGTAGTCGATGCCAAGCATGGGCACGACACGCTGGATCAACAACCCGAGGCGCAGAACCAGGTCGGGTTTGCAGATCGGATCCTGATGAGCAAGATCGATCTGGTGTCTGAAGCCGACGCGAAATCATTGAAGGATCGCCTTGTTCATATGAATCCGCGCGCGCCGATCAGACCGGTCAATTTCGGCGAAGTTGCGATCGCCGATGTGCTGGATGTACGCGGCTTCAACCTGAACGCGATTCTCGAAATCGACCCCGAGTTTCTCGCCGGCGAACATCCGGACGCGGCACGCGATAGCAAGCATGATCATGACGGCAAGCATCACCACCACGAGGCCGACGGGCACGGCGGGAACGATCATCATCATGGGCATGATCACCATGACGATGCGATCAAGGCCTTTGTATTTCAATCGAACCGCGCGTTTGATCCGGCCAAGCTAGAGGAATATATGGGCGCTCTGACTCAGGTTTACGGTCCAGACATGCTTCGGTATAAAGGCGTGCTTTTCATGAACGGCAGCAATCGCCGGACGATATTTCAAGGCGTTCATATGCTGATGGGAGCCGATGTTGGCCGCCCCTGGGCCGCGAATGAAAAGCCTTCCAGCAAAGTTGTTTTCATCGGCCGCAATTTGCCGAAGGAAGCAATCATCAAAGGTCTCGAAGCGTGCCTCGTGCGCTAGCCGCGCTCACATCTCACACGACACCGATGCAACAAGGAATTTTCTAAAGAGGTTCACCGATGGCAGCAAAAAAACCGGCCAAGAAAGCCGCTAAATCCGCGCGGCAAGGCGGCGAAGAAGATCATCAAGAAGAGCAGCGCGAAGGCGCCGGCCAGAAAAGCGCATGCGCCTGCACGCAAAGCGAAAGCACCTGCTCCGAAGGCGAAGAGCGCGAAGAGCTCGCGCACTGTAAAGGCGGCGAAACCTTCGAAAAGCACCGTTCGCCCGAAGACGGATGCGAAAGGCAAGGCGGTGAAGGGTGCGAAAGCCCCGGTTGTGGTGAGTGCGCCTTCCGGCAGACCGCGTGGCGGCAGACCGGCTCGCGAGCGCAAGGACCAGCGGCCGATCCCACCGATGCCCGCACCAGGACTCGCCAACACCGGACCGATGACGACGCCGCCGAAAGTTACGCCCGCGCCGTCACCGAAAGACTTGGCTGCGGCGCACGAGTACCTGTTGGCGCGCTCAGCGACGCGAAGCGAAGCGCCGCTGGTGGTCAACGGAAAGCGGCTACCGACCGAGGAAGAGTTGTTGAAGACGCGCGACGCCGACTACATGAACGCCGAGCAGTTAGCGTACTTCAAGCATCGACTGCAGCAAATGGAAGGCGAGTTGCTGCAAAACGCCGACGAAACTACCGAGCATCTGCGGGAGTCGGTCATCGTTCCCGACCCGGCCGACCGCGCCACGATCGAGGAAGAGCACGCACTCGAACTGCGCACTCGTGACCGCGAACGCAAGCTGATAAAGAAGGTGCAGCAGGCGCTGGCGCGAATCGAAAGTGGCGAGTACGGCTACTGCGAAGAAACCGGAGATCCCATTGGGATTCCGCGTCTGCTCGCACGACCGACCGCCACGCTGTCGCTTGAGGCGCAGCAGCGTCGCGAGCTAAAGCAGAAAATGTTCGGCGATTAAGGCGCATCCGGCCGCCTCTGTTCCGGCACGTAGCTGACAGGCGGGATTGCCGTGCAGATCGGTGGTTTGCGAGCCGTCTAAAGTTGTTACTATCAAAAGCGATTGGCGCTTGCTCACTCGAACACGGTATCAAGTGCGACGGCATCGACCGTCGTGCCGTTGGTTGCTGTCGGGCCTCAGCGAAAAGGGTTACTTGTTTCCGGTCCCTTCTCGGGAATGCAGAGGGGCTGCTGGTGCCAGAATCGTGTGTGCGAGTTTGCGCACGAAGAGTCTGCGAGCGCGAGTACAAATCGGACAACGGTAAAACGTAGTGGCCTTTTCCTTCTTCAAAAAAGATTCAAAAGATGCCGCAACGGCCGTGAAGGCGGGCTCACGCCAATCCGCGTCCGCCAAGCCCGTTGCACGCCCCCTTCCTGGCCCGGTCAATCGCAACCCCTCGTCGACGATGGCGCGTGGTGCGCAAGGCCCGGCTACGTCCAATACGCTGGCCGACAAGGATTTGCATCGCACACTCGCGCTTGAAACGGCGGCCAAGATCGATGCGATCGAGTCCGAAATGGCGCGTGATTTTTTGCGCCCTGGCGGTGCCCCCACGATGTTCCCGAATTCGGCTGCCAACTCGACGTTGCAGCGGCCGTCGCAGCAACCCGACGCCGCCGCGGAAGCACCACCCGCCAACGGCAAGGACGAGAAGGCGCTCGAGCCGCTCGACATCATCTCCGAAGATTGGGCCGGCAACGTCAACGCGTTCGAGGTCTCTGCCGAAGGCGGCGGCTCTGCGATTGAAGAAACGGCGATCCTGTTCGCCAATGGGTTGTTAGAGCCGGCCGAAGCAGGGCTGCGCGCAGCCATTCAATCCGACCAGCTTGGAGAAGCCGCGCAACACGGCTGGCTAATGCTGTTCGAGTTATTGCAGCAGCGCGGTGACAGGGCCGGGTTCGACAGCCTGACGATCGAATACGTGCTGCGCTTCGAAAGCTCGCCTCCGGCGTGGATCGATTACCGAGACGAGCCCGATCTGGCGGCGGTCGCGGCCGCCGTGGGGCGCCCAGCTCAAGCGGCATCTGCGCCGGTCATCGTGCTGCCCGAGGCCGTCGACGAGGGCGTCGTCAAACATCTCGAGCAGTTGAAAAATCATTCGCAATCGCACCAGTCGATCACGCTCGACTCCTCCAATGTGCGCAGCTTCGATGCGGTCGGTGCCGAACTATTGCTACGCGTGATCAATGCGTTCAAGCGCGCGAGTCACGAGCTGTTGCTGCAGGGCTGCGATCAGCTGGTCACACCGTTGCGTGCCGCAGTTGAAGCCGGCCGTCGCGATCCAAGCGACGCGGTATGGATGCTGCTGCTCGAAGTGTTCCGGTTGTTGAACCGCCAGCATGACTTCGAAGAAACCGGAATTCAATATTGCATCACGTACGAAGTATCGCCGCCGTCGTGGGAGCCTGCGCCTCCGAACTTGAAAACGCGTGCCGCCGTACCGCAGGCGGTCGTCCCGGAAGCAGTCGATGGGCTTGCGTGGCGCGGTACGTTGCGAGGCGAAGGTGAGCCTCACTTTGGCCGGCTAATGGCGGCGTCACGCATCGATAAGCAGTTAATTGTCGATTGCATGTACCTGAAGAGGGTCGAGTTTTCGACCGCGACCGGCATGCTCGCGATGGTCACCAAGGTGCGCCAGAACGGTGCCACGGTCGAGTTTCGCAACGTCAACTACCTGATTGGCGCACTGTTTGCGCTGCTCGGGGTCGATGCGGTCGCCCAAGTCCAGCTGCGCCGGGTCTAGAAGTTATACGTTCCGCCCCTATCTAGGCCGTATTCTGCGGCTGCACAGATAGGCAAACACCCAATGGAAGTCTTTCACGGGACGACGATCGTCTCCGCGCGGCGTGGCAAGAAGGTCGCGATGGGCGGCGATGGCCAGGTCACTCTCGGCAACATCATCGTCAAGCAAGGCGCGAAAAAAGTGCGCCGGCTGCATCACGATCGGATCCTCGCGGGGTTTGCGGGGGCCACCGCCGATGCATTCACGTTGTTCGAGCGGTTTGACGCCAAGCTCGACAAGCACCAGGGCAACTTAATGCGCTCGGCCGTCGAGCTCGCCAAGGACTGGCGCACCGACCGCATCCTGCGCCGCCTGGAGGCCATGCTGGCCGTTGCTGACAGCGAAACGTCGCTGATCATCACCGGCACAGGTGACGTGCTCGAGCCCGAGCTGGGTCTGATCTCGATCGGCTCCGGCGGCCCGTATGCGCACGCCGCGGCGCGCGCTTTGCTGGACAACACCGACCTGCCACCCAAAGAGTTGGTGAAAAAGGCGCTCGAGATCGCGGGCGATTTGTGCATCTATACGAACCAGAGCCATACCATCGAATCGATTGATTAGGTGGCAAGCAGTGAACTTCCCCTTGTCTTTGTCCTGCGCGCGTACGCGCGGCCGCTCCGAAGGGAGCGCGCCTAACTAATCGCGACGAGTGCACGTGCGACCGCGCAGCGGTCGCGTACACGAGGAGCGCAGCTTCTATGATGACCCCCAGAGAAATTGTTCACGAACTCAACAAACACATCGTCGGTCAGGATCGGGCGAAGCGTGCGGTCGCGGTCGCGTTGCGTAACCGCTGGCGCCGCCAGCAGGTGAGCGAGCCGCTGCGCTCGGAAATTACGCCGAAAAACATTCTGATGATCGGGCCGACCGGCGTCGGCAAGACCGAGATTGCGCGCCGGCTCGCGCGTCTGGCCGACGCGCCATTCATCAAGGTTGAAGCGACCAAGTTCACCGAAGTCGGCTACGTTGGCCGAGACGTCGATACCATTATTCGCGATCTCGTCGATATCTCGATCAAGCAAACACGCGAGTCAGAGACTAAGAAGGTTGCAACGCGAGCGCAGGACGCGGCCGAGGATCGCGTGCTCGACGTGCTGGTGCCGCCGGCGCGCGACGCCGGTTTTTCTGCCGGTAATCGCGACGAACATAACGCGACGCGTCAGAAATTTCGCAAGAAGCTGCGTGAAGGCGAACTCGACGACAAGG
Source organism: uncultured beta proteobacterium (assembly GCA_963791315.1). GTDB lineage: Bacteria > Pseudomonadota > Gammaproteobacteria > Burkholderiales > Burkholderiaceae_F > JACCZX01. The sequence continues at coordinate 73,234 of CAWBRQ010000007.1, forward strand.
AAATCGAGATCGAGTTGGCGACGGCTTCCCCGTCGATGGAAGTGATGGCGCCGCCTGGAATGGAGGAGTTGACCCAGCAGATTCAGACTATGTTCTCGAATCTGGGCCGCGACCGCCGCAAGCCGCGCAAGCTGTCGGTCAAGGAAGCGCTGAAGCTGCTGGCCGACGAGGAAGCTTCGCGGATGGTCAACGACGAGGAATTGAAGACACGCGCAATTGCGAATGCCGAGTCCAACGGCATCGTGTTTCTCGATGAGATCGACAAGATTGCATCGCGCTCCGAGCTGCAGGGTGCCGACGTGTCGCGTCAGGGTGTGCAGCGCGACTTGCTGCCGCTGGTCGAGGGCACGACGGTCAACACCAAGTACGGCATGGTGAAGACCGATCACATCCTGTTCATCGCGTCGGGTGCCTTTCATCTGGCCAAACCGTCGGATTTGATCCCTGAGCTTCAGGGCCGCTTTCCGATCCGGGTCGAGCTCGATTCGCTGACGGTCGATGATTTCGAGCGCATCTTGAAGACGACCGATGCTAGCTTGACGCAGCAGTACGAAGCGCTTTTGGCGACCGATGGGTGCGCGCTGCAATTTACCGCTGACGGCATCCACCGGCTCGCCGAAATCGCACACCAGGTCAACAACACGACCGAAAATATCGGCGCACGCAGGCTTTACACGGTGCTCGAAAAGCTGCTCGAAGAAGTGTCGTTTGGCGCCGGTAGCCAAGTAAGCGGCGAAGCGCAAGAGGTGATCATCGACGCAGCGTATGTCGATGCTAAATTGGCCGATCTCGCGCACGACGAAGACCTTGCGCGCTATGTCTTGTAGTCATGCAGGCTAGTCTCGGATGGCAATGAAACGATGGGCAATCGCGGCGGTGATGGCGATGTCGCTAGTAGCGAATGCGCAGCGCAGCGCGGACCTCGAGGTCAAGTCCGCGTGGGCGAGACCGACGGTTGCCGGGCAGATGGGCACCGGCGCCTTCATGCAACTCACGTCGCGCGATGGCGCCCGGCTTCTGGGCGCGTCGAGCGACATAGCCGGTGTCGTGGAGATTCACGAGATGGCAATGGAAGGCAACGTGATGCGCATGCGCCCGATTCGCACTCTCGAGCTGCCGCCGGGCGGAACCGTCGAACTAAAGCCGGGCGGGTATCACATGATGTTGATGGATTTGAAGCGTCCACTCGCCGTTGGCGAAAAGATCAAGGTCGAGTTGCGGCTCGAAACCCGCGACAAGAAGCTTGTCACGCAGCCGATCGAAGTTGAAGTTCGGCCGCGCGCACCCTAACGACATTCATTAGCGAGTAACGCGCGTTGTAAGATGCGCGCGCCCATGGACACGGCAACAGTCGACACCGCGCTGATCGCCCCGCAGCTAAAAGCTGAAATTCTGTCCGAGGCGCTTCCGTATATCCGGCGTTTTCACGGCAAGACCATCGTCGTCAAGTACGGCGGCAACGCGATGGTTGATCAGAACTTGAAAGAAGCATTCGCGCACGACGTCGTGCTGTTGAAGCTGGTGGGCATGAATCCAGTCGTCGTGCACGGTGGCGGTCCTCAGATAGATGAGGCGCTGGAACGGGTAGGAAAGAAATCGAGCTTCATACAAGGCATGCGTGTCACCGACGCCGAGACGATGGAGGTTGTCGAGTGGGTGTTAGCAGGCGAGATACAGGGCGAGTTGGTCACTCTGATCAACCGCTTCGGCGGCCAGGCGGTGGGCTTGACCGGCAAGGACGGGGGTTTGATTCGGGCGCGCAGGCTGCGCCTACCCGATATGGTCGATCCATCGAAAAGTCATGACCTGGGACACGTCGGTGAAATCGAAGCGATCAACCCGGCGGTCGTTAAGGCGCTCCAGGACGATGCGTTCATCCCGGTGATCTCTCCTATTGGCTTTGGCAGCGATGACTTGACGTACAACATCAACGCCGACGTCGTAGCCGGCAAGATCGCCGAGATTCTGAAGGCGGAAAAGCTGGTGATGCTGACCAACACGCCTGGCGTGCTCGACAAAGGCGGCAAGCTGTTAACTGGACTTTCTGCGCGCGAGATTGATGACCTGTTCGCTGACGGTACGATTTCCGGCGGCATGCTGCCGAAGCTTTCGTCTGCGCTCGAAGCCGCCAAGAGCGGCGTCAATGCGGTCCACATCATCGACGGCAGGGTTGATCATTGCCTGCTGTTAGAGATCCTTACCGACCAGGGCGTCGGCACAATGATCAAGTCGCATTGATTAAGTTGTACTGAGCGGAGTTCTCATGGCTGATCGTCCAGGCTTCTTCCGTCGCTTCTTCGGCGGTCTTTGGAGCTTTCTCAATTTCACTCGGCAGTTGATTTTCAACGTGCTTTTCTTCGCGATCGTCGCACTGTTGCTGGTGGCGTGGTTTGCAGGGGACGGGCCAGCTGCGGTTGGACCTGACACGGCGCTAGTCCTCAACCTGCAGGGCGAAATCGTCGAGGAATACACGATCGGCCCACGGGAAGCGGCTATCACCGAGGCGCTCGGCGAGCAGCGTTTTGAAACGCGCGTGCGAGACGTCCTGGCCGCGATTGACGCCGCCGCCAAGGACCCGAAGATCACACGTGCTGTTCTGGTGCTGGATGAGATGCGCGGCGCGGGCATCGCAACGCTGCGGGAGATCGGTGCCGCGCTAGAGCGCTTCAAGGCAAGCGGCAAGCCGGTGTATGCGTGGGGCGAGAATTACGGCCAGGGTCAGTACTACCTTGCGGCGCATGCCAACGAGTTGTATCTGCATCCGGCGGGCGCCCTGGGTGTGCGCGGCCTCGAGGGCACGCGCGGTTACTACAAGACGTTGCTCGACAAGCTCGGCGTGAAGGTGAACTCATTTCAGGCGGGGCGCTACAAGAGTTTTTCGGAGCCGTTTACGCGCACCGCGGCAACGCCCGAGGCCAAGGAAGCCGATACGTTGCTTCTAAACGGTCTTTGGTCCACGTGGACAGATGATGTCGAGCGTGTACGCAAGCTGAAGCCGGGAACTATCGGCGTGGTAATCGCGGATCTGCCGCAGCGGCTGGCGGCTGCCGAAGGAGACATCGCACGGCTGGCGCTAAACGAGAAGCTGGTTGACGGACTGAAAACGCGCGACCAGTTTCGTGCGCAGTTGCTTCAAACCGGCGCGCCGCGCAGCGCCGAAGACGGCGAAACGTTCCGCCAGGTTTCGCTGTATTCATATGCGCGCCGCCACCGGCAGCCGCTGGGCGGCGATGCAGTCGGCGTTATCGTCGCGCAGGGCGAAATCATCAACGGTGACGCGCAGCAGGGTCGTATCGGAGCGCGCACGATGGTCGAGCTGATTCAGCGCGCGCGGCAGGACGACGACATCAAAGCAGTAGTGTTGCGTATCGATTCTCCGGGCGGACTGGTCCAAGCCTCCGAGCTCATTCGTGAACAGCTCGAGCTGACGCGCAAGGCCGGCAAGCCGGTCGTGGCTTCGATGGGTGACGTCGCCGCGTCGGGCGGGTATTGGATCGCGATGGGTGCCGACGAAGTGATTGCCGATGCCGCCACGATTACTGGATCGATCGGTGTGTTCGGATTGTTGCCGACCTTCGAGGGGACGATGGAGAAGCTCGGCGTCAATATCGACGGCGTGTCGACGACGTGGCTGGCAGGGGCGACCGACCTACGTCGCCCAGTCGACAAGCGGCTGGCGCAAACACTCGAGCTGGTGGTCAATTCGAACTATCGCGAGTTCATCGGCCTGGTCGCCGAACGTCGCAACTCGACGCCGGAAAAGATCAACGAGGTCGCGCAGGGCCGAGTCTGGACCGGCGCGCAGGCGAAAGAACGCGGACTGGTCGACTCTCTTGGCGGAATCGACGTCGCGATAAAAAGCGCAGCCCGGCGCGCCAATCTGGGTGAATCGTATCGGCTCGAGTATGTCGAGCCCGAGCCGCGCGGACTCAACCGCTATCTCTCGCTGTTCTTCGGCCGAATCACGGCCGCGGTAAGAAGCGGACTTGGAATCGACGGGATACTCGGCCTGGACAAAGGCAGTGGTGCGGTCAAGCGCGACCTCGAGCTGCTCTTCGGCGCGCGCGAAAATCCACTGGCTGGCATCTCGTACTGCTTCTGTAACTTCCGCTAAAGGGCGCTTTTAAAGCGATCATCCGGGCCGAGATTCCGGCCCAGTTCCGCCCTTTGGCTGAGCGTGAAAGTGTTCGCAGGCGCGGGTTTCTAAGATAGTATGCCTTCACGTCGGCCACTGGCTGACCGGTTGTTCCCCACTTCTGACTGTTCAACCTCAGGCGACGGGTCGTCATGGACATCCCTACGCAAGGATCGCGTAAGCCCGGTGCCCGCAAGCTGCAAATCCTGCAGATGCTCGCCTCGATGCTCGAGGAACCCAAGGGTGAAAAAGTTACTACCGCGGCGCTAGCGGCGCGGCTCGATGTGTCCGAGGCGGCCTTATACCGGCACTTCGCCAGCAAGGCTCAGATGTTTGAAGGCCTGATCGAGTTCATCGAAACCACGATTTTCGGCCTGATCAACAAAATCAGCACCGAGGAACCGTCGGGTCTGAAGCAAGTGCGGGCGATGGTCAGCATGCTGCTCGACTTTGCTCAGACCAACCGCGGCATGACACGAGTGCTGATCGGCGATGCGCTCGTCAATGAAAACGAGCGTTTGCAGGAGCGGATGAATCAATTGTTCGAGCGCATCGAAGCGTCGATCAAGCAAAGCTTCAAGGTGGCGGTCGGCGATAAGGAGTTACCGGAATCGTTTGACGCAAGCGCGCGCGCCGCGCTGGTGCTGGCTTTTGTCCTCGGCTGCTGGCACCGATTCGCGAAGAGCGGCTTTCGCAAAGCGCCTGGCGAGGCACTCGAAGTTCAGATGCCGGCGCTCGTAGGCTAGTCAACGGCTGCGACACACCGGGCAACCGGGATCGCGCGTGACGCGCACCGTGTGCCATCGCATCGTCAAGGCGTCGAGCATCGCGAGCTGGCCGTGCAGCGTCGCATCGATGCCAGCCGCAAGCTTTAGCGCCTCGCCGGCCTGCATTGTTCCGATCATGCCCGTCAGTGGCGCGAACACGCCCATCGTCGAACACAGTTCGTCCCCTCCCTCGCCTGGGGGAAACAGGCACGCGTAACACGGCGAGTCGTCAGCCCGTAGGTCGAACACCGCGAGCTGACCATCGAACCGGATCGCAGCGCCGGAGACCAGCGGCTTGCGGTGGACGACACACGCGCGATTGGTCGCATGGCGCGTTGCGAAGTTATCTGAGCAATCGAGAACAATCGTGGCGTGTTTTACCAACTCGTCGAGCGCATCGGCGTCGACGCGTCGCGCGACGGGTGTTACCTCAACCTCCGGGTTGATAGCTTGCAACGCGACTTGCCCGGAATGAGCCTTCAGTGTTCCGACCCGCTCGGTCGTGTGCAGAATCTGGCGCTGCAGATTGGTTAGATCGACCGCGTCGCCGTCGACCAGTGCGATCGACGCCACTCCGGCCGAAGCGAGGTAGAACGCGGCGGGCGACCCCAGCCCCCCGGCCCCAATGATGAGCATTCGGGCTGTCCGAATCTTCTGCTGACCTTCGATGCCGATCTCGTTCAGCAGAATATGGCGCGAGTAGCGCAGCAGCTGGCTATCGATTAATTGAGCATCGGTCATAAACAAAAACGGGCCGCAGCGCGGCCCGTAGTTTTGTCTCTTGCTTCTTTAGCGCGCAGGTGCCGTGTTGGTGGTCGCGACACTGTCAGGTTTCGGCTTGGCAATCTCGACCGGCTTACCCTTCAGATGATTGATCGCCTGCAGCAGTTGGTAATCCTCCGGCGCGCCCCAGTCGTAACGCTTCGGCGATACCGATTTGCCGTCGATTGGCTTGACTGCCGCTGTCGATGGAGTGGCCGAGCCGCGCGGAGCCGAGGCACCGGGAACTGTCGCAGCGCGGGTCGCGTCTTCGACCTTCGCATTTTCCAGATGCCGGACAAGATCCGCTTCGCGCACGTTAAACCCGGCAAAGTTGCCTTCCGGTGTGTCTTCGACAAGGAAGTCAGGAACGATGCCCTTGGCCTGAATCGAGCGCCCCTTGGGCGTGTAGTAACGCGCAGTGGTGAGCTTGATTGCCGCCGGGCTGTCACCATCGACGCGTAGCGGAATGATGGTTTGCACCGAGCCTTTGCCGAACGTCTGCGTGCCGAGCACGACCGCGCGCTTGTGGTCCTGCAGAGCGCCTGCGACGATTTCGGACGCCGACGCCGAGGCACCATTGACCAGCACGATCAGCGGCACGGTCTTGGCCTGCGGCGGCAGTTTCGAAAGAATGTCTTCACCGCGCCCGCGCAGATAGTCTTCGGGGGCCGCGACAAACTTCCGGCGCGCATCGTCGGTGCGGCCATCGGTTGAAACGACCAGCGCTTTCGCCGGCAAGAACGCCGCCGACACGCCTACCGCCGAGTGCAACAGACCACCTGGATCGTTGCGAATATCGAGTACCAGCCCCTTTAGCGGGCCCTGCTTGTACAGGTCGTTGACGTGCTTCACGAGGTCGTCAACCGTTTTTTCCTTGAACTGCGAAACGCGAATGAAGCCGTAACCCGGCTCGATCATCTTCGATTTCACCGACTGCACGCGAATCACATCGCGCACGAGCTTGAACTCGAGCGGCTTGTCCTCGCCCTTGCGCGCGATGATCAGAGTAATAGGCGTCCGCGGCTTGCCGCGCATCAGCTTGACCGCTTCCGGTAACGTCAGACCGCGTGTGACCTTGTCGTCTATCTTGATAATCAGGTCGCCGGCCTTGATCCCTGCGCGCGCCGCCGGTGTGTCATCTATCGGCGCGATTACCTTGATGATCCCTTCGTCGGCACCCACTTCGATACCCAGGCCGCCGAACTCGCCCTGAATGTCGCTTTGCATATCTTTGAAAGCGTCGGCGTCCAGGTAGGCCGAGTGCGGATCAAGCCCGGCCAGCATGCCCGAGATCGCCTCGTGCATTAGTTTCTTATCGTCGACAGGCTCGACGTAGTTGGCCTTTACCGCACCGAATACGTCGGTGAAGGCGCGAATTTCTTCCAGTGGGATCGGTCCGCGAGTGTCGCGGAACGCGTAGGCGGAGATGCCTACGCTAACCAGAACACCGGCGACTGCGCCGACTCCGATGAGTGCGAAACTACGAGCCCTGCCAGCCATGCCACCCCCAAATACGACGTTTGTCGCTTAGTTCGTCAACGAGACACTAGCGCGCTGCAAACTGCCCGAGCGAAGCAAATGGCCGCTCTTGCAAACCCACTTCAAAGTATAGGCTCGCATCAACGATTGCAACCGTCATGCCGATCGCCTAACCGTGTATCGGACAACAACTGATCAGCTTACGTTCCGCCCCGCCGGAAGCGTCTAGCGCAGTGTTACCCCTTACTCGCCTGGCCCTGTGCCGCAACTGCCTGTACCGCACGCTCGATTTCGGCGGGATCCCCAAGGTAATAGTGCCGGATTGGCCTGAGTTCGGAATCGAGCTCATAGACTAGCGGACGCGCGGTCGGGACGTTCAGCGCGACGATTTCGTCGTCGGATATGCGATCGAGATGCTTGATCAGCGCACGCAGCGAGTTCCCGTGCGCGGTGACCAAAACGCGCCGGTCACGCAGGATCGCGGGCGCTATTGAATCGTTCCAGAACGGGATCGCGCGGGCGACGGTGTCTTTCAGGCTCTCCGTTACCGGCATCTCGTTCGGGACTACGTGCTTGTAGCGTGGGTCGTCCTGGATGCGTCTCGGATCCGAAGGCGGTAGCGGCGGGGGCGCCACCGCATAAGCACGACGCCATTTGAGCACCTGTTCTTCGCCGAATTTGGTGGCGGTCTCGGCCTTGTTGAGCCCCTGCAGCGCTCCGTAATGGCGCTCGTTCAGACGCCAGCTGTGCACCACCGGCAGCCACATCAGGTCCAGCGCGTCCAGCGCGATCCACAGTGTCCGAATGGCGCGCCTGAGTACCGATGTATATGCGATATCGAACGTGAATCCTTCGTCACGCAGCAACTCACCCGCTGCTTTCGCTTCGCGGCGGCCGTTTTCGGTCAGATCAACATCGGCCCAGCCGGTAAACCGGTTCTCGAGATTCCACTGGCTTTCGCCATGACGCAGCAGCACCAGTTTGAAGATCGGTTCGTGCATCAGCCTATTCTATAATTCGCGCCCTTCGTCGCTGGCTGATCCCTTCCCCGTGCAGTTTCTGATCGAAAATGTTTTCTTGATTGCGATCGCTCTTTTTAGTGGGGCGATGCTGCTATGGCCCATGGTGCGGGGTCGAGTGTCCGGGCCTGCGCTGAACACGCTGCAGGTGACTCAGCTGATCAATGGCAAGAACGCGACAATCGTTGACATTCGCCCACCCGAGGAATTTGCAAAAGGTTCGTTGCCGAATGCACGCAATCTGCCCGCGGATAAGGTCAAAGAGGGCGCTGGTGCGTTGAAGAAGGACAAGCCGGTGATCGTTGTGTGTCCCAACGGTCGATCAGCCGGGAGCGTTGCGGCGCAGCTGCGGTCCAACGGCTTCAACGAGGTTTTTGTTCTGGCGGGCGGTCTTGCGGCGTGGCGTGAGGCAGGATTGCCGATCAGGACATGATGGAGATCGAATGACCGTGCACATCATGATGTACAGCACCGGAATGTGCCCGTTCTGCGATCGCGCCGAAGCGCTGCTGAAGGCCCGCGGTGTTGTTCATATCGAAAAAGTCCGGATCGACCTCGAGCCGGCGCGACGCGACGAAATGACAACCCGCACCGGGCGCCGCACGGTGCCCCAGATTTTCATTGGAGACACGCACGTCGGCGGCTTCGACGATTTATCGGCGCTCGATCGAGCCGGAAAGCTCACTCAATTGCTCGCCGCGTAACAAGGAAACTAATGAACGACCCTAACCCCACCATTGGGGCCGCCGGCCCCACCGCCGCGGAGCAAGCCCCCGTATTTCAGCTGCAGCGCGTCTACCTGAAGGACGCCTCGCTCGAGATGCCGCACGCACCACGCATTTTTCTGGAAGCCGAGGCGCCGTCTGTCGATATTCAACTGGAAGTCAGTAATGAGCCGGTAATCGATGCCGTGCACGAGGTCGTCGTGCGCGTGACGGCGACTGCGAAGGTCAAGGACAAAGTCCTGTTTCTGGTCGAAGGCAAGCAGGGCGGCATTTTCGAAATTCGCAACCTGAGCAGCGAGCAGATGGGTCCGGTGCTCGGTGTCGTCTGTCCCGGCATCATTTATCCGTACCTGCGCGCCAACATTGCCGACTTGATATCACGCACTGGTTTGCCCGCGATCCATCTTGCCGAGATCAACTTCGAAGCGTTCTATTCGCAAAAGATGGCGGCGATGCAACAGCAGGCGGGTACCGCTCCGGCTGTCAGCGCCACCGGCAACGGCGTCGCCAGCGCGTAGTGCCGCTTAACTGAGCGAGCGCGCTTGAACGTTGCTGTTCTGGGCGCGGGCGCGTGGGGCACTGCGATTGCGGTTGCGCTCAGCGCGCGGCATTCCGTGATGTTGTACGCGCGAAGCAGTGAGCAGTGTGCCCGCCTCACGCGCGACCGGGTCAACGTGAAGTATTTGCCGGCGCTTGCACTACCGGAAACGCTGCATTTCACCGACGACCTGGGCAAAGTCAGTCGGCACAGCGCTTGCGCGGACGGCTTGACGCTTGATTGCAACTCCGACCGACGCGCTGCGCTCCGTTGTGCGTGGTGTCAACGAGATGTCGCCGAATGTGCCATTGGTCTGGTTGTGCAAGGGATTTGAGCAATCGAGTGAGCAATTGCCGCATCAAGTCGTGCGCGAGGAATTGGGCGATCGTGCCGATGTGGGACCGTTATCGGGGCCGAGCTTCGCAATCGAGGTTGCGTGCGGCTCTACCCGCGGCTCTGACGGTCGCCGGCGCCACCGAATTTTGTGAGCGCGTCACCGAGGCATTGCACGGGGGACCGCTTCGCATCTATTCGACTGATGACGTAACGGGGGTTGAAGTCGGCGGTGCCGTCAAGAATGTCATGGCAATAGCCACCGGCGTCTCGGATGCACTCGAACTCGGCCTCAATGCGCGCGCCGCTCTGATCACACGTGGCTTGGCGGAGATCACTCGCTTCGGCATCGCGCTCGGCGCGCGCGCCGAAACCTTTACGGGCCTGACCGGCATGGGTGACTTGATTCTGACGGCTACCGGTGATCTTTCGCGCAACCGCAAGGTCGGCTTGGCGCTCGGACGTGGCGCAACGGCAGACGCCGCCGTCGCGGAACTAGGTCACGTCGCGGAAGGCGTGCGTTCGGCGCACGCCGTGCTGGGCCGTGCGCGTCAATTAGACGTCGACATGCCGATTACCGAGGCCGTCTGCGCGGTGCTCGACGGTGCATTGACGCCGTCGGAAGCGCTGCATGCGTTGCTCGCGCGCGAGCCGAAAGTCGAAGTGCAATTGTCGTGACGACGCGCTCCGTATGCGTGTTCTGCGGCTCGCAGCCGGGCCGGCGCGAGGAGTATGTAGCGGCGGCGCGCGACACTGCTCGCCTGCTGGTGCAAAGTGGGATCGAGCTCGTGTACGGCGGTGGGCATGTCGGCTTGATGGGCGCGCTGGCGGACGAAGCGCTTACGCATGGAGGGCGCGTGGTCGGCGTTATTCCAGAGCACCTGATGCGTCCCGAGGTCGTTCACCAGGGATTGACCGAGTTGATCGTGGTCGACTCGATGCACACCCGCAAGCAGACGATGGCGGCGCGTAGTGATGCTTTTATCGTGCTACCTGGTGGCTACGGCACGATCGAAGAAATGTTCGAGATGTTGACGTGGCTGCAGCTGCGGCTGCAGGACAAACCGGTCGGACTGCTGAACGTGGCGGGCTACTTCGATTCGTTGCTGCAGTTCTTGGAGCACGCGGCGAACGAAGGACTGATCAGACGCGAGCATCGCGACCTGCTGCGTGTGGAGCACACGCCCGCCCGCTTGCTTGCTCTTTTGGCGGCCGACATGGCGCAGGCGCAGCCGATGCATCCGCGCAGCATCTCGCTGGGGTAGCGGCGCGTTAGCTTCCGCCCAAATAGTTCGCCTGTCGCCATGCTTCAAATATCACGACTGCAACGGCATTCGAAAGATTCAGGCTGCGGTTGCCCGGACGCATCGGCAGCCGGATTCTTTGGATCGGCTCAAATCGTTCACGGATGCCGTCGGACAGCCCTGCGGTTTCGTTGCCGAATACGAACCAATCGTTTGGTTTGAACTCAACGTCCCCGATCAAACGTGCGCCGCGCGTCGTCAGCGCAAACGTACGATCGGCAGGCGGTTTCTCGCTCGCGATCATGGCGTCGAAGCTTGCGTGCACTTTGATCGCCGCAAATTCGTGATAGTCCAGTCCCGCGCGCCTCAGCTGCTTATCGTCGAGGTCGAAGCCAAGCGGAGAAACGAGGTGCAACCGAGCGCCGGTATTTGCCGCAAGCCGGATGACGTTGCCGGTATTGGGTGGGATCTCAGGCTCGACTAGAACGATGTGGAACATTGCGCTACGGAGTCCGGGCGACGATCAGGTTGTGAACCTGCGATGCGCCTGCCTGTTTGAGCGCCCGCGCTACCTCATCGAGCGTACTGCCGGTAGTCATCACGTCATCAACCACGAAAACGTGCTCCCCGACGCGTCCTTCAACCGCAAAGGCACCGCGCACATTGCCCCTTCGCTCCTTCAGCGCCAGAGTCTGTTGTGGCGCGGTATGCCGGACGCGCAACAACCGGTCGACGACAAGAGGGCGGCCGGCTGCCGACGCAAAAGCACGAGCTATGTGATGCGATTGATTGAATCCGCGCTGCCGTGCGCGCTCGAACGCGAGCGGTACCGGGATGACGACGGCATCGGTTGTGGAGCGCGACAGCGCTGACGATCGACTTGCCAACAGCTGCCCGAAAAACTGCGCGAGGTCCAGTCTGGCGGTGAATTTCAGCGCCATCACCATTCCGTCGACCGGCGAAACGTAGTCTGCCAGCGTCATCGTCGTATCGAAGTGCGGCATTTCGGCCAGGCAGCGACCGCAGATGCGCGGCGCCCCTGATGCGACGTTCAGTAGGCGTATCGCGCAACGCTCGCACCGCGCCGTTCCCGACGCAAAAAAGTCCGCTTCGCACTGCGGGCAAATCGAAGTCGACGGTACGCCGCGTTGGAGCCCGCATACGACGCAGTGCGGAGGCAGTAGCCGGTACGCCAGGGAACGCAGCATGGTCCGACGAGGATAGCTGCATATACTCGATCGACGATGCCCCTTGGTCCAGGATCCTCCGAATTAACGCCGACGATGGTCGCGCCGCCGCGCATTCCGGCACGCGTCGCCACGGTCCGGCGTCAGTTCGATGTTCGCGCTGAGCGCTTCGTACAGCGGGCAGCATTGCCGCGCGAGGTCGGGCGGCGACTGATCGAGCGACTGGAATACATCAGACTCGCGCCGCGCCGAATTTTGGATGTAGGTTGCGGTGCAGCCGAGACACGTACGCCCTTGTTGATCCAGTACCCGCACGCCGACTGGATAGGCCTCGACGTCTCCGAGCGCATGCTGAAAGCCGGCGCAGCGGATCGCATTCATACCCGGGCCAGTCGCTGGCTGCGTGGTGCGTCGTCGCGACGCGTGGCGGGCGATGCCGGCCGATTGCCCATCGCCGATGACAGCATGGACCTCGTATTTTCGAATCTGATGCTGCATTGGCATCCGGAACCGCATGCCGTGTTTCCCGAGTGGAAGCGGGTACTAAAAACCGATGGCTTGCTGATGTTTAGCTGCTTCGGTCCGGACACGCTGAAGGAGCTGCGTGCTGCCGCCGCGGCCGCACTTCCCCATTCGCGCCCAATGCCGTTCGTTGACATGCATGACTTCGGCGACATGATGGTCGCGAGCGGTTTTGCGACCCCGGTGATGGATGCGGAAGTTATTACGCTTACCTACGCGTCGCCTGAGGACCTGTTGCGCGAGGTACGCGCTTTGGGCGGTAATCCGCGCGACGATCGCGCGCAATCGCTGCCTTCGGGACGGCAGGCGCGCGAAATGCTCAAGGCACTGGAAGCGCAACGCGGGGACGACGGGCGAATTCGATTAACCTTCGAGGTCGCCTACGGTCACGCGTGGAAGCCGATGCCTACCAAAGCAGCGGGCATGACGGCGATCACAGTCGAGACCCTTCGTGCCGAGTTGGCGAGTCGCAACCGAGCTAAGTAAGCCGGGCAACACGGGTGATAGTTACTGAAATTGCATTCAACCAACGGAGCATTCGATGTCAATCATTTCGTTTTTCAAGGAAGCCGGCGAAAAACTGTTCGGCAAAAAGGCGCAAGCGGCCCAAGGTGAGGCGGCAGACCCGGCGGCGATCGACGCTGCTAATCGCGAAGCAGCTACTGCGATCGAGAATTACATTAAATCGATGGGGTTGACCGCAACCGGTCTCACCGTGACCTACGACGGTGCGAAGGCGACCGCCAAGGTATTCGGTATCGCTAAGGACCAGGCCACCAAGGAGAAAATAATTCTGGCCACCGGCAACGTGCACGGCATCGCAGCCGTCGATGACAACATGACGGTGGACTTGTCGCAGCCCGAATCGAAGTACTACACCGTAGTCAAGGGCGACACGCTGTCGAAGATCGCGAAGGAGTTCTACGGCGACGCTAACGCATATCAGAAAATTTTCGAGGCGAACAAGCCGATGCTGACGCATCCGGACAAGATTTACCCGGGGCAAAATCTGAGAATTCCGCCAAAGTGATCGTTGATCATTGACCGCTGAGCGGTCGGAGCGGGGCAGTCGCGGAGGCGTCTGTCCCGCTTTTGTTTTGCGCGTGTTGGTGCGACCGCTCCGAACGCAGCGCGTGTTTAGCGTCTATATATAATCCGCCGCGATGTCTGCCCCAATAGCCGAAGCAAACACCTGGTTGATCAAGCGAAATTGCTCGGCTGGTCCGCGTCAGCTGGCGGTCGTCTTTGGGTCGTTGGTAGCTGTCTCGTTTGCATTCGGTGTGGGCTTTGCCGTTTTCGGGTTGTGGATGGTGCTTCCCTTCGTGGGTCTTGAGTTGATTGCCGTGGGTGCTGCGTTTTTCTGCTACGGCCGGCACGCGGCCGATTTCGAGCGCATCGCTGTCGAGCCACGCGTGGTGTCGGTCGAGCGTGTCGAAGGGGCGCATAACAATCGGTGGGAGTTTGATCCGCGCGCGTCGCATGTACAGGTCGAGACGTGCGGTCGCAGTTGGGGCCAGCGCGTGCGCGTTTTTCTGTTGGCGCCGACAACCAGGCTCGAGCTAGGGCGGTTTCTGCTCGATCCGGGGCGCGTGGCGCTGGGGCGCGAGGTCAACGGGGCGCTGATGCGGGCGCGTGGTGGAGCACTGTGACGCGGTCGCAGGTCGATGTTGGACAAAAAACAATGGCGATGAACCGGCAATGAAACTTGGCCATGCAGTCATCGGTAGCGTGCGCCGCTTAGCGCCCGCGGCGCTTCTCGTTGTGGCCGGCAACGCAGTTGCGGCGATCCAGAGCCGCTACAACCTGCCGCCGCCGGCCAGCAAGTTAGCGGCAGACATTTACTCGCTGCACGATTTCATGCTGATCATCTGCGGCGCCATTTTCGTGCTTGTCTTCGGCGTGATGTTCTATTCGATCTGGAAGCACCGCAAATCGAAAGGCGCAGTCGCGGCGAATTGGCACGAGAACACTATGGTCGAGATTGTGTGGACCGTAATTCCCTTCATCATCATCATCCTGATGGCGCTGCCTGCGACGCGCACCGTGGTGGCGATGAAGGACACGAGTAATGCCGAGTTGACGATCAAAGCCACCGGTTACCAGTGGCAGTGGGGATACGACTACATCCGCGGCGAAGGCGAGGGCATTGGATTCCTCTCACGGCTCGCAACACCTCGTGCGCAAATCGAGGGCAATGAACCCAAGACAGCGAACTACCTTAGCGAAGTGACCGAGCCGATGGTTGTGCCGGTCAATCGAAAGATTCGCATCATCACCACCGCAAATGACGTGATTCATGCGTGGGCGGTGCCTGCGCTCGGTGTCAAGCAGGACGCAATTCCAGGTTTTACGCGTGACGCCTGGTTTCGCGCCGAGCAGATCGGAACGTTCTACGGCCGGTGTTACGAGCTGTGCGGCAAGGATCACGCATTCATGCCGATCGCGGTGCAGGTCGTTTCGGCTGACGACTACACGAAATGGGTGGCGAACCGTAAACAGGCAATGGCGGCGCTGGCCGACGACCCAACGAAGGTGTGGACGCAGGCCGAGCTTGCCGCGCGTGGCGAGAAGGTCTACCAGGCGAATTGCCAGGTCTGCCACCAGCCAACCGGTTTAGGCGCCCCGCCGGCGTTTCCACCGCTGGCCGGCAGCAAGGTGGTTGCCAATACGCCCGAGATGCTGCAGATTTTGTTGAACGGCCGCAACGCGATGCCCTCGTGGAAGGCCTTGTCCGATGTTGAACTGAGCGCCGTGGCGACTCACGTCAAGAATTCGTTCGGCAACAAGGGCGGCATCGTGCAGCCCACCGAATTCCGTGCCGCGCGCAAATGAACCACCGCACCAAACGTCAGGAAATTCGATGAGCGCCGTTCCCCCCGCAATTACTCCCGGCGCGACGGACCACGCCGCGGATCATGCGCACGACCACGGTCACGATGCTGCCCACGATCACGCACCCTATGGTTGGCGTCGCTGGCTCTATGCGACCAACCACAAGGACATCGGCACGATGTATCTGTGGTTTTCGTTCACGATGTTTCTCTTCGGCGGCACTTTGGCACTCGCGCTTCGCCTTGAGCTGTTTCAACCCGGCTTGCAGTTCTGGAGGCCGGAGTTCTTCAATCAGCTGACGACGATGCACGGCCTCATCATGGTGTTTGGCGCGATCATGCCGGCGTTCGTGGGCTTCGCAAACTGGCAGGTTCCGATGATGGTCGGTGCCCCGGACATGGCGTTTGCGCGCATGAACAACTTCAGTTTCTGGTTGTTGCCGCCCGCGGCGTTATTGCTCTTGGCATCGTTTTTTGTTCCTGGTGGGGCCACTGCGGCCGGCTGGACGTTGTACGCGCCGCTAACGGTGCAAATGGGTCCGGGCATGGACCTCGCCATCTTCGCGCTGCACATTTTGGGTGCGAGCTCGATCATGGGTTCGATCAACATCATCACGACGATTCTTAACATGCGCGCGCCTGGCATGACGTTGATGAAGATGCCGATGTTCGTATGGACGTGGCTGATCACGGCGTATCTGCTGATCGCGGTGATGCCGGTACTTGCGGGCGCGATCACGATGACGTTGACCGACCGTCACTTCGGTACCAGCTTCTTCAATGCAGCCGGCGGCGGCGACCCGGTGATGTTCCAGCACATTTTCTGGTTCTTCGGTCATCCCGAGGTTTACATCATGATTTTGCCGGGCTTCGGGATCATCTCGCAGGTGATTCCGGTGTTCGCGCGCAAGCCGCTGTTCGGCTACGCGTCGATGGTCTATGCGACGGCGTCGATTGCGATCCTGTCGTTCATGGTGTGGGCGCATCACATGTTCACGACCGGCATGCCGGTCACCGGGCAACTGTTCTTCATGTACGCAACGATGTTGATTGCCGTACCCACGGGCGTGAAGGTGTTCAACTGGATCGCGACGATGTACCGGGGATCGATGACGTTCGAGACTCCGATGCTGTTTGCGATCGGTTTCATCTTCGTGTTCACGATGGGCGGATTCACCGGGTTGATCCTCGCGCTCGCGCCGATCGACATCCAGGTGCAAGATACCTATTACGTCGTGGCGCACTTCCACTATGTGCTGGTCGCCGGGTCGCTGTTCTCGCTGTTTGCAGGTGCGTACTACTGGCTGCCGAAGTGGACCGGCCATATGTACGACGAGAAGCTCGGAAAATGGCACTTCTGGCTTTCGATGATCTTCTTCAACGTGACGTTTTTTCCGATGCACTTCATGGGGCTCGCGGGCATGCCGCGGCGCTATGCCGACTACCCGATGCAGTTTGCGGACTTTCACGCGATTGGAACGGTGGGTGCCTTCGGTTTCGGCCTGGCGCAGTTGCTGTTTCTATACGTGATCATCAAGTGCATCCGTGGCGGCCCCAAGGCGGCTGCCGATCCGTGGCATTCAGTCGACGGGGGTCTCGAATGGACATTGCCGTCGCCGCCGCCGTTTCATACGTTTGAAACGCCACCGGTCGTGAAATGACGGATCAAGTTGCCGGACACCAGCCGCCGCAACCTGCGTCTGTGAAGAACAAACGCACCGCACTGATCCTGCTTTCGATCGCGCTCGCATTCTTTTGCGGCGTCATCGCGAAGTACTGGCTGCTCAGCACCGGATGACATGAAAGCGGATCAGCGCCTGCTTCGAATCGGCAACCGCACGACGTTGCGCAAGCTGCTCGTCGTCTCGGTACTGATGTTTGGTTTTGGTTGGGCGCTGGTGCCGCTCTATAAAAAAATCTGCGAAGTCACCGGGATCAACGTCCTGACTTCGCGCAACGCAGACGCCGAAAATGCTGCGCGTAATACTCAGGTGGACCGCACACGCACGGTGATCATTGAATTCGATGCGAACAAGCAGGGTGCCTGGCGATTCAGGCCGCACAAGAATCACGTCGAAGCGTACCCCGGGCAGCTGGTGCAGGTTCAATACGATCTGGTTAACCTCGACAATCGCACGATGGCCGGGCAGGCGATTCCCAGCTACGCACCGATGCAGGCCGCTCAGTACGTGCAGAAGCTCGAGTGCTTCTGCTTTCAGCAGCAAATCTTGGCGGCGGGCGAGACGCGCCAGTTCCCCGTGCTGTTCTTTATCGATCCAAAGCTTCCGGCCGATGTGAAGACGATTACGTTGTCGTACACGTTCTTCGAGGTAGCGGGCGCCGTCGCCGCCGTGCAATGAAGTCGCAACTATGGACCGCGGACCGAAGCAAGTACGCCCAACCCAGCGGCGCGTTGGATTCGCACAGACGGCGCGTGCCGTTTTGTGGTCGTTCTTCGGCGTGCGCCGCAAGTCCGATTACGAAAAAGATGCAGCCCAGCTCAATCCGGTGTACGTCATCATCGCCGGCCTCGTGGCTGCGGCGCTGTTTGTTGGCTTGCTGATTGTTATCGTCAATTTAGTCGTACGTTGATCGAAAGAAGGAACGAAAACGATGGCTGACCCGCATAGCGCTACGCACGCCCACGCGCCTGCGCATCGCCCGCTTTATTACGTACCCGCGCCGTCGCAGTGGCCGGCCGTCGGCGGCGTCGCCATGATTTTTACGATGTTCGGCGCGGCGATGATCGTCAACCACAATTCGCTCGGCTGGTTTTCGCTGGCAATAGGGCTTGCCACGCTCGTTTACATGCTGATCGGCTGGTTTTCGACCGTGTCGCGCGAATCCGAGCACGGCGACTACAACCGGAAAGTCGACGTCTCGTTCCGTTGGGGGATGAGCTGGTTCATCTTTTCGGAAGTGATGTTCTTTGCGTCGTTTTTCGGCGCGCTTTTCTATGCTCGTGTCATCAGCTTGCCGCTGCTGGGCGATTTTGATCACAAGCTGTTGTGGCCGGACTTTCTTGCAACGTGGCCGCACTCGGGCCCGGCTGGCACGATCGAACCGTTCACTCGCCTCGGCCCATTTTGGCTGCCGACGATCAACACCGCCCTGCTTTTGTCGTCGGGCGTGACATTGACGATCGCCCACCATGCGCTGCGCGCCAATCACCGCAGCCGAGCAATTCTATGGCTCGCAATTACGATCGTTCTCGGCGTGACGTTCCTGGGCGTGCAGATGTACGAGTACGGCCATGCCTATCGTGATCTGAACCTGAAACTGACTTCAGGCATTTTCGGATCGACGTTTTTCATGCTCACCGGCTTTCACGGCTTCCATGTGTTTTTGGGGGCACTGATGCTGTCGGTGGTCTTGCTACGTCTGATACGCGGCCACTTCACTCCAGACCAACACTTCGCGTTCGAAGGCGCTGCCTGGTACTGGCACTTCGTCGACGTGGTCTGGATCGGTCTTTATATCGTCGTCTACTGGCTGTAGCGCCAACTCGTGACGCCGAGCCGCGGTAGCTAATAGCTGCGCGGCTCGATCCAGCCCATCCAGTAGCTAAACAGGATGAAAAGGAACAGCGCGACCGAAATCCCGACGCGCACTGTCAAGGCATTTACGGTGCGGTTGGTCGTGCCTTTATCTCGCATCAGATAAAACAATGCAGACCCGAGCGAAAAGAGAATGCCGATTAAGGCGATGACGATGACGATCCGCATTTGCCGGGAATTATTGCATTCACGTCGATGTCGCGTTCGAAGTTGATCTTCGCTTGGGTCGCCGCGGCGATCGGCGTTGCAGCAGCAATCTCTCTGGGCAATTGGCAAACGCGACGCGGTGATGCAAAGCTGCTACTACAGGCGCAAGCCGACGCGGCCGAGCGCGCCGCGCCGCTTGACATCGCAGCAACGCGTTCGTCGATCGAAAACGTGGCGGCGGACTTGCCGCGCAAGGTCCGCATCACTGGCGTGTTCGATTCGACTGGGACGATCTTCCTGGACAACCGGATACTGGGCAGCGTCCCCGGTTATTACGTCATCACGCCGCTAGTCATTGGTCACGGACTGCCGGCGGTGCTGATTGATCGCGGTTGGAAGGCGCGCAGCGCGGGTGAGGGCACGAACGCGGCTGCACCGCCATCGGGACACGTGACTATTGAAGGATTGGCCGTAGCTCGGCCGTCCAGAGTGCTCGAGCTCGGCAAGCCAAAGCTCGAAGTGCCGGGTATCTGGCAGAACCTCGACTACGACGCGTATGAAACTGCGACAAAGCGCAGCGTCGCGCGCTTTGTTGTTCGCCAAGCGGGCGCTGCACGCACTGATATGACCGACGACTTGCGGCATGAATGGCCGCCGCCCGCAAGTGGCGTCGACAGACATCGTGGATATGCGTTTCAGTGGTACGCGTTGGCGGCGCTGATCTCCGCACTCGCCGGTTACTTCGGCTGGAAAGCGTGGCGTGGGCGATGAAGCGCCGGCGACGTTACGTACCGCTTTATGTCTTGATAGCAATTACGATTGTGCCGATCGCGGTTGCGTACATCTCGTATTACTTCGCGCCGCCGGCCGGCCGCACCAACTACGGAACTTTGTTGCAGCCACAGCGGCCGGTACCGAACTTACCTCTGACGAGTCTTGACGGCAGCCGCTTCGACTTGCGTACAGTTGGCTGGTAGCTGGATATTTGTGATGGTGGACGGCGGGCAATGCGACAAGCCATGTGCGGACAAGCTGCTGATGATGCGCCAACAGCGCACGATGACCGGAAAGGACCGCGACCGCATCGAGCGCGTTTGGCTGGTGACCGACCAAGAGCCGCTACCAATCATGCTGATGCGTGAGTACGAAGGCACGCATTTCGTCCGTGCGCCGCTGCAACCACTGCGTGATTTTCTCGCGTTGCCTGACACTGCCGGCGCGCAGCTGAAGGACCATATCTGGTTGATCGATCCGCGCGGTAACTTGATGCTGCGGTGGCCGAAGAACCCGGAGACAAATGGCATCAAGCGCGATGTTGCCAAACTGTTGAAGGTTTCCGCGGGTTGGATCCGCATCGATCCGCGGCGAGCGCCGGAGGCAAGATGACGGGGGGCTCGCTATTGTTGCTTGCAATGATCGGCATCGCCGTCGCGGCCGCGCCGCTTGTTTACGTATGGCGCTCGCGGGACCCGCAGAAGTTTCGGAAGCTCGCGTGGGTGACCGCATTTCTGACGCTCGACCTGATCATGGTCGGCAGCTTCACCCGCTTGACCGACTCTGGGCTTGGATGTCCCGATTGGCCAGGCTGTTACGGCCACTCGAATCCGTCGTCCGCTGCCGATCACATTGTCCAAGCGCAGGTTGCGTTGCCGACAGGTCCGGTGACGGCGAGCAAGGCATGGATTGAGATGACGCATCGTTACTTCGCGCTGGCCGTCGGAGTGTTGATCATCGTGCTAACTATCCAGGCATGGCGGCGGGTAAGAACGAGTGCGCCGGCCGGCTCGCCGTGGTGGGCGAGCGCTGCGCTGGTCTGGGTCTGCGTGCAAGGCCTATTCGGTGCGCTGACGGTGACGATGAAGCTGCAGCCAGCCATCGTGACGCTTCACTTGTTGGGCGGAATCGGTCTGCTGGCGCTCCTGACCTGGATCGCGCTACGCGAGGCGCCCGCGGTGACGCCCGCTGTGGCGCCGCGCGTGCACTCAGCAGCAGTGGCAGCGCTTGGCGTGGTCTTCGTTCAGATAGGACTGGGGGGTTGGGTTAGCAGTAACTACGCGGTGATGGCGTGTCCGGACTTTCCGTTGTGCCAAGGCGAGTTATTGCCGCCGATGGATTTTTCGACGGGCTTCACGTGGTGGCGCGCGCTGGGCCAGACACGCGAAGGCCAACTTATCGCGGTCCAGGCGTTGGTCGCGATTCATTGGGCCCATCGAATGTTCGCGATGATGGTGGTGGTGGCGCTTGGCGCGCTCATCTGGCAACTGTGGAAAGCTGGATTCCTGCGTCTGGCGCAAGGGCTCGCGGGCCTATTGCTCCTGCAGCTACTCACGGGGTTATCGAATGTGGTGCTCCAGTGGCCGCTGCTGCTCGCCGTGTTACACAGCGGCGGCGCCGCGTTGCTTGTCGCCCTGATCGTGGTCGCATTGCATCAGACTTCGGCGAGGTCGCTAAACTTACGTGCCGCACAGGTATCTGCATCTGCATGACTGCCCAGACGACTACCGACACCCAGCCTGCCCATCGCGGTACGCAGCACTTGCTCGCTCAGTATTGGGCGCTTACCAAGCCACGCGTCACGCAGCTCGCGATTTTCTGTGCCGTGATCGGCATGTTTCTGTCGACATCGGAACTGCCGCCATGGCGCACGGTTGTCATCGCCACACTTGGCATCTGGTTGCTCGCGGGCGCGGCGTTCGCGGTCAATTCACTCATTGAAAAGCACATCGACGGAAAAATGGCGCGCACGCGCATGCGCCCGCTTCCCCGTGGAGAACTGTCGCCATGGCAGGCGATCGTGTTCTCCGGCTTGCTCGGCGGTGTCGGTATGTGGCTGCTGGGCAGTTTCGTCAATCCGCTGACGATGTGGCTTACGTTCGCCACATTCGTGGGCTATGCGGTCGTGTACACGGTGCTGTTGAAACCGTATACGCCGCAGAACATCGTCATTGGTGGCATGAGCGGCGCCATGCCACCGGTGCTCGGCTGGGCAGCAGTGACCAACAGCGCACCCGCCGAAGCGTGGCTTCTGGCACTGATCATTTTCGTTTGGACACCGCCACACTTCTGGGCGTTGGCGCTGTATCGCCTCGAGGACTATCGCAAGGCGGGCCTGCCGATGCTGCCGGTCACGCATGGCGTCGCGCTGACACGGTTACACATACTGATGTACACATTGGTACTGGTTGCGGTCACCACACTGCCGTTCTTGATTCGAATGGCCGGCCTGCTGTACTTGGCGACGGCGCTCGCGCTTGGCGCGATCTTTGTCGGCTATGCGTGGAGATTGCATCGAAGCTACAGTGACAAACTGGCGCGCGCGACGTTCGGCTATTCGATCGTTTACTTGGCCGCTTTATTTGCCGCGCTGCTGTTCGACAAATTCGTGTAACTGCCGGCAAGCCGGTGCTCATCGGCCACATGTTGCGAATCTTCCTTGTTGCTCTGCTGCTAAGTGGTTGCGGCGGTGGCGCGCAAAAATTCAACAGCGTCGACATCACCGGCGCCAGTTACGCGAGAGACTTCGCGCTGACCGATCACACCGGCGCGAAGCGCACGCTGGCCGACTATCGCGGCAAGGTCGTTGCCGTTTTCTTCGGCTTTACGCAGTGTCCGGATGTTTGCCCGACGACGCTGAGCGACCTGGCACAGGTCAAAAGGCAGCTAGGCAGGGATGGGGAACGGCTACAGGTAATCTTTATCACTGTCGATCCCGAGCGCGATTCACAAGAGGTGCTCCGGCGATACGTGCCGGGGTTTGATCCGAGTTTTGTCGCACTTTACGGATCCGCTGAGCAGACGGCGGCCACGGCGAAAGAATTCAAGGTGTTCTATCAGAAGGTCGGCGGCAAGACTCCTACCTCGTATTCGATCGACCACACTGCGGGTACTTACGTGTTCGATCCCGAAGGCCGGGTGCGGCTGTTCGTCAAACACGGCCAGGGCGTGGAGCCCATGGTCGCCGACCTCAAGCGGCTCCTAGGCTAGCTGAATGACTCGATACGTCCGGAGCTGGCGTTGATACGCGTACGGCTCGAAATCACGGGGCCGCTTGCATCGTCTTTAATATCGAAGGCGTCAGCGAGCGCGGGGGTGATCTCGAGTTCGAATCCCACGAACGCGCTCGCCTCGGCACTCTGATAGTCGTTTGCTGCATACGTGCTGCATCCGGGCGCGAGGACTCCGTGCACCTCAAACGGATCGAAAACGACGACGCTCGCAGGTCCGACGGTCAGTCGCAACGCAGCGCGCGGAAAGACAAGCTGCATGGGCGGGCTTTCAATGCACCAGACGCCAAACAGACGCGCATCGTAGTGCGCGTCGTTATGAAAGTACGCGCCACGGCAGTAGTACCACTCGAAATCCTGCCGCAAAGCGGGACCCAGGTGCGTCCCGAGTGCTTCTGCAAGCTGCTGATGCACGGCCGGGTCCTGCCAGCAACCACCCGCATGCACTTTGCCGACCGCGCCTCGGAGACCGACGATTTCGCGCGCACGCTCTTGCAGCGTTGCGTCAGGAACGCATAGGCCGACTGCGACGGCCTTCGCGATCGAGCGCACAACGCCATTGGCGCTAAGACAACTGGAAACTGGCGCCGCGTGCGAGATCCACTGCATAGCTCTGAAGAACATCCAAAAAAAAGCCCCGGGCGTGCCGGGGCTTGAGTGTCCGCCTCATCGGAGGAGAGGGGGAATAGTAGAGACGGACCTTGCTTCAACCAACCAACCAGAAGCCACGGTTCGCCCAGCTAAGTACGCTTCTATACGTGCTCCGCCAGGGCGCTTCGCATCTTCTGCAAAGCTTTGGCCTCGATCTGGCGAATTCGTTCCGCCGACACTCCGAATTCCTGCGCGAGGTCATGCAGGGTGGAGGTTCCCACCTTGCCGTCCCCGTCTTCATTCAACCAACGCGCCTCGACGATCCGGCGGCTGCGCGGATCGAGTTCTTCCAACGCTTCGCGCACGCCTTCGCTTTGCAGCACGTCGTATTCACGACGCTGCAGCACTTGCGTTGGCTCCGAATCGGCATCGGCGAGGTACGCGATCGGCGCGAATTCTTCCTCGCCATCGTCGATACGACCTTCGAGCGCAATATCTCCGCCCGATAGTCGGGTTTCCATCTCCGATACGTCTTCGCGCTTGACGTTGAGTTCGCGCGCGATATCGCCGACTTGATCCTGCGACATCGTGCCAAGCCCCTGTTTCATACTGCGCAGATTAAAGAACAGCTTGCGCTGCGCCTTGGTCGTCGCCACTTTGACGAGCCGCCAGTTCTTCAGTACGAACTCATGAATCTCGGCCCGTATCCAATGCAGCGCGAACGACACCAGGCGAACACCGCGCTCGGGGTCGAAACGTTTGACCGCTTTCATCAGGCCGATATTTCCCTCCTGAATCAGGTCAGCATGCGGCAGCCCATAGCCCAGATAGTTGCGGGCGACCGCCACCACCAGGCGCAAGTGGGACATCACGAGCCGACCCGCCGAATCCAAATTGTCGTTGTCGCGGAACTCCCGCGCCAAACGAAGCTCTTCCTCAGGTGTCAACATCGGCACCCGATTCACCGCTTGGATGTATGCGTCAATGCTGCCCAGACTCCCAGGGCTGAGCGCGAACGCTTGCGCACCAACGGGTACCAAGGCATTTCCGACAGACTTGATCTTTCTCGCCACGTATTTCTCCAGTTACATTTAGCTTAGCACTCGCGTCTTTTGAGTGCTAAGTCTTAGAGAGGGTGGGTTGGCTAGAGTTCAATCCCGACTAGATCAGTCGGGATTGTGCCCGGCATCGATGTGAGTGCACACTCATGTTACTTGTGGACAGTCGCCGCTTGCCCGACTTGCGGCTGCGTCACTCAACTGTCATCGTGACCGACTATGGTCCGCCGTCACGCGCGCAAACCCAAGCGCAAGCACTCGAAGCGAGAAGAGCTATTGACTGCTCCCACGGATTTGTACTTGAACCGGGAGCTCTCGCTGCTGGCGTTCAATGAACGCGTGCTGGCGATGGCTGCGCGAACGTCTGTGCCGCTTGCCGAGCGGTTGCGTTACGTCTGCATCGTTTCGTCGAACCTCGACGAGTTTTTCGAGGTGCGTGTGTCTGACCTGACCGACGGTATCGGCTCGTCAGCTCAGGTGTACACAACGGTGATGGAGCGGGCGCACCGGCTAGTCGCCCAACAGTACGAGCTCTACAACGACACGATCATGCCGGCACTGGCAAGGCAGAAGATCGTGATCATTAACCACGCGCAGCGCACTGCCGAACAGCGCGCGTGGCTGCGCGACTACGTTCAGCGCGAAGTTAAGCCGCTGCTGGCCCCGATTGGCCTCGATCCATCGCATCCGTTTCCGCAGGTGCTGAACAAGTCGCTGAACTTCATCATGCAGCTCGAGGGTAGGGACGCGTTTGGCCGGGCGTCGGCCATCGCAATCCTCAAGGTGCCGCGGGTTTTGCCGCGAGTGATCCCGTTGCCGGCTAAGTTGGCACCCGGCAAACAAGCCTTTGTTCTGTTAACGTCGGCCATCCGCGCTCATCTGCAGGATCTATTCCCTGGACGCGAGATCAGCGGTTTTTCTCAGTTTCGCGTCACGCGTGACTCGGACTTGATGGTCGACGAGCGCGAGGTCCACAACCTGCGGCAGGCGATGCGAATGGAGCTAACGCAGCGCCATTTTGGCAATGCGGTACGGCTGGAGATTCTGCGAACCTGCCCGCTACCGCTGCAACAGCTTCTGCAAGAACAGTTTCAGATTCCGAGCGAAGCGGTGTTTCAGGTCGATGGGCCAGTGAACCTGGTCCGGTTGAATCAGCTGGTCGACTTGTTGACGCAGCCGAAACTGCGCTGGCAACCGTTTGTGCCAGCCTGGCCGCGCAAAGTCGCACAGAGCTCCGAAATGTTCGAAGCGATGAAGCAGGGCGACATCCTGCTGCACCATCCGTTCGAAAGCTTCGAGCCGGTCATTGAGTTTTTGCGTCAGTCGGCAGTTGATCCTCGTGTCGCTGCGATTCGAATGACGTTGTATCGCACCGGCATCAGTTCAGTGGTCGTCGACATCCTCGAAGAGGCAGCGCGGCGTGGCAAGGAGGTCACCGCAATTGTTGAGCTCAAGGCGCGGTTTGACGAAGAAGCCAACATTAACCTTGCAGAGCGGCTCGAAGCCGTCGGCGCCCAAGTCGTCTACGGGGTACTGGGACTAAAAACGCACGGCAAGATGACGCTTGTGCTCAGGCGCGAGGAGGTGCGCGGGCGTCCGACACTGGTTCGCTATGCCCATCTTGGCACCGGCAACTATCACTCGACGACGACCAAGCTGTATACGGACTTTGGCATGCTGACGACGAATGCCGAGATTTGCGGCGATATGGAAAAGGCGTTCTTGCATATGACCAGCCTCACCAAGGTTGAGCGGCTCAAGCATTTATGGATGGCGCCGTTCACCTTGCACCGGAATTTGCTACGCGCTTTGGCCAACGAAGTGAAGTTCGCCCAGAGCGGGAAGCACGCCCACGTAATCGCGAAGATGAACGCCCTGACTGACGAGGCGACGATTAACGCGCTTTATGACGCCTCACAGGCGGGCGTTAAGATCGACCTGATCGTGCGCGGTGCGTGCGCGCTGCGACCTGGCGTCAAAGGGTTGTCGGACAACATCGGCGTACGCTCGATCGTCGGCCGTTTTCTCGAGCACCACCGTATCTACTACTTTCGGAACGGTGGTGCACCCAAAGTGTATCTATCGAGCGCCGACTGGATGGGGCGCAATCTGTTCCGGCGTATCGAAATTGCGTGGCCGGTGCTCGCCCCCAAGCTGCGCAAGCGCGTGGTTGACGAAGGACTCACGCCATACCTGCAGGACACGCAGGACGCGTGGGTCCTGCAACCCGACGGCGAATATCGGCCGCCGAAGGCGAGCACGGCCGGCCGCTCCGCACAGCATGAACTGCTGGCTAACTTGGCGGCCAGCACGGGTGAGGCGTAATGGAATTGATTCTGTGGCGCCACGCGGAGGCCGAGCCAGGCGAGCCCGACCTGGAGCGCAAGTTGACAGCGAAGGGTGAAAAGCAGGCGCGCCGGGTCGCCGAGTGGCTACAGACGCGTTTGCCACAGACTGCAAGAATTTATGTCAGTCCGGCGCGGCGCGCGCAGCAGACCGCGCAAGCGCTCGCTGAGATCTCGCATCACAAATTGCGCACGCTCGAAGATCTTGCACCCGGGGCGACCGTAGCCGAAGTGTTGGCGGCCGCCGATTGGCCAAAGTCGAAGGCGGCTATCGTCATCGTTGGACATCAGCCGACTCTCGGATTGGTCGCGAGCGAATTGCTGAGCGGTCAAGCTCTTGACTGGTCGCTCAAGAAGGGCGGGCTGTGGTGGCTGAGCCAGCGCGAAAACAACGGCGACGAGCAAACCGTGCTGCGGGCGGTAATCAATCCCGATCTCGTCTAGCCATATTGGTAAGGCGCTACAGCGGACGCAGTGCGAACGTCACACCCACGCGCTCCCAATGCCCAGCCTCCTCTTCCAATAAGTATTGAGTGAGCGGGTGCTTAGTCAGCCAATCGCTCGCCAATCCAAGCTCGATT
This sequence comes from uncultured beta proteobacterium, assembly GCA_963791315.1. GTDB lineage: Bacteria > Pseudomonadota > Gammaproteobacteria > Burkholderiales > Burkholderiaceae_F > JACCZX01. The sequence continues at coordinate 101,059 of CAWBRQ010000007.1, forward strand.
GTCTTTCCGAATTTGACCGACCAGTTCGGTAGGTCGACGGCACGGCGTGCGTGCGCGATTATCACCGCCAATCGCAGGGACAGGATTGTTGCGGCGATTTCGTGTTCTTCTAGCGCCTGATTCACCTTCTTCAGGTTTCCACGCTGCGCGAGTATCAGCGTCGCAACACGCTCCTGGTCTGACGTAGAAAAGCCCGCAATGTCGCTGTGTTGAATCAGATACGCCGCATGCTTATGGTGATCGTTGTGCGAGATTGCAAAGCCAACCTCATGCAGTAACGCGGCCCAGCGCAGGCGCTGCGTCATCTCATCGCTCGTCGAAGTGCCAAGAGCGGAATGAAATTGCGCGGCAAGCACGCTGACCCGTTGCGCTTGTGCGCGGTCGACACTGAAGCGCGCCTGCATCCGCTCCACGCTCGAGTCGCGCAGATCCTTGCGCCCACGCCGCCCGAGAAGGTCGTACAGCACGCCTACACGAAGCGCCCCACGCGCCGGCCGCATTTCTTCTATGCCCAGCGACTCGAACACAGCCGACAGCACCGCGACGCCACCGGCCAGGACTTCCTGCCGATCGGGTTTCATGCCCGCCAATCGAATGCGCTTGATTTCGCCGGCATCCAGCAGTGCATATCGCAGCGTCAGCAGACCCTGCGCTGTGATCGTGCCGTCGGTCCAACCTTGCGCTCGCAGAATGTCGGATACCGCGCCTATTGTCCCGCTCGACCCGAACGCCTCATCCCAGTGCTCACGCGAGAATACGGACACCGCTTCTTCAAGCTCGGCCGCGGCCGCGACTTGCGCTTTTTTTAGACTCGATCGATCGATGCGGTCATCCTTGAAAAAACGGAGCGACGTATTGACGCAGCCGACCTTGAATGACTCAGCGTTTTCTGCGTCGAACCCCTTACCAACAATGACTTCAGTCGATGCACCGCCGATGTCGACCACCAGCCGGCGCGCGTTCGACGGCGGCAGCGTGTGCATGCACCCTTCGAAGACCAGCCGCGCTTCCTCGCGCCCGGAAATCACTTCGATCGGAAAGCCGAGCGCGTGTTGCGCCTCCAACAAGAACTCATCGAGATTGCTCGCTTGTCGTAAGGATTGTGTGCCTACCGCGCGCACGTGTTCGCTCTTCATTCCGCGCAGTCGTTCATTCATTCGCGCCAATGTTTCGACCGCGATATCAATCGACTTCTTGCTGAGCTTGTTGCTCTCGTCGAGTCCGGCCGCGAGCCGCACCGTTTCTTTCCAGTATCCGTGCCGCGCGATGTGGGCGCCTTCGACTTTGCCGATCTCAAGGCGGAAGCTGTTGGAGCCAAGGTCGACAGCGGCCAGCAGCATCAGACGCCTACTAGTGCATTGGCAAAATCGCGTGCGACGAATGGCTGCAGATCTTCGATCGCTTCGCCAACGCCGATGAAGAGAATCGGCAACGGGCGTTCCTGCCTGTGCCTTGCTTCGACGATCGCAGCGAGTACGCCGCCCTTGGCGCTTCCGTCGAGCTTGGTGATGATCAGCCCAGTCAGCCCTACTGCTGCGTCGAATGCCTGTACCTGCGCGAGCGCGTTTTGCCCGTTCGTACCATCGATGATCAGGATGACTTGATGAGGTGCGCCGGGCATCGCTTTGTCTTGCGCGCGCTTGATCCTTTTCAACTCTTCCATCAAGTGCTGCTGCGTAGGCAAGCGGCCGGCAGTGTCGGCAATCAGTACGTCGACTCCGCGCGCCTTTGCGGCGGATACCGCATCGAAGACGACCGCTGCGGGATCACCGCCGCTTTGCGCGATCACTTCGACGTCATTTCGCGCCCCCCAGATGGCGAGTTGTTCGCGTGCCGCGGCGCGAAAGGTGTCGCCCGCCGCGAGTAGCACCGACTTGCGTTGACTCGCAAGCCACTTGGCAAGCTTGCCGATCGACGTTGTCTTGCCGGCGCCGTTGACTCCGGCCACCATAATCACGAGCGGGTGCCCCTTCGAAAAATCGATGCTGCCTTCCGCCGGCGCGAGCAGTAGGGCGATTTCGTCGGTCAGTGCGCGCCGCACCTCGTCCTGCGTCAGTAGTCCGTGCAGCTTGATGCGTGTTCTGAGCGCATCGATTAGACGCGCCGCGGTTGTGACGCCGGCGTCGGCGCCGATCAACGCCAACTCGAGTTCCTCGAGAAATTCTTCGTCGACAACACCGCCGGAAAACAGGCCGACGATGTTGACGCGTGTCTTGGTAAGGCCGGTTTTGAGTCGCGACAGCCAGCCGTCCTTCGAACCTCCGGAAGACCCGGGACTTATCATCGAGCGATGGCTAACGGACGGTCGAAAAGCGGATCGAAAGGCGAGGAGGCGGCCCGAGAAACACGCGGAACACTCGGGCGACCGTCGACGAGCAGTGTAACAAAGCATCGCATTGCAAACGTGGCAGCGCACGCGCCGAATCGCGTGCGCATCATAGGCGGGCGATGGAAGCGAACCCCGCTGCCTGTGGCTGACATCCGAGGTTTGCGACCGACGCCTGACCGCGTGCGTGAGACGCTATTCAACTGGATCGAGCACCTCGTTCCGGCGCTGGAAGACGTGCGCGGGTTGGATTTCTTCGCCGGCACCGGTGCGCTTGGTTTCGAACTGGCGTCGCGCGGCGCCCGGCACGTCACGTTGATTGAGAACAACCGCCAGCTGGTTGAGCAATTGGCGCAAACCCAGCGCAAGCTCGCCGCCAGTCAGGTCGAGATCGTCGCCGGAGATGCGCTTTCCGCTGCCGGCCGTTGGCCTGAATCTTCCTTTGAAATCATCTTTATCGATCCCCCGTTTGACTCGGGTTTGCTGGCTCCGGCGCTGGCAGCCGCGGCGCGACTCATCGCGGCCGGCGGGCTGATCTATGCGGAAAGCGGTACGGCGCTGGATGACGCGCTGTTGGAACGCGATCGACTGCAAATCGCGAGGAAAGCCCGTGCCGGGCGCGTGCACTCTTATTTGCTGCGTCCGTATTCTGCATAATCGCCGGCCAGCCTCAATGGGCGGGAGACCATGATGGTGATCGCGGTGTATCCGGGAACGTTTGATCCGCTAACGCGCGGCCATGAAGACCTGGTGCGACGCGCGGCAGGCCTGTTTACCAAGCTGGTGGTGGGCGTTGCCGACAGTCGGGCGAAAAAACCGTTCTTTGATCTGAATGAGCGCATCGCAATTGCGCGTGAGGTGCTATCGCATTATCCGAATGTCGAGGTGGGCGGTTTCCGCGGGCTGTTGAAAGACTTCGTGCGCGAGCAAAACGCTCGCGTCGTCGTGCGCGGCCTGCGCGCGGTATCGGACTTCGAATACGAATTCCAAATGGCCGGCATGAACCGCTATTTGTTACCCGACGTCGAGACCATGTTCCTGACCCCATCGGACCAATATCAGTTCATCTCAGGCAGCATCGTGCGCGAGATCGCGCTAATGGGCGGCGACGTCAGCAAGTTCGTATTTCCATCGGTCGAGCGATGGCTTAAGGCCAAGATGGCTCAGATGGGCGCGACGCCGTCCAGTGATGCCTAGCGCGAGCACGACGGTGCGCGACGAGCGCATCGACGCGCTGCGCGGCTTTGCATTGTTCGGCATCCTGCTCGTCAACATCCAATCGTTCTTGTATGGCGCGACAAACCCGATTGGCTATCTGACGCCGGACGCCAGCATTCTGGATCGTGCCACGCTGTTTGCGACAGCCGCGTTCGCCAATCTCAAGTTCATGCCGTTGTTCGCGATGCTCTTTGGTGCCGGCTTTTCGCTGCTGTACGCCAAGCTGAAGGCGCTGACGCCCGAGCCGCGCAAGATCTATCGGCGGCGCATGGGATTCCTATTCGTGTTCGGGATCCTGCACGGAGTGTTCTTTTACTTCGGCGACATCACGCAGATGTACGCCGTTGCAGGGCTCGTGCTGTTGCTTTACGTCGATCGCGACGTCGCAGGAGTCGGACGCGCTGCGCGCAATTGGTGGATCGGCATGGTGGGCTTCACCGCGGTGATCTTCGCGTTGATCGAACCAGTGCCTACGCTGCCGCCCGAATATGTGGCGGACATAAAGGACAACTTCGAGGTGTTCAGCTACGGCAGCTACCTTGAGCAGTTGCCGGTGCGAATCGGCGAGTTTGGCGACTTGATCGTTGGCAATTTCATCGGCCTGCCGCTTACCGTCGCGCTGATGTTGACCGGCATGCTGGCACAACGCGCCGGCTGGCTACAGCAGCGCGACGCGCGCGTCTGGCGCACCGCTTTTACGTTGGGCTTGCTGATCGGTTTGCCCGCTGCGCTGCTGTACGGCTACTGGATGCTTTCGGATGTCGAAGCGTACGGCCTCGGGGCGACCCCGCAGGCGGCCACGGTGCCGATGTTGTTGAGTATTGCTCTCTCTTTCCTCTACGCATCGGCGTTCCTGCGCAAAGCGCCACCCAGCGTGATTGCTTTGCTTGCGCCGGCCGGGCGCATGCCGCTGACTAACTACTTGTTGCAGTCGATCGCGATGGGAGCGCTGCTCTCCGGCTGGGGATTGGCGCTGGGTCCGCGGCTCAGCTATTGGCAAATGGCCGCAGTGGCGGTGTTGATCGTTGTGTTCCAGGTCGCCCTGAGTTCACTGTGGCTGGGTCCGATGAAGATGAGGCAAGGTCCGCTGGAGGCGCTGTGGCGCGCATGGACGTATCGCGGCCTACCTACCCATCCAATCGGCAGCTAAAACCGCAGGCTGATCTCGACCGGGGCTCCGGCCGCGAGCCGAGCGCCGGCCCCCGATTCGATCACCGCGTTGACGCCGAACGTCACGCCGCCGGCGCGAGTGTCGTTGCGAAAACCAGCCAGCGTATCGCCCGGCTCGAAGCCCGCTTGACCTGTGGCGGGGTCGACGTTGGGCACCGTACACCGCACGCACGGTTTCACGACCCGCAACTTCGCGTCGCCGATCGTCATGTGATCCACGTAATCCTCTTCAAACGCTTCGATGTCGTCGAGCACGATGTTGGGCCGAAAGCGCTCGATCGTGATTTCGGCGTGTCCCTTTGCGGTCAAGCGCCCGTTCAAGTCGGAAATCGATGCGGATGAGCAGACGAGCAGCGCAAACGCATCGGCGAATTTGTACGGCGCAGCTAGCGTGCCCGTGTACTTCTGGTTGGAAATCCGTTTCGCTTCGGGATCAAACCGCATCAGTCGGCACTGCAGTCCGAGAAATTGCGAGAACCACACGTCTGCAATATCTCCTTGCGTTACTGCCGCGACTTCGTCGTTCCACACCCGCACTTGGATGACGTCACCTATCGATTCGAAAGGTACGTCGAGCTGAAGCATGCCGGGCGCCCTGAGTCGCAGCGACACGCCGGTCAAACGCGTTTCGATCTGCGCCATCTTCGGCAGCTCACGTTGGCTTAAGAATTTGCCATGATCGTCGACGACGACCCACTCGCGATCGCCGATCCCGTCGACCTCGAGTCCTGTCAGTGCGAGCGTCGCCGCGGGCACACGGAACCCGCGGCATCCCTTGATCGGATACATCCACAGCTGCCCCCACACGAGCCGTCATGCGATTTCGCTCACCTGCCTACACGTTGAAACGGAAGTGCATTACGTCGCCGTCGCGTACGACATAGTCCTTGCCTTCCAACCGCATCTTGCCCGCATCCTTGGCGCCGTTTTCGCCTTTGCACTTCACATAGTCGTCAAATGCGATCGTCTCGGCGCGGATAAAGCCTTTTTCAAAATCCGTATGAATTACGCCTGCAGCCTGCGGCGCGGTCGAGCCCGTGGTTACGGTCCATGCACGCACTTCCTTGGGGCCGGCGGTGAAGTAGGTGAGCAGGCCCAGCAGCGCGTAGCCGGCACGAATGACGCGGTTCAGCCCCGGCTCACTCATTCCCATGTCGGTCAGGAATATCGCCATGTCGTCCTCGGAAAGGTCGGCGATCTCGGCTTCGATCTTCGCGCACACGGCGACAACCGGCGCGCCTTCTTTTGCCGCGTGCGCACGTACCAGTTCGAGCAGCGGGTTGTTTTCGAATCCATGCTCCTCGACGTTGGCCACGTACATCGTTGGTTTCGCGGTCAGCAGAAACAGCGGACGGATCGTCGCCTGCTCCTCGGCAGACAGATCGATGCTGCGTACCGGCTGCGCCTGGTTTAGTGCCGGAAGAATTTTTTCCAGCACGTCGACCAGCCGCTTCGCTTCCTTTACTTCCGCGCTTTGACCGGCCGCCTTCGCAACTTTGCTGTACTTCGCGAGTTGCTTGTCGGCTGTCGCGAGGTCCGCCAGCGCGAGCTCGGTGTTGATCACTTCGATGTCCGATATCGGATCGATCCGGCCTGCGACGTGCACGACGTTCGGATCCTCGAAGCAACGCACGATGTGCGCGATCGCGTCGCACTCTCGAATGTTGGCGAGAAACTGATTGCCGAGCCCCTCGCCCTTGCTGGCTCCCGCCACCAGGCCGGCGATATCGACGAATTCGACCGCGGCGGGAATGACCTTATCGGGCTTCGCAATCGCGGCGAGTGCGTGCAAGCGCGGGTCTGGCACCTCGACGATGCCAACGTTCGGCTCGATCGTGCAGAACGGATAATTCTCGGCGGCGATGCCGGCCTTTGTCAGCGCATTGAAGAGCGTTGACTTGCCGACGTTGGGGAGTCCGACGATGCCGCATTTGACTGCCATCAGTGACTTTTGGGTTGCGAAAGTGCGATTATCGCAAGCCTGATGAACGTCTCTCTTCGGGAAGTGACTCGCGAGACCTGCGTTCTGGATGCAGGCTCGATGCGGGCGACGACGCAACGCAGGTGGCTCCAAACGCCGTATCGATCGCCGAGGCGTCGTTCTACGACGAGGCGTGGTTCCGCGCGATCTATGACGACGATGCACTGGTCGGATTCGTGATGCTGTACGACCCGACGCTCGCGGAGAAGCCTGACGAGCCGGACTTCTTTCTGTGGCGACTGATGATCGACAAAGCGCACCAGCGCAGAGGGCTGGGTTATGCGGCGGTCAACATGTTGATCGACCACGTACGCAATCGCCCGGGCGCGAAGAAACTACTCGTTTCGCATATGAGCAAGGCAGATGCGCTGGGACGCTTCTATGGCTCGCTTGGCTTCAAGTACACCGGCAAAGAGGAAGACGGCGAGAAGGTGATGGCAATCGATCTCTAATGCGCACGCGTGGTTTCAAGACGGACGAGTTCATCGCCCAGCAGGTTGAGCGTGAAGAAATAGCCGAGATTCAGGCGTTCGCAGAATCGAATCCGGAATACTGGCTGCAGACGCATGGTCATCCTCCGCCTGCGGACGACGCCGCCAATAGTTTTGACTGGCTGCCGCCGGCCGAGATGGGTTACAGCGAACATTTGTGGCTTTTGGTTCGCCACAGTTCGACACGGGAAGTGATCGCGCAACTTGGCGTTGCCGCGGACTTGCTGGCAACGGGCGTTTATCACCTCGGTTTTTTCATGACGGCAACGCGAACACACGGATCAGGGTTCGCGCACCGACTGCACGAAGCGTATGAGCAATGGGCGCTCGAACGCGGTGCACGCTGGTTAAGACTGGGCGTGGTCGAGGCTAATCGTCGTGCGGAAGCGTTTTGGCGGCGTCTCGGTTACCTGGAGGTCAAACGTCGAGACGGCTACGTTCTCGGCGATCGGAATCATGTACTGATAACGATGGCGAAACCAATGCCTGGCGAGACGTTGCACCAGTATCTCGCCGCGGTTCCGCGCGACAGCGATACCGCTAGCTAGCGCGTATGCAGCCTCAGCATCGCCGCCTCGAACTTGCCATCCACCAATAAGTCGACTATCCCTTCACCGCGCTCGATCGCTTGGTCGATCGCAGGCTGTTCGTCCTTGCGTGGCGGATGCAGGACGAAGTCGCCGACATCTTGCTCGAGTTGCAATGTGCGCGGATGGCCGATGCCGATGCGCAGGCGCCAGAATTCCGGCGGTCGATAGCCGAGCCTGTGTGTCCTTCAGTCCGTTGTGACCGGCAGTACCGCCCCCGAGCTTCAGTTTGATCGCTCCGGGTGGCAGATCGAGTTCGTCGTGGGCGACCAGGATTTGCGTCGGAAGAATCTTGTAGTAAAGCGCGATTGCAACCACCGCCTGGCCCGATCGATTGATGTAGGTGTTCGGCTTCAGCAGCCACAAGTCGCTGCCCGCAACGCGCGCGCGTGCAACCTCGCCGTGAAACTTGCGCTCGAGCTCGAAAATCGCGCGCCGGTTTGGCGCGCTACTGCGTCAACGTACCAAAAGCCGGCGTTGTGCCGGGTGTCTTCGTACTCGCCGCCGATATTGCCGAGACCGACGATCAGTCGAATGTTAGTGCTGTGTTCCATCAAGGAAAAAGCCCGCGGCCGATGATCGGCGGCGGGCTGGATTGTGCCGCAGCGCTGATTTGCTGTTCGCTTTAGCGTTCTTATTTGTTCCTCATTTCTTCTTCTCTTTGTCTCCTTTGTCACCCTTGCCGCCTTTAGCCGCCTTATCGCCCTTGGCCGCAGCGGCAGCTTCTTCCGGCGTCGGAGCTTTCTGCGCCGTAGCCGGAACTTCAACCGCTGCCACCGCCGTCGCCACTACTGCCTCTTCTTCAACAACTTCCTCGCCGCGGACGGTCACTGCAACGACGACGGGATTTTCCTTGCCCTTCAAAACAGGTGTCACACCGGCAGGCATCTTCAGATCGCGCACGCGCACGGTGTCGGTGACCGTCAACTCCGACAGATCGACCGCGATGTACTCGGGCAAATCCTTCGGCAGGCACGCGATCGCTACCTCGGACATCACGTGACTGATCAATACGCCCTCGGTCTTCGCTGCAGGCGAACTCTCCTGGCCCGAGAAGTGCAGCGGAACGCGCATGTGCAGCTTCTGATCTTCCGAGACGCGCTGAAAGTCGATGTGCAGCACCTGCGCCTTGTAGGGGTGCATCTGGAACGCGCGCAACAACACGCGCTCGCTCGCGCCCTCGAGTTCCATGTCGAGAATCGAGGCGTGGAATTTCTCCTTGCGCAACGCGTGAAACAGTGGATTGTGGTCCACTTCGATTGCCTGCGCCTCGCCTTTGCCGCCGTACAGCACGCCGGGTACTTTGCCCGCGTGACGCAGACGGCGGCTCGCACCCGTTCCCTGCGCGTCTCGTTTACTTGCTACTACTTTCATTTGAACTCCCAGTTGTGCAGCAGACCGCGACCAGTCATCGCTGCAGTTACTTCAAAGTTCACCTCAATAAACAAACTGCTTACCGAGTCTTCGCGCGCAATGCGCGAAATCGTTTCACCCAACAGCGCCGCGCACGATAGCTGCCGGATCTTCGAACACGCCAGACGCGGCCGGTGTCAGCGGAATCGTGTCGGTGACGACCAACTCGTCGAGCACCGAATTGGAAATCCGCTCGACGGCCTTGCCCGACAGCACCGGGTGCGTTGCATAAGCCATTACATGGAGCGCGCCGGCGTTGCGCAACGCTTGAGCCGCCTGGCACAGCGTGTTCGCGGTGTCGACCATGTCATCCATGATGACGCAGTTGCGCCCCTCGACTTCTCCGATGATATTCATCACCTCGGCGACGTTGGCGCGCGGGCGTCGCTTGTCGATGATTGCAAGGTCGGCTTCGGCCGTCTTGGCAATCGCGCGCGCTCGCACCACACCGCCGATATCAGGCGATACGACTACGAGGTTTTCGAAGTTGTGCTTCCACAAGTCACCCAACAGAATCGGCGCAGCGTAGATGTTGTCAACCGGGATGTCGAAAAATCCCTGGATTTGATCTGCGTGCAGATCCATGACCAGCACACGGTTGATGCCGACGACCTGCAGCATGTTGGCGATCACCTTGGCGCTGATCGCGACGCGCGCGCTGCGCGGACGCCGGTCCTGCCGCGCGTAGCCGAAATACGGAATGGCCGCAGTGATGCGCCCGGCCGACGCGCGCTTCAGCGCATCGGCCATGATCAGCAGTTCCATCAGATTGTCGTTGGTCGGCACACACGTCGACTGCAATACGAATACATCTTTGCCGCGCACGTTTTCGAACAGTTCGACCATCACTTCGCCGTCGGAAAAGCGCGAGACCTGCGCTTTGCCGAGTCGAATGTTCAGATGATGAGCAACCGCTGTCGCCAGGCGCGGGTTCGCGTTGCCCGTGAAGACCATCAGGTTGTCGGGAACCATCTGCATCTGCATTTGCGGCCTTTAGTGGCTCACCCTGAATGGCTCACCGCTCATTCGCTCACAAGCTGGCTGGGGAGGAAGGATTCGAACCTTCGAGTGCCGGAATCAAAATCCGGTGCCTTAACCAGCTTGGCGACTCCCCAAAAACTAAAACCTTGTACTGCTGAACCTTCTCTTACCACACTGCCAGCGGATGCTCGGCGAGTTTCTTGACCACCCAGCTGCTCCAGCCCGCCGGCACGTTGGCAACCGCCAATTCCGCTTGTTCCCTCGCCCGAGCTGCGACAAAGACCGCGGAGCCCGAACCTGTCATCCGCGCAGCGCCAAAAGGCTCAAGACGCCTGATCGCTTCATCGATAACGGGATAGCGACGCCGTGCGACGGGTTCGAGATCGTTGACCAGCGACGACGGAAGCTCGAAGTTGCCGGTAGCGTCCTTTACAAAATCGGCTGCCACCGCTGAAAAGTCGGCTATTTTCGTGGCTTTGGAATTACGTGTCAAACCCGCGTCTCCGAAGATTTCTGCTGTCGAGACGTGTATCTGCGGCCATAGGATCGCAAACCAGGAAGACGGCAATGCGACCGTCGTCAGGCGCTCGCCAATGCCCTCCGCGAAGGCATCCCGACCATGCAGGAAGAAAGGCACGTCAGCGCCGAGGCGAAGCCCGATCGCGCTTAACTCGCTGCGCGGAAGGTTCAAATCCCACAGGCGATTGAGTGCAATCAACGTGGTGGCCGCGTCGGAGGAGCCGCCGCCGAGACCGCTGCCCGCTGGAATCCGCTTCGTCACACTAATCGCTGCCCCCAGCGATGTTCCTGAAGCCTGCTGCAGGGCTCGCGCTGCGCGCACCACCAGATCGTCCTCGACGGCACTGGCCAGGTCACCTTCGCGCACAATCGAGCCATCGTCGCGTCGCTCAAAGTCGAGCCAGTCGGCCAAGTCGATCAGCATGTACGCAGTTTGAATCTCGTGATAGCCGTCGGTGCGACGGCCGATCACGCGCAGAAACAGGTTCAGCTTGGCAGGAGCCGGCAGCGCCAGCAGCAAGTGCATCGCTGCATTTTATGGTGCTTAGATTCGGTGCACAGATTCGGGCGCTAGCTGCGCGGTGGAATCGTCCACAGATAAATTTGGCTGCGCCCTACTTCACGCGTTGCTTCGGCCACCCAGTCGCCCATGTGAAAGTCGTGCGAAACGATCCGGGTTCCCGGCTTCAGCTCCTTCAGCAATCGCGGTCGCAGCTTCAGGTTAACGCTCGGCAGCAGGTACATCGTGACGACACTGGCGCCACTGAAGTCGAAGTCAAATACATCACCCACTTCAAAGCGCGTTAGCTCCGTCACGTTGGCACGGATTGCATTGGCCTTTGCTTCCCTTACGCGCTCTGGATTCAGATCGACGCCGACACCGCGGCAGCCGAACCGTGTGGCCGCGCGAATGACGATGCGGCCGTCGCCGCAACCGAGGTCGTAAACCACGTCTGACTTGCTAACTTTCGCGAGGTCGAGCATCGCATCGACCACCGGAACCGGAGTTGGGACGTACGGCACATCGAGCCGCCGCATGATCTCGTCCTGCGGTTGCGCGCGTGCGATGCCGATGAGGCCGGCGGGCAGCGCATAGGTCAGGGCCAGCGCAGCCGAGCCGCGCAAAACGTCACGACGCGTTTTCATAAGTCGTCTCCAAGAATCTCAATTAGCTGCCGGGTTCATCGACGATCAGACGCAAGGTTACCGACGGTGTGTTTGCACCTGCCGCGCGCTCCAGCACCAGGCGGCGCGGGCGCTCAGCGCTCTCGGAATATTCTGACAACCGAATCAACCAGCCGTCCTGTTCGATCAGCGCGATGCGGCTGCCGTCACGTTCGATGCGCGCCGGGCGCTGTGGCACCGGTCGACCCTCGATCCAGTCAGCCAGCCCTGAAACTGGCAACGGCCAGCCGAGCAATTGCTCGGTCAACGCGTCGGCATCAGCCCCGCGCACCTCCTGCATTCGCGCACCGGTCGCACGGGCGCCGCCCGGATCGATCTCGATACGCGCAACGGTGGTCCCCAGCGGCGATGCGAGCTCTAGGATTTGTTGCGGACCGCGGACTTCCAGGTTGAAGCGACCAGAGACGCTTTCGCGCTTCTCGGCTAGCGCGGTCGTGACTGCAAAGCGCCCGCTGTAGGCACGATCGGCAGTCGAACGGGACGGCGTGGCACAAGCCGTCAGCAGCGTCACCGACGCGAATGCCACGGCGAGCGCACGCGTGGATGCGCCCCAGATTCCAAGCATGGTCTTACAAACCGATTTTCAGCCGCGTCACAGTCGACTTCAGTAACGGGTTGGCCGGCTCCTTGGCCCGCGCTTCGCGCAGCAGCTTGCGTGCGCCATCCTGCTCCCCGCTGGCCCACAGCACTTCAGCCAGATGTACCGCAACCTCGGCATCGGGGCGTGCGTCGTACGCACGCTGCAAGTGTTCCCGCGCCAGCTTCAAGTCTCCCAGACGAAAGTGAACCCATCCGAGTGAATCAAGAATGAACGCATCGTCGGGCGCCAGCTCGCGCGCTTTTTCGATCAGCTGCAGTGCTTCGGGTAGTCGCAAATTGCGATCGGCGAGGCTGTAGCCGAGCGCGTTGTACGCGTGCGCGTAATCGGGCTTCAGTTCGATGATGCGGCGCAGCTGCTTTTCCATCACTGCGACGTGGTTCAGGCGCTCGGCCGCCATTGCAGTGTCGTACAGCAGCGGCACGCTGTCAGGGGCGATTGCCAGCGCCTGCGAAAGCAGCTTGTACGACTCGTCGTACCGCTTCGCGTCGCGCAGCAGTTGTGCTTCGGCCAGAACCAGTTGCGTCTTTTCATCGGCCGACTGCACGCTGACGGTGCGCAGCAGCTTGCGTGCCTCATCCAGGCGCTGCATTTTTGACAGCACAAAAGCTTCGCGCACGCGTGCGGTCAGGAACTCGTCACCGCCGTCGATCTTGCGCAGCCATTCGAGGGCGACGGGAAACTGCTTCTCGTCCTCGGCGATCTGCGCAAGGTACAAATAGGCTGGTTCAGGCAGACGTGCACCGCGCGAACCGTCGCCGCTTCCATCCGGTGCGGCGATGAGTTCTAGGTAGCGCTGCAGATAGGTGCGGGCATCGGCAGGGAGCTTGCCCTGCATTGAAAGCAGCGCCATCGAATAAACGAGATCTGCATTTTTCGGATCGTTCTGCAGCAGCACTGCGAACTGGGCGCGCGCGAGATCGAATTTGTTGTCGGCGATCAGCAGTCGCGCGTAGGCAAGCCGCGTGTCAGACACTGTCGGATTGCGTGTCACGAAATCCTGCAGCAGTGCCAATGCTGCCGGCCGATCGCTTGCTTGCAGATACTGGGCTGCCGTCAACACGGCGCGTTGCGAATTTGGCTCAAGCGTCACCGCGGCGCGCGCCTCTTGTATCGCCCTTGCATTCAAACCGGCGGCTTGCGCGGCATTGGCGACAACAAGTTTGACGTCGGCCGATTGCGAATACGGCTGCGCCAGGCGCTCGATCAGAGTAAACGCGCCGGCACGATCCTGCGTGCGGGCGAGTGCACGCTGGATCCCTGATAACTCTTCTGCCGGATTGGCGGCGACCTGTAACTGAGCTTTGAACAGTGCATAGGCGTCGTCGAAACGACTGCTTCCGGCGTATAGCATCGCGAGCGTCTGTGAAGCATCGCTCGAGCTTGGTGCCAGCTCGAACCACAGCTGCGCGGCTTCGACCGCCTGGGGCATCGCGCGCCCCTGCAGCGCCAGCTCGGCAGCGCGCCGTGCCAGTCGCGGGTCGCGCGTCTCACGCGCCAGTTTCATGTAAATGGCAAACGCCGAACCGATCTCACCCCGCTGTACGGCAACTTCTGCCGCCATTAGCTGATACAGCAGCGCGCTCGACACATCGACATTTGGAATCGTCTCACCACGCTCGTCCGCGGGCGGTGGCGCCACCTCGGACGTCGTCGACGGCTTCGCGGCGGCGACAGTGTTCGCCTCAACCGTTGTTGGGCGGGGGGCTGCGCAGCCGAATAACGCGAAGGCGGTCAGTACCAAAAACAGCTGGCGAGTCATCATCGGATCCTGGCGTATGTAGGCGCCCAGGTATACGCGGGCACATCGAAACGCGATGCGTGGCACATTAGCAGAATGATTCTGACGTCATTAACACGAGAAAAGTGCCCGAACTGCCTGAAGTAGAAGTGACCCGTCGCGCGCTGGCCCCGTATGTCGAGCACCAAAAGGTTGAATCGGCGGTCGTGCGCGATGCACGGTTGCGCTGGCCGGTACCGAAAGGTCTCCCGGCACTGATCACGGGCCGGAGCGTCGAACGGCTGCGCCGGCGCGGCAAGTATCTGTTGTGGGAGTTCGCCCATGGCACGCTGATTTCGCATCTGGGCATGTCGGGCGCATGGCGCGTGTGGCCGCGGCGGCGCGTGGTTCCGCCGCCCGGCCCACACGATCACGTGGACGTTCTGTTCGCCGCGACCTGCGTGCGCCTGACCGATCCGCGCCGCTTCGGCGCACTAATCTGGCACGACGCCTCGGACGGCGAAGTCGGCGGGCATCCGCTGCTTGCAGGATTGGGCCTGGAGCCGTTCGATCCACGCTTTACCGGCGACTGGCTGTATAGGCACACGCGCTCCCGTGCGGCGTCGATCAAGCAAGTCTTGCTCGCCGGGGACGTAGTGGTCGGTGTGGGAAACATTTATGCATCGGAAAGCCTGTTTCGCGCGCGTATCAATCCAAAACTCTCGGCGCGCCGCATCGGCCCTGCGCGCTACGAGGCGCTCGCGAAAGCCGTGCGCGAAGTGCTGACCGAAGCGATCGCAGTTGGCGGCAGCACGTTGCGCGACTTTGTTGGCGCCGACGGTGCAGATGGCTACTTCATGCTTGACGCGCGGGTCTACGACCGCGCGGGGGAGCCATGCCGCGTGTGCGCGACGCCGATCGTACGAGTCGTACAGGGGCAACGCGCTACTTATTACTGCCGCGTCTGCCAGCGGCGGTAAGAAACGACTATCGCCCGAACTCATACAGCAACCGGGCGTAGCTTGTACGTTTGGGTGACTGTGCGCGAGGGTGAGTGCATGCTATAGATTCGGCCTCGTGCGCACGCCGCGCAATCGACATCATGGCCCCATTAGCTTCCAGCTTTGAGCAGTACGGAAATTGGCGCGATTCGCTAGCGGCGGCGATCATGCAATTGCGCCAATGGCTCGAGCAAACGCAGACGCTCGAGGCCGAATCGGCGCGCCGCATTGACGTCGCTCTCGAGCGTTTGGCACAAGACAAGCTTGTGATCGCGTTCGTCGCCGAATTTTCGCGTGGCAAATCCGAGCTGATCAATGCGATTTTCTTCGCCGACTACGGCAAGCGAATTCTGCCGTCATCGGCCGGCCGCACCACGATGTGCCCGACGGAGCTTTTGTACGACGATACGCTGCCGCCTTGTATTCGCGCGCTTCCGATCGAAACGCGCGGACGCCACGGCTCCACGTCCGACTTCAAGCGGCTCGGCGCCGAATGGCAGGTGTTTCCGCTCGACACGACGTCAGCTGACGGGATGCTCGAAGCTTTCAAGATCGTTGCCGAAACGAAGCGCGTGCCTGTCGCCGAGGCGAAAAGCTACGGGCTCTACGACGCCGACGATCCAGATCAATCAGTGACCGTCGACAAGAACGGTCTGATCCAGATTTCGAAGTGGCGTCACGCCGTCATCAATTTCCCGCACCCGCTGCTCAAGCACGGCCTTGTGATTCTGGATACTCCAGGGCTGAATGCAATCGGCACCGAGCCCGAGTTGACGTTGTCTTTGGTGCCGAACGCCCACGCGGTGCTGTTCGTGCTGGCAGCCGATACCGGCGTGACGAAGAGTGATCTTGACGTCTGGCGGCATGTCGTCGGCGACGCCGGCCACCGCAACCACATCGCGGTGCTGAACAAGATCGACGGCTTATGGGATGCGTTGAAAACGCCTGGCGAAATGGAGATGGAAGTGCGACGCCAGGTGTCTGCCGTGGCGGCCACTCTGGAACTCGACCCGATGCGAGTGTTTCCGGTCTCGGCGCAAAAAGGGCTGGTCGCCAAAGTTCAGCGTGACGAGAAGTTGCTGCAGGCGAGCCGGTTACCGTTGCTTGAAGAGGCGTTGATCGAGCTGCTGGTGCCGGCGAAGCAGAAGATCGTCCGCGATCAGACCGTGGCGGGTATCGAGCGCGTCGCCGAGGAGCTACGGCAGACATTGAACGCACGCGAGCGCAACGTCATAGAACAGTTGTACGAGTTACGGTCGCTGCAGGGCAAGAATCAGAGCTCGATTGAACGCATGTCGCAGCGAGCGCTGGCCGAGCAGCATGAATTCGAAGAGGTCGTACGCCGGATCGTCGCTGCACGACTGGTGCACTCGAAACTGTCGGAAAAATTGTTCGCCGGTATTCGAGTAGCGGCACTGCGGGACCAGGTCGTCGCGACGCGCGACCGCATGAAGAAGAGCAAGCTGTCACCGCAGCTGTCGGTAGCGGTCAAGGACTATTTTGCTGCGTTGCGCGATATGTTTCGAACCGCGAATACGCAGATGCTCGAGATCGAACAGATGGTGCTGGGCGTGCAACGCCGCTTTGCCGAAGATCTGGGGTGGAGCTTGTCGCCGCCGATGTCATTCTCGCTCGACACGTATATCGCGGACCTGGAACGTGCCGAACAGGCCTACAAGTCACAGTTCGGACCCCTGGCGGTGTTGACCACCGAAAAGTGGCGGCTAATGGAGCGCTTTTTCGACACCGTCGTTTCTAAGTCGCGCGAGATTTTCTCCACCGCTGAGCGCGATACCGAAGCGTGGATCAAGTCGTTGCTGCCGCCGATCGAAACGCAAGTGCGAGAGCAACGCAGCCAACTGCGAAAACGCGCCGAATCGGTATCGAAGATTCGCGATGCGCAGGGCTCGCTCGACGAGCGCATTGCCGAGCTCGAAGATGCGCTCGAAGACGCGCAAAGCAAACTTGGCACGTTAAAACGACTGACGGATCGTATCCACGACGTCGGCGCGCGTGCGCAGGTCGAAGAAATCCTCGACGAAGAAGCACTCGCGGCATAGGTAAGCTTCGCAAAGCTACTGCGCGGCCCAAGCTCGCGTCTGCGGTGCCCAACGTGCGTCATGCACGCCTGCGCTCCTCGACGCGACCCTGGCGCCCGCTCGCTACGCTTCCGAAGCTTCTTACTTCGAACGAACACTGTGCCGAGTTTCGCCGATCGCATCATTACGTGGCAAAAGCAGCACGGGCGCCACGACTTGCCCTGGCAGCGCACGAACGATCCTTACCGGATCTGGCTGTCGGAAGTCATGCTTCAGCAGACCCAGGTTGCGACGGTCATTCCGTATTACGAGCGGTTTATCGAGCGCTTTCCAGATGTGCGCGCATTGGCATCGGCGCCAATCGAATCGGTGATGGCAAGCTGGGCGGGATTGGGGTACTACTCGCGAGCCCGCAATTTGCACCGGTGCGCGCAACAGATCGTCGATACCCACGGCGGAGAATTTCCGCCCGAAACCGATCAGCTTGTGAACTTGCCCGGCGTTGGGCGCTCGACTGCCGCTGCGATCGCGGCCCTTGCGTTTGGTGCGCGGGCCGCGATCCTCGACGGCAATGTCAGGCGGGTGTTGGCGCGTCATTGCAGCATTGACGGCTATCCCGGCCACCCGCAGATCGGGCGCCAGTTCTGGCAGTGCGCAGAGAGCCTTCTGCCCGCCAACGAGATCGGGGCATACACACAAGGCCTGATGGACTTAGGCGCGACGGTTTGCACGCGCAGTCGTCCGAATTGCGCCGCATGTCCCGTCAACAATACGTGTGTCGCGCGCCGCGCCCAGACGGTCGACAAGCTACCGACGCCACGGCCCGTTCGAGAGCGCCCAGTACAGGCGCGCACGGTGTTGGCGATACAGGATGCGAGCGGGGCGGTACTGCTGGAGCTGCGCCCGCCATCTGGAATTTGGGGCGGCTTACTGAGCCTGCCGGAGTTCGAATCCGAAGCCACTGATGATGCGGTGGTTGCCGAGGTCTGCGCTCGCTTCGGTCTGCGCATTTCGATTACCGAGGCGCTGGGCGAAATACGGCACGAGTTCACGCATTACACGTACCTGATGCGGCCAAGGCTCGCGCGGGTTACAGGCACTGTCGGCGTCGCGAGTTCATCACTGCGGGTGGTCTCCGGCGGCAGTCTGCAAGAGGCGCCGCTGGCTGCGCCGGTGCGCCGTTTACTGCTGCACGTGATGAACCCGGTGCTGGTGTAACTACTTTAGAACCGAGTGCTGTTTTAGGTAGGTATGAACGATTTCGAGACGCGTCGCAGCGTCCGTGAGCTCCATCAGCTTCTGCTTTGCTTTCAACGGGACCGGCAGCACTTCGCAAAGCCGGTTCGACACCCAGGCGGACGACTCCATCTGAAAGGGCTCTTCGAATGGGAGCTGCGCCAGGACCGGGCTGACATCGGTGGCTTCACCGGTGCGACGCTTTTCTGCCAGTTGCGCACTCATGTCTTCAATGATGCGTGTCAGCAAATCGACGCACGGTCGATGCTCGTCGGGCACTGGCTGATCTTCATCGGGCTCGATCATGTCGATTTCGCCCATCATCAGCCCGTTCGGTTGAGACTCGCTAGCGAGCAAGCGGAAGCGGTCGCCCCCGACAGTGCGAATCTGCAGCAAGCCCAGTTGTTGCATGTCCCACGCGGTGATTCGGGCCAGGCAGCCGACATCGGCCGTTGCCGGCGTTCCGTTGGTGCCCACACCTTTGCCCTCGGAAACGAGGCAGACACCGAACGACGTCTCGTCGCGCATGCAATCGCGCACCATGTCCATGTAACGCGCTTCAAAAACGCGAAGCGGCAACACGCCATGCGGAAACAGCACGACAGAGAGCGGAAACAGCGCAACGCGCGCTAGTGTTTCAGACGGCATGCACGCCTAGTCTTGCTCAGATTTGATCGGCTCGATGCCGCGATGCCGAACTAATACGGCTTCGCGTCGCTGGAAACGGCGTGCAAGTTCCTCGACGACATACACCGATCGGTGCTGTCCGCCGGTACAGCCGATGGCTACCGTTACGTAGTGCCGGTGCTCGGCGACGTAACTGGGCAGCCACTTTTCGATGAACGTAGCAATGTCGTTGATCATTTCCTGTACTTGCGGTGCCGCGAGCAGGAAGGCGGCGACCGCTTCATCACGGCCGGTCAGCAGGCGCAGTTCGGGGTTGTAGTGCGGATTGGGCAAATTGCGTACGTCGAAGACGAGGTCCGCGGCCACTGGAATTCCATCCTTGAAAGCAAATGACTCGAACGACAGCGTCAGATTCGCGCGTGGCGAATCGACGAACTGGCGCACCCAGTGACGAAGTAAATTTGGATGCAATGCACTCGTATCGATCGAGTGCCCGACTTGCGCCAGCGGATCGAGCAACGCTCTCTCGAGCGAGATCGCCTCGGACACGGTGCTGGCACCGCCGCGTTCGAGCTCACGTAGCGCCATCGGGTGACGCCGGCGCGTTTCCGAAAATCTCTGCACTAACGCCGCGTCCGAGGCGGTTAGAAACAGAATCCGAACGTCATGACCGGCCGCGCGCAGCGTAGAAATCATCATCGGCACGTCGGCCAGCGTTGCTTCGCTGCGCGCGTCGACCGAGACCGCGACGTCGCGATGCGCGGTCCGGTCCAGGTAGGCCACGAGTTCCAGCAAGAATTGCGGCGGCAAGTTGTCGACGCAGTAGTAACCGGCATCTTCAAGCACGCGAATCGCCACCGACTTGCCGGAGCCCGATAGTCCGGTGACGAGAACGATGCGCATGCGTCAGGCGCTCAAGGGATAGAGGAGAGGGGATTGTTGCATGCGACCCCATAAAAGGCGCACAACAAAAAGGGCGCCGTAGCGCCCGCAATTTGGTTGCGATAGTTCAGCCGGACAAGCAACTCGACATGAATTTCTTGCGCTCATCGCCCGCGAGCTTCTTGTCGCCCGCTTGCTTGTTGCACATTGTCATCTTCTCCTGCTGTGTCGGCTTGTCTGCCGATAGGCAGTCGGACATGAACGTCTTGCGAGCATCGCCTGCCAATTTCTTTTCGCCCGCCTCCTTGTTGCACATCGTCATTTTCTCCTGCTGCGTCGGCTTCTTGTTCGCCGAGAGGCAGTCGGACATGAACTTTTTGCGTGCGTCGCCTTCCAGCTTCTTATCACCCGCCTCCTTGTTGCATGTCCCCATCTTGGCCTGCTGTTCGGTCATTTTCTCCTGCGCAGCCACCGATAATGGCAGCGCAAAACACGCGGCAATCAAAACGCGTTTAAGCATGTAAGTCTCCCTTTTTGATGAGCACGCCATTCGCCGGCGGCGCACAGTCAATTACAGCACGAAGAGAGCATCATGGGCGATTGCCTTCATCGCTCATCTGCTGTTGTTGTCTCTGTAGAAAATCTCCCATCGTGTCGATGCCGCGCAACTGCAAAATGGTGTTGCGCACCGCCGCTTCGGTGAGCACTGCCAGATTGCGCCCGGATGCGACCGGGATCAGCACTTTCCGTATCGGTAGTCCGAGCACTTCTTCAGATTGCCCTTCGAGAGGCAGACGCTCGAATGTTTCGGCACCGCCGTAGCGGCGCAGTTCGACGATCAGGCGCAATTTCATTTTCCGCCGCACTGCCGTTTCACCGAAGATCGCCTTGATATCCAGTAAGCCCAGTCCGCGCACTTCGAGCAGGTTCGCCAGCAGGTGTGGGCAGCGGCCCTCAATCGTGTCTGGCGCAACTCTCGAAAAGTCGACTACATCGTCCGCCACAAGACCGTGGCCGCGGCTAATCAGCTCAAGACCGAGTTCGCTCTTGCCCACACTGGATTCGCCAGAGATCAGCACCCCCATGCCGAGCACATCCATGAAGACACCGTGCATCGTGCAGTGCCGGGCGAGTAGCTTCGAAAAATAAATACGCAGCACTTCGATGACGGTCGCGGCCGGCAGCGGAGAGCGCAACATCGGCAAACTGGCCGTTTCGGCGGTGCGCAGCAACGCCGCAGGCGGCGCTAGGTCGTCGGCGATGATTAGCCCGATGGGCCCGCCGTCCTGAAGCTCCCGTGCGTAATGTTCCCAGCGCGCCGGCTCCATTTCGCTGTAGTAGCGAACCTCGGCGTGGCCCAGCACATGTAAGCGCGCCGGGTGAATCGGATTTAGGAAGCCGACCAGATCAGGACTCGCCAGATTCGCCGTTACCGGCGTAATCAATGGCTTGTCGGCGGCCGAGCGGCCAGCAAGCCACTCGAGCTGCAGCGGTTCGCGATTGGCTTCGAACAAGGACTGAAAATTCGGCATGCCGTGAGAGTATGTAACAAACTCGGGCGGCGATGCGGATGATTACGCGGCGGGACGAATGGGTTCCCAGGTGGTCAACGCGACATGCACCGCGTGCGGGTCGGTCGCGGATAGCAGACTTTCACGAAATGGCTTGTCTGACAGCATCTGTGTGAGCTCGGACAGAATATCCAGATGCTGTTGCGAAGCCTGTTCCGGAACCAACAAGAAAATCATCAGAGAAACAGGCTGGCCGTCGGGTGCGTCAAACTGGATTGGTGACTCAACCCTGACGAACGCCGCAATCGAATCCTTCAACCCCTTGATGCGCCCGTGCGGAATAGCGACGCCCTGTCCCAGGCCGGTTGATCCGAGTCGCTCGCGCGCGAACAAGCTGTCAAACACCTTTGAATGCGCCACACCCTGGTGATTCTCGAACAACAGCCCTGCCTGCTCGAATGCGCGCTTCTTGCTCGAGGCCGGCAAGTCGATCAGTACGTTGGTGGCCGGCAAGATACGTGAAATAAGGTTCATAGGCGCGAAGCGCTTGCTGACGCCGCCACAGTAGGGACTTGAGGCGGCGCCAATCTGGCGGGAAGAAACGGGATCGACTTCCTCTTTTTAGGTTCGCCTGAGAGCCTACAGAGCGGCTCAACCAGGAGAAGGCAGCGAAATGAAGGCGCGGATAATACACCTCGACGCCGCCATATCAGCTACGTCGAAAGCGTTGATGCGGACTCAAAAGTTGGGCCCTACTGCTGACCGTCCTGCTGGTGCTTCAGTGAATCGCCGTGATGATCCTGGAGCCGATTCTTGTGACGGATCACTTGCCGATCGAGCTTGTCGATCAGTGTGTCGATCGCTGCATACATATCGTCTTCGACCGATTCCACGTGAATGTTGTTGCCTCGCACCCGCAAGGTAATTTCAGCGCGTTGGCGCAGCTTTTCGCATGTGAGTTGCACGGTCGCGTCGATAACCTGATCAAAGTGACGCTCGATCCGGTGTAATTTGCTGGTGACGTGATCGCGCAGTGCTGGAGAAACTTCGACGTGATTTCCGTGGATCGTAAGGTTCATGCAAGTCCTTTCAATCGGTCGGTAACTTCTAAACGGTCGGCGCTACACAGACTTCCGAAGCGCCACTGAAGGGATTTTCATCGCTTCGCGATACTTGGCCACGGTGCGGCGTGCAACAACGATGCCCTGCTCGCCAAGCAACTCGGCAAGCTTGCTGTCGGAGAGCGGGTTGCGGATGTCTTCGGCGCCGATCAGCTGCTTGATCAGCGCGCGAATCGCGGTCGACGATGCAGCACCCCCGGTCTCGGTCGCGACATGACTGCCGAAAAAATATTTCAGCTCGAAAATGCCGAACGGCGTTGCCATGTACTTGTGCGCTGTCACGCGCGAAATGGTCGACTCGTGCAGCTCGACGGTGTCGGCGATCTCGCGTAGCACCAGCGGCCGCATCGCGATCGCGCCGTGGGTGAAGAAGTTGTGCTGGCGATCCACAATCGCCTGCGAAACCCGCAGAATCGTTTCGAAGCGCTGCTGAATATTGCGTATCAGCCATCGCGCTTCTTGCACCCGTGTCGTCCATTTGCTGCGCTCACCCGGATCCGCGCCCTGTCTCGACCTGTCCTTTTTGAGTACGTCGGCGAACGACTGGTTCACACGCAAACGGGGCATGACGTCCGGATTAAGCACCGCGGTCCATCGATTCTTGACTTTGCGCACAAACACGTCCGCCACGATGTAGTCTGCTCGACTGACTGCAAACGCCGTACCGGGGCGCGGATTTAGCGAGCGAATCAGCCGGTGTGCGGCGCGTAGCTCTTCATCGCTGCAACCGAGCAGCTTGCGCAGCTTCGAGAACTCGCGCGCCGCCAGCAGCGGCAGATGCTCATGCACGATTCGGCGTGCCAACGCGAAAGTTGACGGCAAGATTTTCGCGTCGCGGTCGGGCGGCGATCGCTCCAGCGATTGCAGTTGCAGCAACAGGCATTCGGCGGCATCGCGCGCGCCGATGCCAGTCGGATCCAGACTCTGCAGCAGGCGCAGTGCAGTAAGAAGCTCCTCCGGCTCGACCGCCGCTTCGGGCGGACACATTGCGAGCAGCTCGTCGAGTGTGGGATGCAAATAACCATCGTCATCGAGTGCTTCCACCAGCAACTCCACCAGCGCACGATCGCGCTGCGAAGCCTGGCACGCGATCTGTGCATGCAGATGCTCTCGCAGCGACAACGTGGTTCCCACCCAATTGGTGGGGCTCGTGTCGTCCTCATCCGCGGCATCGCTGTTGCCGCGCCACTCGATCAACGAGCTGCCGTCCATTGGCGAGTCGTGCAGCTCGGGGGCCTCCGCCGGCGGTGGTGTGTCAGCGTCCGTTGACCGTTTCACCCGTGGTCTCCGGCAGCGGAACGTCGGCCGCTATCGAACCGTCGGGCTTCACGCGCATCGCAAGTGCTTGCGGATCGTCGTCGCGCTCGAGCAGCGGGTTATCCGCCAATGCCTGATCGATCTCCTGATTCAGCTCGAGCGTGGACAACTGCAGCAGCCGGATCGATTGCTGCAGCTGCGGTGTTAGCGCAAGGTGCTGAGACAGCCTGAGCTGAAGGCTTGGTTTCATTCAACCGCGTCGTTGCGCGCTGCCTGGAAAACAAATAGCAAAAGCATGTGTTTCATCGGTTTATCGTGATGCATCACATGCGAAAGTGTTCACCCAAATAGACCCGTCGAACCGTTTCGTTGCCGACGATCTCTTCCGGCCTCCCGGCCGCGAGGACAACACCTTCATTGATGATGTACGCGTGGTCGCAAATACCGAGCGTTTCGCGCACGTTATGGTCGGTCATCAGCACACCGATGCCGCGCTCTTTCAGAAACCGCACGATGCGCTGAATCTCGAGAACTGCGATTGGATCGACACCGGCAAACGGTTCGTCGAGCAGGATGAAGCGCGGTCGCGAGGCCAGTGCGCGCGCGATCTCGACTCGCCGGCGCTCGCCTCCCGAAAGCGACAACGCCGTGTTGGTTCTGAGGTGCGCGATCTGCAGATCGGCCAGCAAGGCATCGAGCCTATCGGCGATTTCTTTCTTGCGCAGCGGACGTTTGTCTTGATCGACCTGCAACTCCAAAACTGCGCGCACGTTCTCCTCGACCGTTAGCTTGCGAAAAACCGACGCTTCTTGTGGCAGGTACGACAGCCCCATGCGCGCGCGGCGGTGGATAGGCAAGTGCGCGATCGAATGTCCGTTGAGTGCGATGTGACCGCCGTCGAGCGGCAGCAAGCCGACTACCATGTAGAAGCAGGTCGTCTTGCCCGCGCCGTTCGGTCCCAGCAGGCCCACCACCTCGCCGCTTTCGACCGTCAGTGAGACGTCTTTGACGACGGCGCGGCTGCCGTAGCTCTTCTGCAGTTTTTCGACTACCAGCGTGTTGCGCTCCAGCACGGGCGCTTGCGCAACGCTGTCCTCGACCCGATCCGCGTCCATGGAGCTTTGGTTCACTCGCGCCGCGGGTTGGCCAGATCCTTGGATGGCGTCAAGCTCGCCTTGGATCCTGGCTTTGAAGTTTCGGCCGGTGCCTCGGTGCGCGGCGCAATCGTGCCACGCACGCGTCCATCGGGATTGTTCGGATCAGCCGACGGCTTGCCGGTTACGAAATACTTCGCATTGCGTTGATCGTATGTAATCGCATCACCGCGCAGCTCGTCACGCTGGACTTCGTTTTCAAGCAGGCGAACCCGGGCCCGTGTAATCAGCTTGACGGTGTCGTCCTTCTCGTCGTACTCGATGCGCTCTGCATACCCTTCGACAAATTCGTCGAGTCCCTGCTTGCTGCCGTCGCGGCGCTGCCGAAACGAAGCGAGCTTGCCGGGCCCCGCGGTGATCACGCCATATTGATAGCCTTCAGGGTCCTTGCGTATTTGCACGCGCTCGCCGGCGGCTCGCATCGTGCCTTTGCTTAACACAACGTTGCCCACCAACACGCATACCTGCTTCAAGTCATCGCATTCGCCGCTGTCGGCCTCGTAGTTCAGCGGTTTCGTGCGATCGGCCTTTTCGGCCAGCGCCGGTACCACCGCGAGCGAGAAGGCTGCTGCTGCCCACAAGTGCTTCATCGTTCGGCCTCACTCGGTGCAGTCGACGCGATCGTGCCATGTACTTTCGAGTGGAACTTCACGACCCGCTGCACATTGTCGTAGTCCATACCGATCGAGCGCACGACAGAATCGCCACTCTCGAGTTCAACGGCGGCGTCCGTCGTATAGCGATCGAGATCGGGAATAGCCGTCAACTGCTGCGTGCGCAATTGCATCGGCGATGTGCCGTCCCTGCCAGGCGCACGCGTGACGACGACATCGCCAGACAGCGAAAGTCGCTCTCCACCGCTTTCGACGTTTGCACTCTTCGCGCGCGCTTCGAGCTGAGGTTGTCCGGGGCGCAGATTTATCAGCCGAGGTTGCGATAGCTCCGTGTGGTCGTCGGCGGCGAAGTGCGTCAGGTCGTTTGCATGCAGCCGGTTGGTCGCGCGCCCAGTGGCGTCAAATTGAGTCAGGGTGACGCCGTTGACGACAAAGTCGGGGCCTTCGCGCGACACCGGACTGGCGATCTTCTTCAGACGCGTCGATTGCGAGTACCAGTAGCTGATGCCCGCGAGCGAAGCGAGCAAAACGATAGCGATGAATGCAGTGATGCGATCTCTCATCCGTGCACTAACAAATCGATGTCAATGCCTTTTGCACGCAACACGAATTCCGCAAGCGCTCGGACGGCGCCGCGCCCGCCGGGACGCGGTGCGGTCCAGTGAGCGGCCGCCTGCGCCGCACTGCAACCATCGGCGACCGTGGCGGCAAATCCGGCCGCACGCATCGCAGGAAGGTCTGGCAGATCATCGCCCATGAACCCGCTGGCTTCGCTGCTAACGCCTGCGTCGCCGAGCAGCGCTGCAAAGGCGCTCGATTTGTCGGACCGTCCCTGCAGGACGCGCGCAATGCCGAGTTCGCGTGCCCGTGCAGAAACGATGTCGGAGCTGCGTGCCGACAGCAACGCGACCTCAACACCGTGCTTCATCAGCATCTTGATGCCGTGGCCGTCGCGAACGTCGAACACCTTCATCGCCTCGCCCTGCGGGCCGTAATAGAGCCGTCCATCGGTCAGCACGCCGTCCACATCGAGCACCATCAATTGCACGCGCGCCGCGCGCTGTTCGGCAGTCATTGCGTTTTCGATGCGCGACTTTGTCAGCATCAGATTACTTTCGCCGCGAGCAGATCAGGCATGCTCAGCGCACCGACCAGTTGGCCCGCATCATCCACGGCGAGCAGCACATTTTTTCTCCGCTCATCCATCAGTTGCGCCGCTTCGGCCGCGAGGCTGTCGGGCGAGATCGTCAGTGGGCTGCGGGTCATAACGCTCGACACTTCGACGGTGCGTACATCGCCCACGCGCTCAAGCAAGCGTCGCAAATCACCGTCGGTGAAAATACCTGCGAGCGTTCCGCGCTGATCAACGATCGCGGTAACGCCGATCTGTTTGCGCGTGATCTCGTGCAGCGCATCCATCACGCTGGCGTTGCTGCCGACAATGGGAATCTGGTTTCCCGTTCGCATTACGTCGCGTACGTATGTCAAAAGCTTGCGTCCCAACGCGCCACCCGGATGAGCGCGCGCAAAATCATCGGCACCGAAGCCGCGCGCGTCCAGGCACGCGATCGCTAGCGCGTCACCCATCGCCAGCATCGCGGTGGTCGACGAGGTCGGTGCGAGGTTTAGTGGGCACGCTTCTTTTTCGACGTGCACGTCAATATGCACATCCGCGAGTCTTGCCAGTGCAGACGACGAATTGCCAGTAATCGCAACCAACGGGGTGCCTTGGCGCTTCGCAATCGGAAGCATGGTCAGCAATTCGTCGCCCTCGCCCGAGTAC
The DNA here is from genome assembly GCA_963791315.1 of uncultured beta proteobacterium. GTDB lineage: Bacteria > Pseudomonadota > Gammaproteobacteria > Burkholderiales > Burkholderiaceae_F > JACCZX01. The sequence goes on from CAWBRQ010000007.1 coordinate 128,473, forward strand.
GACAGCGCCAACAGAACATCGTCGCGTGTAATCATTCCGAGGTCGCCGTGCGCTGCCTCGGCGGCATGCACGAACATGGACGGAGTTCCGGTCGAGGCCAGCGTGGCTGCGATCTTTCGCGCAATGTGTCCGCTCTTGCCGACGCCACTGACGACGACGCGGCCGGCGCACGCGAGCAGAAGGTCGACTGCCTTCGAAAAAGTGCCGTCGATGCGATCCGTGAGCGCCGCGACTGCCTGAGCTTCGATCTGCAACACCTCACGCGCAAGCGCGAGTGCGCCAGGAGTCGCAACAAGGCTGGGAGAGGTCACTGATATTGAATTTGTGAGGGCCAGCGATAATACACCGCAGCTTTTTTCTGGCACGGGTTTTGCTCTCCGCGCGCTCGCGCGCGATCGGCTGATCGATGACATCAGGTCTTGAGTTTGCGCTGTTGCTGCTGTTCTGCGTGGTCGCGGGCGTGGTCGTATTTCGGCTTCTGCACCTGCCGCCGCTGCTCGCCTATCTGACCGTCGGCATTCTGATGGGTCCACACGCGTTCGCGGTGCTGCCTGACAGTTCAGATGCGCGCTATCTGGCCGAGTTCGGCATCGTGTTCCTGATGTTTTCGATCGGCCTCGAGTTTTCCCTTGCGAAGCTGCGGGCGATGCGGCGCATCGTGCTGGGCCTGGGAGCGGCGCAGGTCGTATTGACGGTGGCGGCAACGCTGGTAGCAGGCTGGGTGATCGGCGGCTACTTCAATGTCGGGCTCGCAGGCGCGTTTGCGTTGGGCGGTGCGTTGGCGATGTCATCGACAGCGATCGTGATGAAGATGCTGGCCGAACGGATGGAGCTCGACACCGAGCACGGCAAACGCATCGTTGGTGTCTTGCTTTTTCAGGACCTGGCGGTCGTTCCGCTGCTGGTCATCGTGCCCGCACTCAGCGCCGAGCCGGGCGTGTTGATGCAGACGCTGGCACTCGCGCTGCTCAAGGCCGCGCTGCTGCTCACATTGTTGCTGGTGGGCGGCCAACGCGTGATGCGGCGGTGGTTACTTATGGTTGCGCGCAGGAAGTCGCAGGAGCTTTTTACCCTCAATCTGCTGTTCGTGACACTCGCGCTGGCGTGGATGACCGAAATCGCCGGGCTCTCGCTGGCGCTCGGCGCCTTCATTGCCGGCATGCTGATTTCCGAAACGGAATTCAAACACCGCGTCGAAGAAGACATCAAGCCGTTTCGCGATGTGCTGCTCGGATTGTTCTTCGTGACGATCGGCATGCTGCTGAACGTGCGCGTCGTGATCGACAACTTCGGCTGGGTCGTTTTGGCGTTGATGTTTCCCGTTGCGTTCAAGTTCAGCCTCATTTTCGTGCTGGCGCGTGTCTTTGGGGCGACCGCCGGTACCGCGATCCGGACCGCGCTCGCGCTGGCGACCGCGGGCGAATTCGGATTTGTATTGCTTAGCCAGGCAGGCGCGCTCGGGCTGATCGATAAGCTGGTGCTGCAGATCGTGCTGGCAGCGATGCTGTTGTCGATGATCGCGGCACCGCTGCTGCTGCAGTATTCGGATCGCATCGTGCTGCGACTTGTTTCATCAGAGTGGCTGATCAAATCGCTTGAAATCGCCAACATCGCAAAGCGCGCAATCGCGGTCGACAAACACGTTGTGATTTGCGGCTTCGGCCGTAGCGGACAGCATCTGGCAAAAATGCTCGAGCAGGAGGGCATTGGCTTCGTTGCACTCGAGCTCGACCCGGATCTTGTGCGTGAAGCCGCCGCGGCGGGTGAGTCTGTCGTTTACGGTGACGCGGCGCGGCGCGAAGCGCTAGTTGCGGCGGGAATCTCGCGCGCGTCGGCGCTGGTGATTACGTATGCCGACACTCATTCAGCATTGAAGGTCCTGCATCACACGCACGAGTTGAATCCCAAGCTGCCGGTCATCGTGCGCACCTATGACGATCACGACCTCGAGCAACTCACGCGCGCCGGCGCTACCGAAGTCGTCCCCGAAATTCTGGAGGGCAGCCTGATGCTCGGCTCGCACGCGTTGGTACTGCTCGGCATTCCAATGTCGCGTGTCGTCAAGCGTGTGCGCGAAGCCCGCGATCAGCGCTATCGGCTGCTGCGCGGACATTTTCATAGCGTCGGGGACGACGAAGATGCAATTGACGATGACGACCACGAGCGGCTGCATTCGGTACCCATCGAGGCAGACGCGGCGGCGGTCGGCGAAGCGCTGCGCGACTTGGCTCTGGAGACGATCGGTGCGGAGGTGACTTCGGTTCGGCGGCGCGGTATCCGCGGAGCCGACCCCAGCCCCGATATGCGTTTGGAAGCCGGCGACATCGTTGTGTTGCGCGGTGTACCCGATGCGCTCGAACTCGCGGAGCAACGGTTGCTGCAAAAGTAATCCTGCGCGGGAACTTTTGCGGGCGCTGCACGCAATAGCCTACAGATGAGCAACGCGAGGGGCTCCGTGGCTTTCGATCCATCCGGGTGCGCGGCACCGGTCTTCGTGCCGCAGTCGTGCGAGGGCGGCACGTTCGACGAAGTCGACGAAACGACGGAGCTTCGGTTGGCCCTGGCCGGCGAGGAAGCTGCGTTTACGGTGCTGTATCGCCGGCATCGAGCCACCGTTTACCGGTTCGTGTGGCTTCTCACGGGTTCCGCGGCGCACGCCGCTGACATCACTCAGGATGTGTTCATCGAGCTCTTGAGTGGTGCGAGCGGATATGACCCCGCGCGTGGCTCGCTCGCCGCGTACTTGTGCGGCATTGCGCGCTTTCGGGCGTATCGAACAATTGATACGCGCATGCAATCTGTCGACGATTTCGATGCGCTGGTCGAAGCGCATAGCGGCATCGACGCTCCTGCGCTGCCGTCCGATCGCCTCGAACGAGCCCGCTCGCTGGACATTCTGTACGGCGCGATCCGTCAGTTGCCGCCGATCTTTCGCGATGTACTGATTCTGGTCGAGCTGCAGGAAATGTCGTACGCAGATGCTGCGGCTGTTGCCGGCATCGAGCTTGGAACCGTGCGTTCGCGGCTTTCGCGCGCGAAGGCAAGGTTGGCGCAGTTGTTAAACACTCAGATTGAACAGGCGGGGCCGAATGATGGATGAAGACAGAAGGCTCGATCACTGGCTGGCGGTAGCACGCGCAGAACTCGCAAAGAGCCAACCCGATCAGCTCGCTGAGCAGCAGCTGCTGGCTCGAGTGCGCGAGATGAGGGCTCTGCAGTCCGTCGCGGCCACACGCATCGCCGCATCACCGCCAGTCGACCGCAGCGCTGGCATTTGGGGTCGGCTGTTTAACCTGCGCACCGCGGCGCTTGCCGGTGCGCTGACGGTCGCCATCGCAATAGGTGCAGTGGTGCTGCTGCCGAATGCACCGCCGCGAGACGCCATCGTGCGCACACCCTTTCTGGCGCTAGTGGCGTCGGAGGCGATCGCTGCCGCGCCTTCTGCATTGATTGTCTCTTCCGAAGTGGCCGGCTCGATGCTTTCCGACTACGGGCTGCCTGTTGATCCGGCGCGAATCGATCAGCCGGTGCGCGCCGAATTTCTGTTGTCGCCGACTGGACTGCTGCTGGCCGTGCGCTTTGCCGAGTGAAAGGAAACATGATGTCGAAAGTGATTGTGGCGGTTTGTTTGTTGACGGCTTGGGCCATTGCCCAGGCGCAGACTTCGCGCCGCGCCGCCTCCGCCGCCGATGGCACCTTTGCCACCGGCGTTTCCGTTCGGCGCCGGCGACGACATGATGATGTTCGTGTCGTCCGAGCTTGGCGGGCGCAGCGTGGTGAAGGGCGCGCCGTATGCCGCAACCGCGGTCAACGAAACACGCCAAGTGCTGAGTGACGGCAATCGCATCGAGCGCAGTTCGTCAATCAAGCTGTATCGCGACGGTCAGGGACGCACGCGTCAGGAGCAAGCGGGCGGTGCGGTGTTCATCAATGACGTGGTTGCGGGCAAGGGCTATGTGCTGAACACGCAAAACCGAAGCGCGCGCGAACTTCGGATTTCCCATCGGGTACCCGCTGCCGCCTGTGCCTCCAGTTCCTCCGGTGCCGCCGCCGGGAGTTGTTCCTCCGCCCCCGCAGCCATCGAAACCGCATTCGCAGATGAGTCCCGAGGAAGCGCGTTCATGGGGCGAAGAGATGCGGCACTGGGCGCGCGAGTTCACCGAACGCATTCGAGGCGAGCGCGAGGAACGCACCAGTGAGCGCAACATCGAGCGCAGGGAGCGCAGCATCGTCATCACCAGCGATGCTGTCGCGGGCCGGTCAAACGTCGTGACCGATCACGTCGAAGTAATCCGCAGCGAAGACGGGCATGCAGCGTTTCCTTCGATGCTCTCGTCGGCAATGATGCCTCCTCCTGGGCCGGGGACCACGACGTCTCTCGGTAGCCGAGAGTTCGACGGCGTTCGTGCCGACGGCAAGAAGACGACGTGGACGATTCCCGCCGGGCGCATTGGCAACAAGCTGCCGATCGAGATCGTGTCGGAGCGCTGGCACTCGCCTGACTTGAACGTCGTCGTCTTGACGCGCCATGCAGACCCGCGCTCGGGTGAGCGCACTTATCGCCTGGAAAACATCAAGCGCGAAGAACCAAACGCGGAGCTTTTCAAGGTGCCCGCGGACTTTGCATTGAAGGCGGCACCAACGCGCGTCACCGACGGCAAGTAAGCCGACGCTTGCTGTCGTTCAGCGTCCCACGGCTACACGCTGCTGTGGGCGCTGACGCGCAAGCACCGACCCAAGGTAGCGGCCGGTATAGCTTTGCTTGCTTGCGGCCACCGCTTCCGGTGCACCGCTAGCGATGATCTCGCCGCCGCCATCGCCACCTTCGGGACCGAGGTCGATGACCCAGTCGGCCGTCTTGATCACATCGAGGTTGTGCTCGATAACGATCACTGTGTTCCCCGTGTCGCGCAGCTGGTGCAGCACTTTCAGTAGCAATGCAATGTCGTGAAAGTGCAATCCGGTTGTCGGCTCGTCGAGGATGTACAGGGTGCGGCCGGTATCGCGCTTCGACAACTCAAGCGACAGCTTCACTCGCTGCGCTTCGCCCCCGGACAACGTCACCGCGCTCTGGCCCAGCTTGATGTAGGCGAGCCCGACGTCGATCAGCGTCTGCAGCTTGCGCGCGATGCTCGGCACCGCGTTGAAAAATTCAAAGGCGTCCTCGACTGTCAGGTCGAGCACGTCGGCAATGCTCTTCCCTTTGTAGTGCACTTCAAGCGTTTCACGGTTGTAGCGCTTGCCGTGGCAGATGTCGCATGGCACGTACACATCAGGTAGAAAATGCATCTCGACCTTGATGACGCCGTCTCCCTGGCACGTTTCGCAGCGGCCGCCCTTGACGTTGAATGAAAAGCGACCGGCCTCGTAGCCGCGCTCGCGCGCCGTCGGTGTTTCGGCAAACAACTCGCGAATCGGCGTGAACAATCCTGTGTATGTCGCCGGGTTCGAGCGCGGCGTGCGGCCGATCGCGCTCTGATCGACATTGATGACCTTGTCGAAATTTTCGAGTCCGTCAATCGACTCATAGGGCGCCGGCTCAGCCGAGGAGCCGTATAAGTGCCGTGCAACCGCGGTGTACAGCGTGTCATTGATCAGCGTCGATTTGCCCGAACCCGACACGCCGGTGACGCACGTCAGTAGCCCGACCGGAATTTCAAGCGTTACGTTTTTCAGGTTATTACCGTGCGCGCCGCTGACTTTCAGCCACGTCGTGAACGGCGGCGTACGGTCGTTCGGTATCTCAATCTGACGCCGGCCGGACAGATACTGGCCCGTCAACGAGTTCGGGTCGTTGAGCACTTCGTCAAGCGCACCTTGCGCAATGACTTCGCCGCCGTGCACACCCGCACCCGGGCCCATATCAACAACGTAGTCGGCAGCGCGAATCGCGTCCTCGTCGTGCTCGACAACGATCACCGTGTTGCCGAAGTCGCGCAAGTGCTTCAGCGTGTCGATCAAGCGGCCGTTGTCGCGCTGATGCAGGCCGATCGAAGGCTCGTCGAGCACGTACATCACGCCCGTCAGCCCGGAGCCGATCTGCGACGCCAGACGAATCCGCTGCGACTCGCCACCCGACAGCGTCTCGGCCGAGCGATCGAGTGACAGATAGTCGAGACCGACGTTGACCAGAAAACGCAAGCGCGAGCCTATTTCCTTGACGATCTTGCTCGCAATCTCTTTTTTTGACCCGGTGAAGTCGAGCCGCTCGAAGTATTCAAATGCCTCGCGCAGCGGCGCGGCAGCGATCTGATAAATGCCGCGGCGATCGACCCCTTCGCCGATGAATACGTTGCGCGCCTCGCGCCGCAGTCGTGTTCCCTCGCATACCGGGCACGGGCGGCGGCTGCGCAGCTTGCCGAGCTCTTCGCGCACGACCGGCGAATCGGTTTCGCGGAAGCGCCTTTCAAGATTGGGAAGAACGCCCTCGAACGGGTGCCGCCGCAGCATCTTGCGGCCGCGCTCGTTGGTGTACGCAAATGCGATTTCCGTCTCGCCCGAGCCGCTCAGCACGACGTCTCGCGCACTCTGCGGTAATTCGCCAAACGGCGCGTCGATATCGAACCCATAATGCTGCGCAAGCGTGGCCAGCATTTGGAAGTAGTACTGATTGCGCGCGTCCCAGCCCTTGATCGCGCCGCTTGCGAGCGAGAGCTCGGGGTGGGCGACGACGCGGCTTTCATCAAAGAAGTCGACCTGGCCGAGGCCATCGCACGCCTCACATGCACCCATCGGATTGTTGAACGAAAACAGTCTCGGCTCGAGCTCTGACAATGAGTAGTCGCACTCGGGGCACGCGAAGCGGCTTGAAAAAAGCGTTTCGCGTCCATCGTCCAGATCGAGCAGCAAAGCTCGGCCGTCGGCCAGTCGGAGCGCAGTCTCGAACGACTCCGCAAGACGCTGCTGCGCATCGGCGCGCACCTTCAGCCGATCAACCACGACATCGAGTGAATGTTTCTCGGCTTTCTTAAGCGGCGGCAGCGCGTCGGCCTCGACGATCGCTCCATCGATGCGAAATCGCACGAATCCCTGCGTCTGCATGTCGTCAAAGAATTCGGCGAACTCGCCTTTACGCTCCCGGATCACCGGGGCGAGCACCATCACCCGTGTATCCGCGGGCAAGCGAAGTGTGGTGTCGACCATCTGCGACACGCTCTGCGATCGCAACGGCAACTTGTGAATCGGGCAGTATGGGGTGCCGACGCGTGCGTACAGCAGGCGCAGATAGTCGTGAATTTCGGTCACCGTGCCCACGGTCGACCGCGGGTTGTGTGACGCCGAGCGCTGCTCGATCGAAATCGCGGGCGAAAGCCCTTCGATCAGATCGACATCGGGCTTTTCCATCAGCTGCAAGAACTGGCGTGCGTAGGCGGAGAGCGATTCGACGTAGCGGCGCTGGCCTTCGGCATACAAAGTGTCGAACGCGAGCGACGATTTGCCCGAGCCCGATAGCCCGGTGATGACGATCAGCCGGTGACGCGGCAGATCGACATCGATGTTTTTCAGGTTGTGCGTGCGTGCGCCCCGCACTCTGATGTGTTCCGTACGGATCTCGCCGCTGCTGCGGAATGCGCTCATCGGGTGCTCATTTGCTGCTCAGATGGTGCGAATCGTGCGAATCAAAAGGGCAACTTGTTACTATAGCTACAAACTCATACGCGGCCTCGTATGTAGCCTGAAGCACGTCCGGTAGCGCCGCTCACATCACGCCAGGTCTGGCATGACCGTTCCAACCCAATCGCGGATGACCCCGCTCGAAATCCGGGCCAGCGTTTCGCTGGCCTCGATCTTCGCGCTGCGATTACTGGGCTTGTTCCTGATCCTGCCGGTGTTTGCCGTTTACGCCCAATCAATTCCAGGTGGAACGGATGCGAGCCTGGTAGGGCTTGCACTTGGCATCTATGGCCTGACGCAGGGCTTGCTGCAGATTCCTTATGGCGCGGCCAGCGATCGTTTTGGTCGCAAGCCGGTGATCGCTGCCGGCTTGGTCGTGTTTGCTGCCGGCAGCTTTATCGCTGCGTTGGCGACCGACATCGTTTGGACGATCGTCGGACGAGCGATTCAGGGCGCGGGCGCAATCTCCGCCGCGGTGACCGCCTTCATCGCCGACAGTACACGCGACGAGCATCGAACCAAGGCGATGGCACTGGTCGGTGGATCGGTCGCACTGACGTTCGCCGGTTCATTGGTGCTGGCGCCGTTGCTGTATCCGACTATTGGAGTGCGCGGTCTTTTTGCTCTGACCGGCGTGCTGGTGGTTATGGCGATCGGGGTTTTGTACTGGGTCGTGCCGGCGGCGCCGTCCGCAGCGGTTAAGCGCAACAGCGAGCATTCGAGCCTGCGAGCCGTGCTGCTCGATGCCCAGTTACTGCGCCTCAACATTGGCATTTTGGTATTGCATACGGTGCTGATGGCGATGTTTGTTGTGCTGCCGATCTTGCTGGTCCAGCGCGGTTTGCCTCTACCCGAACACTGGAAGATTTACCTTCCGGCGGTGATGTTGTCATTTGCCCTAATGGCGAAGCCACTGATCCTGGCTGAGCGCCGGGGTTCGATGCGCCCGCTTTTCATAGGTTCGATAGCGTTGGTGCTGGCGGCACAACTCGGATTCTTGCTAGGTGGCCATACCCTGCTGTGGATGGCTCTATGGCTGCTGATCTTTTTTACCGGGTTCAACATTCTGGAAGCGAGCTTGCCGTCATTGGTGTCGCGCATTGCACCTGCGTCGGCCAAGGGGCTTGCGTTGGGCATCTACAATACGGCGCAGGCGATTGGGCTTTTCACCGGCGGTGCACTCGGTGGCGTGATCGTCGCCCGGTGGGGATCGGAAGCGGTATTCGTATTTGCGGCAATCGTATTGGTGGCGTGGTGGTTGATCGCTCTTGGCATGCGCGAAGTTACGATCACGACCGCTAGCGAGCCGTTGCCAACCTAGAGCGCACTAGCGGGTGGAATTCTTAGAACAGCGAGGAGATAGCGATGGCGTCGGTTAACAAAGTGATACTGATCGGAAACCTGGGTCGTGACCCCGAGACACGGTATACGGCCGATGGCGCGGCAGTCACGAATATCACCATCGCGACATCGGATCGCTGGAAAGATAAGGCTACTGGCGAAATGAAAGAGGCTACCGAGTGGCACAAGGTTGCCTTTTTCGGCCGCCTCGCCGAAATAGCCGGCGAGTATTTGAAGAAGGGCAGGCCGGTGTATGTTGAAGGTAAGTTGCGCACTCGCAAGTGGCAGGACAAGGAAGGGCAGGATCGCTACACGACCGAAGTGATCGCAGACAACATGCAGATGCTGGGTTCGCGCGAAGGCATGGGCGGAGGTGCCGGGGGCGACTTCGACACTGCCGAAGAATCGCGCGCGCCAGCACGTTCGAGCGCACCTTCAAGCGGCTCAAGAAGCGCCAGCAAGCAAGCGCCAAGCGTCGCTGAAATGGATGACGACATCCCGTTTTAGGCAGTGATCAGTGATCGGCGGCGATCGAAGTAATTCTTCCGCTGGCTTCTGTAAACGAGCCGCCCGCGCGGCCGCCCGAAGGGCGGCTCTCTAACTAATCGCGACGAGTGCACGTGCGACCGCAATGCGGTCGCGTACACGAGGAGCGTTTGCTGCACATGGACCTAAGTTTTCTCCCCGAATGGCCTCCTACATGGCCGACTGCGATGGCGGTGGCGGTGCTTGCTTTGTTCGCCGCCGCAGCGGGCGAGGTGGCGGCTCGCTGGCTGCGCTTGCCGCGGCTGCTGGGGTATTTGGCAGCCGGCGCCCTGTTCGGTACGGGCGGCTACGTGTTGCAGTTGCTGAAAATCGAAGAGCTGCCCATTCGCACCATGCAGTTTTCGATGAACTTCGCAGCGGCGGTTATTCTTTTCGACGTCGGGCAGCGCGTGTCGTTCGGCTGGGTACGGCGCAATCCCGCTCTGATGGTGGCAAGCGTGCTCGAGAGCGGGCTGACCTTCGTCGCCGTCTATCTTGTGATGCAGGTGCTCGATATCGCGCCGCTCGCGGCGGCGCTGATTGCGGCTATCAGCATGTCGACCTCGCCGGCGGTCGTCCTCGCCATTACGCAGGAGCTGCGCGCGCAGGGCCAGGTCACCGAGCGAACATTGTTGCTGACTGCATTGAATTCGATTTACGCGGTCGTGCTGTCGACGCTTCTTCTCGCGTGGGCGCGGGTGCAGACGCGCGGCGTTCTCGACGACTATCTGCTTCATCCCGCGTACTTGATCGTGGGCTCGCTTGCGTTGGCGGCGATCGGCGCGCGCGTGTTTCTGTGGGTTGTCGGATTCGTCGGCCGCGATCGCGCCGCGCAGATCATGGTGATGCTGGCGGTCGTCTGGATCGTATTCGCCACCGCTGTGGCGTTGAAATTGTCGCCGCTGCTGGCGTTGCTGGCGTGCGGTGCGTTCGTTCGGACACTCGACAAGCAACGTTTGCTGGCGAGGACCGATATTGGCCTTGCGTCCGGCGTTGCGCTTGCATTGTTCTTTGCTCTGTCGGCTGCGGTCGTCGACGGACGCGTTCTGTTTGCGGCGTGGCTCCCGGCGTTGGCGTTAGTTCTGGTGCGCGCGATGTGCAAGATCGGTGTGGTCAGTGTTCTGGCTCCATCGACCGGAATCTCATGGCGCAAGGGAGTGTGGACCGGCCTGGGACTGCTACCGATGTCGGCGCTGGCACTGATGCTGACGCAGGAAGTTTCGCAACTCAATCCGCGGCTTGGCGCTCAGACCAATGCAGTGCTGCTGTTGAGTGTTGTGATACTGCAGATAGTCGGTGCGCTCGCGCTTGTGTATGCACTGCGTAAGAGCGGCGAGGATCGAGCGACCGGAACGGGAAGATGACAGCCTCGACCATCAGCCAAATGCTTGACAAGGAACTCAGCGAGAGCAGCGTGCTCGAATTCCAACCCTCGAAGCTGCTCACCGTCGGCGTCGAGCTCGAGTTACAGTTGATCGATCGCCGCACTGGTGATCTGACACGCGCTGCGTCAGACCTGATCGCGCTCGTATCGAAGAAGCCATTTCCCGGCGAGATCAAGCCTGAAATTACCGAGAGCATGCTTGAGATCAGCACGTCGGTGCATCGTTCGTTGGCGCCGTTAATGGCGGAGTTGATCACGATGCGCGATACGCTGGTCGCGGGTGCCGACCGGCTCGATATCGAAGTTGCCGGCGGTGGCGCGCATCCGTTCCAGCGCTGGTATGACCGGCAGATTTACGATCGACCGCGCTTCCGCCACGTCGCTGGTTTGTACGGCTATCTGGCCAAGCAGTTCACTGTCTTCGGCCAGCACGTGCATATCGGCTGCGAAAACGGGACGCAGGCGATGTGCTTGCTGCATCGATTGTCGTCGTATGTCCCGCAGTTCATCGCGCTGGCAGCGGCGAGCCCGTATTTTCAGGGCGTGGACACGTCGTACGACTGTTCGCGCTTGAACAGCGTGTATGCGTTTCCGCTATCGGGCCGCGCACCGTTCCTGACCGACTGGCCAGCGTTCGAGCGTTTTTTTGGCAAGCTCAAAGCGCTCGGCGTCGTGCAGAGCATGAAGGATTTTTACTGGGACATCCGGCCGAAGCCCGAATTCGGAACGATCGAAGTGCGCGTGTGCGATACGCCTCTGACGGTCGAGCGTGCGGCGATACTGGCGGCGTATATCCAGATAATTTGCCGAATGCTGCTCGAGCACCCTGTTCAGCCCGAGAGTGAAGAGATCTACCTGACCTACAACTACAACCGTTTTCAGGCGTGCCGCTTCGGCCTCGAAGGGCAAGTGATCGATAGCGCCACCGGCGCCAGCCGCGCGCTACACGAAGAGGTGCTTACCACTCTAGACGTGTGCCGCCCGTTCGCGCGAGAGCTCGAATCGACTTACGCACTGGACGAGATCGAGCGCTGGGTGCGTACCAGTGGCAACGATGCGCGCTGGCAGCGCGAAACTTTTCAGCGGCGGCATTCAATGGCGGAGCTGCTGTTGGAATCGGCGACCTTTGGCGCGGCAAGGCGGCCTCCGTCAAAGACGCCGTCTATTGACCCGCGCAGCGTCAACCGCCGAGCAGCGAGAGCGCAATCGGATGCAGGGCTCCCGCGCTGGCGATCACTGACAGCTCTACAAGCGGATTCCCACCGCTCCATGAGGTAACGACACCTCCCGCGCCTTCGATTACCGGCACGACGGCGGCGACGTCCCAGTAGCCGAGCCGCGGATCGAGCATCAGATCGGCGGCACCGGTCGCGAGGGCGAAGTACCCGAAGCAATCGCCCCAAGTACGGTACAGCTTTGCTTGCTTGATGATGGCGTCGATGCGCGCTGCGTTTGCCGCCGGCTGTTCGCCCGATGTCCAGTGTGACGTGACAAGCACCGTCGCATCGGCGAGGTGATCGCATCGCCGCACGTGAGCGCGTCGTGACGAACCGTCGCTCGCGTAGAGCACCGTGCCCCGCTGGTGTCCGATCAGCGCGACACCCGCGGCAGGGTGTCCGATTACCCCGAGCACGGGTCGATAGCCGGCGAGCTCCCAACGCTCTAACGCGATCAACGTACCGAACAGAAAACAGTTGCTGATGAACGCGCGCGTGCCGTCGATCGGATCGAGCACCCAGCGATAGTCACGGCCATCCTTAACACCGTGTTCTTCACCGACGATCGCGTGATGGGGGTAGCGACGCTCGATCAGGCGCCGCATCGCCGCCTCTGCGTTGCGGTCTGCGAGCGTCACCGGGCTGGCGTCGCTCTTAGTTGAAACCGTTGCGCCGCGCAGGAACAGCGGGCGAATCGTGGCGAAGGCGGTCGCAATGAGCTCGTGCATGAACGGCACGAACTCGAGCTCCTCTGCCGCCGACAGCGAAGCGCTATAGCGTCCGCTGCGATTCTCGATCACGCGCGCTTGGGCTTGAACAGATTTTCGCAAGCCGCCCGATCGGCGCTGTCGGCCGACGCAGGTGCGCACACCGGCATGATCTTCGCATTCAGTCGCGCAAGCTCCGCGTCGTGGCTGCCGTTCTTGTTCCATGCGACAAGCCGCGAGCTCAGACGCTCGAGCGTGCGCTTGCTGCGGCCCGAAAAGGCGCCCGACTCGTTGCGCAATTCGCCGACGACGCTCGATGCTGCCTTTTCAATCTGCGATGCATCCTGGGGCGCAAGGTCAATCAGATAGCGTACGTACGAGCCACCCCATTCGAGACGCGTCGCCGGACCGACCGAGGTCTCGTATCCCTGCCGCGCCCAATCGATCGCGGCCGCATTGCCTGCCGGCGTATTGCGTTTCTTCGCGTTCGACGCAAGCGCCAGCATGTAGTAATAGGGCGAGTGCGAGCGCTTTAGCTCGCGTGTCATCAACGCGTCGGATTCATCGAGTAAGCCCGCGCCCGCAAGCATCGAACCGGCGCTGTAGATCACCGATTGGCGCTCGTTAAGGTCGGTGGTTTCGCGATCGGCACGCTGCGCTTGCGCGCGCACCTCCGCGATCAAGGGCTCGGGCAACGCGCCGTCTTTGTTATCGAGCCGCGCGAGGGCGACTTGGCCGCTAGTGGCCCACACGCGGCCGGCCTGGCTTAAGGTTGGATCCTTCGCCAATCCATCAAGCGCTGCATTCCACGTCTTGACTAGCTCAATCCGCTCGGCAGATTTCGGTGCCGTGATCGCGCCGACGATATCGTCGCCGCTGAAGGCGAGCAGGTCATAGTGTTCGCGCACCAGCTCGGGACGCGCCAGCACGCTCTTCACGCTCGCGATGGCATCGGCCTTGTCGATCGCCGGCTTCGCTGCATCCTTCGCGGTGGCTACGGTACCGAGTGCCTGCAGCACAAGTCGCGACGATGCCTCGCGCTGCTCTGGCGGACAGCTGCGCGCGAGCTTTAGCAATGTGGCCGGCGCGTCCTTTTCGGGAACGAGTTGTTCATCGTCGGTTCCCCACGAGTAGTACGCGAGCAGCCGCCAGTCCTCGGCCGACAACGTCTTGCCGGCGAGCGCCGATGTTAGGAGTTGGCGCGCCGAAGCGCCGCCCGCGAGGCCGTAGTCGAGCAATTGCATGTACTTCGCGGGCTCGACCGAGCCTTCAAGCCGTGTAACTTCGTTGCCGTCGGCCGTCAACAGCACCATCGTGGGGTAGCCGCTGACGTTGAAGCGCTTGCCGAGTGCCTGTCCGCTCGGCGTGTCGCCATCGATGTACACCGGAACGAATGCGCGCGACTTCGCGATGAACTCATCACGCGTGAAGATGGTCGACTTGACGTGATTGCATGGCGGGCACCACGCCGCCGTCCAAAAAAGGAAGACGGGCTTCTTGTCGGCGATGTGCGCGGGAAAATGCGGAATCGACGTCGGCAGTCGTCTTCGTATTCACCCAGGCGATCGAAACCGGACTCGATTTGGCAACGGCGGCTTTTGTCGCCGGCTCAGGCGACTTCGTGCAAGCCGCGGCAAACAAGGCGCATGTAATCGCAAGGATCGAGGTCGTTCTCATTGGCATTCCTTGACTCGCAGTGTGCAACTGCGAGAGGCGAAGTTTATCGCCGTAGTGCGATCGTTTTGGCCAGCGCCAGATAGTGGCTCAGCGGAGGGGTCTCGGCGTCTTTCAATCTTCGCGGCGTCGTCCCATAGGCGCACGCTGACGGCGCCTTCGGCGTGCGGTTGCGAAATGAAAGCGTTGCGCCTCGGAGTCGGTAAAAATCCCGCCCTGAAGTTCGAGGCTGCGCTTCGAGTCGGCTGATAGGTTCGCCCAGTATTGAGCGCCGTTGACCGATCCATTTGTTGAAACATGCCCGCGGGCGCACAGGTAACGCTTGGCGTCGACATGCAACCGGATCGGCTGCAGCACGGCATCATCGAACAGCGCGCGCAGGAAAGGCAGCGCGACGTACTCGTGCCGATCGTCGATGCCTCGCAACGTCGGCGTCTCGCCCTGGTCGTTGACCAGATGGCCCGAGGTCGTGCAACAGCGCGGCGACGATCAGCGCCGCATCCGGCGCCGCTTTGCTCAGCGAACTGCGCCGATTGCAGTGCGTGCTGCAATTGGGTGACCGGCTCGCCGCGTACATGCGGTCGCCCTTGGCGGCGAACAGCGGCTCGATATCGTCGAGAGCCAAAGCCATATTGGACTTATGGCACCTCGTTCGCCGTGGCCCCTTCGTGTTAAACAAGCCCGGCTGCTGCTCGGCCATCACACGGGTCTTCGCCAGTACGCCGGCCGATTCCAGGATCGGGTACGACACCGAGCAGATCAGCGAGTTGATGCGCTTGAAGTCCGACAAGCAGATCCAGGTGCAGCGAGCTCGTTTCAACCGACTGCTGCGTGTTTTCAGACAGGCGGTGCAAATGGTGGTCGGCATAGCGCAGTTCGAGCTCGCGGAACGCCACCTTCTCGGCGATCAGCCGCTGTGCAGATTTCAGATCGCCGTTTAGGAACACCGCAACTGCCAACTGCAGGTTCGCGGCCAGCCTGGCGTGCAGGTCGCCGATTTCGTTCATTCCCGCAACCGAGAATGAAAGCTTGTGCTGGATCTTTCGCTGCGCAATGTCGAGCAGCAAGCGCTCGATGATGTCGCCGATATGTTCGAGGTTGATCGTGAACTGGATGATCTCGGTCCAACGCCGCGCCTCATTCGCATCAAGCGCTTCGCGGCTGACCTGCGCCAGGTAGCGCTTGATCGCCGAGTAAATGCGATCGATTTCATCATCCTTTCGTCGCAGAGCTTCGACCAGCGCCAAATCGTTGGTTTTTAGCACCGTCAACAAGCCGGTCAACACTTCGTGAACCGTATCGGCAAGGCGGATCGCCTCGCGTGCAGCATTGCCGAGCGCGAGTGCCGGGGTATCGAGCGCGACTGGGTCCAGATACTTCGGCTGGCCGACCATGTCGGTCGCCCGCGGCGCGGGCAGCCAGCGTTCAGTAATCGACGCGAACCGTTCGGTGAATCGGATAAACGCAATGGCCAGCACAATGTTGAACAGCAAGTGGAATTGCACGACGAGCTGCTGAGGATCGTCCTGCAGCTGCAGCAGGTAGGGCGTGACGAGAGGCAATGCCAATACAGCGCAGGCAACACCCGCCGCCTTGAACAGGAAATTTCCCAGCGGTACGCGGCGCGCGAGGGCGTCCGCCTTCCACGTCGTCAGCAAGGCGAGCAACCCGCCGCCGAGATTGGCGCCGAGCACAATCGGCAGTGCGACTTCGATCGGCACCACATGAGTAGCCGACAGCGTGGCAACCAGCAGCACGACCGCGAGGCTCGAATACGAAACGACGACCAGCAGCGCGCCGATCAGCACGTCGAGCAGCAAGTCGCCGGAGAGCTGCGCGAAGAGCACACGTACGCCGGCGGCCTGCGTCAACGGCGCAGTGGCTGTCGTCACCATCTGCAGTGCCAGGATCATCACGCCGAGTCCGAGCACGATCTTGCCGATCTGCCCCGCGCGCTCGTTCTTCTTCGACAGGTAAACGACGACACCCGAAACGATCAACAACGGCGCGAGCCACGCCAGGTTCAGCGAAAGGAACTGCACCATCAGTGCGGTGCCGACGTCGGCGCCGAGCATCACCGCCAATGCTGCCGAAGTCGTGATCATTCCCTGTGAGACGAACGACGAGACGAGCAGCGCGGTGGCGGTCGAGCTCTGCAGCAGTCCGGTGACGCCGACACCCGCAACAAAGCTGGTGCCGCGATTACCCACGCTACGCCGCAGTACCTGTCGCAGGCTTGTGCCGTACACGCGCAGCACGCCGGACCGCACGATGTGCGTGCCCCACACCAGCAGTGCAATCGCAGCCATCAGATTCAACAAAGTTTGCGTTTCGTTTGCCTCGCTACCAGGGTAAGGAATACGTCTTGGTGTTGGTGAAGCTCTTCATCGCTTCGAGCACACCTTCCTTGTAGCCCAAACCCGAATCCTTGATTCCCCCGAAAGGCGTCAGTTCCAGCCGGTATCCCGGCACTTCGCGCACGTTTACGGTCCCGACCTGCAACTCGGACACGAAGCGTGTGATGTAGTCGAGCCGATTGGTGCACACCGCGGACGACAGTCCGTAGGCGGTCGAGTTGCTGATCGCGATGGCTTCATCGATCGTGTCGAAGCGGATCACCGGCGACACGGGGCCGAATGTTTCCTGCTTGACCAGCGTCATCTCGGGCGTCACGTAGTCAACAACAGTCGGCGAGTACAACGCGCCAATGCGCTGGTTGCCGATCAGAAGCTTCGCTCCCTGGGCGACAGCCTCGTTGACTCTTTGCTCGAACTGCTTCGCCGCTGCCTCGTCGATTACGGTTCCCATGTCGGTGGCAGGGTCGAGCGGATCGCCGTATTTCAGGGCCTTCGTCTTTTCCACCAGCAGTTCGACGAAGCGGTTGGCAACGTTCGTGTTGGACCAGCATCCGCTTCACTGCGGTGCAGCGCTGTCCCGAGTTCTTGTACGAACCACTGGCGGCGAGCGTTGCGGCTTCGTCGAGATCGGCGTCTTCCATCACGATGATCGGATCGTTGCCGCCGAGCTCCAGCACCTGCCGCTTGTAAACCGCCTTCGCTGCAATAGCCTTGCCGACGGCGACGCCACCGGTGAAAGTCACCAGATCGACCTGCGTGTTCGTCAAAAGCTCGTCGGCAATTTCGCGAGGATCGCCGGTTATCACCGAAAGCATCGGCGGCGGCAAACCCGCTTCGTACAGGATGTCGGCCAGCGCGTAGGCGGCAAGCGGAGTCTTTTCGCTTGGCTTCAAGCACGACACGGTTGTTGGTCGCGATCGCGGGGGCAACCTTGTGAATCACCTGATTCAGTGGATGATTAAATGGCGTGATCGCGGTGATAACGCCGAGCAGCGGTTCGCGCATCGTGTACACCTTGCGCTTGCGTCCGTGCGGTGTGACGTCGCATGAAAACACCTGGCCGTCGTCGACCAACGCCTGATTCGCTGAAAAGAGAAGTACGTCGCTGGCGCGGCCCACTTCGTACAGCGTGTCTTTCAAGCACAGGCCCGACTCCAGCGTAATTAGCCGCGCGAGTTCGTCGCGGCGCTTCGCAATGATTTCACCCGCTTTCATCAGGATGCGGTAACGATCGTGTCGCGTCAGCGAGCTGCGAAACTTCGCAGCCATGTCAATCGCGCGACGCACGTCGTGCACCGAAGCGTTCGGAACCACCGCTACCACTTCGCCGGTATACGGGTAGCGGACCTCAAAGTGACGATCGGCCGGTACCTTCTCGCCAGCTATCCGTAACGATTCGGTTCGGATTGGACCTTTTGGTGCGTTCATTGAGCAGAATTCAACGCGAGATCAAAGGCGTCGAAGTTCCGCCAGCGCCGATTTGCATCGAGCCCTTCGATGCGCCGGTTGATGATCAGCGGCACGCGTTGCTCGGAGATTCCGCCGTGCGAACGCAGCGGCAATTCGAGCTGTGACAAGTCGTGCCGGCTGCGGCTGGTTCCCAGCACGAAGCTTCGCTCGGATACGACGACGATGTCGCCGATACGATCGGGTGGCAGTTCGAAACGCTGCGCCGCTTCTGCACGCGGCAGCACCAGCTCGATTCCAATGAGCGCACGCAGCTGATCGATTACGCCGTTAACGGCGTCGGCCGGCAGGTAGATCGTGGCAAACGATCCAAGGGCACCGTGATGCACGACATACGGGTCGGTGATCGGCAGGATCACGCGCGAACGCTCAAGGCCAAGCCAGCCATCGAGCTGGTCCTGCAGGTAGATCACGTTCGGACTCGCGTCGAGTCGCGTCTTGGCGTTCATGCCATGGTCTGCCGTAACGACGAACACAGCGCCAAGCGCGTCGAGCTCGCCCAGGTAGCGATCGAACATCGCGTAGAAGCGGTTTGCCTGCGCATCACCGGGCGCATGCTTGTGCTGAACGTAATCGGTCGTCGAGAGGTATAAGAGGTCGGGACGCTGGGTCTTGATCAGGTTGACCCCGGCCGCGAATACGAATTCGGATAGCTCAGCGCTGTACACATCGGGCACCGGCATGCCTACCAGCGGCGACGACGTCGTCGATGCCGTTTTCCTGCTGGGTCGCCTGGTCGGCTTTTTCCGCTGAAAAACAGATGCCGCGCAGCTTGTGCCCCAGCAGCCGCCGTAGCTTGTCTTTCGCGGTCACCACCGCCACCGAGCGGCCGGTGTCGGCTACTGCCGCGAGAATCGTCGGCGCGCGCAGCCATTTCGGATCGTTCATCATCACTTCGGCGTTGGCTTCTACGTCGAACAACGTATTGCCGCAAATGCCGTGCACCGACGGCGGCGCGCCTGTCACGATCGAAAGATTGTTCGGATTGGTGAAACTCGGTACGACGCAGTCTGCGAGCAGCGCGGTTCCCTCGGACAACACGCGCTTCAGATGCGGCATTTGGCCACCAGCCACCGCCTGCGCGATGTAGTCGGGCTCGCATCCGTCGACGCAAATTACGACGGTCGGTTGCTTCGGAGCCGCGTAGCGCCGGCCGTTTACGCTCTACCACGCTGCCGTTGGTACTCATTGGCTCACACCCGAACCTTCTTCACCGCCCGCGCACGCGACGCCTTCGGCTTGGCGGCGCTTCCATGCAACGCCGCGCTGCTTGCTTTCGATCACGTGGTCGTACATCGCGCTGCCGGCGTGCTCGGCGTCGCCCGACGCGATCGCTTTCAAAATGGCCCGATGCTCCGCCGCGGAATGCGGCAACACCGGCTTCGTCGCGCAGATTCCGGCGCCGATACAGCGCAAGCTCTTTGACAAGCTTGCGGTAGACGCCCGCCAGCTTCCGGTTGCCGGCGTACTCGACCAACGCATCATGAAACTGCAGATTCAACAGGTGATACACTGTCGGCGTCACCGGCACGAGCAGCGATGTCCATCTTTTCGACCAGCGCACGCACCGCTTTCATCTGCTCGGGCGTAATCGATTCGGCTAGTCGGCGGCCAACCAGCTCGTCCATCGCGGCGCGCAGATCGAAAATCTCCAATGCCTCTTCGAGTGGAATCTCGCGCACGAACACGCCGCGGTTTTTCTCCTGCCGCACCAGGCCCGCTTCCTCCAGCATCCGAAATGCTTCGCGTATCGGCCCTCGGGAAACTCCCAAGCGTTCCGATAACCAGGCTTCGGTGAGTTTGGCTCCGGCTTTGATCTCGCCCTCAAGAATCATGCGTTCGATTTCGTGCTGCGCCGCGCTCGAAAGCGATGCGGAGCGGAGCACCGCAATGCTGGGTGGTTGAGCACTAAACGGCGCGACGTGCACCGCCGAGGTGCCGTTGGCACGGGCGCGATCTGTCATGAAGGGAGTTTAGCCGACGAACGGTTAATTGTCGACAATATGCAAAAAACAATTGACACTCAAAATCGAGCCTGCCTAGACTGGATGTCAACAGCAAGTCAATCTTCAGATCTAGTCTGTCCGGTCGTTTGCCCCACAAGGAGAAGTCGATGAAATTCGTTTCCATCACGGCCGGCAAGGTGCTGGCGGCCGTCGCGCTTTCAGTTTTCGCATTTGGCGCCTATGCGCAGAAGACGCAGCTCACCGTGTACACCGCACTGGAGACCGATCAACTGAAAGCCTACAAAGAGGGTTTCGAAAAAGCCAATCCGAACATCGAGATCACGTGGGTGCGCGACTCGACAGGGATCGTGACGGCAAAGCTTCTCGCCGAGAAAGCCAATCCGAAGGCTGATGTAGTGATGGGATTAGCCGCAACCAGCTTGGCGGTCCTTGACACTGAAGGCATGCTGGTTCCGTATGCCCCACCGGGCTTGAATCGACTCTCGCGCCCAGTACCGCGATCCCAAGAATCCTCCGACGTGGGTCGGCATGGACGTGTGGGGCGCAACGATTTGCTACAACACCGCGGAAGGCGCCAAGCGCAACATCCCGAAGCCGGAAACGTGGAAGGACCTGACCAAGCCGGTATACAAGGGGCAGATCGTGATGCCGCATCCGGCTTCGTCCGGCACCGGCTTCTTCGACGTCACCGCCTGGTTGCAGTTGTGGGGTGAGGCCGAAGGGTGGAAGTACATGGACGGCCTGCACGAAAACATTGCTCAATATATGCACTCGGGTTCGCGCCCTTGCGCGGCGGCTGCCGCTGGCGAGTATGTCGTCGGCATTTCGTTCGAATACCGCGCCAACCGCGAAAAGGCACGCGGCGCGCCGATCGAACTGGTGTTTCCGAAGGAAGGACTCGGCTGGGATTTGGAAGCGATCGGAATTCACAAGGGCACGAAGAACATGGCGGCTGCGCAGAAGCTGCTCGACTGGTCGGTAACCGATGATGCGATGGCTCTATACGCGAACAACTTCGCGATCGTTGCGGTGCCTGCGCTGTCGAAGCCGCTGCCGAACGTTCCCGCCGACTACGCGAGCCGATTGGTGAAAAACGATTTCGCGTGGGCAGCCAAGAATCGCGATCGCATCCTGGCCGAATGGGAGAAGCGTTACGGGAGCAAGTCTGCACCCAAATAGGTTATTTCCGACGGCTTTGCCGCGGAAATAGCCTCGCCCGGTTCGAACGCATCATTTGGCGTTCAACCGGGCGAGGCTGAGGTTATGGCGATCGACAATGCGGCGGCGGTTCGACTCGACGGGGTCAATAAGACCTTCGGGAGTTTTGTCGCGCTTAGATCAATCGATCTGACGATCGAAGCGGGCGAGCTGGTCTGTTTTCTAGGGCCCTCCGGGTGCGGCAAAACAACGCTGCTCCGGATTATCGCGGGGCTCGAGCAGCAGACGAGCGGCCGCATTTTGCAAAATGGCGTCGATGTCTCGAACGCACCGCCTGCGGCGCGCGATTACGGCATCGTGTTTCAGTCGTATGCGCTGTTTCCGAATCTGACGATTGCACAGAACGTGGCCTACGGGCTGGTGAACCGGCGCAAAGGTCGTGTTGAACTGGCAGCGCGCGTCGACGAGTTGTTGTCGCTGGTCGGCTTGCCCGACGCCGGTGCCAAGTACCCAAGCCAGATGTCGGGCGGCCAGCAGCAGCGCGTAGCACTCGCGCGTGCCCTGGCGACATCGCCGAGCTTGTTGCTGCTCGACGAGCCGTTGTCGGCGCTCGATGCCAAGGTGCGCGAGCGGTTGCGGGGCGAGATTCGACAATTGCAGCGGCGACTGCGCGTCACGACGATCATGGTGACGCACGATCAGGAAGAGGCGCTGTCGATGGCCGACCGCGTTGTCGTGATGAACGATGGTGTCATCGAGCAGGTCGGTACCGCGAGCGAGGTCTACGAGCGCGCCGCGACACCGTTCGTGGCTGACTTTCTGGGCAAGGTCAACGTTCTCAAAGCCGTATCACTGGGCGGGGGCCGCTATCGGGTCGGCGGCGTCGACCTCACCTTGCCGGTAGACGGCAATGCAGTCGGAGAGTCGGTACGTATTTACATGCGCCCTGAAGACCGGCACGTTGAAGGCGACATCGCGAGCCTGCCGAATCGGCTGCGCGGACGGATTGCCCATATTGATTATCTCGGGACGTTTTGTCTGGCCGAGTTGCGCAGCGAAGCGCTTGGCCAGCCGATGCTGATTTCGTACTCGCTGAATCAGATGCATGACCTGGGTGTGCGCGAAGGCGCGGAAGTCGACATCGCACTCAGGGTAGACCGCGTACGCGTGTTTTCGGATCCGGCTGCCACGCAAGCGAAATGAGTTCAATCGCCCTGTCATCGCGCAACCTTGGCGCCCCGTCGCGCTTGGCGCTGGCCGGCGAGGCGCTGGCGGCGCGCGGCGGAATTGTGCTGCTTGTACTCGCGCTGTTCGTGTTCCTGACGGTGCCGCTGGCGATGCTGTTTGCACGCAGCTTCGAGAATCGCGCAGGCGAACTTGTCGGCTTGGCGAACTTCGTTCAGTACGTGCAGTCGCCTGCGTTGGCGCAATCGACTTGGAACACGCTGACGTTTGCAGTGATGACAACCCTGGCTACGGTACCGCTCGCTTTTCTGTTCGCGTATGCGATCCAGCGCAGTTGCATTCCGTACAAGGGTGTCTGGCGCAACGTGGCAATGATCCCGATTCTCGCGCCGTCGCTACTGGCAGCCATTTCCTTCATTTATCTGTTCGGCAATCAAGGTGCACTGAAATTCATGCTGGGATGGGTCGGCTTGCAGTCGATCTATGGCATGCCCGGGATGGTGATGGCGATGACGTTTGCATCGTTTCCTCATGCCGTGATGATCCTGATGGCCGCGCTTGCGCTATCGGACGCGCGTTTGTACGAAGCGGCGGATTCGCTTGGCACCAGCGAGCGTCGAAAGTTCATGACGATCACGCTGCCGGGCGCAAAGTACGGTCTGATTTCCGCCAGCATGGTGGTGTTCACGATGGCAGTGTCGGAATTTGGCGTGCCGAAAGTGATTGGCGGCAACACCAACGTGCTCGCCGTCGACATCTACAAGCAGGTGATAGGCCAGCAGAATTTCTCAATGGGTGCGGTCGTCGGCCTGGTGCTTCTGCTGCCGGCGGTCGCGGCCTTTCTGATCGATCACGCCGTAAGGCGTAAGCAACAGGCGTTATTGACTGCGCGCAGCGTTCCGTATCAGGCGCGGCCTTCTCGCGGGCGCGACCGTGCTTTGCTTGCGTTCGTCGTGCTGGTGTCGGTGCTTCTGGTGTTGGTCGTCGGCATGGCGGCGTTTGGATCCGTAGTCAAGTTATGGCCGTACAACCTGTCGCTCACGCTCACGCACTACACGTACGGTTTCGAAGAGGCAGGCATCGAGCACGCCTACCGTAACAGCCTGACGATGGCGGCTTATCTGTGGCGTACTCGGAGCAGCGATTACCTTTGCAGGGGCATATTGGCTCGAGAAAACGCGCGGAGCCGTACTTCTAAGACCGTTGATTCGATTGCAGGCGATGTTGCCGATGGCGGTACCGGGTTTGGTGCTCGGAATCGCCTACATCCTGTTTTTCAACGCGCCGTCAAACCCGCTGAATTTTCTGTACGGAACGATGGCGATCCTCGTCATTTCGACGCTGGTCCACTTTTACTCGTCGAGTCACTTGACGGCCGTCACGGCCCTTAACCAAATCGACCGCGAGTTCGAGTCGGTGTCGGCGTCGTTGAAAGTGCCGTTTTACAAGACGTTCTGGCGCGTGACTGTGCCGGTGTGCTTACCGTCGATCCTCGATATCGGCCGCTACTATTTCGTCAATGCGATGACGACGATATCCGCGGTCGTGTTCCTGTATTCGCCGAAGACGACACTGGCGGCGATTTCGATCTTGCAGCTCGATGAAGCCGGCGCGATTGGCTCGGCAGCCGCGATGGCGACGCTGATCGTCGTCACTTCGGCGGCCGTGACGGCGTTAATCTTTCTTATTGAGTCAATCTTGATTGGGCGCACGCAAAAATGGCGCAATACAGCTAGGACGTAGGAGACACAACAATGATCCGCGGCAACGACCCGATACTGCTCACCCCCGGTCCTCTGACAACTTCGCTGCGAACGAAGCAGGCGATGCTGAACGATTGGGGCTCGTGGGACGCCGCCTTCAATTCGATCACCGCCAGTATCCGGCGCGACATGGTTGAGATCGTCAATGGCGGCGGCGACTACACCTGCGTGCCGCTGCAGGGGAGTGGAACTTTTTCGGTCGAGGCCGCGATCGGCACGATCGTGCCGCGCGATGGCAAGGTGCTGGTACCGAACAACGGTGCGTACTGCGCACGCATCGTTCGCATCTGCAAATATCTGAATCGAGCAGTCGTCGATCTCGCGGTGCCCGAGGATCAGCCGACCACTGGCGCGATCGTCGAAGCGGCACTTGCCGCTGATCCATCGATCACGCATGTGGCGCAGGTCCATTGCGAAACCGGCGCCGGCATATTGAACGACCTGGCCGGCGTCGCGCAAGCTTGTCGCAAGCACAATAAAGGTCTGATAGTCGACGCGATGAGCTCGTTCGCCGCGTTGCCGATCGACGTGCGCAACATTCCTTTCGATGCGCTGGTTGCGGCCAGCGGCAAATGCCTGGAAGGCGTTCCGGGCATGGGCTTTGTGATCGTTAAGAAGTCACTGCTCGAAAGTCGCGCCGGCAACGCACACTCGCTGGCGATGGATCTGCACGATCAGTATGTGTACATGGAAAAGACAACGCAATGGCGCTACACGCCACCAACGCACGTGGTCGCCGCATTGCGGGTCGCGATCGATCAATACAAGGAAGAGGGCGGCCAGCCCGCACGGCTCGCGCGCTATTCAAATAATTGCGCAGCATTGATCGACGGCATGGCGAAGCTCGGCTTCAGGCCGTTCCTTGCATCGACAGTGCAGGCGCCAATCATCGTCACGTTCCACGCGCCGGCCGATCCGGCATACAACTTCAAGACGTTCTATGAGATGACGCGCGACCGCGGGTACATTTTGTATCCAGGGAAGCTAACGCAGGTCGAGACGTTTCGAGTCGGATGCATTGGTGCAATCGATGCGAACGAAATGCGCAATGTCGTCAGTGCGGTCGAACAAACATTGAAGGCGATGGGAATAAAGCAGGTTGCGCCTGTTACTCAGCGCAAAGCTGCGTAACAGCACTACATGAAGCCCTCGGGCGCAAGCGGGCCGAGCAGCTCGACCTGCATGCGGCGCCAAAAGGTCGCGGGCTCACTGCGCAGCGTGCTTGCGTCCTTCGTTTCGGCCGATATCCAGGCAAGGCCGTTTTCATCGAGCGCGATCTTCCATACGCGATCGCTCGACGTTATGCGGTCGAACGCCTGCGCTACTTGCGCCGCGAGCTGGGGACTGTCGACCAGTATTCCGAGTTCGCTGTTGTACCAAGCCGAACGCGGGTCGAAATTCATTGAGCCGATCAGCACAGTGCGTTGATCGATGACAAAGGCCTTCGCATGCAGGCTCGCTTCGCTGCTGCCGGGCGCAACCGTTGTCGATCCACGACTGTCGCCGATATCGGGCGGGGCGGTCGGCTTCAATTCGTACAGCGTGACACCGTGCTTCAGCAATGCTGGTCGGTATTTCGCGTAGCCGGCATGCACCAGCGGCACGTCAGTCGCACTCAGCGAGTTAGTCAACACGCGCACCTTGACCCCGCGGTCGACGAGCTCCTTGAGCAAGCTCGTGCCGCTTTCGCCTGGAACAAAGTACGGCGACACCATTAACAGTGACTGCTGGGTCGCACGCAGCTGCTCGGCCACCTCCGTCAGGACATAGCTTTCGACTTCCGGAGACTTGTCGGCGTCGAACTTGGATACCGGATCGACCACCGCATGCGCGGTCGCCCAGACGCATCGTGCGCCGACCCGCGAACAGATCACCGACCGGATCCGTCTTCTTCAGCGACATACCGTAAGTCGATGCCTTGATCTGCTCGATGCGGGTTGCGAACTCGGCCAGACGTGCGGGAACGGTGTCTTTGTTGGCGCCGTCAGGTGCGGTGATCGGCAGCGCCCATTCGCTATTCCAGTAGCGATCGAAACTGCGCGAGATCTCGCGCGTCACAGAGCCGAGCGTCAGCACGTCGAGGTCGGCAAACAGTGTCTCGCTCGGTCCGCTGAAGTATTTGTTGCCCAAATTGCGACCGCCGATGATCGCGCCGACGTTGTCGGCGATCCATGCCTTGTTATGCATACGGCGATTCAGCCGCTCGCCATCGGCGATCATCTCTACCAATCGAGCTGGCGCAAAGCCGCGTCCAGCGAACGGGATTGAAGACGCGCACCTCGATGCCAGGTACCGCAGCCAATAGAGAGAGGTCCAGCCCTTGGCCTGATCCGTGTAGGTCGTCGATCAGCAGGCGAACGCGAACGCCGCGTCGGGCGGCTTCGATCAGCTCTCCCAGCAATAACGTGCCGCTTTCATCGTTGAACACGGCGTAATACTGAACATCCAGCGTGCGCGTTGCGCGCTGTGCGAGCCCAACACGCGCGGAAAAGGCTTCAACGCCCTGGCCGAGCAAGAACAATCCCGACTGCCCCCGGGCCACGCTGCGTGGGCGCAGTGCGGCGACCTGGCGCCCAAGAGGAGTCGCATCTGGCGCCGTTATCACGTAGGACGGCGTCGGCGGCTCCTTCGGCTTGGGAGTAGTCGTGCAAGCCGTTAGCACCGCTGCCAGAGCCGCCAGCCAAATAGTTCGGAGACTCAACACGTTGTCCATCCGGTTAGTATCGATCGAGCGAGCGGGCTCATTCAGCTCGTATCAGAACGTGCAAGCGAACAATTCAGACGACTGCCGCGCAAAAAATATGTGTCGGCGGCAGCATCGATCAGGCCACCTTAAGCGCCACAACGCCAATCACTACAGCGCCCACTCCGATCCAGCGGCGTAACGTCAATTTCTCCTTTAGCAATCGGGCACCGATCAAGGTGGCAAACAGCACCGACGTTTCTCTCAGCGATGCAACCAGAGCCACCGGTGCCTTCGTCATCGCCCACACCGATATCGCGTAGGCACCTGCGGAGAGTGCACCGCCCACAAGTCCATGCCGGTGTCGCTCAATCAGAGCCGCAGCAAATGCGCGCTTTCGCGTCACCAGCATGTAGATCGAAAAGGGGATCGCATCAAGGACGAAGAGCCATACGATGTATGCCCAGGGGTCGCCTGCAAGGCGCGCGCCCGTACCGTCGATGATTGTGTAGCCAGCGATTACCGCTGCGTTACCGAGGGCGAAAGCTCACAGCGCGTCCGTGACCGGCGAGCATCGGCCCGTCGCCGGTTGAACGCAACGCAAGCGCAATCACACCGACGGAAATCATCAGCATGCCAAGCCAGCTTATGGGAGCCGGAAGCTCGCGTAGCCAGACAATGCCGAGCAGCGCTGTGATTAGTGGTGCTACACCGCGCATCAACGGGTATACCAGCGATAGTTCGCCGGTGCGGTACGCATTCACCATCAGAAAGTAGTACGCGAGGTGCGCAAGGATCGAGCCAAAGATGTACGGCCAACTGGCCGGCGCCGGCAGCGGAACCACGAACAAGAAGGGAAGAGCGACCAACCCGGCACCGGCAACAATGGTGGCAGTGTCGAGCAGCACGTCACTGCCGCCTTTGATCATCGCGTTCCAAGACGCGTGCAGCAGTGCCGCCAGCAGCACCGCAAGCGTGATCTCGATGCTCAAAGCGAGAAGCTCAAGGCGGAAGCACTGCGTCCGATGGCGTGTACGAAAGGTCGAGCGCCTTCGCCACTGCCTTGTAGGTCACTTTGCCGCCGGCGATGTTCAGGCCATCCTTCAGATATCTATTTTCTGAAAGCGCACGGCGCCATCCCTTGTCGGCTAGCTGCAGCGCAAAAGGCAGCGTCGCGTTGTTCAACGCGTAGGTTGACGTGCGCGGCACTGCTCCCGGCATGTTGGCGACCATGTAATGCACGACGCCATCGATCACGTAGGTCGGATCGGCGTGCGTCGTCGGACGCGATGTTTCGCAGCTGCCGCCCTGGTCGATCGCCACGTCGACGATCACCGAGCCGCGCTTCATTTGCGGCAGCATCGCCCGCGTGACGAGCTTCGGAGCCTCCGCTCCCGGGATCAGCACGCCTGAGATCACCAGGTCGGCGCGCAACACTTCGCGCTCGACGTTGTCTCGGTTCGAAAATATCGTCCTCACGCGTGCACCGAGCATCGCATCGATGCGCCGCAGCGCATCGATCGACTTATCGATCACACTGACTTCGGCGCCGGTGCCGACGGCCATTTGGGCGGCGTTACTGCCAACCATGCCGGCCCCCAGAATCAGGATGCGGCCCGGCGCTACACCGGCGACTCCGCCGAGCAACATCCCCATACCACCCGCGGACTTTTCGAGACAACGCGCGCCCGCCTGCACCGACAAACGACCCGCCACCTCGGACATCGGCGCCAATAGCGGCAGCCCGCCTGTGGGCGAAGTGACAGTCTCGTAGGCGATGCAGATGGCACCGCTCTTCAGCAGATCCGCGGCCTGTTCGGGATCGGGCGCCAGATGCAGATAGGTAAAGAGAATCTGACCTTCTCGCAACATCGCACGTTCGATCACTTGCGGCTCTTTGACCTTGACGATCATGTCGGCGCGCTTGAAAACGTCTTCGGCGCTGTCGGCGATCTCCGCCCCTGCGCGCCGATAGTCATCATCGGTCGCGCCAATACCTGCGCCTGCGTCGGTTTGCACCAGCACCTCGTGCTTGTGCGCAGTCATCTCGCGCACCGATGACGGTGTGAGGCCGACGCGATACTCGTGAACTTTGATCTCTTTCGGTACGCCGACCAGCATTTGTTCTCCTAGCTTTTTACGCGTCGCGAATCCGGATCGTAAGGTGCTTTCAGGGAGACGAAGGCCGCATAGCGCTCGCCGGCCAGATCGATCTCGTACTGGCCACTTTCAATCCAGGCTCGATCGGCGATGCCATCGGTTCGCGTTATCAGTCCGAGCCCGACGGGTTTGCCGAGCGTGTGCCCAAATGCCGCCGACGTTATGGCCCCGATCGGCTTGCCGTTGCGCAAGATCAATTCATTGCCCCAAACATTCGTGTGCGGCGCATCAATTACCAGTGAAACAATGCGCCGCTTGATTGTGCTGCGATCGATCGCCGCCAGAGCGTCGTGTCCTCGGAAGCCTCCCGGCTTATTCAGTTTCACAGCGAAACCGAGCCCTGCTTCGTATGGGTTGATGTCGGGCGACAATTCGCGGCCCCACGCCCGGTAGCCTTTCTCCAGGCGCAACGAGTCGATCGCGTAGTAGCCCGCGTTCGCAATACCTAACTCGTTGCCTGCGGCTGTCAGCGACTCGTACACGCCGACGGCGAATTCCACCGGAATGTAGAGCTCCCAGCCGAGCTCACCGACGTAGGTGAGCCGCGTTGCACGCACCGTCGCGTAGCCGACATCGATCGCACGCGATGTGCCGAACGGAAAACCAGCCACCGATAAATCGGCGGTCGACACGCGCTGCAGCAGCTCGCGTGACTTCGGTCCCATCACCGCGATCACTGCATACATCGATGTGATATCGACGACTTCGCAGCGGGGAGGATCGGGCAACGCGGCGAACGCGCGTCCGATCACGTCTCGGTCGCGCACCGCCTGTGCGCTGCCGGTCACGATCATGTATTCGTTGTGACCGAGCATCGTGACCGTAAAGTCGCTTTCGTAGCCGCCGCGCTCGTTCAGCATGCCGGTGTAGACCGTTGCGCCGGGCTCGATCGGCATGTCGTTGGCGACGATCGCGTTCAATGCGCTCCCGGCATCCGGGCCCTGAATCAGCAGCTTCGCAAACGAGCTCATGTCGAAGACGGCGACCCGCTCGCGGCATGCGCGGTGCTCCTCTTCGACCCACGGATGCCAGTTCTGATGGCCCCACGCGTAGTCGATCTGTGCCGGCTCGCTTGACGGCGCGAAAAAGTTCGCGCGCTCCCATCCCATCTTCGAGCCGAAGCACGCGCCGGCGTCGCGTAGCAGCCCATACAACGGCGAGCGTCGAAACGGGCGCGCACTCTCCAGCTCGCGATTTGGCCATGGCATCTTGTAGTGCATGCCAAGCACTTCACCAATGCGATCGGGCAGCCAATTCTCGTTGGCGTTGAACTGGTGAAAGCGGCGAATATCGACCGGCCACAAGTCGAGCGTCGGCTCGCCCTGAAGGATCCATTCCGCAAGCGTACGGCCTGCGCCGCCGGCCGACGCGATCCCCATCGAGTTAAACCCGCAGCCCACGTAGAAGTTTTCGAAACCGGGCGCGGGTCCGACGATGAAGTTGTTGTCCGCGGTGAACGATTCGGGACCGTTGTAGAACTGTTTGACTTGTGCGGTCTCAAGTGCCGGCACGCGGATCATCGCGTTATCCAGCAAAATTTGAAACGCATCCCAGTTGTCGGGCAGCAACTGGAATTCAAAGTTTTCGGGGATGCCCCCTCGATGGAGTGCGCTTTGCAGCCACGGTGTCGCGTTCGGCTCGAATCCGCCCATCAGCAAGCCGCCGACTTCTTCCTTGAAATAAATGTATCCGTCGGGATCGCGCAGCACCGGCAGATCACGATGCACGCCTTCGATGCGATCGGTGACTATGTAAAAGTGCTCGCAGGAGAAAAGCGGCACCGTCACGTTAATCTGGCGTGCAACCGCGCGCGACCACTGGCCACCGCACAGCACGACGATCTCGGCCTCGATCTGTCCTTCGTCGCCTGCCTTGCTCCGCCAGGTTAGAGACGAAACTCGCTGAGTGCGTGCGGAGGAAGAAGTCTGCAGTCCTGCTACCCGCACATGCTCGAAGATTTTCACGCCGCGATTGCGCGCACCTTTCGCGAGTGCGAGGGTCAAGTCCGCTGGGTTCGCCTTGCCGTCACCGGGCAGCCACACGGCACCCTGCAAATCATCGGTAGCCATGATTGGATAAAGCTTCGCGGCTTCGGCCACCGAGATCACGTCGCAATCGACACCGTGCGCTCGCGCCAGCGCTGCAGTGCGCTTCAGTTGAATCATCCGATCGGAAGTGCGCGCGACCGCAAGTGACCCGCATTGCTTCCAGCCGGTGCCAAGCCCTGTCTCAGCTTCGAGCTTCGAGTACAGCTCGGTCGAGTAACGGATAAGCCGCGTCATGCTCTCGTGCGCGCGCAACTGGCCGACCAGCCCTGCGGCGTGCCACGTCGTTCCCGACGTCAGCCTTCCCTGTTCGAGTAGCACGACGTCTTTCTCGCCGAGCAAGCTCAGGTGGTAAGCGACGGAGCAGCCCATGATGCCGCCGCCGATGATGACAATGCGCGCGGCCGCGGAAGGCGCATCGGCATTAACCAGATTCTCGCTGCTCAACTGAAACTCTCCGGCAAGCGAAAGCGTTGTCGAAACACTCGCTCACATGTCTGTGAAGTACTTTTCGTGCGTAACCGGCGGTCGCCTATGCGCTTTTCAGATGCCACGCTTTGGGCCGCGTAAAGGCTTCGATGCCGTAGGTCGACAACGTGAGTCCTACACCTGAATGACCCACGCCGCTCCACGGCAACCGCGGGCTGACGCGGTCGCAGCAGTTCCAGTACACCGACCCGGCACGCAGCTGCGCCAGTATTGACTTCGCGCGTTGCTCGTCCGTCGTGTACACGCCCGCGGTCAGGCCGTATTCGGTGTCATTCATCAGCTGCACCGCCTCGTCGTCGCTCGTAACCTTCTGAATACCGATGATCGGACCGAAGCTTTCCTCGCGCATCACTTCCATCGAATGATTGACATCGGTCAGCACCGCGGGCGAGAACCAGTTGCCCGGTTGTTGAACGCGAGCACCGCCGACGAGAAGCTTCGCGCCCTTGCCGACGGCGTCCGCGACTTGGCGTTCGAGCACGTCGATTTGCGGCGCGCGCGTCAGTGGACCGATGTAGGTGTCGTCGGCGGTTGGATCGCCACGCTTGAAGCCCGCAACTTCTTTGACGAAGGCACTGACAAAATCCTCGTAGATCGTTTGATGCACATAGATACGCTCGACTGAGCAGCAGCTTTGCCCGGTGTTGTACATCGCGCCGTCAGCGAGCGCCGCCGCGGCCTTGGCCACGTCGACATCCTCACGCACATAGATCGGGTCCTTGCCGCCGAGCTCGAGTTGCAGCTTCACCATACGTGGCCCGATTTCGCGTGCGATGCGGTGACCGGTCGCATAGGAGCCGGTGAAGAAGACGCCGTCGATCGGTTGCTTGATCAGTTCTGCTCCGACGGCGCCGTCACCGATCAGCACCGCGAATACCTGCGGCGGGACGCCCGCCCGATGCAGCAGTTTTCCGATTTCAGTCCCCGTCAACGCTGCAAATTCGGACGGCTTGTACAGCACCGCATTGCCCGTTAGCAGTGCAGGCACAAATACATTGCCGCCAACGAAGTACGGATAGTTCCACGCCGAGATGTTGGCGATAACGCCCAGCGGCTCGTGCGAAATTTGCTCGCGCATACCGGCTGCGTGGTGCACGTCGCGCGACGCAATCGTCTGCTCGGTCGACTCCAGAAAAAAATCGATGCGCGCGCGCAGGCCATTGATCTCATTCTTCGCTTGCCGAATTGGCTTTCCGGTTTCCGATGTGAGGACCCCGGCCAATCGCTCAACGTCAGCGGTCAGCGCATCCCGGAAACTTCGCAGGATGCCGATCCGCGTCTGTAACGGCCGCGCCGCCCACGCCGGCTGCGCTGCACGTGCGGCGCCGTACTTGGCTGCAATCGATTGCGCGTCGTCCTGCGGTAGTTCGGCAATGGTGCCGCCGTTGGCTGGATTGCGAACGGTCAGTACGCTCATCGAGCACGTCCATCGCTGCGACTCGCACCAGTCGCGCTCAGGAAATCGTTCAAGATCGGATCACCCGATAACGTGTTGCTGCTCTTCCAATCGTGAAACTCAGGGTGCCATTGCACGGCGTTTACATAGGAGCATCCGGTCCAGCGCATCGCTTCGACCATTCCATCGTCGGGTGATGTCGCTTCGACCGTGAACTCGTCGGCGAGCTGCTTAACTCCCTGATGATGCACGCTGTTCACTCGCGCCCGCGTGACCTCCGGGTAAAGGGCAGCTAGTCGTGTGCCGGCGACCAACTCGATTTCGTGAAAGTTCTGGTCGTACAGCGCCGCATCGCGATGCGTCAGGCTTCCGGGTTGTTGCGTCGTGATGTCCTGATACAGCGTTCCACCAAAAGCAACGTTGATCACCTGCAATCCGCGACAAACGCCGAGCACCGGCTTCCCTGCATCGATAAACGCGCGCAACAGCGCGATTTCGTACTCGTCGCGTATTCGGTCGCCGCTCCATTCGGGCTTCAGCGGCTCTTCTCCATAGCTACCGGGCCAGACATCGGAGCCGCCGTGCAGCACCAGTCCGTCGAGCGTCGCGGCGTAGTCGTGCAGCGTGACGTCGGTTCGCTTGGTCGGCCCGTCCGGCGAAGGAATCACCAGCGCGAGCGCGCCGGCCGACTGCACCCAGTGCACGATCGACTGCTCGACATACTGCAGCGTCTTTCCGGTGAAAATCGGACGCTTTGCGTCGGCGTGAAAGAAGCACACCGAAATCCCGATCTTCGGACGCGTCTTCACATCGCCTGCTCGAAGAAACGCGTGAAGTCATCGCGCTTGCAAGGTCGCGGATTCGTCTGATGGCAGATGTCTTTTTCCGCAATGTCGACCAGCGCTGGTATCTGCGCGGGCTTCACACCGACCGCCGCCAACGACGGCGCGATACCGATCTCATGCTTCAGGCGCATCAGCCACGGAACAAAGTCTTCAGCGGTGCCGGCGCCGACAACGTGTGCAAGCTCTGCAAACTTGGCGCGTGCGGTCTCGAGATTGAAGCGCATCACCGGCTCCAGCATCAGTGCATTGGCAAGTCCGTGATGCAGATCGCACACCGCACCCAGCGCGTGCGCACACGAGTGCACCGCACCGAGATCCTTTTGAAATGCGATCGCGCCCATCATCGACGCCATCATCATGTCGGCACGCGCCGTCAGGTTGTGGCCGTCCTTGACGGCGGTCGGCAACGCGCGTGCGGCGATTCGCACGCCTTCGAGCGCAATGCCATCGCACAGCGGGTGAAACGCCGGCGACAGATACGACTCGATGTTGTGCGTCAGCGCGTCCATGCCGGTCGCCGCCGTTACAGATGCCGGCAGCTCGAGCGTCAATTCCGGATCGGCAAACACAGCCTTGGCCAGCAGCTTCGGCGAAAAGATAACTTGCTTGATATGCGTCGCGTCGTCGCTGACGACACTCGAGCGCCCGACTTCGGAACCCGTTCCGCTGGTTGTGGGCACTGCGACGATGTAGGGCAGCTCGTGGGTGATCGGTCGCACGCGCGCGTGGTCCCACGCATACTCGATGACGTCGCCGTCGTGCGTTGCCATCAGCGCCACGACCTTGGCAACGTCGAGCGCGGCACCGCCGCCAATGCCGATCACGCAATCTGCTTGGTGCACGCGGAACGCATCGCGGCCCTGCATTGCTTGCGACCCGGTCGGATTGCCTTGAACGCCGGCGAAACAGGTGAACACTCAATTCGGCGCCGAGATTGGCGACGAAGCTCTTAAGCACCGGCAACGCGGCGAGGCCCTTGTCGGTGACAACAATGGGCCGCTTGAACCCACGCTCGCGCAGGTGATCCCCAACGAGCTTGCTGGCGCCCGGCCCGAACTGAATGTCGGTGGGAAAGGAAAATCGCGAGATCGTCATCACTGCGCTGCCTGGTTAATTCGCACCCACCGCAATTCCAGCACATCACTCGGCCATTGGACGACATCGATATTCGGCCGCATCACCCACGTCAGCTTGCGCCTATACAGCGGCACCAGAGGCAGGTCGCCATGCATCATGCGCAGCGCGTCACCTATCATCGTGCGGCGTTTTGCAATGTCGGGCTCGACTCGAATCGCGTCGATCAGTGCGTCTAGTTTCGCGTTCGAATAGCGCCCGCCGTTGAAGGTACCGCTGCCGGCGGCGTCCCAACTGCGAATGACATTGTTCAACATCGCCCACGGGTCGGTGCCGGGCGTCCAGCCGAACTCGAAAAAGCTGGTGGTCGCTTGCGTTATCTTCGGAAAGAAGGTTGAACTCGGCGAAGGCTGAAACGAAACGCGCATTCCAACCTGTGCCAGCATCGCCGCGATCGCCTGGCACACCGCTGCGCGATACGTGACGTTGACGCAATCGAGCGCCACCTCGAAGCCGTCCGCATAGCCAGCCTCTTTCAGCAACGCCCGCGCCGCAGCCGGGTCGTAACGCAGGCGCTTATCCAACTCGGGCAGATAGCCGTCGACCAGCGGAGAAACATGTGTGCCGATCGGAACCGCTTGCCCACGCAGTACCTTTGCGATGATCGTATCGACGTCGATCGCGTGATACACGGCGCGGCGCACACGAACGTCCTTAAACGGATTGCGGCCTTTGATATCGGAGAACTGCAGTTCGTTGCGCGACTGATCGAAACCCAGATACTGCATTCCAATATCGTTGGTCTCGACCGATTTCAACGATTTATCACGTTTGATTCGAGCGACGTCCTGAAACGGCGGGTCGACAACAAAATCGACTTCGTTCGACGCCAGCGCCGCAAGGCGAGTGGCATCGGCCTGGATGACGGTGTAAACGGCCTCGGTCAGATTGCCGATGCCTTTGCCCCCCTTGCCCCACCAATTCGGATTTGCGGTCAACACCAGACGTCGATCCTGCTCATACGTTTTCAACACAAACGGGCCCGTCCCGTTGGCGTTGCGAACCGCATAGGTTTCCTGCTTCCCGTTGTAGTCCTGCGGCTGCATGACGCCGTGTTTTTCTGCCCACGCCTTGTTCATGATCGCGATCAGCCAAAGCTTGTCGGGCAGCACCGCATCGGGCGCGGAAAGCTGAATGTCGATCGTCAACGCATCAACCTTGCGCACACCGGTGACGCCGCGCAACTGGCTCGCTCGCTGCGAAGTTTTCGCCAGCGCACGCTCGATCGAGAATGCCGCATCGTCGGCGGTAAACGGTGCCCCGTCGTGAAACTTCACATCCGGCCGCAGCTTGAAGCGCCAGGTGGTCGGCGCGATCGCCTGCCATGACACCGCGAGCGACGGTTCGAGCTTGAAGTTCTGATCACGATTGACCAGCCCTTCGTAAATCTGCGTGACGACGCGCGTTTGATACAGCAGCGCAAGTGAATGCGGGTCAAGCGAGTTCGGATCGAACGCACTTGCAAAGCGCAGCGTCTTAGCGGATACGGGCGTGACAATGCACAAGCACGTGAGTAGCGTCGGCAAGACGCGAGAGAGGCAGGTGATCATTAAGCGTAAGTCTCGCATGCCGCGCGAGTGACTTCCTGCGACACGTCCGTTTATCATTCGCCGATGGCCGACCTTGCAGACATTCGTCTTGCCAACACCGCTGCGCTCTTCGATGAGTTCAAGAGCACCGCCGTGGTCGGGCCGGCGGGCGATGAGCTCAAGGGGCTCGAAGCACTTTTTGCCGAGCAACTGAGAATCTCAGCGTCGTACTGGAGCCAGCTCAAGAGCCGCAACCGCCAGATCGGCGAGACCCTGGCGCGGCAGTTCGAGGCGAACTGCGGCAAGCCGCAGGGCTGGCTCGATAAGAAGCAGGACCCGCCGCAGGAACACAAGGCAGCGTCCGTGCCGTCGACGGACGACGAACGGTTTCTGGTGCAGATGTTGTTGACGTGTTATCGAATGAACCCGAACGGGGTCAAGCAGCGCATGCTCGAGCTGATGGAAGGCGAGTTGGCAAAGGCGCAACAGCGCAAGCCAAAGAAGACGAACGGCACTTGACTTTGATAAATTGCCATTTATCATCGCGGCCGGTCTTCCAAATCCCTGAATCAAACGCAACGAATATTGGAAATGAACTCAACACGCTCCTATCGCATCGGTTCGCTACGGCAAGTGCCGTCGCGTGCTTGCGTTCGCTTTCCCCTTGGAAAGTGCGCGTCGATGCGTTCGAGCCTAAGCAACCAATGAATCTAGATACGAACATGTTCGATCCGGGCGGAGGTGCTAGCGCGTAAGCGCCGCCTCCGTTGAGTGGCCCAAGGCCCGGATCGCGCAAGCATCCGGGCCTTTTTGTTTGTTCGAATTTGAAAGGCGGGCCGGCGCAACGGCGCTGTGTCCGAAG
Source organism: uncultured beta proteobacterium (assembly GCA_963791315.1). Classification (GTDB taxonomy): domain Bacteria; phylum Pseudomonadota; class Gammaproteobacteria; order Burkholderiales; family Burkholderiaceae_F; genus JACCZX01. The sequence continues at coordinate 165,975 of CAWBRQ010000007.1, forward strand.
TTCTTTAACAACTGGATAGCAATAACAGACTGGCCACCGGTGGCAGGTATGCGTACGCGCATACCGGTCGCCGGTGGCGAGGCTGACATTCGTCAGCCGCTTGCAAAGAATCGCAGGCTGCTGACGAATGCGCCCTTCGAGCCAGATGCGACGGCGCTCGCCTTGTAAGCGAGAGAAGACCAGGTTGGATTCCGTGGGAAGGGCGCCAACATCTTCAATACCTCGTCCGGTGGATCCGGCGTTGCGGCTACGAACCGCGATAAATGGCGTTCGATTCGTCAACGAGGTTCCAACTTTGACCCGTGGCGTAATGGCAGCGCAGCGGTCTCTTAAACCGTCAGGTCTTGGTTCAAGTCCAAGCGGGTCAACCAGTTCATCATTCCGCGATGGCTGATACGGCAAGGCAGCGCACTGTTAATGCGTTTGATAGTGGTTCGAAGCTGGGGCCACTCTCGCGGGAGCCAACGTTTTCCTCCCGGGATGAAACCGCCACGGACGGCGCATCCCGGTTTCGCAGGCGAGGCCAGTCTGCGAAGCAGCGGTCCGGCGTCGCATGCGACGGCTGCAGGGCTTCGATGCTGCCGTATAGCTCAGTCAGAGCGATCGCCCGATAAGCGATAGGTCCTTGGTGAGACTCCAAGTGCGGCAACCAACATGCAGGGTGTAGCTCAGCTGGAAGAGTGCCGGCGTCGGAAGCCGGAGGCCGCTGGATCGTATCCAGCCACCCTGACCAATAACGATGGCGATTGTGGTGTAGTGGTCTGCATCGCGCGCTGTGAACGCGCTGGCCCCGGATCGAAACCGGGCGATCGCCCCAGAGTCTTAACCCCAACTGACGGGAATCTCGGGATACCTCGCTGTCTCAGAAACAGCGGCTTCTGCGTTCGAATCGCAGGTTGGGGACCAATTGCAGGCGTGAGGGCTGGCGTCCTCAGCGGTTTCATAAGCCGCGCTCGCTCGGTTCGATCCCGAGGCCTGCAACCAATCCTTTGAATTGGACCCGAAGGTGGTCCATTTAATCGCGCCGCAATTCCGAATCTCGCAACTACATAACCGCTCGCTCGCCGTATATCCAGATGGACTATCCGTCGAAGGACACCGCTTATGAAATACGGCAAACATCTGTGGAAGGGTCTGCTGCTTGGCTCGATTCTCTTGGTTAGCCTGTCAGTTGCTCGGGCTGAGGAGGAACCGGTTGCGACCGGAACTCGCGGAGATCGAATAGACCTGTACGACGAGCAGGGTTCGATCTGCCCCGAGGGCTTGAAGCGCGCGGTTTATTCGTATCTGGCGCCAAGCCCGCTTGCGGGCGAAACAGTCGAGGGGTGTTGGCGTGCGGACAGCAGGCGCGTATTTATGGCGTTCGCCGATGGTGATCGCGGCGCCCTCGATCTGGATGTTTTTACCTGGCGTGGCAGTCATCCTGGTCAACGGTTGTAGGCTTTCTGCATCGGCCAGCTGCGCCGATGCAGAGTTGATTTCGTAGGCCAGCTCTAAGCCGGCAGTGAGCCGGCTTTGTCAATTCAGTACACGGTAGGTTGGCCGAGTGGCAAGGCACCCCTCTGCTAAGGGAGCTAGTTGTCGATCAGCGATGACGCGCGCGTTCGATCCGCGCACCTACCTCCAAGAATGGAAGCGCAAACCGATTGGCGACGGTGCCCGTCTTGAAAACGGTGTGAGCTGCAATTCAGCGGCCTTGGGCGTTCGACTCGACCCCGCTTCCGCCAAAGTCGAACCGCTCGACTTCTGGTGAGGTCACCAGACTTTCAATCTGGTCAGACGGGTTCGATCCCCGTGCGGTTTGCCCAGTGACGCGGCGTCGCCAAGAGGCCTAAGGCACCTGGCTCTGAACCAGGCATTCGTAGGTTCGACTCCTACCGCCGCTGCCAGATTGTTCTTGATATCGCATCCCAAGCTGACCAGGTGGCAGCGCCGGTTTGAAGCACCGGAGGGTGTGGCTCGATACCACAGGGATGCACCAAACACGGCGCATTGACGTAGACGGATGCGTACCCGGCTGTCGACCGGAGGAGAGCGGATCAATGCCGCTATGCGCCGCCAGCTTTAGCTCGCTTAGCTCAGTTGGGAGAGCGCCTGTCTTACAAACAGGAGGCCGCTGGATCGAAACCTAGCAGCGAGCACCAATGTCTACACTTTCTGATGGAGAACGTCATGGATCTCAACGCATTGAAAAACGTCCGCGCCTGGACGAGCGGCGTGGAGGTCGAGTACGACGCGGTCGCGCAGGTGAAAAACATCGCATCGCTGCCGATCGTCGCAGGTCACGTCGCGATCATGCCGGACGTGCATCTCGGCAAGGGCGCGACGGTGGGTTCGGTGATTCCGACACGCGGCGCGATCATTCCGGCGGCCGTCGGCGTCGACATCGGCTGCGGTATGTGCGCAGTGCGCACAGTGTTGACCGCGAACGACTTGCCGGATTCTCTGGGCAAGATTCGTTCGGCGATCGAAGCGCGCGTTCCGGTCGGATTTTCCGCGCACGACAAGCCGGTCAGCACGCACGGCGAAGGCCTGTTCGGCATCGCGTTGAAGCGCAAGGGCGACGAGCTGTACGACCGCTACCAGCGCCTGCGCATCATGGATCGCGTCGGCAAGTTCGATCACAAGCGCGTCTGGAATCAGGTCGGCACGCTCGGCGGCGGCAACCATTTCGTTGAGCTCTGCCTCGACGAATCGGATGCGGTGTGGATCATGCTGCACTCGGGCTCACGCAACGTCGGCAAGACGATCGGCGAAACTGCGATCGGCATGGCGCGCGAGATGGCCGTCAAGCACCATCGCCACCTGCCCGACCGTGACCTGGCGTGGCTCGACGAAGGCTCGACGGAATTTGATGAGTACGTCGAAGGTCTGCGTTGGTCGCAGGACTACGCAGCGCACAACCGCAACTTGATGCTCCACTCCGTGTTGAAATCCCTGCGCGAGGACTTCGGACGCGAGATCGGCACCAGCGAGCACGCGGTGAACTGCCACCACAACTACAGCTCGCTCGAGGAACACTTCGGCGAGCAGGTGTGGATCACGCGCAAGGGTGCGGTGTCGGCGCGCGCCGGCGAGCTCGGCATCATTCCGGGCAGCATGGGTGCACGCTCGTTCATCGTGCGCGGCAAGGGCAACGCGGCCGCGTACAGCTCGTGCTCGCACGGAGCCGGGCGTCGCTTGTCGCGCAACGCGGCCAAGCGCCAGTTCACGCTCGACGATCTGCGCAAGCAGACCGAAGGCGTCGAATGTCGCAAGGACGCGGGCGTGCTCGACGAAATCCCGGGCGCGTACAAGGACATCGACGCAGTGATGGCCGCGCAGGCCGATCTGGTCGAAGTCGTGCACACGCTGAAGCAGATCATGTGCATCAAGGGCTAGGCGTCGTCGTGAATATTCAGTAGTTGAGCGGCAGAACGGTCGGCGGCGCACGCCGACCGTTCGCCCTACCGTGCAGTCCGTGAATGGCTCGCTACCGAGCACTCTGTTTCAATCGTAAGAATCAGGGAGGGCATCGGAAATGATTGCGTTGCGGGCGTCGTTCACGATGACATCACTGAAAACCGAGAGGCATGCCATGAGACAGGTACAAGACGACCGGAACCCCGCCACCCGATTGCTGGATCTTCGGTTCAACTACATCCCGGCCGCGGCGACCGACATCGCAGCGACCTGGAGGCGCTTCGGATTTGATCCGCACGCGAACAAGCAACGCCGCGAACAGCTTAGAAACAGTATCTCCGGCCCCGCGGCTGCATTAATCGCATCGTAAGTATTTCGATCCGCTGTCGCGGGTCCACCTAATTCTCTCGGCAAGCTGCCGTCAGCGGGCCAGCCTCGTGAGTGCTGCCTGGTGCGCACGCCCGTCCCGTACGTCGGACGCGCGCATACCGCGGCAAGGCGTCGAGTGAATGCATCGTGATTTGGCGCAGAGGTAGCGCGCGCGTCTTATCGAGAAAATAAGCACGCGAGGAGAAGGTTCGACTCCTTCATTCACGACCACTCCCTAGCTCAGTGGGTAGAGCAACGGTCTGATAAACCGTGAGTCGCGGGTTCGACTCCCGCGGGATATCCCTGGAAAGGGCTTTGCTTCACAACCCGGGAAGGCCTCGGTGGCTCGATCGTGAGTTGCACTTCGGTGCGATGAGCGTTCGGACTGCACCGCCCGCTCGGCCTGCGCTACGGCAGCGCATCACTTCGAAACGGTCCCCGTTGATTGGCACGTCGCTCACCGAGCTTGCTCGCGCATCGCTCAAGCGTCGTGGCGTCGGCGCGTCCGTCTTCCTCGTGATGCAAAACCGCGGCCCGCCGTTCGGTCGGGAGGCCCGCTCCCATTTTCATCAATCGTTCTTTAGGAGAAAAACCATGTTCCGCAAGTTCCTGATCAAGAAGGACGAACGCGGACTGCTGTTTCGCAAGGGTGACTTCGTCACTGTGCTGCACGCGGGAGAGCACCGTTACTTCGATCCGTTTATGCGTCTGACTGTCGAGAAGTATCCGCTCGCGAAGACCGCGTTCGACCATCGCCTGGCCGACTACCTGCGTCATGCAGAGCCGGCGCTGATTGACCGCGAGTTCCATGTCGTCGACGTGGGTCCGACCGAAGTCGGGCTGCGCTATGAAAACAGTCTGCTGGTCGAAGTCATTGCGCCGAATACGCACCGCCTGTACTGGAAGGGCTACATCGACGTACGCGTAGCACGCATCGACATCAGCGAAAACTTCGTGCTGCCGCATAGCCTGACGCTGCAGCTCGGAACCGCAACCGGCCGCGCGAAGGTCATCGGCGCCGAGCACGTGCTCGCAGTGCAGGTGCCGCAGCATCACGTCGGCCTGCTGTTCGTCGACGGCAAGGTGCATCAGATGCTGCAGCCGGGTCTGCACGCGTTCTGGAAGTTCAACCGCGATCTGCGAGTTGAGCTGGTTGATCTGCGCATGCAGCCGCTAGAAGTCGCTGGACAGGAAATCCTGACCAAGGACAAGGTGGCTCTGCGCATCAACCTGAACGCCGGTGTGCGCTTCGTCGACGTGCTGGCCGCGTTCGCGCAGCAGGCGAAGCCGCTCGACTACCTGTACCGCGAGCTGCAGTTCGGGCTGCGCGCGGCCGTCGGCACACGCACGCTCGACGAGCTGCTCGAAGACAAGGGGTCGATCGACCGCACTGTCGCCGAGCATATCGGTGCACGCGCGCGTGCCGCCGGCATGGAAGTCGCAAGCGTCGGCGTGAAGGACATCATCCTGCCGGGCGAGATGAAGACCATCCTCGCTCGTGTGGTGGAAGCCGAAAAGGCTGCGCAGGCCAACGTGATTCGTCGTCGTGAAGAAACGGCGGCGACGCGCAGCCTGCTCAACACCGCGAAGGTGATGGAAGACAACCCGATTGCGCTGCGAATGAAGGAGCTGGAAACGCTGGAAAAGGTCACCGAGAAGATCGACAAGATCAGTGTCTACGGTGGTCTCGACGGCGTGCTGAAGGATCTGGTGAAGATCCGCGCGTAGTTAAGAAAGTCTCGCGCGCCCCTCGCCGCTGTACAGCGGCGAGGGGCAGTTGCGGGGAATGATGTCACCGCTCCGTTTCAGCGCTTTGGAATTGATATTGAAGATCTTTGCGGTCCAGGCAGTCTTCTGGTTTCCCGTTGAATGGTTCCAGCGCAATCGCTCCATTGAGCTCCGTAACTCTGAACCCAGTCTTGCCGTTGCGGGTGAGATGCGAGGAACTGTTTAATCGCACTCGTGATGGCCTTCGCCCGTGGCGTCGACAAATTCGATAATGACTCCCTCGACACAACCTGGCGGCTCACGCAAACGTTCACCCACCTGTAACCAGGCTTTCAGATCATATTCATGGGGCGAGAGTGCGTTTATCGCGACGTTCAAAAGCCTCACGAATTCGTCTGTTGTACCCGGGCCTTGCGCAGCGGACGAAGCTTGCGGGTTGATAGGAATAGCGCGATCGTTCGCGCCGAGCGCCACAGTGGCACTCATACTAGGACGGCCATAGGTGCGGCCAACGTAATCGTAGTAATCGCCTGCAGTCGGTTCGAAATCGATCGACGCGGGAATTAGAAAGGCGTTTGGTTTTCCTCTGCAGGCTGTTGCCGGATCTTTGGCATCCACTCTGTACTCGAAGTTCTTCTTCGTGATGCACAGTTGCAGGCCGGAACGAGCAACGCCGCGCGGCGGATTGACCTTGGCGGCTCCCCACACCCCGGTCGAGTCGGTGAAAGCAAAGGCCAGATGCACCGGGAAGCTTCTGAAACCCAACCAATTGCGGTCCTGCTTGGCGTACTGATGGGTAAAGACGGTTTTGCATTTGCCCTTAGGAACGTCATACCAGCCATCGATGACCCAATATTCGTCGCTAAAGCCGAAGGCCTTATAGGCGACAGCCACATCAACGGTGATTTGCCCTTCATTGCAAACCTCGGCGGAATACAGCTCTAGGTCGGGTTGGGCACAGACGCGCGCAGCGGGCAGCAAGAGGGACGTGGCTAACAACACGATCCGGATGTGGTTCACCTTGCCCTCTGTCTCCGCGTGGCTGGCGGACCTCGATCCGGGGGCCGCCTAATAAAGCAGGATGCTCTCGGCAATCGCGGCGTGTCAATGCAGTCTTGGATTCCGCCGACTGCCGGTGACGCCGAACAAATCTTTGAATGCGCGCGCAACGCGCGCTGCGCCTCGCCGCGCGTAGTTGGATTTGCGCGGTGCGGCGCAGCGGTCTGCGGTGACTCGACGCTCTTTACTGCTTCGTTTCGTCCTTCGAGCGCGCGGCACTCTCCGACGTGGCGGACTCGTTTTGGCGCGACGCTTCAGGCACGGTTCTCTGACGCTTATCGCGCGCGACCGCGACTTTCGCGTCATCGGTGGGCGTAACCCTCTTGCTCAGACGCAACGACGGCGTCGCCCCCAGCACTTCGTAGGTAAACGGGCTATGGGCCGGCTCTAACGACGCTGGCTTATCAGCAGTTTGAGCACTCACGCCGACTGTACTTAACGCCAAGACGGCTGCGGTAATAAATCGGTAGTTCATGAACGACTCCTTCGGTTAGGCGCTGCAATCAGGTGATGCAGCATGAGTCGAACATTGAGGTATCCTCTACGGAATGAATAGACCTATTCCTTCCAAATATTTGTCGAATCGTTCAGGATCGAATTACAGTCGAAACGAACGAACGTCGCGACGAAGCCGCACTGCTTTGAAAACGTCACCGCGCCCTTATGACTTACTGACCGACGTTATGGAGCAAGTGCGCCTGGAAGCGACCGTGTACTTCGTTCTCGAGTCGAACACTCCATGCGCGATTTCGATTGCACGACCGGGTCGCTCTCCGTTTTACGCAATTACAGCAGGGCGCTGTAACTTGGTGCTTGGCCGCAAGACCTACGAGTTGAGCGAGGGCGACTTCGTCCTGCTCCCAAGCGGAGCACCTCACGTGATGCGGGGTTCGAAGGATGCGCCGGCGATTTCTCTGGACGACTGGATGCAGCAGCATCCCAAAAGCGAATCGGGCTTCATACGAATTGATGGCGATGGTCCCCTCCTTCGGATCACGGGCGGCTTTTTCTCATTCACCGCGCTGAAGTCCAATCCAATGTTCGATGTACTGCCTCCGATCATTCACCTTCGGCGCGATGATCCGCATGTCCAGGAGTGGCTTGAGCCGACCTTGCGATTCATTCATGCCGAGATTGCGAATCGCCATCAGGGATCGCAGACTGTCCTGCGTCGATTGGCCGATGTGCTGTTCATACAGGCAGTGCGTGCCTACGCCGCCCAGCACGAGTGCGTCACGAGCTGGTTACGCGGACTGAACGACGCGCGCGTCGGCAAAGCGCTGACTTTGCTGCATGACCGGTATGCGGAACCTTGGACGCTCGATTCGCTCGCGCAAGAGGTCGGCACGTCGCGTACGGCGCTTGCGGTTCGGTTCAAGGAGTTGGTCGGCGAGGCACCGATGGCGTATTTGACTCGGTGGCGTATTACACGGGCGGCGAATCGGATACGCAGTGAGCGGATCAGTCTGTCGCGTCTGGCAGAAAGCGTTGGCTACAGCTCGGACGCGGTGTTTTCGAAAGCATTTCGACGAATCACCGGTCAGTCTCCCGGTAGGTATCGCAGCGCCGCTGGCGCGCAGACTTAGCGGACGATGCGTGCGTGAAGAAACCCGCTTCTCAATGAGAAGCGGGTTCTTTTTGAAACAGACTTCCGATACGAAGCGGCTTGGCCAGTGACATGCAACCACGTGAGTCACACATCCGCTGGCGCGTAGTAGCGCCGCTCACTTCTTCTCTCCCGCTGCAACTACCACCTTGTGGTCTTTCCAGCCCGCGTCTTCGTGAGAAGCGCCAGCGTGCTCCGCATTGCTGAAGCTGCTCGCGTACTCGACGACCTCGGCCAAGAAGCTGAAACCGAAAAACCACTAACGTCGCGACTACTACAAGAGCGTAAAAGAAGTCTCCTTTCCTGCTACATCGATCCCAGTGCCTCATGACGATCTCCATTGGGTTAAGACTGCACAAACAAAAAAGCCCGGAGGCGTTCACGCGATCCGGGCTTCCGTTGGCAGTGGGTCCAGCTACATACCTGGACCTCCACTTGAACCCATCGTCAGCACGGACACACCAGACAGCGTCGCCCCGGCGTTAGACGTGACGATGCCGATTGCCGACACCGAGCGCCCGACGCCCACCGCCGCGAAGTTCATTCGCGACAAGGTTGGTTGATCACTGCCCAGGTTGAACATCTCAAGACCTCCACAAACCGGCTTTATCGCCGGGGAACGAAATATAAGAAGCACAGGTGACATAGGTCAATGAAATTCGCGCGTGAATATTCGTAGTGTTGCGTGTTTGCAGCGCTAATATTGCGGGTGGGAGTGTTGACGAGGAGTAGAAGAAGATGAAGAAGCAACTGCTTGGCTATATCGCTTGCGTGTTAGCGCTGTCGGGATGCTCGATCTTTCATAAGGAGTCGATCCCGCCTGATCCCACTCGCCCGCAAGTTGCTGTCGTCGCGGATCGATTCATCGTTGTCAATCAGGAACCGCTTGTCTTTCTCAAGGATCAGCGAAACGTCACGATTACCTGGCACCTTCCAAAGGAGTCGAAATATCGCTTTCAGCCGAGAAACGGAATCGATATTGAGGAGAAGGGAAGGGGTGAAATCACTGAGTGCGCCGTACGTGCCGACGGACTCGAGTTCTCCTGTCTGAATCGGCACACCAGGACGGGCAAATACAGTTACACGATTCGCTTGCTGGATGGATCGCGGCAAATTTATTCAGATCCATCTATCTACAATGAGTGATCTCACTAGCAGCGTTGCACACGTCTAGCCACGCGCGCACCTCAGTTAGGGCGGACTCATAAGAAAGCGCGCGACCAGCTGCCTCAACCGACGTGAAAGCATCGGTTGAGAGTGTTTGACGAACCTCAGCGATTAGCGGGGCGATGAATGCCTCGTCAGCGGGATCACGGTGTGAGCCACTTTCCTTAACTTGTGATTCCGCTGCTCCGAAGAAACGAGCCGCAACGGACCATTGTTTATTTAGTGCAGCTATGCCGGCGCAAACTTCTAAGGCGCTTTGTCCGGCGGGTTTGGAACCGGTTCTCTCTGCGATTGCCAGTGCCTCAAGTAGCATGGGGTAAACATCGTTAACCGACCCTCGGCCGATCAAAACCATTGCTAGATTGAGTAAGCCGATCGCGACGCTTTGCTCGTCACCCAGTTCCCGCGCCAATGCCAAAACGTCGAGATAGAGTGGCTCAGCGGCGCTCAATCTACCTTCTGCGCGATGCAACTGCGCAAGTTCATTGATGGCTGCCATTATTTGGCGCTTGTTCCCCAGTTCGCGCGCCCGATTGACTGCCTCCTCCAAGTGGAGACGGGCGCGTTTCGTGTCGCCTTGTCCTAGGTAGGCGATCCCAAGAGGTTGCTGAACGGCTGCGATCCGAACCTTGTCGCCAATGTCATGCGCAATAGCAAGGCTTTCTGTCAAATGCTTCAAGGCCTCGGTGTAGCGGCCCATATAGCAGCAAAGCTGGCCAGCCACATGCAGAGCCTGACAACGCAATAGTGGTTCGCGCTCTACGCCGCTTCGATTTAGAGCGTCTACCGCGATCCTATAGCCCTGATCCAGAAGACCGCGATGTATCCAGTACGGTCTCATTGCAAAAATCAACCGCAACGTTTGGGCTACATACTTTTCGTCATTCCATGCGTGAGCCGTCGAGAAATTGTCACGTTCGATATCAAGTCTAGTAAGCCAAACTGCCTGCCGAGGTCCCGCCAGCTGAGGTCTAGCCTCTTCTGCAATTGCTAAGTAGTACTCAAGGTACCGGCCAAATAACGCCGTCGTCTCGCCTGCTGCCAGCAGTTTTTCAAGTGCGTAGTGGCGAACTGTGTCGAGCATGCGATAACGGTCACTTTCCGGTTCAATCGTCACCAGGGATTTTTCTACCAAACGACTTAGCAGGTCGATCACCTCATCCTCTAACAGGTTCTCGTCAATGCAAACCGCCTCGCTTGCTTCCAGAGTCCATCCGCCCGCGAAGACAGACAGCCTTTGAAACAGAGCCCGCTCCTGTTCGCTCAACAGGTCATAGCTCCAATCAATGAGGGCGCGCAATGTCCGCTGACGCGGTAAGACGGTCTGATCGCCGGTAACCAACAGTCGGAAGCGATCGCTCAATCGTTCGGCGATTGCTTGAACTGAAAGGGCGCGCACTCGCGCGGCCGCAAGCTCTAGTGCGAGCGGAATTCCGTCTAGGCGGTTGCAAATATTGACCACGGCAGCGGCGTTTTCCTCCGTTAGACCAAACCCGCGCTTCGAGGCTGCGGCACGATCTACAAACAGTCGAACCGCTTCGTGCTGCTGTAACCGCTCAAGCGAAATCACTTCCTTCGGGGCTGACAGTGTCGGCACGTGATAAGCCATCTCGCCGGCGACCTGCAAATAGTCGCGACTGGATGTCAGGACCTTCACTTTCGCTCCCGCTTGCAACAGCCGCTTCGCCAGATCAGCGCAGCCGTGAATGACCTGTTCACAGTTGTCGAGAATGATCAGCACTTGTAGATCGCGCACGTATTTCGTCAATGCTTCGATTACCGGGCGTCCGGCTTCTTCCTTGACTCCGAGCACAGATGCCACCGCCTGCGGAACCGAGGTCGGATCGGTTAGCGCAGCAAGCTCGACGAACCACACACCGTCGGGAAAGTCGTCCAACACTTCTGCTGCGAGCTGCATCGACAGCCGCGACTTGCCGATGCCACCCATCCCAAGCAGGGTCACTAGCCTGTTCGCCGCGAGCATTTCCTTGACTTCTGCGAGCTCGCGTTCGCGGCCGATGAACGAGTTCAGCTGCTGCGTCAGGTTGTTCGGCGTCCCTTCAAGTGATCGCAGCGCAGGGAAATCGGCGCGCAGTTGCGGGTGCAGCAATTGGAAGATGTGCTCGGGATTCGACAGATCGCGTAGCCGCACTGCGCCTAGGTCGCGCAGTGACACACCGTCGGGCAGGGTGCCGCCGACTTGATCGGCCACCGCTTTCGACAACAGCATCTGACCGCCGTGGGCAGCGCTCATAATGCGTGCCGCTCGATTGACTGCACGACCATAGAAGTCGCCGTCGCGACGCTCGTCTATCCCAGCGTGCAGTCCGCAACGTAGAGGTAGCGCCAAGCCGTCGGCCGTCTCCGCCCTCGAAAGGTGTTGCTGGATTTCCAGAGTGGCGATCAATGCATCAAGCGGGCGTTCAAATGCGGCGTGTACGCCGTCGCCGGTCATTTTCACGATCGTTCCGCGGTTGCGCTCGACCACACTCCTGGAGATCGCATCATGACGCGCCATCACCAGCGGCATTCGCTCGGGCTGCTGCTCCCAGAGTCGGGTGCTGCCCTCGATATCCGTGAAAAGAAAGGTGACGGGAGTCTGTTCAGACACTCGTTTCATTTGCCAAGCATTAGGCAGGGACGGATGTTACTGCGGCGTTACCGCGCGGCGTCGCAGCGTACGCCCCAAGTGAGTCACTTGGCTTACGCTTTGGCACGCTGTGAGTGTGCTGACTGGGGCCGTTTGAAGTGAGTTCATCCGACTGGCAATCGATCACCTCGCGAACGCTGGCGGACTACAACCAGAGCGCCGAGGGTTTTCGCGATGGGACGCGCGACCATGACGTCAGCCAAAACATCGACGCGTTGCTGCGTCACATCGAAGGCGAGCCGCCATTTACCGTTCTCGATTTCGGATGCGGCCCAGGGCGCGATCTAAAGGCGTTTGTTGCACGCGGCCACATTCCGATTGGGGTGGAGGGTGCCGTGCGCTTTGTCGAGATGGCGCGTGCGGATACCGGCTGCGAGGTGTGGCTGCAGGACTTTTTGACGCTCGATCTTCCGGATGCGCGTTTCGACGGTGTGTTTGCCAACGCCTCACTTCAGCACGTTCCATCTGCGCACTTGCCCCGAGTGCTGAGCCAGCTTTATTCGACCCTGAAACCGGGCGGAGTGTTATTCAGTTCAAACCCGCGCGGCGCCAACGAGGAAGGATGGAATCGCGGCCGCTACAGCGCCTATCACGATGTTTCAACGTGGCTACGCTTCATGACGGAGGCCGGTTTTGTCGAGCTTGAGCACTACTACCGGCCCGCTGGACTGCCGCGAGAGCAGCAGCCGTGGTTGGCGAGCGTGTGGCGTCGGGTGGGTTAGCGACAATCGAAGCAGGTAGCCCGGATCACGCGGTACCGAAGGTCAACTCCTGGCTCGAATGCTGCTCGAAGCGGTTAAGCGTTGGAACGTAATCCCAGCGCTCGACTGCGCATCTGCGCGGTGATGTGTCTCCGTCACACCGGATCAGATTCACCGAATTTGTATAGCCTTCGCGGAGGCGTGACGAGACCGCAGTGCCGGCCTGCACGGTCCATATGTCGCGCGGAAGATCGCCGAATGTCGTTCGCATTGAGCGTATGTAAGGCAGATGTATATGCCCGCCCATGATGATGTCGCCGCCGGCGGCCGCCCATGCCGGCACGGCTTGCCGATGACCATCGAGCAGGTTGTCCTCATCGCTTTTGCGAATGGCAAGCACCGGTTGATGCACGACGATAATGCGTAGTTGCGAAGCCGCCGCGCGCTGCAGCCGTTGCGTCACACGCTCGATCTGCTGCTCGGACAACTCGCCGTCCTTGTGCCTGTGCGGTCGCGTCGTGTTAACACCGAGAACCAACAAGTGCGCTGATTCAAATTCAGGCTCGAGGTTCTCGCCAAACACGCGCGAGTAGTTTGAGTAAGGCGCGAATGCTCGCAACGCGAGATTGAACAGCGGAATGTCGTGATTACCGGGAATCGTCAGTAGAGCGGCAGGTTTCAGTTCGTCAATGAAGGCGCGGGCGGCGTTGAACTGATGGCGTCTCCCACGTTGCGTGATGTCTCCCGACATCACTACGAGATCGGGTACTTCGGCGCGTGCCATTTGCAGCAATGCCTGCACCACCGGCGGTTGCTCGGTACCAAAATGGGCATCTGAAACTTGCAGCAATATCGTCATCACGCCTCTTCGGGAACTGCGGCGATCGGCTTCATTAGCAGCAGCGGCCTGAGCACAATATAAAACGGCGTATCAGGCATAGTGAGTGCAATTGAATGCGACAGGGTAAACGTTATGACGCTGCAGCTGGTGATCGAGCAACGCCGTCGGGATCTCGGTGGATTCGAAGTAGGGCGCGTGCTGCCGTTTCCGACACATCGCATGGTCGGCCCCTTCATTTTCTTCGACCACTTCGGTCCAGCGGAATTTGCGCGCGGCATCCCGCGCTCGGTGGATGTTCGGCCGCACCCGCATATCGGGCTATCCACCGTCACGTATTTATTCGAAGGCGAGATCATGCATCGCGACAGTGTTGGGTCGGAGCAGCCCGTCCGGCCCGGCGAAGTCAACTGGATGGTCGCTGGACGCGGAATTACGCACTCCGAACGTTTCGAAAAGGCAAGATCGGAAGGCGGGCCGATGCACGGCATCCAAGCGTGGGTCGCGCTGCCGCGCGATGACGAAGAGACTGCGCCCACTTTCGCCAATTACGCCGGCGATGCGCTACCCACCATTGACGAGCCGGGCGTATGGGTGCGCGTAGTGGCCGGCGAACTGCACGGCGTGACAGCCAGAGCGGCGACGCATTCGCCGATGTTCTACGGTCACGTGAAGCTTGCGCAAGGTGCAACGATTTCGTTACCGAACCAATACGCCGAGCGCGCAGCGTTTGTTGTCTCGGGCACCGTCAACGTGGACGGGCGCGACTTCGCGAGTGGGCAGATGTTGGTATTTGCGCCATCCGGGGACGCAGTCATTCGCGCTAACGCGGCCGCAACGTTAATGATTCTTGGCGGTGAACCGGTTGGTGAGCGATACATCGAATGGAACTTCGTATCGTCATCGAAGGAACGACTCGAGCAGGCCAAGGCAGACTGGCGCGCCGGCCGTATGAAGCTGCCGGACCTCGATCACGACGAATTCATTCCGCTACCGCCGGATCCGCCACCGCCGGCCAACCCGATCTCTTAGCGCCTCAGCCCTTTAACGCGTCAAATTGCTGTTGCGAGGGCAGCATCGGCTTGTCGCGCTCCTTGCTTACCAGGCAAAGGAAGCCGAGCGCGCTGTCGGGCGCGGCATGAAACTGGTGCCATGTCAGAGGATCGACCGTCACCAGATCATGTTCGCCGATCGACTGCACGTCGGTACCGATCCGAACGGTCCCTTGTCCGCGAAGAATCAACACGGCGTGTGTATGTTGGTGCTGTTCGAGCGTTGAGTATCCGCCGGGTGCTATCTCGAAATATCGCAGCTCGCATGTCTGGTCCGGCTGCGAGAACAGTACCTGGCGCGTGATGTCCTTGAAAGGCGCGCTACCTTCATCCTTGTACTGAAGGCGATCGACGCCTTGCCAGGCGAAGTTGCCCAATGCATCGGCGCGGAGCCTGCGTATGGTACTCATGCTGGCACTGCCTCCACCGCAGCAATCGCGACGGCATTGACGAATTCGGTACTGCGCGCACCAAGTTGCTCGCGTGCCGCGAGTAACGCGCCGCCGATCAGCAGCATCGAATCATGTCCATATTCGCCGACCATTTCTGTGACTCGTTCCACGCTCATTCCGCCGGCGGGTGTGGGCAATGCGGGTTTCAGGTCATGCCAATGCTGCGTGTTGTGGCTGGCAATGGCATGGCATACATCGCGCGGATACGAAAACCGGCCACCGTGATTCGGGAAGATCACTGCGTCAGCGCCGAACAAGCGGAACAGTTTTCCGAAGAGCGCCGCAGGTGCTATACGGAGGCCCGCGAGCGATGGGTGGGCGATGAACATCACGTCGTCGAATTCGCGCTTCAGCGCGACCAGGGTGGCCACACCGCACACCATCGGCGCGATTAACACCAGACCGACGCCTTCGCGACGTGCCAGCTCGATCTGTGCGCGCATCTCGCCATAATGGCCGTACAGACTTGGCGCGTACAGAGTGCGGCCACCGCGGCGCGCCATGTTGGCGGCGGCAACGGCTTGCTGACACGCACGCACGCGATCGGCGAACGGTGCGCTGCGTTGATTGGCCCATCCATGATCGTCCTTGATCACGTCGATGCCAGACTCAGTGAAGACGCGGCACATATGTGCCATCGCTTCAAGCGTCGAACCGATCGGCTTCAGTGCAGTGCACGTCAGCGGACGTCCGACTGCACCGGTATGTTGGCGCATTCCGGCGATGCCCTGATTTGGACCGCCCCAAACACGAGCAAGTGCCGCTGGCACTTCGATATCGATCAGCTCGACGTCGGGCTGCAGCGAGGAATTCCCGAACAGCATGTTCATCAACTGGCCGGCATCGTCACCGACCGTTTCGGCGCTTAGCGCCAGGCGCGCCGTGTGCGTGCCGTCGCTGTTGGTGCTTACGTCGTCTACGCGTGCAACCATCGTATCGAGGATGTGCGCGGCGGTGACAGACGTCGCGAGCATCTCAATGCTCTGCTCTAGCGCAAGCTGTTGCGCTCGGTGAGTGCATTCACCGGCAGGAACGTGCAGCCGGTAGGTGGCGCTGATTCGCAGTGGCTCGGTCATGCCCGCTAAATCACCTCGAAGTACCGCTTTAACTCCCAGTCGGTCACCGCGTCCTGCCACTGCCGCCACTCCCAATCACGGGTCGCAGCGAAGTGATCGACGAAGGTATCGCCGAACCATTCGCGTGCCGTGTCGCTACGTCGAAAGATGTCGGTAGTTTCCTTCAGCGAACGCGGTGCGCGCGGGATGTGTTCGGCGCCTTGGTTGGTTCCGGTAATCGGCGGTGCGGTCAGTTTCATTTTCTTTTCGATTCCGTGCAGGCCCGCGGCGAGCAGCGCAGCAACTGCGAGGTACGGATTGATATCCGATCCGGGGCAGCGCGTTTCAAGTCGCGTGCTCTTCGGCGAACCGAGGATTACGCGAAAGCTAGCGGTCCGGTTATCGATCGCCCACGTGGGTTTGACCGGCGCCCAGAAGCCGTCGACCAATCGCTTGTAGCTGTTCACTGTAGGCCAGAACATCGGCGCGAATTCCATAAGCGCCGCGATCTGACCGGCCAGAAAGCTCTCGAAGAGTTTGCTCATCCCTGACTTGCTCTTAGCATCAAAGAACAAGTTTTTCTTGCCATCGGTCAGCGATTGATGCACGTGGCCGCTGCATCCCGGGTACTCGGCGCTCCATTTGGCCATGAAGCTCGGAGTAATCCCATAGCTCGCGCCGATTTCCTTCGCACCGCTCTTAAATAGAACCCCACGATCGGCGCACTCGAGTGCGTCTGAAAATTGGATCGCCGCCTCGTATACGCCCGGCCCCGTTTCGGTATGCAGTCCTTCGATCGGCACACGAAACAGCAACATCTGATCCATCAGTGCATTGAAGTATTCACGGTTCGCGTTCGAACGCAGCAGCGAATAGCCGAACATTCCGGGCGTCAGCGGGGTCGGGTCAACTCCTTTCTTCGCAGCCCAGCTTTGCGGCGTTTCGGCGAAGTTGAACCATTCGAATTCGAGACCGCACATTGGCTGCACGCCGAGTTTCTCCGCGCGCTTGATCACCTTCTTCAGCAATTGCCGCGGGCAGATCGGAAACGGCGTCTGATCGGCATTTATGAAATCGCCAAGGAAAAACGGGACATGGTCGTCCCAAGGCACGTTGCGGCCGGTGCCCAGATCGAGTTGCACCATCGCGTCCGGAAAGCCGTGCTGCCAACCAATCACGTGCGCGTTGTCGTACACGCTATCGGTCATGTCCCAGCCGAACACAACGTTGCAAAAGCCGAAGCCTCCATCAGCGGCGGAGAGGAACTTGTCTTTGTGCAGGTACTTCCCGCGCAACACGCCGTCAATGTCGGTCACCGCGACCTTGACTTTGCCGGACGCGGAGCTTTGGACCGCTTTTACCGGATCGCTCAACTCGTATTCGGCGGAGTCCCGCCCCTTGTTTTTGGTTGTCATTTTCGTTTGTTATCCAGTCGCCATCCTGAATCGTACGGCCGGCTCTGTGAGCGGTCTGCTTTAGCTTGGAACGTGGTGATCACGGCGGCTTGACCACGATAACCAGCGACGCGTAGAACGCCGCAAGCTGATCGATGTCTTCATCGGTCAGGGGTTTGGCGATCACGTTCATTATTTCGTTACTGCGCTTGCCGGAGCGATAGGCCTTGAGTTGCTCAGCAACGTAGATCTCGGGTTGCCCCGCCAGATGCGGTGCATTCGGCAATTGACTCAGGCCCAATGGCCCATGACACGTGCTGCATGCCTGGGCCTTCGCTTTCCCCGCCGAGATCGCGGTCTGCGCGTGTGCGCCCGGTGCGCCAGTCAAAACGGCGCCGCAGGCGACAGCGAGCACTCGTAAGAGCGGGCTCACGAAACGCGCTCGCGCGCCCGCTTTTCGGAAGCTAAGTAATTCAGCGCGTTACTTAGCCTTGGTGGCTGCGTCGCCGACATACGTGATGCGGTAAAGGGCGCCTGCAAAATCGTCGCTGACAAGCAGCGAGCCGTCAGGCAGGTTCGCCACATCCACCGGCCGACCACGGTACTGCTTGGTTTCCGCGTCCAGCCAACCGTCGGCAAAGACCTCCGTTTTGTCGGCCGAGCCGTCGGCCTTCAGCGACGTAAACATGATTCGCGCGCCGATGGGCGTCGTGCGATTCCACGAGCCGTGCTGCGCCGAGAAGATTCCGCCTTGATACTTGGCCGGGAATTTCTTGCCGGTGTAGAACGTCGAGGCCCAGATCGGCAGCGTGCGCGTCCATGTACACCTCGGGGTTCGTGACGTTGGCCGGCAGCGGGTCCTTGTCATACCCGTGTTCCGTGATGCGGGTCTTGCCCTGAATCCACGGGTAGCCGAAGAACTGTCCGGGCTTTGTCGCGCGATTCAATTCGCCAGCAGGAATCTCGTCTCCCATGCCGTCGGTCTGGTTGTCGGTAAACCAGAGGTCGTTGTTCTTCGGATTGAACTCGAGACCGACCGAGTTGCGAATGCCGCGCGCATAGACCTCGCGCTTGCTGCCGTCAAACGGATTCATCCGCACGATACCGCCGATGCCGGTTTGGTCGTACAGCTTCAGTTTGTCACGCGGTTGTACGTTATGCGGCTGGCCCAGCGTGACGTAGAGCATGCCGTCCTTGCCGACACGGCAGGTGCGCGCGCCGTGGTTGTATGACTCTTCTTCCACTGGAATCAGCTTGCCCTGTGGCGCTACTTCGATCACCGCGACGTCGGGGCCTTCATAGAAGAACTCCGCGGCGGGAAAGTTAAGAATGCGATTGTGTTCGGCCACGATCAGGAAGCCGTCCTTCGTCCAGCACACACCGTTCGGTACCGAAAACTTCAGCGAGGGTGCAAATGGCTTCACCTCGGTCGCAACGTCGCCGCTGTTGCGATTCGTCACGGCCCAGACCGTCGTCTTGCGTGTGCCCACGAACAACATATTCGTGGACGGTGCGACCGCCATGTGCCGCGCGTCCGGCACGATCGCGTAAAGAGCGATCTTGAATCCAGGCGGCAACTTGATGCGTTCGAGATTTTGGCGAATGGCGTCGGCGTTTGGACCAGTTTGCGGTACCGGTGGGATGTTCAGGTCCGCACTGGCCACCTTCATTTGCTTGAGCTTCTCGATATTGGTCTGAGCGAGTGCACTGCCAGCCGCAGTCAACGCCATCAATGTCGTCAGTCCCAGCCCAATTGTGTGTGTGCGCATGAGTTCGCTCCCTCCTTGAAAACCTGGATCGTTAATAAGGCGGCCAGTCTATTTACCTTGCCGCGTCAAGCAGCCGCTTAAGTCTAAAACCCTGCAACAAAACATCAACTGTCCAGCGCCCTGTGTCCCCTACAATCGCACGTTTGTTGTCTCGCTAGAGAGTGCAATGCCGATTTACGCATACAAATGCGCCGAGTGCGGCCACCAAATGGACGTGATTCGGAAAGTGTCTGATCCCCCTCTGACCGACTGCCCCAACTGCGGCAAGCCGGCGCTCGTCAAGCAAGTGACCGCGGCCGGATTTCAGTTGAAGGGTGCCGGTTGGTACGTCACCGACTTTCGCGACCAGGGGTCGGGTAAGAAGAAGGACGTGGCCAAGCCCGACGAAAAGGCGGCGACCGAACAGGCGAAGGACTCGAAAACCGACACCAAGTCGGATACGAAAACCGAGACTTCCGACTCGAAAGGCGCCACTAAGACCGAGACAAAGACGGACGGCGGTGCCACGCCTGCCCCTGCACCCGCTTCGTCACCTCCGCCGCCGGCGCCGACCGGCGGTAAACAGGGCACAAATTGACGCGGCCCATGTTCAAGAGATATTTGATTGCGGGCCTGCTGGTCTGGATCCCGCTGGCGATCACGTTTTGGGTACTCGATCTGATCGTCACGACGATGGATCAGACCCTGCTGTTGCTGCCGACCAGCTGGCGGCCCGATGCGCTGCTGCCGTTTCACATTCCCGGCCTTGGATTGCTGCTGTCGCTGCTGATCGTTCTCGCGACCGGCGTGCTGGCCGCCAACATTATTGGCGAGCGGCTGGTGCGTTGGTGGCACGGTCTGCTGAATCGGATTCCGATCGTGCGCTCGATCTATTCGAGCGTGAAACAGATCTCAGACACGCTGCTGGCGACGCGCGGCCAGTCGTTCCGCAAGGTCGTGATGATCGAGTTTCCGCAGCGCGGGCAGTGGACACTCGGCTTCGTCGTCGGACCGCCCGGTGCGACGATCTCGGCCGCTACGGCCGTCGATGCGATCACGGTCTACGTGCCGACCGCACCGAATCCGACGTCCGGCTACGTGCTGGTGGTGCGTCCGGACGACGTGCGCGAAGTCGATATCAGCGTTGATGACGCACTGAAGTTCCACATCTCGCTCGGAGTGGTTTCGCCACGGGAAAACGGCCGTATGCAACGTGCTGCGCTCGCCGCAGCGGCTCAGGCGCCGCCGTCAGCGCGAGTTGAGACAATCGGGCATCTTGATTAAGCTGCGCGCCATGACGACAAGAATCTGTTCCGCGCTAACCGTCACGTCGAATCGAAACCGCTAGGGTCGGGCGGCCTGCGACCGTTCGGCCCGCGTGCTTTTCGCACGCTCCACGCTCAACCCCTTAACTCAAGTAGCCGGACTGCAAAGCAGGCCGGCGCCACTGAACTATGACGAAACGAACCGAATACGCGGGCCTTGTGGACTCCAGGTTCATCGGCCAAACGGTCACACTCTTTGGCTGGGTGCATCGGCGGCGCGACCATGGTGGCGTCATTTTCATCGACCTGCGAGATCGCGAGGGTCTGGTGCAGGTTGTTTGCGATCCCGATCGGGTCGATGTGTTCGAAGCGGCGGAGAAAGTGCGCAGCGAATATTGCTTGCAGATTCAAGGCACCGTACGCAAGCGCCCCGAAGGAACTATCAACCCTGCTCTCACGTCCGGCGAGATCGAAGTGTTGTGTGAGCAGCTGACGATCCTGAATGCTTCGGTGCCGATTCCGTTCCAGCTCGATGACGACAACTTGTCGGAGACGACGCGGCTAACGCATCGCGTGCTCGACCTGCGTCGACCTGAAATGCAGAAAAACATGATGCTGCGCTATCGGGTGACGATGGCCGTGCGTAAATATCTGGACGCCGCGGGGTTCATCGACATCGAAACGCCGATGTTGACCCGAAGCACGCCGGAGGGAGCGCGCGATTACCTCGTGCCGTCGCGCGTGCACCCAGGATCCTTTTTCGCATTGCCGCAGTCACCGCAGCTGTTCAAACAGCTGCTGATGGTCGCTGGTTTCGATCGCTACTACCAGATCGTCAAGTGTTTCAGGGACGAGGATCTACGTGCCGACCGCCAGCCCGAGTTCACGCAGATCGACATCGAGACGTCGTTTCTCGACGAAGCCGAGATCCGCAGCATGATGGAGCAGATGATCCGCGTCGTGTTTGACGAAGTGCTTGAAGTCAAATTGCCAAAGCCGTTTCCGGTGATGACGTATGGCGACGCGATGCGGCGATACGGTTCGGACAAGCCCGATCTGCGTATCAGCCTGCAGCTCGCCGAATTGACCGACGTGATGCGCGATGTCGAATTCAAAGTCTTCAAGGCAGCGACCGAGATGAAGGACGGCAAGGTGATCGCGCTGCGCATTCCGGGCGGCGGTGAGCTGCCTCGCTCGGAGATCGACGGCTATACGGATTTCGTCAAGATCTACGGCGCTAAAGGCCTTGCGTACATCAAGGTCAACCAAGCGGCGCAGGGTCGGGCCGGGCTGCAAAGTCCGATTATCAAGAATCTGCACGATGCCGCGCTGGCACAGGTCATCGAGCGCACCGGGGCCAAGGACGGCGATCTGATTTTCTTTGGCGCCGACCGAGCGAAGATCGTCTATGACGCGTTGGGTGCGTTACGAACGAAGATTGGCCACAGCGAATTTGGCCGTGCGCACGGTTTGTCGCAAGAAGGCTGGCAACCGCTGTGGGTGGTCGACTTCCCGATGTTCGAGCTCGACGAGGAAGCGCAGCGGTGCGTCGCCGCGCATCATCCGTTCACCAGCCCGAAGGACGGGCATGAAGATTATCTGGCGACCGATCCCACGCAGGCGCTGGCGAAGGCATATGACTTCGTGCTTAACGGCTGGGAAATCGGGGGTGGGTCGATCCGTATCCATCGCGAAGACGTGCAAAGCAAAGTGTTCCGCGCGTTGAAGATCAGCGCCGAAGAAGCCGGAGCAAAGTTCGGCTTCCTGCTGGATGCGCTGCAGTATGGCGCGCCGCCGCACGGGGGCGTCGCGTTTGGACTGGATCGGCTGGTCGCGATGATGGCAGGAGCCGAATCGATCCGTGACGTCATCGCGTTTCCAAAGACGCAGCGTGCACAGGACCTGCTGACGCAGGCGCCGAGCGAAGTTGACGAGAAACAGCTGCGTGAACTGCACATCCGGGTGCGCGGCGAAGCCAAGACTGTCGAGCCCAGAGTCGCGTAGGTACCGCAGTCCGCACTGATGAAAATTCCGGAGTCGGTGCTGGTGGTCGTCCACACGCTGGCACTCGATGTGCTCCTCATCGAGCGTGCCGATCATCCAGGGTTCTGGCAGTCGATCACCGGCAGCAAGGCAACGCTCGACGAGCCGCTGCGCACGGTTTGCGTGCGTGAAATTGCCGAAGAGACCGGGCTTAGCGTGTCTGCGGACCAGCTTGACGATTGGAAACTAAGCCATCGTTTCGCGATCTACGAGCATTGGCGTCATCGCTATGCGGCAGGCGTTACTCATAATACGGAGCATGTTTTTGGACTTTGCTTATCGCAACGCTTCGAGCCTCGACTCAATCCGTTCGAGCACATCGGCCATCGATGGCTTGCCTGGCGCCCGGCCGCGGATGCGTGCTTTTCGTGGACCAACGCAGAAGCGATTCGACGTTTGGAGAATCTGGAGTCAAGTCGCGGCACTTAGCCTGATATTTAGCGTGTGCACCGATGGGCACGCTCAGCCTTTGCCGACCGTGACGGTCGAACGCGATGGCGACACGTTCTACGTCAATGGCCGTGCCAGCGTGGCGGTCGACCCACGCGTCGCGTGGGACACTCTTACCGACTATGAGCACATGCGCGAGTTTCTCCCCCACATCGAGCGGTCGAAGGTGATTGCGCGCAACGGCACACGCTTGACAGTCGAGCATATCGGACAGTTTCCGCTGTTCTTTTTCGACGTTCCGGTGCGCGTGCGCCTGGCCGTTACTCAGCAGCCATACGAGCGCATCGTTGCGCGCGGCGAGGCTGGCGAAGTCGATGGCGCGCCGCAGACACTGCGTTCGTTTGTCGGCAGCTACGACCTGGCGGTCATTACGCTCGAGCGCCGTGCTGGAGTCCGGATCGAATACGAATCGCGCTTCGAGCTGTCCGAGCCGCTGCCGCCGATCCTCGGCGATCTGTTCGGCACGGCGATGGTGACCAAGACAGTACGCTTGCAGTTTGAAGCAATGGTGCGCGAGATGGTGCGACGTCAGGCCGGCCGCGCTTCTGTCGAGAAAACGCAATGAGCCGAATGGCGATGCGCACGACTATCGAGCGGCACGGCGCGGCTTGCATTTGTCGCGCTGACGTTGGCGGGCTGCTCGACCGTCGATCCCTATGCATCGCTGCCGATGTCGCGCAACCTGCAGCGCGAAGACGATGTCGGCTATTGCGCGCGCTTGTTTGCCGAGATCGATCATCGTATCGACTCGCTCGGCGTACGCGACGCAGAAGCGCATCGAGTGGCGGGGTTTCCCTACCTGCGCGTTAACCGCTTTAGCGTGGCTTTAGCGCAGCGTGCGGCCGACGCTGCGCAAGAGCGAGCGTGGCGCACTAGATTGCAGCAACTTGATGAAACGGCGCGCGCCAGCGAGTTGGCGAACGCGGCGCTAACTATCGACGATCTGCCGCGCTGCCGAGAGCTGCTCGGCGCGGCGGATTCGGCGGCAGTCCAGGAACTGCGAGCCGCGGCAAAGGTCCCCGACGACTACAGCATCGGCATGCGAACGCTCGGCATTTATCCGTTGACGCGCGTGCCGTTCGCCTCAGGCATCGCGCGGTGGCAGGCCGACACGCGTTCAGTGTTCGCGACGCCGATCGAAGCGCTGCCGGTGCGAGGCCGGCTGCAGCGCTACGAGCCTGCTCCGCAGGCTGTCAAACCCGGCGCCAGCGCTAAGAGTCGACGCGCTCGGCGTTCCGGTGTTTTCGGCAACGGAGGCGGCGGAGCTCGTCGCCCGCCACGCGCCGTTGTTGGAAATCGACGCGGCGGGGGAGTTCGATCGGATCGGCGCGCTTGCGCTCGACGCGGACGACCGAGTGCGCGTCGACACCCTGGCACCCGTTGTGTACACACGCATCACCTACACGCTGCTGGGCGGAGTGATTCATCCACAAGTCGTTTACACGTTCTGGTTTAGCGAGCGTCCGCCCGCGCCCGGCGATTCGTTCGATCTGCTCGCAGGCAAGCTCGACGGTGTCGTGTGGCGAGTGACAATTGATTCTGCCGGCGACGCGCTGGTCTACGACAGCATTCACGCGTGCGGCTGTTATCACCTTTTCTTTCCGACCGACAAAGTGGTCGCACGCAATTTGCCTGTGACGCTCGATGAGTCTTTGTTCGTCCCGCAAACCGTACCGAGGCCACACCCAGGTGAGAGAGTCGTGCTGCGAATCGAAACCGGAACACACTATTTGCAGCGCGTGCTGCTGAGTTCGCAGAAAGATACGGCGACCGCCATGGCTTACCGGCTGCAGGACGAGCGCGCGTTGACCAGGCTGCAGCGCCCAAGTGGCGGAACTCGCAGCGCTTACGGCGAGGATGGCATGATCGCAGGCAGCGAGCGTGGCGAGCGATGGTTTTTCTGGCCGATGGGCATCGAATCGGCCGGACAGATGCGCCAGTGGGGTCATCATGCGACTGCCTTCGTTGGGCGTCGTCATTTCGACGATCCCTTGCTTTTCGATACTTACTTCGAGTTGCACCGCTGACCAAATAACAACCATGAAAATTCGAGTCGCTACCTACAACATTCACAAGGGCGTGAGCGGTGGGCTGCGCAAAAAGGTGCGCATTCACGACGTCAAGCTCGCGCTACATTCGATGGACGCCGACATCGTCTTCCTGCAGGAAGTACAGGAAAAAAACGACCGGATGTCCCAGCGCAACGGCTACCCCGCGGGCACCCAGCTCGATTTCCTGTGCACCGGCAGCTACCTGCACCGCGCATATGGGATGAATGCGGTGTACCCGCATGGTCATCACGGCAACGCCATCGTTTCACGCCATGCCATCGGCCGCAGCCTGAATCACGACATTTCTCATCACACGCTCGAAAACCGTGGGCTGCTGCACGCGGTGTCGCATGTTGAAACGAGCAAAGGTGTGCTCGACGTGCATCTGATCAACACGCACTTTGGCCTGATGAAACGCAGCCGGGTTCGGCAGGCCGAGTTCTTGATTGAGTTCGTGAAGACGGAGGTACCGAAGGGAGCGCCGCTGATTATCGCCGGCGATTTCAACGACTGGCAGCGTGGCGTCGACGAGGTCCTGCACAACGAGCTTGACGTATTCGAAGCGGCTTCGGAATTCAACCGGCGTCAGTCAAAGCCGCGGCTGCGCGACAGGCTTGTACCGTGGCGCGAGTTGCCGCGCTCGCACGTGGCGCGCACTTATCCCAGCATGATGCCGTGGTTGCAGCTGGATCGCATCTACGTGCGCGGGTTCAAAGTCCATGATGTGCGAGTGCCGAAGGGCGTCGAATGGGCGCAGCGTTCAGATCACATGCCGCTGATTGCAGACATGGAAGTGGCGTGAGCGTTCTATCGAGATGAACGACGAGGCGTTGCTCGAGCCGCTGCCGGTGCAGCGTGCGCGGCGCGCTTTACGTAAGCTTGCAACCGGCACCCGCCCCGTTGTTTATGGCGGCAATCGCATCGAGCTGCTGCGAAACGGTGAGCAATATTTCCCGCGGCTGCTGGCGGCGATCGACGCTGCACAGCAATCGATCTACATCGAAGCCTACATTTTCGAGCTCGACGACATTGGCCAGAAAGTCAGCGATGCGCTGGCAGCCGCGGCCCAGCGCGGAGTCTCGGTCCATCTGTTGATCGACGGGTTCGGCTCGCAAGCTGCCGCCGATTTACTGATTGCGAAGCTTCGACCCAAGGGTGCGAAGGTCATCGTGTTCAGACGGGCGCGCTGGTGGCGGTTCGAGCGGCGGCTGCTACGCCGGCTGCACCGCAAGGTCTCGCTGTTCGACAATCGTCTGGCATTCGTCGGCGGCATCAACATCATCGACGACTATCACCATCCCGACCCGGAGCCAGTACGCGTCACACTCGGGCCGCGCTTCGACTTTGCGGTTGCCTGCGAAGGTCCGCTGGTGGCAGCCATCGCGTTTACAGTGACGCGGCTCTGGTGGACGGTATCGGTACTGCAATTGAAGCGGCGCCCATCGTCGCGGCCACAGCACATTGAGCCACCACCAGCGAAAGACGGCATACGTGCCGCGCTGCTGCTGCGCGATAACCTGCGCAATCGAAGCACGATCGAGCGCGCCTATCTGGACGCTTTCGCGCACGCGCGGAGCGAAGTGCTGATTGCGAACGCCTATTTCTTGCCCGGCAAGAAGTTTCGTGACGCGCTGTGCGAGTTGGCGGAGCGGGGCGTGCGGGTGCGGCTGTTGCTGCAGGGATTAATCGAGTACCCACTGCAGCATTACGCCCAGCAGGCGCTGTATGGAGACTTGGTCAAGTGCGGGGTTCAGATTTACGAGTACAAGCCGAGCTATCTGCACGCCAAGGTGGCCGTCGTCGATCAGAAGTGGGCCACCGTGGGCTCGAGCAACATCGACCCCTACAGTCTCTTGCTGGCGCGCGAAGCCAACGTGGCGGTTTATGACGAGCGTTTCGCGCACGACCTGCAGCAAGCACTCGAAGCGGCGATCGCTAATGACTCAACGGTGGTCGATGCCGACGCGTGCGCTCGGCGCAGTCGCCTGCGGCGGGGGATGAGCTGGGTTGCGTATCAACTGGTGCGCGTGCTTACCCTGGTTTTGACTCGCCGCGACGACGGTTAGAAGCTTCTCAGTCGCCGCCTCCCCCGCATCCATTGCGCTAAATCCGCCGTATTCTCCGCGCGTTTTCTTTTTTGGGGCCTGGAAGACCAATGCATACCAGATGTTGTGTCCGAAAGACAAGAACTCCTATTTCTTGTATAGCTTTCGTGCGCGGTAAATGCAGCGGTCAGCGTGTTTCAGAGGGAAAACGCGTTGCTGACCTGCAATTCTCCCTCTGAAAAATTGTTTTTCCTCTTGTATTTCACTCCGATTCGCTTAGGATCGCGTCACGCAACGAGAGCGCTCTCTGTTAGTTTTGGATTGAGAACCCTGTCGCTGTGACCAACCCCGAGAAGGAGAAAGTAATGGCAATGAAGAAGGCAAAGAAAGCGGGAAAGAAATCAGCCAAGAAATCGCCGGCGAAAAAGGCCGCCAAGAAAACGGCCAAGAAGGCCGTCAAGAGAGCACCGGCCAAGAAAGCAGCGAAAAAGAAAACTGCGCGTAAGCCGAATGCGGCATTCATGAAGCCGATGATGCCCACTGGCCCGTTGGCAGCGATCATCGGCTCAATGCCGATGCCGCGTACCGAAGTCACCAGCCAGATTTGGAAATACATCAAGAAGAACAACCTGCAGGACAAAGCCAATCGCCGCATGATCAATGCGGACGAGAAGCTGCGCGCGCTGTTTGGCAAAGCGCAGGCGTCGATGTTCGAGCTCACCAAGTACGTCAGCAAGCATCTGAAGTAGTCCGTAGCTTTTCCGCACAGAACAAAGGCCACGCATGCGTGGCCTTTTTCTTTTTCAGGCGCGCCTTAGGCGTATGCGGCTGGACTCGGCGGACGGATGCCAAGAACCTCGCGCTGGGCACGCGCCACCGCTTCGGCGCCGCACGCGGACGGCATGGTTCGCTCAATGCGCGGCTGTACGGCCGGCTCGGAGCGCGTCGCCACCTGCGGTGTCGCATCCACGAATGTCAATGCAGCAAGAATGGCGATCGCCGCCGCGATGCGCGCCGGAAAGCCGCGCGACGTCGCCGTCTGCTGCTCCGTGTCATCTATCTCCAACTGCCACTGCGAAGTCATTTCATTCCCCATAGGACCGACTGCCGGTCCGATGGGCAAACGATAGTTGCTGCGGGGCTAGGACTTGAAGGGAAAGATCAGGGCGCCGGGAGCAGACAATTCGACAAGCGTCTGGCCGTATCTACTGCGCCCAGCGTGAATGCCGCGGCAACGAAGCCTGCAGGAACGTCATCTGGTCAGCGAGGATACGGCGATTACTCAGAATGAAACCTTCATTGCGGCACACCGCGTAGGGCACGTAACTGAGCGGCATGTTGGCTTCTTCGGGGCGGCGATTGCCCTTGCGCGTATTGCATGAACGACAGGCTGTGACAACGTTGGTCCACTCATGGCGGCCGCCGCGCGATACCGGCACGATGTGCTCCACAGTCAGATCGGTCTCGGCAAAGCGACTGGCGCAGTACGCGCAGATTTGCCGATCGCGTACGAACAGCCGATGCTTCGTAAGGCCGACATGCGCGTGTCCGAATGGGATGCGGTGCCGGCCGCGGATCATCACGATCGAGCTCGTGACGAATTCTGAGCGCGCGCCAGTGGCCTCCTGAATGCCGCCAGCCATGCCAAATAGATTTTCGCCTAGCTCGGTTATGACTTTACCCGCCGCGTAATAACGCGCAGCGCGCTGCATCAATGCCCAGCGAACCGGCTGCCCGTGGGAATCAATGACCAGAATCTTGGCGGTGATATCGGACCCGTACAACATGGCGGCACGAATTGTGCCACGGGCGTCGCGCGGTAAGCGTTGCAAAAACGCTAGTCGTTGCGGCCGCCGTCTCGTATTGCCCACGGGTCGAGCCCGCCTTCGGTTCGCTTGACGACACCCGCGGGATCGAAATAAACAAACATGGCTGCCTTGAAGCCCCCGTACGTGTAGTAGCGGTACATCCACGCGCTTTCGTCCCGCAGCTTGTAGACAAACGTATCAGCCGGTTGGCCAAAGTCGCGCAACACGTCGTCTCGCGTGTCCTTACCGGAGCGCACGCGCGCGAACGCAGCATCGTTCATCACCTGTTCAACGCGTGCGAGCCGCCCTTGTGCGTCAAAGTCGGCGTTCCAAACCGTCTGATCGAACGGCTGGTTCGAATACTGGAGCCGGGTGCCACCACCCGCGAGTGAATAGCTTCCGGTCGGCTTGCCCAGGGTGGCGCGCGCCTCGTCAACCGTGGTCCCGGGTTTTAGCGATTGCGGCGTGGCGCACGCCGCCAACGCAGACACTGCAGCGGAGAAAAACAGAATTCTGAATGGACTCATCACAACCTCCTCGCTGGGCGCTGGCCGCGCGCTCGAACCCTTGAACGCCCCGACCTGGATTCAACGGACTGCGTTGGCCGAGCAGTAAACATCGTACTGCTAATGGGTATTGGACTGATTTTGTCGTCAACGTTCAATGCTCGATCGACATCGCCGATTGACGGGCGAAAATCTACTTTGGCTGATTGCGAGGCGTGCTGAACAACCGGAAATGCTGGGCGAGCGCCCACCGCATTGATAAAGAGCCGCCGCCGCGGGCGGCCCTTTGCAAAGGGACTTGCTGCGCTACTCCGTTGCGGTCGCGCGTTTTTGCGGAATGTTCAACCAGACCACATACGTCCCATACTGCTTGGCAGCATTCTCAACGATGGTGACATATAAGTAATCGGTGTTGTCCACCGGAGCCTGCGCCGTCGAAATCGAGCTACAGCCGGCGATGAACGACACGGCGAGAGCTGCGATCAGTGCCTTTCTCATGATGCCTCCATAGTTGCGCGGCGCAGGATCTGCGCTGACGGGAAACTTTACGCTCGCTAACGGCCGACGCAATCCCCATGTGACGAAACCGGCGCAGACGGGATGAACGGCATTGTCAGAGGCCGTGACCGGCCGCTCGATAAACTGGGCCGGCGCCCCTAATCTCATGCCAGCCCGACCCATCGAAACTGAACTCAAACTGCAGCTTGCTGCAGCGCATGTCGACCGGTTGAGGCGCAGCGCTGTCTTGTCAAAGGCTGTATGTACAGAGGTAGATATCGACAACGTCTACTTCGATACCAAAGACCGATTGCTGCACCGCCACCGGATGGCGCTGCGGGTGCGTCAGATCGGCCGGCGCTGGGTACAAACGCTCAAGACTTCACCCAAAACCAGCGGGACGATCAGCAGCCGCGGCGAGTGGGAGACGCCGGCGCGTGTGGTGCGCGGACAGGCCAGGGTTGATCTTGCGCGACTTTCGGAGTCGCCGTTGCCGGAGTTGTTGGCAAAGCAGAAGGTGCGACCTGGGTTGGAGCCCGTGTTTCGCACTCGAGTGCGACGCGCGCAATGGACCGTCGAGCGCGGCAATGCGTTGATCGAAGTGGCCCTCGACGTCGGCGAGATCGTTGCCGAGGTCGAGCACCAATCGCTGCGCGAACCGATTTGCGAGCTCGAGCTGGAGCTGAAGCAAGCGGCGGGTGAGGGCGCGGCCTCGGCGCTGATTGATCTTGCCCTCGAGCTGCTCGATGTCGACGGTAAAGCGCCGCCGGCGCTGACTCCGGTGGCGCGAAGCAAAGCTGAGCGCGGCTATCAACTGGCAGCACAACGGCCCATGCCGGCGGTCAAGGCGTCAGCCAAGACGTTCGTCGAAGACATCACGGATCGATCGACCACTGCGAGTGCGCTGCGCGACGGTAGTGGCACGCGGCCTGGCGGTACTGACCGCCAACATCGAGGGTCTGCTGCGCTACGACAATCCCGAGTATGTACACCAGGCACGCGTTGCGTTGCGCCGCGTGCGTTCCGCAATCCGGCTATTCGACCGCGAACAAAACGATGTGCCGCGCTCGCTTGCAGACGATCTGCGCTGGTTCGCACGCGCTCTGGGCGATGCGCGCGACTGGGACGTGCTCGCCGACGAAACACTACCGTCGCTGACCGACGCCATCGGTGGCGATGCGGTCAAGCGACTCGTTGCGAAAGCCGACGCCAAGCGCAACCAGGCGCGCGCGAATATTCGCAACGCAGCGCGATCGACACGCTATGCGGCTCTGGTGCTCCATGGTGAGAGATGGTGCATGACCGCCGCGCCGGCTGGCGCGGCATCGCTTGCGGACGCGGCAGCTCCAGAGGCTCGCAGGGCGTCGAAGAAGCTGCTCAGAAGTGCCCGTTTTTTTGCAGCGCTGTCAGCCCCACGCCGTCATCAAGTAAGGATCCTTGCGAAGCGCTTGCGTTACGCGCTCGATTTGTTCGCCGTGGCATTGCCGAAGCAGGCAACCGCGCGCTACATCGAGGCGCTGGCCGAACTGCAGGACATGCTCGGACAGTTAAACGACGCATCGGTGGCGAAGGCCGTATTGCCGCAATTGTCGAAATCGACTCGGATCAAGAGGTCGGTGCGACAGTGGTTGACCTCGATAGAACCGGGTCGCGTGCGCGATATCGAGTCGCGATTACTAAAGCTCTCAAGAGCTCTGAAGACGCCATGGGCGCGGTGCTCGGCTGAACGTCGCGGCTAAGGATCGAATCGTTCGCTATGGAACAGGCGAGGCCGGCCTCCGACGTCTGTTGGCCGCCGGCCTAAAAGCGTCACCGTCAACACAAGTGTTTCGAGATAAACGCCCGCTGGCACCAATTGCCCGGAGGGCATCACGCCGCGCAGAGTCTGTATGGTCGACCGCACCGGATTGCCGTTGTTGATCTGCAGTGTGCCGCCCGGAAAAGTGCCACAGCCAGCGTTTCCCCATTCGATAGAGGTGCTGTTCTGATAGATGTTGTAGCCGACGGTCGCGACCGGGGCGACCTGACGTTGCATCGTGCGGCCGGTAGCACCCAGACATGTGCCCGATGAACCGTTGGATAGCGTCATCGTCCATGCAATGTTTTCGTTGCCGCCACCCAAGTGAGTGCACGTCAGCGTGACCGTAGAACTCGCAGTGAGGGTAGAGCTTGAGTCATACGACAGGAAGTTGATCGACCCGCCGCTCGATACGCTGCAGCGAATAGGCGGCAAGCGCCGGTGTGCCACGCATCAGCAGCGCGAGCACCACGCGAGCAGCGCTAGCGATACGCGCGCGCTACTCATGGAGCCTCCGCCGACAGACGAACGGGCCGAGCTTAGGTAGCGCCTCCTTCTTGGCGCTGGCAAGCTCAACGATCGAAGCTGCAGCGACCCGGATGCCAGCTTCGGCCAGGAAGCGCGCCGAGGCAGGCAAGTCGGGAATGAAGATTTCGCCGTCATGGCCGACGATGTAGCGCTGCGAGGTTCCTGCGAGCTGCACCTCTGATCCGGCCGGCAACATGCGAGCCGTCGGCAAGGCGCACTTCAAGTATTACGCTGGCTCGCCGGCGCGCGTCGTATTCGGCCAGCGTGCCGGAACGGAACTGCGGAACGACGCGCATCTCGCGATCCCTGATTGCGACATCGATCGGAATATCGCGCTCGTCGATCGTGACGCGATTCGCCGATATACGGCGTCAGCCGCGGCAGCACGATCGTGTCCGCTGCTGTCCGTGCGGCCGACCGGGTTACCTTCGTGGAACACGCGTATGCCTTCCAGATCGCCGACGCGCACCAGGCCAAAACTATCGGTGATCGGACGGCTTGCGAACGTGTGGCCGGCGATGACTCCGACAGCCGCCGCTAGCAGTCGCGCGGGCTGCGCGTCGAACCTTCGAACGAAGATGCTTCGACCGCGTAGTACGGCCATAGGGCCACGTATATCCGAGACCGGCATCGAATTGTTCTTGGCTGGTGGCCCGCAAGCGGTAACCAATTCCCTCGTCACTTGGAAGCGTGCCGTTGCATGGTGGCGCCGACGTACGACGTGCGGTGTCCCGCTGCGTCTTTGCGGTAGACGCTTCACTCGTTACGCTGGTGCGTGCTGCCCACTGGAATCGTCAGCGTCGCGAATACCGACGTCTGTTGAAACGCGCCGTAAGCGCGCGAGATCGAGAGCGTAAAGAAAGTACGCTGCAACAGAGTCGCGGAGTACGACAATGCAGCGGTGTCCAGACCGGGAGCGTCACGATAGCGCTGGGCCGCCCAGGCAATCCCGATCGAACCCGCTAGCGCCGAGGTTGAGTCCGGCCGACACTTGCGACTGTCGCTGCAGAACTAGCGATTGCGGGATCGCTGACCAAGCGAAACTGCGGGCTGGCCCACGATCGAGCGGGCGCTGAAATTGAATCGCGGCGCCTTGATACTCATAGCCTGCGATCCACAAGTGTCCGCTGCCGGCGTGGCCATCGCTCACGGCGGCGCCGGCGGTGACAATACCCAGCAAGCCGGTCGAAAAGTCCGCGGTCACGCCCGCTGCGCGCACGTCGTCGTCGGCGTCGAAGCGAGCTTCGACGGTCAACTGGTCGCTGATACCGCGCCGCCAGTAGCCCGAAGCCAGCGCGCTACCGTAATCGAAGCTCGAGAGTCCATAGTTCTCGCGTACCGCACCGAGCGCTCATCTGATACTCATCGAGGCCGCCGCGCAGCAGGCGGCGGCTCGCATAAAAAGGCTGCGTGATGACTTGCTGTTGGCCGAACGCGATCGCGCACGACAAGCTGCACGTCGCCCGCACCGCTTACCAATGGAACATCGTTAATGGTAAATGGCCCCGGCGGCACCGGCTGTGACAGCGATTCGCGATCCGTTGACGAAAACGTCGACGGTCGACGGTACGACAGCGGTACCAGAAAACGGCTGCAGCGGATACGTGATCAGGTTTGGCTGCAACTGAAAGTTAGTGCCGTACTGCACGCCGCCGAAGCGCACGCTGCGACCCCAGGCGCCCGCCTGCGTGAACGCGTCACCGACGCTCAAGGTGCGCAACCCGTCGCGATCGTCACGGCGCCAGGCTGTGTCGAAACGCACGATACGATTCGTCGGCTGGCCATCGGACGCCACGGTGTTGACCGACGCAGTGTTGATTAGTGAACCGAAGCTGCCTGACACGCCAAGCTCGAAGAATCCCGAGCCATAGCTGCTGTCCGACGAGGTGTATCCAAACAGGGTGTAGTTGAGAAATCCGGCGAGCGGTGCGGCCGACAGTTGGGCAGCTCGCACTCGCGCCGAACTGAATGTCATCGCTGCTCAAACAGGGTCGGCGGCACGTTAAGCGAGCAGCCGTTGTGTGGGCTGCTCGATGTTGGCACGGGCGCCGGGCAGATCGGCCATCGCGACAAAGACGCGATCTTCGAACTCCGAAGGTGGCGTCGGTGGGAATCCTGACTCGCCAACGGCGCAATGCGCCCGTCTCGATGGCGATTGCTTCTCCGCGCTCGACCAGCGCGAAGACCGACCCCTGTGGCTGACCGTTGACGACACCGTCGAGGACCGCGACGTGGCGCGCGGACGCGGCCGCAGCGAGTTGCGCCAGCGAGCTCGTCGGCTGTCGCAGGCCCGGGTCCGGTGCAGGCGAGCGCGGAGGCGATCGCCGCGGCCATCGCGCTACTGCGCGCGCGCCGTGGAGATGTCGATCGAGACGGGCTGATCTGCATCGTCCTGTCCGATCAGACGGAGTACTTGCGCGTTCTTCGCTGTCTCGGGCAGGTCGATCGCAAGCGTGGACTTCGCGAGAACGACGATTCGGGGAATCGTGTGGATGACTTCAGTGCCTTCGATGCACGCCGGACATCGCGCAGACGAAAGTGGCGTCCGCCGCTATTGGTGGCGATCAGCCGAGCTGCCTCTGCGCGCTCGTTCGAGATGCCACGCTGAGTTGCGCCGAGCGAGGCGACAACGGCTCGACGTATAGCGGAATGTCCATTGCAACGCGGATGCGAAATCCCCCACCGCACGCCTGCGGCGCTCACCGGCACCTCACCGAACACCAGGCGATAGGCCCGCTCGACCTCCTGCGGTGGCGCTGACTCGCGATGCAATGCGAACGAGCTGCTGCTCGCCCGCCGCCAGCTTGAAGATCGGAGGATTGAGAACCAGTTCGCGCGTTTCGGCTCGTGACTCCTGGCCATTTTGCGTCCACGCATACGGACGCACCTGAATCACGATCTCATCGGTCCCGGTGTTCGTGACGACGACCGATCCGGATTGCTCCTGCGCTGCGATCGTTACGCCGATGGGTGCGAGCCCGAAGCTCGCCGCCGTCACCTGTGAGGCGACAGCTAGCAACGCCAAGTGCCAGCGCGTTGCGCAGAGCGCCCCGCGCGCTCATGTCGCCTGCTGCTTTTGTCTAGAACGTGACCGACACCGCGACCGTGTCGGTGTACGTCGCGACCGGCGTGTTTTGGTCGACCGTAGTTTCGAAGCAGACAGTGCACCGTGCGCGGTTACCGCCGGACGCCGCAAACGCGGCGCTGGCACTTAGCGTGCTGCGCCGATGTCCCATGCGGTGCCCGCCACCGAACGCCGGGCAGACGGTGTAGTTAGTTCCGCTGATCGTCGGCTGCTTGACTGCGTAACCGACGAAGTCGGCGTGCCGCCACCTTGACATCCGGCGCGTGCCGCTGAAATTGCCGCCGTTGCTGACCGCAAGCGACCGGAGCCGCGCCGCGTTGCAGCGGAGCGTCACTTGACCCGTCGGTCGTGAGGTTAGTGGTCGCCACCGGTGCTTGCGGGCCGAAGCTAGCGTTGACGGACGCGTGACACGGTGCAGTTTCCTTAACCTGAACTTGGACCTGCACGTTCACGTTCACTTGCGCCAACGCGCTTAGCGGAATACCTACGGCTAGGAGCGCTCCTACATATACAACACGACAGAGCCTTTTCATTCGCAATTCCTCGACAGTGATTACGCCGCACTAGCGGATCGAGGGCATGCTAGCCACAACACGGTATGTGGAACTGCGGAAAAGCCGGGTTCACATCGGGCACTTCGGTCGTGCGCCAATCAGTGCGCGCCACGGCGCCAAAATGTAGGAAAAATAGCTGACGTTGCGGGAGGCAAATGCTACGTCAAGCAATCGTGCTGTTAACGCGGACGCAAAACGCGCGGGGGAAAATAGGGCTTCTTCAGTGCACGACCCTGGCCGAGAACGAATCCGGTGTTGCGAGCCAGATTCAGTTGTTCCTCACGCTCGATGCCGGCGAGCACAAACGTCTCGCGCGTAAGCCCCAGCGCATTGACTTCGCGGGACATCTCTTGCCACGTCTCCTCCCGCGAGCTGATCGGTGCCAGCATCTTCGCGAAATCCGGCGCGACGAAATCGATCGCTGACATCTCCATGCTGGGGCGCGGCTCAGCAAAGCGGTAGCCGACCGCGATCTGGTACGAGCGCAGCAGATCGATGAACTCGCGTACGCGATACGGCCAGCGCAAGCGCTCCATTGCACCCCGAAGCAAGACGGAGAGTCGGTGCGCGGTGTATCGATGTGCATCCAAAACGTTGGCGAATGCTTCCAATGACCGTTCGACCGAACCGAACGACACGGTGACCGCGACGCGCTCGACCCGTTCGTGCTCGAGCATCGAAAACGCGTGCTCCATCGCGGCCAGCTGAATCTGCGAGCGCAGCGAACGATCGGGCTCGAAGTCGGCGGTCCAAACGTAGAGCTCATCGAACCAGCGCTGCGATCCCACCAGTGTTCGCGTTGGCCACACGAGGGCACGCACGCGAGAGCCGAAGCGACTCAGCGAATCAACGGTGGGATCGAGCTCGACTTGGTGGCTGCCGAGTTGCTCGGAGTGAAAGGTCTTGCTTGTCATCAATAACGAATCGTGCCACGACAACGGGTGGCCGATTCTCTGCTAAATACCCGAACTACGGAGTACTAACTTCGCGTGGGTAGCGTAGGCGGCGGATAGGGCATGCGAATCGCACGCCCCTGGCCAAGCTCGAAACCGACGCGGCTGGCCGATTGTTGCTGCTGGCGCGTTTCCAGCGCACCGACGATCGTGCTCTTCGTGTCGAGCGAAAGCGCACGAACTTCGAGTGCAAGGTCGTTCCATGCGTCGGCGCGCGCGGACGTCGTTGCCAGCACCTTGGCAAAGATCGGCTGCACCAGATCGATGCCGGAAAGCTCCATGCTGACGCGCGGCGCTGAGATCCGGTAGCCGACCATAAACTGCCAGCCACGCAACATGTCGGCAAATGCGCGCAGCCGATAGCGCGAACGCAAACGCTGCGGCGCGCCGCGCAACATGACGAACATTCGATGCGCAAGAAGCAGATTCTTTTCGAACAGCTCGGTCAGCGGATCGAGCGATCGCTCGACTGTACCGAACGAGATCGTGACTCCTATGCGATCGACGAGGTCGTACGCCAGCCAATCGAAAGCGTTACGCAGCGCATGGATTTGAATGCCGGCACGCTCGGTCGTCGAGGCGCTCCCACCTTCGGTCCATAAGTAAAGCTCGTCGAACCAACGCTGCGTACCGGTCAGGGAACATGTGGGCCATAGTGTGGCGCGAACCGAACCGCGGAAGCGGCTGACGCTTTCGCCGGACGATGGATAGGGCGCGCTTTGCGGGGTCATGCGTCACTGGAGCCGAATGGACCTGGCATTCTGTCGGGCCGTTGCGGGCTGAACATACCCAGAATAGGCGGTACCAGACGGCGTAGCGTCCGACGGACGGCCGGCGCCCGGATGGCTTGATTTGGCTAGTGCAGCGGAGCGCGACTCGGCGCTTTCATAGTGCATCGAGTCGTCCGGCAGAAATCATGCCGCACGCCGATGCTCAGGGAAAAGCGCTGCTAGATCGGCAGGCGCCGCTATGCCACGCTCGGTGATGATGCCGGTAACCAGTCGCGCTGGCGTAATGTCAAACGCAGGGTTGGCCACGGGTGTGTTTTGGTCGACGATGCGTACGCTGGCAACTTCACCGTCGGCACCGATGCCCGTCAACCGGCTCACCTCGTCGCTCGCGCGCTCCTCAATCTGTACGTTAGTGGTCTCATTCAGGGACCAATCGATCGTTGGCGATGGAACCGCTGCGTAAAACGGCAGATTGTTGTCGCGCGCCGCGAGCGCCTTCATATAAGTACCGATCTTGTTCGCGACGTCTCCTCGCGAGCTGACGCGGTCGGCGCCGACGATGACCAGGTCGACGTCGCCTCGTTGCATCAGATGGCCGCCTGCACTGTCAACGGTCAGCGTATGCGGCACGCCGTGTGCCGCCAGCTCCCATGCGGTCAACAGGCCTTGGTTTCGAGGGCGTGTTTCACCCACCCACACATGCAGAGGAATTCCTGCATCGTGTGCTTGATAGATCCCGGAAAGTGCAGTGCCGAAGTCGACCGTCGCGAGCCAGCCCGTGTTGCAATGGGTCATAACCTGCAAAGGTCGCTTCAAGCTTGCGTGCATTGTTTGGAGTAAGCGAGCTGCATGGCGTCCGATCGATTGATTTAGTGCGACGTCCTCGTCGGCGATGCACCCGGCTTCCAGCCACGCAGCGCGCGCTCGTTGCGTGACCGGTAACGGCACCAGCGCGGCTTGCATGCGATCTAGTGCCCAGCGCAGGTTCACCGCCGTTGGGCGCGCTGCACCGAGGCGTTGGTGAGTGACGGCAAGATGTGCGTCATTCGCTTTGTCTCGCATCGCCAGCGCCAGTCCGTAGGCCCCTGCTACACCAATCAGCGGCGCGCCGCGTACCGCCATCGTCTGGATCGCGGCAATCATGTCTTCACTACGAGTCACGGTGCGCGTCGCGAACGTGTGAGGTAAACGCGTTTGGTCGACGATGCCGACGGCATCGTCACCGATCGGCCAGATCGAGCGATAGGGGGTCGAGCCAACGTTCATAAAGGCGTTACGGCAAGCATCGAAAAGCAAAACGGCCCTGCATTGGCAGGGCCGTTTTGGCAAAGCGTCCCTGCTTAGAAGCGATAGCCGAGGCCCAATGTGTACGCGTCGACGTCGTACTTCGGATTGATGTTGTCCTTGCCTTCGGTACGGTCCCAATCAAAGCGCGCTTGCCACTGGGCCCCAAAGTCGAACGTGGCACCCAGACCGTAGATGAATTGACCTTTGGTTTCGCGCGCTTGCGAATTGAAGTAACTGACGGCCCCTGTCGTGTTGTTCTGTACCGCTGCGTTGCCGACGAACTTAGCTGTGACCGCCGCGTAGCCGAGCTTTGCATGCAGGCCTACCGGACCGAGCGGCGCGCGCAACAGGAGGGATAGGGCGAATGCGTCCGTGCGACCGGTTGCCTCACTTGGCAATGGCGTCGTGCCGACTGGCGGGTTCAACAGAAATCCCGGTTGGTGAGCCTCGCCGAAATTAATATACGCACCTTCCACACCGATCCAGGGTCGGAACATGTAGCCGGCGTGCACGCGCCATGCCGTGTCGCTTTCGTCGCAACTACCGCCGCCTACGGCGCAGAAATCGTTATATCGGGACACCCCAAAGCCGGCGCCGAAGTATCCCGGGGGCGACGGTGGTTGTTGTGCCGCCGCCGTCGCCGCCGCACACGTCAAAAACGCTCCGACCAACAAGTTGCGCATACCCGCTCCTATTTAGAGTTCGGCGCAGTCTAATCAGACCTCCGGTTGCGAGCAACGGCAACCGTACAATGTTTACGTCATGTCGTATTCGTCACTTATCGGTCGATTGACCTCGGCACTTGTGTGCTGTGCGCTGCTACCGTTGCTGTGGGTTGGCGACACCTATGCGCAAAACAATGACCGGCGCGGGTTCTTGTGGGAAGTGCGCAAAGGCAAGCAAACTGCCTGGCTGTTGGGCACGATTCACGTCGGCCGCCCCGAGTTTTATCCGTTGCCGGTGTCGCGCTTGTCCCCGATAAAGCGTGCCGAAGCGATCGTGCTGGAGGCTGATGTTTCAGATACCTCACGGGCGATCGCGGCGACACAGAAATACGCGCAGTATCCGGACGGAACTCCCGGTCTTGAGACTCGACTGACTCCCGAGCTGCGACAGCGCGTCGAGGCTCTGTTGGCACGTAATCAGCTCGATCCAGCGCCGATGATGCGGATGAAGCCGTGGATGCTTGCCAACGTGCTTGCCCTGTTTGAGGCGGCGCAGGCGGGATATGTACCCGGGTTGTCGGTTGAGGCGTACCTGCTGCGCGTGGCAAAAACCGACAGCAAACCCATTCTTGAATTCGAAGGCATCGAGCAGCAGTTCGAGCTCTACGAAAAGGCGCCTTGGGCAACGCAGGTCTCCTTTCTGGAGGAGGCGATCAAGGCAGTCGAGTCGCGTAGCGCACGACGCGAGTTGAATCGGATCGTGCAGGCGTGGGAAACGGCGGATCGGGGCTCGCTCGAGCGCCTGCTCGTTGAGATGCGTGCGCAGTCGTCGGTAGGCTCGCGCTTCACCGTCGACACAATATTGCTAGGCCGCCATCCGCAGATGGTGAGCAAAATCGAGACGATGATGGCGGGCGGCAAGCCGTACGTGTTCGCGGTCGGTGCGCTGCATCTGGTGGGCCCGCAAGGGCTGGTCGAGTCGCTGCGTGCGCGCGGATACACGCTGACTGAACTTTGACGGCGCCTGCGCCGCGTTATGAGTTCGTTGCTTCGCGCGCCTGCGGCCAAAACACGTAGGCGTCCATCGCCAGTACATCGCTGTCGACTCCTGCGTCAAGACGCTCGACGCGCGGGCCCTGCCCGTCCGCCCCTGAAGCCGCGCCGAACGCGACAAACAGCGGCATGAAATGCTCGGGAGTCGGATGTGCGCGCAGGGCCTGCGGCGCGAGCTCGCGCCAGCGCACCAGCCGCGCGCGATCGTTCTGTAGCAGAGCGTCGGCGATCCACTCGCGAAACTCGACAACGTAAGGCTCAGCCGCACCGTCAGCCACTGCCCTCGAACCTCTTTGGCGCACACCGGCCATCCAATCGCGCAGGTTGTGCGTCATGTGTCCTGAGCCAATGACCAACACGCCGTCACGAAGAAGCGGCGCCAGCGCCTCGCCTACACGCAAGTGATGCGCGGCATCGAGCGAAGGTTGGATCGATACCTGCGCTACTGGCACGTCGGCATTCGGAAACATGCGACGCAGCGGCACCCATGCACCGTGGTCGAGTCCTCGGCACGCATTGGCGGTCGCGGTTAGGCCGCTCGACTGCAGCAACTGGATTGCGCGCTCGGCGACGTCAGGCGCCCCCGGTACCGGGTAGGTGATCTTGTAGAGCTCCGGTGGGAATCCACCGAAGTCGTGAATCGTCTCGGGTTGCCGCGCTGTAGAGAGCATTGGCAACTCGGTTTCCCAGTGGGCCGATGCGATCAGCACTGCCGACGGCCGCGGCAGCGTGCGGCCGAGTTCAGCCCACACGTCTCCCGCGCGTCCGGCATTGATCGCATGCATCGGCGAGCCGTGCGAGACGAAGACTGTCGGCAACATCGTTACTTCACCAGCCCTTCGGCTTTCAGTGCCTCCTGCACGTGCGGGCGCGCCGCGATACGTTTCATATAGCTTTGCAACACCGGCCAGCGAGCCATATCGATGCCGGTCGATTTTGCCCAATTCGTGACGGTAAACAGGTAGGCGTCGGCCACCGTGAAACGTCGACCCTGTCAGGTACTCCTTGTCGCCGAGTTGCTGCGCAATCCATTCATAGCGTTTGCCGAGTTTGTCGCGCTGCTTGGCCTTGACGTCGTCGGGCGTGCTCGGATCGAACATCGGCGAATACTGTTTATGCACCTCGGTTGAAATGAAGTTGAGCCACTCCTGCAGCTGGTAGCGCGCGAACGTCCCATTCGCCGGCGCCAGTTTTGTGGCAGGCGCCTGGTCGGCAACGTACTGCACGATTGCGGGGCCTTCGGTCAGACGGGAGCCGTCGTCGAGCTCGAGCACCGGCACGTAACCTTTCGGGTTGATCGCATAGAAGTCGCCACCTCCGTCGATCTGGTGAGCCTTCAGGTTGACCTTGATCGGCGTGAATGCGAG
This sequence comes from uncultured beta proteobacterium, assembly GCA_963791315.1. Taxonomy (GTDB): domain Bacteria; phylum Pseudomonadota; class Gammaproteobacteria; order Burkholderiales; family Burkholderiaceae_F; genus JACCZX01. The sequence goes on from CAWBRQ010000007.1 coordinate 207,883, forward strand.
GCCAGATTCGCGCAGCACGATGTGAGGTGACAGCGAGCAGGCGCCCGGCGAAAAGTAAAGTTTCATTGCAAATCCTTTGCTGATCCGTTGTTGATCTATCAAGCCGTACGCAACTGCGCACCGGGTTTGGAACTTAAGACAGTCGACAGCGAAAACGCACCGCTACCCAACAGGGCTTGCGCGAGCGCGGCAACCGTCAGGAACGCCGGATACTCCCAGCCGCCATTCGGCGCGGTGAACAACCAACCGTTGGACGCGTGCGCCCATGTCGCGCCTAGCAACACCGGTATTAGCAGCGCAGCGACCCAGCGAGTTCCGATGCCGAGTATCAGCAGCACGCCGCCCACCAGCTCGGCGCCGATGGTCACGTACGCCAACATGCCGGGCAGCCCGATCGATTCGAAAAACTGCACCGTGCCGGGCAACGTAAATACAAATACTTTCAGTAATGCGTGCGCAATGAACATTGCACCGAGTGCTATTCGTAGCGTGAAGGCTGCATAAGGTGCTGTGCGGGCGTCGATCATCGATTTCTCCTTGGGTTCGTGACTCGCAATCAATGTAGGCGCGCGCTAGCGACGAGACAAAGGGGACGGCGCGCAAATGTTCATCCCGAAATACGGGAGAATCGCGCCATGGATCGCTGGTCCGCGATGCAATCGTTTGTGCGCGTAGTCGAAAGCGGCAGCTTCGTCGCGGCCGCCGAACGTCTAGGCACGTCAACTTCGTCGCTGTCGCGACAGATCGCGGATCTGGAGCAGCACCTTGGGGCGCGCCTCCTAAATCGCACAACGCGCCGGCTTTCGCTGACCGAAAGCGGCCAGGCGTTCTATGAACGCTCGGTCGCGCTGTTAAGCGACCTCGCCGAGGCGGAGGCGCTCGTCGGTCAATCGGCGGTCTCGCCGCGCGGCACTTTGCGCCTGACGTGCTCGTACAACATGGCCGAGAAACGGGTGGCCCCGGCGATCGCCGCGTTTGTCGAGCACTATCCGGACGTCAAGTTCGACGTCGTCGTGTCCGACCGGATGATCGATTTGATCGATGAGGGTTTCGACCTCGCGATCCGTGTCGGGCAAGTGGGGAGCGACCGCCTGGTAGCGCGCCGCCTCGGGTCGATGCAGCTTATCGCGTGCGCTTCCGCTGACTATCTGAAACGACGCGGCAGTCCGGCGGCACCCGCAGACCTGGTCAGGCATAACGTGTTGACGTACGCATACGCGAGTGCACCGCGCAGTTGGCGCTTTACCGATTCCACCGGGCAACCACATGACGTACGCGTGAGCGGCAGCCTGCACGCGAATAGCGGTGACGCTCTCGTGGCGGCCGCGATCGCCGGGCTCGGGATCGTGTGCGAGCCCGACTTCCTGGTCGGTGATGCCATCGACCAGGGCCGGTTGGTACGCCTGATGCCGGGCTTCGACGCTAGCCGTGGGGAGATTTGGGCGGTTTACCCGAGCCACCGGCACCTGTCGCTGAAAGTGCGGCTGTTCGTCGATCACGTTAAAAGCTGGTTCGACGAGAGCAACAAGACCAACTAGTCGCGCGCCTCTAACAGCCGGGTTGACTGCCGAGGTCGCGTCTGAAATAGTACGAACGTTCGATTTTTAATTCCCCCTGCATGTCAAATTCCGTCTCTCATGCGTCGCTCGCGACGCCACCGCGCAAGGGAGAAATGACGCGCGCGGCAATCGTCGAAGCTGCGCTTCTGGCCGCGAGCCGCGATGGGCTTGAAGGCCTGACGATCGGCACGCTCGCCGATTCGATGCAGATGAGCAAGAGTGGCGTATTCGCACACTTCGGCTCGCGCGAAGAGCTGCAGCTCGCAGTGCTGAAAGCGTACGTGCAGCGGTTTGTCGACGAAGTGCTGAGGCCTGCCGTGACGAAGCCACGCGGATTGCCACGGCTCGAAGCGATTTTGGAGCGCTGGGTTGCATTTTTGGCGCGCGAGATGACACGCGGCTGCATCATGATCGCTGGCGCGGTCGAATACGACGATGTCCCCGGCCCGCTGCGTGACGAGATGGTCGCGATCATTGCCGGCTGGAAGCGCGAACTGATCAAGACGATCCGGCAGGCGGTGTCCGAAGGTCATTTGAAGGCGCGCGTCGACGCGCAGCAGCTCGTCTTTGAAATCTACGGCCTGATGCTCGCGATGCATCAGGATGCCCGCTTGCTGCGTTCGGCCGACAGCGCCAAGCGCGCCCGCACCGGTCTGCGCCGATTGATCGATGCGGTGCGCCGCACGAAGAACTAGGAGAAGTCTGCAATGCCGATTTACAAAGCCCCATTGCGCGACCAGCAATTCGTGATCCACGAGGTGCTCGGCGCTGTCGACATGTTGAAGGCGCTGCCGCGTTATGCCGACCTCGATGCCGACACGATGAATCAGGTAGTCGAGGAAGCCGGCAAGTTTTGCGAGGAGTTTTTGCTGCCGGTCAATCAGTCGGGCGATGCCGAAGGGTGCACGTACGACGTTGCCACGCATTCGGTGAAAACACCGCGCGGATTCAGGCAGGCCTATGAAGCTTTTTGTGCGGCTGGTTGGCCGGGCCTGGCGGGGGAAACCGAATACGGCGGCCAGGGCCTGCCGCATCTGCTGCAGATTGCGTTTTACGAGATGCAGTATTCGACCAATCAGGCTTGGGCGATGTATCCGGGTCTGACGATCGGTGCCAGCGAATGCCTGCTTCTGCACGGCAGTGACGAGCAAAAGAATTTGTACTTGCCGAAACTCACTAGCGGGCAATGGAGCGGCACGATGTGCCTGACGGAGCCGCACTGCGGCACCGACCTCGGCATGTTGCGCACGAGGGCAGAGCCGCAGGCTGACGGCAGCTACCGTCTGACCGGCGCGAAAATTTTCATTTCGTCGGGCGAGCACGATCTGACCGAGAACATCGTCCACCTCGTGCTGGCGCGATTACCGGATGCGCCGCAGGGAACAAAGGGCATCTCACTGTTCATTGTTCCGAAGTTCTTGCCTGAAGGTGTCGGTGCGGATGCAAGGCTCGGCGCGCGTAATGCGATCTACTGCGGCGGCATCGAACACAAGATGGGCATTCACGGCAACGCGACGTGCCAGATAAATTTAGAGGGCGCAACGGGCTGGTTGATCGGTCAACCGAACAAGGGCCTTAATGCAATGTTCACGATGATGAACGGCGCGCGACTCGGGGTTGGCGTTCAGGGACTAGGCTTGAATGAAATCGCGTATCAAAACGCCGCCGCGTATGCAAAGGAACGCATTCAGGGCCGCTCGCTCTCCGGCGTCAAGGCGCCCGATAAGCCGGCCGATCCGATCATCGTGCACGCCGACGTGCGACGGATGCTGTTGACGGCGCGTGCCTATGCCGAAGGCGGTCGCGTCTTTGCTTACTGGGTCGCGCTCATGGCCGACCTGCAGTTTCATCATCCCGACGAGCAGCAGAAGAAATTTGCCGGCGACATGATGGCGCTGATGACGCCTATCGTGAAGGCGTTTATGACCGACAACGGCTTTGCGTGCGCGTCCGACTGCCTTGGCGTGTTGGGTGGCCACGGCTACATCCGCGAATGGGGCATGGAGCAGTTCGTTCGCGATGCACGCATCAACATGATTTACGAGGGCACCAACACGATCCAGTCGCTCGACCTGCTCGGACGCAAGGTGTTGATGGATAACGGCGCGCGACTGAAAGCTTTCGGCAAATTGATCACCGACTTCATTGATGAAAACGGCACCGCGAGCGAGATGAGCGAGTTCGTGACGCCGTTGGCAGACCTCGGCGACGAGGTCACGAAGCTAACCACCGAGATCGGCATGAAGGCGTTTGCCAACCCGGACGAAGCCGGCGGTGCGGCCGTCGACTATCTGCGCATCGTCGGACACCTTGTGTATGCATACTTCTGGGCGCGCATGGCGAAGGTGGCGCTGGTGCGCATCAAGGCTGACGGCGATCGTGTGGATCCGTTTTATCGCAACAAGTTGATGGTGGCGCGCTTTTACTTCGAGCGGCTGTTGCCGGAAACCGCGTCGCGCATTCGATCGGCGCGCTCGGGTGTGAAGAATTTGATGGAACTGCCGGCGGAGAGTTTTTGATGAAGAACTTTGTAGTTAGAAAGGTCGCAGTGTTGGGCGCCGGAGTGATGGGCGCGCAGATCGCAGCGCATTGCGTGAACGCGAAAGTGCCGGTGGTGTTGTTCGACTTGCCTGACGCCAAGGGTCCTAACAAGAACGGCATCGTGTTGCGCGCGATCGAGAATCTGAAAAAGCTGAATCCAGCGCCGCTCGGTAACAAGGACGATGCGATCCACATCCAGCCCGCCAACTACGAAGAAAACCTTGAGTTGCTGCGCGGCTGCGACGTAATCATAGAAGCGATCGCGGAGCGAATGGACTGGAAGCACGACCTGTATCGCAAGGTCGCGCCTTTCGTTTCCGACAATGCGATCTTCGCTTCCAATACGTCGGGCCTTCCGATCGCCAGGCTGGCCGAACCGATGGACGATGCGCTCAAGGCACGCTTCTGCGGCGTTCATTTTTTTAACCCTCCGCGTTACATGCACCTGGTCGAATTGATCCCGACGCCTGCCACGCGACCGGAAATCCTTGACGACCTCGAAACGTTTCTGACGTCGACGCTCGGCAAGGGCGTTGTGCGCGCCAAAGACACACCGAATTTCATCGCCAATCGGGTCGGCATCTTCGGCATGCTGGCAACCATCAAGGAAGCCGAAAAGTATGGGCTGCCGTATGACGTCGTCGACGATCTGACTGGCGTGCGACTCGGACGCGCGAAGAGTGCGACGTTTCGCACCGCTGATGTCGTCGGTCTGGACACTATGGCGCATGTGATCAAGACGATGCAGGACACCTTGCCGGCGTCGATCGATCCGTTTGCCGAGCATTTCACAACGCCGACCGTGTTGAAAGTGCTGGTCGAAAAGGGCGCGCTGGGCCAGAAATCCGGCGCCGGGTTTTATCGAAAAGAAGGCAAGGCCATCAACGTGCTCGACCCCAAAACCGGTGGCTACGTTGAAAGCAACGGCAAAGCCGATGAGCTGGTGGGCCGCATCTTGAAGAAGAAAGAGCCGGCCGAGCGCCTGAAGCTGCTGCGCGAATCGGATCATCCGCAGGCGAAATTCTTATGGGCGATTTTTCGCGATGCATTTCATTACATCGCAGTGCATCTCGAGACGATCGCCGACACCGCGCGTGATGTGGACTTCGCGCTCCGCTGGGGATTCGGATGGTCGACGGGCCCGTTCGAAACGTGGCAAGCAGCGGGATGGAAACAGGTTGCAGAATGGGTGAAGGCCGATATCGATGCGGGTGAAGCCTTGTCGAAGGCGCCGTTACCGAAATGGGTGTTCGAAGGACCGGTGGCCACAAATGGTGTGCACACGCCGGAAGGCTCGTGGTCGCCTTCGAAAAAGAAATTCATTCCGCGCTCGACGCTGCCGGTCTATGCGAAGCAGATCTTTCGTGCGGCGCTGTTGGGCGAGGGAGCTTCGACGGGCGCGACTGGAGGCACCACAGTATTCGAAGACGAGTCGGTGCGCATATGGACGCTCGGGTCTAGTAATGGCGCCGGCACCGGTGCCGACGTCTTGATCCTGTCGATCAAAACGAAAGTGCACGCGATCGGTCCTGGCGTCATCGCGGGACTATTGAAAGCAGTTGATCTCGCGGAGTCGCAGTATCGCGGGCTTGTCGTGTGGTCGCCGGACGATCCGTTTTCAGTCGGCGCCGACTTGCAGGCGATGATGCCAGTGTTCATGTCCGGCGGCGCAAAGGCGATCGACGTCGAAGAAAAAAAGATGCAGGACGCTTGGATGCGTATCAAGTACGCGCAGGTGCCCATTGTCACCGCAGTCAGTGGCATGGCGCTGGGCGGCGGCTGCGAGTTGATCGTGCACAGCGCGAAAACGGTCGCATCACTCGAAAGCTACATCGGTCTGGTCGAAGTCGGTGTTGGATTGATTCCCGGCGCCGGTGGATTGAAAGAAGGTGCGCTGCGCGGCGCACAGGCGGCCCAGGCGGCGGGTATGACGGACGTGTTCCCGTTTATCAAGAACTGGTTTTTGAACGCGGCGATGGCGAATGTTTCGAAGTCAGCGCTCGAAGCTCAGCAGATGGGCTACCTGCGTGCGACCGACAAGGTCGTCTTCAACAACCATGAATTGCTGTGGACGGCGATCAACGAGGCCGCGGCGTTGCACGCGAGCGGCTATCGACCCGCGCTTCGGCCGGTGTCGTTTCCGGTGGCAGGTCGCACCGGCGTTGCCAACATCAAGGCGCAGCTGGTCAACATGCGCGATGGCGGCTTCATCAGTCAACACGACTTCTACCTGGCGTCCGGTATTGCCAACGTGATGTGCGGCGGCGACGTCGAAGCGACGGCGCCGGCTGACGAACAATGGCTGCTCGATCTCGAGCGTAAATTTTTTACTGAGCTTGTGAATCATCCAAAGTCGCAGGAACGCATGATGGGAATGATGCAGACCGGAAAGCCGGTGAGGAACTGAGATGAAACAAGTTCAAGACGCCTACATCGTCGCTGCGACGCGTACACCGATCGGTAAAGCGCCACGGGGGATGTTCCGCAACACACGGCCTGACGATTTGCTGGTTTCCGCGATCCGCTCGGTGATGTCGCAAGTTCCAAGCCTTGATCCGAAAGCAGTCGAAGACGCGATCGTCGGCTGCGCCTTTCCCGAAGCGCAGCAGGGGCTAAACATGGCGCGCAACGCAGTGTTGCTGGCCGGGTTGCCGAACTCGACGGGCGGCGTGACGATCAATCGCTTCTGCTCGTCCGGGCTGAACGCGGTCGCGATGGCAGCCGATCGCATCCGAGTCGGCGAGGCCGACGTGATGCTTGCCGGCGGCTCGGAGTCAATGAGCATGGTTCCGATGGGCGGTAATACGCCGTCGTTCAACGCGCGCATCTTCGAAACAGACGAGAACGTCGGAATTGCCTACGGCATGGGGTTGACGGCTGAAAAGGTCGCCGCGCAGTGGAAGGTGACGCGCGAGATGCAGGATAGATTTGCATACGAGTCGCATCAGAAAGCAATCGCGGCGCAAAAGGCTGGTTTGTTCGCCGACGAGATGACGACGATCGAGATTCTGGAAAAATTTCCGCACTTGGGCACGCAGGAGCTCGACGTTCGCACTCGCTCGGTCAGCCTCGACGAGGGCCCGCGAGCAGATACGAATCTCGATGCGCTCGCCAAGCTGCGCCCGGTGTTTGCCGCCAAGGGCAGCGTTACCGCAGGCAACAGCTCGCAAACGTCTGATGGTGCCGGTGCATTGATTCTGGCTTCAGAGCGAGCCGTCAAGCAGTTCAACCTGACACCGCTCGTGCGCTTCGTCAGCTTTGCGATTCGCGGCGTGCCGCCTGAAATCATGGGCATCGGTCCGAAGGAAGCGATACCGGTCGCGTTGAAGTTGGCGGGCATTAAGAAGGAAGACGTGGGTTGGATCGAGTTAAATGAGGCATTCGCTGCACAGGCGGTGGCCGTTATCAATGATCTCGGTCTGGACACCGGCAAAGTCAATCCGATGGGCGGGGCGATTGCACTCGGCCACCCGCTCGGCGCGACCGGTGCGATACGCTCTGCTACCGTCGTGCATGGAATGCGACGGAACAACCTTAAATACGGCATGGTCACGATGTGCGTCGGCACTGGAATGGGCGCCGCGGGAATCTTTGAACGTGTGTAGGCGCGCCTGATGGGGGTCGCAGAACGCTTCTATGAAGCTTTCACTGTGCGCGACCACTACACGATGGGCTTGTTGTACGCCGAGCACGCTACGTTCAGCGACCCTGTGTTTCAGTTGTTGAATGCGAAAGGCACTCGGTTGATGTGGCAGATGCTGCTGTCGCGCGCTGAAGATGATTTCGCCATCGACGCAGACATTCTTGAAGACGGTCCGTCGCGTGCGCGCGTGAATTGGGTGGCGCAATACACGTTCTCTGCCACTGGGAGACCGGTGAAGAATCATGTAACGACGGACATGCAACTGGTCGCCGGCAAGATCGTGCGGCAGGTAGACAGTTTCAATCTGTGGCGCTGGTCTTCGCAGGCGCTGGGCGCGAAGGGCTCGCTGCTGGGTTGGTCACCGTTTGTTCGCAACAAAATCCGTGCGCAGGCATCGGCGGCGCTACGCGACTTTGCGCGCAAAGCCGCTCCGGATTCACGATAGGCGGCCGGGCCCGCGATGAGCGTCGTAAGTACGACCAGCAATGGCGTGGCGCGCATTCAGATCGCGCGGCCAGAAAAGAAAAACGCCATTACGGCAGCGATGTATCAGGCAATGGCCGATGCGCTCGCCACTGCACAAAATGATCCTGCGGCGCGCGCGATACTGATCCACGGCCACAAAGACATTTTCACCGCCGGCAACGACCTTGAAGACTTCATGAAGAACCCGCCGGCGGACATGAACGCGCCGGTATTTCAGTTCATGCAAGCGCTTGGCTATGCAGAGAAGCCCGTGGTCGCCGCGGTGAACGGCGCTGCGGTCGGCATTGGCACGACGATGTTGATGCACTGTGACCTGGTTTACTGCGCCGACAATTCCGTGTTCACGATGCCGTTCGTGTCGCTGGGTCTATGCCCCGAATTTGCATCGAGCCTCTTGATTCCGCTTAACGCCGGTTATCACAAGGCGGTGGAGAAGCTTCTGCTGGCAGAGCCGATCAGCGCCGGCGAAGCGGTCGAAATGAAAATCGTCAACCGGATGCTGCCGTCGGACGATGTTCTTGACTTTGCGGTCAAGCAGGCTGAACGCTTCAATCAACTGCCGCCGGCTTCGGTGCGCGCGACCAAGCGATTGTTGCGCTCGGGATGGAAGTCAGTTACCGAAAGGGTCATCGCCGATGAGGCTAACGCGTTCGGGCAGATGTTGCGCAGCCCAGAGGCAAAGGAAGCGTTCACGGCATTTTTTGAACGCAGGAAGCCGGACTTTTCGAAGTTTGCTTGATCTCTAATCGAACGACGATGCCGCTACGCGCCGATGCCAGCCTCGAGAATTTGAATCGACGCACCGGCGATAACCTGCCGGGCTGGTTCGGCCTCAAGGTCGTCGCCGTCAGCGAAGGACGGCTGGCGATGGAGGTGGTCATCAAGCCGCAGCTTTTGGCGCCGAACGGTTATTTGCACGCGGCTTCTGTCATCGCTTTGGCCGATACTGCGGCGGGTTATGCAACCATCGCGCACCTGCCTGATGGCGCGACGAACTTTACGACGATCGAGCTGAAGTCCAATTTTCTGGGTACCGCGACCGACGGCACGTTACGCGCTGACGCCAGCGCTGCGCACCAGGGCCGCACGACGCAGGTGTGGGATGCGACCGTTACGCATACTGACAGCGGCAAGACGATCGCGTTGTTTCGCTGTACGCAGCTGATCCTCTGGCCAAAAAAATGAACCTTGCAGGCAAAACTATTCTTGTCTCCGGCGGATCGCGCGGCATCGGGTTGGCGATCGTCAAGCGCGCCGCTGCCGACGGTGCGAACGTTGCGATCGCGGCCAAAACGGTCGAGCCGAACCCGAAACTGCCCGGCACGATTCATAGCGCCGCGGAAGAGGTCGAGGCGGCGGGCGGCAAGGCACTCGCGATCGCTTGCGACATTCGCGATGAACAACAAGTCGTAGCTGCAGCCAAGAAAACGGCTGAAACCTTCGGCGGAATTGACATCTTGGTCAACAACGCAAGCGCGATCAGTCTGACGCCGACGGAAGCAACCCCGATGAAGCGCTTCGACCTAATGTTCGGTGTCGACGTGCGCGGCACATTCTTGTGCACGCAGGCGTGTTTGCCGTATCTGAAGCAGTCGGCCGAGCGCAAGCGCAACCCGCACATTCTTACGTTGTCGCCGCCGCTCAATATGAACCCGCGTTGGTTCGCGCCGCACGTCGCATACACGATGGCAAAGTACGGCATGAGCATGTGCGTGCTCGGGCACTCAGCCGAATTTCGCCAATACGGCATCGCCGTCAACGCGCTATGGCCGCGCACAGTCATTTACACGGCCGCACTCCAGATGATTCCCGGGGTCAAACCGGAGCATTGCCGCACGCCAGAGATCATGGCCGACGCCGCTTATCAGGTGCTTGTTTCCGATGCCAAGACGACGACTGGAAACTTCTTTATTGACGACGAAGTGTTGAAAACGGCCGGCATTACGGACTTGAGCAAGTATTCGGTCATTCCCGAAAGCCGTGAGTTGATGCCGGACCTGTTCCTGTAGTCAATTCTTGTATTAGCGGCACGCTTTGCCGCTATTGTCGGCGCCCGCGCTCCAACGCGGCTTGAGGGCACCTTTTTTTGGGACCGCGGCACCGGAGCTTCAAGCACGCTTGCGCTAGATTCCGGTCCACCATGTTCAGTCTCTGAAATACTCGATGCGACCTCCGCTTAACCGCCTGCCTGCCGTGCAGCTTCTGCACATGATCGAGTCTCGCGAAGTGACCTGCGAGATGGTGACGCACTCATTCGTTGATGCGGTCGAACAACGTGAGGGTGAGGTGCATGCGTTTGCATGGTTTGAAGCGGGGCGCGCACTGAACATCGCGCGCACGTTTGACAGCGGCGCAAGGTCGGGTCCGCTAATGGGGCTGCCGGTTGCGGTGAAAGATGTAATAGACACCGCGGGCATCGCAACCGAGCGCGGCTCACCGATCTACGCGGGCCGCGTGCCGAACGCCGACGCGGCGTGTATCGCACTGATGCATGAAGCGGGCGGCTATGGGTTCGGCAAGACGGTCACTGCCGAATTGGCCAACTTCACACCTGGACCGACTCGCAATCCGTCCGGGTTGGAACACACGCCCGGAGGCTCTTCGAGCGGATCCGCGGCGGCCGTCGCCGCGCATATGGCGCCGCTGGCACTCGGTACTCAAACGGCAGGTTCGATCATTCGACCGGCGGCATTTTGCGGAGTCGTTGGTCTTGTGCCGACGCGTGGCCTTGTTCCGCGCGCCGGGGTTCTGCCGCTGTCCGATACGCTTGACGTGGTGGGTTGCTTCGCAAATTCTGTCAAAGACGTAGCGCTGATCGCCGCGGCAGTCGCGTCACGCGCAGACTGGCGCGCGGTTTCGCTCGAGACGGATCGTGGGTGGGTGTCACCGGTCATCGCGTGGACCGATACGCCATGGGCAGACCGGCTGTCGCCGGCGATGATCGAGGCGTTGAAGGCGGTCGTGCGGGTGTGTGCTGACGGTGGCGCGGCGGTTAACGAAATTCGCTGGCCCGGCAAGTTCACGGCGCTGGGCGATGCGCAGCGCACTGTGCAGGTGTTCGAAACGTCGCGAGCGCTGAGTGGCGAGTATGACTATCAGCGTGCCAAGCTATCGCCGCTGCTCGCTGCGTTGATCGAAGAAGGGCAGGCGATAAAGGCGAACGAGTATCAGAGCGCGCTCACTACCGGTCGCGACTGCGCGGCAGCGATCGATGAATTATTCGGTGCAGCCGACGTTATGGTCGCGCCCAGCGCGCCCGGCGAGGCGCCGCAAGGGCTGGGTAGCACCGGTGACCCGCAATTCAATCGCGCCTGGCAGCTATTGGGCGGCCCGCAAATCAATGTGCCGGTGCCGCGCGCATTACGCCGGAGTCGATCCGATCTGCCGCTTGGAGTGCAGATAATCGGCCGCCCCAATGATGATGTGCGTGCTTTGCAGGCGGCGCACTGGATTGAACAACAGCTCAAAAGAGCGAGCGCTACGGACCACTGAGCGATGGGGATCGTGCACGATTCGGCCGCGCGTTTTGACACCACCGCATCAGTCGTAGTCATCGGCGCCGGAGGTGCAGGTGCCACCGCGGCACTCGCGGCGCGTAGCGCAGGCGCCGACGTCGTCGTATTGGATCGTGATGCCACACCAAGCGGCGCCACCGCGTGTTCGTCCGGGATGGTGCCGGCAGCGGGAACGGCGGAACAAAAGGCGCGCGGTATCACCGATTCGCCGCAACGTTTTGCCGATGACATCCAGGCCAAGGCTAACGGGTCGGCTTATGCACCACTTGTCAAAGCGTTGACCGATGCATCGGCCAAAGTGCTCGAGTGGTTGACCAAGCAGTACGGAATCAGGTTCGAGCTGGTCGAAGGCGTTGCGCCAGGGCACTCGCTCTCGCGGATGCACGCGCTGGCAGACCGTGGCGGTGCCACGCTACTGTCGTCGCTGTATTCGGCGCTCGCCAGTCAAGGTGTGCGAATGGAGTCTTCCGCGCATGTAACGGATCTCGTAGTCGATGATGCGCAGCGCATCACCGGCGTGCGCTACAAGCGGGGCGGCAGCGTCGAGTCGGTCGCTTGCACCACGTTGATACTTGCGTGCAACGGGTTTGCCGGAAATAGTTCGCTGGTCGCCAAGTATCTGCCGGACGTTCGCGGACTGCCGTTCGCGGGCCACGACGGCAGTCAGGGTGATGCTCTTGCGTGGGGCACCGCACTCAACGCACAGTTTGCAGACATCGATGGGTTCTTGGCACACGGTGCGGTGATCTTGTCGCAGCGCTTGCCGCTTCCGTGGTCGCTGATGACCGAGGGGGCGGTACAGGTCAATCGAGACGGCGAACGCTTTGTGAATGAGCACGAGGGGTATTCGGAATCTGCGTTGTTCGTGCTGGCACAGCCTGGTGCGACGGCGTTCATGATCTATGACGAGCGCGTGCATGAGATCGGACTCACGATGCCAAATTACGCGAACGCGGTGACGTCCGGTGTCATCAAGCGCGAAAGCCTGTTACGCGATCTGTCTGAGCAACTCGGAGTGAAGCGCGAAGGGCTCGAAGCGACGATCGCGCTGGTTAATGCACTTGCGTTCGACGACGCAGCCGATGAATTCGGCCGCGAGTTTCGGGCGACTCAGATGCTGCTCGGCCCCTACTACGGTGTGCCTGTAACAGGCGCACTGCTCGGCACAGAGGGAGGGTTGGCGACCGATCCGTCAGGGCGAGTACTGCGCAAGGACGGCTCGCCCTTTCCCAATTTGCTCGCTGCCGGCGGCGCGGCGCGCGGCGTCTCGGGTGACGCGGCGGGAGGCTACCTGGAAGGCAACGGTCTGTTGACTGCGATCGTCGGCGGCTATATCGCTGGGAGCACTGCCGCCGCAACAGGCGCTGCGTAGCCGAACTTGAGCTCAGTATCCAGCGCTATACCGGCGGCAACACTCGAGGCTTGCGCTGCTCGTCGGTCGCCACATATACGAGCGTTGCCTCGGTTACTTTGACGACCTCTTTTTCCATGCGATTTCGCTCGACATAGACCTCGACATCAACCGTGATTGACGTCGTGCCGAGCTTCACGATCTCCGCATAGAAACTGACCAAGTCGCCGACAAACACCGCCTGCTTGAAAACAAACGACGTCACGGCAACGGTCGCGACGCGGCCACCGGCGCGGCGCGCCGCGGGAATCGCGCCGGCGACGTCGACATGCGACATGATCCAGCCCCCAAACACGTCGCCGTGCACATTCGCATCCGCGGGCATCGGCATCATGCGCAACATCGCCACGCGGTCGGAGGGAAGCTGGTCGGACTGGGTCATAGGCGTACTGAGATAATCGGCGGATGCAAAGCGTAACCTCGAACGCCGTCCGTTGACGATGCGTTGGTCCTCACCCAGCGAAGCATTGCCCTCGGAGCGCGCTGAGCGCAACGATTGGAAGACCCTCCGGACTTTGTTGCCGTATCTATGGGAATACAAGGGCCGGGTGTTATTTGCGCTTGCATGCCTGGTCGCTGCGAAGCTGGCCACCGTGTCTGTGCCGATCTTGTTGAAAGAGATCGTTGACGGCCTGGCTCCCACCACGCCGAGTGCTCAGACCGTCACCGCTCTTCTTGTCGTTCCGCTCGCATTGATCATCGCGTACGGCGCATTGCGTCTGTCGACGTCGCTGTTTACCGAGCTGCGCGAGTTCTTCTTCGTCAAGGTGACACAAGCAGCGACGCGCACATTGGCGCTGAAGACGTTTCGGCATCTGCATTCGCTGTCGCTGCGTTACCACCTCGATCGTCGCACCGGCGCCGTCACGCGCGAGATCGACCAGGGCATTCGCGGAATTTCTTCTCTGATCAGCTTCACCTTGTACTCGATCTTGCCGACGTTGATCGAGATCACGCTCGTCTTCGCCTATCTGCTGTGGAAGTACGAAATCTGGTTTGCGACCATCGTCGCAACCAGTCTGATCATTTACATCACATTCACGGTGTCGGTGACCAATTGGCGTACCACCGTGCGGCGACGCTGGAACGAGCTTGAGAGCAAGGCGCAATCGCGTGCCGTCGATTCACTGCTGAACTTCGAGACCGTCAAGTACTTCGGCAATGAGGACTACGAAGCACGGCGCTATGACGAAACCCTGGCCGATTCGCAGCGCATCGCGGTGCTTTCGCAGCAGTCGCTGAATATCTTGAACGCCGGTCAGCAGGCGCTGATCGCCGTCGCGTTGACGCTGATTCTATGGCGTGCTGCGCTCGGAGTCGTCGAGGGCCGGATGAGCATCGGCGACCTCGTGCTGGTCAACGCCTTCATGATTCAGCTGTACATCCCGATGAACTTCCTAGGGGTGATCTATCGCGAAATCAAGCAAAGCCTTGCGGACATGGATCGCATGTTTGTCCTGCTCGAACAGAACCGCGAAATCGCGGATGCGCCCGATGCACACCCGTTGTCGGTCCGGTCGGCCGAGGTGCGCTTCGAGCATGTTGATTTTTCGTACGACGTTCGACGGCAGGTGCTGCACGATGTGGATCTGACGATCGCGGGTGGGTCGACCACCGCTGTTGTCGGTGCTACCGGATCGGGTAAATCGACGCTGGCGCGACTGCTGTTCCGGTTCTATGACGTCGACGCCGGCCGCGTGTTGATAGACGGGCAGGATGTGCGCACGCTGACCCAGCAGAGCCTGCGCGCAGCGATCGGTATCGTTCCGCAAGACACGGTGCTGTTTAACGACACGATCGAGTACAACATCGCCTACGGCCGGCCAGGCGCCGGGCATGACGAGGTTGTAACGGCGGCGCGCGCCGCGCACATTCATGAGTTTGTACAGTCGTTGCCCGACGGCTATCAGACACGTGTCGGCGAGCGCGGGCTGAAGCTATCCGGCGGTGAAAAGCAACGCGTTGCGATTGCGCGGACGCTACTGAAAGACCCGGCCATTCTGGTGTTCGATGAAGCAACGTCGGCATTGGATTCGCGGACCGAGCGCGTGATCCAGCACGAACTCGAGAGCATCTCGGAAAGCCGCACGACGCTGGTGATCGCGCACCGGCTATCGACTGTTGTGCACGCCGACCAGATTCTGGTGATGGACCACGGCCGTATCGTCGAGCGCGGCACGCACGGTGAATTATTGACGCGTCGAGGCGTGTATGCGTCGATGTGGGAAATTCAAAGCCGGGAGCGCGCAAAGGCGGAAGCTGTCGCTCCGGCGGCAGCGGATGCCTAGACGTGCGGTTGCCGCAGGTAGTAACCCTCGTCCTCGTCAACGCGCTCTGAAACGGGGCGTTTTGCTAGACTGATTTTGATTTTCCCGAGGAGGGCACAGAAAGTGAGTACAAAAATGAGCAGACTGACAATTTCCCGCTTTGTGGTGGCGTTGGCAGGCGCGGGCTTGCTTGGTTCGGTGGCGATCAGCGCGAACGCGCAGGAGCTCACTGGAACATTGAAGAAGATCAAGGAAACCGGCACGATCACCATCGGCTATCGCGAATCGTCGATTCCGTTTTCGTATCTGGACGACAAGCAGCAACCCGTTGGCTACGCGATGGAGCTGTGCGGCAAGGTTGTTGACGCCGTCAAGGCCGAATTGAAGATGCCGAATTTGAAAGTCGCGTATCAGCCCGTGACTTCGGCCAACCGCATTCCGTTGTTGCAGAACGGCACGATCGACCTGGAGTGTGGCTCTACGACTAACTCGGTCGAGCGCCAGAAGCAGGTCGCGTTTGGTCCGACGTACTTCGTGGTCAACATATCGGCGGCAGTCAAAAAGGATTCGGGCATCAAGACGTTTGCCGACCTGAACGGCAAGACCGTGGCTTCGACGTCGGGTACGACTTCGATTCCGTTGCTGCGTGGCTACGAGAAAGCCAAAGGTATCGACTTCAAGGAGCTGCAGGCAAAGGATCACGCGGAGTCGATGCAACTCGTCGCAAGTGATCGCGCGCAGGCGTTCATCATGGATGACATCCTGCTGGCGGGTCAGATCGCGAATCAGCAAAATCCCAGCCAGTACATGATCCTGCCCGAGTCACTGCGGACCGAGCCCTACAGCATGATGCTGCGCCGCGAAGACCCGCAATTCAAAGCGCTGGTCGATCGCGCGGTCAGTGCCGTCTACAAGTCGGGCGAGATCGACAAGATCTACGCAAAGTGGTTTACCAGTGCGATTCCGCCACGCAATATCAATATGAACTTCCCGCAAACGCCGGCCATCAAGGAAGCGTTCAAGAGCCCCAACGACAAAGGCGTGCAGTAAGCCGCAGAGTCACCCTGGCTAAGGGGAACGCAAAGGCCGAAAGCAGTGCTTTCGGCCTTTTTCTTTTTGCGGCAAGCTTCGCCCTGGGACGGGGTGAACAATGAATTACAACTGGAACTGGGGCGTCTTCTTTCAGCAAACGCCCGACGGCGACGGCGCCTACTGGGAGTGGATCCTCGCCGGCTTCTACTGGACGCTGGCCATCTCGGCGCTGGCTTGGATCATTGCGCTGATCGTCGGCTCGTTCATTGGGACGATCCGCACGACCGATAAGCCCTGGCTGGTGCGCCTGGGCAACGCCTGGGTCGAGCTGTTTCGTAACATCCCTCTGTTGGTTCAGATGTTTCTCTGGTACTTCGTGATTCCCGAGTTCATCCCGCCACTGAAACACTGGATGATCTCGACCGAGCCGATTTACGCGCAATTCCTCGCCGCCGTCCTCTGCCTCGGTCTGTTTACGTCGGCACGGATTGCCGAGCAGGTTCGCGCTGGCATCCAGTCGCTGTCGCGTGGGCAGCGCAACGCTGGCATGGCGGTCGGGCTGACGCAGGTTCAGGTGTATCGATTCGTGCTGCTGCCGATGGCGTTTCGCATCATCATCCCGCCGCTTACCAGCGAGACGATGAACCTGATTAAGAACTCATCGATCGCGCTGACGATTGGACTGGCAGAGCTGACGTTTCGCTCGCGTGAAATCGGCGAGTACACATTCAACTTCTTCGAGGCGTTTACTGCGGCAACTGTGATTTACATCATTGTCGCGATGACAGCCAACCGCGTGATGGCGTACGTGGAGCGAAAAGTTGCGGTGCCGGGGTATATCGGCGGCGGGAAATAGCGCGATGAATCTCGATTTTTCAGTCGTCATCAATGCGTTGCCGTACTTGTGGCAGGGGATGAAGTACACCTTGCAACTGACCACGACGTCAGCCGTCGGCGGACTGTTCTTTGGAACCTTGCTGGCTCTCGCGCGTTTGTCCTCCAACAAGATTTTGTCGAACGCGGCCGCAGCCTACGTCAACTTGATGCGCTCGATTCCACTTGTGCTGGTAATTTTCTGGTTCTTCTTTCTGGTGCCGCTGATTGCGCAGGCAATCACCGGTTCCGAACGTCCGATTCAGATCGGAGCCGAGCGCACCGCAATGATCACGTTCATCTTGTTCGAAGCGGCGTATTTCTGCGAAATCATGCGCGCCGGTATTCAGTCGATTCCACGCGGCCAGGTCTACTCGGCGTACGCGCTGGGTCTTACTTACGGGCAGGCGATGCGATTGGTGATCTTGCCGCAAGCGTTCCGCAACATGATTCCGGTGCTGCTGACGCAGACGATCATTTTGTTTCAGGACACGTCGCTGGTGTATGTGATCTCAGCGACGGACTTCGTCGGCGCGGCATCCAAAATCGCGCAGCGCGATTCGCGGCTGATCGAGATGTACTTGTTTGTGGCGGTGGTTTATTTCGTGCTGTGCTACACGCTGTCGTATCTGGTCAAACTGCTCCAGAAAAGAATCGCAGTCATCCGCTAAGGAGCTTCGCAAGCAATGGCGATGATCGAGTGCAAGGACGTATCGAAGTGGTACGGCACTTTTCAAGTGCTGACCAACTGTTCGACGACGGTGAAAAAGGGCGAGGTGATCGTCGTCTGCGGGCCATCGGGCTCCGGCAAGTCGACGTTGATCAAGTGCGTGAACGCACTCGAGCCGTTTCAGAAGGGCGTAATCACCGTTGACGGCATTTCGGTCGGTGCTGCGAAGACGAATTTACCCAAGCTGCGCGCGCGCGTCGGCATGGTATTTCAGCATTTCGAGCTCTTCCCGCACTTGACGATCATCGACAACCTAACGCTGGCGCAGATCAAGGTGCTGAATCGGAAGAAGGAGGAAGCGACCGTGCGCGCAATGAAATTGCTCGACCGCGTTGGTTTGAGCTCGCAAGCGGCGAAGTTTCCCGGTCAGCTGTCAGGCGGGCAGCAACAGCGCGTCGCGATAGCGCGCGCGCTGTCGATGGATCCCATATGCATGCTGTTCGACGAGCCGACCTCCGCGCTTGACCCGGAGATGATCAACGAAGTGCTCGACGTGATGGTGCAGTTGGCAAAAGAGGGCATGACGATGATGGTCGTCACGCACGAGATGGGATTTGCCCGCAAAGTGGCGAATCGTGTGATCTTCATGGACAAGGGCGAGATCGTTGAAGATGCGTCGAAGGACGACTTCTTCGGGCAACCGAGGTCGGAGCGCGCGCAGCTCTTTCTGTCGAAGATTCTGCATAACTAACAGTGACCGCAACCGCGCCCGTCTACAGAGAGTGCGGCCGAAACTGCCGCGAATTTGCGGCGTTGATCGCGAGACGAACACGTAGACTCAAGATCGTTTTCATTGCACGTGCGAATGCACGCCGGGACGCATGAACTTCCGACATTCAGGCTTGGTCCGAAGCTTTGTCGGTTTTGGGCGCTGGTTCACGGTTGCCGTCGTCGTTGGCGCTGCTGGCGTCGCAGCGGCGCAGACCGCCGAACCGCCGAACGTCAAGCTGCCGCCAACGCTGGCAAAGGTGCGCGATACCGGAGTCGTCACGATTGCATATCGGCCCGACGCGATTCCATTCGCCTATCTGGACGACAGCAAGCAGCCCATCGGCTATGGGATAGACATCTGCCGCGAGATCGTGCGGCTAATGGAGCGCGAATTGAAGCGCCCGCTAAAGATCGCGTTTGTCGAGGTCAGCGCGCGTACGCGATTTGACGTTGTCAACAGCGGCAAGGCCGACATGGAATGCGGCACAACGATTAATGATCCGCAACGCCGCAAGACGATCGACTACTCGATGCCGTATCAGTTTTCGGGTCCGCGCTTCCTGGTGCGTTCCGATTCGAAGATTCGCGCGATTCAGGATCTGGTCGGCCGCCGCATATCGGTTGTACCCGGCACGAATTCTGTCCCTTTGCTGAAGCAGAGGATCGAAGGGGGCGTGCTACCGGGTTCAGTGCTGGTCGAATACAAGAGCTACGACGAGGCGAGGGAAGCGGTGGAGCGCGGCGAGGTCGAGGCATTTGCGACGATCGACGTGTTGCTGGCCGCGCAGCGAGCGAAGTCCAAGGACCCATCGAAGCTGGCGATCGTGGGTTCATTTCTGGTGTTGGAGCCGATCGCGATCTTGCTGCGCAAGGGCGATGTCGAATACAAGAAGGCCGTTGATCGCCATTTGGCTGCGCTGATGCTGGATGGCGTCGTTGGCCGCTTTTATGACAAGTGGTTCCTGCAACCGATTCCGCCGAACAACTTGAAAATGGATTTGCCGATGACATTCGCGTTGCGCGACCAGTTGCGCTGGCCGACCGACCGTCTCGGTGATGAGATGAGTAAGTGACGCGTGATCGTTGATCGCTGATCGTCGGGTATAGCGCGGATGGAAACGTAAGTCGCCGGTCACGCAATGTCTGACATGCAAGCGACCGGGTTTTGGACCACGTTGCTGATCTTCAGCGACTGGGCTATCCGCCTCGTGATGTTGCCGATCGTGCCGACACGCCGCTCGCCGGAGGCGGCCAAGGGTTGGCTGCTTTTCATCTTTTTCCTGCCGTGGGTAGGGCTGCTGCTCTACGTGTTGATCGGACGCCCACGCTTGCCGAGCTGGCGGATCGAGCGGCGCTGGCAATACATCGACCTAATCGAGCCGGTGCGCCGGCGAATGGCGGCGCTGCCTCAGATTGCCGCTCCCGCGGTCGATCCGCAGTACCAGCCGAGCGTGCGTCTCGCTACCGACCTTGGCATGCTCAACAATCTGGGCGGCAACTCGGTGGAGCTTCTAACCGACTACGCAGCGACAATCGACCGCATTGCTGCAGATATCGATGCCGCACGTCACCACGTGCATCTGTGCTTCTATATTTTTGGCGATGATGCGCGCAGCGCGGTCGTCATCAGCGCGCTCGGCCGCGCCGTCGCGCGTGGTGTGATCTGTCGAGTGCTGATCGATGCATTCGGCTCGCGCCCCTCGCGTCGCACGCTGCTGCCGAAGCTACGAGCGCTCGGTGTGGCCGCGCGCGTGGCGTTGCCTGTCAGAGTCGGACGCAAGAGTGCGCGCTTCGATTTGCGCAACCACCGCAAGATCGTCGTCGTCGATGGCAACATCGGGTACACGGGCTCGCAGAACATGGTAAGTGCCGATTTCAAACCGGGGCTCAATTACAGCGAATTGATGGTGCGCATCAAAGGGCCATCGGCATTGCAACTGCAGGCCGTTTTCGGCTCCGACTGGTTTGTTGAAAGCGGGGAGTTCATCGGCGAGGCGGCGTTTCCAGTGCCGCCGCTGGCCGGGTCCACGCCGGCACAGGTGCTTCCGAACGGACCCTCATCCTCGACGCAGCGCGCGCTGCGCATGGTTGTCAACCTCATCTATTCGGCCACACGACGAGTGGTCGTGACGACGCCGTATTTCATCCCGAGCCAGTCTTTACAGGATGCGCTCGAAACTGCCGTGCATCGTGGCGCCGAAGTGCATCTGATCGTCGACGATCACATCGATCAGTTTTTCGTCGGTAATGCGCAGCGTTCCTACTATGAGTCTCTGCTGCTCGCTGGCGTCAGAATTCACGCTTACACGGAGGCGTTCCTGCATACCAAGGCAGTATCGATCGACGGGCAGATGGCGTGGATCGGCTCGTGCAATCTCGACATGCGCTCGTTCGAGCTTAACGAAGAGGTTGTTGCGTTGTTCTTCGATCAGGATATCGCCGCGCAGCTGGTCGCCATCGAAGAGGGCTATATGCGGGGCTCGCACCAGATCACGCTCGACCAGTGGCGCAAACGCCCGTTTGCGCAGGAGTTGACCCAGAATTTGACGCGGCTCGTTAGTCCGCTCTTGTAGGACGTGGAATCGAAGCGGGGCCGCGTTCGCGGCCCCGTCGAGCTACGTACAAATATTAGGCGCCTGTCATGCGGTCCTGCGAGAGCACGTCGGTGCCTGCATAGACGGATGACTCGTCGCCAACGGTTGCACAGCCCGACAATGCGGCGGTGGCGAGCAGTACCGTGGCGATCAAAGCACGGATTGAATTGCGGTTCATGGCTAACTCCTGTTTAACTCGGTTGTCGCAGCAACTAGCTGTTGCAGCGTGAATGAACGGTAAAGGCTCGCGCACTGAATTGCGTGCGCGTAAGCGACAGTCGATATGCAGATTATTCGACGCGGTCGGCAATCGAAGATAATCGCTGTTCAGAAATTCCGGCAGCATTGATATGTCCGTAGCGGCCTCGTCGCCTGATATCCGTCCTCGCTTTGTGATCCTGCCGTATGCGAGCACGATATTTCTGTCTGCATTTCTGCTGTTCCTGGTGCAGCCGATCATCGCGAAGCAGATCCTGCCGTGGTTCGGTGGCTCTTCTGCGGTCTGGACAACGGCGCTGGTTTTTTTCCAGTCGACGTTGCTGGCGGGCTATGCCTACGCCGACTGGACGACACGTCTGGGCGTGCGAAGGCAGACGCTGCTGCACATCAGCTTGCTCGTGCTGTCGCTCGCGACGTTGCCGATTCTTGCATCGACGGATTGGAAACCACGCGGCGATGAGGATCCGATATTTCGAATCCTGCTGCTGCTCGCGGTAACGATCGGCCTGCCCTATTTTCTGTTGTCGACCACGACTCCGTTGCTGCAATCCTGGTATTGGCGTCGGTTCAGAGCCGCGGTGCCCTACCGATTGTTTGCATTGTCGAACTTCGCTTCGTTATTGGCATTGCTCGGATTTCCGGTGCTGTTGGAACCGTGGTTTGGCTTGATCGAGCTCGGGTGGGCATGGTCGATTGCCTACGGCGCGTTCGCATTGCTCTGCGCAGGCATCGCGTGGGCTTCGCTCCGCAATGCGCGCGAGGTCAGCCCCGGTCCGGTAGCGCCGCTAACTGCGGCGGCAACTACAGCACCGAGCGCGCTGACACAACTCACATGGCTCGCGCTGGCTGCGATGGCTTCGATCATGTTGCTGGCAGTCACCAATCATGTCACGCAGAACATTGCGAGCGTGCCATTCCTTTGGGTGCTTCCGCTATCAATTTACTTGGCGAGTTTTATTCTGACGTTCGATCATCCCCGTTGGTATCAGCGCGGGTTGTTCATTGCTGCGCTGTCGGTGCTGGTTCCGACAATGGCGTGGCTGATTCCATCACTCAATTTGATGTCGGCCGCATCGGTTTTCTTCGGCGGACTATTTGCGGCGTGCATGTTCTGCCATGGTGAATTGGCGCTGATGAAGCCCGATCCGCGCTGGCTGACGCGGTTTTATTTGATGCTTTCGGTGGGTGGTGCACTTGGCGCCGTACTGATTGCGATCGTCGCGCCCCTGGTCTTGCATGGTTACTTTGAGGTCAATATTGCGCTGGTGTTGCTGGCGTTGACGCTTTCGTTGCGCCTGCGAGGAGCATGGCGGCTGTTTGGATTTGCTGTGTTTACCGTGACGGCTTTCTTATCGATACGCGGCGCGCAGGAATATTTGCGTGACGTGCGCACAATGGACCGCGATTTTTATGGCGTGGTCCGCACGCGCGACCGGGCCGATCCGGTTCCGTATCGCTCAATGCTTCACGGCGGAATTGTTCACGGTGGTCAGCTGCTGGGTGACGAGTTTCGCAATCGACCGAGTGACTACTTTGGGCCTTCGTCGGGTTATGGGCGCTTGTTCGAAGCGCTGAATGAAGTGCGACCGCAGCCACGCCGAGTGGGGATCATCGGCCTTGGCGCAGGTGTCCTCGCCTCCTACGGGCGCAAGGGCGACGACCTCACTTTTTACGAGATCAGCCCGCTGGTTGTCGATATGGCGAACGACGAGTTCACGTTCCTGCGTCATAGCGCCGCAAAAATTCAGGTGGTGCTGGGAGATGGCCGCCTGAGCCTCGAGCGCGCGGCGCCGCAGGCGTATGACATTCTGGGCATCGATGCCTTTGCGGGCGATTCGATACCAATGCATCTGGTCACGCGCGAAGCGATGGCACTCTACGTGCGGCATCTGGCACCGAATGGAGTCATCGTTTTTCAGGCGACCAATCGCTACATCGATCTAATGCCGGTCGTAAAGCGCTTGGCGAATGAGTTTCAGATGGAGGCTGTACTGGTCTCGGACGTACCTGGCTTTAAGACAGGCGCAGAGTATTGGCTGTCGCCAACCGATCAGATCCTTGTCTCGCGCGACAAGCAGCTCCTGCGCACCGGTAGCTTGGGTTACGTGGCCACGCCGATTGAAGATCGCGCCGATCTACCGACGTTCACAGACGCCCACCACAATATGTTCCGGGTGCTGAAGTGAGCGCAGCCGATAAGAACACACGGTTCCTTCGTCCATTGAGCCGACATCAGTTCACATGATGAGTCCGGTTGAACTGATGCGAGCGAGCTTCGACGCTGCGGTGGCCTCCGCGGATCCGTTGCGTATTGTCGCGGCCCACTTGCCGCAAGCTCCTTCCAGCCGTGTAAAGGTCGTCGGCGCGGGTAAAGCAGCCGCCAGCATGGCACTTGCGGTCGAGCGTGCCTGGTCCGACATCGCGCTCGAAGGACTGGTCATCACGCGCTATGCACACGGCACACCGACGCAGCGTATTCGTGTGGTGGAAGCCGGGCATCCGGTGCCTGACGATGCGGGCGAAGCTGCGGCGCGCGACATCATGCAGCTCGTTTCAAGTTTGCAGCGCGATGATCTGCTGCTGGCCTTGATTTCGGGCGGAGGATCGAGCTTGCTAAGTCTCCCGGTGCCGGAAGTATCGATGTCGAGTTTAAAGTCCGTCACTCACATGTTGCTCGCCAGCGGTGCACCGATTGGTGAGATGAACATCGTGCGCAAGCACTTGTCGCAAATCGCGGGGGGGCGGCTAGCCGCGGCCGCGACCAGGCGAGGCGCACGCGTTTTGACGCTGCTGATTTCAGACGTGACGGGCGATGCGCCAACCGATATCGCTTCCGGACCTTGCGCGGCCGATCCGTCCACCTACACCGATGCGATTGCCGTCCTTTCGCGCTGGCGTGTGCCGGCACCCGATGACGTGGTCGGCCTGGCTGCAGCGTGGTGCTGAAGCTCGTGTTGACGAAACGCCGAAGCCGGGAGATCCGCTGTTCACGCAAGTCGAGAACCGAGTGATCGCAACAGCGCACGGCTCTCTTGAGGCGGCGGCCGAAGTTTTTCGCGCGGGTGGCATTCAACCCGTCGTGATGGGGGACACGGTCACTGGAGAAGCGCGCGAAGTTGCAAAGGTCTATGCAGCGCTGGTGCGCGAAATCCGCGTTCGTCACCAGCCGTTCCAGCCGCCCGTGGCGTTGATTTCAGGCGGCGAATGTACCGTGACACTGCCGCCGGGCCTAACCGGCCGCGGAGGGCGGTGCACTGAATTTCTGCTGTCGTTGGCGTTCGAGCTGCAGGGAATGCCAGATGTTCATGCGCTTGCCGCCGACACCGACGGGATCGACGGCACGGAGGACAACGCCGGTGCGTGGCTTCGACCTGAGTCGATTGCGCAGGCCGCGGTCCAGGGAGTCTCTGCACGCGAAGCACTCGATCGATGCGACTCGTACGGATTCTTCCTGGCGGCGGGCGGACTGATACGACACCGGGCCGACGCGAACCAACGTCAACGACTATCGGGCAATCCTGATCCGGTAGGCGACGTGTTTGTAACGCTTGCGTTACATTGACGTCACTAAACAACAGTCAAAGGCCGGACAACCCCTTGGGACCTTGGCCGGCATCGAACATCGCACGGAGCGCAAATGAAAATTGTGGGCACATTGACCTTGGCGGCGTTGCTGAGCTTTTCGCCGTTGGCTGGTGCGCAGACATCAAAGCCCGCGGACCAAAAGACAGGCAAGCCCCTCTCGATTGAGGATGTTTGGAAACGGCCGGCAATCGCGCAACCGCGTCTTTCACCGAACGGTCGTTACTTCGCCGTCCTTTCACCCGTGAACGATCGCTTGAATCTGGCGATCGTTGATCTTGAGACGCGCAAGGGAGTTGCGATCACGAACTTCCGCGATTTCGACGTGCAGGATGTTGCTTGGGTCGGCAACGAGCGTCTGGTTTATTCGCTCGGCCAATTCAACGCCCCGAGCGGCGCCGGACTGCAGGAGGGCGGCGGGTTTTTCATGGTCTCGCGCGATGGCAAGGAAAGCCGGCAGTTGTCGCCGATGGTGCGCGACGTGCGTCGCACTGGAGGCTACGTGTATCGCGGTTATACGTATCTTCGATCCGTTCCCGGTAGCGACGAGGAGATCATCGCCATCGGAAACATCCGCTCTCAGGACTCGGCCGATGTCTATCGCCTCAATGTAAAGACCGGTCGCGCCGCGCTATTGACGCCGACCCGCCCAGAGCGCGTGCAGTTTGACGATGGGGCGGAGGATCAAGCGCCTGTGGGATGGGTGTTGGACGGCAACCTCGTACCCCGCGTAGCAGTATCGAACCCGAAGGACACAACGGTCTCGATCGTTTCTTACCGTAAGGACGAATCGGCGCCATGGGTGGAATTGAATCGATACGACTTTGTCAAGGGACCCGCATTTGTTCCGTTGTACTTTGAAAAGGACAATCAGACGCTGCTGGTCGCGACCAACGCCGGTCGCGAGACGATGGCGGTCTATCGGTATGACCCAGACGCCAGGAAATTGGGTGAGCTGGTCGCGCAGCATCCAAAGTTCGACATGGGGGCGGACGCGCGGCAGAGCTGTGCCCGGCCCGCTGCGCGACTCGAAGACCGACGAAGTGGTGGGCTTTCGAGTGCGTGCCGACAAGACCGAGACGGTGTGGACTGACGAGCGCTACCAGCGCCTGCAGCGCATGATTGACGCCGCGTTGCCCGATACGCTGAACACGTTCGTTCGCACGCCCGACGGCGACAGACTGATCGTGACCGCACTATCTGATGTGCAATCGGCGCGCTGGTATCTGCTGGACGAGAAGAAAAAGACGATGGAGGAACTGTTCGCCAGCCGTCCATGGTTGACCTCCGATCAACTGACGCCGATGCGTCCGTTCACGTTGAAGACCTCAGATGGGTTGGAGATATCTTCGTATTACTTCCTGCCGCGTGGCCATAAGCCCGGCGAGCGTCTGCCGACAGTTGTTCACATCCACGGCGGTCCACACGTACGCTCCGACATTTGGGGTGCCTGGAGTTTCGGTGTGCGCGAGGCTCAGCTGCTCGCATCACGAGGCTATGCGGTCATCGTTCCCAATTTCCGCATAACGCCTGGCCTCGGTTCGAAAGTTTTCTACAGCGGTTTCGGCTCCTACGGTCGACAGATGGTCCAGGACCATGTCGATGCGGTCAAATGGGGTATTGCACAAGGTTTCGTTGACCCGGCGCGGGTCTGCATCTCCGGGGCCAGTTACGGTGGCGCTGCGGTGCTGATGGCAATGGGTCAGGCCCCCGACGTCTTCAAGTGCGGCGTCGCTGGCCTGGTAGTGAGCGATGTGAAGATGATTCTTACGTCACCGTCTGGCGACATCGCTCATAGCGACGGAGTAGTGAACCTTTGGTTGCAGATTGTCGGCGCCCAGTCAACGTCGTCGATTCCGGCGGTGACGTCGCCAGTCACTTACGCTGACAAGATCAAGGGCCCGATCATGTTGTACGCAGGCTCCGACGACATCCGTACGCCGCTGGAACAAACACGCGCAATTCAGAGCGCGCTAGAACGTGCGGGCAACCGGCCTAAGGCGGTAGTGATCAAGTCCGAAGAAGGACACGGGTTCGGCAAGCTTGAAAACAATGTCGACCTCTACAACCAGATTTTCAAATTCCTAGAGGATTCCATCGGACCAGGCCGCAAGCCCTAGCTGCTCAACGCTTCGATGGCTGTGCGCGCAATTGACTGCCGGTCGATGCGGAAGAAATGTCGGAGGGCCGCACGCGTGTCAGAACGGCCGAATCCGTCGGTGCCCAGTGTGACGTAGCGATCGCGAATCCAAGGACGGATCAAGTCGGGAACTGCTGAGACGTAGTCGCTGGCCGCAATGACTGGCGTTCCGTTTGCGGTCAGCTGGTGTTCTACCCACGATCTCTGGCTTGCAGTTGCAGGCTTCGTCGCATGCTGCATTTCAACCGCTTCACGGCGCAACTCGGTGAAACTCGTCACTGAGTAGACATCGGCATCAAAGCCGTGATCGCGCTGCAAAATTTCGGCTGCTGCCAGCGCCTCGCGCAGAATCGTCCCCGAGGCGAGCAAACGGACCTTTGGATTGGACGTCGACCTTACTCGATACATTCCCCGCAATACGCCTTCACGCGCGATGGACGGTGTTGATGGCTGCGCATAGTTTTCATTCATCACGGTGACGTAGTAGAAAACGTCCGCCTGTTCGGTGAGCATGCGCCGCATACCGTCCTCGACGATCAGCGCCAATTCGTATGCATAGCACGGGTCGTACGCGCGGCAGTTCGGAATCGTGCTCGCGATCAAGTGACTCGTGCCGTCCTGGTGCTGTAACCCTTCGCCTGACAGTGTCGTACGGCCCGCGGTCGCGCCGAGCAGAAAGCCGCGCGTCCGCGAGTCGGCCGCCGCCCACAGCAAATCGCCGACACGCTGAAAACCGAACATTGAATAGAAGATATAAAACGGCAGCATCGCGAAGCCGTTAGTCGAATAGCTGGTGCCCGCGGCGACCCACGACGCAATCGCACCCGCCTCGTTGATTCCTTCTTCGAGAATCTGGCCGGTCTTGGCTTCCTTGTAGTAACTGATCTGCGCCTGGTCTTCGGGTTCGTACAGTTGTCCGACCGGCGAGTAGATGCCGACGGTCCGAAACAGATCCGCCATGCCGAACGTGCGCGCTTCGTCGGCGATGATCGGCACAATGCGCGCGCCGATCTCGCGATCCTTCAGCAGCGCCGAGAGCATCCGCACGAATGCCATCGTGGTCGACATTTCCTTGCCGTTGGCGTCGAGCGCGAATTTGCCGAACCCTTCGGCGTCTGGAGTTGGAAGCACCGGACACGAAGCATCGCGTGCCGGCAGATATCCACCGAGCTTGTGGCGTCGGGCATGCAGGTACTTCATCTCAGGCGTATCGGGTGCCGGCCGGATGAATTCGACTTGCTCGGCTTGCGCGTCGCTAAGCGGCAACGCAAAGCGGTCACGAAATTCGAGCAGGGCTTGCGTGTCGAGTTTTTTCTGCTGATGGCCAGTCATACGACCCTGACCGGCCGTGCCCATACCGTAGCCTTTCTTGGTCTTCGCGAGGATGACGGTCGGTTGACCACGATGATTCGCGGCCGCCTGATATGCCGCATGGATCTTGATCGGATCGTGACCGCCGCGGCGCAGCCGGTCGATATCCTCGTCCGATAGATGAGACGTCAACTGTGCGAGCTCGGGATACTTGTTGAAAAAGTGTTCGCGGTTGAATCGTCCGTCGGTTGCCGACAAGGTCTGAAACTCCCCATCGACAGTCTCGTGGAACGCACGGAGCAACAGCATCTGCGTATCGCGCGCGAACAGCGGATCCCAGTCGGAGCCCCACAGCAGCTTGATAACGTTCCAACCTGCGCCTGCGAACAGTCCCTCGAGCTCCTGAATGATCGAACCGTTGCCGCGGACAGGTCCGTCGAGCCGCTGCAGGTTGCAGTTCACAACGAAGATCAGGTTGTCGAGCCCTTCACGCGCGGCGATCGATAGTCCCGCAAGCGCCTCAGGTTCGTCCATTTCGCCGTCGCCAACGACCGCCCACACTTTGCGCCCCTGCGTATCGAGCAGCCCGCGGTTCTGCAGGTAGCGCAGGAAGCGTGCGTTGTAGATCGCGAACAAAGGGCCGATTCCCATCGAGCCGGTCGGAAACTGCCAGAAGCTTGGCATCAGCCAAGGGTGCGGATACGAGCTCAACCCGGTACCTTTCGTCTCGCGGCGATAGTGGTCGAGCTGTTCTGCGCTCAACCGCCCCTCGAGAAATGCTCGCGCGTAGACCCCCGGAGACGAGTGCGGCTGAAAATAAACGAGGTCACCGCGCGATTCGTTCGAGCTAGCGCGAAAGAAATGATTGAAGCCCACTTCGAAGAGATCGGCGGCCGATGAATAGCTTGCGATATGGCCACCGAGCTCGGCGCTCACCGCGTTCGCGCGCACGACCATGGCCAGCGCATTCCATCGAACCAGGGCACTCAAACGCGACTCGATCTCGAGGTTGCCCGGAAACGGTGGCTGGTCCGCGAGTGAGATCGTATTCAGGTACGGCGTGTTCAACACTTGCGGCAAAGGCACCCGGCGGGTGCGAGCGTGCTGCAGCAAGTGCTTAAGCACGAACGTGGCGCGTTCGGGCCCGACGGCTTCAATCACAGCGTCGAGCGCCTCCAGCCATTCGCGCGTTTCCTGCGGATCAGTATCGTCTTCGCGCAGCCGCCACGCAGCGTTTGGAATCAGCTTCGCGAGATCGTCGAAATTCATGCGGCGATTATCCGCCAGCTGCGCACCTGCGACTGAGATAATCGCGCCATGACCGTCGACTCGTTGACCATTGCTCGCCCCGACGACTGGCATCTGCACCTGCGCGACGGCGCGGCGATGGCCTCGGTGTTACCGCATTCCGCACGCCAGTTCGCGCGTGCGATCGTGATGCCAAATCTGAAGCCGCCGATCACGACGACCGATCAGGCTTCTGCGTATCAGCATCGCATCAGGGCCGCGCTGCCCGGTGGCTCTTCCTTCGAGCCGTTGATGACGCTTTACCTAACCGACACCATGACGTCTGACGAGATCCGTCGCGCGCGCGAGAGCGGTATCGTTCACGCAGTGAAGCTCTACCCGGCCGGCGCGACGACGAACTCCGAGTCCGGCGTCACGAACCTGCGCAGCTGCGTCCTTGCGCTGGAACAGATGCAGCGCGTCGGAATGCCGCTACTGATCCACGGAGAAGTCACGCCGCCGCAGATAGATGTGTTCGACCGCGAACGAATATTCATCGACGAAGTGCTGATTCCGATGCGGCGCGATTTCCCAGAGCTGAAAATCGTGTTCGAGCACATCACGACGAAGGAAGCGGTCAGCTACGTTCTCGGGGAGCGCGGTCCGCTCGGCGCGACGATCACCGCGCACCATCTGCTGTTTAGTCGCAATTCGATTTTTTCTCGACGCGATGGGCAGCCTGGATTGAGTCCGCATCACTTCTGCCTGCCGGTCCTAAAGCGCGAAACGCATCGGCAAGCGCTGTTGGCGGCCGTAACCGGTGGAAGCTCGCGATTTTTTCTCGGTACCGATTCAGCGCCGCATGCGAAAGGCGATAAGGAATCGATGTGCGGTTGCGCAGGGTGCTACACGGCGGCAGCCGCGCTAGAAATGTATGTCGAAGCCTTCGACGAAGCAGACGCACTGGATCGCTTTGAGGCGTTCGCATCCTTCAACGGTCCCGACTTTTATGGCTTGCCCCGCAATACGCAAACGGTTACGTTGAAGCGATCCGAGTGGAAGTTGCCCGACGAGTTTCCGTTTGCCGACAGGACCATCGTCCCTCTTAGAGCAGGTGAAACGCTGCGGTGGAAGTTACAGGGCTAGCAGGCGTTGATTGGTCAGTCCCGTGGCTTGCTCCATTGGCAGGTGTGGGTCGAATGGTCGCGGCGAGCGACGATTGGCGAAGAGCGTTGAACCAGGCGGTCGTAGTCGCCAACGTGCGCAATTTCAATGACCAGCGCATTGAGTTTTGCGAAATATGCGATGCGCCTGACGAGCCGTACGAAGCGGGCATCGCACGAACTGGACGTGTGCCGACGCGCTCCAATCTGCACGACTTCTTCAATGCGTTGATCTTTTTGCACTTCCCGAGAGCGAAGGCCCAGCTCAACCGGCTGCAATCAGCAGCGCTTGCGCGTGACGGTGTGGGTGCGGTGCGAGGCCCAGTGCGCGATGCCGCGACGTTGATCGATGAAAATGCGGTCCTTGTGATAACCGATCGTGCGGACGTTATCGCCCCGTTGCGTAACCACGACTGGTCGTTTCTTTTTCAAAGCAGGCGCGCCGCGTGGCATAGAGAGGTCAGCGTCGTGGCTTTCGGGCACGCACTGCTTGAGAAGTTGATTAATCCGTACAAAGCCATCACTGCGCATGCGCTGCACATTGCGCTTCCATCGGACTCGCCGCTAGCAGCAGTCGATCGCCGGATGGCCGCGGCGCTCGATGAGCAATTGTCTCCATCGCGTCTGATGCCATTGCCGGTGCTCGGGATTCCGGGCTGGTGGGTGCAAAACGAGAGCCAGGATTTCTATGCAGACCGCGCGGTGTTCCGTCCGGCTAAGATGCGCCGCGGTTCCAAAGTGGAGACGGATTCATGAAACGTGGCGAGCTGGAAAAGCGCCAGGGAAGTAAGCTCACCAACCAAATGCGGGCCGCGGGCAACGCCTATGGCCGTGCCATTGCGCCTGAGCCGGATAGGCGCGCGCAGCGGGACCGTGACCGCGCGCTCGGGCTCGTTCCGTTTGCAGTCAAGCTGCCGCAGGAATTGGTAAAGGCGCTGCAGGAGCAGGCGGCCAAGAAGGATGTCGGCCTGAACGAGTTAACTGCCGAGCTCCTGACGAAAAGTCTCGCCAAGTAATCAGCTGACGAGTGCGGTTTACCGCTGAAGTCTTGCCGTCGCGCGGATCGCCGATAGCGTTGCATTCGGCGTGATGATCTCCGGGTCCATCTTGAGTTCGATCAGTGCGGGCAACCGGCGCTCTCGGATAAACGCCAACGCCTGGGAAAGTGCAATGGCGAATTCGTCCGTTGTCGTGACGGTCGCACCGAAAGCGCCATAAGCTTCGGCGAGTTTTGCAAAGTCAGGATTCACGAGTGCAGTGCCGTGCTCGCGGCCCGGAAATTCGCGCTCCTGGTGCATGCGGATCGTGCCGTACATCTGGTTATTGAAGACCAGCACTAGAACGCCAACGCCATATTGCACAGCCGTTGCGAGCTCCTGCCCGGTCATCAGGAAATCTCCATCGCCCGTCAGCGCGATCACGGTGCGCTCGGGCGCCGCAATCTTGGCCGCGATCGCAGCCGGCAAGCCGTAGCCCATTGCACCGGCAGTAGGCGCGAGTTGAGTGCGGAGTCCTGTGTATCGCCAGAAGCGATGTGCCCACGTGGCGAAGTTGCCGGCGCCATTAGCGACGATCGCGTCCTCGGGAACGGCGCGTGACAATATCCTCATCGCTTCCCATAGATCCAGTGGAGGATCGCCGTGCGCATAGACTGCGGGCCGCTGTTGCCATGCTTCGAGCTCTTCGCGTGCTGATACGACAGTCTCGCGCCAAGGCGGCTCTTCGATCGGCACCATCATGGCCAGGCGCGAT
The DNA here is from genome assembly GCA_963791315.1 of uncultured beta proteobacterium. Taxonomy (GTDB): domain Bacteria; phylum Pseudomonadota; class Gammaproteobacteria; order Burkholderiales; family Burkholderiaceae_F; genus JACCZX01. The sequence continues at coordinate 240,639 of CAWBRQ010000007.1, forward strand.
GCAAATTGCGGCAAGCCGGAGTTGATCATCAACTGCGCCTGAAATACGCGCCCGAGTTCCTCTACACCTGCGTGCACATGGATCAGCGTCTGCGTGGGAACGGGTGCATCGAGCAACGTGTAACCGGAAGTCGTCATCTCGCCCAGCCGCGGCCCGATCGCGAGAATCACATCGGCATCCTTGATGCGCTGTGCCAGCTTTGGATTGACTCCGACGCCGACGTCGCCTATGTAATTCGGATGGCGGTTATCGAACAAATCCTGATAGCGAAACGCGCATGCGACTGGAAGATAGTTCGCCTCAGCGAAGCGTTTGAAGTTGTCGCACGCGGCCGGCGTCCATCCGAAGCCGCCGAGAATCACTATTGGACGTTGTGCACGCCCGAGCAAGCGGCGTAGCGCGGCGATTTGCGTATCGCTCGGCGCTCCAAGCACCGGCTGATGGCATAGCGCATCGCCGACGTCGGCCCGGGTCGACAACATGTCTTCGGGCAGCGCCAGCACGACCGGTCCGGCGCGCCCACTGGTCGCAACCTGAAATGCGCGCGCGACGAACTCCGGAACGCGATCTGCGCGATCGATCTGCGCGACCCACTTGGTCATCTGTCCGAACATGCGGCGGTAGTCGATTTCCTGGAACGCTTCGCGCTCGACGAAGTCGTTGCCCACCTGACCGATAAACAGAATCAACGGCGACGAGTCCTGGTGCGCGACATGAACACCGATCGCAGCGTTCGTCGCTCCGGGTCCACGCGTGACAAACGCGACGCCAGGCTGACCCGTCAGCTTTGCATACGCCTCGGCCATGAAACTGGCACCTGACTCGTGTCGGTTAACAATCAGCTTGATCATTTCGCGCGAGTCGTACAGCGCGTCGAGCACCGGCAGAAAGCTCTCGCCGGGCACAGTGAAAGCGTGGTTAACGCCCTGGATTAGCAGTTGATCGACGAGCAGGCGGGCGCCGGTGCGGGAAGGCATGGGCCGGGAGTGTAAGGTTTGGGCTGTCGGAGGCAATGAGCGAGGGCATCAATGAGCGCACCGAATTCCGCACGCATCGTAGATCTCGACGAAGTAGGGCACCTCGTTGATCAACTCGAGCGTGACCTCGCGAAAGCACGTGAGGGTGGGGCGAGTGTAGATACGCTGCGCGCGGAGGTCGAACAACTACGCCTTGCGCTCAACTCTGCCGAGCCTTCGCACGATGAGGTGCAAGTTGGGCTGCATGGCGTGCGCACGAAGCTCGATGAACTGGGAGACGATCTGAAAACCGGCGCTCTGACAGGATCGGACTACCTGACTCGTATCGGCCGCTTGCTCGGACTGGGTTAGCGTTCGAGCTTGGAAATCAATAGCCGCAAATGAAGACGGCCGCAGCAGCGGCCGTTTGTGGGAAAGTGAGGCAGAAGCCGTTCAGCAGCCGCCCTTCTTGACCTTCTTCTTGCCCTCGTCTTTTTTCGCCTCGGCCTTCTCGCCTTTCTCGGTTCCTTCGCTCTTTTCCTTCTCAGCCGTCTCAGCCTTCTTGAGGTCGGCCTTCTTCGATTCTTCCTTCGTCGGCTCGGATTTCTTCTCCTGAGCGAATGTCGGTCCCGCGGCGAAAGCGAACGCGCCAATGATCAGCGCAGCAAAAAACGTTTTCATTTCGAACTTGTCACAATTGGACCGGGATCGAACAAGTGTAGCTGTGTGCGCGGTCGGCTTTGTTACCAATGCTTATGAACTAAGCATTGGTCATTTGTATGGTGTGGTGCCCAAGGCGGGAGGCCGCTCGGCGGGGATCAGGACAACCCCCCTCCCTGGGTCCACGTTCAGACTTTCGGCCGATGCGACCGCTAACTTGAGCTGCCCACCGTTATTCATCGAATCGCTTCTAGCCCATGAATTAACGGGCGAGCGGACGTTTTCTCAGCAGGCCCGAGCTGCGAAATCTCCCGCAAACTTGGGAGTCATTATTGATTCCGCGACGTCCGCGCCTGAGCCATGAACGTGACCGAGCCCGTTGCAACGGTGGTTGACGAGTCGACTCCGATTACGGTGCCGACGCTGGTCGAACCTCTGACTGTTCCCTCATCGGCACCGATGCAATCGGTGCCGCCGGGTGCCGCTCCGACTTCCAGCGCACGCCGTACGGCTGCGCGCGAGCTTGCGAGCTGGCGCGTGCTCAGAATGTGGGCCAATGGGGACACACTGGCCGACGCCGTCACGGTGAAGCTGATCGGTGTACACGAGGGTCATTCGATCGTCGTGACGGCCCCGGAAGACGATTCGCTGCCGGTTAAGGAAGGTGCGATGTATCGATTCCGCAGCTTCTCCGGTGAAACGATCTATGAATTCATCGCGCCGCTGGTCAAGACTTGCAGCCAGCCGTTCGAGTACTTGCATATCGGCTGGCCGCAGCAGCAGCATGTCGAAAAGCGCGAACTGCGTGCGGCTCCTCGTGTGAAGACCGAGCTGTCGTGCATGGTGTACCCGGGTGCGCAGGCATCGGGCCGCTTCGTCAAAGGGACAATCAGCGATCTGTCCACCGGCGGCGCCGCGATCGCGCTGCACGACGATCTCAGCGTGTTCTACGACGAAGTCAAAGTCGTTTTTCAACTGGCGGTTGCGGATCAGGACATGATGATCGAAGCTCGCGCACGGCCGGTACGCAAGCCCGATGAGACAGGTGAGCGCCTGATGGGCGTGTCGTTCGTGGCACTTAGCCAGACCGACAAACTAGCGATTCACGGGTACGTCACCGCACAACTGGTACGTGAGCTCGAAGTGCCCTTGTACGCGAGGCCGTAGTCGCGCAACCAGTTGCTCCAAACAAAAAGCCCGCGCGAAGCGGGCTTTTTGTTGCTGCAGGGCACTCTGCTAGTGCAGGACCTCTTGTGCCCCGCCTTGGACCTGAGCCTTGCCCTTGCCGGCGCGTGCCGGAGGCTCGCACAAGCCGCAGACGTAATTCTTCGTAAGCTCGAATGTATGTGTGACGAACTTGCCGTTGCACTTGCAGCAGGAGGTCAGCGTCACCATGCCGGCATCGACGAACTTCACCAGGCGCCACGCGCGCGTCACCGACAACAACGGCTCGAGACCCTGCGCACGAATCTGTTCCAGGTACAGCTCGTAGGCCTTGATGATGCCGTCGATCTCTTCGAGCTCGCTGGTCTTGTCCAGATACTCGTACATGTTCAGGAACAGCGACGAATGAATATTCGGCTGCCAGGTCATGAACCAGTCGGTCGAAAACGGCAGCATGCCGCGCGCCGGTGATTCGCCCTGAACTTCCTTGTATAGGCGCAGCAGGCGCTCGTAGGACAGGTCGGTTTCCGACTCAAGAACTTGTAGACGCGCGCCGAGTTTGATCAACGCGATCGCGCGCTGGATCTGCTTGCTTTCGGAGACGATGCTTTTGATACGCATGATGGTTCCCTTGCCGGCGGTTTCGAAGTTACGCGGTCACGTTGGCCAATTGCCCGGCCATCACGATGTTGGCATGCAGGCCAGCGACGGCGGCACCGGTCGCGCTGGACTTCGGCTTCGAATGGCTCGTCAAAAGGTTCCAGACCATATCGTCGTCGAATCGAAATCGCAGGATCAATTGGTTCGACCCCGCAATCTTCATCAATTGCGCGGGGCTTAACTGATCGATGATCGTGGCGACTTCTTCAGAAACGCCCAGGCGATACAGCGCTTGCGCTTTGTCGGCACGGATCATGTGCTGCGCCAGAACTAGGTAAGCCAAGTTGGCTTCGCGGATTTCCTGCAGAAGTTGGTCGTTGCTGGCGGCGATCGTGCTCATCTAAGTTGCTCCTGGTTCGCGGTTGTGTCGGGTGTTGGTGTGGTTCGATTCGTTGCGTTTCGAAGTGACGCCATTGTGGGAAACCGGCTCAATTCGTTGAATCAGCGTGTCGCTACGAACCCTGTCGGCCGGCCGCTCGTCTGCTTGTAAGGTTTTTTCCTACACGCTCCGCGTCACAATTTATTCAAGTCCGGTGTAGACGTGCCGTTAAACGAACTGTGCGAGGCCCGCGCGCCGCAGTCACGTCGATGGACGTACAGATGGCAAGAGCGCTTCGCCACGTTGGTTGATGTGGATTTGGTTTCCTCCCCCGCCTTTGCGCCGGTCTATGACCGGCGCTTTTTTTTGACGAAAAGCGCTCGGAACGGCCCTCCAATCGGACGATGGCGCGTACCTCATCATCGGTACAGTGCTCAAGCTTGATATCTGAATCAGCACTGACGGGGAACGGCACGATGCCGAACGAATTTTGCGAGGTGGCCGAGATGATCGAAGCGGCCTCATCGACGACGGCAGCCGAGCCGGCGCGCTCGAGTTTGCTGCGGCACTACGAAGCGATTGCACAGTCGAGTTGCGCAATGCTTGCAGCGGCGCGTGCCGGCGACTGGACTGAAGTCGAGCGCCAGGAAGAGCGCTGCGGGGCGTTGATTGCAATCCTAAAGGCAGCCGACGAGCGACCCAGCTCGCTTAGCGCCGCTGATGATCAGCGCCGCATGTCCTTGCTGCGGCAGATTCTTGCGGACGACGCTTGTATTCGAGGACAAGCCGAGCCCTGGCTTGAGCCCATCGCCCCGTTCATCTCGACGCCGCGTTCGAAGTCGAGTACCGAATCCGCATGAGCTTGACGACGCCTTTTCCGGAACCGGATTCGCCTGAGCTCGAGCGCTTCGCGATCTACTCGCGCAGCGAGATCGCCGGCTTGCTGCGCCAGTTGCGCGACAAGCAGGTGCTGGTCACGTTGTACTACGACCAGGCAGCGGGGTTCACGGTTAGCAACGTCCTCGAAGTAAATGAAGGCTTCGAGGAGCTGATTCTGGATCGTACGTCCGACGCAGGCGCACAAAAGGCGATCTACGCGTCGAAGCAGCTGGTAGTAGTCGCGTTTCTCGATAACGTGAAGCTGCAGTTTTCGGTCGGCGCTGCCGAGGCAGTCGAGCATCAGGGGCGCCCGGCGTTTCGCGTTCGATTGCCGCAGCAGTTATTGCGTATGCAGCGGCGTGGCGCATACCGTAGGCAACCACCCGCCGTTCGGCCTGCGACATGTCTAGTGCCGTCTCCGGGTAAGAAAGGGCAATACGAGTCCGTGCGTGTGCTCGATTTGAGCGTCGGCGGCCTGGCGTTGTTTGTGCATCCGGTCCAGTTTTCATTGCCGGCCGACTACACGCTCGAAAACTGCTATCTCGATCTGCCGGACATTGGCCAGATCACCGTCACACTGCGCGTGCGTTACGTCGACGATGTCCAGGCTTCGAATGACGGCGTGCGCCGCTGCGGATGTGAGTTCGTCGAGCTCAGCGAGTCGGCCGCACGCATGCTGCAGCGATACATGAACAAGCTCGATGCCGCGGCGCGCTCAAACGGACCGCCGCCCGACGAAGTGGCCGCATAGGAAACGCAAATAAAAAAAGGCGCCTGGTGGCGCCTTTTTTTATTGCGATCTGTTATCTATTTCGTAGCTGTCGCTGGATACATATCGTTCCATGTATGCGCGTACTGCTTGCCGGTGCCGATCCAAGCGACCGTGCCGACCGATAGTGCCGCCGTGTAAAGCGATGCGATCAGCTCCGCAGCGTTTTGACGGCAAGCGATTCTTACGGCGCTTAATAGATGCAGATGATTTTCAGCGTAGCGGCGCTCGACAAGCCGCATTTCGCGACTGATCGGCAGCAGCGATTCGGGCAAACCTGCGACACCGCGACGGCCTTCGAGCGCACGTGCTGCGGTGTCCTCGAACCACACAAATAGCTCGGTGGGCGCTTCTGCACAACCCTTGCTGGATGCAGGCTCTAACGCTGCCGTATCAGACGCAGACGCAACGCCGATCGGTCGGGTCGATATTTCCGCCAGTTGCTTAACGAGTTGGTTGCGGGTCATCGGTGCATCCCTTTAGTCGCATAGTTGTGACGCGTGTTTGCGTCATGGTGAGATCAAGATCGACCCGCGCGCGCGGTTCTTTAAACGTCGTCCGACGGCATCGGGGGCGGTCTGGCTGCTGTTGACTCGGGAATGGGTGGCGATCACATGCCTTTCCTGCTTTGCACGCTTGCCGCAACTCGATGCTGGCCGCGTGGGCGTGTCTTCGCGGCTTTGATTGCTCTGCGCTTTGAGGAGTGCAGTCACACACTTCTCCGTTGCCTTACGCCCGCTGTAAGCCGATTCCCGATGCCGCCAGATGTCCGGCTTTTCGCCCACCTATCGGCGTTTAGCGGCCTCTCCCAGCCCCCTAAAGTTTGGACATATGAAGAACGACGCATTTCTATACGACGCGCTTTATCAGGCGCTGAACAACGGCCAGATCGATGCCCAGCAACTGGAGCAAGTCCGGCCCAGTTCGCTGCTCGACAGCGACTACGTCAAGCTATACACACCGCTGGTGCGGCGTCTTGCGCATCAGATGATCGCGCGGCTGCCAGCGAACGTGGAGTTGGACGACATGATCCAGGCCGGCATGATGGGGCTAATGGATGCGGTGTCTCGATTCGAAGTGACGCAAGGGACGCAGTTCGAGGTCTACGCTGCGCAGCGCATTCGCGGCGCAATGCTCGATGAACTGCGCGCCAACGATTGGCTGCCGCGCTCTGCGCGCAAGAGCCAGCGTGATATAGAAAACGCAATTCATAGGCTCGAAGGCAAGCTCGGCCGCGCGCCGCATGAAACCGAGATCGCAGGCGAGCTCGAAATGTCGCTGGTGCAGTATCAACAGATGCTGCACGATGCACGCGGCGCACAGCTGGTGCACCTGGACGATCTGGGCGGCAAGGTCGACGATGAAGACTATCTTGAGCGTCACCTGGTCGGCGATTGTCCGGAGCCGGGCGAAATCTTGCGCGACAAGCGTTTCCGCTACGCGCTAGTCGATGCGATAGACGAGCTGCCAGAGCGTGAAAAGCTCCTGATGAGTCTGTATCACGAACAGGACTTGAATCTGCGGGAAATCGGCGTCGTGATGGGGATCACAGAGTCACGCGTCTGCCAGTTGCACAGTCAGGCTGTTGCCCGTCTACGTGTCCGGCTCAAGAACTGGTAATCGATAACGGCCGCTTTGTGTACGCGAGCCGATGGCTCGCACGTGCATGGAAGTGCTAGCCGGCAAACATTCTCAGTTGTGCCGCTTCACGCGCGAAGCGTTCGAGTTCATCGGTTCCGCCTTGCCGCATTGCGCGAAGTGCGCTTGCCTGGGGCGCGAGCAGCCGCAATAAGTGTTCTTTACGCCCATTGGCATCGGCGAGGCCCGCAGGGTCGTTCGCGATCAACGCTTCACTTTCGTCGTGCAGAGCCTTTATCAAGTCGGAGAACAAGCGGGCCGGGGCGTCCGGAGGTAGCGAGGAGTGCGGGTACATGTCGAAACGATCAGTGTTGTCCAACGGATTGAAAGTGCGGATCGAGGGCGGCGATCAGCTTGGCCGCGATCACCTGCGAATCGATCCGATAGCACCCTTCGGCGATGGCCTTGCGTAACGCGAGGATCCGGCTTTCAGGGCAAAGCTTGCGTGCGAGCCGAATCTCGGCGCCAGGGGGTGCCAGTGGACGGGAGCGCGCTAAGTGGGTCACGTTACAAAATTCGGCAATTGGCCGTCGAACTTTAGATCGGCGGCATTCAAGCGACCGCGCCCTGTAGGGTGCATTATTCTTACCTGACCTCTGAAGCGGCTGATTGCCGATACTTCGCGTGGCTGATCGCCCTACCATTCCGCAGCGTTCCTCCAACCTCGCTCCGCGTGCGGCCAATGCGCCGAAAGTGGTCAGCGAAGAGCGTGCATTGGCCCTCGGGCTGCCGGGTACTAGTAAGGGCGCACCGCCGCCGGCATCGGGTGTTGTGACTGCGATTTCGGCGGCGGCAACACCGCTGGACTTCACCGCGTTGCCCGATGAAGCCGCGAATCTCGCAGCGCGGCCGGCCGACACCGTTATTGAAACGTTACTGGCGGCGGCACACATTGGCCTGGCGCTGGTCGACCGTGACATGAATTACCGGCTGTGGAACAACTGTCTGGAAGAGCTGTTCGACGTGCCGGCGGATGCGTTGCTCGGAGGCGCGGTCGACCAAGCGGACGGACTGAGTCAGCTACCGGACCTGATTACAGAGCTGAAGCGCATCAGCGAAAGCGGTGACCGCACGCCGGTCGAGCGCGAATACCAGCTGCCTCGAACCGATCGCGGGTGGGTGCGCGTGAAGATGGCACCGGTGTTCACGATTGACGGACGCTTCGACGGGGTGCTGGTCACGTGCGAGCCAATCGACCGCGAACGGTTTGCACAGAACTCGCTCGGAGCGCTGCGGCAGGCGCTCGAATCTGTTGGCGAAATGGTGTTCGAAATCGATCAGCGGGGCGCGGTGGTTGACGCCAACGATGCCGCGCGGCAGAGGCTTGGCTACGACCGCGAGTCGCTACGAGGATTGTCGCTTAGTGCGATCGATGTCGGCCTGGCCGGGACAAACGGCGACAGTCCGGGCTTCGCGTCGCTGTATGAACAGCTGCAAACGCGCGGCTCTTTCCAGGCCGACACGCGCTACAAGACTCGGTTTGGAACCGAATTTGCCGTCGAAACGGTGCTGCAGCGAGTCGTGCACGATGGGCGCGAGTTCATTTTGCTGCTTGCGCGCGACGTCGGCACGCGCAAGCAGGCCGAGTCCGATCTAAGCGAAAGCGCTGAGCGCTTTCGCGCGCTGTTCGATGAGAGCCCGGTGGCGGCGCTTCTGCTGGACAGCGAGTTTCGGCTGATCGGTGTCAACCGGGCCGCGTGCGAAACGCTCGGCTACGACGTCGACGAGCTGTTGGGAAAAGATCCGACCACGCTTTTGCACGTCGACGATCGACCTTCGCTGCAACATGCGCGCGCAGAGATGCAGCGCGGCGCGGTCGAGTCCGAGTCCGCCGAGCGTCGCTTCATGCATCGCGATGGACGTGTCGTGTGGACGAAACTTTCGATGCGCGCGATCGCATCCGAAAGCGGCTTGCGACACACGCTGCTGGTTCTCGAGAACTTCACCGACCGCAAGATTTTTGAGGAACAGCTGCAGGTTGCCCTGCGCGATCAGCAGACGTTGTTCGAAACTATGTCGGTCGGCGTGGCGCAGACGATGTCGGGAAAGATTCTGCTGGCCAACCGCGAATTCGCGGAGATGTTCGGCTACAGCGACGGCGAAGTGATCGGCATGCCATTGTGGGACCTGTGCATTGATCGCCATCACCGCGCTCCGAACGAAGTGTCGGGTATGCCGGTCGTGCGCTCGCATCAAACGACGAGTGGCGAAGTAGTGCTGTTCAGAACCGACGGTGAGCCGGTCTGGTGTCTGGTTCAGGCACGCCCGATTCAGGCCCAGGAGCCAGGTCTCGAAGTGCTGCGCGAAGCGATCTACACGTTTCAGAACATCTCCGAGATCAAGCGGCAGCGTGAAGCGTTGTCCCGATCCTTGCTTGAACTGAAGGAGCAGGGCGAAGAGCTGCAAAGTGCGCTTGCACAGCAGCAATTGATCTTCGACACGGCGCTGGTTGGGTTGCTGTTCGTACGCGACAGTCGTCCGGTGCGCGCCAACGCGGCGATGGAAGATCTGCTTGCTTGCGAACCAGGTGCTCTGGTGTCGCAGATGCAGCTGTTTTCGCATCCAACCGATCACTTGCTGCTGGCGAACCTGTCCGAGCACTACCAGCGGATCAACGACACTGGAGCCACCGAATTCGAGCTGCATATGTTCCGCCGCAAGGGCCCGCCGATCTGGGTCGCGGTGCAGGGGCGCGCCGTCAATCCCGAGCGGCCGGAGCTGGGATACATCTTCGCCTTCGTCAATGTCGACGAGCGCAAGCGCTCCGAGCGCGAACTGCGCGCCACGCTGTCCGAGCTGCAGCTGATTTTCGACAACGCGCTAGTCGCAGTGCTGTACGTCGCGAACGATCTGATCGTCAAGGCGAACGCCGCTACGCAACAGCTTTTCGGGTATGACGCGCGCGACTGGGACGAGCTGCAGATGTCTTCGCTATTCGCGACGCCCGGCGACTGGGAAGACATCCGCGAATTGCCGCTGGCAGAAATCGATTCTGAGGAATCGCCAGAAAAGGCGGAGTCGGAGGCCGAGCCTGGCGCGGCGGGCGGCGTGTCGTTCGAGCGATTGATGCGTCGCGCCGACGGCACGACCTTCTGGTGCGCGGGCTACGGTCGGCCGATCGACCCTTCGGCGCCGGATCGCGGTGTCATTTTGACGCTAGTCGACGTCGATGCACGCAGACGGTCGGAGGAAGAATTGCGGCGGGTGCGCAACTATCTGGATCTGGTTGTCGAGAATCTGCCGGTACTGGTATCTGTGCGTGAGGCGGAAACCGGGCGCTTCGTTAGCCTGAATCGCGCCGGTGAAACGATGACCGGTTTGACGCGCGAGCAAGTGGTCGGGAAAACGTGGGGTGAGATCTACGCGCGCCAGTTTGCCGACTTGTATGCCGAGCTCGATCGCAAGGCGCTTTCGACCGGGACGCAGGTCGATCGGCCGCGCGACGTGATGCTGCGCGCCGACGGCAAGCGGCTCACGATCAATCAGCGCGTTGTGCCGCTGTTCGAATCAGAGCCCGGGCGGTCTGCAGCGGCGGGTGACGCAAATGCGCGCTACGTCATGTCGATCATCGACGATCTGACCGAGGAAGTGCGTGCCGAAACCGCGCTGCGCGAAACGGAAGCGAGGTTCCGTCAGTTTGCCGAAAATATCGATCAGCTCGTGTTCATCATGACTGGCGACTTTTCGAGCGCGTTGTACGTCAACCCCCGGTACACGACGCTGATCGGTGGACCAGTGTCCGATCTGCTCGACAATCCGCGCAATGTCATGCGGCATGTGCACTTTGAAGATGTTGATACCGTCAATCGAGCGCTTGCCGCGGCTGGTCGCACGCATGCGCCGCCTGATGCGCTCGGAGTTGACCGCCAGAATCGATCACCCGTCCCGTGGCATACGTAACATCAACGTGCGGCTTTCACCGGTGCGCATGGAAGACGGCGCGATTCGCGTGTTCGGCATCGCCGATGACGTGACCGAGCGCACGCGCGCCGAGCAACAGAGAATGGAGCAGATCGTCAAGCAGCGTGACGTTCTGGTGCGCGAAGTGCATCACCGCATCAAGAACAATTTGCAGGGCGTTGCGGGCTTGCTGCAGCAAACTGCAGACGCGCGGCCGGACGTGGCGGATATCCTGTCTGAAGCGGCTACGCAGATCCACGCGATCGCGCAAGTGCACGGGCTGCAGATCCGCTCGAGCGGCACGTTGCCGGTCCTGGGCGTGGCTCAGGGCATCTTCTCGACGCTTTCAAACATGTTCGGTGTCGAAGTGCGCTTCGAACCGCCGCCGCCCGACCTATGGCGGTTCGGTCTGCCCGAAAACGAAGCGGTCCCATTGGCCCTGGTGATCAACGAACTCGGCACCAACGCCATCAAGCATCGGGCAACTCGGCAGGATGGCATCATGGTCAAGGTTACGACGCGTCCGGACGGCATGGAGCTGGCGATCGAGAACCCCGGGACGCTAAAGGACGGTTTTGATCTCGCCCAGATCTCCGCCAGCGTATCGGGGTTGGGGCTGGTGAAGGCACTGCTGCCGCGGCGCGGCGCGCGGCTTGTGGTCGAGCGTACGGGTTCACTGGTCTCGACCCGACTCCAATTGTTTCCACCAGCGATACGCGAAGACAGCATTTAAATCTTGCCCGTTGCACTAAGCTTGCGCAATGAATGAAACTCCGCCGCCGCTGGTGATGGTCGTCGACGACGACCGTTTGGTGCTTGCCACGCTTGTCGCCGGCCTTAAACAGGCAGGCCTCGAAGTCATTGAGACCGACAACGGTGATGACGCCATTTTGCTGGCGCGAAAGCACAAGCCGAAGCTCGCGATTCTCGACATGCGCATGCAGGGCAAATCGGGCATGGACGTCGCCCGTTACCTGGCGGCCAATACAGATACTGGCTTCATGTTTCTATCGGCGTTCGGCGACAGCGACATCGTCGACGAGGCAATGAAGATGGGTGCGCTCGGTTATCTGGTCAAGCCTGTGGACGTGCGGCAGATCGTCCCCGCGGTGCGCGCGGCGCTGTCCCGGTCGGGAGATGAGAAAGCGCAGCCAAGTAAGCCTGCCGAGTGAAAGCGCACGCGACGAGCTGGTTGCAATCGGGATATTGATGGAGCGCCTGCGGCTCGACGACGCGCGCGCCCTAGATGCTCTGCGCGAACAGGCGAAAGCCGAGGGCAAGCAAGTGGCAGAGCTGGCTACGAATATGGTCGAAGCTGCGAATCGGCTGAATTCGATTCGTCATTGACGGAGCCCGAGTGCAGCTGCGCTATATCGAGCGGCACGGCTTTCGACGTTGGTACGAACGGCAATTGATCGAGAGCCACGCCTATCTGGCGCTCGGATTCGTCGCACTGATCTTGTTGCTGTCCGGCCTGGAGTTGCTCAGTAACGTTGAGGGCGGTATCCGTTACGTCGTCATCTTGATTGCTGCTGCAGCGGGAGGGACGCTGTCAGTGGTGGCATGGCGCCGCTTTGGAGTACTGCTGCGCGCGTGCCGAGCATTTCGCCGAAGCAGCGACCTGTCCGCAGTGCAAAGTCGTGGGGCAAGTTCAAAGTGTTGAGCGCAGGAAGCGTCGAACGCCGAACGACCCGCCCGAAGCGGGGCGCCCGCACTGGCTGAAGCGTGTCGATGTACTGCGAGTGCGAGGCGGTGTGGAAGTTGCGAATAAGCGTCACTCGTGCCAAGCGACCTTCTCCCACAAAGTAAAGTAGAACGTCGCCCCGTGCCCTTCGGCCGGCGCTGGCACGGCTTCCGCCCATACGCGACCACCGTGGCGGTGAATGATCTTTTGCACGGTCGCGAGCCCTACACCGGTGCCGGAAAATTCATTAGCGCTGTGCAACCTCTGAAACATGCCGAACATTTTTTCGGCGAAGCGCATATCGAAGCCTGCGCCGTTGTCGCGCACGAAAAACTCGGCCGATTCACTGGCTTCATTGCGGCCGAACTCAACGCGGGCGTCACGGCTCTTCGCGCTGAACTTCGCCGCGTTACCCAGCAAATTCTGTAGCACCAAGCGCAGCAGCGTCGGGTCACCGTCGGCTCTCAAGCCGGCTCCGATGACGAACTCAATCGACCGTGCCGGCTCGCGCAGACGCATATCGTCGCGCAAGTCATCGGCCAGTTCGCGTGCGATCTGAGAAAGATCGACCCTTTCGCTCGCTAATTCGCGGCTTGTCATGCGGGACAGGTTCAGCAGTGTGTCGATCATCGAGTTCATCCGCTGGCTGGCAGCAACGATGCGGCGCAAATGGTCGCGTCCAAGATCGTCCAGCGGTTTACCGCGGTCACCGTAGTCTTCCAGCACGATCGTCGCGAAGCCGTCGACGACACGCAACGGCGCGCGCAGGTCGTGCGATACCGAATGTGCGAGGCTTTCGAGCTCGCGACCGGCGTTGTCGAGTTCGCGCAACCTTCCGGCGAGCTCCGTGCGTGCGTTCCGCCAACTCGCGCTCGCGACTGTCGAGGGTGGTTTGTAATTCGGTGATGCGACTTGCGGTTGCGTCGGAAGCGCGAGGCGTGACCTGTGTGGGCGCCGGCCCTGTAGATGCAGGAGGCCGTCGGCGCTGGGCGATGGCGACGGCTACCAGCACGATCAGAGCGCCGACACAGACGGCGGCTAGGAGCTGCGCGGTGTCTGGCCGACCTGCGGTAGCAGCCGAGGCGACGGACGGCAAGCCGGCAATAGCCAAGGTGCCAGGCCAACGGCGCAGCGCCTGCAAGTCACTGTTTTCATGCCAGCCCATCGCGGCGATTGTGCAGCATCGCGCTATCCGACGCGAGAGCAGCATTCGGGCCGCGCCGGCCGTGCTCCAAACGGCCTCTGAAATGCCCTTCTAACGGCACCTTTTTCGAGAGGGTGAGAAGCGGCATTCGGCACTAGCCTGCGTGTTGAATTTTTCGCTTCCGTGCAGGACTTCACTTGCCCTTCGATTTAACGCTGCCGCGATTTTCCTGGCTTGCCAACCGCCTGGGGCCACGCGCGGACGGTAAGTGGGCGCAATAGTCGTGGGCCGGCTGCGGTTGATACAGGTCCTCTGCGTGCAGTGCCGGTGGCGCCTTCACGCTTTCGCTCGATCGCATGGCCGCTGATCGGCGTGCTCGTTCTGGTGGCCGGCTGGACAGTCGGCATTAGCTACTACTTTCATCACCAGAGCACAGGGCGACAGTTTCTGGTCGACCAACAGACTCGCGGAGCGCGCGCGGCACGGTTGGTTGAATCGACGATCGCTGCCGACTATGCAGCGGTCGAGCGCAGCGCGCGCGCGTTAGCGGAGCGTACTGATCTGGTGGCCGCGCTTTCGCAAAAAACCGACTCCGCGCGCGCTGTGCGCGAGTGGGCGCAGAAAGAGGGCAGAAATGCGGGCGTCGGTCTGATTGAAGTGCACGATCAGCGCGGCATGCTGATCGAGCGCACGGGGGAGGGCGGCATTCAGCGGTTGAATAGCGGAGGAGGCGCCTGCCGGCGTGGCCGATGCGCTGCGCGGTCAGGAAAGCATCGACGTGATCGAGCGCCTGCAGGGTCTCTCGATCCGAGCCGTAGCACCAGTCTTGAACGGCAATCGGATCATCGGTGCCGTCGTCGTCGAGCGCTTGATCGGAGACCAATATATCGACGGTCTGGCGAATCGCCTCGGCGTTGAAGTGGCGCTGTTGGCACAGGACCGCGTGCTGGTGGCGAGCGTGCCACCGGAAGATCGGTACTGGCTGCAGAAAGCACGTCCGAGCGTGCGTACCGGTGCAACGGCGCACATTGCGTTGGACGGCAGCGAAGACTTATCGATCCGCCCCTTGCCAATCGCCGAGGAACCGATGTCGGTGGCGGTGACGGTGCCGAACACAATGGCGTACGAAACGCTATCGGACTCGAGCCGTTCGTTTGGTGCGGTGGTTCTGTTCACGATTCTGGCGACGATCGTCGCGGGTATCTATCTCACCCGGCACTTGATCCGGCCGATCAAAGCGCTGACAGAACGCGCAGAAGAGCTGTCGCTGCGGTATGCAGGCCGTGCTACGCCGCCAAAGGGCGACGAGCTCGACTCTCTGGTCGGCTCGTTCGACGCGATGACCAGCGCGCTGCTTTCGCATTCGGAGCGGCTGTCGCAAGCGCATATGACGGAGTTGCAAGGCAGCCTCGAATTGCAGCGCCAGTACGCACTGATGCGTCTGCTGCGCGGGTTGGCTGCTGCGGCCAATGAAGTCGGACTCGGTCGAGCGGACGCTGGAGCGCGCTCTGAACGAAATAGGAAATTATCTTGAGTGGCCGCTCGGCCGCGTCGCGTTGTTGCCGGACTACGCAGAAGATCGCAGCTTGCCACCACGTTCTATCTGGTTTACGCGCGAGCCTGATCGCTTTCGCGAGTTCATCGACGCCAGCAATGGCATCGCGATCGTGCCGTCGCCGAGTCACATGATTGGCCGCGCGTATCTGTCGGGCGTGGCCAACTGGGTCTCCGATTTGTCACGGATGACCGATTGGAACCGGCTGGACGTCGCGTTGGCGGCGGGATTGCAGACCGGCCTGGTGATTCCGGTGATGGCACATGGCCACGTCGCAGCATTTATCGAGTTCTACAGCGACCATCGCGTCGAGGCGACCAACGCATGGCTTGAGCTGGTCGAGGCCATTGGCGCCGAGTTGTCGCGAGTCGCGGAGCGGCAGCGCGCTGAACGCGAGCTGCGCCAGCGCGAAGTCGAAGCGAGCCGACTTGCGATGGTCGCATCGCGCACCGAACAGATGGTGCTGATCCTGGACACAAGCGGCCGAATCGAATGGGCCAACGATGCGGTGATGCGTTTTTCCGGCATCGGCATGCAGGAGATGCGCGGCCGGCGGGCGCACACGTTGATGCGCGGCTCAGCCACCGATCCCGGCTCAATCAGGCGGATGGCGGAAGCGGTCGTGCGCGGCGAGCCGTGCAAGATCGAATTCGTTGCGAACGCACGCTCGGGCGAGCAGCGGGTGCTCGAGGTCGAAGGGCCAGCCGCTGCGCGACGATCAGGGACGCTACTTTCAGTACGCGCTGATCAGTCCAGACATCACAGAGCGCAAGCGCACCGAGGCCACGCTGCGCGAGAGCGCCGAATACTTCCGCGCGCTGTTCGACGAATCACCGGTGCCTCGACGATCGTGTCGTCGGATCACCGGATCGTGCGTGCCAACGCGGCGCATACCCGCATGCTTGGCTACAGCGATCGATCAGATGATCGGCAAGGATCCGATCACCTTCGTCCATCCCGACGAGATCGACGCCGCCTATGCGCTGCGCAGCGAGATGGACGGGTCGGGGGAGCGCGCGCAGTTCACGTTCGAGCGCCGCATGCTGACGGGCGACGGCACAGTGGTGTGGGTGCGCGGTCACAGCGTGCGCTTCTGCGACGCCAGCGGCGAGCGGTTTCGGCTGACGATGCTCGAGAACATCACCGACGCGAAAGAAAGCGAGCGGGTGCTGCGCGACGCGAAGGAAATCGCCGAGTCCGCGAGTCGGGCGAAGTCGCAGTTCCTGGCCAACATGAGCCATGAGATTCGCACGCCGATGAACGGCGTGCTCGGCATGACCGAGCTGCTGCTCGGCACGCCGCTCTAGCGACAAGCAGCGCCGCTTTGCCGACGCGGTCTATCGCTCGGGCGAGAACCTGCTCGAGATCATCAACGACATTCTGGATTTCTCGAAGATCGAGGCCGGCAAATTCGAGCTCGAGTCGGTCGACTTCAATCTGCGCACGATGGTCGAAGACGTATTCGAGATGCTGGCACCGCGCGCACACCAGAAGCGGATCGAGCTCGCGTCGCACATCGGGCCCGAAGTGCCGACGATTGCCAAGCGGCGATCCCGACCCGCATCCGCCAAGTGCTGACGAACCTGGTCGGCAATGCGTTGAAATTCACGGAGACTGGCGAGGTTGTCGTGACGTGTCAGTGCGCAACCGCGAAGACGGCCGCCATCGCGTTAGCTTTGAGGTGCGCGATACCGGCATCGGCTTGCGCGCGGAAGCTTTACAGAGACTCTTCACGGTGTTCATGCAGGCCGATCAGTCGATGTCGCGCCGCTATGGTGGCACCGGGCTGGGGCTTGCGATCAGCAAGCAACTGGTGGAGCTGATGGGAGGCTCGATCAGCGTCGAAAGCCACTTCGGCGAGGGCTCGATGTTCCGTTTCGACGTTCCTCTGGCGAGCGGCGATACCGATGTCGCTTGCGACCGCCGTGAATCTGCAGCAGTTGCGCGGCCGCCGTGTGATTCTGGTCGAGGACAACCCGACCAATCGCAACATTCTCGAAATGCAGCTGCAAGGCAGTCGAGATGGACGTGGCGACTGCCGATCACGGGGCCACCGCGCTGGAGCTGATGCGCGCCGCTGCGCGCGCCGGCACGCCGTTCGACATTGCGGTCATCGACATGAAGATGCCGATCATGGACGGACTTGACGATGGCGGCGACGCTGCGCAGCGACCGCACCTGGCCGACGTGCAAAATGGTGATGCTGACGTCGCTCGGCGAGTGGTAACGAAGCGCAGCTCGCCTACGAAAATGGCGTCGATCAGTACCTGACCAAACCGGTGCGCCAGCACGAGTTGCTGCGACGCGCTCGCCAAGTCGCTGTCGCGCGAGAAGCCCAGCGTGCCGCGCGCTCGAATGCTGTAACGCACGGGGCATCGCGCCAAAGTGCTGGTTGCCGAAGACAACATGGTCAATCAGGAAGTCGCACGCGCAATGCTGCGCGACCTCGGCTGCGAAATCCGCGTGGCAGATAACGGTCGCGAGGCGCTCAACGCGCTGCGATCGCAGGCGTTTCGACATCGTCTTCATGGATTGTCAGATGCCGGAGATGGATGGGTTCGAAGCGGTGCGTCGCTTTCGCATCCGCCGCGCAGGCCGACTTCGAAACTGCGCTCGATACGCCGATCGTCGCGTTGACCGCGAATGCATTGGCCGGCGATCAGGAGCGTTGCATTGCGGCCGGATTCGACGAGTACTTGCCAAAGCCGTTTAAGCAGCAGCAGATCGAAGCGCTGCTCGCTCGCTGGACGCGACGGTCCGAGACTAGTAATGCGGCTGCCGGTCCCAAGCAGGCAACAGCGGCTGCGACACTCGCGGCCGTCGCTTTACCGGCCGACGAAGCGTCCGTTCTCGATATGTCGGTGATCGAGCGCATTCGCGAGATGGAACAGCGCGGTGCGACACGCTTGCTCGAACGATTGATCGAAACGTATACATCGACAGCGACGAAGCTGATGGCCGACGCCGAACTTGCACTGGCGCACCGCGACCCTGTGCATGGTGCGGCATGCGGTGCATACGCTGAAGTCGTCGAGTGCCAACGTGGGCGCGACGCTGCTGTCGCAGCGCTTCGGGGCAATCGAAGTACATGCGCGCGATGGAAGAACGCAGGAAGCCGAGCACGAGTGGCCTGCGGTGCGTGTCGAGTATGCGCGCGCCGTTCACGCGCTGCAGGCGCTGTTGGCCGTTGAGAACGCGGCCTAGCATTTGATGGATCGAGCGATGAGCGATCGAAACAGACAACACAGGCGGTGGCGGTGCGATGGCCAACCGGCGCGATGGCGAAGGCGATGGCGCCGGCGAGACACGCAACGATCTGGTGCTGCTGGTCGACGACGACCCGGTGGCGCGCCTGCTGACCGCTTCGGCCCTGGCCGAGCGTCAATGGCGCGTAATCGAAGCCGACGGCGGCGGTCACGCACTCGAGCTGTTCGCGGAACAACCTGCCCGACGTCGTCGTTCTCGATGCGCTGATGCCGGATATCGACGGCTTCGAGACGTGTGAGCGGCTGCGACGGCTTGCCGGCGGCGAGCACGTTCCAGTGCTGATGCTGACCGGGCTGGATGACGAGTCCTCGATTGCGCGAGCGTACGAAGCGGGCGCCACCGACTTTTTCGTCAAGAGCACTTCGCAGTGGACGCTGCTCTCCGAGCGGTTGCGCTACATGATCCGCGCCTCGCGCATGCGCGAAGAGCTCGCCGACAGCCGGTCCAAGCTGACCAAGGCACAACGTATCGCGCGGCTCGGAAGTTGGGAATGGAACATCGCCGCGCGTTGGGTAAAACTGTCCGAAGAGTGTTTTCCGATCGCCGGCCTGCCGCAGCAGGACGATGGACTGGCCGACTGGTTCGTGTGGTCGAGGGCTGTCGAGGACGAACGTGCGCGCATCGAGATGCTGTTTCGCGAAGCGCTCGCCGGCAACGGGCAGATGAAGTTCGAGTGTCGCATCGCTCGCCCGAACGGACAGATGCAGAGTCGTGCACATCGAAGCGGAGGTCGATCGCGACGAGGGCGGTCGGGCGGTTGCGGTGCACGGCGTCGTGCAGGACATCACCGAGCGCAAGCACGCCGAAGACCAGATCCGGCAACTCGCCAATTACGACAGCCTGACCGGATTGCCCAACCGGCGGTTCTTTCGTGATCAGTTCCAGGCTCGGCGCTCGAGCGCGCGCGCACCAGCGGCACCGCGGTCGGCGTGCTGTTCATCGATCTGGATCGCTTCAAGCAGATCAACGACACGCTCGGCCATCAGGTCGGCGATCAACTGCTGCGAGAGGTTGCCAAGCGGCTTGTATCAATGCGTGCGCGAAAACGACACCGTGGCGCGCGCGGCAGAACGCGCCGGCCCGTCGCAGGGTGTGCGACCGCCGTCGATCGGCTCGGCCACACGCAGCCTGGCTGCCGGCTCGCAGTCGGCGCCAGTGCCCACCGAACACCAACAGCGTCGCACGCCTGGGCGGTGATGAATTCACGATTCTGCTAACCGATGTTTCGGAGCCGAGCGTTATCGAAGCGGTGGCGCAGCGCATTCTCGAAACGATGCGCAAGCCTTTCAGCTTTTCGGGGCACGAGCTTGTTCGTCACCGCGTCGATTGGCCTCGCGGCATATCCTGCGCGACGGCAGCGATGTGGACACGCTGCTGCGCAAGGCCGACATCGCGATGTATGCGGTCAAAGACAGCGGGCGCAACGGCGTCTTACGTTTTTCGAGCGCGATGAACACCGCAACCGCTGAGCGCTGGCGGCTTGAGACTGCCTTGCACCGAGCACTCGAGCGGCAGGAACTCGTGTTGTATTACCAGCCGAAGGTCAACGTCGTCAGCGGGCAGGTCGTCGGTGCCGAAGCTCTGATGCGCTGGAAGCGCGGTGGTGAGCTGGTACCGCCGGCCGAATTCATCACCGTGGCTGAAGAGTCCGGACTGATCGTGCCGATCACGGAATGGGCAGTGCGCGAAGTGTGCGAGCAGATGGTGCGCTGGTCCGAAGGCGGCATGCCGCCGATTCCAGTGTCGGTCAACATCTCGGGCCGTCACATCCAGCGCGCCAACCTCGTCGAGCCGGTGCAGGCAGCGCTTGCATGGCTTCAAGCTCGATCCACGATTGCTCGAACTCGAATTGACCGAGACGGTGCTGATGCACAACCTCAGCGCCACATTGCCGCTGCTTGCAGGCACTGAAGGATCTCGGAGTTTCGATCTCGATCGACGATTTCGGCACCGGTTATTCGTCGCTGTCCTATCTGAAGCGGCTGCCGATCGACACGCTGAAGATCGACCGCTCGTTCGTGCGCGAACTCGAGACGAGTTCAGATAACGCGGCGATCGTCGCTGCAATCATCGCGATGAGCAAGAGCCTGAAGCTGCGCGTCGTCGCCGAAGGTGTCGAGACGCAGGGACAGATGACGCGGCTGTTCGACCAGGGCTGCCAACTGATGCAGGGCTTCCTGTTCTCGCCGGCGGTGCCCGGCGACGATTTTCCGTCGATGCTGAAAGCGTCTACGAGTCAGTCGCATTGGCGCATCGACTTCGGCCCACGCGCGCGCAACAAGAGTGCAAGTGATGGCCGCGACAGTGCCGATAGCCATTCCAACGGCCAGCACTTTGGCGCGCTCGAATCTGAAGTCGTGGGGCCGCCGCGCCCAAGCGCTGACCAGCAATCGCCGGCGCGCGAAACTGAACAGAGCGGCGAGCAACCGAATCAAAAAGATCGTGCGTTGCGTTGGGCGAATCGGTTCATCGGTCGCGACGGTTGAAGCTTCTGGCAGTGCGTAGCAGCACGAGCTAACGGAGCTGCGCCGCTCAGGCATCCGGCTTCGACGATGCGATACATTCGCGCTCGGAAGCGTCCGAGCCTATGCATCATTCCCTCCTTTTGTTGCAGCTGGTCATCATCCTGGCCACCGCGCGCGTGTGTGGCTTGATCTTGCGCAGTTTCGGCCAGCCGCCGGTGATTGGCGAGATGGCCGCCGGAATCGTGCTCGGTCCGATCGTCTTTGGCGCAATTTTTCCTGAGTTTCACGCAACACTCTTTGCCCGTGAATCGTTGCCGGCCCTCGATTCACTGAGCCAGCTTGGCCTCGTGCTGTTCATGTTCATCGTCGGGGTCGAAATGCGAGCGCCTAACGGTGTGCGTGCTCAGGTCAAGGCAGCCGGCGCCGTCGGTGTGTTGAGCGTGCTGCTTCCGATGGCGTTAGGACTGGCGATCGCACCCGCATTGCACCCACGATTTGCCCCTGATGGAGTTTCGTTCTGGCCGTTTGCGTTGTTCATGGCATCCGCGATGGCGATCACCGCGTTCCCGATCATGGCGCGCATCCTCAAAGAACGAAGCATGACGCACACACCCGTCGGGTCGCCTGTCGCTGAGTGCTGCCGCGGTCGCCGACGCGTTTGCCTGGATCATGTTGGCCTTCGTGGTTGCGACGATTGCCTCGCACGCAGGATGGGCGGGATTTTGGAAGACGGTGTTCGGCTCGCTGCTGCTCGTTGCCGTCGTGTTCACAGTACTTCGCCCGCTCTACGCCAAACTTCTCAGCAGTTTCGCTGCCGACGGGCGGCCTGGCGGCGCGATGTTGGCGCTGTTGATGATCGGAATGTTTGCGTGCGCTGCGATCACTCAATGGCTACAGCTGCACGCGGTGTTCGGCGCGTTTCTGTTCGGCGCATGCCTGCCGCGCGACGATCGTCTGCTCAAGACTTTGATCGAGCGAGTCGAGCACTTGGCGGTGATTGTGCTGATGCCTATTTTCTTCGCACTTGCCGGGCTGAACACCACAGCAGATGCTTTTCGTGGGCGCCGGCGCAGTGGCGATGCTGCTGATCTTGTTCGCCGCGATCGCGGGCAAAGTGGCCGGGGGTGCCGCTGGGGCACGCCTCGCCGGCTACGGGTGGCGTGACAGCCTGGCGGTGGGTTCGCTAATGAACGCGCGGGCGCTAATGGAGTTGATCGTGATCAAGGTAGGGCTCGACGCGCGCGTCATTGGGATGGAGATTTTCACCATGCTGATGGTGACGGCGATACTGACGACGGTGATGACCGGTCCGCTATTGACGCTGTTCACGCGGCGTTCAGCCGCCGACGCGATGGCTATTCGACGAACCCGTGCTTGATCGCGTAGTGGGTGAGCTCGGCGTTGCTCCCCATCGCCATTTTTTCAAGGATGCGTGCGCGATACACGCTGACCGTCTTCGGGCTCAAGCGCCAGTTCTTCGGCAATTTCCGACAGACGCTTGCCCGACGCCATCAGTTTTAGCGTTTGAAATTCGCGATCGGACAGTTTTTCGTGCGGTGCACCGTCGTCTTCGGGTGTGTTCAAGTTTTCGATCAGCGCCTGTGCGATCTCCGGGGTGACGTACTTCTGGCCGGAGATCACCATCGCCAATGCCTCCAGCAGCTTGTCCGGCGCGCTCGCCTTGTTGAGGTAGCCGAACGCACCGGCGCGAAAGGCGCGCACGGCATATTGATCTTCGGGATACATGCTGACGATCAGCACCTTCAACTTCGGGTGTTCGTCGCGCAGCGCTTTCAGAATATCGATGCCATTTTTTCCGGGCAGACCAACATCCATCACCAGCACATCGGGCTCGCCGTGCTTCTTCAGTTCGCTGCGCAGCCCGGCATAGTCGGACGCTTCGGCGACGATCTGCACCTCGGGATGCTCGCAAAGCACCTGCACGATGCCGCGCCGAACGATCGCATGGTCGTCGACTACGAACAATCTAATCGCCATCGCTCCTCCTTCGCTGGCTTCGTGGCTCGATCGATCCGGCAGCCGTCGGAATCGAGAACATCACGGTCGTGCCGCGGCCTTGCGAGGAAGACACTTCGGCCCAGCCCCCGAGCCCGCGCGCTCGCTCGATCATTCCGCTGACGCCAAATCCCGGTGTGGCCTGCAGGCTGCTCGTGTGAAACCCTTCGCCGTCGTCGTCGACCTCGAGCGTGATTTCGTCGCCGAGCGCGAACAGTTGCATGTGCACGCGCTTGGCGCGCGCGTGTTTGCGAATATTCGTCAGCGCCTCCTGCGCTACGCGATACACCGCCGCAGCGCGGTCGGGCGCGATCTCGAACTCTTCGCGGTTGGCCTGGAAGTCGACTTCGTATTCCGCTGCGCTCGCAAATCCGCGTACCAGCCACTCGAGCGCGGCGACGAGACCGGCATCGAGGACTGCGGGCCGCAGCGCGTGTTGAATCCGGTGACTGGCGACGACGGCGGACTCGAGCAGTTGCGAGATCGCATCGAACTGCGGCCGTACGCCAGCGTTGGGCAGGGCGCGCGTGAGCCGGACCAGTTCAAATTTCAGCGCAGTCAGCGCGCCGCCGATATCGTCGTGGATCTCCTGCGCGATCGCGCGGCGCTCTTCTTCCTTCGCGCGTTCCAGATGCTGTGTCAGCGCGTGCAGTTTGCGTTCGCTCTGCGCCAGCGCGACGACTGCGGTGCGCGCATCGCGCCGCGCATTGCGCGGCTGCAGGCTGTGCTGCAGCGCTGACGCGATACGAAACATGCGCGTTTTAAGCACGAAGTCGTCCGCGCCTGCGTGCAGCGATGCGACCGCCAGTTCTTCGGACATTTCGCCGGAGAGCACGATGACCGGAATGTCGGCGTCGATACTCTTGGCGACCGTCAGCGAGGCGAACGAATCGAAGCGCGGCAGGTTGTGATCGGTGATCACCGCGTCGACGCGACCCTTGCGCAAATGCGTCGCGCATTCCGGCCTCGTCTTCAACCCGCGTAGTGCGTGGCTTCAGCCCTTCGCGCGACAGCATCGCAAGCAAAAGTTCGTAGTCGAGCTCGGAATCCTCGACGACGACCAGGTTCAACGGGGAGGCTCTCTGTCATGTTGGCGCGCATTTTGGCGGATTTACACGCCGCCGTGTATTGAGATCACAGTCCGGCCCGCGTAAAATGCAGCTGCAAAGTCCACTGGACGATCGCTGGCAGCGATGCTGCGAGAGGAACGTCCGGACTCCGCAGAGCAACGTAGCAGGTAACACCTGCCCACCGTGAGGTGAGGATTAGAGCAACAGAGACGAGCCGATTGCAAGTTCGGGTGAAACGGGCAATCTCTACGTGGAGCAACACCGAATAGGCGGCCGATGATCTTGCTCGGGGAGGCCGCGGGTAGGTGGCTTGAGCCGGCGAGCGATCGCCGGCCTAGAGGAATGATCGTCACGACGCTCCAGTGGCAACACGGAGCACCGCACAGAATCCGGCGTACAGGCGGACTTTGCTCTTCATTCAAACGGCTCGATGAACGTCGATCGCAAACCAGTCGTGGTCATCATCGGAGCCGGCTTCGGCGGGCTTGCCGCGGCGCGTGGCTTGCGCGATGCCCCAGTGGAAGTGATCGTGATCGACCGCGCCAATCACCATACGTTTCAGCCGCTGCTTTACCAAGTGGCCACGGCTGGATTGTCGGCGCCGCAAATCGCCTCGCCGATCCGACATATTCTGCGCTCTCAGAAAAATGCCCGAGTGCTGCTGGGCGAGGCCATAGCGATCGACGCCGCAGCGAAGCGGGTTGTACTCGCCGATGGTGATATCGAATTCGATTACCTGATCGTTGCAGCGGGACTGACGCATTCGTACTTCGGACACAGCGACTGGGCGCAGCATGCGCCGGGACTGAAAACGCTCGACGACGCGCTGGAGATCCGACGTCGCATCTTGATTGCGTTCGAGCGCGCTGAACGTGAACCTGACCCAGTCAAACGCGCAGCGTGGCTGACCTTCGTGGTCATCGGAGGGGGGCCCACAGGTGTCGAACTCGCAGGCACGCTCGCCGAGATCGCGCGGCATACGTTGACTGATGAGTTCCGCGCGATCGACCCCGCTCACTCGCGCGTGCTGCTGCTCGAAGGCGGTACGCGCATCCTGAACACGTATCCCGAAGTGTTGTCGGCGAAGGCAGCGCGACAACTGCAAAAGCTCGGTGTCGAGGTGCGCGTCGGCGCGCCCGCCAGTGAAGTCGGCGAGGGCGGAGTGACGGTGGATGAGGGTGTTCATATCGATGCACGCACGGTGTTGTGGGCCGCGGGCGTGCAAGCGACCGCGCCTGGCCGGAAGCTTGCCGGGTCCGCGCGACCGAATGGGACGCCTGCTTGTGACGCCGACACTTCAACTGGCCGATGCGGATTCGATATTCGTGATCGGCGACTTGGCGTCGATCACGCACGACGGCAAACCGGTGCCGGGAGTTGCGTACGCTGCCAAACAAATGGGCGCGTATGTGGCGAGATGCGATTTCGAGCGTGTGCGGCGACGGCCAACTCACGCGGAGCGTTGCTCCGTTTCGTTATCGCGATCGCGGATCGCTCGCGACGATCGGCCGCAAGGCGGCAGTCGCAGTATTTCCGGGCGGGAATTCGCCTGTCGGGTCTGATTGCGTGGTGGACGTGGCTTGCTGGTGCACATTTTTTTCCTGATAGGTTTTCGCAATCGCGTCACGACGATGGTTGATTGGATGCTGGCGTACATCACGCACCAACGGCATGCACGTCTTATTTTTGCGGATACGTCGACGCGGGACGTCGCCCAACCGACGCTCGTGAGACTCCACTTGCACAGGCACAGGCTATCTCTTTCTTTTCGCACGCAATTCGTAGTTTCGCGCTTCAGCAACATTCACTTCTAAGTCCTTGTGAACATTAAAAAATCCCCGTAATTCCCTTGACCGCGTGTTCGACGAGGTCGTACAGTCCCGGCGTGTCAAAAAGTGGGAGGCAGTGGGCTAGTCAGCGTTCGCTTCGCGATCGACTGTCCACGGGGATGCTGTGTTTCAGGGGGCTTCACAACTCACGCTCGACGCCAAGGGCCGTCTCTCGATGCCGAGCCGGCATCGAGACTCGCTCGCTGCCAATTGCGATGGTCGACTGACGGTGACGCGCCATCCCGATGGCTGCCTGCTCGTCTATCCGCGCCCGACTTGGGAGGTGCGCCGCGAGCAGATCGCGCAATTGCCGTACTCGGCACGCGCACTGCAGCGGCTGTTGCTCGGCAACGCCACCGATATCGATCTCGACAGCGCGGGTCGCCTGCTCGTGCCCACCGAGCTACGGGCGGGTGCGCAACTCGAACGCGATTTGATGTTGCTCGGTATGGGAGCGCACTTCGAACTCTGGGATACGGCGCGACTCGCGGAGCACGAACGTACTGCGCTCGCCGGCGGCCTGCCCGAATCTGCCGCTCAGTTCACGTTCTAGATAGCTCATTGAACGTGAATGTCCCGTCTCTCATCGCCGCTCGCAGGCGAGCACCGTGCGGTGCTTGCGCAATCGGCGGTCGATGCGCTGCTGACCGACCTCGACGGAATCTATGTCGATGCAACGTTCGGTCGTGGTGGTCACTCACGATTGATTCTCGACCGTCTGGTCGCCGAACGGCCGTCTGATCGCGCTCGATCGGGATCCGCTGGCGGTCGACGCTGCGCGGTCGATCGCGGATCCGCGTTTTCACGTCGAGCACACGCCGTTTTCACGGCTGCAAGACCACGCTCGACGCACTAGTCCAAGACGCAAGTGCAGGGAGTGTTGTTCGACCTGGGAATTTCGTCGCCGCAGATCGACGATCCGTCGCGCGGATTTTCGTTGCGCGCCGATGGGCCGCTCGACATGCGCATGGATACCTCGCGCGGAGAGACTGCGGCCGAGTGGCTCGCACGCGCACCGTTCGAAGAGCTGGCTCAAGTGATTCGTGACTATGGCGAAGAGCGGTTTGCTGCATCGATTGCAAAGGCGATTGTTGCTCGCCGCGCAGACGCGAAGACGGATGGCGGGCGTCCGATCTCGACAACCGCAGACCTTGCGGCTCTGGTCAGCGAACGCCGTCGGCAGGAGCCGCAAAGATGCGTCTCAGCACCCGGCGACACGGACTTTTCAGGCTCTACGGATTCACATCAATCGGGAGCTTGAGGAATTGGCGCTAGTACTCGAACAAGCTGCGGCGATGCTGACGACCGGTGGACGCCTGGTCGCGATCTAGTTTTCATTCGCTTGAAGACCGAATCGTCAAGCGCTTTATCGACGCACACCATCATCCGGAGCGCGGCAGCGGCGCTGCAGCGGCGTGTGCCCTTGCGCGCCGATCAGCTGCCGCGTGCGACGCTCGCCGCGATCGCGCGTGTCTATCCCGACGAAACCGAAATGGCGACCAACCCGCGCGCACGCAGCGCAGTGATGCGAGTCGCTGAGCGAACTACAGAGCCGTGGCCGGGAGCGCAGTCGTGATTCGGCGTGGATTGATCGTGCTGATCGGGGCGTTGCTGTTCGTGTCGGCATTGTCACTAATCACAGCGCAGCATCGCTCGCGCTCTTTGTTCATTGATCTGGAGCGCGCCGCAAGTCGATGCGAAGCGCCTTGACGTCGAGCACGATCGCCTGCGCATTGACCAGGCGCGTCTGTCGCAGCCGGCCTACGTCGAATCCGAAGCGCGCAAGATCGGACTGAAGCCGATCGACTCAGTTCGAACGGTCTTCTAAATCTGCCCGCGCCGGAGCCGAAGAAGTGACGCGCTTTCCGGAAGCGAAGCGGTCACGCAGCGCGCGAAAGGGCGGGCGGCGCGATCGCAACGATCGCGTTGGCTTCAATGCGAATCCGTTGCTGACGGTGGCCTTGCCGGCATGGCGTTCGAAGCTGATGTTGTTCCTGCTCTTCGTCGGCTTCCTTGCGCTCGCGGGCCGCTCGTTTTACTTGATGGGCGGCGTGTCGACCGGTTTTCTGCAGCGCCAAGGCGAAGCGCGGTACGCGCGCACGCTGGAAATTCCGGCGACGCGCGGTCGAATCACTGATCGCAACGGTGTCGTGCTGGCGTCATCGGTGCCGGCGCGTGCGGTGTGGGCGATCCCGGAAGACGTCGACGCCGCGCCGGAGCAATTGAATACGCTGGCGCGCCTGCTGCAGATGAACGTCGGTGAGCTGAAGCGCCGGCTGGCTGACGACGATCGCACGTTCGTCTATCTGCGCCGCCAGGTTGATGCCGATGTCGCCGAACGCATTGCGGCGCTGAAGCTGGCTGGTATCCACTCGACGCGCGAGTTCAAGCGTCACTATCCGGAGGGTGCTACCAACGCGCATGTGATCGGGTTCACCAATGTCGAGGATCGCGGCCAGGAAGGTATCGAACTGGCGCACGAGCGGCTGCTCGCAGGGCGTGCCGGCAGCCGCCGCGTGATCAAGGACCGGCTTGGTCGCGTTGTCGAAGACGATTGGCTGCGCGAGCCGCTCGACGGTAAGGATCTGGCACTGTCGATCGACAACCGCATTCAATACATCGCGTACGCAGCGTTAAAGAGCTGCGCTCGAGAAGTCGCGTGCCAAAGCAGGCGCCGCAATTGTGTTCGACGTGAAGACGGGTGAGGTGCTCGCGCTTGCCAATCTGCCGAGCTTCGATCCCAACCTGCGTGGCCGACTGGCAGGCGATGCGATTCGCAATCGCGTGCTGACTGATACGTTCGAGCCCGGCTCGACGATGAAGCCCTTTTCGGTGGCTGCCGCGCTCGAGGCCGGCAAGGTGAAGGTGGACACGCGAATCCAGACCGCGCCGGGCCGCCTAACGATCGGTAACCGCACGATAGGCGACGCACATGCGTACGGCATGCTGACCGTCGAAGAAGTCGTGGCGAAGTCGAGCAACGTCGGCACTGCGAAGATCGCGCTCGACTTGCCGGCGCAGACATTGTGGGAGACCTACACCGGAGTCGGCTTTGGCCAGGCGCCGCGAATCGACTTTCCCAGGTGCCGTTACCGGGCGTTTGCGGCCGGCGAAGACTTGGCTGCCAATCGAGCAGGCGACGATTTCGTACGGCCATGGTGTCTCGGTAACTCTGGTGCAGCTTGCGCGCGCCTACTCGGTGTTCGCTAACGATGGCGGGCTGGTCCCGCTGACGTTGCTGAAGACCGATGCCGCGGCGATGCCGGTGCGTGCAATGTCATCGGAAACGGCGCGAGCGGTGCGCAAGATGCTCGAAATGGCCGTCGGTCCCGAGGGCACGGCGCCCGCGGCGCGGATCCCGGCGTATCGAGTGGCCGGCAAGACCGGTACCGCCTACAAGATCAAGAACGGTCAGTACGTAAAGGAATACGTCGCGTCCTTCGTCGGCTTCGCGCCAGTGTCGGACCCGCGCATCGTGGTCGCGGTGATGATCGACGAGCCGGCGGGCCAGCACTATGGCGGACAGGTCGCTGCGCCGGTGTTTGCGGCGATTACCGCGAGTGCACTGCGCACCTTGCAGGTGACACCTGATGCACCGCTTGAGCCAAGCCGCGAAATGGTTGCGTTGCGGAGAGCACCATGACCGGTGAGTCGGCCGCGACAGAGGCGCTGGGCTGGCTGCGACAGGTCGCCCCAGCCGTATTCGCCGACCGCCGCGACTTGCACCTCGACAACCGCCACTTGAAGCGGGGTGATGTGTTTGTAGCGCTGCGCGGAGGGACGCGTCGATGGGCGCGATTTCGTGGCTGCTGCTGCGGCGAGCGGCGCCGCTGCCGCGTTGGTCGACGCCGACGGGTTGGGATGACACGGTTACTACGACGCGCTCGTTTCCGATTCTTGCGGTCAGCAATTTGCGCGGTGCGATCGGACCACTTGCGGCAGAGTTCTACCGACGTCCGAGCGAGCATCTGCTGTCGATCGGCGTGACCGGAACCAACGGTAAGACATCGTCGACGCAGTGGATTGCTCAATTGCTGACGCGGGCAGGTCGTCGCTGTGCAGTGGTAGGGACGATAGGAGTTGGATTTGCCGACGAGCCGTTGACCGAAACCGTACTGACGACGCCGGACCCGGTGTCGTTGCAGCGCGAAGTACGCGCTCTGCTTGATGCCGGTGCGCAGGCGATTGCGATGGAAGTGTCGTCGATCGGGCTCGAGCAAGGACGTCTGAACGGCATGAAGATCGACATTGCACTGTTCACAAACTTGACGCGTGATCATCTTGACTACCACGGCACCATGCAACGGTACGAAGCGGCGAAGTCCTTGCTGTTCGACTGGCCGACGCTGTCGCATGCCGTCATCAATCTCGACGACGCAGCCGGCCGTCGGCTGATACCGCGGCTGACTGAACGCGGCGTCGACGTAATCGGGTACGGGACCGCCGACGCCGGTCAAATCGAAAATCTCGCATCGGATCACCGGCCGGGCGATCCGCGCCACGTCGCACGGGCTCGCGTTTGAAGCCGAGCTCGACGGGCACGCGATTTCAATCGAAGTGCCGCTGGTGGGGCAGTTCAATGTTGAGAACCTGCTAGGTGTCCTTGGCGTCATGCACGCGTGTGGCATCGATTTCGCCCGCGCGGCGGCAGCTTTGCCGCAACTTCATCCGCCGCCGGGCCGAATGCAACAGGTCGCGCTACCTGATGCACCGTTGGCTGTCATCGACTACGCGCATACGCCCGACGCATTGGCGAAAGCGCTGGCGGCTCTGCGTCCGCTCGCCGAAGCGCGCAGAGCGCAAGGAAACGTCGGCGGAAAACTGTGGATAGTGTTTGGTGCGGGCGGTGACCGCGACGCTGGCAAGCGCGCGCCGATGGGCGCTGCTGCTGCGCAAGGCGCCGATGTCGTCGTTGTCACCAGCGATAACCCGCGATCGGAGAGTGCGGAGGAGATCGCTTCGCAGGTCGCGGCCGGCGGCGCAAATGCCAGCGAGCTGATCACCATTGTCGATCGCAGCCGTGCGATTGCGCACGCGATCGCGAACGCAGGTTCTGCCGACGTCGTCCTGATCGCCGGCAAGGGCCACGAGAGTTATCAGATCGTCGGCGCCGAGAAGCTGCCGTTTTCGGATCTGACTCACGCGCGGGCTGCACTTGCGCGGCGCGCTGAAGCCGCGGGTGGCGAATGTCGGCATTGATGACCCTTGGCGAACTCGCGCGTGTGTTGTCGGCGAACGCCATGCCGGCAGAAGTTCACGGCGACGGTCGCGTCGGATTTTCTAGCGTATCGACCGACTCGCGCACGCTGTCCGACGATGCCTTGTTCGTGGCGCTAAGTGGCGAACGCTTCGACGGGCACGACTACGTTGCACGCGCGCACGAGAACGGGGCGGTGGCGGCGCTGGTCGAGCGGCGTGTCGATGCCGAGGTTCCGCAATTGATCGTGGCCGACAGCAAGCGCGCGTTCGGCATCGCCGCGGGCAGTTGGCGCGCGCGTTTCTCGCTGCCTGTCATTGCCGTGGCGGGTAGCAACGGCAAGACAACGGTGACGCAGATGATTGCCGCCATTCTGGGCGCGGCGTACGGCGAAAAGAATCGATTGGCCACACGCGGCAACCTGAACAACGACATCGGCGTTCCGTTGATGCTGTGGCAGCTATCGAAGCAGCATCGGGCTGCGGTGTTCGAGCTCGGCATGAACCACCCCGGGCGAGATTGCGTATCTGACACATCTGGTGCAGCCGACTGTCGCGCTGGTCAACAACGCACAGCGCGAGCATCAGGAATTCATGCAGTCGGTCGAGGCGACCGCATACGAAAACGGCGAAGCCCTCGCGGCATTGTCGGACGATGGCGTCGCGGTGTTTCCGGCGGATGACCCATGTGCGCCGATCTGGCGGCGACTGGCCGGCACACGCCGCGTTATCGACTTTGCGCTCAAAGCCTACGCCGTCGTCACCGCGACATTTCAGGCGGAGGCCGACGGCGTGCAGATTTCGATGGCGACGCCATACGGGGTGATCGACGTGCGACTTGCGTGCCGGTGGCGAGCACAACGTTCGCAACGCATTGGCTGCTGCAGCGTGTGCGATTGCTGGCGACGTTGCCGCTGACGCAATTGGTGCCGGACTGAGCGCTTGGAGGCCGGTTGCGGGCCGGGGTGTGAGGCTGCGGATCAACGGTTGCGACGTCATCGACGATACCTACAACGCGAACCCCGATTCTGTTCGCGCCGCCATCGACCTGCTGGCGGCGGCGCCAGCGCCGCGCGTTTTGGTTCTTGGCGACATGGGAGAAGTCGGAGTGCGCGGGCCGGAGTTTCACCGCGAGGTGGGGCAATACGCACGCGAGCGCGGCATCGATGCGTTCTTCGCCATCGGCTCGTTGATGCGCGAGGCGGCTCGAGCGTTCGGTGCCGGTGCCGCTCACGTTCGACAACATGGATGAACTGATCGCCGCTCTGCGCCCGAGTCTGCGAGCCGGACGACGCTGCTGATCAAAGGCTCGCGCTTCATGCAGATGGAGCGCGTCGTACAGGCGCTGGCGGTGCACAAGATGGAATCGGTGCACTGATGCTGCTCGAACTCTTCGAATGGCTGGCGAAGGACATTCGATCTTTCAACGTCTTTTCGTATCTGACGCTGCGCGCGGTACTCGCTGCAGCGACCGCGATGCTGATCGGTCTGGCAGCGGGGCCGCTTGTCATTCGGCGTCTGGCCGCATTGAAAATCGGGCAGGCAGTGCGCGCAGGACGGGCCGCAATCGCATCTGACCAAGACCGGTACGCCGACGATGGGAGGTGCGTTGATCTTGATTGCGATCGGCGTCACGACATTGTTGTGGGCCGACTTATCGAATCGCTTCATCTGGGTGACGCTGATCGTCACGCTCGGCTTCGGGATGGATCGGATGGATCGACGACTACCGCAAAGTCGTGCACGGCAATCCGAAAGGCATGAGCGCCCGCGAAAAGTACGCGTGGCAATCGGCGATCGGGCTGGCTGCATCGTTCTACCTCGCGTTCGCGATCGCCGCGCCGTCGACCGATCGCATCTGGGATCTGATGCAGCAGTGGGTCGACGCAGGGCTTTTACATCGACCTTCCACCGCGCTCCGATCTGCTGGTGCCCTTTTTCAAGAACATCGCGTATCCGCTTGGTGTCTTCGGATTCGTCGTTCTGTCGTACTTGGTCATTGTCGGCACCAGCAACGCAGTGAATCTGACCGATGGGCTCGATGGCTTGGCCATCATGCCGACCGTGATGATTGGCGCGGCACTCGGCGTGTTCGCCTATGTCGTCGGGCGCGCCGACTTCGCGCGCTACCTGCTGTTTCCATACATCCCCGGTGCGGGCGAGCTCGTGATCATCTGCGCCGCGATCGCCGGCGCAGGGCTTGCGTTCCTGTGGTTCAACGCCTACCCGGCCGAAGTCTTCATGGGCGATGTCGGTGCGCTCGCGCTCGGCGGCGCGCTCGGAACGATCGCCGTCATTACGCGACAGGAAATCGTGCTGTTCATCATGGGCGGGGTGTTCGTCGTCGAGACGATTTCGGTGATGCTGCAAGTGGCGTACTTCAAGTCGAGCGGGGGTCGCCGCATCTTTCGAATGGCGCCACTGCACCATCACTTCGAACTCTCGGGGTGGAAGGAGACGCAGGTCGTCGTGCGGTTCTGGATCATCACGATGATGCTGGTGTTGGTCGGTTTGTCGACATTGAAAATTCGATGACCGCCGCGCGCTCGTACTCGGCCTGGGAGACAGCGGTCTCGCGATGGCGCAATCACTCGGCGCGCGCGGATACTCGCTGCGAGTCGCCGACACGCGGCGCGACCCGCCGCGGCTAGCGGACATGCGCGCTGAATCGACGCCGATCGAGTTTCGTTGGCGGCGACTTTTCATTGGCTCTGCTGGACGATGTTCAGCTTGTAGCGCTCAGCCCGGGCCTGTCACCGACGCTTTCAGCTGCGGCGCCATTGGTTAAGGCCGCGCACAAGCGCAAGATCGAAGTGGTCGGTGAGATCGAGCTGTTTGCGCGCGAGCTCGCGCGCCTGAAGGCCGAGATCGGGGTACGCGCCACAGATCGTCGGCGTCACGGGCACGAATGGCAAGACCACGACTAGCCGACTCACCGGCTTGATGATCGAAGCTGCGGAAGGCGAGTGCAAGTTGCGGGAAATATCGGACCGGTCGCTCTCGACGCGCTGCGAACCCGCTTGGCCGCACACGACCTACCCGAAGTATGGGTGCTCGAGCTATCGAGCTTTCAACTCGCCACGACGCGCTCACTGACGTGCGATGCCGCGGCCGTGCTGAACATCACCGACGACCACCTCGACTGGCATGACACGCTGCAGAGCTATGCGACGGCGAAGGCCCGCATCTTCACGTCAAAGACGATCCGCATCTTGAACCGTGATGACGCGAGAGTAGCCGTGATGGCGAGGAAGGACGGGAGCGCGGTCACGTTCGGCGCCGACGCGCCTACGTTCGGCAAACTCTTATGGAATCGTCGTCGATCATGGCGTGGCCTGGCTTGCATGGGCGGAAGATCTGAGTGTCCCTGTACGGCGCAAGAAAGCTGAGGACCAGCCGCCGCCGGTGCACGCGCCTGCCCAACTCAGGACGCATCGACTGATGCCCGTCGATGCATTGGCCCTGCGCGGCCGGCACAACGCGATGAACGCGCTGGCGGCGCTGGCGCTGGCACGCGCGATCGATTGTCCGCTTGCCCCGATGATGCATGCGCTGCGCCGCTACGCCGGTGAGCCGCACCGATTGCAATTGATCGCCACAATCGACGGTGTCGCCTACTACGACGACAGCAAGGGAACCAACGTCGGAGCGACCGTCGCCGCGCTCGAAGGTCTGGGCGCGGAGGGCAAGGAGCTGATCGTCATCGCCGGCGGCGAGGGCAAGGGTCAGAACTTTGAGCCGCTTGCGGCGCCTGTCGCGCGCCATGCGCGCGCGGTTGTCGTCCTGTGGCCGCGATGCGGCTGCGATTCGCTCCGCGCTCGAGCACGGAGCGCCGGGCGTGCCGCTATTGGACGCGCACTCGCTTGAAGAAGCGGTTGATATCGCATCAGCGCACGCCCGCCCCGGCGACGTCGTTCTGTTATCTCCTGCGTGCGCGAGCTTCGACATGTTTCGCAATTACGTGCACCGTGGTGAGGTCTTTGCGAACGCCGTGCATGAGTTGTCGGCGGAAGCGGGGCAGCCCTCATGAGCGCGTTGATGGCACGTCTACGCAGCGCTTTTGGCGGCCAACAGAGTTGGCCGACGCGAGCGCCGCGGTCATGCCGCGTTTGCGTTTGCAGGTTCATTGGCTGGCTTGAGCGGCGCGAGTGTGAGCCGCGGCGCAAACGTTTCGGCGCGTCCGGGCTCGCTGCCTGCAATCGATGGGCCGCTGGTGGGCGTTGTCCTGGCGCTGCTGCTGATCGGCACTGTGATGGTGTATTCGGCATCGATATCGCTTGCCGATTCGCCACGCTACAACGTCGCACCGACGCATTTTCTGCTGCGGCATCTGTTGTCGCTCGGCATCGCGTTCTGTGCGGCGGTGATCGCGTTTCAGATCCCGATCGGTGTGTGGCAACGGCTCGCACCGTTCGTATTCGTCGGTGCGCTCGCGTTGCTGGTGGTCGTGTTGGTTCCGGGCGTCGGCAAAGGTGTGAATGGCGCCAAGCGCTGGATACCGCTCGGCGTGCTGAATCTGCAACCGTCGGAACTGATGAAGGTCGCTTGTGTGCTGTACGCCGCCAACTTCACGGTGCGCAAGCAGGATTACATGAATCACTTCGGCAAAGGCTTCTTGCCGATGGCGTTCGTGATGGGTGCAATAGGCGTGCTGCTTGCTGCTGCAACCCGACCTGGGCGCGTTCGGCGTGATCGTGGCGATCAGCATGGGCATCCTGTTTCTGGGCGGTGTCAACGGCCGATTGTTCACCGGTATCACAGCCGCGCTCGCTTCGTGTTCGTTCTCGTCATCTGGCTGTCGCCATGGCGGCGCGAGCGCATCTTCGCCTACCTCGATCCGTGGTCCGAGGGTAATGCGCTCGGCAAGGCGTACCAGCTGTCGCATTCATTGATCGCCTTCGGGCGCGGCGAGTGGTTCGGCGTCGGCCTCGGCGGCAGCGTCGAGAAGCTGCACTATCTGCCGGAGGCGCACACCGACTTCATTCTCGCGGTGCTTGGCGAAGAACTTGGGCTGGTCGGCGTGGCGACCGTCGTGGTGCTTTTTTACTGGCTGGTCAAGCGGGCCTTTGAGATCGGTCGACAGGCGATCGCGCTCGAGCGCACATTCGCGGGCCTCGTCGCGCAAGGTGTCGGCCTGTGGATCGGCGTGCAGACGTTCATCAATGTCGGCGTCGCCACCGGGTTGCTGCCGACGAAGGGCTTGACGTTGCCGCTGATGAGCTACGGCGGATCGGCGCTGCTGTCGACGCTGGTGGCGATCGCGATCCTGCTGCGTGTCGATCGAGAGAACCGTGTGCTGATGCGCGGAGGGCGCACATGAGCATGCCGGGCCGTCCCGAAGAACGAACCCCTGAGCGCGCAGCGCGAGGGTAAGTTGCTCCATCACCTGATGGTCGTCGCCGCCGGCACCGGGGGCCACGTGATGCCGGGACTTGCCGTTGCCGAGGCGCTGCGCGCTCGAGGGTGGTCGGTCAGCTGGCTCGGCACGCGGGTAGGGATGGAACGCCAACTCGTCGAGCCGCGCGGAATTGCATTCGACGCGATCGACTTTGCAGGGCTGCGCGGCAAAGGCGTGAGAACGTTGCTGCTTGGCGGGTTCTATCTGTTGCGCGCCCTGTGGCAAAGCCGCGCGCTGATTCGCGCGCGAAAGCCGCGCGTGATGTTTTCCACCGGCGGCTATGTCGCAGTCCCCGCCGGCATGGCGGCGAGCACGCTCGGCGTGCCGCTGGTGCTGCTGAACTCGGATGCCGCGCTGTTGATGTCGACCAAGATGCTGAAGTCTCTGGCGTCGGCGGTGTTATGCGGCTTTGATGGAGCGGCCGCCAAAGCGGCGGGTGACAAAGGTTCGGTGACCGGCAATCCGGTGCGCGTCGAGATTGCGCAGATTGCGCCGCCCGAACAGCGTTATGCGGGCCGCTCCGGGCCGTTGCAACTGCTCGTTATCGGCGGCAGCCTCGGCGCTCAGGTGCTGAACGAAAGCGTGCCGCGCGCGCTGGCGCTGGTTTCATCCGATCAGCGTCCGCAGGGTCGTTCATCAGTGCGGCTCCAAGCACATCGATTCTGTGCGGGCGCTTTATCGAGGAGGTCGGTGTCGACGCCGAAATCGTCGCATTCATCGACGACATGCCGGATCGCTACGCGAAGGCAGATCTCGTCGTTTGCCGCGCGGGCGCGATTACGGTGTCGGAGCTCGCAGCAGCCGGAGTGGCAAGCGTGCTGGTTCCGCTTGTGGTGTCGACCACTTCGCATCAGCGCGCAAACGCTGAATTCATGGCAGCGAATGACGCCGCGATTCACTTGCCGCAGGCCGAGCTCGAACGCGCCGAAGCTGGCGGAGCTGCTGCGCACACTCACCCGCGATCGTCTGCTGGCAATGGCAGAGGCCGCCCGTTCGGTGGGCAGGCCCGAGAGCTACACAGTCGGTGGCTTCAGTCATCGAGAAGGTGGCAGCGTGAGTCTCGGATCGTCGCTCGCGCACGTACGAGCCGCAGGCTCGCGCGCAGTGTCCCATGAAGCACGCCGTTAAACACATTCACTTCGTCGGCATCGGCGGCAGCGGCATGTCGGGCATCGCCGAAGTCCTGCTGACGCTCGGCTATCGAGTCAGTGGCTCGGATGCGGCATCAACGCGACGACGCGGCGCCTGGCGCAACTGAATGCGACGATTAGCGCACGGCCACCGCGCGCAAAACATCAACGGCGCCGATGCGGTCGTCGTTTCGACCGCGGTGGCCGACGACAACCCGGAGGTGCAAGAGGCGCGCGCGAAACGCGATCCCGATCGTTCCGCGCGCGGTGATGCTGGCCGAGCTGATGCGGCTGAAGCAGGGGATCGCGATTGCAGGCACGCACGGCAAGACGACTACGACGAGTCTGGTCGCCAGCGTGCTGGCTGCCGGCGGCTTCGATCCGACTTTCGTGATCGGTGGTCGCCTGAATTCTGCCGGCGCCAATGCGCGGCTGGGCAGTGGCGATTACATCGTGGTCGAAGCCGACGAGTCCGACGCTTCTTTCCTGAACTTGAATCCGGTGATCGCGGTCGTCACGAACATCGACAACGACCACATGGAAACCTACGCGCACGACTTTTCGCGGCTTAAGCAGGCATTCGTCGATTTCCTCTCGCGCCTGCCGTTTTACGGGAGCGGCGGTCGTTTGCATCGACGACGCTAACGTGCGCGAGATCCTGCCGTTCGTGTCGAAGCCGCTGCTGACGTACGGCTTTGCGGAGGACGCGCAGATCCGCGCGTTCGACGCGCACGCAGATGGCACCCGGATGAAGTTCCGCGTTGCGCGCGAGAGGCAGCGGAGCTTGCTGTCACTCTGAACTTGCCGGGGATCCACAACGTCGCCAACGCGTTGGCGGCGATTGCGGTGGGCACCGAGCTCGGTGTTCGAGGATTCGGCGATCGTCGCTGCGCTCGACCGAGTTCACAGGTGTTGGCCGACGCTTCGCGCGGCACGGCGAGCTACAGCGCGCCGGCGGGTGGCCACTTCACGTTGATCGATGACTACGGACACCATCCCGCCGAAACGTCCGCCACGTTGCAGGCAGCGCGAGCGGCGTTTCCCGGCCGACGCATCGTGCTTGCTTTTCAGCCGCATCGCTACACGCGCACGCGCGACCGCTTCGAAGATTTCGTGCGCGTGTTATCGACAGCCGACGTGTTGCTGCTGACGGAGGTCTACCCGGCCGGCGAAGCGCCGATCGTGCTGGCGGACGGGCGCTCACTCGCGCGCGCCATTCGTGTGGCCGGAAGGATCGAACCGATCTTCGTCGAGTCGATCGATGAGCTTGCCAGCGGCGCTGCTTGATGTCGTGCGCGACGGCGATGTCGTGATTGCGATGGGCGCCGGTTCGATCGGTCAGCTGGCGTCGCAAGCTGACGGGCGGGGGCGCTGAATGAGTGCGGCCAATCTTCGGCAAGGTCGGTGTGCTGTTCGGCGGGCGCTCGTCCGAGCGCGAGGTGTCGATCATGTCGGGCACCGGCGTGTTGAATGCCTTGCGCGCCGCGGCGTCGACGCGCATGCGTTCGATCCGGCCACGCAGTCGCTGGGCGAACTCGAGACGGCGAAGTTCGACCGCGTGTTCATTGCGTTGCACGGGCGCGGTGGCGAGGATGGTACGATCCAGGGCGTGCTCGAAACGCTCCGGATTCCGTACACCGGCAGCGGGGTCCAAGCATCGGCGATCGCGATCGACAAGGAGATTACGAAGCGCATATGGGAGACCCAGAAGCTGCCGACGCCACGCTATCGCGTGATCGACTCCGAGGAGCGAGCGCACCTGAACGAAGTGGCCGATGAGCTGCGCCTG
Organism: uncultured beta proteobacterium; assembly: GCA_963791315.1. Taxonomy (GTDB): domain Bacteria; phylum Pseudomonadota; class Gammaproteobacteria; order Burkholderiales; family Burkholderiaceae_F; genus JACCZX01. Next base: position 280,127 of record CAWBRQ010000007.1, read on the forward strand.
ACCGCTGATCGTCAAGCCGCCGAACGAAGGGCTCGACGATCGGCATCTCGCGCGTGCGGCGGGTATTCGGGCGATGGCTCGAGGCGTTCCAACTGGCGCGCAAGTACGACGACGTCGTGTTGGCCGAAGAGTTCATCGACGGCCAGGAGCTGACTTGCGCAATTCTTGGTCGCGGCAGCCAGGCCGAGGCGCTGCCGCTGGTCGAAATCCGCGCGCCCGATGCGAACTACGACTATCACAACAAGTACTTCGGCGAGGAAACGAAGTATCTGTGTCCGGCGCCGATCGATGACGACAGCTGAGCCAAACGATTCGCGACCTATCGGTCTGCGCGCTACAACGCGCTCGGTGCGCGCGGCTGGGGGCGGATCGACATCATGCTGAGTCGACGCGGCGCAGCCGTACTTGCTCGAGCTCAACACGTCGCCGGGAATGACGAGCCACTCACTGGTGCCGATCGCCGCGCGCGCGAGCGGGCATCAGCTACGAAGACCTCGTGCTGCGCATCTTGTCGCTGGCCACGCTGGAGCAAAGGGCGATGCAATGAGCGCGAGCGCGATGAATCGATTGGCCGCATTGCTGCTTTGCGCTCGCTATGTTGGCTACTTGGCGTCGCTGCGCTGTCTCGGCTCGCGCAGCAGCCGAAGTTTCAGTTGAAGCGTATCGACGTTCGTGGGGATCTGCATCACGTGACGGCTTCGTCGGTGCGTACCGCGTTGGCAGGCCGCCTGCGCGGCAATTACTTCACGATGCGGCTCGACGACACGCGCCGGCTGTTCGAGACGGTGCCGTGGGTTGCTCAGGCTTCGGTGCGCCGAGTCTGGCCCGACCGGCTCTTGGTGACCTTGATCCGAACATCGGGCGCTCGGGCGTGTGGGAAGACGGGCGCCTGTTCTCCGATCGCGGCGAGCTTTTCGTTGCCAATCCCGACGAGGCGGAGATCTACGGCCAATTGCCAGAGTTCAGCGGACCAGCCAGCGCAGCGAAAGACGCGGCTCGGCGCTATTACGAACTGTCAGCGCAATTTGCGCCACTGTCTTTGCATATTGCTGCGATCGACATTTCTGATCGCAAGGCCTGGTCGCTGCGCCTGGTCTCTGAGCCGCGTGAAGACGCAAAACAATCCAACGCGCTGCACGTTGAGCTCGGTCGGGATCGGGCTGCGCTACCGCTCGGCGAGCGCGTGGCGCAGCTCGTCGCTGCGTACCCATTGGTGGTCGCGCAGCTTGGCGGTGCCGCCGGCGCGAATCGACGCGCGTTACGCCAACGGCCTCGCAGCGTCGAGTCCGGCCAAGATGCGATGAAACCAGAGCCGCGCGGTCCGAGCCATGAGAAACGAAAGCAAAGACCTGATCGTCGGGCTCGACATTGGCACCTCGAAGGTCGTCGTCGCGGTCGCCGAAGTGCTGCCCGATGGCCGCTTCCAGGTGATCGGACTCGGTCAAGCCGAGTCGCAAGGCCTGCGCAAGGGCGTCGTCGTCAACATCGAGGCGACTGTGCAATCGATACGCCGCGCGCTCGAGGAAGCCGAGTTGATGGCCGCGTGCCAGATTCGGGACGTGTTTACCGGCATCGCCGGCAGCCATATCAAGAGCTTCAACTCGAGCGGCATGGTGGCGATCAAGGACCGCGAGGTCGCTGCAGCCGACGTGGCGCAGAGTCATCGAGACCGCCAAGGCGGTCAACATTCCGACCGATCAGCAGGTGCTGCATGTGCTGACGCAGGAATTCATCGTCGACGGTCAGGAAGATATCCGCGAGCCGATCGGCATGAGCGGCGTGCGGCTCGAAGTGCGCGTGCATATCGTGACCGGCGCGGTCAGCGCCGCGCAGAACATCATCAAGTGCGTGCGCCGCTGCGGCCTCGAAGTGCAGGACCTGATCCTGCAGCCGCTCGCGTCGTCGCTGTCGGCGCTGACCTCGGACGAAAAGGAACTCGGTGTCGCGCTGGTCGATATCGGCGGCGGCACCACCGACATCGCCATTTTCACCGGCGGTGCGATTCGACATACCGCGATCATTCCGATCGCCGGCGATCAGATTACCAACGACATCGCGATGGCGCTGCGCACGCCGATTCCGGACGCCGAGGAAATCAAGCTGCGCTGGGGCGTGGCCAAGGAAGTGCTGGCCGATCCCGAACGAAAAGATCGAGATCCCCGGCCTCGGCGACCGCGGTCCTCGGCTGCTGTCGCGCCAGTCGCTGGCGGCGGTGATCGAACCGCGCGTCGAGGAACTGTTCACGCTGACGCAGCAAGTGGTGCGCGAGTCCGGGTACGAGGAGTTGCTGTCGTCCGGCATCGTGCTGACCGGAGGCACCAGCTTGCTGCCCGGCATGACCGAATTGGCCGAAGACGTGTTCTTGAAGCCGGCGCGTATCGGCTGGCCGAATTACACCGGCTCGCTGTCCGACGTCGTACGCAATCCGCGCTTCGCTACCGCGATGGGTCTGCTGGTCGAAGCGCATTCGCAGCGCCTGCGCGGTCGCAAGCTCGCGCAGCAGACCGGTTCGTTCAGGCAGACGGTGAAACGGATGAAGGAATGGGTTGTCGGGAATTTTTGAGGGTGGAGCGCCCAATGCCAAGCGCTGCTCGTGCGTTTTGGCTTTGCGCTTTCGACATTGCGCGTACTTCGATTGACAGTAACTCAGCTAGGCAGGAGGCAACATGAGTTTCGAAATTCTTGAGACGGAAACGCGCGGCACGATCATCAAGGTGGTTGGAGTCGGCGGTGCAGGCGGCAACGCGGTTCAGCACATGATCGCGCGCGACGTGCAGGGCGTCGAGTTCATCTGCGCCAACACCGATCATCAGGCGCTTGCACGGTCGTCGTCCAAGAACGTCCTGCAGCTCGGCAAGACCGGTCTGGGCGCAGGCAGCCGACCGGAGGCGGGGCGCGCGGCGGCGGAGGAAGCGCGCGACCGGATTGCCGATGCGCTGCGCGGCGCGCACATGGTGTTCATCACCGCCGGCATGGGCGGCGGCACCGGCACTGGCGCGGCGCCGGTCGTTGCCGAGATCGCGAAGGAACTCGGGCATCCTGACCGTCGCGGTCGTATCGAAGCCGTTCGAGTTCGAAGGGCCGAAGCGCATGAAGCTCGCCGAAACCGGGCGTCGACGCAACTCGAAGACACGGTGCACTCGCTGATCGTCATCCTCAACAACAAGCTCGAGGAAGTGATGGGAGAAGACGCCGAGATGGCCGACTGCTTCAGGGCCGCCGACGACGTGCTGCATAACGCCTGCGCCGGCATCGCCGAGATCATCAATGTGCCGGGTCTCGGTCAACGTCGACTTCGAAGACGTCAAGACCGTGATGAGCGAGCAGGGCAAGGCGATGATGGGTACCGCGCTGGCGTCGGGGCTCGACCGCGCGCGCATCGCGGCCGAGCAGGCCGTCGCGAGTCCGTTGCTCGAAGGCGTCGACCTGTCGGGCGCGCGCGGCGTGCTGGTCAACATCACCGCGTCTTCGTCGTTGAAGATGAAGGAGACGCGCGAGGTGATGAATACGATTCGTGCATTCGCCGCCGACGATGCGACGGTGATCTTCGGCACCGTGTGCGACGAAACGATCGGCGACGGGTTGCGCGTCACGGTGGTCGCCACCGGTCTCGGCCGCGCGGCATCGAAAAAGCAGTCGACGCCGTTTACCGTCGTGCGCACCGGCACCGACAACGCGCCGCTGACCGTTCCCGTTACGGCATCCCATGGCTCGTCGTCGGATTACAGCGACTTTGAGAAACCCGCCATCTGGCGCACGCGTGAATCGGCGCAGACGCGCGTGGCGGCTATGGAGGACACGGGCTCCGACCGGTACGACATTCCGGCTTTTCTGCGAAAGCAGGCCGACTAAGCGATCAGTAAACTCTCGCCATGATTAAACAGCGCACTTTGAAGCAGATCGCCCGCGCGGTCGGAATCGGCTTGCACAGCGGTACCAAGGTGAAGCTGGCGTTGCGGCCGGCTGCGGCCGATACCGGTGTGGTGTTCCGGCGGGTCGATGTCGATCCGCCGGTCGACATTCCGTTGACGCCGGAAAACGTCGTCGATACCCGCATGGCGACGACGATCGGGTTGGGCGCCATCAGGGTGGCGACGATCGAGCATTTGATGAGTGCGCTGGCGGGGCTTGGTATCGACAACTGCTACGTCGACGTCGATGCGCCGGAAATTCCGATCATGGACGGCAGTGCAGCGAGCTTCGTTTTTCTGATACAGGCGGCCGGAATCAGTGAGCTGAACGCAGCCGAAGAAGTTCGCGCGGATCGTCAAGCCGGTCGAATTTCGCGACGGCGATGCCTGGGCGCGGCTGGAACCGTATTTTGGCTTCAAGCTGAAGTTTTCGATCGCGTTTAATCACCCGGCGATCGACGCCACCGAGCAGAGCGTTGAGGTCGATTTTGCGCGCGACTCATATATCAAGGAGGTTTCGCGCGCGCGGACGTTCGGCTTTGTCAACGATGTCGAGGCGCTGCGCAAGGCGGGTTTGGCCATCGGGGGTAGCTTCGAAAACGCGATCGTGATGGACGAGTACCGCGTGCTGAACACCGACGGCTTACGCGCCGGTGACGAAATCGCCAAGCACAAGATGCTCGATGCCATCGGCGATCTGGCGGTGCTCGGCTACCCGTTGATCGGGTCGTATGTGGCACACAAGTCCGGCCATGCCATTAACAACAGGCTGTTGCGCGCGCTGACTGCCGATCAGGCGGCGTTTGAGCTCGTGACCTTCGAAGACGAAGAGCAGGCGCCGACGGCCTTCCGTTTCCAGACCGAAACCGCCTAACGACGCGCCCGCTTTCGGAGCGTCGCCGCGAGCTTCCGAACCGCTTCCCGCAGCGGCGATTCCCCCACCGAGTCCACGAGCTCAGCCACCGTTGCCGCGGCGCTGCTCGCCAGTACGCGGCCACGGCAACCCCCGCCCTGAGTCATTTGACCGGCTTGAGGGTTCAGGGCTCCCGTCTCCAGGGTAAGACGTGACGGCGGGTTGTACTCGTGTCTTGATCTCGTAGACTCTGAACCCATCGGCCGCCAAAGTGGATAAAAGACGTGGTGTTGCTTGCCGCAATTTGGCCGAATGAGATGGTGAGGGAAGGCTAAGCCAGAGAGTTTCGCCACGCAGTTCGCAGACGCCCGGCTCGAGAGGATCGATGCCGGCAACGACGCGACAGGCAGGGGCGATTGCGAGCGCGGCTCGCTGTGTCGCTTCCCAGCGCGCGATCAGAGAAGCCGCTTGCGGCGAATCGCGCAGCGCGGCAGCGATCAGGCGGGCGGTGCTCGACATGGGCAGCAATGAGCAGTAAAGGGTGAGCGCGGGAGGGCGCGGATGCAGATCATAGTGGTCGACAAGCGATTGGCGCGCGCCTTGACGCTCAGTATCACCCGCCGCCACGCACTGATCGCGTTCGATCACACTCGCACTAGGCGTGCTGTTGCTCTCCGGCGCGTTCTCATTTTTGACGGTGCGTGCCGCGTCGGTGTTCCGCATCCCGATTCTTTCGGATTTTGTTTCGTTCGTCTCACGCGACGAAATGGAGCGCAAGGACCAGTTCGTGCGCGACAACGTATCGGCGCTGGCGCGCAAACTGGGTGAGGTGCAGGCGCAGTTGTTGCGGCTCGACGCGGTCGGCGAGCGCGTGGGTAAAGCCGCGGGAATTCGGCCGGAAGAGTTTCGCTTCGCGCAGTTGCCGGGCCGTGGCGGTGCGCTCCAGAGCGATCCGATGACGCTTCGCGAACTCGATCGTCGCGCTGAAACAGCTTTCAGTAAGTGTCGAACAGCGCGCGGATTACCTGAGCGTGATCGAGTCGGAGCTGCGAGCGCAGCAGGTACGACAAGCGTTGCTGCCGCACAGCAAGCCGGTATCCGACGGATTTATCGGCTCAGGCTTCGGCTGGCGGTCCGATCCTTTTTCCGGCGAAATGTCGCATCACTCGGGCATCGACTTCGCGGCGCCCATCGGAACGCCGATTCACGCTGCCGCCGGTGGCGTCGTCGTGGTGGCTGAATATCACCCGGTCTGGGGCAACGTCGTCGAAGTCGATCATGGCAACTCCTTGCTGAGCCGCTACGCACACGCGAGTCGGCTTAACGTGGCGCCGGGCGACATCGTCAAGCGCGGCCAAAAGCTGGCAGAAGTTGGCTCGACCGGGCGATCAACCGGTGCACATCTGCACTTTGAAGTGCATCACCAGGGTGTTGCACAAAACCCCGCCAAGTTCCTGTTCGCGAAAGGCAGTCCGCTGCAGCAACACGCCGCGGGATCGCCACGCGTCGACATTAAGGGTATTGAAGCGTCCGCATCGTCGCGCGACTGAAGACCAGTGGTTAGATCGTCCCGGCGCGCGAGCGTCGGGCGCAGCCAGCCTGGAGTTCCGGGCACCAAGGCGCCCGCGCTTCAATATCACCCCTATGACATAATTTTCCGTTCATGCCATTCGCGGCGAAGCTTGTTTCAGTAATCGCCAGCCCCAGATCAACTCCATGATTTCCGGAATTCTGACCAAGGTTTTTGGCAGCCGCAACGAGCGGCTGCTGAAGACGTACGACCGCAATGTGGAGCGCATCAACGCGTTCGAGCCTGCAGTATCGGCCTTGTCCGACGATGCGCTCAGAGCGAAGACGGGCGAGTTTCGACAGCGCCTGGCCAACGGCCAAACGCTCGACGATCTGCTACCCGAGGCCTTCGCGGTGGTGCGCGAAGCTGCGAAGCGCACGCTTGCGATGCGGCACTTTGACGTCCAATTGGTCGGCGGCATGGTGCTGCATGCCGGCAAGATCGCCGAGATGCGCACCGGAGAGGGTAAGACGCTGGCGGCGACGCTGCCAGCGTATCTGAATGCGCTGGCCGGCAAAGGTGTTCATATTGTCACGGTCAACGACTATCTGGCGGCGCGCGACGCCGACTGGATGGGCAAGGTCTATCGCTTCCTCGGCCTAACCGTCGGCGTCATCCTGTCGCAGCAGGCGACCGAGGAAAAACGCGTGGCGTACGCGGCCGACATCACGTACGGCACCAACAACGAGTTCGGTTTCGATTATTTGCGCGACAACATGGAATACGCGGTGGCCGACCGACGGCAGCGCGGACTTTTCTATGGCATCGTCGACGAAGTTGATTCGATCCTGATCGACGAGGCGCGCACGCCGCTGATCATCTCGGGCCCGGCCGAAGATCACACCGAAATGTATGTGCGTGTCAACGAGATTCCCAAGCTTCTATCGCGCCAGGCCGACGAGAAGGGCGAGGGCGATTATTGGGTCGACGAAAAAGCGCACCAGGTGCACATCTCGGAAGGCGGTCACGAGAAGCTTGAGGAAATATTGACGCGCATGGGAATGCTGGCTGAGGGCGAGAGTTTGTATTCGCCGTCCAACATCATCCTGATGCATCACCTGAACGCTGCGTTGCGTGCACATTCGCTGTTTCATCGCGATCAGCAGTACGTCGTGCAGAACGGCGAAATCGTGATCGTCGATGAGTTCACCGGCCGCATGATGGTGGGCCGGCGGTGGTCCGAAGGTTTGCACCAGGCGGTCGAAGCCAAGGAAGGTGTGCAGATCCAGGCAGAGAACCAGACCTACGCGTCGATCACGTTTCAAAATTACTTTCGCATGTACGGCAAGCTGGCCGGGATGACGGGTACTGCGGACACCGAGGCGTACGAGTTTCAGGAAATCTATCGACTCGAAACCGTTGTCATACCCGACGCACCGGCCGATGATCCGTATCGACTCGCAGGACAAGGTCTATCGGACGCTGAAGGAGAAGTACACCGCCATCATCGACGACATCAAGGACTGCGTTGAGCGCGGCCAACCGGTGCTGGTCGGCACGACGTCGATCGAGAACTCCGAGTTGCTGTCGAACCTGCTGCAAAAGGAGCGGCTACAGCATCAGGTTCTAAATGCGAAACAGCACGCACGGGAGGCCGAGATCATTGCTCAGGCCGGCAGTCCCGCTGTCATCACGATCGCGACCAATATGGCGGGTCGCGGAACCGATATCGTGCTTGGCGGTAACGTCGAGAAGCAGATGCAGTTCGTCGAAGCCGACGCTGCGCTCGACGATGCGACGAAATCGCAGCGAGTCGACAAGTTCCGCAATGAGTGGCAATCGTTGCACGATAAAGTCGTGGGCGCAGGCGGCCTGAAAATCATTGGCTCCGAGCGTCACGAGTCGCGCCGCATTGACAATCAATTGCGTGGCCGCTCGGGCCGGCAGGGCGATCCCGGAGCGTCGCGGTTTTATCTGTCCATGGAAGACTCGCTGCTGCGCATATTTGCCGGCGACAAGATGAAGGCGATCATGGATCGCCTCAAGTTGCCCGAGGGCGAAGCGATTGAAGCGGGCATGGTCACGCGCTCAATCGAGAGCGCGCAGCGCAAGGTCGAAGCGCGCAACTTCGATATCCGTAAGCAGCTGCTCGAATACGACGACGTTGCCAACGATCAACGACGCGAGATTTATCGGCTGCGCAATGAAATTATGGAAACCGATAACACCGGCGAAATGGTGACGAATCTGCGCACGGGCTATTTCACCGACATGTTTCGCGCGCACGTTCCGCTGGAGTCGGTAGAAGAGCAGTGGGATATCACCGGACTTGAAGCGGCACTCGCCAACGATTGGCAACTCAACGTCCCACTGAAAGCGGCACTGGAATCGAACGATTCGCTGTCTGACGAGGATTTGCTGACGAAGGTAGTGAAGGCAGCGGAAGAGTCGTATGACGCGAAGGTGGCGATCGTCGGCCGCGAGTCGTTCTCCGGCTTCGAACGATCGATCATGCTGCAGTCGCTGGACCAGGCGTGGCGCGAGCACCTGACCGCCTTGGATGCTCTACGCCAGGGAATTCACTTGCGCGGCTATGCGCAAAAGCAGCCGAAGCAGGAGTACAAGCGCGAGGCTTTTGAGCTGTTCGGTTCGCTGCTCGATCGTGTACGCGCTGACGTCGTGCGCGTGCTGATGAACGTGCGGATTCAGACGCAGGAAGAGATCCAGCAGGCCGAGCAACAGATCGAGGAGGAAAGCGAGCGTCGTGCCGAGCAGGCGCGCGCGCAGCATTCCGAGTTCGGTGTTGCTCTGTCCGAAGAGCCGGTGGCAGTCGAAGCGTTAACGTCACCCGAATCGGACGAAGGCGCGGCGCGACCCGCCGTGCAGCAAGTCAGGCGCGTTGGCGAAAAGATCGGCCGCAACGATCCGTGTCCATGCGGATCGGGAAAGAAGTACAAACAGTGCCATGGGAAGTTGTGACGTTGTTCGTGTACGCGACCCTTCGGGTCGCACGCGCACTCACACTTATTAGTTAGGCGCGCTCCCTTCGGAGCGGCCGCGCGTACGCGCGCAGTACAAAAGCAAGAGGGAGAGTTGCTTCGCATGCCGCGTTCCACCTCGAATTCGCTGAATGGCTGTTAATCTTCAGGCACCCGATCCGACGTTGCTGTATCCAGTTGGCGGCGTCGAACTTGGCTGGGCGGAAGCGGGCATACGCAAGGTCGGCCGCAAAGATCTGCTGGTCGTCCGTATCACCGAGGGCGCGAGCGTTGCCGGTGTCTTTACACAGAATCGCTTTGCCGCCGCACCGGTGTTGGTAAGTCGCGAACACCTGGCCACAAGAAAGAGTATCCGCGCCCTGGTCGTCAACACTGGCAACGCGAACGCAGGTACCGGAGACTTGGGGCTTCGCGGCTGCGCGCTCAAGTTGCGAGGCGCTGGCACAACTTATTGGTTGCGATGCAGAACAGGTGCTTCCATTTTCCACCGGCGTAATCATGGAGCCGTTGCCGGTCGAACGGTTGATCGCGGCACTGCCGGAAGCAGTCGATCGACTCGGCTCGGATCACTGGCTGCAAGCTGCTGAAACCATCATGACAACTGACACGATTCCGAAAGCCGTGTCGCGCCGAGTCGACGTTGGTGGAAACACTGTCACGTTGACTGGTATCGCAAAGGGTGCGGGAATGATTCGCCCGAACATGGCAACGATGCTCGGCTTCGTCGCGACCGACGTGGCGATTGCGCCCGCGTTACTTCAGCAACTGACGCAGCAGGTCGCCGACCGCTCCTTCAACTGCATCACGATCGACGGCGATACCTCAACCAACGATTCTTTCATCGTAATTGCGAGTGGACATTGTCGGCTGCGAATCGAGTCGGCAGATGCGCCTGTCTTCACAGCGTTTTCTGCCGTATTGACCGACGTCGCACTTGAACTCGCGCAGTCGATTGTGCGCGATGGCGAGGGGGCGACCAAGTTCATCGAGGTGCGTGTCGAGCAGGCGATTTCCGAGCGTGAGGCGCGCCAAGTCGCCTACGCAGTGGCGCATTCTCCGTTGGTAAAGACGGCATTTTTCGCTTCCGATCCCAACCTCGGACGCATACTTGCCGCGGTCGGCTACGCGGGCATTGACGATCTCCGGCCCGAGCATGTTCAAATGTATTTGGACGACGTCCACGTTGTACGCAATGGTGGCCGTCATCCGGAGTACCGAGAGGAAGACGGCCAGCGCGTGATGAAGAACTCTGAAATCCTGGTGCGTTTGCAGTTGGGCCGTGGTCGCGCGGTGGCATCTGTATGGACCACCGATCTGTCGCACGAGTACGTTTCGATTAACGCAGATTATCGATCGTGACCAGCACACCCGATTCGACGCTTAATCGCCTGGCCGCCGTGCTCGAGCGCCTTGAATCACTGTTGCCAGCGCAGACGCCGACCGATTTCGCGTCATCGCTGGCTTTTCGCTGGCGCAAGCGGCGGTACCTGGGTATTGAGCAAGGCGAGCTGCAACCGGTGTTACGGCCGGCGTTGATTCCATTTGATGATCTGAAGCATGTGGATGCTCAGAAGGCGGCTCTCGCCCAGAACACGGAACGATTCGTACGTGGGTTGCCGGCCAACAACGCGTTGCTGACGGGTGCACGCGGCACCGGAAAATCGTCGCTGATTCGAGCGTGCCTGAACGAATTTGGCGCACGTGGACTGCGGCTGATCGAGGTCGACAAGCGCGACCTGATCGATATCGCCGACATCGTCGACATCATTTCTGAACGAGGCGAGCGCTTCATTATTTTTTGTGACGATCTATCGTTCGACAAGAACGAGGCCGGCTACAAGGAATTGAAGGCTGCGCTTGACGGTTCGATCGCCGGCACCGCCGACAACGTGCTGATCTACGCATCGTCGAATCGACGACACCTGATGCCCGAGCTGATGCGCGACAACCTTGATACGCGTTACGACGGCGACGGCGAAATTCATCCTGCCGAGGCGGTGGAAGAGCAGATCTCGCTATCAGAGCGTTTTGGCCTCTGGCTTTCGTTCTATCCGTTTCGTCAGGACGATTATCTCGATATCGTCACTCACTGGCTGCAACGCTTCGGCTTGAAGCAACACGAGACAATCGAAGCGCGCGCCGAGGCCTTGCAATTCGCGCTGCAGCGCGGATCACGGTCCGGTCGCGTGGCATTGCAGTTCGCGCGGCACTGGGCCGGGGGCAAGCGTCTCGCGGACGGCAGCGCACCACGATGACACCGACGCGCACGCCGGTCGATGTCGCGGCCGGTGTGCTCATTCGCCCTGACGGTCGGTTTCTGCTGGCGAGTCGTCCCGCGGGAAAGCCTTACGCGTCCTACTGGGAGTTTCCTGGTGGAAAAGTGGAGCCCGGCGAGAGGATCGAGAGAGCGCTTGCGCGCGAACTACACGAAGAACTCGGCATCGACATCGGCACCGCGTACCCATGGGTCGTGCGTGTTTTCGACTATCCGCATGCACTGGTACGACTGCATTTTTTTCGGGTGTTTGAATGGCATGGAGATGTTCGCGCGCGCGAGCTTCAGAGCTTCGGTTTCTTTTCTGCGGATGCTCTACCCGGAGGCCCGTTATTGCCGGCGACGGTTCCGGTTTTGCGGTGGCTTGCCCTTGCGCCGCTTTACGCGATCAGTGCGGCCGCACAGCTCGGTCGAGACGTATTTCTACAGCGCCTTGAATCGGCACTTGCGCTTGGCCTGAAGCTGCTGCAGTTTCGCGAGCCGACCCTCGACAGCGCCGACGCCGCAACACTTTTCGATGAGGTGTTGAAGCGCGTGCGCGTAGCGGGCGCGACCGTGCTGGTCAACAGCCGCCACCAGCGAGCACTGTGGGAAAAGGCTGATGGCGTGCATTTGACGGCTGCCGACCTCGCCGCTCTACGACAACGACCTGAGCTCGACTGGGTTGCCGCGTCGGTCCATTCCAGCGAGGAGATTGAACGTGCAGCTGAGCTGCACCTGGATTTCGTCGCAGCGGGTCCGGTACGGATCACGGCAACGCATCAGTACCAGCCGCCGCTTGGATGGAACGCCTTCGCGGAGATGATCACCAACAGCAGTGTGCCGGTGTACGCGCTCGGCGGGATGCGGGCACGCGATCTAGCGACTGCCATGTCATATGGCGCACATGGAATTGCATCACTGTCTGCCGTGTGGGATGACGCTCAGTGCGACGGGCTCGACGCATCCGGTGTTTTATCGGCATCATTGTCCTCGGGACCGGCAATCGAATAGCCGTCTGACGCCCACGCTCCGAGATCGATCATCTTGCAGCGCTCCGAGCAAAACGGACGAAACTTTTCCTGCTCGTCCCACTTGACCTCGCGGCCACAAGTCGGACATCTGACCTTGGCCATTGGAACTAGAACGCGCAGAGTGCCAGCTCGAAGGGCACGTCTTGATCCATCGAGCGAGGCTTCGGCTCGCGATCCTGCGTCGTGAAGCGAATCCACAGCATGTACTTGTTGGCGCTGATTTCCGGAATGGCGTGGAGCGCGCCATCGACCCGCACCTGCAGCAGCGCGTAGGTTCTTCCCTGCAACATCTGCTGAAATGCGCCTTGTGCTGCCACCTGCTTGCTGCGATGCGCGGTTTCCCGCAGCAGCTTCAAAACGATTGCCAGTGCCGAGTGAAATTGCAGCATTGGGGCCACCCAGTTTTGCAGGTCGCGCATCCGCGTGTCGACATCGCGCGTCAACCATGCGTGGTAAGACGGCAGATCGAACTCGCATGTCCCGCCCGGAATGATTGCGCGGCTGCGGATACTCATCAGCCATTCATTGTCACGTACGTGCTGACCAGCTTTGCCCGTGGCGGCGTTCAGATTCTGCTGCGCGCGCTCGATCTCGGACAGCACTCCGGAGAGCGCGCTTTCCGACACCTGAGGGTTGTTGCGCAGCGCTTGGAGCGACTGCTTGTGACGCTCGAGCTCCTGCAACAAGTCCGACTTAAGATCGGCACGCGATGTCACTTCCAGGATTTCGAACAGCGTTAGTAGAGCTGTATGGTGACAGTAGGCGTGCTCCTGCGCACAGAAGTACATCAACTTGTCGAACAGGTCCTCGAGACGCAGCAAGGTCCGGACGCGCTCGCTGAACGGATACTCGTATAAGACCTTAGCGTCCGTCGACATCTCGCAGTGATATTGGGAGCATGGTCGAAGATATCACAGGGTTTCGCGCGAGCGTTTGTTCGCGGCGAATCGCAGATAAGTTTGATGCAGACGACCCACCTTCAGGTCTATCTGGTCGATGGGTGCTTCGTTGAGCAGTACGTCGTCGGCCATGGCCAGTCGCTGCGGACGAGTCGCCTGCGCGGCAATTATTTTTCGCGCAGTCGTTTCGTCGATCCCGGGTCTGGCGCGTACACGTGCCACCTGCGTCGCCTCGCTGCAATCGATCAAGAGGACGCGGTCAGCGTAGCCGCCTCGGTTGCCAGTCTCGACCAACAGTGGCACGACGAGTACGACGTAAGGCGCGCCCTCGGCGATCAGTTTCGCCGCATGTTCGCGCATCGCACCCCGGATCATTGGATGCAGTAGCGATTCGAGCCGTACGCGCTGCGCCGTGTCGGAGAAGGCAAGAGCGCGCATGCGGACCCGGTCCAGCGATCCATCGGCGGCAATCGCCTCGGCGCCAAATGCTTCGCTGATTGCGTCGATGGCAGCGCCGCCAGCGCTTGTCAGTTGATGCGCGATCAAATCGGCGTCGACAAGTGCAGCACCGCGGTCCTGCGAGCATCGCACCGATCGTGGACTTGCCGCTGCCAACGCCACCCGTCAGGCCGACGCTGAAAGCAGCGGACATCAAAGCGGAACTAACCACGCGCGTGAGTTGATCGCCGGTCAGCATCATGATCATGCCCGCTGCTGCGAGATACGGACCAAAGGGAATCGGAATCTCGCGCCCGCGCCGCGCCAGGACAATCAGCGCTATGCCGACGACCGCGCCTACCAGCGACGACAGCAAGACGATCGGCAGCAACGCTTTCCAACCCATCCACGCTCCGAGGGCGGCGAGGAGCTTGAAGTCGCCGTAGCCCATACCTTCCTTGCCTGTCGTCAGCTTGAACAGCCAGTAGATGCACCACAGCACCAAATATCCCGCTGCAGCGCCCAGCACCGCGTCTTTGAGTGGCACGCGAAAAGCCCGTACGAGTTAGCGAGCAGACCGAGCCAGAGCAACGGCAGCGTCAAGTCATCGGGCAACAACGTCGTATCGGCATCGATAAACGTCAGAGCAATCAGTGTCCACGTGAATACAAGGGCAAGCGCCGTCTGCCAAGTCAGCCCAAACTTCCACGCGACGATCGCCGACAGCACTGCGGTCAGCGCTTCGACAATCGGGTAACGCGCCGATATGCGAGTCGCGCAGTGCGCGCACTTGCCGCGCAAGGCGAGCCACGATGCAATCGGAATGTTGTCGACCAGACGCAATGGCGCCTTGCATTGTGGGCAATGCGAGTGCGGCACAAACAGGTTGTAGCGCCCAGTTGAGGCGACAGCGTTACCCTCAAGCTCGGCACATTGCGCGCGCCAGTCGGCTTCCATCATCTTCGGCAGACGATGGATCAGAACATTCAGGAACGAGCCGATCGCCAGGCTGAAGACGGCGACGACGGCGATGAGGACAGGACCTTCCAGCAAAATTATCCGTTGCCGGCGTTGCGAGAGCAACGCCGGCTCCCTGAATAACCTACACAACCTGACCGAGCTTGAAGATCGGCAGATAAATCGCAATTACGATGCCGCCGACGACGACACCGAGAATGACCATGATCATCGGCTCCAGCAAGCTAGCCAAAGCATCCACGGTTTCATCGACTTCTCGCTCGTAATAATCAGCGACTTTGGACAGCATCGAATCGAGCGAGCCTGATTCCTCGCCGATCGACGTCATCTGAATCGCCATGTTGGGAAACACACCGGTGTTTTGCATCGACTGCGCCAGGCTCGTCCCTACATTGACCTCGTTCTGCACCTGCTTAGTCGCTTCCTTGTAGACCCAGTTTCCGGCCGCGGGTCCCACCGAGTCGAGCGCCTCAACCAGCGGTACACCGGCGGCGAATGTCGTTGCTAGCGTTCTGCTCCAGCGCGCGATCGATGCCTTCTGCAGCATCTCACCCAGCACCGGCAGTTTCAGCAATGCGCGGTCGACCGCGGCTTTGACCTTCGCAGATCGCCGCCACGCCTGCAACAGGAAGTAAACCCCGCCGAAAGCAATGCCGAAGACGACGTACCAGTAAGCGACCATGAAGTCCGACATCGCGATCACCATAAGCGTCGGAGCAGGAAGATCGGCGCCGAAACTGGTGAACACGCTCTTGAACGACGGAATCACGAAGATCATGATCACCGCAGTTACCAGAATCGCGACCAGAATGATCATGATCGGGTAGAACATTGCCTTCTTGATCTTGCCCTTCAGCGCGATCGTTTTCTCTTGATAGGTGGCAAGCCGGTCAAGCAGTGTTTCCAGAATACCTGCCTGTTCGCCGGCAGCGACGAGGTTGCAGAACAACGGATCGAAGTACAGCGGGTACTTGCGGAACGCCTGATTCAAGCTGGTACCAGTCTCGACGTCGGAGCGGATGTCGTTCATCAAGCGCGCCATCGACGGATTCGCATGCCCCTTGCCGACGATGTCGAACGACTGCATCAAGCGGCACGCCGGCCTTCAGCATCGTCGACAGTTGGCGCGAGAAGAGCGCCAGGTCCTTTTCGGTGATCTTCTTGCCGCGCGAAAAGCTCTGCTTCTTGATCTTCGTCGTCATGATGCCGCGCCGGCGCAGCGATGCGGCGACGACAGACTCGCCGCCAGCGCGCATGTCGCCCTTTACGACCCGGCCGTTCTTGTCGCGACCTTCCCAGTGAAACATCGACTCCCTGTACTGCTGCAGTAGGGCGTCCCTTGGCAAGTGTTCCGGTGGCCATTCGGTGTGCTCCGCTTACTTCATTCGTTCGTACAACCCAAGCACCTCTTCGAGCGAGGTGATCCCTGCTTGACCTTCACCAATCCCGACTGGCGCAGATCACGCACGCCGTTTGTCTGCGCTTCGCGCCCGATGTCCGTCGCGGTTGCGTTCTTCAAAATCATGTCCTGCATCGTTTCGGTGATCGGCATCACCTGATAAATGCCGAGCGCGGCCCTTGTAGCCGCTGCCCTTGCAACGTTTCGCAGCCGACGGCTTGTATGGAACCCAGTTGCCGTCGAGGTCGTCAGCCGCGAAATCCGGCGCCGTGAAGGCGTCCTTCGGAAGTATCGACCGGCTGCTTGCAGGCGCAGAGCTTGCGCGCCAGGCGCTGCGCGGTGATCAGGATGATGCTCGACGCGATGTTAAATGGCGCGCACGCCCATGTTCGGCCAGGCGCACCAGGGTCCCGGGCGCGTCGTTCGTGTGCAACGTCGACAGCACCATGTGGCCGGTCTGCGCGGCCTTGATGGCAATGTCGGCGGTTTCGAGATCGCGGATCTCGCCGACCATGATCACATCCGGATCCTGCCGCAGGAACGCACGCAGCGAATTGGCGAACGTCAGTCCGGCCTTCTCGTTGACGTTGACCTGGTTGATCCCGGCCATCTGGATTTCGGCCGGATCTTCGGCGGTCGAGATGTTGATATCGGGCTTGTTCAGGATGTTCAGGCACGTGTATACAGCGACACGGTCTTGCCGGAGCCGGTCGGCCCGGTCACGAGCACCATGCCGTACGGCCGCTGCACGGCATTCAGCAGCACCTGCTTTCTGATCGGGCTCGTAGCCGAGCGCCTCGATGCCCAGCTTGGCCTGCGAGGCGTCCAGAATCCGCATCACGATTTTCTCGCCGAACAGCGTCGGCAGCGTGCTGACGCGGAAATCGATCGCGCGCTGGCCGGACAGTGCAAGTTTCATCCGACCGTCCTGCGGCACGCGTTTTTCTGCAATGTCGAGGCGGGACAAGACCTTGATACGCGTCGACAGCCGTTCCTTGATCGCTAGCGGCGGCTGCGCGATTTCACGCATCATGTCCGTCGAGCCGAAAGCGGACGCGATAGAACTTTTCGTAGGGCTCGAAGTGCAGGTCGGATGCGCCTTCACCGATCGCGTCGAGCAGCAGCTTCTGCAGGAAACGCACGACCGGCGCATCGTCGACGTCGGCGGCGGCGCGGCGTCCTCGGCCGAAACCTCGCCGGGATTCGTCCAGCATCGCCGAAATCGATGTCTTCGCTGCCACCGCTAATCGTGTCGAGCTGCTGATTGACGCTCTGCGCCGCGCCTCGACTGCCGCATCAACTTGTCGTGCTCGACGACGATGACGTCGATTGCAAGCTGCGTCTGAAACTTGATCTGGTCGAGTGCGTGTGTAGTTGGTCGGATCGGAGACCGCGACCGCGAGGCGATTGCCGCGCTTACGCAGTGCGAGCACGCGCAGCGAACCGACCAGCTTCTTGTCGATGATGTCCTTGGGCAGTTGCTCTATGTCGACCGCGCCTAAGTCAAGCAACGGCGTGACCGAATGTGTCGGCAGCGAATTTCGCGATCGCGGCTGCCGAGAGTCCGGTCACGTCAGCCGAGCCGACTAACTCATCGATGAATTGCGTGTTGCTCTGCGTTGCCTTGCGCGCGAAGTTCTCTGCACGATCGGGCCGCAGCTTGCCTTGCTGCACGAGCGCACGCGCGAGACCGGTGAGGGCGCCGACGGCAGCGGCAGAACCTTGTATGACGGTGGACATCAGGTTTTTGGTATCCCAACCTCTGACCGGGTTTTAACGGGTTCGAGTAGTTCGAACCGTCAAGTTATAGCCGGCCGGCCCCCCTAGAGAAGGCGAAAGATACCGCTGATAAGGCCGTGGATTTGTAAACCTAAACTACCGCAAACCGGGCAAGACGATCGGCGCAGGCTGCGGTGCTGGACGTGGCGCGTCAGACTTGTTGGAAGCGCAGAGCGGCAGAACAAGATTGAAGCGGGATGTGGTCGGGGTGAGAGGATTTGAACCTCCGACTCCTGCGTCCCGAACGCAGTACTCTACCAGGCTGAGCTACACCCCGAAGACACGTTTCGGCAAACTTGCAGCACTCGAAACTCAGACGCTTGCGATCGAGCGCGAAAGTCGATCAAGTGTAGCAAGGAATCCCTGAAAATCGTCTCGGGAAGCTGATGCACCGCGGCCCGCGCGTTGTCGGCTTCTCGCTCGGCGAGTGAGCGCGAATAGTCGAGCGATCCGTTTTCAGTGACGATGCGCGCCACCGTCGAAAAGTCACCGCGCCCTTCGCGCACCGCCGCGGTTACAAAGTCCCGCTGCGCGGGTGCCGCGCAGCGCAGCGCATGTATCAGCGGCAGCGTCATTTTGCCTTCGCGCAAATCGTCTCCTAGCGCGCTTGCCGATTTCTTCACTGTCACCCGAATAGTCGAGGACGTCATCGATGATCTGAAAAGCTTTGCCGAGCGCAGCGCCGTAGGTGGCGCACCGATTCTCGACCGTGGCGTCCGCTCCGGCGATGACCGCGGCGATGCGGGCGCCCGCCTCGAACAAGGTCGCCGTCTTGCGCTCTACGACGTCGAAATACCTGTCTTCGTTCACCGACGGATCGTGGACGTTCAGCAATTGCAGCACTTCGCCCTCGGCAATCCGATTGGTCGCATCCGCCATGATGCGCATGACGCGCAGCATTGCCCGCTTCGACCATCATCTGGAACGATCGCGAATAGAGGAAGTCGCCGACCAGCACACTGGCCGCGTTACCGAACATCGAATTGGCCGTCGAGCGGCCGCGCCGGAGGTCTGATTCGTCAACGACGTCGTCGTGCAGCAGTGTGGCGGTGTGAATGAATTCGATCACGACCGCCAGATCAACGTGCTTTTCGCCGCTATAGCCGAGTGCGCGCGCGATCAGCAAGAAGCACGGCCGGGCGCAGTCGCTTGCCGCCGGCACCGACGATGTAATCGGAAATCGTGTTGATAAGCGCAACATCGGAATCCAGCCGCTTCCGGATGGTTCGATCGACCAGCAGCAGGTCGGCGCTGATCGGCGCTAGCGCTTCCTGCAACATGTCCGCCGGGCTAGCTGCCGCGGGCAATTCGGGCGGCGGAAACAGGGGTCGCCAGATCCATTATTGGACGATTATAGGTGTGCGATAGGCAGCGCCAGCGACCGTTTGACGCGCTTTTGTCAAGGGTGAGATAATCACCGGCTTTTCGGCCGGAACTACCGGCGCGCTGGGAGTTCTGATGTACGCAGTCATTAAGTCGGGCGGCAAGCAATACCGAGTCGCGGCGGGCGACACCGTAAAGATCGAATCCGTGCAGGGCGACGTTGGTCAGCAACTTAAGCTCACCGATGTACTTACGATAGCCGACGGCGACAACCTCCGCTTCGGTGCTCCTTTCGTATCGGGTGCTGCCGTGATGGCGACGGTGCTAAGCCACGGGCGCCACGACAAGGTAACGATATTCAAAATGCAGCGTCGCAAGCACTTCCAAAAGCATGGTGGGCATCGTCAGAATTACACCGAGTTGCGGATCGATAGCATCGGTTAGTCAGGGAGCCGGCCCGCGTTCGCGGTCCGGCAACGGTTTGGTTGGCATAAAGCGAAGGTATACAAATGGCACACAAAAAAGCGGGCGGCTCGTCACGTAACGGGCGCGATTCACAGTCCAAGCGGCTTGGCGTCAAGGTGTACGGCAATCAGGCGATTACGGCAGGCGCCATCATCGTTCGGCAGCGCGGCACGCAATTTCACCCAGGTGAGAATGTCGGCATGGGGCGCGACCACACTTTGTTTTCGCTCATAAATGGTACGGTGCAGTTCGATATTCGCGGCGCCAAGAGCCGTCGCGTCGTCAGGGTCGAATCGGGATCGGTGGCGTCCTAACCATTGTTTTTCGTTTGAGCGTTAGCTATCGGGCCCTGCCGTTCGCGGCGGGGCCTTTTTTATTTTCGGACCCATATCTGGAGCAGCATGAAGTTCATCGACGAGGCGACGATCGAAGTCGCGGCCGGCAACGGCGGGGATGGCTGCGCCTCGTTCCGACGGGAAAAGTTCATTCCCAAGGGTGGTCCCGACGGCGGTGACGGTGGTCGCGGGCGGCAGTGTCTGGGTCGTTGCCGACCGCAACCTCAACACGCTGATCGATTTTCGATACGCGCGCAAACATCAGGCGAAAAATGGAGAGAAAGGCCGCGGAGCAGATTGTTACGGTGCGGGCGGGCCGGATATCGACCTGCGCGTGCCGGTCGGGACCGTAGTCACGGATGCAGAAACCGGCGAAAAACTGGTCGACATGATTGCACACGGCCAGCGCGCATTACTGGCGCGAGGCGGTCGCGGCGGCATCGGAAATCTGCATTTCAAGTCGAGCACCAATCGCACGCCGCGGCAATTCACGAAAGGCGAGCCGGGTGAGCAGCGCAAGTTAAGTCTGGAGTTGCGCGTCCTTGCCGATGTCGGACTGCTCGGCTTGCCCAACGCCGGCAAGTCGACGTTGATCCGTGCAGTGTCAAATGCTCGTCCGAAGGTCGCCGACTATCCATTTACGACGCTGCATCCGCATCTCGGGGTCGTCCGTGTCGGCCCGGAGCGAAGTTTCGTGATCGCAGACATTCCCGGCCTGATCGAAGGTGCTGCCGAAGGTGCCGGCTTGGGTCATCAGTTCCTGCGCCATTTGAGTCGGACCGATCTGCTGCTGCATCTTGTCGACTGCATGCCGCCGGAGGGTGCAAGATCCGGTGCGAGGTGCGCGCGCGATTGCCGCCGAGCTACGCAAGTACGACGAGCAGCTGTATCGCAAGCCGCGCTGGTTCGTGCTGAACAAGATCGATCTCGTGCCGGTCGATGAGACGCGATGCGCTTGGCTGCAGGAATTTCGCCGCCGACTGCGGACGAAAGCACCCGATTTTCGCCGTGTCCGCAGCGACCGGCGAAGGCTGTCGTGAATTGGTGTCGGAGGTGGCGAGGTTCCTTGCGGCGCAGCGCTCCGAGCATTTGAAGGAGCGAAGGCGACGTCGATGCGCGTTTCAGCGTAGCTGCCGAAGACGTCCGGGACAGCACGTGACGTCGGTGATTGCCGCCGCACGCCGGGTCGTTGTCAAGATCGGCAGCAGCTCGGTGACCGCCGAGGGGCGAGGGCTCGATCACGATGCGATCGATAGCTGGGCGCGCCAGATCGTCGCGCTGCGGGCGGGCGGGAAGCAAGTGCTGCTCGTGTCGAGCGGAGCGATCGCCGAAGGCATGCAACGGCTCGGCTGGAAGCGGCGGCCGCACCAAATCCACGAATTGCAGGCGGCTGCCGCCGTCGGGCAGATGGGTCTCGCGCAGGCCTACGAAGCGCAGCTTTCGCGCGCGCGGTTTGCAGACTGCGCAGGTCCTGTCTGACTCACACCGATCTGGCCGATCGTGCGCGCTATCTCAATGCACGCTCGACTTTGGTTCACGTTGCTTGCATCTTGGCGTCGTACCGGTGATCAACGAAAACGATACCGTCGTGACCGACGAGATCAAGTTTGGCGACAACGACACGCTCGGCGCACTGGTCGCCGAATCTGGTCGAGGCCGACGCCCTGATGATTCTCACCGATCAGGCGGGTCTCTACTCCGAAGACCCGCGTCGCAATGCGGCTGCGTCGGTTATTACGCGAGGCAGCGGCCGGTGATCCAGCGCTCGAAGCGATGGCCGGAGGCGCTGGAAGCGGGACCGCACGCGGCGGGATGTTGACCAAGGTGCTGGCAGCCAAGCGTGCCGCTCGCAGTGGTGCGCACACGATGATTGCCGCGAGCCGCGAGCCGGATGTTTTGATCCGACTTGCGCAGGGCGAAGCGATTGGCTCGCAGCTGACCGCCGGTACCGGCGTTCTGACCGCGCGTAAACAGTGGCTCGCGGGACATCTGCAATGCAAGGGACAGGTCGTCGTCGACGACGGTGCGGCTCGGGCCTTAACCGTCGGCGGGAAAGAGCCTGCTTCCCATCGGCGTGATGAGCGTGAACGGCGAATTTCAGCGCGGCGACGTAGTCGCGTGCGTGGATAAGGACGGGACGCGAAGTCGCGCGCGGGCTGGTGAACTATTCGAGCACCCAAAGCCGGTTGATTGCCCGCAGGCCGACCGCGGAGATCGAAAATATTTTGGGCTTTATTGAAGAGCCCGAGTTGATACACCGCGACAACTTGGTGCTTACGTAGTCACGCGGCTTCGCCTGGCGGCTCCTGCGCCGAGACGCCTCCAGCCACGTTGGTAGAAGTGTTATCGAGCGCGGCTGAACGCGCGCGGTCCGTCTTTGCATGCCCTCGCACCGGCTTGAAAACAAAACGCGACAGCTCAAGCAGGGCCTGCTGGTAGACCTCGCGTTTGAATTCGATCACTGCGTCCAGCGGTACCCAGTAGTCGTGCCAGCGCCAGGCGTCGAATTCCGGATGCGCACTTGCTCGCAGTCGGACGTCGCAGTCGCGCGCCACAAGGCGCAGCAGAAACCAGATTTGCTTCTGGCCGCGGTAGTTGCCGCGTAGCTCTCGGCGTATCCACTGATCGGGCACGTCGTAACGTAGCCACTCGCGCGTACGGCCGACGAGCTTTACATGATCGCCGGCTAACCCAATTTCTTCGCCGAGCTCACGATACATCGCTTGCTCGGGCGACTCGCCGTACTTGATCCCACCCTGCGGGAACTGCCACGAATGCTGTTTGACTCGCTTGCCCCAGAAAACCTCGTTGCGATTGTTAAGCAGGATGATGCCGACGTTCGGGCGATACCCGTCCTTGTCCAGCATGCCAACCTCTGAACCTTTACTATTTGTTCGATTATAGGGACAGATGAGCTTTAGCTCACTACGCAGCAACGCGATGCGCGCGCGCCAATTTTTCATTTCCACGCTTAAAGAAGCGCCGGCCGATGCCGAGGTGGTCAGCCATTCGCTGATGCTGCGCGCCGGGATGATTCGGCGCCTGGCAGCCGGCATCTACACGTACATGCCGATTGCGTTGCGCTCGATCCGAAAGATCGAAGCAATCATTCGCGAAGAGATGAATCGGGCCGGCGCGGTCGAGTTGCTGATGCCGATCGTGCAGCCGGCGGAATTCTGGGTGCGAATCAGGCCGCTGGCAGAAAATGGGCCCGGAACTGCTGCGTCTGAAAGATCGGCACGAGCGCGACTTTATCGTGCAGCCTACCAGCGAAGAAGTGATCGCCGATATCGTGCGTGAGCTGATCGGCAGCTACAAGCAGCTGCCGGTTAATTTTTATCACATTCAAACCAAGTTTCGCGACGAGCGGCGGCCGCGGTTCGGCGTGATGCGCGGACGTGAGTTCACGATGAAGGACGCGTACTCGTTCGATCGCGATGAAGCGGGCGCGCAAGCGAGCTACCGGGCGATGTATGACGCATACGTGCGAATCTTCGAGCGCATGGGGTTGAAGTTTCGTGCGGTGGCAGCCGATACCGGCAACGATCGGCGGCACGGCGAGCCACGAGTTTCAGGTGATTGCCGATACCGGAGAAGATGCGATTGCGTATTGCCCGACGTCGGATTACGCCGCCAACGTCGAAATGGCGGAGGCGTTGCCGCTGATTGATAAACGCGTCAGCGCCGAAGGAAGAGCTGCGCAAGACGCCGACGCCGGGCAAGGAAAAGTGTGAAGACGTGGCGGAGTTGCTCGGACTTCCGCTGGCGCGCACCGTCAAATCCATCGTGCTTGCGGTCGACGATCCGACAATCCGGCAGCCGCGCGCATCTGGCTGGTGCTGATCCGCGGCGACCACGAGCTCAATGAAGTCAAGGTCAGCAAAGTGCCGGGGTTAAACGGTGGATTTCGCTTCGCGACCGAAGCGGAGATCCTGCAACACTTCGGATGCAAGCCGGGCTATCTCGGGCCGATCGGGACGTTGAAACCGGTGACCGATCGTCGCCGATCGGACCGTCGCCAACATGAGCGATTTCGTTAGCGGGGCCAATGAACAAGACTTTCACTACACCGGCGTTAACTGGGGCCGTGACATCGCCGAGCCGATCGTTGCCGACGTGCGCAGCGTCGTCGCGGGCGATCCGTCGCCCGACGGCAACGGTGTGCTGGCGATCCAACGCGGAATCGAGGTGGGGCACGTGTTCTCGGGCTTGCCTTATCCGCAGATCGATGAATCTTCAGTTACGTCGATGAGGGTGGGAAGTCGCAAGTCGATGCTGATGGGCTGCTACGGAATCGGCGTGACGCGTCTGCTCGGCGCGGCGATCGAGCAGAACCACGATGCACAAGGGAATCGTGTGGCCCGATGCCATCGCGCCGTTTTCGGTCGTGCTGACTCCGGTCGGCTACGGAAAGTCGCAGCAAGTGCGGCAAGTTGCCGACCAGCTCTATGCACAGCTGCAATCGTCGGGCGTTGACGTGCTGCTCGACGATCGCGACGAGCGTCCCGGCGTGATGTTTGCGGAAATGGAGCTGATCGGTATTCCACACCGGATCACGGTCGGCGAACGCGGGCTGAAGGAAGGCAACGTCGAGTACGTCAATCGCCGTTCGATGCAAACGACATCGATTCCGATTGCCGAGGCATTTGCGTTCGTGCGAGCGCAGCTGGACATTCCCGGTGCCTCCGACTGACGTTTTGCGCCGACGCCTGCTCATTGCTGGCGGCGCAGGTGCCGTTGTTCTGCTGCCGTCCGCGGCGCACGCCGGAGCGCAACAGTACGAGCCGATGGCCGACGCCGTGCGTGTCGCGCTTGCGGCGCAGATTGCCGATCAGCCGCCCGCCGGCGCGACGCTTCGACAAAATCGAAGAGCGCATTGCGTATCTGGCGTGGGTAGGCGAGATGTCTGAGCGGCTCGGCAACAAGGTCGGCGACTACGCGGCGCGGGTCGAATTCCTCAAGACGCTTGACTACGAGGCCAAGCGCGCGCGGGTCTGGATCGACAGCTCGTGCTGGCCTTGATCCAGATCGAAAGCAACTTTCGCAAGTACGCGATTTCGATCGCGGGCGCGCGCGGACTGATGCAGGTGATGCCGTTTTGGACGCGATTGATCGGCGATGGCGAGTCACGCCATCTCTTTTCGATGCGCACGCAATCTGCGATATGGCACCGTAATCCTGCGTCACTACCTCGATATCGAGCGCGGAGACTTGTTCATGGCGCTCGGTCGCTACAACGGCAGCCGGGGCGGGCGGCCGTATCCGAGACTCGATCCTCGCAGCCTGGAAAAACCGCTGGACACTATGAAGTAAAGCCGGGCGAGCAACGACGCCGAATCCCCGCATTGGATGAGCCGAAGAACGCTCAGGCGCAGGCGACGATGTAAGCGCGCGGATCGGGCTAACGCGGCATGCCAGGCAGGCCTTTCAGTGCCACCGAGCCCTCGCATCATCTTCGCAAGGCCACCCTTCTTCATCTGCTTCATCATTGCCTGCATCTGATCGAACTGCTTCAGCATTCGGTTGACTTCCTGCACCGGAACGCCGGCGCCGGCGGCGATGCGACGCTTGCGCGAAGCCTTGATCAGCTCGGGTTTTGCGCGCTCGGCGGCGGTCATCGAATTGATGATGCCTTCGGTGCGGCGGATTTGCTTGTCCTGCACGTCGGCGTTCACCTGACCGGCCGCTTGCAGCCAGCTGCGCCGGCAGCTTGTCGACCAGGCTTGAAAGCCCACCCATCTTGCGCATCTGCACGATCTGCTCTTGAAATCGTTCAGATCAAAGCGCTCGCCCGATTGCATGCGCTTGGCAAACTTTTGTGCGCTGGCCTGACGTCGACCGATTTCTTGACATCTTCGACCAACGCGACGATGTCGCCCATGCCAAGGATGCGACTTGCCATTCGATCGGGTGCAAACGGCTCGAAGCCCATCAAGCTTTTCGCCGACGCCGACGAACTTGATCGGCTGGCCGGTGACGTGCCGAACCGATAGCGCCGCGCCGCCGCGCGAATCGCCGTCGAGCTTGGTCAGGATGACGCCGGTCAATGGCAGGCGATCGGCAAACACTTTGGCGGTCGCGACCGCGTCTTGTCCGAGCATCGCGTCGACCACGAACAGTGTCTCGATCGGCTTAACCGCGCTTCCAGCGCTGCGACCTCCTGCATCATCGCCTCGTCGATCGCGAGGCGTCCCGCCGTGTCGACGATCAGCACATCGAAGTAATGGCGCTTGGCGTGGTCGATCGCACGCGCCGCAATATCAAGCGGTTGATCGCCGACGGCCGATGGGAAGAATTGCGCGTCCGCCTGTTCCGCAACCAATTTGAGCTGTTCGATCGCGGCTGGCCGATAGACGTCGGTCGACACCGCCAGGACCTTCTTGTTGCGCTCCGCTTTCAGCCAGCGCGCAAGCTTTCCTGCCGTGGTGGTCTTGCCGGCGCCCTGCAAACCCGCGAGCAGGATCACCGCCGGCGGTTGTGTCGCGAGATTCAGTTGGCGCTGCCTGTCGTCGAGGTCGCCGCCCATCAGAGCGGTCAACTCGCGCTGTACGACGCCGACCAGCGCCTGGCCCGGCGTCAAACTCCCGATCACGTCTTCGCCGAGGGCCTGTTCCTTGATGCGAGCGATGAAATCACGCACGACCGGCAGTGCAACATCGGCCTCGAGCAACGCGACGCGCACTTCGCGCAGCATCGCCTGCATGTTTTCTTCGGTCAGGCGCGCCTCACCACGCATCGTCTTTACGACACGCGCGAGTCTGGTAGTGAGTTGATCAAGCATTGAAAAAGGAAGCGAATTTCGCCTTATGCGCAGAGGAAAAATGCAATAGCTGCATGGTATAAAGATTCATGCAGTTGCGCTTCGAGTGGCTCGCATTGTACGTGGCCGTCGCCGCGCTTTACCTGCTGCTGGCATGGCGCGAATGGAGCGGTCAGCGTCCCGGCTCCGAGCGTGCGCCGGTGTGGCACGGTGTCGTGCTTGGCTTGACGCTCGTGCTGCACGGCGACGTTACTTTTGCATGGCATGTTCGAAACCGGCGAGTTGCGCTTCGGGTTTGCGCATGCGCTTTCGGCGACGCTTTGGCTCACCGCCTTGATCGTATGTGTCGAGACCATGTTCTCGCCATCGCGCGGCATGTTCTTGCTAGTGCTGCCCCTGGCGGCCGTTGCAGCTTTGCTGCCCGCGTTGTTCCCTGGCGCAATCGTGGGCAGGTCTAGCGGAGCGCCGTTGTTCCAGGTCCATTTGCTGCTGGCGATTCTTGCCTACAGCCTGCTGACGATCGCTGCGATCCATGCGCTGCTGATGGCGACGATGGAGCGGCGGCTGCACGGAGAGGCCGCAGGCTCGGGCCGGCTTGCATTTGTCATTGATCGACTGCCGCCATTGCTAGCGATGGAAGGCGTGTTGTTCCGCCTGATCACGGTGGGATTCATTTTGCTCACGGCGACGCTCGCTAGCGGGATTTTCTTTTCGGAGCAACTGTTCGGAAGACCGCTGCGGTTTGATCACAAGACGGTGTTTGCAATCGCCTCCTGGATCGTGTTCGCTGGGTTGTTGCTGGGGCGCATGGTGTTTGGCTGGCGCGGACGCACGGCGCTGCGGTGGACGATCACAGGATTTGTAATGTTGATGTTGGCCTACGTCGGCAGTCACTTTGTGCTCGAAGTGCTGCTGCAGAGGGTTTGAGCAATGAGTCGGATTGTGTTTTTTGTACTGCTTGCGCTGGCTGATCTACCTTGTCTGGCGCTTGCTGCAGAAAAAGCAACTACCACCGAGCGGCGCCGATTCGAGCGTTGCCCGCCTGCCGATGGTGAGCTGCGCAACGTGCGGCCTGCATGTCCCGCGCGAAGAGGCGCTGGTGCAGGATGAGCGCTACTTCTGCTGCGAGGAGCATCGCCGAGCGATGCCGCCATCGCGCGAATAATGCGGCGAATCCTTGTGTTTCGCACCGAGTGAACGCCTCCGACACGTCGATCCAATCGGTCGAATTGCCGCTGGACGGCAAGCCGATTGGCGATGACGAAACGCCATGGCGCGCGCTCGAATATTTTGCCAGCACGCGCGTGATCGTCGCCGCCGCGCTCGTGTTCGCCAGCGCGGCCTTTGGGCCGCGCCCGATGGGAGTCAGCGGTGCCGCAGGGTCGACACTCGCTGCATCACTGTCGTACTTCGCCTTGGCCGCGTTGTTCGCCGGGCTTTCCCTTTATCTGCATCGACGCTTCTTGGCGCAGTTGATCGGGCAACTGGTGCTCGATCTTGTCGTTATCACGGTGCTGGTGGTCAGCGGCGGCGGGGTTGCATCGGGGTGGGTGATCTTGTTTCTGCTGCCACTGGCGGGCGCATCATTGTTGCTGCCGTCAACGCTTGTGTTTTTCGTGTGCGCCGTCGCGGTGTTGACAATCTTGATCGATGCCGGATTGCGCACGCTGTCGGCGGACGGCTCCGATCCGTTGCTTTTTCAGGCGGGCCTTTATGGCGCTGCGCTATTCGCCGTCACTGCGCTGCTGCGCGCGCTGAGTTCGAGACTGGCCGAGCCAGGAGCGCCTGGCGCGCGCAGCGCGGTCGCGACCTGCAGAATCAGCTCGCGATCAACCGGTTGGTGATTGCACAGATGCAGCAGGGCGTGATCGTCGTTGATCCGGCAACCCAGGTGCGCGCGAATAACCGCGCCGCTCGTCGGATGTTGGGCCTCGAGCCATCGGCGCAGCTCACCGGTGTGCGGCTGACGGACGTTCCGTCCGCCAGTGCGCTGGCGGAAGCCTTCGTCCGCTGGGTCGATGCAGGGCGCAGCGAAGGCGCGTGGTCGAACACGGTGATGGCCGGCGCGGATACGGCCATGAGCCCACTGATCGAATCACGAATGCGCGCACGCTTCGCAAGGCCGACGTCGGGCTCCGACGAGGAGTTTGTCATCTTTATAGAAGACGTACGCGATGTCGAAGACCGTGCTCAGCAATTGAAGCTCGCCGCGATGGGCCGCCTGACGGCGTCGATCGCGCACGAGATTCGCAATCCGCTAGCTGCGATCAGCCACGCCGGCCAGTTAATGGGTGAGGACAGTGCGGATCCGCTACTTAAGCGCTTGGCGGGTATCGTGCGTGAAAATACTCAGCGGCTTAACCGACTTGTCGAAGACGTGTTGAGGGTCGCGCGCCGCGAGCCCCCGCTGGGCGACGAAATCGATATCAACGAGTTCGTGCAGCAGTTCATGACCGAGTTCGCCCGAGACCGGGGGCTTGCTCCAACAACGATTCAACTCGAACCCGAGGCTGGACTGCGCGTGAAATTCGAGCAATCACATCTGCGCCAAGTACTTTATAACCTTGTCGACAATGCTCTGCGCTATGCGACGGGGGGCGCGAAGTCAGTGCGGATCAGTGATCGAACAGGCGCCTGAGCAGGATCGCGCACAGCTATGGGTGTTCGATGACGGTGCAGGCGTACCGGCCGATGCGCGAGCTGCGTTGTTCGAACCGTTTTTCACGACGCGCACGCAGGGAACCGGCCTTGGGCTCTATCTTGGCGCGCGAGTTTTGCGTTACCAATCGGGCGGTGCTGTCGTATTCATCGCGGCGCGAGATCGACGGCTCATCGCGTGACGGGTTTTTACTTCGATTTGGAGGAGGCGCACTGGTGGGTAACGAGCAGCAGGGCTTTCTCGATACGCTTCCTATTCGCTAGATGAGCGTTGAGCAATAACTTACTCAAATGAACCCATCTGTCGGCTCCGAGCCGTCGCCTGCCGCGCCGATGCAGCGCAGGTTGCCGGCGGTGCTGGTGGTCGACGACGAGGCCGACCTGCGCGAGTTGTTGTCTCTGACACTGGTGCGTCTAGGCCTGGACGTCGATACGGCAGAATCAGTTGCCGCTGCACGTGCGTTACTTGCACGCAACGCGTACGCGCTGTGCCTGACCGATATGCGGTTGCCCGACGGCACCGGCCTCGATCTGGTGCGGCATGTGTCGGCATCGGCCGGTCCGCCAATCGCCGTGATCACTGCCTACGGCAGTGCTGAAAATGCTGTAGCAGCGCTAAAGGCGGGCGCATTCGATTATCTGACCAAGCCGGTTGATATCAATCAATTGCGCATGCTGGTTCGCTCGGCAGTTCGCGAATCACCCGAAGCTGCCGACGCTCCTGCCGCGCCAACCTTGAGCGGCGCCAGTTCATTGGCGCGCTTGACCGGCGACACGCCGGTCATGCAGCAAATGCGGGCCATGATCAGCCGGCTCGCGCGCAGCATGGCACCAGTGGCTATTCGCGGCGAGTCAGGCAGCGGCAAGGAGCTCGCCGCGCGCGCGATTCACGACTCTTCGAGCCGAAGCCAGCAGCCGTTTATCGCGGTCAATTGCGGCGCGATTCCTGAGACCCTGATGGAGGCCGAGTTTTTCGGGTACCGCAAGGGCGCGTTTACGGGTGCCGAGCGCGATCGTGAGGGGTTCTTCCAGGCAGCCGCCGGCGGGACACTTTTCCTTGACGAAGTGGCCGAGTTGCCACTTGCGATGCAGGTCAAATTGCTGCGCGCGATCCAGGAGCGCAGAGTGCGCAAAGTGGGGGCGTCAGTTGAAGAACCGGTGGACGTTCGGCTGGTCAGTGCGACGCATCAAGACTTGGGCGCACTCGTCACCGCCGGAAGATTTAGGCAGGATTTGTTTTACCGTCTGAATGTGATCGAGTTGCGCGTGCCGGGGTTGCGCGAACGACTGGACGACATCCCGCTGCTTGCCGAATCCATCTTGGCGCGTATCTCCGAGCGCGCAGGTGCGCGACGCGCGCATTTGTCGCCGGCAGCTACGGTTGCGCTGAGGCGCTATCGGTTTCCGGGCAATGTGCGCGAGCTCGAAAATATTCTCGAGCGCGCAGTCGCGTTGGCCGGCGATGACGTGTTAATGGCTGATGATCTGATGCTGCCCGGACGCTGAGGTCGACGTGCCGATGGAAGCAGAGCCGGTTTCGGTAGACGAAGCGGCGGTGCCGCTGCCCGAACCAGCCGAAGACTTAGCAACCTCCGCAGTGTTGGATTTTCAGGTTGTCGATGGAGTACCGACCTCGCTGGGCGCGTATCTCGACTCGCTTGAGCGCGATGCAATTCGCTGCGCGCTTGCCAAGACGCGTTATAACCGCACGGCTGCTGCTCAGCTACTTGGCATCACGTTTCGACAACTACGCTACCGGATGCAGCGGCTCGGCATAAAGTGATCGTCCGCGCCGACGGCTGGCTCGAAGGCGCTGTCCGCATCGATTCGCCGAACTTCGATGCGCGGCCGCCCGGTACCGCGATCGGATTGATCGTCGTCCACAACATTAGCCTGCCGCCCGGTAACTACGGAGGCGGTCACGTATCGCGGCTGTTCACCAATGAGCTCGAGGTTTCCGCCGATCCCTATTTCGCGCAGCTGGTCGGCTTGCACGTATCGTCGCATGTCCTGATCGAGCGCGACGGCCGGGTGACCCAATACGTCTCTTTCGCCGACCGTGCGTGGCACGCGGGCGTTTCGCAATTCGATGGCCGTGCCGCGTGCAACGATTTTTCCGTTGGCATCGAGCTCGAGGGAACCGACTTCGAGCCGTTTGCCGATGCGCAATATGAAGCGCTGAACTCGGTCATCGCTGCGTTGCTTGCTGCGTACCCCATTGAAGCAGTGCGTGGCCATTCCGATATCGCACCCGATCGAAAGACCGATCCCGGTCCGTTCTTCGACTGGTATCGAGTCGAGCTCCCCGCAAGCGTTTCCATTCCGCCGGCTTGATTTTTATTTGCCAGCCCCCGCGCAACGTATCTTCGATGCGATGCGCCATCAACTTATGTTGAGTTTCAAAAATTCTGCGCATATGATGCGCACACTATTCGTAGTGATCAATGGACGAGTACATACAAGATGTTGTGCACCTTTGCCGAAGTGAGATTTCTGCCGACAGCGTGGCAGGCTCGATCAGCAAGGCGGTGTGCGGCATTTGAAGCGCAGTCGGCTGATCAACGGTGGGTCTGGCGTTGACGTCAGCGACTAGAACTAGTGGTGTCTGCAGTTACGAAGCGCAATTGCGCGAACGCGATTTCGTGTTTGTGCCGGGGGCGT
The DNA here is from genome assembly GCA_963791315.1 of uncultured beta proteobacterium. Classification (GTDB taxonomy): domain Bacteria; phylum Pseudomonadota; class Gammaproteobacteria; order Burkholderiales; family Burkholderiaceae_F; genus JACCZX01. The sequence continues at coordinate 312,383 of CAWBRQ010000007.1, forward strand.
AGCGAATGCAGGCCGCGATTCGACTTGGGGGTGACATGCAGTTTCAAGAAATAGCGGCGCAGGGGGCCGCGGGCGGGGGCGCCGCCGCGGCAAGCGCGCACGAATTTTCGCAAGATATAAGGCCGGGCGCTGCCGGAATCAGCGCAGTCAACGCGACATCGTTTGGCGACTACAAGGTCATTCGCCGCAACGGCTCCGTCGTTTCGTTCGAGCCGTCGAAAATTGCGGTGGCGATGACCAAGGCATTCATCGCGGTGCGCGGCGGTCAAGGAGCGGGCTCGGCGGCCGTGCGCGAGCAGGTCGAAAAACTGACCGACGGCACCGTGCGCGCACTACTGCGGCGGCTGCCCGCCGGAGGCACCTTTCATATAGAGGACGTTCAGGACCAGGTCGAGCTGTCGCTGATGCGCGACGGCGCACACGATGTCGCGCGCTCTTATGTGCTGTATCGCGAGAAGCGTGCGCAAGAGCGCGCGAAGGATGTGACGCACGCGGGTGCAATGGCACCGAAGCTCACGATGCTCGAGAACGGCGTCCGGGTCCCGCTGGACATGCCGCGGATCGAAGCGATCGTGCGTGCCGCGTGCGACGGGCTGGCCGACTATGTGACGCCGGACGCCGTTTTGTCGGAGACGGTCAAGAATTTGTATGACGGAGTTCCGCTTGATGAGGTTTACAAGTCGGCGATTTTGGCGGCACGCGCTCTAATAGAAAAAGATCCCGCCTACGCAGCGGTCACCGCGCGACTGTTGCTGCACACGGTGCGGCGCGAAGTACTGGGTGAAGAGGTCACGCAGCCCGAGATGCAGACGCGCTATGCCGATGTTTTCTCGCGTCTGATCAAACACGGCATTAGCGCCGGGCTGCTGGACGAACGACTCGGCCAGTTCGACCTGAAGCGCCTCGGCGCTGCGCTCGATGCGCGTCGCGATTTGAACTTCAACTATCTCGGACTGCAGACGCTGTACGACCGTTACTTCCTGCACCACGACGGCCGACGGTTCGAATTGCCGCAAGTGTTTTTTATGCGGGTTGCGATGGGGCTTGCCCTGAATGAGATTGAGCGGGAAGCCCGGGCAATCGAGTTCTACGAGGTGCTGTCGAGCTTCGACTTCATGAGCTCAACACCCACGCTGTTCAATTCAGGCACCCGGCATTCACAGCTTTCATCGTGTTACCTGTCGACGGTCGGCGATGATCTGGACGGCATTTACGAGGCGATCAAGGAAAACGCGCTGCTGGCGAAGTACGCGGGTGGATTGGGCAACGACTGGACGCCGGTCCGTGCACTTGGCAGCCACATCAAGGGCACCAACGGTAAGAGTCAGGGAGTCGTGCCGTTTTTGAAAGTGGTCAACGACACGGCGGTCGCAGTGAACCAGGGCGGCAAGCGCAAAGGCGCGGTGTGTTGCTACCTCGAAACCTGGCACTTGGATATCGAAGAGTTCCTGGAACTGCGCAAGAACACGGGTGACGATCGTCGGCGCACGCACGACATGAATACCGCCAACTGGATTCCGGACCTGTTCATGAAGCGCGTATTCGAAGACGGCGAATGGACGCTATTTTCGCCGTCGGACTGCCCGGACCTGCACGATCGTACCGGCCGCTCGTTCGAGGAAGCGTACGTGCGATACGAAGAAAAGGCGGCGCGTGGCGAGCTGAAGCTTTTCAAGAAGGTCTCGGCGCAGGCGTTGTGGCGAAAGATGCTGTCGATGCTGTTCGAGACCGGACATCCCTGGATCACGTTCAAGGACGCGTGCAACCTGCGCTCGCCGCAGCAACACGTCGGGACGATCCATAGTTCCAACCTGTGTACCGAAATTACGCTGAACACATCAGACACGGAAATCGCTGTCTGCAACCTCGGCTCGGTCAACCTTCCGGCTCACATGAAGAAGGCGACTGACGGCGGCTACGAGCTTGATCACGTAAAACTGAAAAAGACCATTCGCACGGCGATGCGGATGCTGGATAACGTGATCGACATCAATTATTACGCCGTCAACAAGGCCCGCAATTCAAACGTCAAGCATCGCCCGGTTGGTCTTGGCATCATGGGCTTTCAGAACTGCCTGCACATGATGCGTGTGCCTTACGCATCGAACGAAGCAGTCGAGTTCGCCGATCGCAGCACGGAAGCCACCTGTTACTACGCCTACTGGGCATCGACCGAGCTAGCGGAGGAACGCGGCCAGTACTCGTCGTTCGCCGGCTCGCTGTGGGACCGCGGCATCTTGCCGCAGGATTCGCTGGAGTTACTAAAGGAACAGCGCGGGCACCTGAAGGGAGACGGCGCCCTCTCGCTCGTCGAAATCGACACCAGCTCATCGATGGACTGGAGTGCTTTGCGCGACCGCATCAAGCAACACGGCATGCGCAATTCGAATTGCGTCGCGATTGCGCCGACTGCCACCATTTCGAACATCGTCGGTGTTGATGCCTGCATCGAGCCGACGTTTCAGAACCTGTTCGTCAAGTCGAACCTGTCGGGTGAATTTACCGTCGTAAACGAGTACCTCGTGCGCGACCTAAAAGCGCTCGGCGTGTGGGACGAAGTGATGGTGCACGAATTGAAGTACTACGACGGCTCGCTCGCCAAGAGCGAGCGGGTACCGGCCGAGGTACGCAAGCTGTACGCCACCGCCTTCGAAGTCGATCCGACGTGGCTGATTGAATGTGCCGCCCGGCGCCAGAAGTGGATCGATCAGGCACAGTCCCTCAATATATATATGGGGGGCGTTTCGGGCCGGAAGCTCGACGAGACGTACAGGCTCGCGTGGCGGCGGGGACTCAAAACCACGTATTACCTGCGCACGGTCGGCGCCACGCACGCCGAGAAGTCGACCACCAACACCGGTCAGTTAAATGCGGTCCCCACCGACGCGCTGGTGGGCGGGGCGAAGTTGGACGGCCAGGTTTGCATGCTGAAGCCAGGCGACGCTTCATTTTCCGAGTGCGAGGCATGCCAATGAGCGTGCTTGCCTGGGAGGAAAACGTTGCGGCGCCGCCGGCCATCGCGCTGGGGCTGCAAGATGCAGGTGTTGCATTGGCCGCACCGGTCGCACCTGAGTTGCGCCGGGTCAACGTGGCCGACAAGCGGATCATCAACGGCCGCACCGACGTCAATCAGCTGGTCCCGTTCAAATACAAGTGGGCGTGGGAAAAATACCTCTCGACCTGCGCCAATCACTGGATGCCGCAGGAAGTCAACATGTCCCGCGACATCGCGCTATGGAAAGACCCGAACGGGCTTACCGACGACGAGCGCCGGCTGGTCAAGCGCAATCTGGGCTTCTTCGTCACCGCCGACTCGCTTGCCGCCAATAACATCGTGCTCGGCACTTATCGCCACATCACCGCGCCTGAGTGCCGCCAGTTTCTGCTACGGCAGGCTTTCGAGGAAGCAATTCACACGCACGCATATCAGTACATCGTTGAATCTCTCGGGCTCGAGGAGGGCGAGATATTCAACGCCTACCACGAGGTCGGATCGATTCGCGACAAGGACGAGTTTCTGATCCCGTTTATCGACACTTTGACGGATCCGCACTTCACTACCGGTACGACTGAGACGGACCAGGCGCTGCTGAAGAGCCTGATCGTCTTCGCATGCCTGATGGAGGGACTGTTCTTTTACGTCGGTTTCACGCAGATCCTGGCGCTCGGGCGTCAAAACAAGATGACGGGGGCCGCCGAGCAGTACCAGTACATCCTGCGCGACGAGTCGATGCACTGCAATTTCGGCATCGACCTGATCAATCAGATCAAGCTTGAGAACCCGCAGCTGTGGACGGTGCCGTTCCGCGAGGAGGTTCGCGCGCTGTTCCGCAAGGCGGTCGACCTCGAATACGCGTACGCCGAGGACACGATGCCGCGCGGGGTGCTCGGGCTCAACGCACCGATGTTCAAAGGTTATCTGCGATTCATCGCCAATCGTCGCGCGCAACAGATCGGCATCGAAACGCTGTTCCGGCAGGAAGAGAACCCGTTTCCGTGGATGAGCGAGATGATCGATCTGAAAAAGGAGCGCAACTTTTTCGAAACGCGCGTGCTTGAGTATCAAAGCGGCGGTGCATTGAGTTGGGACTAGCGTGATCAGATGAAGCGCAATGACTTGAGCGAGCAACGTTGAACGTTCGAACAGTGGAACAAATCGCACACAAATCGATGTTCACTGCAAAAAATTCTTGCGATGAAATTATTTTGCGCGTAAAACGCGATCCATTGTTTAACTGTTCAATCGGTTTGTTATTCACGGTGTTTAACAGACGGCGATTGATCACTGAATTGACTACGCAACCACACAGTTCAAGAGCACCTACGCAAACTGGCGCCAAGACATCCCGGTCTTGTGGCTCTTTTTCCTCTGCAACTCCCGATCATCTAGACGCCGGCAACGTTCCGGCGTTTTTCTTGCGCGCGCGGCTTGTTCGCGCGCGCCGTGCCCAATTCATCAGCGTCAGCGGTCAGTGCGCTGCCCGTTCCGCGCATTTCTCGGATTTGCGGAAACACAAACGCATTTCTGGGGGTGTCGCGGCGACAGAGCATCTGCATGCGCCGATGAATAGCCCGACGGGTTCTGCCTTTACGGCGACCCAGCGGGTTTCCTTCTCAACCTCCGCACTAACGTGCATCGAAGGAGATTCATCATGGCTATGAAGAAAAAAGCGAAAAAAGCAGCGAAGAAATCAGCGAAAAAATCGGGCAAAAAAGCTTCCAAAAAGCGGCGACCAGCAGCCAAGAAAACTGCCAAGAAGTCGACTAAGAAGCGTGCAGCCAAGAAGGCTGCAAAAAAAAAAGTAGCTAGGAAAGTTGCTAAGAAGTCGGCGAAGAAGAAGTCAGGTAAGAAATCGGCGAAGAAGGCAAAGAAGCGGGCAGCGCCTAGGAAGGCTGTGAAAAAGTCAGCCGCGCGCAAACCTGCTCCGATGTCGATGCCGAGGACCGCATCGCGGCCCGCTACGATGCCGACACCGGCCGCTCCGTCGACCGCCGCTGCACCCGGTGCGAAAACCGCACTGAATCCTGCAGCAGCGTGGCCCTTCCCGACGGGCAGCCGGCCTTAGCGAAAGTTTCAAATTGCCTTTGGCAAGGGCGCCGTAGCCGGCGCCCTTTTTCTTTTGGCCCGCATTTCTCACTGCTCACGAGTCGAGTATTGGCCGCTTAGAATCGAAGTCTGATCGTTTTGCCTCCATCGCGAAGCCCGCATGCTGCTGATCGACATCGCCCGGTTTCTGCTTGACGTTCTCGGTTCATTGCTCGTGGGCTTGCTGATCCTGCGTGTCTGGATTCATGCGATCGGAATGCCCGGCCGCAATCCCGTGGTGCAGTTTGTTGTCGCGCTCACCGGTTGGCTGGTACGTCCGCTTCATCGACTGTTGCCTGCCCGCGGAAGAATCGATTGGGCCTCGCTCGCGGCGGCGTTTCTTGGTGACGCTGCTTGTCGTTGTCCTAATACGGCAGATCGTCGGCGCCGAGGTGGCGGTTGAATTCGTGCTGTTGGCCGCGCTGCGGCAGCTGATCGTGTGGGCACTTAACGTCGTGGTGTGGATCACGATCATTTACGCGATCGTTAGCTGGGTAAACCCACATGCGCCGTTCGCACCCGCGCTCGGCATGTTGCTGCGGCCATTACTTGCGCCGATTCAGCGCATCTTGCCGCCCGTCGGCGGCTTCGACTTGTCTCCGCTGGTGCTGCTGCTGGCTGTTTACGTGCTGCAGATGGTTGTCGCGAGAATTTGAATCACCAGGGTCTGTATCCGAACGCTTCGTTGAACCGTTCGCGCAATCGAATTGGAATCGGCCGCGTGGTTCTGCCCGCCCGAGCACTCGATTTTTATCGAACCCATCGTTGCCGCCAATTTGCCGGTCGTTTCCCAATCCATCTGTTTTCCGATGCCCACCAACAATCCCGCCCGATACGCATCGCCGCAGCCGGTCGGATCGACCAGATCGCGCGCAGGAGCGACGGGAATTTGCAGGATCTTGCCGTCGACATATATCTGCGAGCCGGCGGCACCGTGCGTGACGACGAGCGCGCGCACCTTGCGCGCCACGTCGGGTAGCGAGAGCTGGGTCCGGTCGCTCAGCATCTTGCCTTCGTAGTCGTTAACCGCGACGTAGCTCGCACGGTCGATAAACCAACGCAGCTCCTCGCCGGAAAACATCGGTAATCCTTGACCGGGATCGAACACAAAAGGGATGCCGTGCTCGGCGAATTGCGCCGCATGTTGCAGCATGCCCTCGCGGCCGTCGGGAGCGACGATGCCGAGCTTGATCGAGCCATCGCTCGGAATCGCGTTTCGATGCGAATCGGACATCGCACCAGGGTGAAACGCGGTGATCTGATTGTTATCGGCGTCGGTCGTGATGAATGCCTGCGCGGTGAAGCTGCCGTCGATCTTGAGGACGAAGCGCCGGCTGATTTGTAGTCGATCCAGACGGTCGAGGTACGGCTGCGAGTCGTCGCCGACGGTTGCCATCGGCCACGCTTTTTCATCGAGCAGCTTGACGTTGTAGGCAATGTTGCCCGCGCAGCCGCCGAATTCACGCCGCAGCTTGGGCACGAGAAACGCGACGTTGAGGATGTGCACCTGATGCGGAAGGATGTGATCGGCAAAGCGACCGGGAAACACCATGATCGAGTCGTACGCGATCGAACCGCAGATCAATAGGCTCACGGCGAGTCTCAGATCGTTAAATGCGGGCTACGGAAGAGACGTAGTTATATGAAAAACGGATAAACCAGAAATCCGGCGGCCTGAACACCGCGCGCTTCAAAGAACAAACGAATCGTGTAATCGCTGCCACTTCCCAGGCCGTCCTCGATGCGCGACGACGGCTCGCCGGCGGCGGCAAGGTAATCGGCGGGCGTGAATACCTTGCGCGCAATCGGCCGGTTGAGCGAATCGGTCAGCGTAACCTCGACGGCGGGCAGCGCCTGCCGGAATCCGGCGCGGTTTCGAATTACCGCGGTCAGTTCGAGCACATCGGTGCCGGGGATCGTTTGCAGCTCGCTGCCGATTACCGCTAGTTGATCGACCTGGGTAGGCCACCCCACTGTGCATCCGAACACTGCGCATATCTGCACTAGTGCATTGCGCGCCTGGGGAACACGTGCCAGCAGCTCGCTACGATAGATAACGGCAAGCTGCACTGCGATCAACGCAGCGAGTAGCAAAGAACCGCCACCGAAGATGATCGAGAAGCCGCGACGCGTTCGCGATTGATTGCTGCGAATGAACTCAGGTTCTTCTTCGGCTACGGGCGCATGCGTAGCCGGCGCGGGCTGCGCTTCGGTTTCTCTCGGCAATGCGGCGAGCTCGATGACTTCTATGCCGTCGACGATGGACGAAGCGTCGACCCTCTCTCGGCCACCGGGTGCAATCAAGGTCGGAACACCAAGAACCGCTTCGGCTTCCTCCTGAAACGCGCGCTCGCGTTTGGCCTGGGCCTCTCGCTTCGGGTTGGCTTCGCCTATGATCAACTGACGTCGTGGGCATGGGTGCCGAGCGGCGCAATGATGCGTTGGCCAGCGTCGCTGGCGCCGTGGGCGCTATACGCAGCGTCGTGGCAGGACCGAGCGTGTGCCTGCTGGTTCCGGTGTTGGCCGGGGCCGGACGAGTGCGCGGGCCACGCCGCGTTGCCGCCGAAACCGGTGCGGCAGATGGCTCGATGCGACGAGCTGCGCGGTCGTTGGACTTGCCGGCTTGGGCAACGGTTGCGTAAGCGCAGTGATCGTGCGTGTCTGCGCCAACGCAGCGTCGTCAACGTAGGTCAGACTGCCGATTGCATCGAATACCGCGCGGCATTGGCCGCAACGGACAAGCCCACCGCGAAGTTTGAGCTGGTCCGCAACGACCCGAAACAGGGCGCTGCATTGAGGGCATTTGGTGGCGAGTGCCATTGGCTAACGACTTCCCGCCAGGCATACCCATCCGTCTTCAGCCTGCCAGACCTTAAGCGGCAGCGCGGCATCGGCGTGCCGATAGGCTGCAATCACTTCGTCGGCTTGCCGCTCAAGAACTCCGGACAGCACGAGCGAGCCGCGCGGCGCAACGCGTGCGGCCAGCGCAGGTGCCAGCAGCTTCAGCGGATTCGAAAGAATGTTGGCTAGCACGACGTCGAAGGTGATTGCGCTGTGGCTTAGTCCGTCCAAGTCAGTGTAACTGGCGTCGACACCGTTCGCTCGCGAGTTGGCGCGCGCGGCCACGAGGGCCTGCGGATCGATGTCAACTCCCATCACAACGCCAGCGCCGAGCTTCGCGGCGGCAATTGCCAGGATTCCTGACCCGCACCCGTAGTCGAGCACACTGGCCCCGGGCGACAGTGCTGCCTCCAGCCACGCCAGACACAGCCGCGTCGTTGGGTGCGTGCCGGTGCCGAATGCGACCCCTGGATCCAGCCTCACCACCAGCGCTCGCTCATCCGGCGGCTGATGCCAGCTGGGAACAATCCAAAGCCGCTCGCTGATACGGATCGGCGCAAATTGCGACTGCGTTTCACGCACCCAGTCGGTGTCCCTCACGGGCACCTGAGTTTCGATCACAGCCACAATTTGCGTCGCTTCACAAGCCGCTTCGATCATCGCGTCGGCACCATCGTCTTCTGCCAGCACGCGTAGCCGGCTTCGTGCCCACTCCTGTCGCGCGGGCTCGAAACCCGGCTCGCCATAGAGCGGCTCTTCGTCGGTACCGCCGGCGCTCGCATCTTCGATCGATACCGATAACGCGCCGCATTCGAGCAGTGCATCGGCCAATGTTTCAGCCGCGTTCGTCTGCACGTCAGCGTGATTTCGACCAGCACGACCGTGCTACGCAAGATGCCGTGCCGCCAGCCTTTTTTCCAGATAGTGGATGCTGGTGCCGCCGAGCACGAACTTTTCGTCGATCAGGAGCTCACGATGTAGCGGTATGTTGGTCTTGATGCCCTCGACCACCATTTCAGACATCGCAATGCGCATACGTGCCAGGGCCTGATTGCGCGTGTCGCCGTAGCAAATCACTTTGCCGATCATTGAATCGTAATTTGGCGGAACGAAGTAGCCGGTGTACGCGTGCGAGTCGACGCGAACACCCGGCCCACCCGGCGGATGCCAAGCCGGTGATCCGCCCCGGCGATGGCGTAAATCGCTCAGGATCTTCGGCGTTGATGCGGCATTCGATCGCGTGACCTTTTTGCTCGATGTCGCGTTGGCGCAGATGCAACTTTTCACCGGCAGCGATCCGAATCTGTTCCTGCACGATGTCGATGCCGGTCACCATTTCGGTCACCGGATGCTCGACCTGCACGCGTGTGTTCATCTCGATGAAATAGAACTCCCCGCCCTCGAACAGAAACTCAAACGTCCCTGCGCCGCGGTAGTTGAGCTTCTTGCATGCTTCGACGACCTTGTCGCCCATCTTGTCGATCATGCGGCGATTGATTCCCGGCGCAGGCGCTTCCTCGATCACTTTCTGATGACGCCGCTGCATCGAGCAGTCGCGTTCGCCGAGCCACACCGCGTTGCGATGCTGATCGGCCAGCACCTGGAATTCGATGTGCCGCGGGTCTTCGAGGAATTTTTCCATGTACACGGCAGGGTTGCCGAACGCAGCGTTGGCCTCCTGTCGGGTCATGCTGACCGCGTTGATCAGTGCGGCTTCGGTATGCACCACGCGCATGCCGCGCCCGCCGCCACCTCCGGACGCCTTGATGATGACCGGGTAGCCGACCGCGCGCGCGACCTTCACGATCTCACGCGGATCTTCGGACAGCGCGCCGTTGGATCCGGGAACGGTCGGCACTCCGGCGGCTACCATCGCCTGCTTGGCCGATACCTTGTCGCCCATCGCGCGAATCGATTCGGGCCGCGGACCGATAAAGCAAAAACCGCTCTTTTCGACGCGCTCCGCGAAATCGGCGTTCTCGGACAGGAAGCCGTAACCTGGATGAATCGCTTCCGCATCGGTCACTTCGGCCGCACTGATGATCGCGGGAATATTGAGGTAACTGTCCTTGGACGCCGCCGGCCCGATGCAGACCGATTCGTCCGCGAGCTTGACGTACTTCGCATCGGTATCGGCCTCTGAGTGCACGACGACCGTACTGATTCCCATCTCGCGGCAGGCGCGCTGCACGCGAAGAGCAATCTCGCCGCGATTAGCGATCAGAATCTTTTTGAACATGGCCGCCAATGAAGTCCGCAGCGGATCTCGCCACGGAACGTAGTTTGTCGATCGTCTTATTCAATGATGAACAGCGGCTGGCCGTATTCCACTGGCTGGCCGTTTTCGACCAGGATTTGCTTGACCGTGCCGCCTACCTCAGCTTCGATTTCGTTTAGCAGCTTCATCGCCTCGATGATGCACAGCGTATCGCCCGGCTTGACTGACTGACCGAGCTCTATAAAAGAAGGGGCACCGGGACTCGGCGAGCGATAAAAAGTCCCGACCATCGGAGACTTGACGACGTGACCTTCGGGCTCCGCCGCCGGCGGCACGGTTGTTCCGTTCGGCGGGACCCCGAGCGCGGCCGGGATCTGCACCGCTGCGCGCGGCGGCCGGAGCTGCCGGCGCGGGGCTGAACTTCGCGATTCGGACGCGATCTTCGCCCTCTGTGACCTCAAGTTCGGCGATGCCCGAGTCTGCGACCAAGTCGATCAATGTTTTAAGTTTTCGTAGATCCATGGCGATCGTTGATCAGGGCGTAGGGTTCGCATTCAATGCAAAATCCAAAGCGTATCGGTACCCCGAGGCACCCAGCCCCACGATCGTTCCGACCGCGAGATCGGCCAGGTATGACCGATGGCGAAAGCCTTCGCGCTTGTGCAGGTTCGATAAATGAACTTCAATGAAGCGCAACGAAACCGCAGCGAGCGCGTCGCGCAGCGCAATGCTCGTATGCGTGAAAGCACCGGCATTAATGATGATGAAATCGGTGCCGTCTGTGCGGGCCAAGTGGATGCGATCGATCAGCGCACCCTCATGATTGGTCTGAAAGAAAACGACCTGCGCATTTTTCTTTTGCGCGGCTGGCGCAAGTTCGCTTTCGATGTCGGCCAGCGTCTGGCTGCCATACACTGCAGGCTCGCGCGTTCCCAGCAGGTTTAAATTGGGGCCATTGAGGACCAGAATCCGGCTAGCCACGATAGCGCTCTAATAATTGTTGGGTCCAGCACATCGTCGAAAATAGTGGAATTTAGGCGATAAAGGCGCAAGAAGCCGCGAAGTGTCCGCTTTTTGGTCGGTGCTGTCTAGCCCTGTCGCCGGGCTAAGCGGTGCCGCGCCGCCATTCAGCCGCTCCTCAAGCCGATTGTTCGATTAGCCGACGCACCGAATCGAGGTTGGCGCGGCCGGCCGCCTCAATCGGATGCATTTCCTCTTCGGGTGCCACATGTTTATGGCGTGCCGCGACTCTGATCGCATCCCGCGCATAGATGTGCAACCGGACGCCGATCCTTCGCTCGCGTGTGACCAGACCCGCATCCGCGGCCACGACAAAGTTCAGTCGCTCGAGGGCAGCGGGACGATCTCCCTCGACATCGCCGTCATCGACGTCGAAATCGACGCCGAGGTTCATCAGGCGTAGCTCGACATCCTTCGCGCTGTCGACGAACAACTGCAGGTGGATATCCGAGTGCTCTGTCGCGGTGCCATTTAATACCGCCCCGACCAGGTGAGGATCGAACTCTTGCAGCGTCTGCATCGTCTCGGCCGCGACGCCGCGCATCGCTGCGAGCAGAGCGCGATGCGCCTCGCCACCGAAAAGCTTCAGATAGCGGCGCAACTCGTGCTCGACTTCGTAATTGTCCGGCATGGTCGAGCGGCGAGCGTCTTCGCCGAGAACTTCCTGCACGGCGCGGCGCTTCGCCTGCGCGTACTCGCAGCCTTCTTCGGCGATCAAGCGTGCCGCCGTTGCTGCGAGTTCGGTTCTGAGATCACTGGCGGTCATAGAGCGAGTTTATCGGCAGAATGTCGCCGCGAGCGGCGATTACAATCCGCGCGCTTCTATGCGATAGCGCTACTTAGCCGCTCCCTCTTTGCACCTGCACATTCTCGGCGTTGGCGGAACGTTTATGGGGGGCCTCGCGCAGCTTGCGCAGGCCGCCGGTCACGTCGTGAGCGGCTGCGATGTAAATGTGTACCCGCCGATGAGCGACCAACTCGCCGCGACGAATGTGCGCGTGATCGAGGGTTATGACGCTGACCAGATTTCGCTGGCGCCTGACGTGTGGGTCATAGGCAACGTCGTCACGCGCGGGAACGCGCTGATGGAGGCTATTTTGGATCGCGGCGGCACCTACATATCCGGGCCGCAGTGGCTGGCCGACAACGTGCTTCGCGATCGGCATGTTCTCGCAGTAGCTGGGACGCACGGTAAGACCACCACCAGTGCGATGCTCGCAAGGATTCTCGATCATGCCGGTCTCGCGCCCGGCTTTCTGATCGGCGGCGTGCCCGAGGACTTCGGACGCTCTGCTCGACTCGGCGCGGGGCGCCACTTCGTCATTGAAGCTGACGAATACGACACTGCATTTTTCGATAAGCGCTCGAAATTTCTGCACTACCGCGCGCGAACGCTGATTCTGAATAATCTGGAATTCGATCACGCCGACATCTTTGCCGATCTGGCCGCAATCGAGACGCAATTTCACCATCTGATTCGCACGCTGCCGGGAACCGCGCGCATCATTGTGAACGGCGGTGACGAGGCTTTGGGGCGTGTCCTGCAGCGTGGCTGCTGGTCGGAGCTGCAGACGTTCGGTGAAACGGGCGACTGGCGGATCGAAGATGAGCCGCAGTTTGATGTGTATCACGGTGATGATCGCCTCGGCACTCTGCGACTCGCACTAGCGGGACACCATAACCGGCTGAACGCACTCGCCGCGGTTGCGGCTGCCGACCACGCCGGTGTATCAGGTGCCGATGCGCTTGACGCCATCGCGCGAGTTTCGCGGCGTTAAGCGCCGGCTTGAAGTGCGTGGGGTGGTCGGCGGAGTGACGATAGTCGACGACTTCGCACATCACCCGACGGCGTTCGAGATGACGATCGCCGCGCAGCGCGCATCACATCCGCACAGCCGAGTCGTCGCGGTGTTCGAACCGCGGTCGAACACGATGAAGCGCGGCGTGATGAACGCGCGACTGTCCGATAGCTTGTCGGGCGCTGATCGGGTGTTTTGCCTGTCAGCGGCAACCGACTGGAGTGCTGCGCAGGCGTTGGGGCCGCTGGGCGCGAAGGCAACCGTGCATGGCGACCTGGATGAATTGATCGATGCGATCGTCGCGTACGTTAAGGCCGGCGATCAAGTGGTGGTAATGAGCAATGGCGGCTTCGGCGGCATCCACGCCAAATTGCTGGCGCAGCTTGCAGCTGCTGCCGCAGGTTCTGCACACACCGCTGATCCCGCAAGAAGTGCTGATTCCACCAGAAGCGCCGCCGCGTGATCGTTTATCTGCACGGGTTTCGCTCGTCACCGCAGTCTCGCAAGGCGCAGATGCTGCGTGCGCATTTGCAGAAGCTTGGCTTGGAGGATCAATTCGTATGCCCGGCCTTACCCGCATCGCCGCGCATGGCTGCGCAACTGGCGCTTTACGCTGCCCGATCGACGCGGGTCCAGGACGTTGCGCTCATCGGATCGTCGCTCGGCGGGTACTACGCCACTTGGGTCGCCGAACGGCTGGGCTGTCGCGCTGTGCTGCTGAACCCCGCGGTCGATCCCGCGCGCGATCTGCAAGCGCACATCGGCCGGCAACCCGTCTTCTCTAGCGACGAAGAGATCGACTTCCGACCCGAGTACATCAACGAGCTGCGCGCCCTCGATACCGCTGTGACGAATCCTGAGCGCTACTTTTTGATCGCCGCGACAGGCGACACGGTGATCAACTATCGAATGATGGTCGCGAAGTATTACGGTGCACGTCAGAGGGTGATCGAAGGCAGCGATCACGAACTGTCGGATTTTGCGCAGTATGTCAACGAAGTTCTGTCTTTCTGTGGAATCGAGCGAGGAGTTTGAGTGAATCAGCGGCTGCAAGGCAAGGTTGCGATCATTACCGGCGCTGCGCAAGGTATCGGTTACGCCACCGCGCGCAAATTCTTGGATGAGGGCGCCAAGGTTGTTGCGTGCGATATCGGCAGGGAGTCAATCGATTCTGCGGTCGCGAACCTGTCGTCACGTGGCCGGATTGATGCTGCGGTGGTCGATGTGACGAAGCGCGATCAGATCGACGCAATGATCACTGCGGCCTTGGGGCGCCATGGCCGCATCGACGTTCTGGTTAACAACGCAGGAATTACGATCGACGCGCGCCTGCAGAAAATGTCGGATGATCAGTTCGATCGCGTGATCGACGTGAATCTGAAGGGAACGTATAACTGCGCACAAGCAGTGCTGGATACGATGTTGAAGCAGGGAAGCGGTGTGATACTGAACGCTTCCAGTGTGGTCGGAATCTACGGTAACTTCGGACAAACCAACTACGCGGCCAGCAAATTCGGCGTCATCGGCTTCGCCAAGACCTGGGCACGTGAGTTAGGACCCAAGGGAATCCGTTGCAATGCAGTCGCGCCCGGATTCATCGCCACGCACATTCTGGACACAATTCCGGAGAAAGTGCTCGAGCAACTGAAGGAGCGCGTACCGTTGCGGCGTCTCGGAACGCCAGAAGATATCGCAAACGTATATGCATTCCTCGCTTCCGATGAAGCGTCGTACATCAACGGCGCGGTGATCGAAGTATCCGGTGGGTTAACGGTTTGACCCGTCGAGCCGAGATCCCGGCGGGCTCGGTGTGAGCGCGTATCTGTTGTTCGACGACGACGGGGCCTTCAAGGCGGGAACCGAGATGGCGAATGCCGGGACATCGCATCAGGTCGAGCTGCCCAGCGGCAAGCGCACCAAGGTAAAGAGTTCGCACGTTCTGCTGCGCTTTGCTCGAGCCGACACCCGCGCAACTGATCGAGCGCGCCCAAACGCAAGCGCAACTGATCGATCTGGATTTTTTGTGGGAAGTCGCGCCGCAGGATGAGTTTGGGTTCGTCGAGTTGGCTCGAGATTACTTCGGCGCAGAGCCGAGTGCCGAGCAATCGGCGGCGCTGTTGTTTCGGTTGCACGGTTCACCGGTATATTTTTATCGCAAGGGCCGCGGCCGTTACCGGCCAGCGCCGGCCGAAACGCTGAAGGCAGCGCTGACGGCGCTCGATCGCAAGAAAAAGCAGGATCAGATAAGACAACAGTACGTCGACGAGCTCAAGGCGGGCCGCGCGCCCGAAGTCATCGCCCAGCAGGCAATCGCGCTGCTTATCAAGCCCGACCGTAGCTCGATTGAGTTCAAGGCGCTCGAGCAGGCGGCGAACGAATCGCATATGACGCCGCTGCGCTTGCTGCTGGCCCGCGGTGCGATTGCTTCGCCTTACCGCTGGCACGTCGACAGCTTTCTGGCGCAGCATTTTCCGCGCGGTACTGCGTTCACTTTGCAGAGGCCCGCGCCGGATAGCGCCGCTGATCTGCCGCTGGCGAACGTTGACGCGTTCTCGATCGACGATAGTGCGACTACCGAAATCGACGATGCATTTTCCGTGCAGCCGCTTGGAGATCGGGCGCGTATTGGCATTCACATCGCCGCGCCTGCAGCTGTCTTGCCGCGCGGCCATCCGATCGACACGGTCGCGCGCTCGCGGATGTCGACTGTCTATGCACCGGGGCTGAAGTACACGATGCTGCCCGACGACTGGATCGATTCGTTATCGCTAAACGAAGGGCGGGAAGTCCCGGTGCTGTCGCTGTACGCCGACGTTGACGCCCAAACCTACGAAGTGCTAGCGACCGAATCGAGGTTGGAGAGGCTGCGCATACAAAGCAATCTAAGGCACGACCGGCTCGATGCAATCGTTACCGAGGCAACGATCGCCGACAGCCACTTTGATTCGCCACATGCAGCGCAATTGAGCACTCTATGGCACGTGGCTCGCAAGCTGTTAGCGCGCCGCGAGCAAGTGCGTGGCCGGCCCGAGCCTGTCGGCCGAGTTGATTACTCGTTCGAGCTCGAAGGGACTGAGGATCAGGCGCGCATCACGCTCCGGCAGCGCCGGCGAGGGGCGCCGCTGGATTCAATCGTTGCCGAACTGATGATTTTCGCCAACAGCACGTGGGGCGGGTGGCTTGCGGCACGTCGCACGGCGGGAATTTATCGCTCGCAGGCGCTCGGTCGCGTGAAGATGGGAACCGTACCGGCACCGCACGAGGGTATCGGGGTCCAGCACTATGCGTGGTGCACATCGCCGTTGCGTCGCTACGTCGATCTGGTCAACCAGCGGCAGCTCTTGGCATGTATCGGTGAGCAAGCTCCGCCCTATGCATCGAACGACGCCGAACTGTTCGGCATCGTCTCAGGCTTCGAGTCCGCATACGCAGCCTACGCAGAGTTTCAACAGAAGCTGGAGCGTTATTGGTCTCTGCGCTGGCTGGAGCAGGAAAAACTGACGCGCATTGGCGCCACTGTTTTGAAGAGCGACGTATTGCGCCTCGACGGAGTGCCTTTTATAACCAGACTCCCCGGACTTCCCGACTTGCCGCGTGGACAGAAGCTTGAGCTGGATGTCGTCGCCACCGACCACGTCGATCTCACGCTCGAAGCGCGCGTGCACCAAGTGCTGGCCGCGCAAACCACCGTCGAGCCAGATGACGATGAGCTGGGCGACGACGGCTTGGATGAGGCGCCAGCATCCGCGGTCGAACAAAGTGCGGAGGTCGCGGAGGCGGCGAACGAAGCGACGGCTGATTCGTCAGGCGACACATCGTCGACGACCTGATAGCGCTCAGCGCGACCGCAGCGACGCGGCGTCAATTACGGTGGCAAGACTAGCGCGATCTTGTCACATGGCAAGTCGATGGTGCTGGCTACAATCGATTGACTCCCTATGCAGAGACCGAACAAGATAATGACGTCGCGGCTCAATGGATCTAGCTGACCTCAGTCTGGCCGCGCCCGCCTACGGGCTACGCTCGTTCCTTGCCGACAAAGTGTTGGTGATGGCAATGACCGTGTCTATCGGTCTGCACATTACGGCGCTGGCCGTTCGCTTTGTCGATCCGGAGCTCTTTAGAGTTCGATCCACCGACCCACCGGTCGAGATCATTCTGGTCAACGCGAAGAGCAATACGGCCCCAGGCACTGTCGAGGCGCTTGCGCAAAACAATCTTGACGGCGGCGGCACCAATGATGCGGGCCGCCGCACTTCTCCGTTGCCAAACAGCTTCGAGATGCGAGATGGCGATTCACTTGAATCGGCACGCAAGAACGTGCAGCAGCTGGAGGAAGAGCAAAAGAAGCTGCTCGCGACCCTGCGGGAATCGCTGCAGCTGCGGGCGACTCCGCTGACTGAGACGACTGCGCAGCAGCCGCAAAGCGGTAGCGCCGATGATGAGACAAACGAACAGCTGGCGCGCGCTCAGGCTGAAATAGCCAAGCAGAT
Source organism: uncultured beta proteobacterium (assembly GCA_963791315.1). Classification (GTDB taxonomy): domain Bacteria; phylum Pseudomonadota; class Gammaproteobacteria; order Burkholderiales; family Burkholderiaceae_F; genus JACCZX01. The sequence continues at coordinate 329,840 of CAWBRQ010000007.1, forward strand.
CTCCGATTATCAGAAACGACCGCGCAAGCACCATTTCATGCCGAGTGCATCGGAGTACCGTTACGCGCGCTACGTCGAAGACTGGCGTGCCCGTGTGGAGAAGATCGGCAACGAGAATTATCCGAATGACGCTCGCGGACGCTTCTATGGCGCTCTGCGTCTGACGGTGGCGATTCGAAAGGACGGCTCGGTGGCCGATGCGATGATCGATCAATCATCGGGCTCGCAGATACTCGACCGCGCTGCGCGCAGAATCGTGCAAATGGCCGGTCCCTACCCACCTTTTCCGCCGGAGATTGCGCGCGACACGGATATCCTAGAAATTACACGTACGTGGATATTCACCAACGATCAGCTGGCCACCCGCAGCGCAAAGCCCTGACCCGACTCAATGCACACCGTCGACAAGTACGGAGTTGTCGGTAACCCGATCGCGCACAGCCGTTCGCCGGAGATTCACCAGCGATTTGCACAGCAGGCGAAGCAACACCTTACGTACGAGCGCATCGAAGCGCCGCTCGACGGCTTTGAGGACAAGGCGCTCGCACTGCGCGAGGCTGGTTACGGCGGACTCAACGTCACGCTTCCCTTCAAAATCGACGCGGCGAAACTGGCGGATGATTTAACACCGCGCGCTCGAGTCGCAGGCGCAGTCAACACGTTGAAGTTCGACGGCGACACGATCGTCGGAGACAACACTGACGGCATCGGTTTCGTGCGCGATCTGCGCGAACGCCTGAAGTTCTCGTTTTCAGACTGCTCGGTTTTGGTGCTCGGGTCGGGCGGCGCGGTTCGAGGGTTGCTCGGCTCGATGCTCGACGAGAGTCCGCGCTGGCTAGCGGTTGCCAATCGATCGCACAAGCGTGCCGAAGAGCTGGCCGAGGAGTTCGGCGTCGAGGCGATTCACTTCGATGAGATTCCTGCCGAGCACTTCGATTTGATCATCAACGGCACGACGACGAGCCTGAATCACGAAGCGCCGGCGATCGATCCGGACACATTCAACGACTGCACACTCGCTTACGATCTGGCGTACGCGGCGGACCCGACGCCATTCATGCAACTGGCGCAATCGGGCGGTGCGAAACACGTCGTCGACGGCCTTGGCATGCTGATCGAACAGGCGGCTGAATCGTTTCTGCTATGGCGCGGTGTACGGCCGGATACCGGCGCCGTGTACCGGGAACTGCGGGACCTGTTGAAGAGTCAATCGGCAGAGTACGTCGTCGCAAGGTAGCAATTCGCCTAGCGATGAGCACCGGGCCGCCCCAAGCTCATCGCATGCCCTCGTGGGGGGCAGGCGCACAGCGACCGGGGGCGTACTGATCCATGTTGCGCTGGCTACTGCGAGGCGTTGCTGCTCGTACTTGGTGTTTTGCTGTTGATCCAGCTGTGGTATTTCGGCTGGGTTGCATGGTGGAAGTGGAACGATCCCGGTGCAACCTCGTTCATGAGCCGCGAGCTGTCTGCGCTGCGTGAAAAAAACCCAAATGCCGAACTGAAGCATCGCTGGATCGAGTATCAGCGCATCTCCAATCATCTGAAGCGCGCGGTCATCGCGTCCGAGGATGCCAACTTCACCGACCACGAAGGTGTCGACTGGCAGGCGATCGAAAAGGCATATAAGGAAAATCTTCGCAAGGGCAAGGTTGCGCGCGGCGGCTCTACGATCACGCAGCAGCTCGCAAAGAATCTGTTCTTGTCGTCGGAGCGAAGTTATTGGCGCAAGGCGCAGGAGCTTGTCATCACATACATGATCGAGGCGCTGTGGGACAAGCGCCGGATTCTCGAGGTGTACCTGAACGTCGTGGAGTGGGGCGACGGGGTGTTTGGCGCGGAGGCTGCGGCACGCCAGTACTTCAACGTCAGCGCTTCGCAACTGAGTGCGGAGCAATCCGCTAGGCTGGCTGCCTATCTTGCCGAATCCGAAGCGCTACGGCCGCATCCGCTCAGGTCCGTACCTGGACCGCAGAACGGCCGCAATTCAACGCTTCATGACCGACACCGCCGTACCGTAATCAACTTAACTTGCCGCCTACAATCCGTGCGCCGCGGAAGGGGCACGCACGATTGAAATGAACGAACTGAAACTCGAACGCGAACGGCGGGATGCTGCTCAGGCGCACGATCCGGAGGCGGCGCAGCGCGCGCTCGCCCGTGTTGAGCAGCTGCTTGAAAAGCAGCACCGTGTCGAAGCCTTGGTGCAGCGTGAGCAGACCCCGGCTGAAGAAAAGAAGGCGCTGGTCGAGCAGCTGGTGCATCGGCGGCATCTGAACGAGCTGAAGTCAATCCTCGACCGTCTGCACCCGGCCGATATTGCGTACATCCTTGAAGCATTGCCGTTGCAAGATCGGCTGACGGTGTGGGACGGCGTCAAGGCCGATCGCGATGGCGAGATCCTGATCGAGGTCAACGACGCGGTACGCGAAACCTTGATCGCATCGATGAATCGTGAGGAACTGGTCGATGCGGTCGAGAGCCTCGAAACCGACGAAATCGCGGCGATTGCGGACGATTTGCCCGCGGATGTCGTCCACGAAGTCCAGCAAGGGTTGACTGCCGAAGAGCGCGCGCAGCTGCGCGCGTCGATGTCGTATCCGCACGATTCGGTCGGCGCGCTGATGGACTTCGAGATGATTTCCATTCGCGAGGACGTCACGCTGGAGGTGGTGCTGCGGTATCTGCGCCGTTTCGATGCGCTTCCTAATCACACCGATCAGGTGTTCGTCGTCGATCGGCACGATGTGCTGAAGGGCGGGCTTCCGCTCGATCGCCTCCTTCTGAACGAGCCGGAGGTCCAGGTTGCGGCGGTAATGAGCACAGACTTGATGACGCTCTCGCCGCTCGATGAGACAAGCGAGGCGGCCCAGGCATTCGAGCGCTATGACCTGGTTTCGGCACCCGTGGTGGATGAGGCCGGCCGCCTGGTGGGGCGGCTGACGATCGACGAAATCGTCGACGTCATCCGCGAGGAGGGCGAGGACGCAGCGCTGGCACAGGCCGGCTTGCGCGAGGACGAGGATCTGTTCGCGTCGGTATGGAACTCCGCGCGCAACCGCTGGTTATGGCTCGCGGTGAATCTCGGCACCGCGTTTTTTGCGTCGCGCGTGATCGGCGCGTTTGAAACGACGATCGAGAAGGTTATCGCGCTGGCGACGTTGATGACGATCGTGATGGGTATTGCCGGCAATTCCGGCAATCAGACGATGACGCTGATGATCCGTTCGCTCGCGCTCGGTCACGTGACGGGCGTCAATGCGAGGCGGCTGATATTGAAGGAACTCGTTATTGCCGGTCTCAACGGTGTCGTCTGGGGAAGCATCGCCGGTCTCGTTGCGTGGTGGATTTATGTAGACAGTCCACGCGGTTGGCTGATCGGCTTGACGCTGCTCCTGGCGATGACATTGAACATGCTGATCGCGGCGCTGGTCGGCACCATTGTGCCGCTGATACTCGAACGGGCAGGTCGCGACCCTGCGCTGGGTTCGTCGGTGCTGTTGACATTCACGACTGACAGCATGGGCGTGTTCATCTTTCTCGGCATCGCGACGCTCTTTTTTCTGTAGCGCCTACTTCACGCGCTTGACGGTGAACTCTTCCTGGATCGTGTCCTTATAAACACTCGCCGGTGACGAACTGGCGATAAACCTCCGGGCGATCTCTTCACCGACGGCCGTGTGTTGAATGATCGTCCCGTTGTCGAATTCGATCTCCAGCACGCGATTGTTGCGGTCGTAACCGGCGGACTTGATACCGCCGCGGCGAATCGGTTTACGTTCCATCCTAGATTCCCAGTTGCCCCCAGATGGCGTTAACGCGCGCCTTGACTGCCGCGTCCATCACGATCGGCCGGCCCCACTCCCGCTGCGTTTCTCCGGGCCACTTATTGGTCGCGTCGATCCCCATTTTCCCGCCGAGTCCCGCCACCGGCGAAGCGAAGTCAAGATAGTCGATCGGAGTGTTATCGATCAACAGTGTGTCGCGCACCGGGTCAACGCGCGTCGTAATCGCCCATATCACTTCCTTCCAGACGCGCACATCGATATCGTCGTCAGTGACGACAATGAACTTGGTGTACATGAACTGGCGCAGAAAACTCCACACACCGAACATCACACGCTTCGCGTGTCCGGCGTATTGCTTGCGGATCGACACAATCGCCATCCGGTAGCTGCACCCTTCAGCGGGTAAGTAGAAGTCGGCAATCTCGGGAAATGTCCGGCGCAGTAGCGGTACGAATACTTCATTGAGCGCGACGCCCAGGACGGATGGTTCGTCCGGCGGCTTCCCTGTATAGGTCGAGTGATAAATCGGGTCGCGGCGCATCGTGATCCGGTCGATGGTGAAAACCGGAAACCACTCACGCTCGTTGTAGTAGCCGGTGTGGTCACCGAAGGGTCCTTCGAGCGCCATTTCGTACCCGCCCTCATGGGCGCTATCGGGTTGGATGTGCCCTTCGAGCACGATTTCAGCCGTGGCGGGAACGCGGATCTCGCTGCCGATGCATTTTGTGATCTGCGTTTTCGCCCCGCGCAGCAAACCGGCGAACTGGTACTCCGACAGGCTGTCCGGGACCGGAGTGACTGCACCCAGGGTTGTCGCTGGATCGGCACCGAGCGCGACGGCGACTGGAAAGGGTTTCCCGGGAAATGCCAAAGCGTGATCGCGAAAGTCAAGCGCCCCTCCACGGTGTGGCAGCCAGCGCATAATGACTTTGTTTGGACTTAGCACCTGTTGTCGGTAGATACCTAGGTTTTGGCGTCTTTTATGCGGACCTTGGGTTACAACTAGACCCCACGTGATCAGCGGAGCCGCGTCGCCCGGCCAGCACAGTTGGATGGGTAGCTTGCCGAGATCAACATCACGTTCCTCCCATACCGCGGTCTGACAGGGTGCGCCTGTTATCTCGCGCGGAATCATGTCCCAAAGGGCACTCTTGAGTTGCGCGACCTTGCCCAGTGCGTCGCGCAGACCCTGCGGTGCCTCGGGCTCCTTCAGCGCTGCCAATAGTTCGCCGACATCGCGTAACGCGGCGACATCAGTCGCTCCCATCGCCAGCGCGACTCGCTGCGGTGTGCCGAACAAATTGGCTAGCACAGGAATCTGAGAGCCTGTCGGGCGCTCAAAAAGTAGCGCCGGGCCGGCCGCACGTAACGTCCGATCGCAGATTTCGGTCATCTCCAACCGGGGCGAGACATCTGTGGAAACGCGCTTTAGGTCGCCGGCAGCTTCCAGCTGCGTAATGAAGTCACGCAAGTCGCCATATTTCATACGGAAATGACCTCAAACGACGAGTGGCTTACCTGTAAGTGAGCAAATACTCCACACCGGCAGGCAGGTGGCAATCTATTGATTTTTATGGTTATTTTGCAAACGCATCGATTCCGGGCTGCCGTCCAGCGGCGGGACTGGAAAATTCCCATTTATTTAGAAGGAATCCACGCTTGACCGAGCCTTATTGCCACCTAGAATCCACCCAGCCGTTTGGCATAACCCCTAGCGCGTGCGTTGCAACATCCGTGTTGGGCCAAGTCCAAAACGAGTTGCCGGCAAGTAGGCCCTGCCGTTGCTCTATATATGTGCCGGGTGATCGGTGCAATGAAGACCCTTAGCGAACCGGAGGTTGGCAAGGGAGAGTTGAATGGCCGGTGATACTGAACGATCCGGTCATTGTTCCACCTGTGTATGCGACCCCGAACAATCGGTGGCCGTTCGGCATAAGGAGACACGACATTGGCTAACGCTTCTAATTATGCGCTGCGCAAGGTGGCGGTTATCGGTCCGGTAATCGCCGCCTTAGTCACTTTCGCGATCGACATTGGGCAGGGCGCGTTGTCGACGACCCGGCTGCTGGTGATGGTGGTGGGTGCCGCCGCGTTGCTGGTGGCGGGCGTACTGCTTGGTAGCGACGATGCGCGGCTACTGTTAGAGGCGCGCCTTACGGCGCCGGAAACAGTGGCAGCCGCCGCCGTGGTGAGCGATGGGAACGCCACCGATGCCCGCGACGAGCGGGGGCGTGCAGCGGACGATTTCCAGCAAAAACGGGTCGTGCAATACCTTGCGCGTCGATATCGGGTAGCAGACGGGGCCGCGCGCATGCTGGTTTCTACAGCGTTTCAGATCGGCAAGGAAAAAAACATCGATCCGCTGCTCATTCTGTCCGTGGTCGCAATTGAGTCGGGTCTGAACCCGTTTGCCGAAAGTGCCATGGGTGCGCAGGGCCTAATGCAGGTGATGACTCGGGTCCATGCGCAGCGCTTCGAGCCGCATGGCGGTGAAACCGCGGCCCTTGACCCGATCGCTAACATGAAAGTCGGCGCTTCGATATTGCACGAGCTGATCTCGCGTGGCGGCTCAGTCGAGCGCGGTCTGCAGTTGTACGTGGGTGCCGGCAACATGCCAGACGACGGAGGCTATGGCGCGCGCGTGCTAGGCGAGCGCACGCGGCTGCAGATGGCAGCGGCAGGAAAGGTCGATGCCGCGTTGGCCGCTGCTGTTCGCGCGGCGACCGCGCCCGCACCGGTCCCCGAGTTGAAACCCGCCGCGCTGCCGGTGAACGCCGCCAGAAGTGCACCTCTCGAACAGACCGAGCTGACGCCGGCTGGTGGGTCCACCGAGGCGCAGCTTTTCCCTGCAGTCCCCGAGCATTCCGTTTAGTTCTTTGCAGTCCGCTGGCTAGCGCGGTCCCTCAGCACCGCCGCGCGCGAGGATAATCGCGGCTTCGTTTTCGAGGTTGTCGACGTTCTGCCGCCATGCCGACCGAAGATCAAGCTGATCTGAAGCGCGCCGCTCTCGAGTATCACGAGAAGCCGCAGCCGGGAAAAATCTCCGTTACACCTACCAAGCAGCTCGTAAACCAGCGCGATCTTGCGCTCGCGTATTCACCGGGGGTAGCTGCCGCCTGCGAGGCGATTCACGCCGATCCTGCGACCGCGTCGCGGTACACCGCGCGCGCCAATCTGGTGGGGGTCGTCACCAACGGTACAGCGGTACTCGGGCTTGGCGCGATTGGCCCGCTCGCTGCGAAGCCGGTGATGGAAGGCAAAGCGGTGCTGTTCAAGAAATTCGCCGGTATCGATGTGTTCGATATCGAACTCAATGAGCTTGATCCCGACAAGCTGATCGAGATCATCGCTGCGCTCGAGCCAACTTTCGGCGGCATCAACCTCGAGGACATCAAGGCTCCGGAATGCTTCTACATCGAGCGCACGCTGCGGCAGCGGATGAAGATTCCGGTGTTTCATGATGATCAGCACGGCACTGCGATCATCGTCGGGGCTGCGGTACTAAATGGCTTGAGTGTCGTTGGCAAGGACATCAAGAAGGTCAAGCTCGTGACCAGCGGCGCCGGCGCTGCAGCGCTCGCGTGTCTGCAATTGCTGGTCGAGCTCGGCCTGCCGCGCGAAAACATCTGGGTCACTGATATCGAAGGCGTCGTGTATCAGGGCCGCAAGGCGCTGATGGACGAAGACAAGGCGCGCTTTGCTCAAGCCACTGCGCTTCGCAAGCTAGGCGATGTAATCGAAGGGGCCGACGTTTTTCTGGGCCTATCGGCCGCGGGCGTGCTGAAGCCCGAGATGGTCAAGAAGATGGCGGCGCGCCCACTGATTCTTGCGCTCGCAAATCCGACACCGGAGATCATGCCCGAGCAGGTAAAGGCGGTACGCGACGACGCGATCATCGCCACTGGACGCTCTGATTACGTCAATCAGGTCAATAACGTCTTGTGTTTCCCCTTCATTTTTCGAGGCGCGCTCGACGTCGGCGCAACCACGATCACGACCGCAATGGAGACGGCCGCCGTGCGCGCGCTCGCCGGCCTCGCGCGCGAGGAACAAAGCGACATCGTCGCCTCCGCATACGGTGTGGCTGACGTCAGCTTTGGCCCCGAGTATTTGATTCCGAAGCCGTTCGATCCGCGGCTGATTACGCGCATTGCACCTGCGGTCGCGCAGGCAGCGATGGCAAGCGGTGTCGCCACACGGCCGATCGACGATATCCAGGCATATCGCGATCAGCTTCAGCAGTTCGTCTATCACTCCGGCACGTTCATGAAGCCGATCTTCGCGATCGCGAAGGACGCTCATGCGGGTGGCGGCAAGTCGCGCATTGTGTTTGCCGAAGGCGAAGAAGAACGAGTGTTGCGCGCGGTGCAGGTCGTCATCGACGAGAAGCTGGCGAAGCCGATCCTGATCGGGCGGCCGGCAGTCATCAGCAAGCGCCTCGAACGCTTTGGGCTACGGATGCGGCCGGAGGTGGATTTCGATCTGATCAATCCTGAATTTGACAAGCGCTATCGCGATTACTGGGAAACCTATCATCGCCTGGCCGCGCGTAAGGGCGTGACTCAGCAGTATGCAAAGATCGAGATGCGCCGCCGGCTCACGTTGATCGGTGCGATGATGATGCACAAGGGCGAGGCCGACGGCATGCTCTGTGGGACGTTCGGTACGCACGGCCCGCATTTGACATACATCGATCAGGTGATTGGCCGCCGCGCCGGCGCCAATGTCTACGCGGCGATGAATATTCTGATGGTGCCGGGGCGGCAGTTAGCGCTGGTCGACACGGCGGTCAACCTTGATCCGACCGCGGAGCAGGTGGCGGAAATTACAGTCCTGGCCGCTGAACAACTGAGGCGCATGGGAATCGCACCGCGCGCAGCGCTCGTTTCGCATTCCGACTTTGGCTCAAGCGACGCGCCGTCGGCGGTGAAGATGCGCGAAGCGTTGGCGCTAATTCGTCAGCTGGCGCCGGACCTCGAAGTCGATGGCGAAATGCATGCCGACGGTGCGGTCGATGATGCGATTCGTAAATCGATCATGCCGTTTTCCACACTGACCGGCGACGCCAATTTGCTGGTGTGCCCGACGCTCGACGCTGCCAATATTTCATACAACCTGCTGAAGGCGACGGCAGGCAACAACATCGCGATCGGCCCGATTCTGCTTGGTGTCGCAAAGCCGGCAAATATCCTGACGCCTGCGGCGACGGTACGTCGCATCGTCAACATGACCGCGGTGACAGTGCTCGAAGCAAATTCGGTCCGGCAGGCCGAATTGCTCTGACCAATCGCTCTAGGAGAAGTCGCCGGCAACCGCTTGCAGCGCTGCTAGTGCGACGAGTGCCCCGGTCTCGGTTCGCAACACGCGCGGTCCGAGGCGGTACGCGACGTAGCCGAGCTGATGCGCAAGGCCAAGTTCGTCGTCGTCAAATCCACCTTCGGGTCCAACAGCAACGGTGACGCCACCGGCCACCGGAGCTTTCATCAGCGACAGTTCAGCCCTCGGATGCAGCAACACCCCGTGCATGTCGCCACTGACCCCCGTCCGCAACGATGTGGCCAGAGTTGGGCTTGCCTCGATATGCGGTACGCGGTTGCGTCCGCATTGGACACACGCAGCAACAATCAACTCACGCAGACGCTCGATCCTTTTGCCCAATCGATCTCCAGTGAGACGCACGACGCAACGTTGAGCGGGCGCCATTAGGATCGAGTGAACACCGAGCTCGACGGCTTTCTCGATCATCCACTCGAGCTTGTCGGCCGCAACCCATGACTGCACCAGTGTTACGCGCAGCGGTGACTCTCGTTCTATCGCTGCGAACGTGTCGATAGAAGCGTGAGCGTGGCGTCCGCTTACGGAGAGACGCGCGCCGAACTCGCCACCGGCACCGTTAAAGAGCACGATCGGGTCCCCGTCGCGCAAGCGCAGTACGCGCGACGCGTGATGTGCGACGCTGCCAGGTAGCACGATCCTCGTGTTTATTGCGAGCGGCTCGTCGACAAAAAAACGTGCCGCTCGCATGCGTGCGAACAACCTTCAGCGTTAGGCGGCTTGCAACTGAGCGACGCGCACTGGCTCCTCGGCCACTACCTTAGGCTGAACCAACTCCTGCACGAAGACTGGCAGCGCAAACAGCGCTGAGTGCAGCGCTGGATGGTAATAACGCAGATCGCCGACGTGCCGTTCGTCGATGCGCTGCGCGATGACGTCGGCAGCAGTCATACGCGGGTCGATCGTGTCGCTCGCGACAGCGAGGCACCACAAAGAACCGTAAAGCGGCACAAACAGCGACATCGGCGCGACGTGGCGAAACACCTTGCGCAGATTGGCCGCATTTTTCTTCACTGTTTCCGCTTGGTAAACCGGCGATCCAAGGTGCAGCGTCAACATACCGCCAGGCCGCAAGATCGCGCTGACACATCTTGAAGAACTGCTCGGAGTACAAGTGAAAAGCGGGCGTGTCGGGGTCCGTGAGGTCAAGCACGATCATGTCAAATCGTTCAGTGGTCGACTTCACGAATTCGAACCCGTCGCCGATCGCGACTTCGAGCCGCGGATCGTCGAACGCACCGTTGTGGATCGAGCGCAGCCATTTCTTCGAAATATCGATAACGACCGGATCGAGCTCGGCCATCACGATGCGCTTGACGCTCGGATGCTTGAGAGAGCTCTTCTGATGAACCGCCATCGCCGCCTCCGATCACCAAAATCGATTCGGGATTCGGGTGCACGAGCGCCGCGGGGTGCGTCATGCACTCGTGATAGAAGAACTCGTCGGCCTCGGAAGTCATCATGCGACCGTCAAGCCGAAAAAGCTTGCCGAACTGCTGCGTCTCGTAGATCTCGACCTTTTGATACGGTGACTGGATCTGCGCCAACGTCTTTGTCGCCGTCGTGCCGTATCCGGAGTGCGCATTGAGCCAGTCGAAAACCAGGTCGCCTTTTTCGGTTGGACTGCCCGCGACCGCTGGGTCGCTCGCGGTGCCCGCGGCCAGATCGCCGCGTGTGATGCGGTTCACCACGTGATTTCTAGGCCGGAACGCTAGCAGCAGCGTTTCGAACAATTGCTCGGCCATGCCCGTGTTGTCGTCGGTGAAATTACAGACGTAAACATCGAGGGTGACGCCACGCCGTTCAGGCCACGTGTGAATCGCCAGATGTGATTCGGCAAGCAGCAACGTGCCGGTGATGCCACCCGCCTCGCCGTTCCAGTCGGGAAATCGATGCCAGGCCTGATCAACGATAGTCAGCTTCGACTCGTTGGTCGCGTCGCGACAAGCCTTGGAGAGTGTTTCAAGATCCGTTAAAAGCGCTGCGCTACAGCTGCAGTCGAACAGATCGCCAGTCAGGTGAAGGCCATTCATCTTCGTCCCCCAGCAGGTCCGCCCTAATCGACCTGAAGCGCGACTTGCGTCGCAACCCCACGATACGGGACTCATGCGCTGTGGCGCGGCGTATGAGTCGTGCAACCCAAGAGAAAAATTTCCTCTGGATGCCCACTGGCTATGACGGGAGTGCTGCCTAACCTAACGGCTCGTTGCCTTCGCTCGTTCGCACGAAAAACCCTGCGTGAAGTCTGGCGCCCGTTGCTTCCTTTTGGTTCCGGATCGAATTTGGAAAAGCGTCGAATGATATCGGAAATCGACGCCAAGTTATCAATCACTGCGCGGTATTTCCCTGCGCAGCACGCTCGTAAGTGGAGTTGCAGCAAGACATTGCAAGTAGCGCGCCCAAGGGAAAGTCAATCGCTTTGCTACCATTTCATGCTTTGCAGCCGTGGCACAGATGAACGACCGGTTAAAGGATAAAGTCAGCGCGCCTTTTGGCCTTATCCGAAATGCGCGGTGACGATGGATGGCCAACGCCATTCGCGCGCTGGCGATGGATGCAGTGCAGGCTGCCAACTCCGGCCATCCCGGCATGCCGATGGGAATGGCGGACATTGCGGTGGCACTCTGGGGTCGCCACCTTTCGCACAATCCCGCCGATCCACACTGGCCGAATCGTGACCGGTTCGTTCTTTCCAACGGTCATGGCTCGATGCTGCAATACGCGTTGCTGCATCTGACCGGCTATGACCTGCCATTACGAGGAGTTGAAGAACTTCCGGCAACTGCATAGCCGCACGCCCGGCCATCCGGAGCTCGGCGTCACCCCCGGTGTCGAAACCACGACCGGCCCGCTCGGGCAAGGATTTGCGAACGCCGTCGGCATGGCGCTGGCCGAAAAATTACTTGCAGCGGAATTCAATCGGCCGGCGTTCGATATCGTCGATCACTACACCTATGTGTTCGTGGGCGACGGCTGCATGATGGAAGGCATTTCGCACGAAGCGGCATCGCTCGCCGGTACTTGGCGGTTGAACAAGCTGATCGCCGTTTATGACGACAACGGAATTTCGATCGACGGCGAAGTCAAGGACTGGTTTACCGACAACACGCGCGCAGCGGTTCGAGGCCTACGGGTGGCACGTGATCGGTCCAATCGACGGGCACGACGTCGACGCGGTCGACCGCGCCATTGGCGAAGCAAAACGTCAAACCGGACCAAGCCGACGCTGATCGTGGCGAAGACGATCATCGGCAAGGGCTCGCCGAACCGCGCCGGCACCGAGAAAGCACACGGCGAAGCACTGGGTGAAAAGGAAGTCGAAGCAACGCGCGCGGCACTCGGCTGGCCGTACAAGCCGTTCGTCGTACCGGACGAGGTGTACGCGGCCTGGAGCGCCAAGAAGGCCGGCGCCGAGCGGCAAGCAAAGTGGAACCAACTCTTTCACGCGTATTCGGAGCGTTTCCGCGTGAAGCCGGCGAATTTGAACGCCGCAACACGCGCGAATTGCCGGCAAGCTATTTCGCGCCGCGATGCAGGCCTCGCTCGCAGCGGCTGAGCAAACGCGAAGCGGTGCCACGCGCAAGGCGTCGCTGCTTGCGCTCGAAGCGCTTGCACCTGCGTTGCCGGAAATCATCGGTGGTTCGGCCGATCTGACCGGCAGCAACTACACGAAGTGGAGCACTAGCCAGTCCGCTGCGGCCCGACGCTCTCGACGGTCGGCACATCAACTATGGCGTGCGCGAGTTCGGAATGAGCGCTATCGCGAGCGGCATCGCGCTGCACGGCGGATACATGCCGTTCGTCGGCACGTTCCTGACGTTCTCCGACTACGCGCGCAACGCGTTACGCATGGCGGCGCTGATGCAAGCAGCGCGTCATCTACGTTTTACACACGACTCGATCGGACTCGGCGAGGACGGGCCAACGCATCAGGCCGTCGAGCATGCGGCCAGTTTGCGGTTGATTCCGCAATCTGGATGTCTGGCGGCCGGCCGATACGGTCGAAACGCTGGTCGCCTGGGCGGCTGCGATCGAACGACGCGACGGCCCAAGCAGCTTGCTGTTTTCACGGCAATCGGTGCCGTTTGTTGCCGCGATGTCGACACCGCCTGCATTCGACGGGGCGGCGTACGCTGTCGGAGGCCGCCGGTGGCGCTGACAAGCTGCACAGGCCGTGCTGATCGCCACCGGATCGGAAGTCGGCTCGCTGGCCGCGGAGCGCAAAAGGCGCTGCAGGCGAGCAGGGGATCCGCGTACGGGTGGTGTCGATGCCGTCTACGTCGGTGTTCGATCGGCAGCCGCCAGATTACAAGTCGAGCGGTGCTGCCGGAGGCGTGCCGCGCGATCGCGATCGAAGCCGGGCGTGACTGATTTCTGGTGGAAGTACGTCCGGGCGAAGGCGCCGTCATCGGACTCGATCGCTTCGGCGAATCGGCGCCGGCAACGGATCTTTTCAAATATTTCGGGTTCACGGTCGACAACGTTGTCGCCACCGTGCACTGCAGGTACTTAAGAAAGGCGCGCAGTAAGTGACGATCAAGGTTGCCATCAACGGTTACGGCCGCATCGGCCGCAACATCCTGCGCGCTCATTACGAGGCGGGCGAGAAGCACGACTTCAGATTGTGGCGGTCAATGATCTCGGCGACCCGAAGACTAATGCTCACCTGACGAAGTACGACACGGCGCACGGCCCGTTTCCCGGTACCGCAGTGGTCGACGGCGACTCGATGGTCGTCAACGGCGATCGTATTCGCGTACTGGCACAGCGCAATCCGGCTGAACTGCCGTGGGGCGAATTGGGCGTTGACGTCGTGCTCGAGTGCACAGGGTTTTTCACAACGAAAGAAAAGGCCTCCGCGCATCTGAAGGGTGGCGCGAAGAAAGTCATCATCTCGGCGCCCGGCGGAAAGGACGTTGACGCGACCATCGTCTACGGCGTCAACGACCGCACGCTGAAGGCTTCGCACACGGTCATTTCAAATGCGTCGTGCACGACCAACTGCCTGGCGCCGCTGGTCAAACCGCTGCACGAGAAGATCGGTGTCGTCAGCGGACTGATGACGACTATTCACTCGTACACGAACGACCAGGTACTGACCGACGTCTATCACGAGGACCTGCGCCGCGCACGTGCGGCTGCGCACAACATGATTCCCGACCAAGACCGGCGCCGCATCCGCGGTCGGACTGGTGATGCCGGAGCTGAACGGCAAGCTCGACGGCTTCGCGATCCGCGTGCCGACGATCAACGTGTCCATCGTTGATCTGACGTTTATCGCAGCGCGCGATACGTCGGTCGACGAGGTCAACGCGATCATGCAGTCGGCCGCCGATGCGGGACACTCAAGGGCATAGCTCGGGTCAACACCGCTCCGCTTGTGTCGAGCGATTTCAATCACGACCCGCGCTCGTCGATCTTCGATGCGACACTCACCAAAGTCGTTGGCCGCCTGGTCAAGGTTTCAAGTTGGTACGACAACGAGTGGGGCTTTTCCAACCGGATGCTGGACACGACGGTCGCGCTGATGAACGCCAAATAACCGGCTGGCGGGGCGCTTATTTCTTCAAGCAGGCTGCCTCGCGGTACGCCTTTTGGCTGACAGGCGCGTTGGTGGAATGCCGGTACCGTTGCATGAGCATTTGGCCCACTCACGGGCACCCACTCAAACTCGAAATCCGCGCAATGCATTTCGCCCGAGCGTTTGTTGCCGTCTTAGTTTTGTTCCCGGTAGCGCTCGCCGCCTGCTCCGCTCCTGCTCCCATGGCTTCCGCCGATGCCCCGGTCATCGCGACAATCATTGTTAAACCTCGCATTGCTACTAGCGATTCAGTGGCGGTGCTAAGGCCGATCCAAGCGGCATTGGGCGAAACGGCGGGCGTTAAGTACGTGCGGCCTATGGCAGGCGATGCACACATCGTCCACTTGACTGCCCCGGCGCTGCGCTCCGATGTCCCGAAATTAGTCGAACGCGTGCGTGCCTCGGGCAATTTCGATTACGTCGAAGTCGATTCGATGGTGAAAATTAAATGACCCGCCGCACGCCCCATTCGTTGAAAGGAAACGCCGTGAACCGTCAACTGTTTGCCTTGGCCGGCGCTTTCTTTCTCGCGAGCGTCGCCGTTGCTGTGCCGTCGTCATCTGCGGATTCAACGCGAAGGTCACTGCTAAACAGGCGGCGCTCAGGGCGCCAGGCTCTGCTAGCCAGTCCGGTGCGCGAGCAGATGGTGTCGCGACTTATTGTCAAGCTGCGCAACCCTCGGCGAGCGATCTGGTGCGGCCGATGTCGGCGTCGCGGGTGCAGGCGCTGGCGGCAACGGCCGGCGTCGGCATGAAGTCGGTGCGCGCAATGGCGGGCGGTGCGTCTCTACTCGCGATGGACGCGGCGCTTCCGTTATCGCAAGCGCAGCGCGATAGCGGCGCGACTGGCGCTCAACCCGGCAGTCGAGTACGCCGAGCCCGACATCATGTTCAAGAAGTACGGCAACGCCCAACGACACGCGCTTCAATGACTTGCAGTGGAATCTGTTTGCTCCGACGTCGACTTATACCGGCCAGGTATCGGATCCAACCGGCGGCGGACTACGAAGTCGGCCACGGCGACCGGCGGCGCTAATTTGCCGCTTGCCTGGGATGTCACGATCGGCCATCCGCAGTGCTGTGCTTGGCGATCATCGACACCGGCATCGTCAACCATCAGGATCTGAACGGCGCCGGCATCGCGCCGTTTAGCGCGACCTACGTTCCGAATGGCCGCTTTCTGGCCGGCTACGACTTCATTTCTGGCGATGAGCAGCGGCTGGGCTTCGTCGCTGCCAATTTTGTCGCCAACGATGGCGACGGACGCGACGCCGATCCGTCCGATCCGGGCGACTGGGTTGACGACCGCAGAGGAAGGCGCTTGTATCCGAACAGTGCGATGACGGCAGTCCGGGACCGCAAGACAGCAGCTGGCACGGAAGCCACGTGGCGGGGGTCATGCGTCCGCAACGGCCAACAACGCGACGGGGATTGCGGGTGTGGCTTGGAACATTCGGATCCTTCCGGTTCGAGCGCTCGGCAAGTGCGGCGGGTCGTTGTCCGGATATTGCCGAGGCGATCCGCTGGGCCGCTGGAGTTGCGGTTCCGGGAGTGCCAACGAATCCGACGCCTGCGCAGGTAATTAGTCTGAGCTTGGGGGGTGGCAGCACTTGCCCGACGAACAATGCAGAGCGCGGTCAACGCGGCGATCGCTGCGGGAGCAGTTGTTGTGGCCGCTACCGGCAACGAGGGCGCGGCAGGTATCTCGGCTCCCGCCAACTGCATCGGCGTGATGGCCGTCACGGCGCATACGATCAATGGCGAGAACGCCGATTACGCCAACATCGGCGCGGCGGGCTCCGCCGGTGCGAAGCCGACCGTCAGTGCGCCGGGTGGTGGCACGCCTACGCTTCTGGGTGCGGGCGGTGCTGACCGATGATCCAAACTGGTTCGGCTATTACATCTGGTCGACCATCTTGTTTGGAAATACGTCGCCTACCAGCAACGATAGTTCGACCCCGCCGCGATCTGGCCCGGCTTACGCCGGATTCACCGGCACCAGCCCCGCGACTCCGCACGTCGCCGCCGTGGCTGCGCTGATCAAATCGATCGTTCCGGGCGCGCTCGCCGGCCCAGATTCAAGGTTCATTATCGACAACGTGCGTCCTCATCCCTCCGGAGGCAGTGCGTGCGCACCTGGTACCTCCTCATGGGATTCGGGCCAGTGTGGCCCCGGCTGCTTGACGCCAATCCTGGCCGTGCGGGCTGCCGCCCCATTAGCTCGCCCGCTAGTTCTTGGCCAGCCACAGAACGCATCGGTGATCGAAGGTCAAACCGTCACGTTCGCGGTCGATGCAACTCGGTGCTGGCCCGATTACGTATCAATGGTTGCGTAATGGTGTTCCCATTCCGGGTGCGACGTCGTCCTCGTACACGACGCCTGCGCTCACGATCGCGGCCGACAACGGTGCGGTCTACACGGTGGTAATCACGAATGCTATCGGCACCACTACCAGCACGGCTGCGACCCTGACGGTGGCGGCGGTGCCGCCACCGCCACCGGCGGCCTGCGGGTGGTGCACCGCCACCCACCGGCGGTGGTGGCGGTGGGGGATCGATTGCCCCTGTGGCAATTGTTACTGCTCGCAGCGTGTTGTTGGCATCGCGCGTGCGCGTTGCCCAGCGCAGGCGTAGCTCGAGTAATCCCGCGGCATGCGCTCAAATTCGAGCGCATGCCGCGGTGATTCGCTCGCTCGCATCATCTGCAAGAGGCAAGGCGGTACGCCTTTCGGCTGATCGTCGCGTGAGTCTCAGCGCGCACGTCTTCACGTAAGCTCGTTTCACTTGTTGCGTGTCACTTCAACGCCTTGCGATCCCTGAGAGCACTCGCTCGTACGCGTACCGGATTTCGGTGTTAATCGAGCGATTGCAGGCGTTAGGCGCATTCAATATCTGACACTTGCGATAGCTAAAACTTTGCGAGAGGAACTGCCGTGTTGCGTCACAGAATCGGTTTAGGTGCATTTGGATTGAGCGCCATCGCTGCTATCGCAAGCGTGGCGTTGCCCGCCGCATTCGCACAATCAAGTCGTCACGAATCACTGCCAAGCAAGCGGCGTTGTTAGGTCTGGCGGCTCCTGCACAAGCTGGCCGTGAGGAAGTCGTCGGGGCGCTGATCGTGAAGATGCGTGCAACCGGATCGCAACTCGCGCAGGCGCAGGGCGGCGCCTACGTGCGATCGCTGTCGAATATGGCTGGTGTCGGCATCAAGGCGGTGCGGCCGATCAGTGATAGCGCTTCACATGTCACGCTCGACGGTCCGATGACCCTGTCGGAAGCACGCGCTGTGGCTGCACGCTTGGCAAGCGATCCGATGGTGGAGTACGCAGAGCCGGATGTGGCGATGAGGCCGTCCGCAGTGCCGAACGAAACTGACTTTGCATTGAAGCAGTGGAATCTGTATCCGCCCGCCAGCATTTATCCCGGCAACGTCATGGTAGCCGATGGGCCAGCCGGCGAAGACCACGTCGGCACCCGCAGCGGGCGCTGCGAATCTGATCTACCGCTTGGGACCGCACTACGGGCTCTGATACGGTGGTCGTCGCCGTGATCGATACCGGTATTGTCAACCATCCGGATTTGAATAATGCCGGGTTGGCAACTCCAGCGACGTACGTACCGCGGAGGGCGCTTCCTGGCCGGGATATGACTTCGTATCGTCTGATGCCCTGGGGCTTCCGACAGACTTTGTTTCCAACGACGGCGGCGGGCGCGATAACAATCCAGCGGACCCCGGCGATCAGGTGATCGGCCGCTGAGAGGGCATACGCTTTGCAATGACAACACACCCAACCAACAGAATGTTGGCAACGCGACCAGCACGTGGCACGGCACTCATAGCGCCGGCGTGGTAGCTGCCACTGCGAATAATCGCGGCTGGAATTGCCGGCATCGGTTGGAACATCAAAGTCGTTCCGGTACGCGCGCTCGGCAAATGCGGCGGTGCGATGTCCGACGTCGCTGACGCAATCAAGTGGGCGGCGGGAGTACCCGTGACCAGACGTCCTACCGCGTACCGGCGGCTAGCGCCAATCCGGCGAAGGTCATACTGGTCGGCGCCGGGGGCAAAGTGGGTGTTGCGTGCAGCCAGACTCTGCAGAGCGCGATCAACGCGGCGGTTGGCGCCGGTTCGGTCGTTGTCGCAGCAGCAGGCAACGAGGGAAGCGTTATCGGAATAAGCGCACCCGCGAACTGCAACAACGTCATCGCCGTCACTGCGCATGCGATCAATGGCGAGAATGCCAGTTACTCGAACATCGATGCGGTGAGGTGGCTCGCAGGTGAGCATCAGTGCAGCCGGCGGTGGCTCTCCGAGTGCACTAGGCGGCCTTGGCCCGATCGATGATCCGCTCTGGGATGGCTACTACATCTGGTCCACGACCTCTAGCGGCGACTGCCGCTCCGGTTGCCAATGCGCTCGACCGCCGCATATACGGGCAGATTCGGCACCAGCCCGGCTGCTGCGCAGGTCGCAGGCGTCGCCGCGCTTATCAAGTCGGCGGTTCCCGCGGTGACGCCGGCGCAGATCAAGAGCGCGATCATCACCAGCGCGCGACCCTTTCCGGACCTCAGCTCGTGTGCTCCCGGCCGCATCTTCGCCGGTCGATGCGGCGCCGGCATGCTGGACGCTACGCGCGCACTGCAAGCGGCTGGACCTCCTTTCGTGGTCACACCACCGGCCAGTGCGACCGTAGCTGCCGGCGCGACCGCATCCTTTGTCATTGAGGCGATCGGGGCCGAGTCTTATCAATGGATCCGTAATGGCGTACCCATCGCGGGGGCGACTGGACCGACTTACACAACCCCGCCGCTCGCTGCCGCTGACAACAACGTCGCGTTTCAAGTCAACATGTCTAACTCGTTCGGTGGTACGACCAGTCCAGCGGCCGTGCTGACAGTGACGGGTGGCGCCTCCAACTCGCCCTCCGGCGGCGGCGCGCTACCGCTATGGCAGTTGCTATTGCTGTCGTCGCTGTCTGCTGGCGGCCCGCGTGCGCGTCGCTTATCGCGAACAGTAGCCCGAGTAACGTGCCGCAGGCAGCACCCACCAGGTGCGCTTGCGGTACCACACCTGCACCCAGCCACTCTGCATAGGGTGTCGTTGCGCCGCCCGGCTGCTCAAGCGCGACCTTGATCCAGCCGCCGAAGAACAGCGCTGACGGCAGCCACAACTGTTGAAAGCGGCGTGGCCTGGCTTTGATCAGCCATAGCATGGAGCCGGCAAAAAACAGCCCGTGCAACGCACCCGATAGACCGCGGTACCAGACTATGGTCGGATAGATCAGCGCGAGGCACGCGCTGATCGCGAGCGCTGCCGCGAGCAGCGCCGACAGTTGCCGCGCTGGCGTCAGATCGGGGGTAAACAAGCGTGCAACGACCCACAGCGCGACAGCGTTGATCAGCGCGTGCTGCCAGTTCACATGAACGAAGTGTGCGGTTAGCCAGCGCCAAGGTTCGCCGAGCTGAATTCGTGTTTCGGTACTCGAGCGCGGCGAGATCTGGCAACGCCTGCAACACCAACATCAGCAGGGCAATGACGATCGCGATGATTTCAGCGCGCGAGAACGATATGGGTTTCACCGTTCGTATAATGCCCAACTCCGGATGCTTCATTCATTTCTCGAGTTACGTCCTTTACGGGCGGGCTTATCCACCTCGAATGCGCGTTAATACTCTTGCTCGGCTCATCGCGGACGGCCAGTTGGCCGGTCGTCGTGTTTTCATCCGCTCCGATTTAAACGTGCCGCAGGACGCAGCGGGCAACGTCACCGAAGACACGCGCATTCGTGCATCAGTGCCGGCGATTCGCGCGGCAGTGGCGGCCGGCGGTGCCGTGATGGTCGCTTCGCACTTGGGTCGGCCGGTGGAAGGCGAGTTTGCCGCGGAATTTTCGCTGGCGCCTGTCGCGCGGCGGCTCGGCCATATCCTCGGGTTCGAAGTCCCGTTGGTACGGGATTGGATCGATGGTGTCAGCGTTGTGCCGGGCCAGGTGGTTCTGCTGGAGAACACTCGCTTTAACAAGGGTGAAAAGGAAAACAGCGACGAGCTTGCGAGAAAGATGGCAGCGTTGTGCGACGTGTACGTAAATGACGCGTTCGCCACTGCGCATCGCGCGGAAGCTTCCACCGAAGGCATCGCGAGGTACGCGAAGTTAGTATGTGCCGGTCCGTTGCTTTCGGCCGAGATCGATGCACTGTCGAAGGCGTTGCGCGACCCCCAACGACCGCTCGTGGCCATCGTCGCCGGCTCGAAGGTATCGACCAAGCTCACGTTGCTGAACAACCTGGCGCGCAAGGTCGATCGTCTGATCGTCGGCGGAGGAATCGCCAACACGTTTTTGCTCGCCGAGGGATTTGCGATCGGTAAGTCGCTCGCAGAGCCCGCTCTCGTCGGTGAATGCAAGCGGGTGCTGGCGACGCTTGGTGAAAAGGGTGCGACGCTTCCACTGCCGATCGATGTCGTCGTCGCGAAAGAGTTGGCTGCCACGGCGCCGGCGACGACGCGGCGCGCCGACGACGTGCGGCCCGACGAAATGATTCTCGACATTGGCCCCCAAAGCGTGCTGGCACTGGCGCAAATGATTCGCAGCGCCGGCACCATTATCTGGAACGGACCCATCGGCGTGTTTGAGTTTGATGCCTTCGGGGAAGGGACGAAACAAATGGCGCTTTCAATTGCCGAAGCCACGGCGAACGGCGCGTTTTCGATCGCTGGAGGCGGCGATACGCTCGCGGCAATCGCCAAGTACGATCTCGGCGATCGCATCAGCTATATCTCGACTGGAGGTGGTGCGTTTCTCGAATATCTTGAAGGCAAGAAACTGCCGGCAATCGAGATTCTCGAGCAGCGCGCTGCGAATAAGGACCTTTTCGCCGTGCCGCAAGTTCAACCGAGTTGATACGCTGAGAATGATGTCACGCAGCACGAAAATCGTTGCCACGTTGGGCCCCGCGTCGAGTGAGCCCCTGGTACTTGAGCGCATGCTGGTCGCCGGCGTCGATGTCGTGCGCTTCAATTTCTCGCACGGGACGGCGGAAGATCATCTCGCGCGCGCGCAGCTAGTACGTGAGACTGCTGCCAAGCTGGGGCGCGATATTGCGATCATGGCGGATCTGCAGGGGCCGAAAATCCGCGTCGGAAAGTTCGAAGGCGGCAAGGCAACGCTGCGAGCCGGTAAGAAGTTTGTTCTCGATGCGAGCACTGCGCTCGGCACCGATGATCGAGTCGGCCTCGACTACAAGGACTTGCCGCGCGAGGTGAAGTCCGGCGACACGCTGCTGCTCAGCGACGGTTTGCTCGTGCTCGACGTCGAGCGCGTGGCGGGCAGCGAAATTCACACGATCGTGCGTGTCGGTGGAGATCTATCGAACAACAAGGGCATCAACAAGCTGGGAGGCGGCTTATCGGCGGCGGCTCTAACCGCCAAGGACGTTCGCGATATCGACACGGCGATGCAGTGCGGTGCCGACTACGTGGCGATCTCGTTCGTCAAGAGCGGCACCGACGTCGAGATGGCACGCCAGCTGACATCGATTGCCGGCGAGAAGCACGGGATCAAGCCGCAGATCATCGCGAAAATCGAGCGCGCCGAAGCGATTCCGAAATTGCGCGAAATTCTGGAGGCGTCGGACGGCATCATGGTGGCGCGCGGAGATCTGGCGGTGGAAGTCGGCAACGCCGCCGTGCCGGCGCTGCAGAAACGCATGATCAAGATGGCGCGCGAACAGAACAGACTTGTGATTACGGCGACCCAGATGATGGAGTCGATGATCTACAACGCGGTGCCGACGCGCGCCGAAGTGAGTGATGTGGCCAACGCAGTGCTCGATGGCACCGACGCCGTGATGTTGTCGGCGGAGACGGCTTCCGGCAAATACCCGGTCGAGGTCGTCGAAACGATGGCATCGATCGTGCAGGAAGCCGATAAATCCGAGCAGGTTGAACTCGATCTGCAGTTCGTCAACCAAACCTTCAATCGGGTCGATCAGTCGATCGCGTACGGCGCGCTGTTCACCGCCTTCCACCTGCGCGTTGCCGCGATCTGTGCGCTGACGGATTCAGGTTCCACGGCGCTGTGGATGAGCCGGCACGACATCGACGTACCGATTTTCGCGTTGACGCCGAACGTTTCGACGGCGCGGCGCCTCGCGCTGTACCGCAATGTGCGACCGCTGCATTTTCAGGTGCACACTGATCGCGACGAGTCGCTCGCCGCCGCCGAACGACTGCTGCTTGATAGGCAGCTGGTCAACCGCGGCGATCTGATTGTTCTGACGGTTGGAGAACCGATGGGGCAACCTGGCGGCACCAACGCGTTGAAGATCGTCAGAGTCGGCGAGCGGCTGTGAGAAAGATCGCGTCCAAGTGCGGTGTGCCGACGGTTCTTCGGTATCTGTCATTTGCGCTCGCGTTTGCCGCGTCCAGCGCGCTGGCTTCGCTGCCCGCGCGGCCCGCCGGCGGGCCGGCTCTAGGGTTATCGGAACACACCGCTCGATCGTTGCAACACGAACTGAGTGCCGAATTTGGAACCGCCGAGCTGCGACTTGAAGTGCAGCAGCGCGCCTGGCAGATCGTTGCGGATCGCCACTATGACCCTGCGCTCAATGGTGTCGACTGGCAGGCGGTCCGCAAAAAATATCAAGAACCGGTCATTGCTGCGAAAAGCGATGCCGAGATGTACCTCGTGCTCAAAGCGATGGTGCGCGAATTGAAAGATTCGCATACTCGCATCGTGACGCCGCGCGAAAGCGCCGATCACCGCCGCTTTGCGGCGCTCGCATCAGGACTCACTTTGTCGGTGATCGATGATCAACTGCTCGTCATCGACGTTGACCCCGACTCGCCGGCCGCGCGCGCCGACGTTCGCAAGGGTGATGTGGTCGTCGCCATCGATGACAAACAGTTCGATGCTGCTTTCCTGCGCGCCGCACGCGATCTTCCGCTGACCGCGGCCGACGTCACATCGTCCGAAGCGGAACCGACGCGTCAGGACGAGGCGATTCGTTTTGCGCAACTGCGTGCCGTGCGACGTGCCTTGCAGCGTATGCCCGATGCGCTGCCGCGCGCCGCAGGTGCTGACACTTGAGCGTCACGCCGGACGAATCGTAGTGACCTTGATGCCGGAACCGCTGATACGGCCGCCCGCAGTCACTGACGCACGTTTCAGAAGCGGGCATTGCAGTGGTGAAACTCAACCGATTTTCGGTGCGCAATCGTGCCGACGTCGAGCAAGCGCTGCGACAGGTGGCGGACGCTCGCGCGTTGGTGCTCGATCTGCGCGGAAACGGCGGCGGTGACTACAGCCAGTTCATGTGGCTGGTGCGGCAGTTTTTGCCGGAACCCCGCATGGTGCTTACTCAACTGTCGCGGCGCGGGGACGAGCAGAATGCGCGTGAGCTACGCATTACACCGGCGGAGACGCCGTTTCTGAAACCGATCGCAGTATTGACTGATCGACGCTCGGGCAGTGCTTCGGAACTGACGGCGACGGCGTTGCTCGAGCAGCGCGATGCGCTGATCGTCGGCGAGTCCACGTGCGGCTGCGTGGTCGCCGTGCGCTCGGAATATGTATTGCCGGGATCCGGCGGTGTACGCGTATCCGAAACCGGGTTTCGGTCGGCACACGGTCGGCGCATGGAAGGCGAGCCGCTGGCGCCGACGATTTACGCGCCACCGACGCTGGCGGATCTGCGCGCGGGCCGTGACCGTGCGTTGGAGGCGGCAGAGAAGGCTTTGCTGGATCGCTTGTTGCTCACTACGTCCGTTCAGTAGATGGTTTGCTGGATAACGATCACAAGGAGGAATGCCATGGCGCTCGTTTCATTGCGTCAATTGCTGGATCACGCTGCGGACAACGGCTACGGAGTGCCCGCGTTCAACGTGAACAATCTCGAACAGGTGCAGGCCATCATGGAAGCCGCACAGGAAGTCAACGCGCCGGTGATCATGCAGGCGTCTGCCGGCGCACGTAAGTACGCAGGCGAAGCGTTCCTAAAGCACCTGATCCAGGCGGCGATCGAGTCGTATCCAGCGACTTCCGATCGCGATGCACCAGGATCACGGGGCGTCGCCGGCGGTGTGCGAAGGGGCGATCAAGCTTGGCTTTTCGTCGGTGATGATGGACGGCTCGCTGCGCGAAGACGGAAAAACGGTCGCAGATTACGACTACAACTGGCAGGTGACGAAGAAAGTGGTCGACATGGCGCACGCGCAGGGCGTCAGCGTCGAAGGCGAGCTCGGTTGTCTTGGTTCGCTAGAGACGATGCGGGGCGACAAGGAAGACGGCCACGGGTCCGAGATCACGATGACGAAGGAAATGCTGCTGACCGACCCCGATCAGGCGGCCGATTTTGTAGCCAAGACGCAGCTCGATGCGCTCGCGATCGCAATCGGCACCAGCCACGGTGCGTACAAGTTCACGCGTAAGCCGACCGGTGACATCCTCGCAATCGACCGCATCAAGGAGATTCACCGCCGCATTCCGAACACACACCTCGTGATGCACGGCTCATCGTCGGTGCCGCAGGATTTGCTGAAAGAAATTCGAACCTACGGCGGCGATATGAAAGAAACGTACGGCGTGCCGGTCGAAGAGATCCAGGAAGCGATCAAGCACGGCGTGCGCAAGATCAACATCGACACCGACATCCGCCTTGCAATGACCGCCGCCATACGTAAATTTCTGCACGAAAACCCCGGGCATTTCGATCCGCGCGATTATCTGAAGCCCGCGCGTGCAGCGGCCAAGGTCATCTGCAAGCAGCGCTACGTGCAATTCGGCTGCGAGGGTCAGGCAAGCGGAATCCGCCGCTGCCGCTAACGACCATCGCGCACGAGTACACAACAGGCGCGTTGTCGCAGCACGTGCATCGTCGTCACGCGCCGCTACGCGGTCGCACGTGCACTCAGCGCAACGCTACATCGTTCCGCGTAGCCCGAGCCGATCGATCGTCACACGCTCGGCGTCGACCATCTGGCGTGCGTACTTTGTGTACTCCTCGGGGCTCATGTAGATCACCGATTGATCGAAGCGGTCGAGAATGGCGATCACCTTTGGATCCTCGAGTGTTTTGCGGAACGCGTCGTGCAGCGTTTTAACCACGGCCGGATCCATTCCGGGCGGCCCGCCGATGCCGAACGGTGAGTCGGACACCGTGTCGTAACCGAGTTCGGCGAGTGTCGGAACATCCGGCCACTTCTTCGTGCGCTTTGAACCGTAGGTTGCAAGCAGCCGCAACTTGCCGGCCTCGACGTGAGGCGCCCAACCGGTCGAGTCGCTTGCCGCCTGAATGTGACCGCCGAGAATCGATGTCATCAGATCGGCGCTGCCCTTGAATGGAACGTGCGTCAGCTTGATCCCGGCCTTCGCTGCGAACTCCTCGATCGCCAGGTGCGGAGTCGTGCCGCTGCCGGTTGAGCCGTAATCGATCTTGCCCGGATTTTTCTTCGCGTCTTCAACGAAGTCGCTTAACGTCTTCCACGGAGCGCCTGCGGGCACGACCAGGCCGAACGTGTAGCCCGTCATGTTGATGATGTAAGTGAAGTCGCGCAGCGCATCGAGCTGCGGCGTCTTCTGCATGTGCGGAATGCGAAACACGCTTATCGCAAGTTGGGTCAGTGTGTAGCCGTCGGGCTTCGCGCTCTTCACTGCGATCGGTGCGACGGTTCCGCCGGCGCCGGGCTTGCTCTCGACGACGATTGGCTGTCCCAGCGTGCGCGATGCGGACTCCGCGAATGCACGCAGCACCTGGTCGGTCGGTCCGCCTGCGGGAAATGCGCAGTACAACGTGATCGGTCGTGACGGAAAAGCCTGGGCGCGCAGTGCGGTCGATGGCAGCGCCGCAAGCGCGCCGCTCGCGATCAGGACAGTGCGACGATCCATGAATATCTCCTAATAATTGTTATACGGACGAGTATAGGCAACGCGGCTACAGGTGCTCGATCGAACGCGCGTAGTAACTCAGCAGCTCAGTCTCAGCCGGATTCGCGCAGTACAACCCCGACGATTCGTTGACCAGATGCCGCAGGGTCAGCATGCGCAGGCCGGCGCCGACCGCGTAATCCCAGTCGCTGCGCGGTACGTAGACATGAGCGCCGCGTGCTTGAAGCTGCTCGACCTGCGTGCCGACCTGCGACTTGATTTCCATTTCGCTGAGCGTGGCCCCGTCCTTCGCTGCGAGCAATACGCGCGCAACCAGTGGCACAGGCAATACTGGAATCAGCCGGCCCACTTGATTCATCAGATGCCGACCCAGCGCACTGACTTCTGCAATCCGGTTTTCTTTGGAGAGTTTTCGAAAGTCGATCCCGCGCTGCGCGCAATAGCTCTTGGTTGAGATCGGCGCTCCGAAGTTCACGCATGCGTAACCGAAGCGATACCACTTGCTGCGAAGCGCGAGCCCGAGTTGCGCGAAAATGAACTTCAATGTGTTTCCGGCGGCCATCAGCGCCGACTTTTTCGCACGAGGTGTGCCTGCCAATAGCTGGGTTCGATCCTCCAGCACTCGGTCGTAGTTCAATCCCAGCGGGACGAAAACAAGATCGCGCTCACCGTCGAGCGTGAAACCGCGCAACATGTATTCAAGGACACCAAATTTGGGTTCGCGCATACGGCCGTCGCGTGTCAAGCCGCCTTCGGGGTAGACCGCCTGTGTAACACCGGACTCGGTGGCCATCGCGATATAGCGCTCGAGCACGCGTCGGTAGAGCTCGTCGCCGGAGCCGCGGCGCACGAAGTACGCGCCCATCGCGCGAATCATTTGCTGCAAAGGCCAGATGCGTGCCCATTCGCCTACTGCATACGACAGCGCCGCCTGTTCAGCCGCCAGATGCGCAGCCAGGATGTAATCCATATTGCTGCGATGGTTCATCACGAACACGACTGTCGCGTTGGCCGGTACTGCGGCCAGGCCGGCTTCGTCGGAGTACCCGATGCGCACGCGGTAAAGCAGGCGACTGACTTTTCGGCTTAGCCATGCGCCAATACGAAAGTAGAAGTAGGCATTGAACGCGGGGACGATCTCACGCGCATAGCGCTCGACGATGTGGTGCACGACCTCGCGTGGCATCTGATTCGCCTGCGCGTGCGCGGTCGCCGCCTGCTGCACCTTTTCATCGAACACCAGGCGATCGATCAACGTCCGCCGGCTTGTTTGCTGGAACGGTCGAACCTGCAGACGCAGCCGCTGGCTGACTTCATCGAGCACTTTGTTGGCTCGGGTGCGGATGACCCAGCGCGCGCTGGGCACCAAGAGGCGGTCGAGAACCGCCCAGAGCGCGAGCAGGGCGCCGACGATCGCAAGCCAGACCGGAATGACTATTGTCCCCACCTTGCCCCGACCATCTCTTGTGGTTTGTGACGGCAGTTAGACAATGTACCGCGCGCCGAGGCGGTGGGTGCAGTCTCGCTATTCGAGAGTGACGTTGGTTTCCAGTCGACCCGCTCGCTCGTGCCAGGCTGCGATTTTAAGGCGTGAGCCCGACTTGGCTTTGACTACCCAATCGACATGAGCCCGGTCGGCCGTGACCTTCTTGTTCGGCCAGAATGAAATGCCGGTGTGCAGATATGCCCAGCCTTCGAGTTCGCCCATTTCTTCGCGTGGCTTGCCCGATATCAGCTCCGCACCGTTGGGTAGTTTGATTTCGGCCAGTACTCCGCGCAGCAACTTGCGCTTGACCGCCATCTTGGTGACGTAGGTCGGCAACCAACCGCTGTTCTGCACGATCAGCCGCACGCGCCATGTATCGGGGCCAGCGGCCTTGACGTCGACACTGCCGAGTTCGAGCTTGGGTGAGATCAACGCTTGCCAAAGCAGCCACTGCGGGAAACGCGCGACCTCCCTTTCACGCAATGCGGGCGGCGGGTTCGCGAAGACGTGCATCCGATTCCAGCCGCCGATCTCGACTTTGCCAAGTTGTGGGTGATCAAATGGCTTCCAGTCGATATGGCCGTCGGTAGGCGAAACACGCTGCGCCCACTCGAAGATTTTCAGGTCGTCTTCGATCGGATGATCGCGAAACCAGTGAATCCATTCCTTGTTTTCAATTCCGGCTTCTTTTTTTGGGTTCCAGATTTCGATCGTCCATGTGAACATGCCGAGATGCTCGTAGATCCAGTCAAAGGAGCCGCTGATGTGCTCGCCCGGCATGTACTGGAACTCGTGCCAGATCGAAATCGCCGGATAGCCGGTGAGCTCTTCGCCCTTCTTGCCGACCGTTTGATAGGTCCACAGGTCCTCGGCGGGAAGCTGGTCGTCGGGTGCGGACCCCAGCGGGCGCAGCAGTACGCCAGAGAACGTATGAATGCTGGTGCCACCGCAGATGTTTGGGTGCGACATGAAGAACTCGACGATCGCGCGCACCTCGGGCTCTGAGGTCGGAAACGGACCCGCGCCAAGCTGTTCAAATTCCTGCCGCCAATTTGCCGGGAAGTTGCGATTTAGGTCGAGGCCCTGCGCATTCCCCGTGACACCCGCGACGCTGACACTGACGCCGTCGTAGTTCTCGATGCGACCCTCTGCGAACACTCGAAAATATTCGCCGCCGGGCGCATCGGTCGGCGCGCGACGCACCATCAGACTCGGCTGCTGCGGATGCTTTTTCCACGGCCCGTTCGGATCGGCAACGCGCATCTGCAAGATCCGGCCGTCACCGTCGATGTCTTCCGTGATCAGCCCGTCGATCGGATCCTCGTCGAACGGATAGCGTCGCGTCGAGGAGCGCACGTAGCGCGGGTTGTCGCCCATCGCCCATTCGGCGCCGTCGGGGTTGATGCGAGGGCAAACGTAGAACGTGCGTGTATCGAGCGCACGTGAGACCTCGGCGTTATCGGCGCGCTCCTTCATCAGCCAGTCGATAAAGTACAAACACGCGTTCGAAGCCGTCAGCTCGATCGAATGAATATTGCCGTCGACCCAGTACGCCGGTTTATCGCTCGCAGCACCCGTTGCGCGATGGGTAAGGGTCACGACCTGGATCGCCCGGCCTTCGTGACTCGTGCCGATCGTTTCGAGCGAAACGTAGTCCGGGTTTTCGTCGGCGAAGTTGCGCAGAATCGCCATCAGGTCTTCGTAGCGATAAAAGCGCGAGTAGTCGATGGTAGGCATGGCGCGAGCGGCGAGGGCGAGGCCGGCGATGATACTGGCGGTTATCCCGCGGCCGCTGCGGCGGTCGTATCATCCGACGCCATGGCCGAGCAATCTCCCAGCCGCATCGTCCTCGACCGCGCCGCCGAAAAGCGCAAGGGTGGATTGCGCCGAGTGGTCGACGCGACGCACTACTCGCTGGATGGGTTACGCGCGGCGTGGGCCGGCGAAGACGCTTTCAGGCAAGAGATCATGCTGGCGGCGGTACTCACTCCCGTCGCTCTGGTGCTGCCGGTTGCATTGGCGGAAAAAGTCCTCTTGGTCGGCGTCTTGATGTTGGTACTGATCGTAGAACTGCTGAACAGCGCAATCGAGGCGGCGGTTGACCGCGATAGCCTCGAAATCAATCCGCTCGGTAAGCGCGCGAAAGATGTCGGCAGCGCCGCGGTGATGCTGGCGCTGATGCTCGCCGGCGGCACTTGGATTGCCATTGTCGGGTGGTATTTCTTCCGAGCGTGAGCGAATCGGCGTGAGTGGGCTCCTGCAGTCCAGCATCAGATCGTTGCCACTCGTGTATCGAGGCAAGGTGCGCGATAGCTACGCTGTGGGCGACGACAAACTGTTGATTGTCACGACTGATCGGTTGTCCGCGTTCGATGTCGTGATGCGCGAGCCAATCCCGGATAAGGGCAAGGTGCTGAACGCGATGTCGAACTTCTGGTTCGAGAGGTTGGGGCACGTTACCGCGAATCACCTCACGGGTATCGCACCCGAATCTGCCGTCACGGACGACGAATTCGATCAAGTTCGCGGCCGCGCCGTGATCGCGATGAGGCTGAAGCCATTGCCGGTCGAAGCTGTCGTGCGCGGCTACCTAATCGGCTCCGGGTGGAAGGACTATCAGCGCACAGGCAGCGTGTGTGGGATTGAGCTCCCGCCCGGTTTGCGAATGGCCAGCAAATTGCCTGAGCCGATCTTCACGCCGGCCAACAAAGCCGAGCTCGGCACGCACGACGAAAACATCACGTTCGAGCAAATGCGGGAAATTATTGGTGCGGAGCTCGCTTTTCGTGTTCGCTCGATCAGCCTGGCGCTTTATGCCGCAGCGTCCGAGTACGCCGCGACGCGCGGCATCATCATTGCTGATACGAAGTTCGAATTCGGCATCGACGCAACAGGCGAGCTGCGGCTAATGGACGAAGTTCTGACGGCCGACTCGTCGCGCTTCTGGCCAGCTGAGCAGTACGCCGAAGGCTCGTCGCCGCCGTCGTTCGACAAGCAGTTCGTACGCGACTGGCTGGAGACACAGCATTGGAACAAGACCCCGCCTCCGCCGGCGCTGCCGCCCGAGGTCGTAGCCAAAACCGCCGCGAAGTACCGCGATGCACTGCTGCGGCTGACCGGCCAAACCGTCGTTGGTGATCGGTGATCCGTACAATCGCTCTTTTACCTGCGATCCACGATGAAACGTGATGGGCACTCCGCGCCGCTGGTCGGCGTGCTGATGGGCTCTACGTCCGATTGGGACGTGATGCAGCACGCCTGCGAAGTACTGAAGGAATTTGGCGTGCGCTTCGAAACCCGCGTCGTATCCGCGCACCGCACGCCCGACGAGATGTTTGCCTACGCTGAAGAAGCCCGCGCGCGCGGATTGAAAGCGATCATTGCGGGGGCCGGTGGGGCCGCGCACTTGCCCGGCATGCTGGCATCAAAAACATTGATTCCGGTACTGGGCGTGCCTATTCCATCGAAGTATTTGCGCGGCGAGGATTCGCTGCTGTCGATCGTGCAGATGCCCAGAGGTGTGCCGGTCGCGACGTTCGCCATTGGCGAAGCGGGCGCGGCGAATGCCGCGCTGTTCGCGCTCGAGATGCTTGCCACGCAGGACGGCGAGCTTGCGACGGCGCTTGCGCAGTATCGCGCCACGCAGAACGAAAAAGCGCGCAACATGACCTTGCCGCTGTAGCGGCTTTGATGGACTCGATTCCGCCGGGTTCTTGGCTCGGGTTGCTGGGCGGTGGGCAACTCGGCCGCATGTTTTGCATGGCCGCGCAATCGCTTGGCTACAAAGTGTGTGTGTTGGATCCAGGACACGACAGTCCCGCGGGTGCCGTAGCCGACGATCAAATCGCCGCGGATTACCTCGACGAGAGTGCGTTAACAGAGCTCGGGCGACGCTGTCGCGCTGCGACGACCGAGTTCGAAAATGTGCCGGCGGCCGCACTGGAATTCCTCGCGCAGCATTGCCGTGTCAGTCCCGACGCTGCGAGCGTCGCGATCGCGCAGAATCGGATTGCCGAGAAGCGTTTTATCGCTGAGTGCGGAATCGATGTTGTGCCGCACGTGGTGATCGAGCGCGAAGGCGACCTGCAGGGTCTCAGCGCGCAGCTTTTCCCTGCGATATTGAAGTCGGCGAGGATGGGTTACGACGGCAAAGGTCAGGTGCCCCTGCAGACTTTGGATACGGCGCGGGCAGCGTGGGAGCACATGGGTCGCGTGCCATGCGTGCTCGAAAAGAAGGTGTCGTTGAAACTCGAAGTATCGGTCGTAGCGTGCCGCGCAACAGATGGCACGGCTGTCACCTTCCCGCTAGCCGAGAACGAGCACCGTGGCGGGATACTCGCGACATCGATCGCCCCAGCGCGTGTGAATGACGCTATTGCCCGGCGCGCGCGCGATGCGGCACTGACGCTTGCCGAGCGCATGAACTATGTCGGCGTACTTTGCGTCGAATTCTTTGTGTTGCAGGACGATTCGCTGTTGGTCAACGAGATCGCGCCGCGCCCGCATAACTCTGGGCATTACACGATCGACGCGTGTGTGACGAGCCAGTACGAGCAGCAGGCGCGCGTTATGGCAAATCTGCCACTCGGCGACACGAGCCAGGTGATGCCGTCGGTCATGCTGAACATACTCGGCGATCAATGGTTCCGCAGTCGTTCGGGCGGGCAGACGATGCATGAACCTGACTGGTTGTCGGTGCTCGCGGTGCCCGGCGCAAAGCTGCACTTGTACGGCAAGCGCGAGGCACGCCAAGGTCGCAAGATGGGACACGTGACCTGTGTGGCGCCGACGTTGCCCGAAGCAATTGCGCGCTCGTGCCGCGTCGCCGGAGCGCTCGGCATTGCGCCGGCCCCATGACACCGCGTCCCGGATGAACCTGCCTGCGGTCGATGCTGCAGCGATCAATCGCGCGGTCGAAGTCCTGCGCCGCGGCGGCATCGTCGCGCTGCCCACTGAAACGGTTTATGGCCTCGCCGCGGATGCCGACAATGACGACGCGGTACGGAAGTTGTTCGCTGCAAAGGGACGGCCGGCGGATCATCCGGTCATCGTGCATGTCAGCGGTGCCGACGCGTTCGACGACTGGGCGATCGAAGTGCCTGACGCCGCACGTGTGCTTGCGCGCTCGTTCTGGCCGGGCCCGTTGACGCTGGTGCTCAAACGCAGCGCACGTGCACGCGACATCGTTACCGGCGGGCAGGACACCGTGGGACTCCGATCGCCGGCGCATCCTTGGGCGCGTGCGTTACTGCGCGCGTTCGGCGGTGCTCTGGCGGCGCCGAGCGCAAACAGCTTTGGTCGTATCAGCCCAACCACCGCCCAACACGTGATCGATGATCTTGGAATCAAACCGCGTGGCAAAGTCGACCTGATCCTTGACGGCGGTCCATGTCCGGTGGGAATCGAGTCGACCATCGTCGATGTCAGTAGTGATACGCCGACGCTGCTGCGACCCGGCGCAGTCACGCGCGATCAGCTACAAGAGACACTCGGTCGCCATTTGGTCGATGCCGGCGCTAAAGCACCACGCTCCCCGGGGCGGCTCGAAAAGCACTACGCACCCTACACGCCGCTCGCGGTGATGCAGGGGGAGGCGCTGCTCGCGACGCTGTCGAAGCCGGGTGGCGAACGCATTGCGGTACTCGCGCCTCTGGATTTGCTGCAGCACTGTCGAGCCGATGTGGCGCTGGCGATTGCCGCTGCAGAACACGCCGACGACTACGCGCGCCTGCTGTATGAGTCGCTGCATCGGCTCGATTCGAGCGGCGCGGATCGCCTGATCGTTGCGGCACCTCCTACTGGTCCGCAGTGGGATGCGATACATGACCGTTTGCGGCGGGCGCAGACCGGCGCTGCTACGGGGTAGCGCCGGTCTGCATCTGCAAGCGACTATTATTCAAGGTGCGGCGTAGCTGCTGTGTCACCCATAACCAGATCTACCGGAGACAACCCATGATCGACTTCAGCCGCCATGCGGCTCGTGTTCTCGCCGCGCTTGCCGCGGCGGCATTCCTTGTTTCATGCGGTGGTAGCGATGATGATTCGCCGCCGCAACCGGCATTCGGGCAAGTTACCTATGTCTTCGGCGCCAGCACCAGTGATACGGGCAATACGTGCAACCTGATTCCTGCAAATTGTCCTCCGACCCCGCCCTATGCAACCGGCCGCTTTTCCAATGGCCAGCTGTTTGCGGAAATCGTGGCTGCTCGTTACGGAGCCGCGGTTACGCCGTCTCGCCTAGGCGGCAATAACTTTGCCTACGCCGGGGCGCGCACCGGTCCAATTACCGGCACGATCCAAGGCGTGCCCAACATGGTGACGCAGCTCGATCAGTATTTCGCGCGGGTCAACTTTGCTTCGAGCGCGAACGCGCTTTTCATCGTCGACGGCGTCACGGTCGGCAACGATATCGTCGATGCGCTGACACTGGCGCAGACGAATCCCAATGCGCCCACCACCGTGTTGACCGGCGCGGTCACCAACATCGTCACGATCATCAATCGCTTGTATGCGTCGGGTGCGCGCCAAATCCTTATTGCGAACAGCGCGGACATCGGCAAGACGCCTCGCGCACAGGCGCTTGGCCCGACGGCAGCCGCTGGCGCTACCCAGCTGTCCGCGCAATTCAATGGAGCGCTGGCGCAGCAGATCGCGCAGATTCGCGCAGCATCACCTGGATTAAGCCTGTATGTGGTGGACGTGTTTGCACTGAATACCGAGGCGATCGCCAATCCGGCAGCGTTGGGTTACACGAACGCGACCGCCCCGTGCTTCAACGACCTGGTCGCACCGCCGACACTGTGCGCCACACCAGCGACTTACTTCTACTGGGACTCGTTTCATCCAACCGCAACGACGCACAACATAACTGCGCAGCGGGCGATTGCGACAATCGGCCGTTAGGTATCTGAAGGTGCTCACACGCCAAGGTATCGCGCGAGCTTTTCCGGTGCCTTGGCCAATTCGGCCGATTTTCCTTCGAGGACCACGCGCCCCTTTTCGAGGACCACGCAGCGATCGGTATGCGCGAGAACCGAGCGGTAGTTGCGATCGACGATCAACGATGCCATGCCCGTCGCGCGGATTGCGCCGATGATGCGCCAGATCTCACGCACGACCAGCGGAGCCAGACCTTCGGTGGCCTCGTCGACGAGCATCACGTCGGGATTCGTCATCAGCGCGCGCCCGATCGCAAGCATCTGCTGTTCGCCGCCGGATAGTTGCGCGCCCCCGTGCTGCAGCCGCTCTGCGAGGCGGGGAAAGGTCTGCATCACACGATCGATCGACCAGTCGCGACGGCCGTTGTTACCGGCACGCGCTGCCATCAGCAAATTCTCCTGCACCGAAAGATTCGGAAAAATCGCGCGACCTTCGGGCACGTAACCGATGCCGAGGCGCGCGATGCGGTCGGGTCGCGCGCGCGTGCAATCCCTGCCGCGAATTCGAATCGCGCCCGAAGTTGGCCGCACGAGGCCGAGTAGCGTGCGAATTAGAGTGGTCTTGCCCATGCCGTTGCGGCCGAGCAGGCCGACCGCTTCGCCGGCGCCGATCACCAGCGAAGCACCGTGCAGGATGTGGCTTGCCCCGTAGTGTGTATGCAACTCGGCGGCGTCGATCAGCGGTGCGGTCTTGGCGCTCAACGCGACGCTTCCTCGTCGACATGTGTGCCGAGATACGCCTCCTGCACTTCTGCATTGCCGCGTATCGCAGATGGCGTCCCGCTTGCAAGCACACGGCCGTTGACCATCACGGTGATTCGGTCCGAGACGCGAAAGACGGCGTCCATGTCGTGTTCGACCAGCAATATCGCGTGGCTCGCCTTCAAGTCATTTACCAGCGCCAGCATGCGTTCGGTTTCTTCCGCACCCATGCCGGCCAACGGCTCATCGAGAAGTAGGATTTGAGGCGCCGTGGCCAGGCACATGGCGATCTCGAGTTGCCGCTTCGCACCGTGCGATAGCGTCGCGGCAATGACCTCGCCTTGCGATGCAAGCCCCACGCGCTGCAAGGCGCGGTCCGCCGCCGCGGTCGACGAATCGCAGTTCGTCGCCGACGTGAACAAGTCCCACGGCCGCTGCCAGCGCGCCTGTGCGGAAAGGCGGCAATTCTCGCGCACGCTGAAATTTTGAAAGATAGTCGTGCGCTGATAGCTGCGCCCGAGCCCGGCTTGCGCGCGGCGGGGCTGGCTCCATCGCGTGACATCGCGTCCAGCCAACTCGACGCGCCCGGAAGTTGGGGCGATTTCGCCGCACAACACGTTGATCAGAGTCGACTTGCCGGCGCCATTTGTTCCGATCAACGCGTGAATCTCGCCACGATCGATGCTGAGCGACACCTGATCGACTGCACGTAGCCCGCCGAAATGGCGCGAGATGTTTTTCGCAGCCAGCAGCGTCATGCAGCATTCCGCCGACGAAGTTGCGCACCAAGGCCAACCAGGCCCTGCGGCATCAGCGCCACAAACGCGATGATCGTGAGACCCAGCGGGAGCTGCCAATGCTTGGCAAACGATCCGAAGATCGCCTGCGATTGATAGAACTCCTGCAGCGCGACGAATGCGATTGCGCCGAGCACTGCTCCGCGCAGACTCCCGATGCCACCGAGAATGATCATCAGCAGCACCGCCCCCGACTGATGCCACGACAGAATCTCGGGGTTCACGTACCCATCCTTGAGCGCGTAAAGAAAACCTGCAGCACCTGCGAGCATCGCGGCGATAACAAACGCAGCCAGCTTGTACGGATAGGTTGGGAAGCCAGCCGCGCGCATTCGCTGTTCGTTTACGCGGATACCGGCGAGCGCGCGTCCGAACCGACTTCGTTGCAAAGCTGCTAGCAGAAGAAACGTCAGCACCAGCGCAACAAGAACGAAAAAATAGAAGACAAGCGGCGAATCCAGATTGAGGAGCGTCGCGCTGCCGATTGAAACGCTTGGACGAAAATACAAATAAATTCCGTCGCTGCCGCCGGCAGCCTTCGTGTCGTGAAACACGTAATACGCCATCTGCGCGAAGGCGAGCGTCACCATGATGAAGTAGACACCGCGCGTGCGCAGCGACAAAGCGCCAACCGCAAAGGCGTACAAGCCAGCCGCAGCCAGTGCGGCCGGAAACAGAATCCAAAACGATGCGGATCCTGATTGCGGCGACAACAGCGCCGCGATGTAAGCGCCGATCCCGAAGAACGCCGCGTGGCCGAAAGACACCAGTCCCGTCTGGCCGACAAGTAATTCGAGGCTCAACGCAAACACCGAGAGAATCATGACCTTCATCACGAGGTCGACGTAGTACTTCTCGCCAACGAACGGAAACGCAGCGGCCAAAGCAACCAGCGCGAGCAGCGGCACAGAACGCGAATCGATCTTCATCCCTGCCGAAACAACCCCTCAGGCTTCCACAGCAGAATCACAGCCATCAACAGATAGACAAGTACGCCTGCGGCTTCGGGGAAAAATACTTTTCCGAACGTATCGACCAGGCCAACCAACAACGAAGCGAGCAGCGCGCCGCGAACCGATCCGATCCCGCCGATGACGACCACGACGAAGCTGATTATCAGCACCTGACCGCCCATGTTCGGATATACCGAAGACACCGGAGCCGCGATCATCCCGGCCAACACTGCCAACGCAACGCCGAAGGCAAACACGGCGCGATATAGAAACTTTATGTTGACGCCCATTGCCTGGACCATCTCCCGGTTGCTCGCGCCGGCGCGAATCATCATTCCGAGACGCGTGCGAGCGAGCACGAAGTACAGTCCGAGAGCGACCGCAATGCATACGGCTGAGATAAAGAGCCGGTACGTCGGGTAGGTCATCACATCGCCTAGCGGCACGCTGCCTGAAAGCCAGTCAGGTGCTGCCACGCCGTGCACGTCGTCACCGATGAGAATGCTGCGCAACTCCTCGAAGACGAGGATTAGCCCATAGGTCATCAAGACCTGTTGCAGATGCTCACGCTCGTACAGGAAGCTAAAAAAACCCCACTCCAGTAAATACCCGAACGCGATCGAGAGCATCAACCCGATTGCAAGCGTTACGAAGAATCCGCCGTCTAATACTGCGCCGACCCACGGTGCGAGTGCGTACGCCATGTACGCGCCGATCATGTAGAAGCTGCCGTGCGCGAGGTTGATCACTCCCATGATGCCGAATATCAGCGTCAGGCCGCTCGCGACCAGAAACAGCAGCAGTCCGTACTGGACTGCGTTTAGGCACTGGATCAGGAAAGTGGTGAGGTCCATAGGAAACAAAAACGGCGGTGCGCAGTTTCCCACGCACCGCCGTGTTCTCGAGCTTTCGAACCTACATTTTGCAACCAGTTGCAGGGTCGGCTAGGCCTTTGACGGCCACCTTTTGATACTTGTTGGCGCCGCCTTCGACCTTGCGCAGGTAGATGTCGTGCACGGGGTTGTGCGCCTTCGACAGCGTGAACGGGCCGCGCGGACTGTCGATCTTCGCTGACTCCATCGCCTTGATCATTTCGGCGCGCTTCGATGAATCCCCTTTGACTCCGTTCAGGCCGGCGGCGAGCAGCTGCGCGGCGTCGTACCCCTGGGCGGCGTAGACGTCGGGTTGCAACTTGTAAGCCTTAACGTAATTCAGCCGAAACGATTTGTCCTTTTCATTCGGCAAGCCGTCGGCATAGTGCAGCGTCGTGAGCAGACCCTGCGCGGCTTCTCCTTGCGCTTCGAGCGTGCCGTCGGTAAGGAAGCCTGGGCCATACAGCGGAACCGTCTTCGTCAATCCAGCCGCTGCATAGTCCTTGACGAACTTGACTGCGCCACCGCCGGCGAAAAATGCGAAGGTTGCATCCGGCTTTAGCGACGCGATTTCGGTCAGCAACGCCTGGAACTCCACCCCCGGGAACGGCAGGTTCAGTTCCTTGACGACGGTACCACCCCCTTTGGTGAAGCCTTCCTTAAATGCTGCGGCCATTTCGTCGCCCGCTGCGTACTTCCAGGTGATGGACACGGCTTTCTTATGGCCGCGCTCTGCGGCGACGATGCCGGCGGCGTACGCCGACTGCCAGTTCGAAAAAGACGTACGGAAAATATTCGGTGCGCACATCGGGCCGGTGACGGCGTTTGCGCCGGCGTTCGGGACAATCAGCAGCGTGTTCGTATCGCGTGCAGCCTTGGCCATCGCCATCACGACACCGGAGTGGACGGTACCGACCACCACATCGACCTTGTCACGGTTGATCAGCTTGCTCACGTTGTCAGTCGCCTTCGCGGGATCGGACTCGTCGTCGACGCGGAAGTACTCGATCTCGCGCCCACCGATCTTGCCGCCGTTTTCCTGCACATACAGCTTGAATCCGTTTTCGATCGCGGTGCCGAGCGCCGCGAACGTGCCGGTGAACGGCAACATCAACCCGACTTTCAGCTTCTGCTGCTGTTGCGCAATCGCGGGCATCGCGGCAACCGCAGCGCAAAGTGCAGCAGCGACGGTGAGTGTGTGTCTCCGGTTCATTCAATCGTCTCCGTTACGTATAGGTTGCAATGAAATCGACAACGGCCTTGATCACCTGCTGGGACTGATCGCGCTGTGGTGAGTGTCCACACCGGGCAAGCTTCAGCAGCCGCGCATGTGGGACTTGTTGCGCGACACTGTCCACCTGCGCCATCGTCCCGTATTCGTCATCCTCACCTTGCACCACCAGAACCGGCTTCGCGATTCCGGTCAACAAGGCTTCGATATTCCAGCTGCGGAAAGCCGGGTCCAGCCAGATGTCGTTCCATCCCCAGAAAGGCCGAATCGGGGTCGTTGTGATAGCGCGCAAGCTTAACCCTGAGGCCCGGCCCCTGCGTATCGGTAGTTGCGAGGTAGGTTTCGCGCGTCGCGCGCAATACTTTCGATCGACAAATCTTCGACGAATGTATGCGGTGCGAGCGCGATGACGCCGGCCAAGCGCTCGGAAAACGCGGCTGCATAGATCAGCGCGATCGATGCGCCGTCGCTGTGACCCACCATCCACGGCGGATCGGTCGCGGTATCGACGCCGACCGCCTGCAGAAAGGCCGGCAACACTTCGCGCGCCTGTGTATGCATGAAATCGACCGGCCATTTTTCCGCCGGTGCACGCGGTGTCGAGCGCCCGTAACCTGGCCGCGAATACACCAGCCCGCGAAATCTGCCGGCAGCGCATAGTTGCCGCGGCCAGTCGCGCCACATCGCGACCGACCCAAGGCCTTCATGCAGGAATACGAGTAACGGCGACTCCGAGCGTTCGGGCGAGATCCACTCATATTCGAGCGAATACTCGCGCGACCCGGTAGCAACTCGCGCCTGGCTCGTCACCGCTGAATCATCCAACCGACGCTTCCTTTTCGCGCAACTTGAAGCGCTGAATTTTTCCGGTTGCAGTCTTCGGCAGCTCGGCGACGAACTCGAGAAAACGCGGGTACTTGTGCGGTGCCAGCTTGCCTTTGACGAACGCCTTCAGCTCATCTTCCAGTTCCACCGAAGCGCTGTTCGCACTTTTCAGCACCACGAATGCCTTCGTCCTGGTCAGTCCGTCCGTGTCGGTCTTCCCGATCACCGCTGCTTCGAGCACCTGGGGGTGTTGCATCAGGGCGGTTTCCACTTCGAACGGTGAAACGTACTGGCCGCTGACACGCAACATGTCGTCGCCGCGGCCGGCGTAAGTGAAGTACCCATCGCGGCTTCGCACGTACTTATCGCCGCTCTTGGTCCACCCTCCGACAAAGGTGGCGCACGATTTTTCCCGGCTTCCCCAATACATCAGTGCCGAGCTCGGTCCCCTGACGTACAAGTCACCGATCAGATCGTCGTCGACTAGCGTGCCGTGCTCATCGCGCAGCTCGATGTCGTAACCTGGCACCGGAGTTCCGGTGGTGCCGTAGCGCACGTGTCCCGCACGATTCGACAGAAAGATGTGCAGCATCTCGGTTGAGCCGATACCGTCGAGAACTTCGCAACCAAAGTGTGCATTGAAGCGCTCGCCGATATCCTTGGGCAGCGCTTCGCCAGCGGACACTGCGATGCGCAGCTTGACTTGGGTGCGCGCCGGCAGCTCGGGTGACGCAAGCATCGCGGCGTACAGCGTCGGCACGCCATAGAAAATGGTCGGACGTTGTGCAATCAGACGCTTGAACACTGCAGGCGGCGTCGGTCGCTCGGCCATCAGCACGACAGTTGCGCCTACTGACAAGGGAAACGTCAGCGCGTTGCCCAATCCGTAGGCGAAAAACAGTTTCGCCGCCGAGAATACGACGTCGTCTTCGCGGACACCGAGAACCGGCTTGCCGTACAACTCTGCCGTCCAGTACAGATTTGCATGCGTGTGCACGGTGCCCTTCGGCTTGCCGGTCGAGCCCGACGAGTACAGCCAGAAGCCGATGTCGTCCGCGGCGGTGGGCGAGGCGGATGGCGCGGGTGCGTGGTGAGCAGTCAGCGAAGAAAACTCGGACGTATCGACCACGCGCTTGACCTCGTGCGGCGCGTC
The DNA here is from genome assembly GCA_963791315.1 of uncultured beta proteobacterium. Classification (GTDB taxonomy): domain Bacteria; phylum Pseudomonadota; class Gammaproteobacteria; order Burkholderiales; family Burkholderiaceae_F; genus JACCZX01. The sequence continues at coordinate 371,377 of CAWBRQ010000007.1, forward strand.
ATTCATCGCTTGCGTCAACCCCGGTACCAGCGCGACAGAAACAAATGCGGCCTGGGCCCGGCTGTGCACCAGCATGTAGGCGTAGTCGGCAGGCGTCAGCAACGTGTTGACCGCGACCGGCACAACACCCGCGTAAAGACAACCAAGAAAAGCGACCGGCCAGTCGATCGTGTCGTGCATTAGCAGCAACACACGTTCCTCGCGCCGGAGACCTAGCGCACTGAGTGCAGCCGCGAATCTGCGGACGCGGTCGGCGAGCTCACCGTAGGTCAGCGTGCGTTCATCGTCGCGATAGGCGAGTTTTGCAGCGCGCCCTGCGTTCAATTCGAGTAGATGACGCGCGAAGTTGAATTGATGAGGAGGAGAGACGGCAGGCATTGCGCGAGCTGGCATAGGTAAGCTGAAAACGGGGGCAGAATAGAGCGCAGATTTTTTCGTCGCAAGGGAGGCCGCGTGTCAGCACATGCTTTGCACCAAGGCTCTGCCGAAACTGTGCTCGCGCCCGCCGGTTCTCAGGTTGATTACCAGACTGAGCCTGCCCGCTACGTGCACTTGAAGCTCGACTTCGACGGTGCGGTCGCCCACATCACGCTGGACGTGCAGGAAGATCGCGGCATCCGCCCGGGCTACAAGCTGAAGCTTAATTCGTACGATCTCGGGGTCGACATCGAGCTGCACGATGCCTTGCAGCGAATTCGCTTCGAGCATCCTGAAGTACGCTGCGTCGTCGTCACCGGCAAGGATCGAATTTTCTGTTCGGGCGCCAATATTTTCATGCTCGGTCTGTCGTCACACGGGTGGAAAGTCAACTTCTGCAAGTTCACGAACGAAACGCGCAACGGCATTGAAGACGCCAGCCGCAACTCGGGATTGAAGTTCATTGCTGCGTGCAACGGGACGACGGCTGGTGGCGGCTACGAGCTCGCGCTCGCCTGCGATGAGATTTTTCTAGTCGACGATCGCTCGTCCGCCGTCAGCCTGCCCGAAGTGCCGCTGCTCGGCGTGCTGCCGGGAACCGGCGGGCTGACGCGGCTTACCGACAAGCGCAAGGTGAGGCACGACCTCGCCGATATTTTCTGCACCACAACCGAAGGAGTCCGCGGCGCGCGAGCCAAGCAATGGCGGCTTGTCGATGCAGTCGTCAAATCGCAGCAGTTCAGCGCCGAGGTCAAGCGGCGCGCGCTTGAATTGGCTGCGCTCAGCGATCGGCCCGCAGTTGAAACGACACGGCAACGCGGTATCACGCTGGCACCGCTGAAGCGCACGATCGACGAAGCGGGTTATCACTACGAATTCGTCGATGCGTCCATCGATCGCACGGCGCGGCGTGCCACATTGACGGTGAGTGCGCCGGATGCACCGCAACCGCGCACCATCGACGCGATCGTCGCTGCCGGCTGCGACTGGTGGCCGCTGGCGATGGCGCGCGAGCTCGACGATGCGATCCTGATGCTGCGTACCAATCAGATCGACATTGGCACGTGGCTGTTGAAGACACGCGGCGACCCCAATGCCGTGCTCGCGGTGGACGCCGTGCTCGACGAGCACCGCGCGCATTGGTTTGTGCGTGAGACGATCGGCATGCTTAGACGCACCCTCGCACGCCTCGACGTTTCATCGCGCACGATGTTCGCCTTGATCGAGCGCGGATCGTGTTTCGCCGGGACGCTATTGGAGCTCGCGCTGGCCGCTGACCGTAGTTACATGACAGCGGAAGGCGCGGCTATCGCATTGTCCACACTGAACTTCGGCACGTATCCGCGCGTCGATCAATTGGCCCGCATCGATGCGCGTTTTTATCGCGATCCGGACCCGGTTGCGCATGCTCGTGCGGCGATTGGAAAAAAATTGGGCTCAAGTGAAGCGCTGGAACTGGGCCTCGTGACCGTCGCGCCGGACGAGCTCGACTGGGCCGACGAAATACGCATCGCTCTTGAAGAACGCGCGAGCATGTCGCCGGACGCGCTGACCGGCATGGAAGCCAACCTGCGCTTTGGTGTTACCGAGACGATGGAAACGCGCGTGTTCGGGCGGCTGTCTGCGTGGCAGAACTGGATCTTCTCGCGCCCGAATGCGGTGGGTGAAGCCGGGGCACTGAAGGTATACGGCAGCGGCAACAAAGCACGATTCAATTGGGAACGAGTATGAACATTGGCGCGTCGAGCATCGCCACGGCCGACAGGATTCCTAACAACGTCGACCTGGGCGCTGACAAAACGCTGCAGCGCGCGCTCGAACACTGGCAGCCACGCTTCATCGACTGGTGGCGCGAAACCGGGCCTGACGGCAGCCACGGATTCGACGTTTATCTGCGCACCGCGATCAGCGTCGAGCGTGACGGCTGGGCCAATTTCGGCTACGTGAAAATGCCTGAGTACCGATGGGGCATCTTTCTGAATCCTGTGCAGCCGGGCGGCACGATTCAATTCGGCGATCACAAGGGTCAACCGGTGTGGCAGGAAGTGCCGGGCGAGCATCGTGCGAATCTGCGCCGCATCATTGTCACGCAGGGTGACACCGAACCGGCGTCAGTCGAGCAACAGCGGCATCTTGGCTTGACCGCGCCGTCGCTGTACGACCTGCGCAATTTGTTTCAGATCAACGTCGAGGAAGGTCGTCACTTGTGGGCGATGGTCTATTTGCTGCATCGCTATTTCGGCCGCGACGGTCGCGAGGAGGCGGAAGCGCTGCTCGAACGCCGCTCGGGTGATCCCGATAACCCGCGCATTCTCGGAGCGTTTAACGAGAAAACGCCTGACTGGCTGGCATTTTTCATGTTCACGCACTTCACTGATCGGGACGGCAAATTTCAGCTGAACGCGCTCGCCGAATCGGGTTTTGCGCCGCTGGCGCGTACCACTCAGTTCATGCTGACGGAAGAGGCATATCACATGTTCGTCGGCGAATCGGGTGTCGCGCGCGTGATTGCCCGCACTTGCGAGGTGATGAATCAGCTGAAGACCGATGATCCTGCCAAGGTGCGTGCGGCCGGCGCTATCGATCTGCCGACGATCCAGCGCTACCTGAATTTTCACTACAGCGTAACGATCGATCTGTTCGGCGCCGATCAGTCTTCGAATGCGGCGATCTTTTACAGCTCAGGGCTGAAAGGTCGCTTCAAGGAAGCGAAGCGTGATGATGATCATCTGCTGAAGGACGCGAGCTATATGGTGCTCGATGCTTCGTCGGGGGCGATCGTCGAGCGCGAAGTGCCGATGCTGAACGCGCTGAACGAAGTGCTGCGCGACGATTTCATCCGGGATTCCGAGGCGGGTATTGGCCGCTGGAACCGTGTGATCGAAAAGTCGGGTCTTCCCAATCGACTTACGCTTCCACACAAGGCGTTCAACCGCCGCATCGGATCGCTGGCGGGCGTCCGTGTGTCGCCTGAGGGTCGCATTGCCGCAGAAGACGAATGGAACTCGCGACTGCAGGACTGGATGCCCACCGAGAGCGATCGCTCTTTCGTCGCGTCGCTGATGAAGCGGGTCGTCGAGCCGGGCAAGTATGCGGGCTGGATCGCGCCACCGCGCGTGCCGGTCAATGAGCAGCCGATGGACTTCGAGTACGTGCGATTTAACTGATAGCGAAGCCAGCCGCCGACGGTAGCGACCGGTATGAAGTTCGACGAGCTCTATACGGGACAACTGATCGATGCGGGTTCGGTGACGGTAACCGAAGAACAGATCATCCGCTTCGCGCGCGAGTTTGATCCGCAGTGGTTCCATATCGATCCGCAGCGCGCGGCAGCGAGCCGGTGGAACGGGCTGATTGCGAGCGGCTGGCACACGTGCTGCCTCGCGATGAAGCTCGTCGTCGACAATGTTCTCGCCGGCTCGGAGTCTTTTGGTTCACCTGGCCTGACGAATCTCAACTGGTCAAATCCGGTACGTCCGGGCGATCACTTGAGATTGCAGATCGAAGTCAGCGACGTCAGAACTGCGCGGTCGCGTCCGACGCTCGGAATCGTTCGCTGGACCTGGCGGATGCGCAATCAGCGCGATGCCGACGTGCTCAGTTTGGAGGCAACCAGTCTGTTTGAACTGAGCAGTTTCACAGACGTTTAACCCCGAAAGCGTGTTTGGCCCGTTTCAGCTTGCAGGCGCATCGCACCCGCTCGATCCGCCGCCCGCTGAAAGGCATGACATGACGGCCCGCACGACCCGGTTTTTACTCTCTGTTGGTGCCGCCTGCGCGGCACTGGCAGTCGCAACGGCCACCCTGGCCCAGCCTCGACAGCACTTGGTGCCGTCGCCGCCACCCACGGCGTGGCGACCGCCGGTGCTTCAGGTTCAGGGGGCGGAGCAGCCAATCCGCCTGCAGGCGTTGAAGATCGATGTCGAGGTCTCGGCCGGGGTCGCTGAAACGCGCGTGCAGATGGAATTCTTCAATCCGAACGGGCGCGTCCTCGAAGGCAAACTTCAGTTTCCGCTTGCCAGCGGCCAAATTGTCAGCGGGTTTGCACTCGACGTCGACGGCGAGTTGCGCGACGCGGTGCCGGTCGAAAAGGCGCGTGCACAGCAAGTCTTCGAAGACATCGTACGACGGCGGGTTGACCCGGGTCTTCTGCAGACGACGCTTGGCAACAACTACGAGCTACGCATCTATCCGCTTGCGCCCGGCAAAACACGCACCGTTGTGCTGCGGCTGGTTGAGGCGGCGAGCACGCGACTTTCTTTGCCGCTTGCCTATGCAAAAGCCGTTGACCGCTTCGAGGTCTCGTTGCGTTACGCGAGTGCGGCTGTGCGGCCGCAGATCGTCAGCGCCAACCCCCTCGGCCTGGCGTTCGAGCGCGATCCGCTCGGGGGCTTCGTTGCGCGGCGATCACTCGAAAGCGCGCCGCTTCCGACCGATCCGCTGGTCGTGCAGGCAACTGCTGCGAGCGGCGTTGAGATTACGACCGAGCAGCGCGGAGGTGACACTTTCTTCACGCTCAATCTGGCGGTATCGCCGCAGATCGGCGCCGCGGCCGATACCGCGCCATGTGCAGATTGTGTGGGACGCGTCCGGCTCAGCCGCCGGCCGGCAGTTCGACCGCGAGCTGGCGCTGCTCGACGCTTACTTCAGGCGCGCAGGAACAATAACGGTCACTCTGACTCGCTTCGCCGATGTCGTATTCGCAGGCGAGCGCTTTATCGTGAAGGACGGTGACTGGACCGCATTGCGCCGTGCTTTGCAGGCGACGGTCTACGACGGTGCGAGTCAGCTCGGTGCCGTGCAGCACGATGGAGTCTCGCAGGAGGCGCTCTGGTTCACCGACGGCCTCGCCAACTACGGCGCGCACTGGCGGCGCTCATTTCCCGTGCCTGCCTATATGGTGCACAGCTCGGCGAGCGCGGACCCGGCAGCGCTACAAGCGGTCGCAGAGGCAAGCGGCGGGCGCCGCATTGACCTGACGAGCCTGACCAAAGTGCAGGCCGCCGACGTCTTGCTTGGACGCGGCACGCAACTGGTCGACTTATCGGCGCTTGGCGCGAAGGACGTCGTCGTCGAGTCACACCATGCGAACGGCGGTCGATTGGTCGTCGCCGGGATGCTCACCGCGAAGAGTGCCGATCTGACGCTTCGCCTGCGTGGCAGCGACGGCGCTGTTACGACGCGAACCGTGCGCATCGAAGCAGGGCGCAACTCGTCACGTCTGGCAGCGGTGCAGTGGGCGCGTCTGACACTCGCGTCGCTCGAAGGTGATCCGGATGTCAACAAAGCGTACATACGCGATATCGGCCGGCGCTTCGCATTGGCGACGCGCGAAACGTCGTTGCTCGTCCTCGAGCAGGTCGACGACTATGTTCGGAACGACATCGAGCCGCCGCCGTCGCTGCGTGCGGCGTACGACCGGCTGGCGGCAACGACTAAGAAGAATCGCTCGCAGAGCGATGCAGCGCGGCTGGCACAGGTGATACGGCGCTTCGAGACGCGCGTCGCCTGGTGGAATCGCACTTTTCCGAAAGACGAGCCTGCCAAGATCCTGCAGATCGCGAAGTCGCAGGCAGGTGCGCTCGGTCAAACCCAGGAATCGTCGCGCCAACAACGTGCCGACGCACCGCGTGACGCCTCGGCGTCCCGGCCGGTGGCGTCTCCAGCGCCGGCTTCACGTCTCGCCGCAGCACCGGCCGAACGGGAAGAGAAAGACCGTGGTCGATCGGCCGAGCCGAGCATCTCAATCGCTCTCAAGCCCGCCTCATCAGACTCGGCGTGGACAAAGCGACTGAACGCGACAGAGCCAAGAAGCTGGCACATGGTTTACCTCGACGAGCGGCGCGACAACGCGATGAGCGTCGGCTTCTTTCTCGACACCGCCGAGTTTTTTCTGCAGAAAGGCCAGCGCGAGTTGGGCCTGCGCGCACTATCGAACCTGGCAGAAATGGATTTGCAGAACCGGCAGGTGCTAAGACTGCTGGCGTATCGGCTGCAGCAGGCGGGCGAGATCGCTCTGGCGCTGCCAATTTTCGAGCGTGTACTCGAGTTGGCACCGAACGAGCCGCAGTCGCACCGCGACCTTGGGCTGGCGCTGGCGCAATCGGGCCAGTCGCAACGCGCTGTTGACCGGTTGTACGAGGTTGTCATCGGCGCCTGGGACTCGCGCTTCGCCGATATCGACTTGATCTCTCTCGCGGAGCTCAACGCTGTTGTCGCCGATGCGGAGCGCGCAGGCAAGCCGGTCGACGTTTCGGCGATCGAGCCGCGCTTGCTGAAGAACTTGCCGCTCGACGTACGTGTCGTTCTCGCCTGGGACGCGGATGCCACCGATGTCGATCTGCACGTGATCGACCCGAACGGCGACGAAGTCTTTTACGGCCGCAACCTCTCGTATCAGGGCGGCGCAATTACGCGCGATGCAACCGGCGGCTACGGGCCGGAGGAGTTTGCACTCAGAAATGCCAAGCCCGGCAAATACCGGGTCGAGGCGAATTTCTTCGGCCACCGCCAGCAGGTGCTGACCTCGAGCACAGGTCTGATGCTGTGGTTATCGAGCGGCTTCGGCACGCCCGCGCAGCAGGATCAGCGCACGACACTGCGTCTGAAGAGTGAAGGTGGTCAGCGTGTCGTCGTTGGCGAGTTCGAAGTAAAGTGATAGGAGCTGGTGCACCGCTCGCCCCGGCGCTTTGGCCAAGACAATGCCTGGATGCGAAATCAGCATGCAGCGAAACTCTAATATCCGCTATCGACCAGGACCCGACGGTCGCGACCGACAGCTTCAAGGCGGTTGAGTCGCCCTCGGACGGCCTGCAACCGCCTGAGTCCCTTACATCGTCTTCGCAAGCCAGGCGAGAACGTCGCGCTGCACCTCGTCGCGGTTGGTTTCGTTCAGCACTTCGTGACGGGCGCCGGGGTAGTAGTGCGTCTCGATGCGAGTCAGGCCGAGCGCGTTGTAGCGCTCCACCAGCCGCCGAGTGCCGACCAGGTTCTCGCCGACCGGGTCGAGCTCGCCCTGAATGACGAGCACCGGCAGGGTCTTCGGGATGCGCGCCTCGAGGGCCGGGTCGCGCATGCGTGCGAAGCCAACAAAGATGTCGCGCGCAAGCTCATTCGTGAACGCGAAGCCGCAGAGCGGATCTGTCGTGTACTTCTTGACCTCGTCGGCATCGCGGCTCAGCCACTCGAAGCCTGTGGGGCCGCCGAAGGGCTTGTTGAAGTCCTTGAAGAGGCCCGCCCATACCGCCGAGTCGCCGAGCGGCTCCTTGCGCACCGCGTCGTTGAGCAGATCGATCAGCTGCGGCGGCACCCCCGGACGGTACGACGTGCCGCTGAGAATCAGCCCGTCCAGCAGGTCGGCGCGGCGCTCGATGTAGTCCTGCGCCATGAACGAGCCGAGGCTGTGGCCGAAAAGTACAAGCTTGGCGCCCGGGTGGGCAGTCCGCAGCCGTTGACTGAACGCGATCTCGTCTTCAACCATGCGGTTCCAGGCGTCGGGGCCGGCGTCGCCGGTTTTGCCAGAGCGCAGCCGCGTGCGGCCGTGACCGCGATGATCGGTGGCGTAGACCGCGTAGCCGCTGGCCACGGCAAGCTTCGCGAAGCGGTCGTAGCGGCTGCTGTGCTCGGCTGCCCCGTGCACCACCTGCAATACCGTCTTGGGCGTACCAGCGGGCAGCCATCGGCGGTAGGAGACGCGCGTGCCGTCGCCGGCGCTGAACTGCTGCCAGTCGGCTGCGTCGCCGATCGGCGTGGCGCATCCGGCGAGCACGGCTGAGCCGGCCGCCATCACCATTTGACGTCGAGTTGCGTTCATGGGGACTCCTGGAGTTGTGCGTGCAAACGCCGCCCGCCATGTCAGTTTAGTTTGACGCAGCACCGTTGCGCGCCTGACGTTTGCGTACACCCGGACCCGGCCTATTTGTTGAAAAACTCTGTTTGGACGATGCCGCCGAAGATCCGAGCCTCGTAGGGCCATCGCCGTTTCCAGCGCACGGCGGGGTCCCGGCCACTCGAGAACTCATGACTAAAAGTCGCTGTGTGAGTTTCAGAGGTACGCTCGACCGTCCTTGCTAGTCCCCCAGCACTCGAGGTGAATTTCTCAAGCTAGCGAAATGGAGTTTTTCAACATTGCCGCGACGGGCCGATCTTGATCAGCGGACCTCACAGCTAGAAGGCGTACCCGGTCTTCAACAAGACGCCGTAGCTCCCGTTCTTGCCCTGCGCGTACTCGAGATTCAGAACGATGCCGACCGCCGGCTTGAGGATGTACTGCACCCCCGCGCCTGCGGCTGGAAAGAGGTTGGCGCTCTCGGAGCAGTTCTTCCCGTCACCGTAGGTGCAGGCAATTCCCGCGAAGATCGTAGCGGTCCATCGCTCGGCGAGCCGTAGCCGGGCCTCCCCTTCGATCTGAGACATGTACTCGCCGGTGTACTGGCCGACCTTGTAGCCGCGCAGTTGAACCGGCGCGAGGTTCTGAGTCGGAGCGTCTTTAGTGAGGTGATTGAGCTGACGAAAGGCAAATATGTTGCCGTTTCCGAACGGAATGTAGTGGCGGATATCGACACGATAGACGTCGAAATTTTGCTCTCCCCCGAGCGACTCACGATAGGCGAGGTTATTCAGACTCAGCACCCAGCCTCTGGTTGGCTTGAAGTCGCTGTCGCGCGAATCGTAGTAGGCAACGAGTCCGATGCCGCCCGACTTGTAGGGAGCGACTCCCAGCGTGTCCAGAACGAGATCGTCGAACGCCGTGTCTCCCGCAATAGCGAAGTTTTGGTAGATGCCCTGCGCACCCACGAACCAGTCGCCGTAGACGCGGTGCAGGTAGCGGCTGATGAATGATCTCAGCTCCGCGTTGTTTCGCAGCGGAACCCCGGTTCCGAGGTAATCGTCGTAGTCATTCTTAATGTTGCCGTATGCCAGCGCCGCGTTCAGCCGCTGATGGTCCTCGCTGAAGGAGGTTCTGGCGAACGCACCCCCGACAATCGAGTCGGTGTTGGTGTACTGGCCCGTTACAGCGAATATGGAGGGCCGCGATTGCGGGTCGAACAGTGCAGGTAGCCGGCCATGGCGCCGAGCGTTACGCCGAGCTTGGGGCTGCTATTGAATACCGGAGCGAAGAGCCAAGGAGAAGGCTTCTTCTGTTCGGGCACTGATGGCTGCGCGTCGGCATCCGCTGTCTTGCGTTCTTCTGTTTGTGCGAAGGCGCAGGAGCAAGTCAGCATCCAGGCAGCCCACGATGTGGAAACAAGAACCTGCAGCGCACGTCTGCTCAGGCTGCGAGCACGCAATGCTGCGGCCGTCATTGAGCCTTCTCATCTGGGAGGGAGAAAAAGCATAGCGTGCACGTAGAAACGCGGTCGCGACCTAGAACAGGAGTGGTTGCCCCGCGCGGCTCAGCGCGCTGAGCCAAAAGTGATCTCAGTTGGCGGCGTTATGCAGCGGCCCGCGTGCCGGTCGGCTCGCGCACGAAGCGGCGTGCGCGGAGCGCCAGAGCGATCTTCAGCACACCGACGAGGATTGCCCAGACACCGATCGCCCATACGAGTCCTAGCAGTCCGGCAACAGGCTGCCACATGATCAACGCGCCGAAGATGACGGATACCACGCCGGCCAGAATCAGCAGCCACTCTCCGGTGATTTCCTTGCGCAGCTTTACACCCATCCAGATCATCAAGATACCGGTCGCGATTGCGTACGCCGCTAGCAACAGGACCATCACAGCCGCCGCCGCCTCGGGAGCGAGAAGGCCGATTGCGCCAGCGACGACGCCGAGGATGCCAACGAGCAACCAGAGCCACCGAGTGTTCGTCCGACCCCGAGCGCGCATTGCGCCGACGACTGTGAACACGCCATCGATCAGAATCGATGCGGCAAAGAACAGTGCCAAAAGCAGCAACGTCTGCATCGGCCACGCAAGAGCCAGAACGCCAAACACGACCAACGCGATTCCGCCGATCAAGAGCGCCCACCAACCCTGCTTAAGTAAGCCTTGCATGTCGCGAAACTCCTCTTTCGATTTACGACGTTGAACTGGCCGAGCCAGGCATTGCTAGGTAAATGCCTGGATGCCCGTTTGCGCGCGGCCGAGAATCAGCGCGTGAATGTCATGCGTGCCCTCGTAGGTGTTGACCACTTCGAGGTTTGCCATGTGTCGTACTACGCCGAATTCGTCGCTGATGCCGTTGCCGCCCAGCATGTCGCGCGCAACGCGCGCGATGTCGAGGGCCTTGCCGCACGAGTTGCGCTTCACGATCGATGTGATCTCGGTCGCAGCGGTGCCTTCATCCTTCATGCGTCCCAGACGTAAGCAACTCTGCAGCCCGAGAGCGATTTCTGTCTGCATATCGGCCAGTTTTTTTTGCACCAACTGATTTGCTGCGAGCGGACGTCCGAACTGCTTGCGGTCGAGTACATACTGGCGCGCTGTGTGCCAGCACGATTCGGCTGCTCCGAGCGCACCCCATGCGATGCCGTAGCGCGCGGAGTTCAAACACACGAACGGGCCTTTAAGCCCTTCAACATTGGGCAGCTCGTTTTCGGCTGGCAAGAACACGTCATCCATCACGACCTCGCCGGTGATCGACGCGCGCAACCCGAACTTGCCGTGAATTGCCGGTGCAGACAGCCCCTTTGCGCCCTTTTCGAGGATGTAGCCGCGGATGTTGCCTGCATCGTTCTTCGCCCATACGACGAACACGTCCGCTATCGGCGAGTTGCTGATCCACATCTTGGAGCCGGTCAAACGAAAGCCGCCATCGACACTCCTCGCACGCGTCTCCATGCTCCCAGGGTCCGAGCCGTGATTGGGCTCGGTTAATCCGAAGCAGCCGATCAGTTCGCCGGTGGCAAGTTTCGGCAGGTACTTCTTACGCTGCGCCTCGGAACCGAACTCGTAGATCGGCAGCATCACCAGCGAGCTCTGCACGCTCATCATTGAGCGGTAGCCGGAATCGACCTTCTCGATCTCGCGCGCGATCAGCCCGTAGCAAACGTAATTCAGCGCATGTCCGCCGTACTCGGTTGGCAACGTGCAACCCAGCACGCCGAGCTCGCCGAGCTCACGGAAAATTGACGGGTCGGTCTTTTCGTGACGGAATGCTTCGAGAACGCGCGGCGCCAACTTGTCCTGCGCGTACGCCTGCGCTGCGTCGCGGACCATCCGCTCGTCGGGCGTGAGCTGATCCTCAAGCAGAAAGGGGTCGTCCCACTTAAAAGAGGCTTTTAACTGGTGCGATGACTCGGGAGCGTTCATCAGCTTGGGTCGCAAATTGACGGTGGTCAATGGTACGCCGCGTCACCGTTGATAAACTGCCCAGGGCATGCGCCGGGTCTTGTCACTGTGCCGGCTCCGCATGCTGGAAGGCAATTTTTGATGACAGCTTCACTGTTTCCACGCGATGCGCAAGGTACCGTGCATAGCGTGCTGCAGCGACACGCCGCAGAGCCCGGTGCGCTGCTTCCTATCCTGCACGACGTTCAGGATGCGCTGGGACATATCCCCGCCGAATTGGTGCCCGCGATCGCGAAAGGACTGAATCTTTCGCGGGCCGAAGTGCACGGCGTAATCACCTACTACCATCATTTCCGAAGCGAGCCTGCGGGACGCACTGTGGTGCAGGTGTGCCGCGCCGAGTCGTGCAAGGCGTGCGGAGCCGACGCGCTGATGGAGCACGCCGAAAAGGTGCTCGGCTGCGCCTCGCACCACACGCGCGCCGACGGCGCGTACACGCTGGAGCCGGTGTATTGCCTGGGGATGTGCGCATCGTCGCCAGCGATCATGGTCGGTGAAAAACTGTATGCGCGCGTGACGCCGGAGAAGTTCGATCGCGTTGTCGCGTCGCTCGGATCGCCTGCATGAGTTCCGCAAAGATCTATGTGCCGCGCGACTCGGCAGCGTTGGCCGTCGGAGCCGACGAAGTAGCTGCTGCATTGCGTACCGAAAGTGACCGGCGCGGCCTCGCGCTCGACCTGATACGCAACAGCTCGCGCGGTCTGTTCTGGCTCGAACCGCTGCGTTGAAGTGGACACACCACACGGTCGCGTTGCCTATGGTCCGGTGACGCCGGAAGATGTACCCGCATTGCTGGATGCCATGCTCGGCGACGGCGCGCACGCGCTTTCGCAGGGGCCGACCGAAGCGATTCCGTATCTGGCGCGGCAGCAGCGCCTGACGTTCGCGCGCATGGGCATCACTGATCCTCTGTCGCTGGGCGACTACGAAGCGCATGAAGGCTGGGGCGGCCTGAAGCGCGCGTTGACGCTCGATGGCGCGGCGATCGTGCAGGAAGTTACGCAGTCGGGCCTACGCGGCCGCGGCGGAGCGGCCTTTCCCGCCGGCATCAAGTGGCAAACGGTGTTCAACACCAACGCTGCGCAGAAGTACGTCGTTTGCAATGCGGACGAAGGGGATTCAGGCACGTTCTCCGATCGAATGACGATGGAAGGCGACCCGTACATGCTGATCGAGGGCATGACGATCGCGGGCCTCGCCGTCGGCGCGACGCAGGGCTACGTGTACATCCGCTCGGAATATCCGCATTCGGTAGCAGTGATGAACGAGGCCGTCGCACGCGCCACGGGTGCTGGCTATTTGGGAAACAGCGTGTGCGGCTCGGGCCGTGCATTCCACATGCACGTGCGCAAGGCCGCCGGGTCCTATGTTTGCGGCGAAGAGACTGCGATGCTCGAGAGTATCGAAGGCAAGCGCGGCATTGTGCGCGCCAAGCCGCCGTTGCCCGCGATCGCGGGTCTATTCGGCAAGCCGTCGGTCATCAACAACGTCATTACCTTCGCCAGCGTCCCTCTGATTCTGGCGCGTGGAGCCCAGTTCTACCGCGACTACGGCATGGGCCGCTCGACGGGCACATTGCCGTTCCAGCTTGCCGGGAACATCAAGTACGGCGGCCTGGTCGAAAGAGCGTTCGGGATCACTTTGCGTGAGCTTTTGTATGACTTCGGCGGCGGCAGCCGTTCGGGCCGGCCGATCAAGGCAGTGCAGGTCGGCGGTCCGCTGGGCACGTACCTGCCCGAATCGCAATGGGACCTGCCGCTCGACTACGAAGCGTACGCGGCTGCCGGCGCGGTGGTGGGCCACGGCGGAATCGTCGTGCACGACGACACGGCCGACATGTCGAAGCTCGCGCGCTACGCGATGGAATTCTGTGCGATCGAGTCGTGCGGCAAGTGCACGCCGTGCCGTATCGGCTCGACGCGAGGCATGGAGGTTATTGACCGCATTTCAAGTAATCAGAACAGGGCGCAGCAGGTCATTCTTTTGCGTGATCTGTGCGATACCATGGTGAACGGCAGCCTGTGCGCAATGGGCAGCATGACGCCGCTGCCGGTTCTGTCAGCGCTGAACCACTTTCCGCAAGACTTCGGCATCACCGCGCCGACCGAGCAGGCGGCGTAGAAGCAGGAAGCAGCAGGAGAACAGCATGTACACGGAACTAAGGCGAGAGGTTGACTACGGCACGCCTCCCAGCAAATCAGTAGAAAGCATCACGCTCGAGATCGACGGCGAATCCGTCACGGTGCCGAAGGGCACGTCACTGATGCGCGCGGCTGCCGAGGCTGGCATCAGTGTGCCCAAGCTGTGCGCGACCGACAGCCTGAATGCGTTCGGTTCGTGCCGCTTGTGCCTGATAGAGATCGAAGGCCGAAAGGGTTACCCGGCTTCGTGCACCACGCCGGCCGAGGCCGGCATGAAGGTGCGCACGCAGAGCCCGAAACTGCAGCAGCTGCGGCAGGGCGTGATGGAGCTTTACATGTCCGACCATCCGGCCGATTGCCAGGCGTGCAGCCGCGATGAACGGCGACTGCGAGCTGCAGGAAATGGCGGTCGCAGTTGGACTGTCCGACGTGCGCTACGGCATTGGTAACCAGTACGGCGGTGCGCATCACCTGAATGACACGAAAGACGAGTCCAACCCGTACTTCGCGTACGACCCGGCCAAGTGCATCGTCTGCTACCGCTGTGTGCGGGCGTGCGAGGAAACGCAGGGCACGTTTGCGTTGACGGTCAGTGGCCGCGGGTTTGAATCACGCATCGCGGCCGGGCAGGACCAGGCGTTCATGGACAGCGAATGCGTCAGCTGCGGCGCGTGCGTGCAAGCGTGCCCGACGGGCTCGCTGCAGGAAAAGACGTTGATCAAGCTCGGCATGCCCGAGAAAAGCGTCATCACGACCTGCGCGTATTGCGGAGTCGGCTGCGGATTCAGAGCCGAGATGAAGGGCAGCCAGGTCGTCAACATGGTGCCGTGGAAGGATGGCAAGGCGAACGAAGGCCACTCGTGCGTCAAAGGCCGCTTCGCGTGGGGCTACGCGACGCACAAGGACCGCATCACGAAGCCGATGATCCGCAAGAAAATCAGCGACCCGTGGCAGGAAGTGAGCTGGGACGAGGCGATCAACTACGCCGCTTCGGAGTTCAAACGCCTGCAGGCGACGTACGGCATAGATTCGATCGGTGGCATCACGTCGTCACGCTGCACCAACGAAGAAACGTATCTGGTGCAAAAACTCGTGCGTGCGGCGTTCGGCAACAACAACGTCGATACCTGTGCGCGCGTGTGCCACTCGCCCACCGGTTATGGCCTTGGGCAGACGTTCGGAACGTCGGCCGGCACGCAGACCTTCAAGTCGGTCGAGCAGTCCGACGTGATCATGATCATCGGTGCCAACCCGACCGACGCGCATCCGGTGTTCGCATCGCGCATGCGCAGACGTTTGCGCGAGGGTGCCAAGCTGATCATCGTTGATCCGCGCAAGATCGATCTGGTCGACTCGCCGCACGTGAAGGCGGATTTTCACCTCCCGCTGAAGCCAGGCACCAACGTCGCGGTCATCACTGCGCTGGCGCATGTGGTGGTTACCGAGGGCTTTCTCGCCGAGCAGTACATCGGCGAGCGTTGCGACGACAAGAGCTTCCGCGAATGGAGGGACTTCGTCGCGCGGCCGGAGAACTCACCCGAAGCGTTCGAGGCAGTCACCGGTGTCAGCGCAGCGCTGGTCCGCGGCGCCGCGCGGCTGTTTGCGACCGGCAATGTCGAAGGCAAGCTCGGTGCGCGCCGTCCCAATAGCGCGATCTACTACGGTCTCGGGGTGACCGAGCATGCGCAGGGCTCGACGATGGTGATGGGGATCGCCAACCTTGCGATGGCCACCGGAAACGTCGGCCGCGAGGGCGTGGGCGTGAACCCGCTACGCGGCCAGAACAACGTGCAGGGCTCGTGCGATATGGGTTCGTTCCCGCACGAGTTGCCGGGTTACCGGCATATCTCCGACACCACGGTCCGCAGCACGTTTGATGCGGCTTGGGGTGTGACGTTGAATCCGGAGCCGGGCCTGCGCATCCCGAACATGTTCGACGCCGCACACGACGGCAGTTTCAAGGGCGTGTACTGCCAGGGCGAAGACATCGTGCAGTCCGATCCGAACACGCAGCACGTAGCGTCTGCGCTGATGGCGCTGGAATGCGTCGTCGTGCAGGACATCTTCCTCAACGAGACGGCCAAGTATGCGCATGTGTTCCTGCCCGGCTCGTCGTTCCTCGAAAAGGACGGCACGTTTACCAACGCCGAGCGGCGCATCTCGCGAGTGCGCAAGGTGATGGAACCGCTGGGTGGTCTGGCCGACTGGGAAGCGACGGTGAAGCTGTCAAACGCGCTTGGGTATCCGATGCACTACAAGCATCCTTCCGAGATCATGGACGAGATCGCCGAGCTCACGCCGACTTTCCGGGGCGTCAGCTTCGAGAAGATCGATCGCCTGGGTAGCGTGCAATGGCCGTGCAACGAGGACACCGAAGAGGCCGGCACATCGATCATGCACGTTGACAAATTCGTGCGCGGCAAAGGCCGCTTCATCATTACGCAGTACGTGCCGAGCGAAGAGAGAGTGACGCGCAAGTACCCGCTGTTGCTGACTACCGGTCGCATCCTGTCTCAGTACAACGTCGGTGCACAGACCCGTCGCACCGAAAACAATCGTTGGCACGACGAGGACCAGCTCGAGATCCACCCGCACGACGCGCAGGATCGCGGGATCAAGAACGGCGACTGGGTCGGCATCGAAAGTCGCGCCGGCCAGACGGTGATGCGCGCAGTGCTGAGCGAAAACATGCAGCCGGGTGTGATCTACACGACGTTTCACTTTCCGGAGTCAGGCGCCAACGTCATCACCACCGACAGCTCCGACTGGGCCACCAATTGCCCCGAGTACAAGGTCACTGCGGTGCAGGTGATGCCGGTAGCGCAACCTTCGAGCTGGCAACGCGAGTACTCAAAGTTCAACACGACCCAGTTGAACCTGCTGGCGCAGGCCAGGAAGAAACCTGCTGAAGTCGTGGGCAACTAAGGTCGCAGGCAATTGAAACCCGACGATGCTGAGTTGCGCCCCGCCGGTGCCAGCGAGGCAACGGTTACGACGCATCGTGCGGGTCGCACCGAGCGCGCGAATGACTGGCTTGCGGACGAGGTGCCGGTGGCGCTTGTATTCAACGGCATCTCGCATGCGGTGATGCTGGCGACGCCGGCTGACCTCGATGATTTCGCACTCGGATTCGGTCTCACCGAAGGGTTGCTGGCCGATGCGTCGGAGCTGCACGACGTTGAGATCAAGGAGACGCCGCTCGGCATCGAAGTGCAAATGGACGTCGCCGGTGCGTGTGAATTCAGGCTGAAAGAACGGCGCCGCAATCTGACCGGCCGCACGGGTTGCGGCCTGTGCGGGACCGAGAGCCTCGAGCACGTACATCGCGCGTTGCCGACGTTCAGTGTCGGCGCGCAGCGCATTCATGTCACCGCAGCTGCGGTCGCCCGCGCGCTGCGCGGTTTGCGCGAGGCGCAGGCGTTGCAACAGTCTACCGGCGCAGCGCACGCGGCGGCGTGGTGCAGTCCCGACGGTGAGGCGTTGCTTTTGCGCGAGGACATCGGCCGTCATAACGCGCTCGACAAGCTGGCCGGTGCGATGTCGCGTGCGGGAACCGATGCGAGCCAGGGATTCGTCTGCGTCACGAGTCGGGCGAGCTTCGAGATGGTGCAGAAGACAGCGATGACCGGCGCGTCGATGCTGGTCGCGGTGTCTGCGCCGACGGTGCTTGCCGTGCGAACCGCGCAAGCCGCGGGGGTAGCTCTGGCAGGCTTCGCGCGCCGCGAAGATTTCGTCGCCTACACGGCGCCCGAGCGGTTCGGTCTTGCGCCGCCAGCAACCGACTAGGCGCACTCGTGAATCCAAAAATACTGGTTCACATGGCGAACCGCATCGGCGAATTCTTTCAGGCGATGCCGGATCGGGAAGAAGCGTTGCAAGGTGTGGCGACGCACATTCGAAAATTCTGGGATCCGCGCATGCGGCGTCAGTTGCTGGCGTATCTGGATCAGCAGGCGGGCGAAGGGTTGTCGGAGCTGGTGCTGAGTTCGTTGCGGGAGCACCGCTCGATACTGTCGGCCGATCAAGTCAACCACGCTGATCGACCCACTGGCGGCTAGCCAGGATTTGCTCTTCCGCGGTCGCTGCAACAGACGGATTACGCTTTGTTCCGAATCCGTTTGCAGGAGACAAAATGAAGAAGCGGAAATTAGGAAACAGCAACCTCGAAGTGTCCGCGCTGGGCCTCGGATGCATGGGCCTCAGCTTCGGGTACGGCCCCGCCGTCGACAAACAGGCGGGGATATCGCTGATCCGGTCGGCGGTTGAGCTTGGGATCACCCTTTTCGATACGGCCGAGGTCTACGGTCCGTTCACGAACGAAGAGCTTGTCGGCGAAGCCCTTGCTCCCTTTCGAGACCGCGTCGTTATTGCCACCAAGTTTGGATTCGGTGTGGATTCGAACGGCCATCGCTCGGGTCTGAACAGTCGGCCTGAGCACATCAAGGAAGTCGCCGAAGCGTCGCTCAAGCGGCTCAAGGTCGACACGATCGACTTGTTCTATCAGCATCGTGTCGACCCCAACGTGCCGATTGAAGATGTCGCCGGCGCCGTGAAGGACCTGATCCGGGTCGGCAAGGTGAAGCACTTCGGGCTGTCCGAACCTGGTGTGCAGACTGTTCGTCGCGCTCATGCGGTGCAGCCAATCACGGCAGTTCAGAGCGAGTACTCGATTTGGTGGAGAGCCCGGGAATCGGAGCTATTGCCGACGCTCGATGAACTCGGCATCGGCTTCGTACCGTACAGTCCACTCGGCCGAGGTTTCCTGACAGGCAAGATCGACGAAAGCACGACGTTCGACAAATCAGACATCCGCAGCAGCGTGCCGCGGTTTTCGCCTGAAGCTCGAAAGGCGAATCAGGCCCTGGTCGATCTGCTCGCTGCTATCGCAAAGCGAAAGCAGGCGACGCCGGCGCAGATCGCTCTGGCATGGTTGCTCGCGCAGAAGCCGTGGATCGTTCCGATTCCGGGTACCACGAAGGTTGAGCGTCTGAAGGAAAATGTTGGTGCCGTCTCAATTGAACTCGCGCCGGACGATCTGCGCGAGATCGATGACGCCACTTCGACGATCGAGGTGCAGGGGGCACGTTACCCAGAACACCTCGAGCGCATGACCGGTCT
The DNA here is from genome assembly GCA_963791315.1 of uncultured beta proteobacterium. Lineage (GTDB taxonomy): Bacteria > Pseudomonadota > Gammaproteobacteria > Burkholderiales > Burkholderiaceae_F > JACCZX01. The sequence goes on from CAWBRQ010000007.1 coordinate 390,346, forward strand.
GTAGCTGGCCTTACGGCTTTCGTTCAGGAGATGCCGATGTCTGATCCTGTTGATGCATTGATACTGGATCTTCTGGAATGGATTGGCCCGCGCCCAAGACCGTATCCGGAAGTTCTCGAAGCCTGGCGTACCTCCTGTCCTCGACTTCCGGTCTGGGAGGAAGCCAACGCGCGCGGGCTACTCGCGCACGAGCATCACCAAGGTGGGGGCACGTACGTGTCAGTTTCGGCGAATGGGTTGACGCTTCTACGGCAGCATCGCCCGATAGAGCCCTGAGAACTTGCACGGACACGTCCGCTCTGCGTGCGGCAGCTCACGGCCAGAAGCGGACGCTCAGTACTTCACTCATCGCGGATTGCGGATCTCGCAACTCCACGACCACGGGTGCGTGGTCACTCCACGGCAAGAGATCGAGGATATCGGCGGCACCAATGCGGCGGGCAAGCTCGCTCGAGACCAAGATGTAATCCACGCGTGCCGCATCCAGTGCGCGGGCGCGGCGATTGAACCACGTATACGCGCGCTCCGTCGGGTGGCGCTCGCGCCAGATGTCGACGAAACCTGCCTCAGCCATACGAGCGTTGAACTCCGCCCTGGCGCGCGCGTGCGTCTCCTCCGTTCTCAAGCGCGGGTGGGTGTCCTGAGCGGTCCTGGATAGGATCGTTGGCAACGCGGGGACGCAACGAAGCGCGTTTTCAACGTTCCATGAAATCACCTTCATCGCGCGTCCCAAAGACACGACGGGAGAACGTGTCTTTCGTCCGATCGAACGAGGAATCTGGTCTGCTGCGATATCGGCAATTGACTCAATGGTTCGCCGCAGAGCGGTTGGGGTGCTAAGTTCGTGATCTACAGGTCAAGCTAACTGTTACGCCGCAAGGCGAAGTCAAAGACCGACTGAGGTGAGCCGCGCGGTCTCTCTATTGCTAACGGAATACTTCCAGCGCAGTATGTAAGTTATTAATAAAAATAAGACGGCCACAAGCCATGGTCGGTCACTACCCAAGGAGAGCCCATGTTGAACTACTGCAAGCCGGCCGCGAGTGCCGGTGCATTTTCCCTCATCCGCGCTATGGCGCTAATACTTGGAGTGTCGGTGGTCGGAGTCGCCACGGCACAAACCAAGCAGTTCTCCTTCGCGTACGACCAGCCGAAGACAAGCGCTTACGGCTTTGGGGCCGAGGTCTTCGGCAAGCGGCTCTCGGAACTGAGCAAAGGGACAATGTCGACCAACCAGTACGCAGGCGCTCAACTCGGAACCGAGGCGCAGACGCTGCAGAAGGTGCAGACGGGCGACATCGACTTCGTGCTGGTGTCGACCGCTAACTCGTCGACGATCCAGCCCGAGTCGGGCGTCTTCTCGTTGCACTTTATCTTTCGCGGCCCTGACCACGCGGTCAAAGTGTTAACTGACCCCAAGGTCATCACGGCGATGCGCGAGATGTATGCCAGTAAGGTGAAAGGCGCGCACATGCTGACTCTGGGTAGCCAGGGCCTGCGCAACCTTTACTGCAAGAAGGAGATCAGCAAGCTCGCTGATATCAAGAACGTGAAGGTACGGGTGCAGGCGACGGTGACCGAGGACACACTGTTCCCCGCCTATGGTGCGCAGATCGTGCACATGCCGTTCGGCGAGGTCTACACGTCGCTGCAGACCGGCGTCGTCGAATGCGCCGAGAACGGCTACACCGTGTACATGCTGAACAAGCACTACGAGGTCGCGCCCGTCATGTCGGTGACCGAGCACGAGGCGAACAATTCCGTGCTGTTCGTTAGCGACAAGCTGTGGAGCTCGCTTAACGCCGAGCAGAAAAGCTGGATACAGCAGGCCGCCGATGACATGAACAAGGTGCAGCCGGCCAAAGCCTTCGAGATGGAAAAGGAATCGCGCGCCCGCCTGGAGAAGATCGGCGTCAAGATCGTCACTAGTGTCGACAAGTCGGGATTCGAGGCGGTCAGCAAGCCCATCCAGGACAAGCTCGCGAATGATCTCGGTCCGAATGCCGTGAAGATCCTCGAGCTGGTGCGGAACGTGAAGTAGGCGCTACTCATCCTCTCGCTCGTTCAGCAGTCCCATCGCCACTTGAAGTGGCGCGCGCTCGACCGCCTCGAGCGCGCGCTGATGGTCCTGTGCGGCGTCGCCATCACCGGCTTCACGGTGACCGTTATCTGCGACGTCGTGACGCGCACCTTGAAGCACCCGTGGCTCTGGCTGCAGGAGGTCACCATGACCTTCTTCATCTACGGCGTGTTCATCGGCACCGCCGCCGCCACGCGCCGCAATGATCACCTTTACCTGGCAGTGCTCGCCGAGTCGATGTCGGGCGGCAGGCGCCTGTTCTTCGAAACCTTCAACCGCTTGGTCGTGCTGGGCGTCGCGCTCAGCATGATCTGGTTCGGCTATCTGAATTTTCTCGATGGCTTTCGCAGCCTTCGCATGCCGTCGATGACGCCGCTCGCGAGCTTGTACGCGGCGATTCCGATGTGCGGAACCCTCGTCGCGCTGTTCACGGTCGAGCAGCTGGTCAACGGATGGAAGAATGGTTTTGCCGATCCGGAGGCAGAGGAAAAGACGGCATGAGCACAACGGCATCCTCATCTTCCTGATGGCTTTCCTGTTCCTGTTCCTGGGCTACCTCGGTGTGCCGGTGGCGTTCGCACTGATCGCCGGCGTGCTCGTCGTGACGGCGTTCACACCGGTTGGACTGCCCTCGATGATGACGCAGCTGTTCAACGGCATCGACGTCGAAGCATTGCTCGCGGTGCCGTTCTTCCTGCTCGTCGGCGAGCTGATGACCGCGGCTAACGTGACCGCGCGAATGATCACTCTATCGCAGGCGCTGATCGGACATGTGCGCGGCGGCCTGGCACAGGTCGTTACCGTATTCAGCATGTTCTTCGCCGGCATTTCCGGCTCTTCGGCGGCCGACGTCGCGGTGCTGTCGCGCTCGCTCGGTCCCGACATGAAGCGCGAGGGCTATGACGCCGCCTTCGTCGCGGCGCTGATCGCATCGGCTTCGACCATGGCCAACCTGATTCCGCCCAGCATCATGGCGGTGGTCTACGGCGCCACAGGCAACGTCTCGATCGGCGGACTGTTCCTCGGCGGCGTCGTGCCGGGGCTGCTGGTCGGCATCGGCTTGATGATCTACAGCCATTTCTTCGGCCCGATCGGCGTGATGCGACCGCGCTCGTCGTTCGGCGAAGTGACCGACGCGATGAAAGGCGCCGCCGTGCCGCTCGTCATCCCGGTGATCATCATGGGCGGCATCTTGTCAGGTTTCTTCACGCCGACCGAGGCAGGTGTCGTCGCCGTCGCCTACATCCTGTTGGTCGCGATTCCGCTGCTCAACCGCCGCTACCTTAAGCAATTGCCGCACGACATGGCGATGACCGGTCTGCTGTACTCGATTCCGCTGATCACCATCGCCGCCGCCTCGGCGTTCGGCTGGATGCTCGCCTACCTGCGCGGGCCCGCGGTGGTCTCGGGCTGGATCAGCGCCGCCGCGGGTAACGACCCGTTCATGATCATGCTGCTGCTGGTGGTGCTGTTCATCATCGTCGGCGACTTCATCGACGCGATACCCGCGATCATCATCTTCATGCCCATCATCACCGAGCTCACCAAGAGTACCGACATCAACCCGGTTCACATGGGCGTCGTCATCATCGTGACGCTGGCGTTCGGGCTGATCACGCCGCCGTACGGGATTGCGCTTCTGATGGCTTCGAAGTTCATCGGCGTGCGCTTCGGGCGCGCGATGCTTGCGTCGTTTCCCGATCTATGTAGTGTTCCTGGCGACGATCGTCTTCTGCATCTTCTTCCCGGAAGTCGTGCTGTGGCTGCCGAAGCAGCTCCTGCCCGAGTCGGTCGGCTGCTTCAAGAATCCCAGTGGCCGCGGGTATATCTGTCCCTGACGCCCTAACCATGCGAGAAGTGGGCCCTGATCGGAACCGTCATGGTGAGTTTTAAAGCCACCCAAATGTCCGCAACGGGTGGAAGGAGAAGGCAGCCCCACGGAAATCACCAGGAACGTTCCGATGATTCCGACCATCACCGCGTTTGAACGGTCTCCCGATCGTGGCAGAGGACTGGCGCGTGACATGCGCGTTCGCTGGGCGCTTGAAGAAGTGGGCCAGCCTTACGACGTTCGACTTGTCTCGTTCAGCGAGATGAAGGAATCCGCGCATCGCGAGCGTCATCCTTTCGGTCAGATTCCGACCTATGAAGAAGGCGACCTCACACTCTTCGAGTCGGGGTCAATCATCTTCCATATCGCGGAGCGCCATGCAGGGCTTCTGCCGGAGGACGCGAATGCTCGGGCCCGCGCGATCGCATGGATGTTTGCCGCGCTCAATACGGTGGAGCCGCCGATTGTTGAGCGCTCGATGGCGATGCTGTTTGAGCGTGACAAGAGTTGGTATCAGGAGCGCCTGGCTATTCTCGAGGATCGCGTACAGGTACGGCTGGGCGAACTGTCCAGTCGGCTTGGCAATGCCGAATGGCTCGACGGTGCGTTCAGCGCCGGTGATTTATTGATGGTGACGGTGCTGCGCAGGTTCAGCGCATCGGGTGACCTGGAGAAGTATCCGAACCTCTCCGCCTATGTCGCCCGCGGCGAAGCGCGCCCCGCCTACAAGCGTGCTTTCGACGCTCAGTTGGCGGTTTTCACTGGCAAGCTACCGACGAGCTGATAGGCGTGCGCAATGGGTCCTAAGCTGTCATTGACCGATGTTTGGATTCGATCAAAAGCAGACTTGAGGGAACATTGCTGAATTAAACTTTTTTAGCCGCCATCGTGCTTGCCACAACGAAAGCAACGCTGCGCAGATGGCCGCGCTAGGTTTTCTCCGATGCAGGCTCGCTGTCCAGAACCTTGATCATCAAGGCCACGATCAATATGTTCACCAGCAGCGCTGCGATCGAGATCCAATTTAAGTTCTTGGAAAGTTCATAGAGTTCAAAAGGAACGTAAATCGCTCCACTTCCTGCAGCAAGCCATTGCGCCCATCGCCTCTCTTTCCATAAACCGTAGGCCTCGCAAAACCGCACAAGCGCGTACGCCGCAGCCAGGGTGGCAAGGACCCACAAACGAGCATCGGTCAGGTGTCTCACGGCTTCGAGAAAAATATTCGGATACTTTTTTGCCGCATTCAGATGTAAGTGGGCCAATAAATGCTCGGCCAGTCGTTGCGCATCGCGATGGATGAGCGACAGCGCACCAAATCCTGCCAACAGCGCCAGTGCACCTTTGGCTGCTTCAAACAGCGCAACTGCACGGATGCTTCTTCGCAATCGCATGTTGGACCGTCAAATGATTGGGCAGAACGTAGCGCAAAGGGCGCGTCGATGCTCAGCCCCGTTGCTGTAATTCGTCCGTGCTTAGAATCGATTGTGATGCAATAGTCGCAACATACCGTAGCCGATCAACGGAGGTGAAGATGAGGGTTGTTCTGCTGGCCGTCTTAGCGTTTGCATTGAGTGGCTGCGCGACCATGCAGGCGGGTGGTCCAACCGTCTCGATACTGGTCGATCTCGATCCGGCGAGTACGGATCGCACAGTGATCGTCGAGAGCATCACTGCAGATCGCAACGGCATGCTCTATCTCCCTGATCGGGTGACCGGAAATATTCTCCGGGTCGATCCCAAGTCGCCGAAGGCGGTTGTCGTCGGAAAGATCGAGGCGCGGGAGATCGACGGCAAGAGAGTCAACGCCGATGCTTCGGGTATCGCGTTTAATTCTCAGGGCGATCTTTTTGTAGCGGTCGGTCCGTTCCGTGAAGTTGTGCGCATCCGGGGCGCTGAGCTCAACCCGGCGAAGCCGGGATTGGCGCAGACCTTTGCGACAGGGACAGCTGGTGCGAATGGCATCGCCTTTGACCGGCAAGGAAATCTGTTCGTCAGCGGCGGCGCCAGCGGCATCGTCTATCGAGTCGGTCCGAACGGCGGCGTTGCCGAAGCCGCGGTGCAAATCGACAAGCACGTGCGCACGCTTCCCGACGGCAAGACCCAGCAGCAGATTGTCGCCAACGGTGTTGCGTTCGATGCCAACGGTGTGCTGCATGTCACCGACACCGCGCGCGGCGCGGTTTGGAAGGTTGTGATCGGCCCCGATGGCAAAGGTGGCAAACCGGTGCTGCTGGCTCAGAGTCCGCTGCTCGAAGGTGCCGATGGTCTGGATTTCGATCGCAGTGGCACGCTCTGGGTCGTCGCCAATGAGCTCAACGCCGTCGCAACGGTTACGCCGGGCGGGCAAGTGCGGCAGGTTGCCAAGAACGGGAGCCAGGGACCGCTGGAATTCCCATCGGCAATCGTCTTTGTTGGCGAGCGTGGTTACATTTCAAACTACGACACACCACGGCGCGATAACCTGGACGCCAACGGGCTTACCGCTCGCGATGGCATCGGAGCTTCCATCGCGCAGATCGCACCGTAGACGCGCGAATCGGATTGGCGAGTCGCGAGCGCCCGTCCAAAGCGGGTATTGATGTCTGGCCTTTACAGGCGCACGCAGCAACGACGTGCGCGGCGAGTTTGGTACTGTTGCACTGGAGGCGCTGACAAAACATTATGGCGACGGCGGACACGCAGCGGCCTGTTCAGGCGACACTGATTCCGGGCGATGGAATCGGTCCGGAAATTTCCGCGGCAGTCGTCGAAATCCTCGACGCGCTCGGCAAGCCGTTCATTTGGGAAACGCAGGAAGGCGGCGTGGTGGCCGCGCAGAAATCCGGCGATCCGCTGCCGGCTGGCGCTGCTCGACAGCATCCGCCGCACCAAGCTGGCACTCAAGGGCCCATTGACGACGCCGATTGGCGGCGGGTTCCGCTCGGTCAACGTACGGCTGCGCGAGGAGTTCAAGCTCTACGCGAACCTGCGGCCGGCGCGCACACTGATTCCCGGCGGTCGATATGACGACATCGACCTGGTGCTGGTGCGCGAAAACCTCGAGGGGTTGTACGTTGGCTTCGAGCACTACATCCCGATCGACGGCGACCCGCAGGCGGTCGCAATCTCATCGGGGGTCAATACTCGCGCCGGTTCGCGCCGCATTGCCGAGTTCGCATTCGACTACGCGGTGAAAAACGGACGCAAGAAAGTCACGATCGTTCACAAGGCGAACGTGCTCAAGGCGTTGACAGGCATCTTCCTCGAGACTGCACTCGATGTCGCCAAAAAGTATGAAGGCAAGGTGACGGTTGACGATCGCATTGTCGATGCGTGCGCGATGCAGCTGGTGCTCAAGCCCTGGCAGTTCGACATGATCGTGACGACCAACCTGTTCGGTGACATTTTGTCCGACGAGATCGCGGGCCTGGTCGGAGGACTCGGCATGGCACCGGGCGCCAACATCGGCGAGCATGCAGCGATCTTCGAAGCGGTGCACGGTTCGGCACCCGACATCGCGGGCAAAGGGATTGCCAACCCGTTGGCGCTGTTGCTGGCCGCTGCATTGATGATTGATCATGTTGGCAAGCACGACATGGCACGCCGCTTACGCGCAGCTATCGACACGGTATTGCGCGATGACGGTGTGCGTACCGGTGACCTTGGTGGCAAGGCAACCACTGCCGAGATCACCCGCGCCATCGTCAAGCGACTTGCCTGACAAGGCGCCCGGTTAGCGGAACGTCAAGGCGGAGCCGCCGAGCCCCAACTTTCTTTGCAGTACGACCCAGGAATTTTCAATGACCGCAGCCCAGCTCCTCGTTAGATGCCTCGAAAACGAAGGCGTCGAGTACATGTTCGGAGTTCCCGGTGAAGAGAACATCGACGTCATGGACGCCTTGCTCGACAGTCCGATCAAGTTCGTCACAACTCGTCATGAACAAGGCGCTGCGTTTATGGCCGATGTTTACGGCCGGTTGACCGGAAAGGCCGGCGTCTGCCTGGCGACCTTGGGGCCGGGTGCGACCAACCTGATCACCGGTGTGGCCGACGCCAATATGGATCGCGCGCCGCTGGTGGCGATCGCTGGACAGGGATCGACCGCGAGACTGCACAAGGAAAGCCATCAGATTCTCGATCTGGTGAGCATGTTCAAGCCGATCACCAAGTACAGCACTCAGGTGCTGACGCCGGACATCGTTCCGGAGATCGTGCGCAAGGCGTTCAAGGTCGCACAGACCGAAAAGCCCGGCTGCTGCTTCATCGACTTTCCCGAGAACATCGCCGAGATGAAAGTCGAGGGCAAGCCGATCGACGTTCAGTCGGCGTACAACCCGACGCCGCCCGACAAGAAGATCGAGCAAGCTGCACAGTTAATCGGTAAGGCGAAGTTTCCGATCGTGCTGGCCGGCAACGGCGTCGTCCGACAAGGCGCAGCTGAATCGTTGCGTAGTTTCGTCAACCTGCTGCGCCTCCCTGTGGCCAATACCTTCATGGCCAAGGGGTTGATTCCGTTTTCGAACGAACTCTTCCTCGGCACGATCGGGTTGAAGGCGCGCGATATCCCGTGGTTCGCGTTCGAAAAAGCCGATTGCGTGATCTGCGTCGGTTACGACATGGTTGAGTACCACCCGGACATGTGGAATCCGAACGCCGACAAGACGATCATCCACATCGATGCGCAGCCGGCCGAAGTCGATGCCTGCTACAAGGTCGCAACCGGTCTGTTGGGCGATATCGGCGAAAGTCTGCGCGGCATCGCATTGCGAACCAAGCCGCGTGCCGACAATCCGTTCAAGGCCATCCGCAAGGCGGTCATCGACGACCGCGCGCAATACGCCGACGACCAGGGTTTCCCGGTCAAGCCGCAGAAGATTCTGTGGGACCTGCGCCAGGCGCTCGGACCTTCTGACATCGTCATCTCCGATGTCGGCGCGCACAAGATGTGGACCTCGCGCATGTACAAGGCGGAGGAGCCCAATACCTGCATCATCTCGAACGGATTTGCTTCGATGGGCATCGGGGTGCCGGGTGCGCTGGCGGCCAAGCTCGCGTATCCGGACCGAAAAGTCGTCACCGTGACGGGCGATGCGGGCTTCCTGATGAACTCGCAGGAGATCGAGACCGCGCTGCGAATGAAAACGCCGTTCGTGATTCTGATCTGGAACGATTCCGAGTACGGACTCATCACTTGGCACCAGTTGCGGCACTTCGGGCGCCCGAGCCACATCGAGTTCAAGAACCCGGACTTCGTCAAGTACGCCGAAAGCTTCGGGGCCAAGGGCTATCGCATTGAGAAGACCGCCGATCTGCTGCCGACGTTGAAAAAGGCGCTCGCCGACGATGTTGTGGCAATTATCGATTGCCCGGTGGACTACGCTGAAAACATGAAACTGACGGAGCGGCTCAAGAACCTCAAATCGCCGCTGTAGCAACCGGAGAGCCGACGTGAAAGTCAGAGCTGCTGTACTCGAGGCGATGGGCGCTGCACATCCTTACGCCAAGTCGCGACCCTTGAAGATCGAGGAACTCGATCTCGACCCACCGGGGCCCGGTGAAATTCTCGTGTGCATCAAGGCAGCGGGGTTATGCCACTCGGACCTATCGGTGATCAACGGTGACCGACCACGGCCGATGCCGATGGCACTCGGCCATGAAGCCGCGGGCATCGTCGAAGAACTGGGATCAGGGGTCACAGATTTGAAGATCGGTGATCACGTCGTGCTGGTATTCGTTCCGAGTTGCGGCCATTGCAACCCGTGCGCGGAAGGACGGCCGGCGCTCTGCGAGCCCGGCGCTGCGGCCAATGGCGCGGGTACCTTGCTGACTGGCGCGCGGCGGCTCAAGCGCAACGGTCAACCCATCAACCATCATCTCGGTTGTTCTGCCTTTGCGACGTACGCCACCATTTCCCGTCATTCTGCGATCAAGATCGACTCTGACCTTCCGTTCGAGCAGGCGGCGCTGTTCGGATGCGCGGTTTTGACCGGAGTCGGCGCGGTCGTCAACACCGCGCAAGTTCGGGCCGGCAGCACCGTTGCAGTCATCGGGCTCGGTGGCGTCGGCTTGGCGTCGGTGCTCGGCGCTATTGCAGCTGGAGCGCGGAAGGTCGTCGCCATCGATCTGTCCGATGAAAAGCTCACGCTCGCGAAGGCTCTCGGGGCGAGCCACACTTTCAATGCTGGCGAAGCTGATTGCGCCGAACAGGTGCGCGCAGCAACGAATGGCGGTGTCGACACTGCGATCGAAATGGCAGGCTCTACGCGCGCATTCGACCTTGCTTACAAGATCACGCGGCGCGGCGGTACCACCATCACCGCCGGACTGCCGCCGCCGACGGCGACATGGCCGATGCCTCCGGTCAATCTGGTCGCCGAAGAGCGAACCATTCGCGGCAGCTACATCGGAACCTGCGTACCGGTCCGAGATATTCCGCGCTATGTCGATCTTTTTCGCGCCGGCAGATTGCCGGTTGATCGCTTGATGACAGGCACTCTTCCGCTCGATGAAATCAATCAGGGATTCGATCTGCTGCACGAAGGCAAAGCGGTGCGGCAAGTCGTCCTTCTTTGACGGGTACTCGTATGGCACAGGTCGGTAAGACAACACCCAATGACTGGCTCGATCAGACTTCGAAACTGATGAAGTCGTGGAACGAACAAGGTCAGAGCCTGTTCCAGACATGGGCCGAAGGTGTGAAGAAGCAGGAGCCCACGAATTTTGCAGCGAGTGGCGTACTACCGGAGAACATGCAAGGTCCGTTGAGCCAGATGACGGAATTCTTCAACAAGTCGATGGAACAGTGGAACGCTCTTGCGCAGTGGCCGAAAGATGGCAAGGGCAGCATCGACGCCAATGCGCTCAGCAAATTGTTCGACCCCGCCGAATGGGGACGTGCGGGGGCGGGAGGCTTCGATCTCGCGCTCGAGCATCTGACCGAAGGACCCACCTACGCGACTCTGTGGGATCTCGACCGCAAGCTTCTGAACGCGCAGCGGCTTTCGCAGCAGCGCATGCGCGACATTGCAGCGTATCAAGCGATTGTTCAGGACGCGTGGCGATCGGCTTCGGAACGATTTTTCCGCAAGCTATCGGATGCGTCGCAGCCGCCGATCGCGAGTGCGCGCGAACTACTCGACCTTTGGGTAGCCACCGCGAACGAGACGCTGACCGAGATGCATCGCACGCCCAAGTTTCTTGAAGTCCAGCGCAACGTCACTCGGTCGTCGGTCGATTACCGGCTGCAGGAGCGCGAGATCGCCGAAACCTTTTGCGAGGTGCATCACATTCCGACTCGTAGCGAAGTCGACGAACTGCAGCGAACGGTGACGGAGCTGCGACGTCAGGTGCGTGCCCTGACGGCGCAGTCGTCGCAACGGCCGACGGCGGTTCGTGCCGTCAAGTCTTCGCGCAAGGCAGCGGCAGCGCCGCGCGCCAGGAAAGGAAAGCGATGATTCCGCGCATCAAGTTCGATCCCAAGGAGGCTGCGCGCGAGTTCGCGGATTTCCAGCGCAAACTCGTGCGCGGTTCTGAGCTGCTGTCCAAAGTCAAGGACCGCGACGTCAACATCGGCAGCACGCCGAAGACCCTTGTCTTCCAGACCGACAAGATCACGCTGCATCACTACAAGGCGACCGCGAAGACCACGATCAAAACGCCGGTGCTGGTCACTTACGGCTTGGTCGGCACCTTCAAGATGGCCGACCTGCAGGAAGACCGGTCGCTAATCCGCAATTTGCTGGCGAAGGGTGTCGATGTCTATGTCGTCGACTGGGGTAGCGTGAGCCGCGGCGACCGCTGGCTGACGCTCGACGACTACATCGACGGCTATCTGAACGAGTGTGTCGATTTCATCCGATCCAGCCGCGGAATCGATCAGGTCACGCTGCTGGGCATCTGCGAAGGCGGCGTCTTTACGCTTGCGTACGCCGCGCTCTATCCGAAGAAGGTCAAGAATCTGATCCTGACAATTACGCCGGTGGACTTCCACGCCGACGGGGGCAAAGATCGGCCCAATCACGGATTCATCAGCCTGTGGACACGCAGCCTGAGCGGCGAGGACGTCGACCGACTGATCGAAGCCAACGGCAACCTTCCAGGCGAACTCATGAGCTTCGTGTTCTCGATGATGACGCCGCTATCGAGCATGACCAAATACAACGTCGGCCTTTATGACGTGATGGACGAGGAGGGCAAGCTTCTCAACTTCCTGCGGATGGAAAAGTGGCTACAGGATCGCCCGCACCATCCGGGCGAGGCCGCCAAGCAATGGCTGAAGGATCTGTATCAGGAGAACCGGCTCGTCAAAGGGACGTTCGAGCTTGGTGGTCGAACCGTCGACCTCAAGAAATTGTCGATGCCGGTTCTCAACATTTACGCGCTCGACGATCACATCATCCCGCCGTCAAGCGCCCAGGCCTTGAAGAAGTTCGTCGGCCGCAAGCTATACAGTGAACTCGCGCTGCCTGGTGGTCACGTCGGCGTCTTCGTCAGCAGCAAGTCGCAGGGAATCGTCGGCAACGGCGTGGTGGACTGGCTGCGCAAGCAGTCATGATCGCCGCTCCAATGACCCGTTCGACTCACAGGCCCTCGAAGTGAAAAACAAGGTCGTGTCGGCGGACGAGGCACTCGCCATCGTTCGCGACGGAGACACGGTCGCAGTTTCGGGTTTTGTCGGCAGCGGAACGCCGGACGAACTCATCGAAGCACTCGAGCGGCGCTTTCGCGCCACTGCGAGCCCGAAGGCGTTGACGCTGGTCTTCGCCGCAGCACCGGGCGACGGCAAGGAAAGGGGCTTGAACCGACTCGCGCACGATGGGCTTGTCAAACGCGCGATCGGCGGTCACTGGTCGCTGGTGCCAAAGCTTTCCGCAATGGCGGTGACCAACCGCATCGAGGCCTACAACCTGCCGCTTGGCATCATCAGTCACCTGTTTCGCGACATCGCGGCGCATCGCGCCGGCACGCTCAGCAAGGTGGGATTGCGCACGTTCGTCGACCCGCGGTTCGAAGGCGCCAAGATCAACGCCTGCACGAACGAAGATCTGGTCCGTCTGATGTCAATCGACGACAACGAATGGTTGTTCTACAAGGCTTTCCCGATCACCGTCGCTCTCATTCGCGGTACGACATCCGATGCTGCCGGCAACATCACTATGGAGCGCGAGGCACTGACGCTCGACAACTCTGGCGCTCGCGATGGCGGCCAAGAATTCCAATGGATTTGTGATTGCGCAGGTCGAGCGAATCGCTGCCACCGGCGCTCTTCATCCGCGTCAGGTCATCGTGCCGGGTGTGCTGGTCGACTGCGTCGTCGTCGCACAGCCCGCCAATCACTGCCAGACCTATGGCACGCCCTACAGCCCTGCGTTCTCGGGGGAGTTCAGGGTGCCGCTAGATTCGTTGCAACCGCTGGCCCATGACGAGCGCCGGATCATTGCGCGCCGTTGCGCGTTCGAGTTGCCGATGGGAGGTGTCGTCAATCTCGGCATCGGAATGCCTGAGGGCGTCGCGGCCGTTGCCAATGAGGAGCGCGTACTGGAGTACGTAACGCTGACCGCGGAGCCCGGTGTCATCGGCGGAGTGCCACAAAGCGGTCTCGACTTCGGAGCTGCAATCAACACCGACGCCGTGATTCAACAGAGCCAGCAATTCGATTTCTATGATGGCGGTGGGCTCGACATGGCCTGTCTTGGGATGGCCGAAGTCGATGCCGACGGCCACGTCAACGTCAGTCGCTTCGGACCACGACTCGCCGGCGCGGGTGGCTTCATCAACATCAGTCAGAACGCGCGCCGGATCGTCTTCGCTGGCTCGTTCACCGCGGGCGGGCTAGAAGTGGCGATCGAGGACGGTTCGCTTCGTATCGTGCGCGAGGGCCGCAGCCGCAAATTCGTTCATAAGGTCGAGCAGATTACATTCAACGGCGCGTATGCGGCAGAGCAAGGCCAGCCAGTCCTGTACGTCACCGAGCGCTGCGTGTTCAGGCGTTCTGCGCGCGGGATGGAACTGGTGGAAGTCGCGCCGGGAATCGACATCGAAGGCGACATCCTCGCGCACATGGAATTCGAACCGATCGTCGATCGCCCGATCGCCATGGATCCGCGCATTTTTCGCAACGAACCGATGCACCTCGAGGAAACCCTGCTTGGACTCGGAATGGCTCAACGGATCACCTACGACGCCGAGCGCAACACGCTGTTCGCTAATTTCGAAGGTCTGCACATACGCACGCGCGATGATGTCGATCGCGTCCGCCGCACGATTGAAGACCGTGTGCAAGCGATCGGTCAGAAGGTTGCCCTGATCGTCAACTACGACGGTTTCCAAATCGACCCGGCGGTTGCCGATACGTACGCAGCGATGATCCGGTACATGGACATGCATTACTACACGACCGCATCGCGCTATACGACCAGCGCCTTCCTGCGGTTGAAACTCGGCGAGGCACTCACTCGCCGCCGCGTGGCACCTCACATTTTCGAGACGCGGGACGAGGCGCAGGCCTTCGTCCGCGCAGAGGGCAAGGACGCCGATCGTGGCTGATGCCAAACGCGCCTCCGCCCGACGGCGAGTGGATGCCGACGAACCCGTCTTGCACTCGGTGCGCGGGCTGTCGATGCTCGGGTTTCACAAAATCGCGGTGTGGGAGTGGGGATCGCAGAACGCGGGCCCGCCTGTGATGTGCGTACACGGGTTGACCCGACAGGCACGTGATTTCGACATTCTTGCGCGCCGCCTCGTCGCCGAGGGCCGGCGCGTGCTTTGTCCCGATCTGCCCGGACGTGGGTATAGCGACTGGCTCGATGACCCGCTGCACTACAACCTGCTTACCTACGCCAATGACATGAACACGGTTCTGGCGTGGGCCCATGCGACCGACGTTGACTGGATTGGCACTTCGCTTGGCGGCATGGTCGGCATGATGCTGGCGGCGCAGAAATTCCAACCGATCCGCCGCTTGATTCTCAACGACGTCGGCGCCTACGTGCCATCCACAGCGCTGCAGCGGATCGGCCGCTATCTTGCTGAAGGACCGATGACCTTCGACACGCTGGAGGAGGCCGAGCTTCGCTTACGGGAGACGCTCGCGCCGTTCGGTGACCTCAGCGATCGTGAGTGGCGACACCTGACGGTGCACAGCTACAAGCGCGACCAGCAAACATCGAAGTGGATAGCCCATCATGATCCGGCCATTGCGAGAACGTACCGGCAATGGCAATTCGTCAGTGTCGATCTGTGGAAATTCTGGCGGGCAATCACGTGTCCCGTGTTGGTTCTGCGCGGAGCGGACTCGGATTTCCTGCTGCCGAGCATCGTGTCGCGCATGCAGTCGTCGGGGCCGCCGACTGAGGTGGTCGAGCTCGAGGGCAGCGGACACGTACCCACGCTGATGCGCGAACATCA
Source organism: uncultured beta proteobacterium (assembly GCA_963791315.1). Classification (GTDB taxonomy): domain Bacteria; phylum Pseudomonadota; class Gammaproteobacteria; order Burkholderiales; family Burkholderiaceae_F; genus JACCZX01. Next base: position 405,642 of record CAWBRQ010000007.1, read on the forward strand.
CATTGCGCCGGTTCTCGATTTTTTGGGCCGGACGGTGTCGGCTCCTCGGCCCAACGGCTCTCGCACCGAGTCGGTTGCGCGGGCGTGAGCGTGTATTTTCTTGTTCGCGCCAAATAATCCAACTACACCGGCACGACGGCGGTTACCTCGATCTCGACTTTCGCGCGTGGTTCGATCAGTGCGCTGACTTGCACGGCCGTCATCGCGGGGTAGTGTGCGGCGCCATTGGTCATCAATTCGCGATACACGGTGCCGATCTCCGCTGCGCGCGCGACGTACTCGTCGCGGCTTAACAGGTACCACGTCATGCGCACGATATGGTGTGGACCGGCGTCGGCTTGAGCGAGCACCGCCAGTACGTTGGCAAGCGCCTGCCTGACCTGGCCGACCAGATCGTCTGTTTCGAACTTGCCGTGCGCGTTCCAGCCGACCTGGCCAGCCACCGAGATCACGACACCGCTTGCCGCAATGCCGTTGACGTAGCCACGCGGTTGCACCCAATTCGGAGGCTGCAGGATGTTCATAGATCGGTGCGCACTTTCCAGAGTTCGGGAAACAGTACAACGTCGAGCATCTTGCGCAGATACGCCACGCCGCTGGTGCCGCCGGTGCCTGTCTTGAATCCGATGATCCGCTCGACCGTCGTTACGTGGCGGAAGCGCCACAAGCGAAATGCGTCTTCGAGATCAACCAGCTCTTCGGCGAGTTCGTACAGATCCCAGTTTTCGCGTGGAGCACGGTAGATCGCCAGCCAGGCCTGCTCGACCGACACATCGGATGCATGAGGCTCGCGAACATCGCGCCCGGTTATCGCACGATCGATTGCAAAGCCACGACGAGCGAGCAATTGGATCGCCTCATCGTAGAGAGATGGTGCATCCAGCGCGCTTTGCAGCGCAGAGTGAATAGGCGTCTGCTCGTGCGGCTTCAACATTGCCGACGCCTTGTTGCCGAGCACGAACTCGATCTCGCGGTATTGCCACGACTGGAAACCGGAACTGGTGCTCAGATACGGGCGAATCGCGCTGTACTCGCTCGGCGTCATCGTCGCGAGGACATCCCATGCGTGTACGAGCTGTTCCATGATGCGTGACACTCGCGCGAGCATCTTGAACGCCGGCGGCAGATCATCCGCACGAATCGCGTCGCGCGCGGCGCGCAATTCGTGCAGCGCGAGCTTCATCCACAGCTCGCTGGTTTGGTGCTGAATAATGAACAGCAGCTCGTTGGGATCGGACGAGCGCGGGTGCTGCGCATTCAATATCGAATCGAGCGCTAGGTAGTCTCCGTAGCGCAGGTCGTTCACGTCACCGCCTCGCGCGTTTGAAACTCCGCTCGCTGCCATTCACGCTCTGCGAGCACCTGGTCCAGCGCTTGCACGGCATCCCAGACGTCCGCGTAACCCACATACAGCGGCGCGAAACCGAACCGAACGATGTCGGGCGCGCGAAAGTCCCCGATTACACCGCGCCGGATAAGAGCTTGCATCACTGCATACGCATGCGGATGCGAAAAGCACACCTGACTGCCGCGCTGAATGACGGCGCGCGGCGAGGTCAGCGATAGTCCGTGGGCAGCACAGCGGTGCTCGACGAGCTCGATGAATAGTTGCGTCAGTGCGATCGACTTCGCGCGCAGAGCATCGATGCCGGCCGCGAGCACCGTGTCCACTCCTGCTTCGAGCGCCGACAGCGCAATGATCGAGGGCGTGCCGACGGCATAGCGATCGATTGAGGTCGCCGGCCGATAGTCCGCTGCGAATTCGAACGGTGCGTGATGGCCAAGCCAGCCTGCGAGCGGTTGCGCGTAGGTGTCGTCGGCGATTGCAGCGAGGTGACGGCTCGCAACGAAGAGGAATGCCGGTGAACCAGGGCCGCCGTTCAAATACTTGTAGCCGCACCCGACAGCGAAATCCGCGGCAGCTGCGTTCAGGTCGACCGGCACCGCGCCGGCGGAGTGCGACAGGTCCCACACCGTCAAAGCACCAGCGCCATGCGCTCGACTGGTGATCGCCGACATGTCATGCATCGCACCTGTCTTGAAGTTCACATGCGTCAGCATCACGACTGCGGTGCGGTCATCGATCGCGCCAGCCACTTCGTCGAACTCGACCAGCCTCAATTCGTGGCCTTTGCCAAGCAAATCGATAACACCTTGTGCCACGTACAGATCGGTCGGGAAATTTGTCTTTTCCGACAGGATTACTTTGCGATCACGCAACGACACCTGCGGCCGTGACGCTTGCAGACGGAGCGCGGTCGCCAGCACTTTGAACAGGTTGATCGAAGTGGAATCCGCGCATATCACTTCAGGCGGCTGCGCGCCGATCAGGTGCGCGATCTTGGCGCCCACACGTCGCGGTAGCTCGATCCAGCGCGCTGCATTCCACGAGCGGATTAAACCCTCACCCCATTCGTGCTCGACCACCTGCGCAATGCGGTCGCGTGCAGCGAGCGGCAGCGCACCGAGCGAATTGCCGTCCAGATAGATCACGCCCGCGGGCAGCGCGAATTTGCCGCGATGCGTGGCGAGCGGATCCTGCCTATCCAAGCCGACACAATCGTCTCGCGTCATACCGGCTCACGCAAAACGACGCCGACGGCCGGCGAGAGATCCCAAGGACGCTGCATGGGCCGGCATTCTAGGCGCGCTTGTATGCTTTCTGAATGCGCATCGACATCATCGGCGGCGGGCCGGCTGGGCTGTATTTCGCGATTCTTGCGAAGAAGAGCTTCCCGACGGCAACGATCGACGTCGTCGAACGCAATGCGGCCGATGACACGTTCGGCTTTGGAATTGTTCTGTCGGACGAGACACTGGCGAATTTGAAAGCGGCCGATGAGCCGAGCTATCGCGAGATCGCCGCCAACTTTGCCTATTGGGACGACATTTTTGTGCAGTTTCGCGGGCACATGATGAAGTCCTCGGGCCACGGGTTCTCCGGCATCAAACGCATCACGTTGCTGCAGATACTTCAGCGGCGCGCGAGCGTGCTCGGCGTGCGGGTTCGTTATGGCACCGAAGATCCTGGTATCGACGCCCATCGTGGCGCGCAGTTGGTCGTCGCCGCCGATGGCGCCAACTCGACAATACGCGGGCAGCACAGCGAACATTTTGACGCAACGGTCGATCTGCGCAGCAATCGCTTCGTCTGGCTCGGCGCGAATTTATCGTTGCCAGGATTCTTCTACAGCTTTCGCGAAAACGAACACGGGCTGTGGAACATGCATGCCTACATGTACGCGCCGGGCGAAAGCACGATCGTCATCGAAACCACCGACGATACCTGGCGTCGTTCGCGCCTTGCGGTCGAAGACGAGTCGGCGACGGCGGCCTACGTTGAGCGTGTTTTCAGCGAAGAGCTGAAAGGCAGCCGTGTGCTGACCAATCGTTCGCTATGGCGGCAGTTTCCGACAATCACGCTAGCAACGTGGCACGCTCGCCCGCACGGCGTGCCGTTGGTATTGCTCGGCGATGCCGCGCACACCGCGCACTTCGCGATTGGCTCCGGCACCAAGCTCGCTCTCGAGGATGCGATTGCGTTGCATAAGTCGGTGATCGCGCAACCCGGCGACCTCGGCGGCGCACTTGCCGACTACGAAGCGCAACGCCGCGACGAAGTTGGCCGCATCCAGCACTCGGCGAACGTCTCGCTGGCGTGGTTCGAAAACGTGCGTCGCTTCTGGCAGCTCGAGCCGTGGCAGTTCAACGTGAGCCTTCTCACGCGCAGCAAGCAGATCACCTATGAGAATCTGCGATTGCGCGATGCGGCACTGGTGGCCGATGCGACCGAGCGCTGGAATCGCCGCGAAGCGAAACGGTTGAACACGCGCCCGCCGCCTGATCTGCTGACGCCACCGATGTTTGCGCCGCTGAAGCTGCGCGATCTATCGATTGCCAATCGCGTTGTCGTATCGCCGATGGCGCAGTACTCGGCCGTGAATGGGACGCCGAACGACTGGCACTTCTCGCACTACGCCGAACGCGCGAAAGGCGGAGCGGGGCTGGTCTTCGTCGAAATGACGTGCGTGTCGCCACACGGGCGCATCACTCCCGGCTGTACGGGGTTGTATGCGAGCGAGCACGTCGAAGCGTGGAAGCGCCTGGTCGATTTCGTTCATCGTCATACCGATGCCAAGATCGCAATGCAAATTGGACACTCGGGGCGCAAGGGATCGACGCAGGTCGGCTGGCGTCAAATGGACCGGCCGCTCGATAAACAAGACAGCGAATCCAACTGGCCGCTCGTCTCTGCGTCGGCTATTCCGTATCGGGCCGGCATCAATCAGGTACCGCGCGCCGCCACGCGCGACGACATCGATCAGTACATCGAGCAGTTCTGCAACTCCGCCATCATGGCCGATGACGCGGGATTCGATCTGCTCGAGCTGCATATGGCGCACGGCTACCTTCTCGCGAGTTTTCTGTCACCGATCACGAATCAGCGCAGCGACGAATACGGTGGGTCGCTCGCCAATCGCCTGCGCTTTCCGCTCGAGTTGTTTCGCGCCGTCCGCGCGGTGTGGCCGCGACACAAGCCGATGTCGGTGCGTGTTTCAGCGACCGACTGGATTGCGGGCGGCACCACCGGTGCTGACAGCGTGCAAATCGCGCAGGCGTTCAAAGACGCCGGTTGTGATCTGTTCGATGTATCGACCGGACAGACCGATCCGAGCAGCAAGCCTGTGTACGGCCGCATGTTCCAGGCGAGTTTTTCCGAGCAGATTCGGCTCGAGGTCGGCATCGCCACGATGGCTGTCGGTGCGGTGACGACCGCTGATCAAGTCAATACGTTGCTGCTGTCCGGACGCGCCGATCTGGTAGCGCTGGCGCGTCCGCATCTGGCCAACCCGTACTTCACGTTGCACGCAGCAGCCGAGCTCGGTTACGAAGGTGTCACATGGCCGTCGCAGTATCTGCCCGGCGCGGAGCAGTTGCATGCATTGCGACGACGTGCACGCGAGGACGCGATGCGTCAGAGCGTTGCGGTAAAGCGCTCGCCCGAAAACGGCTAGCGCTTGACCCAAATTTGCGTCGCAAGCGCGGTGCCGACGAGAATTACCGCACAGCCGCCGAGCATGACCAGAGTCACGCCCTCGGCCAAGAACAACACGCCCCATAGAATCGCGAACGCGGGAATCAGGAACGTGACTGCCATCGTCTTGGTCGGTCCTACGCGCGCGATCAGTCTGAAGTACAACGCGTACGCGAGCCCGGTGCAAAAGACGCCGAGGGCAATTAGCGCCAACCAGTCAACGACGCTAGGCGCAACCGAAGGTAAATGGAACAGCGTTATCGGCAGCAGCAGTGCAGAGGCTGCAATCTGGCTTCCGGTAGCGACCGCAAGCGGCCGAACGTGCGCGAAGTAACGCTTCACGACGCTTCCCGAAATGGCATAGGAGACCGACGCCAACAGCCCCGCGGCGATCGCCCAGCCGTGTCCGCCTGGCTTGAAGCTGGCGCTGTCTGCGGATAGCCAAAGCACACCAGCGAATCCAATTGCAAGGCCGAGCCATTGCAACCATGTCAGGCGTTCGCGCAGCCAGAGCCACGCGACCAAGGCGCCAAAAAGGGGCACAGTCGCGTTCAGTATCGAAGCGAGGCCCGCGGTGATCGAAAGTACCGCGTAGGCAAACAGCGCGAACGGGATCGCCGAGTTGAATGCGCCAAGCAGCAAGAAACGAAAAGCATTCGGTGCAAGCTCGGTAGCGCCGCCGCGCCATACAAGCAAAGACAGCAGCACGACCGCTGCGATTGCTGTACGTACATCGGCAATCGCGAGCGGACCGAACGCAGGCACGGCAATGCGTGTGAAAAGGAAGCTCGCGCCCCACAGCGCTGCGAGCAGGGTAAAGTCGAGCAGGTCGCGTAACTTCATGCAGCGATTGTGGTTTGCGCCGCTGCGGCGATCACTCCAGTTCTTGTCATTGATTCGTGGTCGATCCCGCTAGCGCCACGGCTTGCTAAACGCGCGCGGCAGCGGTTCCTCGGTGGCGCTTGCGATGTAGCGGCCGTCGTGAAACACCAAGGGAGGGCCACCCGGAACATCGAACTCCGTGACTTCACCGACGAAAATGACGTGGTCACCTTCGAGATGCTGGTTGCGGCTATGCACGATCAACGTTGCGACGCTGCCGTTGATGACGGGCAGATCGCGCGGCCCGGGGTGCCAATCACTGCCAGCGAAGCGGTCGATGCCGCGCGCCGCGAAGCGCTTGGCGAGGTCCAACTGATCGGCGGACAGCACGTTGACGGCGTAGTGCGAGCAGTCCCGGAATGCCGGCAGCGCGCCGGCGCTCAGTGACAGGCTCCACAAGATCAGAGGTGGCTCCAGGGAAACGGAGTTGAACGAATTCACCGTCAGGCCGGTCGGTGCGCCTTGTGCAGTACGTGTCGTCACGACTGTGACACCGGTCGCAAACTGAGCGAGTGCGTGTCGATAGTCGGGGCGTGCGCGGGCTTTCATCACGGCAGTTTACGGAGTTAGCGGAGCTCGCCCGGCCGGTTTTGGCGTCGAGGCACAATGCGGTTGCAAACACCCATTGAGGCGGAGGAAAAATGAGAACACTGCGTGTGCTGATCGCCATCGCGATCGTCAGCGTACTGACCGGCTGCGGTTACAACACGATCGTGACCCAGGAGCAACAGGTAAACGCCGCTTGGTCTGAAGTGCTGAATCAGTACCAGAGACGCTCCGAATTGATTCCGAACATCGTCGAGACCGTCAAGGGCGAAGCGAACTTCGAACAGTCGACGCTGCAGAACGTGATCGAGGCGCGGGCGCGCGCTACATCGATCCAGGCGACGCCGGAATTGATCAACAATCCGCAGGCGTTTGCGCAATTTACGCAGGCGCAAAGCCAGATGACCTCGGCGTTGTCGCGCTTGCTGGTGACAGTTGAGAACTATCCGAACCTGAAGGCGAACGCCGCGTTCCAGGAGTTGCGTACGCAGCTCGAGGGTACCGAAAATCGCATCGCGATCGCGCGCAAGCGCTATATCGATGCCGTCGCGCAGTACAACACGACGATTGCGTTATTGCAGAATTTTCTTGGCAAGATACTGACCGGCGCGTCTCCGAAGCCCCAGTTCGCGGTGGCTGACGAAGCGGCCGTCAAGCAGCCGCCCAAGGTTGATTTCGGAACGCAGAAGAAGTAGCGATTCGAATGTTGTCGAGTGCGCGTCGCGTCGGCGCGATCGCCGGACTTTGGTGTGCGGCAATCGCGCTGTGCGCGTCTGCCATGGCGCAGACCCGCAGGCAGCGCAGACTCCGCCGGCACCGGTAGAGTTGCCGAAGGGGCTGGCGCCATCGGATTCGTCGGTGACGTTCCCTACCGGCCCCGAATCCGCGCGGCCGCCGGCACCCGAGCAGAGGTTGCCCGATGGCACGCTAGCGGTCCCGCCGCTGGCACGCATCACCGACACCGCCGGCGTGTTGAGCAGCGCCCAGCGCGCGGAACTCGAAGCGAAACTCGCGGCGTTTGAAAAGGCGCGCGGCGCGCAAATCGCAGTCATCGTTGTACCGAGCACTCAGCCCGAGCCGATTTCCGATTTTGCGAATCGCATCGGCGGCGTATGGAAGATCGGACGCCCGGATATTGGTGACGGTGTGCTGATGGTGGTCGCGGTCAAAGACCGCCGCGCTTGGATCAGCGTTGCGCGCGCGCTCGAAGGTGCGATACCGGATGTGGTCGCAGCGCGGATCACGCGCGAACACATGGGACCGCAGTTTGCGAAAGGCGACTTCGCGGCAGGACTGAACGCCGGTGTCGATGCCGTCATGCGACGGATCGAAGGCGAAGGGTTGCCGACTCCTGCAGGCATTCCGCGCGAGCGAGTCGATGCAGGTGAGAGCGTCATGTCGTTGCTTATCCCGATCATTCTGGTCGGAGCTTTCGTGAGCGGGATGTTGCGGCGGCGGATGGGCGTTCCCGGTGCCGCGCTTGGAGGCGTTGGCGCGGGCGCTATCGCGGGATTTGTTTTGTCGTCGTTGCTGCTCGGTGGCATTGCAGCCGTTGCAGTCTTTCTATTCTCGGCGTTTGGCGGTTTCGGCGGTGGCCGCGGCGGGCGTGGCGGTCCGATCTTTCTTCCAGGCGGCTGGAGCGGCGGAGGCGGAGGCGGTTGGAGTGGAGGCGGCGGTGGCTGGAGCTCGGGTGGTGGCGGTGATTTTTCCGGCGGCGGCGGCGGAAGCAGCTGGTGATACGCGATGGCCTCTAACAAGTTAGGACGCTGGCTGCGACACTCGATCAAGACACCGCAATCGGTGAAGCGCGCGTTTCCGCCGGCGGTGCTGCAGCGTATTCAGGATGAAATCGCCGAGGGCGAGCGGGTGCACTCGGGCGAAATTCGATTCGCAGTCGAAGCGACATTACCTTGGAGCTACTTGCGGCGCGATGCACCGGCGCGCGAGCGCGCCGAAATGGTATTTGCCAAGCTTCGCGTATGGGATACGGAAGATAACAACGGCGTGTTGATCTACGTCGAGCTCGCAGACCAGCGGATCGAAGTCGTGGCAGATCGCGGGATTGCGCGGCACGTGTCCAATGCGCGCTGGGAAGAGATCTCGCAGATGATGCGCGAGCGATTTCGCGCGGGCGAGTTTGAAGCGGGCAGCATTGCAGCGGTGCGCGCGGTCAGTGCGGTGCTTGCCGAGCGTTACCGCTTGGCTGATGGTGCGTCCAACCCGAATCAGTTGTCGGACGCACCCACCGTGTTGTGACAGGCCAACACCTTGCTTGGCAGGCGTAAGGTCGGCAACTCGGCTGCGACCAAGCGTTACTCATCTTGGAGAACACTTTATGTCGATTGAACATCCGCTTACCGCGCAACCGCGTTCTGGCAATCAATTCGCGACCTTGGGCGGCGGCTGCTTCTGGTGTCTGGAAGCGGTGTACGAAGAGGTACAGGGCGTCATTGACGTCGAGTCCGGTTACTCGGGTGGCGATGTCGCGAAACCATCCTATGCCGCCGTGTGCGATGGGACTACGGGCCATGCCGAGGTGGTGCGTCTGGAGTTCGATCCCCAGCAAATTTCGTATCGTGAGGTGCTCGAAATATTTTTCGTGATTCACGATCCGACGACGCTGAATCGGCAGGGCAACGACTCGGGCACGCAATATCGGTCGGTGATTTTTTACCATTCGGATCAGCAACGCAGCGTCGCTGAGGACGTGATGCGCGAGGCACAAACACAATGGAGCAAGCCGATCGTGACTCAATTGCTCCCAGCGCCTGACTATTACCGAGCGGAAACGCATCACCAGGAGTACTACCGGCACAACCCCGCTGCCGGATACTGCATGTTTGTGGTCTCACCAAAAGTCGCGAAATTCCGTAAGACTTTCGCGGCTAAAAGAAAGAATTCCACGGTGGATTAGCCGCAATCCGCGATGCCGTCCTGCGAGGCTTAGCCGCTAGTATCTGGTCACTCCTCGGGGAAAGGGCATCACAAATGGTCTCTCGCAGTAAGGCAATCGCTCTCATTTTGTCTGCGCTGGCACTATCGGCCGGCAGCGTGTCGGCTCAGGAAGTAGGAAGCCGCGCACCCACATTTGACCTCGTCGGCACACCCAAAGCTGTGCGTTTGGCTGAGATGAAGGGCCAGGTCGTGTATGTCGACTTCTGGGCTTCGTGGTGTGCGCCATGCAAACAGTCGTTTCCGTGGATGAATGAGATGCAGGCCAAGTACGGTGCGCGCGGCTTTACGGTCGTCGGTATCAACGTTGACCAAAAGCGTGAGGATGCCGACAAGTTTCTGGCTGGCACGCCGGCCAAGTTTGCTGTTGCGTATGACACGGCGGGCAAAGTTGCCGAGGTCTATCAGCCGAAGGGCATGCCGACGTCATTTCTGATCGGCGCCGATGGCAAGGTGCGCGCGGTCCATATTGGCTTTAAAGACAGCAATCGCGAGGAACTCGAGCGCGAAATTCAGTCCGCGCTGTCTGCGGCACGTAAATAAGGGATGGCGATGAAGAAATCGATCGCTTCGTTGATTACCTGCACCGGCATCCTGACGGCGAGCGTCGCCCTGATGGGGTGCGAGACGGTGCAGCCATGGCAGAAGGGCAATCTGGCCAAGCCCGATATGGCGTTCGATTCTGACCCGCTGCAAACGCGCTTTGAAGAGCACACCTATTTCAGCAAAGAGGGCGCATCCGGCGGATCGAGCGTGGGCGGCGGCGGTTGCGGGTGCAACTGATGCGAACCCCAGCCAAGACCGGCTCCATCCTCGCTGCCGCACTGGCGCTACCGGGCATCGTGCCGTCTGCGCACGCGCAGGTGACAGTGCCGAATGCGACCTTGATTCAGTTCAAGTACCTTTATTACAAGGACTACCAGGAAAACAACGGCGTAACCCCGGGAACATCGGGCAACCGGATGACCGTCAATTCGCCGGCGCTTTATATGCTGGCGCCCATCAATGACAGCTGGGTGTTCGAGATCGGCGCGGTGTATGACAACATCAGCGGTGCGTCACCGTATTACCACACGACACTGTCGGGTGCATCTGGGCAGGGTATCGAAGACAAGCGTGCTGCCGGCGATATCACTGTCACCAAGTATTTCGGCCGCACTGCGATTTCGGTGCGCGGTGCATATTCGACAGAGGACGACTATAGGTCGATCGCAGGCGGTGTGACGTTGCGTCATGCCACGCCGGATCAGAACACGACGTTTACGGTTGGCTTTGGCTACTCCTCCGACGAAGTTTTCCCGCAGGATGGTCCGGCTTTCACGCGCACGAAGAACACGCTTGACGGCATCGTGGGCATCACACAGGTATTGAGCCGGAACGATACGGGGCAGATCAATTTGTATTACGCGCGCCAGAGCGGCTATCTGACGGACCCGTACAAGGCGATCTATGGCGTCGACCAGCGGCCCGATAAACGCGATCAGCTAGCTGCGCTGATCCGTTGGAACCACTACTTTGATGGGTTGAAGGCCGCATTGCGGACGTCGTACCGTTACTACCACGACGATTGGGAGATCAATGCTCATACCGGCACGATCGAATGGGCTCAGGAACTTCCATACGGCTTCACGCTGACGCCAAGCCTGCGGTACACGACGCAAAGCGCTGCGTACTTCTACTACGATCCGGTCTACGACGCGGCTCTGGGCGTGCCCTTCCCACCGGGATACGCAACCAATCCGAACGGGTTCTACACCAGCGATCAGCGACTATCGGCATTCGGCGGCATTACGCCCGGCCTGAAACTCGCAAAGTCTTTCCCAGGTGGCTGGACGGTCGACGGCAGAGCTGAGTACTACGAACAGCGCGGTGACTGGCGTATCGGCGGTGACGGCAGCCCGGGACTGCAGGACTTCAAAGCGCAGTTGTATCAAGTAGGCGTCACCAAGAAGTTCTAGACAGGCTCAGAGGCGTTAGCATCGCGCAGCTTCTCACGGGCTGCGCGTGCAATTGTCTTCATACTCCTTTACCTTTCGCGCGATGGCGTCGCACTGTGAAGTGCGCGTCTACGCGCCCGATGACTCGACGGCGCGGCATTGGTCGGACGCTGCGATCGCCGAAGTGCGTCGGATCGAAGCGAAGTATTCGCGCTATCGAGACGATAGTGTCACCACGGCGATCAACCGCGCCGCGGGCGGCGCGGCGATCAACGTCGATGCTGAAACCGCGAGCCTGCTCGACTTCGCGGCCGTGCTGCATGCTCGAAGTGACGGTGCATTTGACCTCACCAGTGGCGTGTTGCGTCGTGCGTGGGACTTCAAGACGGGGCGCCTGCCTTCGCAAGACGCGCTCGATCAGATTCTGCAGCGCGTGGGCTGGTCCACGCTCGAATGGCATTCGCCGACGTTGCGTCTGCGCGCGGACATGGAGATCGATTTTGGCGGCATCGGCAAGGAGTACGCGGCTGATCGCGCGGCGGCGATCGTTGTGGACCTTGGCGGACGACACGGCCTTGTGAATCTCGGCGGCGATGTACGTGTGATCGGCCCGCACGCCGACGGGCAGCCATGGCGCGTCGCGGTCCAAGACCCGCGCGGTGAACCGGGCGTGACAATCGCGCATCTGAACGTACCGCAGGGCGCGATGGCGACGTCGGGCGACTACGAGCGCTTCTTCGTACACGAGGGTCGGCGCTATTCTCATCTGCTCGATCCGCGTACCGGATGGCCCGTTGAACACTGGCGCTCGGTATCGGTCGTCGCGCCGTTGGCGATCGCCGCAGGGGCGTGCGCTACCGTGGCGATGCTGAAGCCGGTGGACGACGCGCTAAAGTTTCTCGAGACACAGGACGTACGCTATTTGGCAGTCGACGCTGTGGGCCAGCAGCACTCGAAGTGAGGAGCAAAGACAAATGAAACGAACCAGAATCATCTTCGGCTTGGCACTGATGGGATGCCTCATCGCGCCCGTGGCCGCGCAGCAATTTGGTGATTCAGCGAAACTCATCGCTGCTCAAAAGGAGGCGATGGCAAGTCTGCAGGCCATGAACGGTGTATGGCGCGGCACCGCAACGGTGACCATACCTTCCGGCGAAAAGCGTGTGAGCACGCAGACCGAACGTATCGGTCCGTTTCTCGATGGTTCGCTGAAAGTGATCGAAGGGCGCGGTTATGACGCCGACGGTCGCGTTACGTTTAACGCGTTTGGCATCGTTTCGTATAACCCTTCAACACGCACGTACAGCATGCGCTCGTACGCGCAGGGTCATGCGGGGGACTTTACGTTCAAGCCAACTGCGGATGGCTACACATGGGAAATACCTGCGGGACCTGCGACGATTCGCTATACGGCGACCATCAAGGACGATGTACTGCATGAGATCGGTGAGAGGATCGTCGCCAATAGCGATCCGGTTCGAATCTTCGAGATGACGCTGAAGCGGGTCGGAGATAGTGAGTGGCCCACTGCCGGCGCGGTGGCGCCGAAGTAGCACACTGTTAGCGAACGACTGCCTTCGCAAGCTCGATCAGCGTCAAAGGTGCACTGCCTTCCGCCTTGTTATTCGCAATGATGTAGCTCGGCTGAGTGCTCTTTATTGCCACGTGGATCAGGTGAGCGAGCGTGCCTCGTGTCGGGATATCGGGGTCCAAGAGCCGATCGAAGGGTGCGTAACGCGCGCGCGCTTCTTCGTAACGCAATCCAGCCGCCAGGTTCCAGCGCACCACGAGCGGCCCCTTCAGCCGCCAATCGTCGCCTTCTTCCTCGAGTGCATCCATGGCGCGCAGCGCGGCGCTCTGGCGTGCCGCCACAGGCATGCGGGGGTGCAGGGCGATGCATAAGCGCGCTCCGCGCTCGCGCAACATTCGAACGAAGCGCGGTGTCAGCAACTCGGGGTCGCGCAGCTCGACGGCGTAGACGGGCGTGATGCCGCCGATTCGCGTTGGCAACGCTGCCAATAGCGCGCCGATGTGTTCGATGATGGCGATGCTGCCGTCTGCACTTTTCATCTCACCGGGTAGCGGTGAGAGTTGAAACAGCAACGGTCCGGCACGCTCGCCGAGACCTTCGATCGCGGGCTGGACGAAATGGTCAAGCGCCGCAGACGCATCGAGAAACAGTGGATTGGGTTCAACCGGCTCGCCGCGCTTGCCGCGCATGGCGGCATCCGAAATCATCGCGGGCGCTTTCACGACGAACCGAAATCCACTCGGTACCTGGTCGGCGTACCGCGCGTATTCGGCGACAGCCAGCGGCTGGTAGAACGTTCGATCGATGCCGACGGACCGAAACAGCGGATGTCGTGCATAGGCGCTCAGACCGTGGCGTGCCAGTTGCGACTCGGTGTAGTCCGCGTCACCGCGCCACACCAGATCGCGCCAACCGGGGAAGAACCAAGAAGATGTGCCCAGGTGAACGCTGCGCGGCAACAACCGTCCGAGGCGCGTTAGCGACTCATCGAAATCCGCGGCATCGACCGCCGCGCCCGCGCGCGATACCGTCGGCTCGCCAAACAGATCCTCTTCGGTGTCGTCGAATAACGAATCGGTATCGGCCTGCGGATGCATGGCCGCGGATTTGGGGGCCATGGGTCGGGCGCGATCCCTTTCGAGCGCTTCCTTACGAGTGGAACATCATGGCGCGCTGGGCGCCTGTTGCTCGCGTGCTCCAACGTCGGCCTGTCGGAACTGTTCAATCACCGCCTCGGTGTCGAGCGACAGTTGCATCGCGCGTGTGGTCGGACCCGGAGTCGTATCGAGCGGCACTCGCACCATGACCGTTGTGCCCGCGCCGGGGACCGATTCGACCTTCAGAAACGCGCCGATTCTTTGCGCCCGATTTTTCATGTTCAGCATGCCACGACCGGTACCGTTGCCGGCCGCTAGACCTCGACCGTTGTCGGTTACACGAATCGTCAGCCACTGCGCATCGCCTTCATGATCGATCGCCAGAGTCACTCGTACCATACGGGCGCGTGAATGCTTGATGGCATTTGTTAACGCTTCCTGAGTGATGCGCAGCACCGGCAGCACCGAGTTCGGATCGAGATCGACATCCTCGGGCAGATTGCGCGCGTCCCACTGCAGGTCCATGCCTACCGCTTTCAGCCGTGGCTCCATGCGAAAACGCATGTTGCCCAGCGCGGCCAGCAAATCGGAGTCTTCGGCGGCGAGCGCGTCGATCGCCAGCCGCATGTCGTCGATCGATTCGCGCAGGATTTGCGCTACCTGCTCATTCGACATTGCGCCGCGCTCGACCAGCATCAGCGAGGAAAGGAGTTGCGAACCGAGCCCGTCGTGCATGTCCTGCATGATCCGCTGGCGCTCCTGCGCGCTGGCCTTGAGCCGTTCGCTTTCTCGCAGCCGATCGAAGTTGCGCTTCAATAGCTGCTCGCGCTCGTGAATACGCGTTTCAAGCTGTGTATTGGTTTTCTCGACGTCAGCCAGTGAGCGCACAAAGCGGTCGATCAGAGTTGCGCCGAGCGCGATCAGAAGCACCGGAGTCGCGATGTTCAGCAGCTCCGGACTTGCGAACGGCAGCACGCCGATATAGACGAGGTAGTCGTGAATCGCGGCGCCGAGTGCAAGCACCAGCGCAGCCACGATACCTTTCAGCATCAACGACGGCGTGAATAATGCATGTCCTGCCAGCGTCAGTACACCTGTCGCCAGCGCGGTCAACATCATCGCCTGCCACAGTGCACCAGCGGTGATGTCGAACGTGTCGCCCGAAAGCAGATAGAGGCCCGGCCCCATCGCGGCGAGAACGATCAGTCCCAGTTCGGCGCGGGTTCGATGCCGGCCGCCTTGCCTCCACATCGTGATCGTCGCGACGGCGGTGAATACAGCCGTGCCCAGATAGAACGCGCCACGAACCCAGAATCGCGCATCGGCCGGCATCGACTCGAACACCAAGTCCAGTGAGCGCAGGGCCCAGAAAGCCGACATCAGCGCCAGCAGTCCGAACAGATTTTCCGAGCGCCGGCGCAGCCATAGCGCGGCGAAGCCCGCTGCCAGCAACACCGTCAGCAACAGTGATATCCAACGCAGCGTATGGCTGACGAAAAACTGGTTGCCGTAGCGCGGCTGCAGTTCGGCGGTTGGGCCCACATCAACCGGCCCGATACCGTGCACGCCCACACCGTACGACGTGTAGATCAGCACATCGTTGGCGCTCTGCATGAAGCCGCTGGGCAGGTTGATCAGATGGGGCCGACGCCAGCGAACATGACGCTGCTCTGAGTCGAGCGGCAAATCGGCCACCATCTTGCCGTTCAGGTAAATCGTGCCGCCGGTGGGTAACCGATTCAGCAACAAGCTCCAGCCGTCGACAGGGATCTCTGGAGTATCGAACTTCAGACGCATCCAGACGCCCTGGCGCGTGCCGCTTCCCGACGACCAGCGCAACGGCAACGCGTGCGATTGCCAAAGAGAGTCAGCGCCCGGAAAGGCATCGCGCGTGCCGGAAATCCACTCGATGCGATCGATCTTGATCGTTTCGTCCGCAGCCGCTAGCGGCGCGACGAAACAAAGTGCCAGGAACAGCGCGAGAGCGCGCGCGAAGGCGTGGACGATGCCGGCTACGGTGCCGGCGCGCAAATGCTCCGGCACTAGTTTTTCAGCAATCCCATCTGAGTCGCTTCGTAAACCGCTTCGCCGCGTGAGTGAACTGCCAGCTTGCGATAGATTTTCTTGATGTGCGCAGTCACAGTGTGTGGCGATATGCCCAGGATGTCGCCGATCTCGTTGAAGCTCATGCCCTTCGCCAGCAACTGCAGAATTTCAGTCTCGCGCGCGGACAGCGGGTTTTGTTCGGTGCCCGGCAGGCGCGCGGGTGCGGTTGTACTCATCCGGTTGCGAATCGCGCGCAATACGCTGCGTGCCACGACCGGGCTGACGGGAGATCCGCCCGCGCGCAACAAGCGAATGCACGAAATCACGTCGGCCGGTGCCGAGTCTTTCAAAATGTAGCCGGTGGCACCTGCCTCGATCGATGACACGACGTGCTGCTCGTCGCCGAACACCGTGACGACCATGATGTCGACGTCGGGCTTTTTCTGGCTCACCTGGCGGATCAGCTCGATGCCGCTGCCATCGGGCAAACCGAGATCGATCAGCATCACTTCGAACGATTCGCGGTCGATGATCGCTTGCGCCTCGCGTTTGTTGGACGCCGCGCCGACAAGCTTCATGCTTGGCTCGTTCTCCACTATCTGCACGAAACGGCGCCGAAACTCCGGCTCGTCCTCGACAATGATGATCGAGATCTGCTGCTCAGCCATCGATGCTCTCCCGACGCTCTTGCTGTGGTCCGCGGATGATAGCCGCAGAAACAGCAGTGAAACGCGAAAGGTGAGGGGGGAAGGGGCGCTACGTCGATCAAGTGAGGAAAGACAACACCTAGGGCGCGAGGCGAGCTCGCGTCCATCCGGCATCTGCTGTCGCGTTTGCCCTCGTATAAAGCAATCGATCGTGTAACCGTGACGGCCGCCCCTGCCAAAATTCGATCGCGTTGGGCACCACACGATAGCCGCCCCAGTAGGGTGGCCGGCCTGGCGCTGATCGCGTGGCGCAGCGCCATCTCCGCGACGCGTGCCATCAGCCATGTCTTGCCGGAAATCGGTTGACTCTGCGGTGAAGCCCACGCGCCAATGCGGCTCGCCAACGGACGGCTGCGAAAGTACTCGTCTGATTCTTGCGCGGTTGTGCGATTGACCACGCCGTCGATACGGACCTGGCGTTCGAGCTCGGGCCAGAAAAAGAGCAGCGCAGCACGCGCATTCACGGCGAGCTCCGCACCCTTGCGGCTTTCGTAGTTGGTGAAGAACACGAAACCCGATTGATCGAAGCCTTTTAGCAGCACCGTACGCGCTGCGGGTTTGCCGTCCGCATCCGCCGTGGCTAACGTCATTGCGTTGGCTTCGCGCACCTGCGCCGCCGTCGCCTCGTCCCACCACAGCGAAAATTGTGCGATCGGATCGGCATGCGCATGATCCTCGTCGAGCTCACCACGCTTGTATTCGACGCGCAAATCGGCGATGTTCATAGCGTGATCTTAGGCACTTGGGCTCCCGCATGGCGCGCGAGCTGTTCAAGGTGCGGATCGCGCAACCCGTGCTCACGCAGCGAGCTCACCGTCTTGATCAGATAGTCCAGGCTAGTGCCAAAGCGGCCGCAGCTGCCACGCTCGAAGACCGCGAGTATTTCGGGCTCGGTGAGTTTGCCTGCGTAGTTCTGGGCATCCCGGCGCACGACAAATGCAAGTGCTGAGACAAGCGGGCCTTCTTCCGTATTTGCATTCAACCGGCAACCGAGCCAGCGCGGGGCGTATGACCCCATGAACATCTCGCGATCCCACAGACGCTCGAGCTCGTCGCGTGCAGTTTTGGCGGGTAACCGGTATGCAATGCCGGCACACGACCCTCCGCGATCGAGGCCCGCGACGAGCCCGGGGCAATCGAGCGTGCCGCGATTAACCCGGCTCCACAGACACAAGCGACGGTGATATCCGTGCACGCGCGCGGTGATACGGCGGTCGTAGGTGACTTCAGGATTCCAGATCAGCGAGCCGTAGCCGAACAGCCACATCGGCGAGGCGCCGTCCCAACCGGCCAGCGCCTGATACAGCGATGCCGCCTGCTGCTCGGCGGTCACGCGTCCCGGGAAATCAAACGGCACCTTGTGCGTTCGGGTGGTCATTTCTCGACGTTCATACGCCGCCACGCCGTCCATCCACCCGCGCCCAGCATGCTTGCCATCAGCCAGAACGCCGGCCCGGCACCGAGCACCGAACCGAACGCGCCGAACACGAGCGGGAGCACCACGTGGCTCGAGTTCATGATGGTCGTACGCACGCCGAGCGCCTCGCCAACGCGGCCCACCGGCGACCGATCGTGCAGCAGCGACATCACGTTGGGTTGCGCCGCACCGAGGCCGAGCCCAAGCAGAAAAGCCACCGCCATCAACGGCGCCAGGGTGGTAAAAAATGGAATCAGCGCGAAGCCGACCGCTGCGGTGATCAGCGTGAAAAGCAGCACCTGCCATTCGCGATAGCGGCGCGACAACGTTGGCATCGCGAGACGGATGGCGAACGTTGCCGCTGCAAAGCTGCCGAGCACGAGGCCGATTTGCGAAGCCGATAATCCGATGCTCGTGCCGTAGACCGGAACCAGGAACTGCTGCAAGTCCCAAGACATCGAAATCATGCCGCTGACGATCAGCACGTTGCGCACCGCCGGGAAGCGCAGCAGGTCGAACGGATGGCGCGACTCCGTGATCGCCTCGTGTGGATGCGGTGCCGGCAACAGCGACCGCTGCAAAAGCAAAATCACGACGCTCACAACCATCAGTAAAAAGATCAACGCGAATGTGATGCGATGGCCGACACTGTCGATCAGAAACCCGCTTGCCACCGGCGCGATCAATCCCGACGTTGAAAACCCAAGTGCCAGCATCGAGAACGCCGTTGGCCGGCTCCCCGGCTCGGACATGGTTCCGACCAGATTCTGCATCGTCATCTGCACGTACATGAAGCCGGTGCCGAGTAACGCGCTGGCGACGAGCAGCGGTGCAACATCGGCGGTCGCATAGGGAAAGACCGCCGGAAGCGTCGCTCCGACTGTCATCATCACCGTCCCCAATAGCAGTGGACGGAACGGTCCCACCTGATCGAGCCAGCGGCCGGCGCGTACAGCAAGGAGCGCCGGCACCAAGGCGTATAGCGCCAGCAGCACGCCGACGGTAAAGGGCGACGCCTTGTTCGATAGCGCGTAGAGCGAGGCTGTGACACGCGCGGCACCGAACGCGGTGTGGGTCAGCACGACGAACACGATGATGCGCGGAAGCGTCATAGCCAATGGTTAAGTTGCGCTTCGGGGCACTTCGGCCTGCTGCAATTCGCTCTTGTCGCGCAGTTTCAGCGCGACCAGCGCCACACCGGCGCACGTGACGACGACGCCGAGCGCCGTCAACCAGGTCGGATAAACGCCGAACATCAGCCATTCAAGTGCCACCGCGATGATCGGCGTCAGGTACAGCAAGCTGGTCACGCGCGTAGCTTCACCGCGGCGCATTAACGTGTGCAACGCGTTCACCGCGAAGATCGATGCGAAGATCACCAGAAACCCGATCGACGCCAGAAGCTGCCACGAGACCTGAATCCGGAAGCCCTCGACGGCGAACGCGAGCGGCGCAACGAGCAACAGAGTCGCTGCAAACTGCACCACGGATGCGGCGCGCAGATCGACCGCGGGACAGAATCGTCGCTGGTACAGCGTGCCGGCGGTAATCGCGACCAACGCAATCAGCACGGCAGCCAGCGATGCAGAGCTCATCGCGTTGAGATCGATTTTGTGCCAGACAACGAGCGCAACGCCCGCGAATCCCAACAAGACACCGATCCACTGCATGCGGTTTAAGCGCTCGCCGATGAACGGACCCGCTACCACCGCTGTTACCAGTGGCTGCAACGCTAGGACCAACGCCGCGATGCCGGCCGACATTCCCAGGTATTGGGCGTAGTGACTGCCGCCCAGATTGACCGCGTGCATCAACAAACCGGCGATGGCAACGTGCAGCCATTGCTCCACTGAGTCGGGCCAGCGCGGCCGCACCACTAAAGCAATGGGAATGACCAGAAGCATGCCGAACGCAAACCGCAGCGTCAGGAACGTAAAAGGCGGTGCGTACTGCAGACCAACCTTGGTCGCCAGGAAGCCAGACCCCCAGACGATGACGAAGTACCAGGCGAGCCAAGAACCGGAAATGCGATGCGGCGAAACGGTCACAGGCGCCATTGTTGCAGACGCCGGGCTTGCGGCTATTGCCTATATTGCAAATAACAATCACAAGTGCTCTATTGATAGTCTTAGACTACGCCTCACCTGAGCTTCTGTAGTTCTTTCCTGAACCCTAATTTTGGAGCAGTCAATGAAAACCGTCGGTCAGCAACTCGATTCTTTCCGCGTAGTCGGTGTCAAGCCCGGCTTCAATCATCATGAAGAAAATGGCGCCAGTGCATTCGAAGAGGTCAACGAACGCTCGTTCGCCGGCAAGTGGAAAGTCATTTACTTTTACCCGAAGGATTTCACGTTCGTTTGCCCCACCGAAATCGTCGGCTTTGCGAAGCTCGCGAACGATTTCGAGGACCGCGATGCGGTATTGCTGGGCGGCTCGACCGATAACGAGTTCGTCAAGCTTGCATGGCGTCGCGACCACAAGGATCTCGATCGACTGAATCACTGGATGTTTGCCGACACGACCGGCTCGCTGGTCGACATGCTCGGTGTGCGTGATGCAAGGGAGGGCGCTGCGCTGCGCGCGACGTTCATCGTCGATCCGGACAACGTAATTCAGCACGTATCGGTCAACAACCTGAACGTGGGTCGTAATCCGGAAGAGATCCTGCGCGTGCTCGATGGTCTGCAAACCGACGAGCTATGCCCGTGCAATCGGGCGGTCGGAACGGCCACGCTGACACCGGCGACCGCAGTCGTTGCGCACTAACGGAGCAGGCGAAATCGCGATGGACTACATCAACGAAGTCAAAGCGCTGATCCCCGATTACGCAAAGGACGTGCGGATCAATCTGGACGGCGTGCTTGGCCGCTCCTCGCTGCCCGCCAATGAAGCCGCTGCCGTTGCGCTGGCGGCGGCGTACACGGCGCGGGCCGCCCGTCTGGTGGCGATCATCCGCAACTCGGAGGCACTTCCTGACGCTGAAAAAAACGCTGCATTGACGGCGGCGGCGCTGATGGGAATGAACAATGTCTGGTATCCGTACGTCGAGATGACCGGTGACGCGGAGTTAAAAGCGCTGCCGGCGCAGCTGCGGATGCAGGCCTACGCGACGCACGCCGGGGTCGACAAGCGCTTGTTCGAGCTGTACGCACTTGCTGCCTCGATCGTCGGCAAGTGCCACTTCTGCGTGCAGTCGCACTACGCGCTGCTGAAGCAGGACGGCATGAGCGCCGAACAGCTGCGCGACGTCGGGCGCATTGCGGCGGTGGTTGCGGCGGCCGCGAACGCAATTGCAATCGAGGAAACGGCGACCGCTTAGCAGCTTCGAGCGTCAGACAGTTCTGCGCTGCCCCATCTCACGCCGGATCCAGTCGTGCATGTGGATCATGCCGTCTTCATGCGGCGAGTGATAGGGGCCGACGTCGTCCTCGCCGGCCAGCCACAGCGCTCGGCGGCCGCGCTGCAGCCGGGTGCATATTTGGGCGTCTTCGACGGCCGACTCAGCATACGCAGCCTGGTGCGCATCAACAATTTGCCGCTCGAACGCCTGCACTTCCTCCGGGTAATAGAACTCAACCACGTTGGTGGTCAATTCGGGCGAGCGCGGAATCAGCGTACTGACGACAAGACAGTACGGATACCACTCGAGCATCACGTTCGGATACAGGATCGACCAGATCGTCCCGTACTTCGGTAGGTCGCCACCGGAATATTCGAGAATTGTGTCGCGATAACGTTGATAGTTCGGCGAGACCTGCGACTTCAATCCGTCCTTTATGCCGAGGACCTGATAACTCCAGCGATCGCCAAAGCCCCATTCGTAGTTATCGGGATCGACCCACTTTTGCAACCCAGGATGCATCGCCTCGACGTGATAGAGCTCGAGGTAGATTTCGAGAAACGCCTTCCAGTTGAATGGGCACTCTTCGACGATCGCCTTCTCGAAGACGTAGTTACTGTAGTTGTAGTCGGGAGCAAGCGGAAAATCCCGCAGGTCGACGTTCGGATCCCGTGGTCCCGCGAACAGCAATCCGTTCCAGCGTGTCAGCGGCGTACTTGGCAGCGAGCAGTCGGGAGTGACGTCGAAGTCCGTTGCGCCGAGCAGCTTTCCGTTTAAGTCGTACGTCCAGCGGTGCAGCGGACAGACAATGTTCGCATTGTTGCCCTTGCCGTCGAGCAGCAGCCCTTGCCGATGCCGGCACGTGTTCGATAACAGGTTGATGCCGCCCGGTCCGTGCACCAGCACCTTGCCATGCGCGGTCGATGGCAGTGTCATGTAATCACCGACCTCGGGTGTCATCATCTCGCTGCCCGCGTAATTTGGGCCCGGCACGAACAAATGCTGCAGCTCGCGCTCGAACCACGTCGCATCGAAATACGATGCGATCGGCAGCGGCGCGGTGCGGCCGAGCAGCGTCGCGTCGAGATTGGAGCGGCGAGATAGCGCCTCAGGAGCGTTCACGATGCCGATCTTAAAGGCGTGCGATGCGCAGCTCTTCGAGCCACATGATTTCGCAGTCCCGGTCACCGGCCGTGATAGACGTTGTCGCAACGCGCCCGGCCGCATCGCGCACGTTGACCAGTTTGCCGCGCAGCGTCACCAGCTCGCCATGCCGCACGCGTCGCAGCTGATCGTAAATGGCGGTTGATGCAGGAATGACGTGCACATTGGTCATGTAAGGACCAAGCCGGTCAAACTCTTCGCGCGTCATTGCGCTGCGCGGACGCGGAAACAGGGCGCGCAAGCCATTGCTTGTGCCTTCGTGCGAAAAATTGAAGAGCCGAACGTTTGCGGTATCGGTCATGGGCCCGTACCCGAGCCCAATATCATGGGTGGCGGGCCGCAGGCCGGGAACCCAGTTGACCAGCGACTGATAAGGTTTGAAGCGCTCGATGTGCAAGACACGGCCGCGCGTTTCGAATTCCGCCACCGGTTGCAGCGAACCGCCGTCAGCTGTGCTGATCGGCGCAGCGGTGCCGAGCGGTTGAACCAGGTACGAGCCCGCGTCCGAACGCCCGGCGGGCACATCCACCGATCCCGGACGATCGGCCCAGGCCGATACTGCGCCGGCAATCCCGATCGTCAGAGCGAGACCGGCCGTCAGATCACGTGCGTTCACACCCCTTCGAACGTATTGCAGGCGGTAATTTGGCCGCTCTTCATGCCGGTCATGAACCAGCGGACGCGCTGCTCCGAACTGCCATGCGTAAAGCTTTCGGGGACGATCTGTCCCTGCGTGCGGCGCTGAATGTTGTCATCCCCAATCGCGGCGGCGGCGCGCATCGCTTCCTCGACGTCGCCTGCATCGAGCAGGTTGCGGTTACCGGCATGGTGTGCCCAGACGCCGGCAAAGCAATCCGCCTGTAGCTCGACGCGAACCGACAGTGCGTTGCTTTGCGCTTCGTTCAACCGTTGCCGCAACGCCTGCGTCTTTTCCATGATGCCCAACTGATTTTGAACGTGGTGTCCGACTTCGTGCGCTATCACGTAGGCCTGTGCGAAATCACCGGGCGCCTTGAAGCGCTCCTGCAACGCCCGGTAAAACGAGAGGTCGATGTATACGGATTGGTCGAGCGGACAGTAAAACGGCCCCATTGCCGATTGACCGGTGCCGCACGCCGAGCGCGTCGCGCGCTCGAAGATGACGACTTTGGGCTCGCGATACTCGCGGCCGAGTTGCTTAAACAACGTGCTCCAGGTTTTCTCTGTATCCAGCAGCACGCCTGAAACGAACTGACCTGCCGGATCCGTGGGAGCTTTTACCGGACCCTGCGGAGCCCGGGACTCCTGCACCGTTTGCGCGGTCTCGGCCAGGCCGAGAATGACGCGCGGATCTATCCCAAAAAACAATCCGACGACGACCAGCACCAACGTGCCGATGCCGCCGCCGATAAGTCCGCGGCCACCAAAGGACTGCCCGCGGCGGTCTTCTACGTTAGAACTCTGGCCTTCGATGCGCATGCTTGCTCCCCGCGACTCTGTCACGGGGATTCAAGCACAGAGCGGGCCAGCGTGCTACCGATTGCCGCGTCGATCGTCGTGATTATTTGCGTGCTGCTCCCAGCCGCGGTGCTGCCAGTGCGGCTGGTAATGAGCGTGGCCACGATATCCACCATAGCCGTAGCCCCAGCGCGGTGGAGGTACGTAGATCACCGGCGGTGGCACATAGCGAACGCGCGGGTAATAAACGGGCACCGGCTGATATACGGGCACCGGCCGGTAAACCGGCAAGGGTTGGAAGACCGGGAAGTGTGGCGCGCCGATGCGAATTCCGAACTCAGGAGTGCTGACGCTGACCGCTACGCCGTTGGCCTGCGACGCAGACCAAGGTGCCATTGCTGCGAGCGCTAGCGTACTGAATGCAGCGCCGATCCAAAATTTACGTTTCATCGTTGACCTCCAAGGTGTTACAGGAGATTCAACGACGCGGCGCTCGGGTTAGCCGACCCCCGTTCGTTTCAAGGTGTAACGGCTAGGCCAGCGCCAGCCCGGCCTTTTGCAGGCGCCACACCGCGAGCAAATCGCGCTCGCGTTCGCGCGTTATCTTGCCGACGCGGCGCTTGTCGTCGTGCTCCGGAATGCCCGCTTCGAGAATATCGCTGACAGTCACTGCCATCGGCCGTGTGCGCAGGCCGTTGCGGCGCGCACGCGTTGTATCGACCATGTGAAAACCGCGCGTCTGCGGATCGTGCGTTGGAATCCACAGCGGAAGCTCGGTCCAGGGCTGTACCCCTTCACGCTCGAGAAATTGTTCATCGACCCATTCGACCTCGACGTCCTCGCCCGAAATCCAGCGGCAGGTGTCAAGCAATTCGCCAAAGGTCGCGCCTTCGTTCGGACCGGTTGCGTTGAAGGCGCCGCTGGCGCGCATCATGACGAGGCGCAGGATCAATGCCGCGAGATCGCGCGAGTCGATAAATTGGATCGGTGTTTCAGGCGAACCCGGCGCCAGTACTCTACCGCCCCCGCAGATACGCCACGGCCAGTAAGAAAAGCGCCCGGTCGGATCGTTGGGTCCAACGATAAGCCCCGGCCGGATCAAAAGTGCTTGCTGCCCAAATGCTCGTGCGACGGTCCGTTCGCATTCGGCCTTTAGCGGCCCGTAGTTGGCCCCGTTGATCGTTTCGCGGTTGATCTCGTCGGCGGTAGCCAAAGGATCTTGTTCACGGATCGGTACGTTGGCAAACGAGGCGTACGCGGAGACGCTCGAGATAAAGACGTAACGCTCGCAGCTGTCATACAGCGCCGCGCAGCTTGCCTCGACATCCTGTGGCCGGTAGCCGCATGTGTCGATCACCGCGTCCCACTTGCGGCCCATTAGCAGGTGCAGGTCTTCCAACCGGTCGCCGACGATCCATTTCACACCCGGCGGCCACCAGTTGCGCGACTGGCCGCGGTTGAAGACGGTAACCGTGTGCCCGCCCACAAGCGCGGCTTGCAAAAGAGACTGCCCGAGAAAGACGCCGCCGCCGATGATCAGCAAGTTCATGGCGGCATCTTAGGGTCCAAACGGACGGAGGAAAATTACCGTAGATGCGGGTTCAGCCACCGAAAAGCCGCTTCAGCCCGCCGGCCGTCGCTTGGGCGCGCTAAGTACCCTGGACGACGCGTGCGCTACCGCGCGAGTAGCGCTTCGACTTCCGGATGCCGCCGTGCCCACGCCGCCACATATGAGCACACCGGCAGCACGTCCAACCCATTTTGCGTGGCGTAATCGAACGCAGCACGCACCAACTGCGAAGCAAAGCCCCGACGTTCGAGTTGCGGCGGAACTTCGGTGTGCACGAGCATCATCGTGTCGCCGTGCATCCGGTAGTCGCAGCGACACAGCAGCCTATCGACCGTTGCTTCGAACCGCTTAGCCGCTGCGTTGTGCCTAATCTCAAGAGTGGCGTTGGGCGAGCTTCCCATTCACACCTCCGGGCAGAGCAGACGCGTAAGACTAGCGCCCGCGACGATGCGACGGTTGCAGCAGCCCTGGAATGTTAGTACGCACTGTCGAAGCACTATCAACCGGCCGCCGTGGTTGTGCCGCCGGCTTTGAATGCTTCGGTTTGGTATGCGCTTCGGCGGGCCGCGCAGATTGACCATTGGGCTTTGGCGACTGCGCCCTGGCGGGTTGTCCGCTGCCGTTCTTGCGCGGCTGACCTTGCGACGGACGACGCGCAGCTGATCGCTGCGGCCGATCGCGTTGTCCGCGCTCGCTTTTGCCCTGACCCCGCTGGCGCACGATCGGTTCAGCGCGCTCGTGCGGATTCGGCTCAAACCCGGCGATGATCTCGCGCGGCACCTGACGCCGTATGACGCGCTCAATGTCGGTCAGCAGCGGTTTGTCGTCGGCACACACCAGCGAGATCGCCTCGCCCGTTGCCCCGGCGCGGCCAGTGCGTCCAATGCGATGGACATAGTCTTCAGGCACATGTGGCAGATCGAAGTTGATCACATGCGGCAGCTGTTCGATATCCAATCCACGCGCGGCGATGTCGGTCGCGACCAACGCCTGCAAATCGCCGCTCTTGAACTCGGTGAGCGCGCGGGTGCGAGCGCCCTGACTCTTGTTGCCGTGAATCGCGAGTGCAGTGACACCATGCTTGTTCAGGAACTCTGCCAGCCGGTTCGCTCCGTGCTTGGTACGAGTGAATATCAGCAACTGAAACCAGTTGTTGGTCGTGATCATGTGCGCGAGAAGCTCTGACTTGCGCCCGCGATCGACCAGCACCACCTTTTGCGTCGTCGCATCGACTGTGGAGTTGCGCGCAGCCACCTGCACCATCGCCGGGTTCTTCAACAGCGACGCGGCAAGCGTGCGGATCTCATCCGAAAATGTTGCCGAGAAAAGAAGCGTCTGCCGTGTTTTCGGCAACAGCGCAAACACCCGCTTCATATCCGGCAGGAACCCCATGTCCAGCATGCGATCGGCTTCATCGAGCACCAGTATTTCGACTTGCGACAGATCGACCGTGCGCTGGCCAACGTGATCCAACAGCCGCCCGGGCGTCGCCACGACGATATCGAC
Organism: uncultured beta proteobacterium; assembly: GCA_963791315.1. GTDB lineage: Bacteria > Pseudomonadota > Gammaproteobacteria > Burkholderiales > Burkholderiaceae_F > JACCZX01. The sequence continues at coordinate 432,809 of CAWBRQ010000007.1, forward strand.
ACCACGTTTTAGCGCCGAGATCTGTGGATTGATCGACACCCCGCCGTAGACGATCGCGGCACTGGCCTTGCTGTGCTTGCCGTAGTCACGCACGCTTTCTCCGACCTGCGCCGCAAGCTCGCGCGTTGGAGTAAGGATCAGCACACGAACTGGCTTGCGCGATTTACCGGCGGGCGCGGGATGCGTGGCTAAACGCTGCAAGATCGGCAACACAAAGCCAGCCGTTTTGCCGGTGCCTGTCTGAGCGCCGGCCAGTAGGTCGCCGCCGCTCAGCACGGCGGGAATCGCCTGCTGTTGAATCGGGGTCGGCGTTGTGTAACCCAGTTCGGTGACAGCGCGAACCAGTGCCTCGGACAAGCCGAGGGCTTCAAATGACGAATTCAAAATTGATCTCCTGAGCACGGCCTGGGGCGACACCATTGGTATCGCAGAACCGGTTCAGGCAAATGCGAACACTACAAAAAGTTCGAGGGAGCTTTTGGTCTAGTAGCAACCACAACCGCGAGGGGAGGGTGCGAACCGGAACACACAGCACCACAATCCGAAGCGAATGATACATGCGATGCGGTAATCTCGTCGCTCGCCGTAGTCCTCATTGCTCCCTCGTCATTTGCTGTCAATTCGGTAGATTCAATGGCTCAGTACGTCTATTCGATGATCCGCGTGGGCAAAGTCGTTCCGCCCAAGCGTGAGATTCTTAAGAATATCTCGCTTAGTTTTTTCCCTGGCGCGAAGATCGGCGTGCTCGGCTTGAACGGCTCCGGCAAATCGACCTTGCTTCGGATCATGGCCGGACTCGATCACGAAATCGAAGGCGATGCAGTGGCGATGCCGGGTATCAAGATTGGATACCTGCCGCAGGAGCCGCAGCTTGATGCCGCGAGCACCGTCAAGCAGGAAGTCGAAGGTGGCCTCGGCGAATCGCTGCAGGCGAAACAAAAGCTCGAAGAGATCTACGCCGCGTATGCCGAGCCGGACGCGGACTTCGATCTGCTGGCGGCTGAGCAGGCGAAGTACGAGGCGATCCTTGCGACCTCCGGCCAGGACACCGAGCACCAGATGGAGATCGCAGCCGATGCGCTGCGCCTGCCGCCGTGGGAGGCGGTGCTCGGAACCTTGTCAGGCGGCGAAAAGCGGCGGGTGGCGCTGTGCAAGCTATTGCTGTCGAAGCCAGACATGCTGCTGCTCGACGAGCCGACCAACCATTTGGATGCCGAAAGTGTCGACTGGCTCGAGCAATTCCTGTTGCGTTTCCCGGGGACCGTGGTCGCGGTCACGCACGATCGCTACTTCCTGGACAACGCGGCCGAGTGGATCCTGGAGCTCGATCGCGGGCGTGGCATTCCATACAAGGGCAATTACAGCGCGTGGCTCGAACAAAAGGAAGAACGCCTAGCGCGCGAGTCGAAGCAGGAAGACGCGCGCGTGAAAACGATGAAGTCGGAGCTCGAGTGGGTGCGTCAGAACGCGAAGGGCCGGCAGGCCAAGAGCAAGGCGCGCTTGGCGCGCTTCGACGAGCTGTCGTCGTACGAGCATCAGACGCGCAACGAAACGCAGGAGATTTTTATTCCGGTTTCCGAGCGGCTGGGCGACAAGGTGATCGAGTTCGACGGCGTGTCAAAGGGCTACGGCGACCGTCTGTTGATTGACAACCTCACGTTCAGCGTCCCGCCCGGTGCGATCGTGGGCATCATCGGGCCCAATGGTGCCGGGAAGTCGACGCTGTTTCGAATGATCACCGGCAAGGAAAAACCCGATGCAGGGGAAATAGTCATCGGCCCGACGGTACGGATGGCTTCGGTCGATCAATTTCGCGATGCGTTGCCGAACGACAAGAGCGTGTGGGAGGCAGTGTCCGGTGGTCTCGATGTTCTCACCGTTGGCAAGTTCGAAATGGGATCACGCGCCTATCTTGGACGATTCAATTTCAAAGGTGGCGATCAGCAAAAAATCGTCGGCAACCTGTCCGGCGGAGAGCGCGGTCGTTTGCATCTTGCGAAGACCTTGCTCGCCGGCGGCAACGTGTTGCTGCTGGACGAGCCGTCGAACGATCTTGACGTTGAAACGTTGCGCGCGCTCGAAGAAGCGCTGCTCGAGTTTGCGGGTACGGTGCTGGTGATCTCACACGATCGCTGGTTTCTCGACCGCATCGCCACGCACATCCTGGCATCGGAGGATGACTCGCAGTGGACTTTCTTCAACGGCAACTACCAGGAATACGAAGCGGACAAGAAGCAACGCCTGGGCGAAGAGGGTGCGCGTCCGCATCGCCCGCGCTATAAGCCGTTGGCAAGGCGGTGATCGGTGAGAACTGAGTAATGAACGCGGCGACAGCGCAATCGAAGGCCGGACACGGATGGTGGACGCTGACGTTGGTCGCTGCTGCGATCCTGATGGTCACGATGGGCGCCCGACAATCGCTTGGCCTCTTTGTCTCGCCGCTGAACACCGCGACCGGGCTCGGCATCGTCACGATCAGCTTCGCGATGGCGGTGGCCCAGTTTGTTTGGGGTGCCCTGCAGCCAGTTGCCGGTGCGATAGCCGATCGCTACGGTCCCGCACGGGTCTTGGCGGGCGGCCTGATCGTGCTGGCGATAGGCACGGCGTTAACACCGTTCATGACGACTGGGCTCGGCCTGGTATTTGCGATCGGCATTCTGTCGGCGGCCGGAGCAGGGGGCGCGAGCTTTTCTGTGCTGATCGGAGCCGCCTCGCAACACGTACCAGCCAATAAGCGCGGAACCGCTTCCGGCGTAGTCAATGCCGGCGGCTCGTTCGGGCAGTTTGTGTTTGCACCACTGCTGCAGATGCTGATCACGGTGTTCGGTTGGGCCGGTGCGATGTGGTCGCTCGCCGTGCTGACGTTGACTGCTCTGCCGTTGACTAGGGTACTGCGTCGTTCGCCGGATGCGGCGGCAGCTCATGCCGCCTCTGCGCCTAGCGGCGGGCTCAGGCGCGCAGTCCGGGAAGCGCTGCGTGATCGCAGCTATTTGTTGTTGCACGCGGGCTTTTTCACGTGCGGCTTTCATATCGCATTTTTGGTAACTCATCTTCCGGGCGAAGTCGACCTGTGCGGTTTGTCGGCGTCGGTGGCGAGTTGGTCGCTGGCGCTGATCGGCTTGGCGAACATCGCCGGCAGCCTGACCGCCGGACAGTGGGTTAACCGTTATCGCAGCAAGTACATCCTGTTCTGGATGTATCTGTCGCGCACCGTGCTGATTCTGATCTACCTGGCCGCGCCGAAAACGGCAATGACGTTCTACATTTTCGCGATTGGACTCGGACTGACCTGGCTGGCGACCGTTCCGCCGACCGCTGGCGTGGTCGGCAAACTGTTCGGGATGCGTTACCTCGCAACGCTATTCGGCCTGACCTTGCTCACGCATCAGATCGGCGCCTTTTTCGGCGCATATTTGGGCGGCATCGCGGTCGACCGCACCGGCAGTTATCTTTGGATGTGGTACGCCGATGCGCTGCTAGCGCTCGCTGCAGCGTTGGTGAATCTGCCAATTCGAGAGCCGAAGGTAGAACGGCATGTCGCATCGGCGTAACACCGGTCAATCCTCTTCTTCTACTTTCGCCTTCGACTTGTGCTCGGTCGCCAGTTGCTGCTGAACATTCGGCGGTGCCTGTTCGTAGTGCGATAGCGACATCGTCCACGCGCCGCGGCCCTGTGTCATCGACTTGAGTCGCGCCGAGTAGCCTTCGAGCTCTGCCAGCGGTACCAATCCCTCGACGGTCATCGCGCCGGCGAGGCCACGCGTACCGGTGATATGACCGCGACGCGAAGACAGGTCGCCCGTGATATCGCCGATGTGAGACTCGGGTGCCTCGATCTCCGCGTTGACGATCGGCTCGAGCACAATGGGGCGCGCCTTGTTCAGTGCATCGAGAAACGCCTTGCGCCCCGCAGACACGAACGCGATCTCTTTCGAGTCGACCGGATGGTGTTTGCCGTCGTAGACGGTGACACGCAGGTCCTGCATCGGGTATCCGGCGACAGGCCCCGACGTAAGAACCGATTCAACGCCCTTCTGCACGGCGGGAATGAACTGGTATGGAATCACGCCGCCCTTAACCTGGTCGACGAATTCAAAGCCCGCGCCGCGCGCCAGCGGCTCGACGCGCAGAAACACTTCGCCAAATTGCCCGGCACCCCCGGTCTGCTTCTTGTGCCGTGCGTGGCCTTCTGCGGGGGCGCCGATTGTTTCCCGATACGGCACGCGCGGCGGGCGCGTTTGCACCTCGATCTTGTACTGCGACGACATGCGCTCGAGCGCGGAGCGCAGATGCAGCTCGCCCAATCCTCGCAAAACCGTTTCGTTCAGCGTCACGTCGTGCTCGATGACCAAGGTGGGGTCTTCGGCCATCATCTTGTGCAGCACCTCCGAGATCCGCTGCTCGTCGCCACGGCGCTTCGGCTGGATCGCCAGGCCGCTCATCGGCGTTGGAAATTCAAGCGGCCGCATGTGGATGTGGTCTTCATCGTGCGAATCATGCAGCACGGAATCGAACTCGATCTCGTCGATCTTCGCGACGGCCGCAATATCGCCCGGCGACGCTGATGAAACTTCGACCGTCTTTGAGCCTTGCAGCATCAACAGGTGTCCCACCTTGAACGGCTTGCGTCCGCTGCCGATGTAAAGCTGCGTGTCCTTCGTGACCGTTCCCTGGTGCACACGAAACACGCCCAGCTTGCCGACATACGGATCGACGACGACCTTGAACACGTGTGCTAGGACGTGCTTCTTAGGATCTGGCTCGGAGCGGAATTCGTTGACGCCCTTGCCGTCGACCAAGTCGCCCTTGAAGAATAGTGGTGGGTTGCCTTCGGCCGGGTTCGGCAGCAGGCGGTCAAAAATATTCAGCAATTCGTCGATGCCGGCGCCGTTGCGTGATGAAACGAAGCACACCGGGATCAGGTGGCCGTCACGCAATGCCTTCTCGAATGGGCCGTGCAGTTCGTCGGCCTCGATTTCCTGACCCTGCTCCAGATAGCGCGCCATCAAGTCTTCGTCGACTTCGATCACCTGGTCAATCAAGGCCTGGTGCGCGTCGGCGACGGACGAAAAATCGGCTTCTCCGGACGGATTGAAGAAGCAGTCGACAACCTTGGTGGCGTTGGCCGCTGGCAAATTGATCGGCAGCACTTCCTTGCCGAACGCGCTGCGCAAGTCTTCGAGCACCTGCGGCAGATTGACGTTGTCGGCGTCGATGCGGTTGACGATGATCAGCCGGCACAACCTGCGCTTGGCGGCCCAATCCATCATGCGCGACGTAATCATCTCGATCCCGGTCGATGCATTGACGACGATCGCTGCAGTTTCGACGGCGTCGAGCGCACCGATCGCCTGGCCGATGAAATCGGGAAACCCCGGCGTATCCAGCAGATGGACGCGCACGTTCGGCAGATCTAGATGCAGCGCCGACGTGCGCAGTGAATGTTGAAAGCTCTTTTCCAGCGGATCGAAGTCGCTTACGGTCGTGCCTTTTTCAACGCTGCCTGCGACCTGAATCGCGCCGGCTCTGGCAAGCAATGCTTCGGCAAGCGACGTCTTACCGGCACCGCCGTGGCCAAGCAGGGCCACGGTCCTAATGTTCTCCGTTGTATAGGTCATCTGCTCCTCTTTACTGTCTCCAGGGCGCTATTGGCTATGCTACCCGCGAGCGCGGATGAGGACGACATGGCTACAAATCGGCAGGAACTCAAACAGGTGTCCGGCTGGATCGACCCGTACCGGGTGACCAATGGCGCCAAGTTTCGTCTGAAGAAAGTCGAGCCATCGGACACAGGTGGACTCAAGGCCGACAAGAGCGAGGCAGCGCAGCGGCTGTCAACGGGCGTGCAGTGGCTGGCTGCCGAGCAGGACAAGCTGTACGCACAGGACCGGCGCTCGCTGCTAGTCATTTTTCAGGCGATGGACGCGGCGGGCAAGGACAGCACGATCGAGCACGTGATGAGCGGAGTGAATCCGCAGGGCGTGGAGGTCGTGTCGTTCAAGCAACCGTCGCCGGAAGAACTCGATCACGACTGGATGTGGCGCTGCTACCGGCACCTTCCGGAGCGCGGTCGCATCGGTATTTTCAATCGGTCGTATTACGAAGAAGTGCTGGTGGTGCGAGTGCACCAGGAGATTCTGCGCGCACAGAAGCTGCCGCCGGAGTGCATCGGAAAAAGTATTTTCGATCAACGGCTGCGCGACATAGTGGCGATCGAAGACTATCTGGTCCGAAACGGCACGTCGGTGTTGAAGTTTTTTTTGCACGTTTCGCGCAAGGAGCAGAAGAAGCGTTTTCTAGAGCGGCTTAATGAGCCTGAAAAAAACTGGAAGTTCTCAGCTGCCGACGTGAAGGAACGCGCCCACTGGAACGATTACATGAAGGCCTACGAAGCGGCCGTACGTGCGACCGCAACTCCGCAGGCGCCTTGGTTTGTTGTGCCAGCGGATAACAAATGGTTCACGCGCCTGGTTGTAGTCGGCGCGATTGTCGAGGCGCTCGAAAAGATGGAGCTCAAATATCCGGTGATCGACAAAACGCAGCGCGCCGAGCTCGAACGCGCGCGCGCGATGCTACTGAACCAGGAAAAGTAGCGCCGGGGCTAAATGCCTCCGATGCATACGTACTTGGTGACCAGATACTCCTCGATACCGTACTTCGACCCCTCGCGTCCGAACCCTGATTGCTTGATACCGCCGAACGGCGAAACCTCGTTCGACATCAGGCCTGTGTTGACTGCGACCATTCCGTATTCGAGCCTTTCGGCGACACGAAATACACGCGCTATATCGCGTGTGTAAAAGTAAGCAGCGAGTCCGAACTCGCTCGCATTGGCGGCGGCAATGGCCTCGGCGTCGTCCGCAAACTTGAACACCGGCGCGACGGGCCCGAAAGTTTCTTCGCGCGTCAGCAGCATCTTGTCGGTGACGTTGGCTAGCACCGTGGGTTGATAGAACGTGCCTCCGAGCGCATGGCGTTCGCCACCGGTAACGACGCTTGCACCGCGCTTCGTCGCATCGGCCACGTGAAGCTCGACTTTCTTCAGAGCGTTTGTATCGATCAGCGGACCCTGCTGCACGCCGGCTTCAAAGCCCGAGCCCACTTTCAGTTGCGCGGCCTTCGCTGCCAGTTTCTGCACAAACTCGTCGTAGATCTTTTCGTGAACATAGAAGCGATTGGTGCAGACGCACGTCTGACCCGCATTGCGATACTTCGATGCGATTGCGCCTTCAACCGCCGCGTCGACTTCAGCGTCCTCAAACGCGATAAATGGGGCGTTGCCCCCCAGTTCTAGCGAAAGCTTTTTCAACGTCGGCGCGCTTTGCTGCATCAATATGCGGCCGACCGCCGTCGAGCCGGTAAACGACACCTTGCGCACGACGTCCGACTCGCACCAAATCTTTCCGACGGCGATCGAATTCGATTCGTCCGCCGGTACGACATTGAACACGCCGGGCGGAAAGCCCGCGCGGTGCGATAGCTCAGCCAACGTGAGCGCCGACAGAGGCGTTTGCTCAGCGGGCTTGACGACCACCGTGCAGCCCGCTGCAATCGCCGGTGCAACCTTGCGCGTAATCATCGCGACCGGAAAATTCCAGGGCGTGATGGCTGCACACACACCGATCGGCTCCTTCCACACCATCAGGCGCTTGTCATCGGCTGTCGTCGGAATCGTGTCCCCGTAGACGCGTTTCGCTTCTTCAGCAAACCATTCGATGAACGATGCGCCGTAGGTGACTTCGCCGCGGCTCTCGGTCATTGGTTTGCCTTGCTCGGCCGTCATTAACTTCGCCAGGTCTTCCTGGTGCGCGATGATCAAATCGAACCAGCGCCGCAGCGCGGCGGCACGTTCCTTTGCGGTCTTCGCTCGCCAGCCCGGCAATGCGTCGCGCGCGGCGTCGATCGCGCGCTGCGCCTCGGGGCCTTTGCAGTTAGCAACCTTCGCGATCTCGACGCCGTCGGCAGGATTGAGCACTGCAAAGCGTCCGCGCGAAGCTGCCGGCGTCCAGGCGCCCCCGATGTACGCCTCGGTCTTCAGTAACGCACCGTCGGCCAAGGACGGCAATCCAACTTTCTGCAGCATCTGAACTCCCGCCGGCATCTGTCCAGGATCCAAGAATACTGCTGTCGGCGGCTAAACTCTGCGTGGTGAAGTTCGATCAGCTGCCATCCGCCTTGCAAGCGTGGTTGCGCACGATGCAAGAGCGCAATTTCGCGCGTGACGCGGTGGTTCAGGCTTTGGTGGACGCGAAGTACGAGGCGCAGTACGCGGAGGCGGTGGTGGACGCGGCTTGGTGCGAGCCGCCGGTGGAAATTGTCGCACCCGCCGTGGTTGCAGTCGCAATGGACAGCGCCATTGCACCCGTTGCCGGCGCGGCAAGTCAGCCGTCACGTCCACTGAGCATGCAGCTCGCCGAGATGCCGAACAGCCTCGAGACACCCGATCGTGCTGTCGAGATGCTGTTCGTGATCGAATCGCCGCGAGTCGTGCTGTTCGGCAATCTGCTTTCCGATGATGAGTGCGATCTGCTAATTAGCCTGTCGCGCGACAAGTTGCAGCGTTCCAGCGTTGTGAACGCGAGCACTGGTGCCTACGACGTTCATCCACATCGAACCAGTTCCGGCACTTATTTCAAACGCGGTGAGAATGAACTGTTGCAGCGAATCGAAAAGCGCATTGCCGAGCTGGTGGATTGCCCGATTGAACAGGGTGAGCCGATCCAGGTGCTTCACTACGAGCCCGGCGGCGAATACAAACCGCACTTCGACTATTTCGATCCGTCGCACCCCGGTAATAAGGAAGTGCTTGCGCAGGGCGGACAAAGGATCGCAACGTTAATCATGTATTTGAACGACGTGACGCTTGGCGGGTCCACCGTGTTTCCGGAGATCGGGCTGGATGTGCTGCCGCGCAAGGGGCACGCGGTGTACTTCGCGTATTGCGATGAGGCCGGCGCACTCGACGTACGTACGTTGCACGGCGGCAGCCCGGTTGGCAGCGGCGAAAAGTGGATTGCTACTAAGTGGTTTCGCCAGCAGCCGTACGTCGGTTCGGGTGCGTGAGCTGATAGTGCCACTCGGGCGAAAAAAAACCGCGGCAAGCCGCGGTTTTCAATTTGATGCTCTGAAATTACATCGGCCGGATTTGCGAGGCCTGCGGGCCTTTCGGACCCTGCTTGACCACAAACTCGACCTGCTGATTCTCAGTCAATGTCTTGAAGCCGCTTCCGACGATTTCGCTGTAATGCGCGAATAGATCGGCGCCGCCACCATCCGGGGTAATGAAGCCAAAACCCTTGGACTCGTTGAACCACTTAACTTTGCCACTAGCCATTTTGATTACGTTCCTAAAAAATCGCGCGCGCGTCGACATGACGCTCCACGCATGCAAGCGGATCAAGCAACGTAACCGGGGGAACTGCCAAGACCATCAAGCAACAACAGCTAGCGATGAGGTAGGACGAGTCGATGGGTACTGGACTTGAAGCGAATGCGGCGGCGAGCCTACTCGAAACCGGAGCTTTTGTCGAGGGCCGTTTTGTCGAGAGCGCTGGTAGGTCGTGGCAGGCTCGAACTGCCGACCAACGGATTAAAAGTCCGCTGCTCTACCGACTGAGCTAACGACCCGGAATCACAGCCGAACATTATGCCGGAGCGCTCAAGGCCGGGCAAACTGCATTGAATTCCCAAGTGCGGTGAAGTGTGTGTCGGTTGTTATGCTCGCTCGGTTTGTGCGCTGTTGTGACCGCCGGGCCGTTACAAATCGGTTGACTTTTTGTACTGTATGTATTTACAGTGCGCTGTAATTATTTACAGCAGCAGTCGGGTCAATCGAGTACCAGCGGAGGCGGCAATGGATGATGGAAGGAGTCTTTTAGTGTCGGACAGCAAGGAGCGGCAAAAGGCGTTGGCCGCCGCATTGGCGCAAATCGAGAAGCAGTTCGGCAAAGGCTCGATCATGCGCATGGCAGACGGCGAAGTTGCCGACGATATCGAGGTCGTATCGACCGGTTCGCTCGGTCTCGATATCGCGCTTGGAATCGGCGGGTTGCCGCGCGGGCGGGTGATCGAAGTTTATGGGCCGGAGTCGTCGGGCAAGACCACTTTGACGCTGCAGGTCATTGCCGAGATGCAGAAAATTGGCGGCACCTGCGCGTTTATCGATGCCGAGCACGCACTCGACGTTCAGTACGCGCAGAAGCTTGGCGTCAATCTGCAGGAATTGCTGATTTCACAGCCGGACACCGGCGAGCAGGCGTTGGAAATCACCGATGCACTGGTGCGCTCGGGGTCGGTCGATCTGATTGTCATCGACTCGGTGGCGGCGCTGACGCCGAAGGCGGAAATCGAAGGCGAAATGGGCGATTCGCTGCCCGGCCTGCAGGCGAGGCTGATGTCGCAGGCGTTGCGCAAACTGACCGCGAACATCAACCGCACCAATTGCATGGTGGTCTTTATCAATCAGATCCGCATGAAGATCGGCGTGATGTTTGGTAGCCCTGAAACCACCACCGGCGGTAACGCGCTGAAGTTTTATGCGTCGGTTCGGCTCGACATTCGCAGGATCGGCTCGATCAAGAAAGGTGACGAAGTGATCGGCTCGGAAACCAAGGTCAAGGTCGTCAAGAACAAGGTGGCGCCGCCCTTCAAGCAGGCCAACTTCGACATCCTTTACGGCGAAGGCATTTCGCGTCACGGCGAAATCGTGGATTTGGGTGCCGAGCTCAACATCGTTGAGAAGTCCGGCGCCTGGTACAGCTACAACGGTGATCGTATCGGTCAGGGCAAAGACAACGCGCGCGAGTTCTTGCGTGCGCATCCCGAAATGGCGCTTGAGATTGAAAACCGGATTCGCGAGAACAAAGGTGTCGCCGTGCGGGGTGTTGCCGTCACGGCGGAGTGATCCGGATACGCGTACCGAACGTCAGCGCACACAGGCGACGAAGAGCCTTCTCAGTCGAGCAATCGCATTGCTCGCTCGGCGCGACCATAGTCGTGCCGAGCTTTCCCGCAAACTCGTGCGGTACATCCGCGAAGACGATGATCCGGCGGAAATCAGCTCGTGTCCTAGACGAACTCGACCGTAACGGCCTTTTATCCGATGAGCGCTTTGCCAGTGCGGTCGCCCGTAGCCGCGCGCAACGCTTCGGCGATGCACGCATTCGCTATGACTTGCGGCGTTTTGGCGTAGCGGACGATCTCAGCGCTGCTGCGCTCGCCAGGCTGGCGGGCAGCGAGGTGGCGCGCGCGGGCGCAGTCAGGTCGAAGCGCTTTGCTGCGCTCCCCGCGTCCCCGGCAGAACGTGCCAAGCAGGCTCGGTTCCTACAGTCGCGTGGGTTTTCGCTCGACTCCATTTATCAAGTCTTGCAAGGTCGAACGGACCCTGAGTAATTGCTGCGTTCGCGGCACGTAATTGCCTCAGCGACCAGGTCGCCTGTGTTAGATTCTTTGGCGGGCCGCACCCACTTTGTACGAGGTGCGGCCCGTTGTCGTTCTAGCCAGCATGCCCAACCGCCGCCACGTACACACCCGCTCCATTAAGGTCGACGCTTACGCACGCGATGACGGCTTATGGGACATCGAAGCCGTCCTGACGATACCAAGGCGCGCGACTTCGTTCTGGCCACCGGTCAGGCCAGTCGGTGAGCCGGTGCACGATCTCGGGCTGACAGTGACGATCGATACGCAATTCAACATCGTGGCCGCCAAGCGCGCTCCCGATCAGTTCCCTATCCGGGCCAATGCGAGGCAATCGAGCCCGATTACTCGAAGCTGGTCGGTCTCAATCTGCTGCAAGGCTTTCGGAAGGCCGCTCTGGAGCGGCTTGGCGGCATCAACGGCTGTACCCATCTGACAGAACTCGCGGCGTGCTCCCGACTGTGCGGCGCAGGCGTTTGCAGGTGAAGTATTTAGAACGCACGAGAGTGCAAGTCAGAGCGAAGAGATCAAGCCGTGGCAGCTCGACCGCTGCCATGCATTGCGTACCGACGGTCCAGCGGTCGCGCAGTTCTATCCACGCTGGCACAGGCGATGAAGATCCATGAGTATCAAGGCAAGGAAATCTTTCGCCGCTTTGGCATGCCGGTGCCGCGCAGCATCGCCGTATTCAGCGTCGAAGAGGCGGTCGATGCTGCACGCAACCTGGGAGGGCCGGTGTGGGTCGTCAAGGCGCAGATCCATGCGGGCGGCCGGGGTAAGGGAGGCGGTGTCAAGGTTGCACGCTCTGTCGACGAAGTCCGCGCGCGCGCTTCCGAAATTCTCGGCATGCAGTTGGTCACGCACCAAACCGGTCCCGCCGGACAGAAAGTTCGCCGGCTGCTGATCGAAGAGGGCGCCGATATCAAGAAGGAGTTCTATGTCGGCATGGTCGTTGATCGCGCGACCCAGCAAGTCACGCTGATTGCGAGCTCCGAGGGCGGGGTCAACATCGAGGACGTGGCCGCTCATACGCCGGAGAAAATTCACAAAGTGCACATCGAACAATCGCTCGGGTTGAGCGTGCGCGACGCCGATGACCTTTCGTTCAAGATCGGCATACCACCGGCAAGCGTTCCCGCCGCGCGCGCCATTTTCCAGGCGCTTTACAAGGCGTTTTGGGAGACTGATGCCTCGTTGGCTGAAATCAATCCTCTGGTGTTGACCGGCGACGGCCAACTGATCGTGCTCGATTCGAAGATGGACTTCGATTCGAATGCATTGTTCCGGCATCCGGACATCGTGGCATTGCGCGACTTCGACGAAGAAGATCCGGCCGAGATCGAAGCATCGAAGTTCGATTTGTCGTACATACAACTCGACGGCAACATCGGTTGCCTGGTCAACGGCGCAGGCCTTGCGATGGCGACGATGGACGCCATCAAGCTCTTCAACGGTGAGCCGGCCAATTTTCTGGATGTTGGCGGCGGTGCGACACCGCAGAAAGTCACCGAAGCGTTCAAGCTGATGCTTCGCAACCCCAACCTGAAGGCCATTCTGGTCAACATTTTTGGCGGCATCATGCGCTGCGACGTGATTGCTGAAGGTGTCATCACCGCGTCGCGGGCGCTGCAGCTAAGAGTTCCGCTGGTGGTCCGCATGAAGGGCACCAACGAGGAGCTCGGCAAGAAGATGCTCGCCGACTCGGGGTTGCCGATTATCTCTGCTGACACGATGGCGGAGGCCGCGCAAAAAGTCGTGGCCGCTGCAGCAGGTCGAAAGCAATGAGCATTCTGATTGACAAGAACACGCGTGTCGTCACGCAGGGGATCACTGGCAAGACCGGCCAATTTCACACGCGCGTATGCCGGGAGTATGCGAACGGTCGCGCGTGCTTCGTTGCCGGCGTCAATCCGAAAAAGGCAGGTGAAGATTTTGAGGGTGTTCCGATCTTTGCCACAGTCAAGGAAGCGAAGAAACAAACTGGTGCCAACGTTTCTGTCATCTATGTGCCGCCGGCCGGCGCTGCGGACGCGATCTGGGAGGCGGTCGACGCCGATCTCGATCTTGTGATCTGCATCACCGAAGGCATTCCGGTGCGCGACATGGTCGTGGTGCGCGATGAAATGCGCAAACACGGCAAGCGCGCGCTGTTGCTGGGTCCAAATTGTCCGGGCACGATTACGCCGGACGAGCTGAAGATTGGAATCATGCCGGGGCACATTCATCGCAAGGGGCGTATCGGCGTCGTATCGCGCTCCGGCACGCTGACGTACGAGGCAGTAGGTCAGTTAACCGAGCTGGGGCTCGGGCAGTCGAGTGCAGTCGGAATCGGAGGCGATCCCGTCAACGGCCTGAAGCACATCGACGTGCTGAAACTGTTCAATGAAGATGACGAAACGGATGCCGTTGTGATGATCGGCGAGATCGGCGGCAACGACGAAGAAGTGGCGGCATTCTGGGTACGCGACCACATGAAAAAGCCCGTCGTCGGATTCATTGCCGGCGTGACGGCGCCGCCCGGCAAACGCATGGGACACGCTGGTGCAATCATCTCAGGTGGCATGGGAACGGCACAGCAAAAACTGGCGACGCTGGAAGAATGCGGAATCCGCACGACGAAAAATCCGTCCGAAATTGGCAAGCTGCTCAAAAGCGTGTTGATTTGATTGGGCGAGCAAGCAGCGCCCTGACCCGTACATAAGGCCGCCCATGGACTTCATATCGCCCGGCTTCTGGGTTGCGTTGATGCAGATCATCGGCGTCAACATCGTGTTAAGCGGCGATAACGCCGTCGTGATCGCGCTTGCTGCTCGATCTTTGCCGCAGCACCAGCAGCAGAAAGCGATTCTTTGGGGTAGCGGCGCCGCAGTCGTAATGCGGATCGTGCTGACGATCGTTGCGGTCGAACTGCTCGAGACTGCCGTATCTGAAGCTGGTCGGTTGCTGTGCTGCTGCTATGGATCGCCGTCAAGCTGCTAATGCCTGAGCACGAAGAGGAAGGCGGCGGCAAGGTGGTCGGCTCTCTCGGGGCGGCAGTCAAGACGATCCTGATTGCGGATCTCGTGATGAGCCTCGATAACGTGATCGCGGTTGCCGCAGCGGCAAAGGGAAGCCTGACGCTTCTGATTGTCGGACTGGCGATCTCGATACCGCTCGTCGTCTTCGGTTCGACGGTGCTGCTGAAGTTGATGCAGCGTTGGCCGATCATCATCACGATCGGCGCTGCGTTGCTCGGCTGGGTCGCCGGTGAGATGGCTGTCACCGACCCACTCGTAAGCGAGTGGGTCGAGGCAAATGCCAAGTACCTGCATTGGGTTGCACCGAGCGCGGGCGCCGTGTTGGTCGTTCTGCTTGGGAAATGGCTTGCAGCTCGGGCGACTTCAAGGCAACCGCAATCAGAGGCGTCGGGGCTCCCTGGAGGGGTGGCGCCAGAGGAGCTTGCAGGTGCCGGATGGTTTCGTCACATACTGTTGCCTGTGGATGCATCGGATAACGCAGCGCGCGCTGCTGAATATGTCGCTGCGCATGTGCGAGCGCTACCCTCTGCGGAAACGGTCGATATCCACTTGCTCAACGTGCAGCGAGCAGTTCCCGGGAACGCAAGCAGCTTCGTGTCTAAAGATTCGCTGCACGAGTATCACCGCGAAAAAAGCATGCAGGCGATCGAGCGGCCGCGCAAGATTCTCGACGCAGCGGGCGCCAAATACAGCGTTCACACGCTGGTTGGCGTCCCCTGGGACGTGATCAGCGATTACGCCGCGGCGCACCACATCGATCACATCGTGATGGGCACGCGAGGTATAGGTTCGTATACCGCCGCTGCACTTGGCTCCGTTACACAAGGCGTCGTGCAACGCAGCCCAGTACCTGTCGTGCTCGTCAAGTAATTCGCTCACGCAACGTCCGATGAGCTTTTCACTCGACTTTGCGCTGAAAACTCATCCGGGCCTTGTACGTCCGTTGAACGAGGATGCGATTGGCGCCGATCCATCGTGCGGCTTGTTCGTGTTGGCGGACGGGTTGGGTGGCTATAACGCCGGCGAAGTGGCGAGTGTGATGGCGATCAGTTCGGTGCTTGAACGCCTCGCATCGTCGATCGATACGATTGACGTGGACGACGGTGCGTTTACACCCGACGAGGCGATCTATGACACGGTGACCGACATCAACGCCAACATCTACAACGCGGCGTTGAACAGCACTGCGTTCGAAGGCATGGCAACCACGCTGGTGATCGGCTGGTTCCTCGGCGGTCGGCTGTGGGTGGCGCATACCGGTGACTCGCGGCTATATCGCTACCGCGATTCGATGCTCGAACAGCTCACACGCGACCACTCGTTTTCGCAGGAGCTGCTCGACGCCGGCATGGTCACCGAGGAGGAAGCGCGCTCGTTGCCCGCCAAGAATCTGGTCACGCGCGCGCTCGGTGCCGGGGCCGACATCGAACCCGAGATCCATAACGTAGACGTCCTGGCGGGCGACATCATCCTTCTATGCTCGGATGGCCTGACCGAAATGGTCGGCAGCTACGAAATCGAGGGGCTGCTGTCGATCAACGAGGAAGATATGCATGAAACCGCACGACGGTTGGTCGATCTGGCCAACGAATCGGGCGGTCGGGACAATATCTCTGTGATCGTGGTTCGAGTATCGTCTGTCGGTGAAATGCAGGTGTCGACGGCTGCGATCGAAGTAACCGAGGGCGAACTGGTCAACGGCCAGCTTGTGCCCGGCTAGGGCACGCGCGTATCGTCCAAGTAAGCCGTTGATTGGCAACCTTTTTGCACGCTGGCAAAATTACGCGAGAGAACAAAATGATGGCCGAGGGAGAATCTATGCCTAGGCTGGTCCTGAGTCTGGACGGCGTCGTGCTGCGTGAAGTCGGTCTCGCGAAAGACCGCACGACCATCGGCCGCCGCTCACACAACGATATCGTGATCGACAATCTCGCCGTGAGTGGCGAGCATTCGGTCATCTACACGTCGGCCGGCGACGTCTACCTCGAAGATCTGGGCTCGACCAACGGTACGACCGTCAACGGCCAGCCGATCAAGAAACATCTGTTGCAAAGCGGAGACACCCTCGAGATCGGCAAGTACCGCCTGAAATTCCTGGCCGACGGTGCCACTGGCACCGAAGGCGAAGTCGACATCGATACGTCACAGCCGCTGCGCCGCGAGTTTTACGGACCAGGCCCGGCGACGATCCAGATTCGGCAGCCGGGCATGAACGGTGAAGACGGACCCGCCGCGGCGTCGATCAAGATTCTGACCGGTGCCAACGAAGGGCGCGAACTGCAGCTTGTTAAGGCCTTGACCACCATCGGCCGCCCTGGCCATCAGGTGGCAGTCATCACACGGCGCCCGACCGGCTACTTCATTGCGCATGTCGAAGGCGAGATGTTCCCGAGCGTCAACGGCGTCAACCTCGGCTCCGCCGCGCATCCGCTGAAAAACAGCGACGTCATCGAGCTCGCAGGCGTGCGCATGGAGTTCGTCAACGCGCCGGCAGTTCAAGCCGCAGCATAGGCAACGCATCGCTCATCCAACCGGATGAGCCGGTCGCGGTGAGGCACGCCGTGACAAAAACCGGCCACAACATGTGACGATGCGCGTCAGGGAAAGCGGAATTAGCCCGTCGAAATCCCCCAATTCTAAAACGGCCTGGCACAGAACTTGGAGTGTATTTGGCATCGGCTGGGGCGTAACGTCGTTGACACCAAGGAGAGCTCTTAAATGAAACACCAAATCGCCCGCGCACAACGCGGCTTTACGCTGATCGAGTTGATGATCGTGGTTGCGATCATCGGCATCTTGGCGGCCATCGCCATTCCGCAGTATCAGGACTATGTGACGCGTTCACGCTGGTCGGATAACTTACCAGGTCGGCCAATTGAAGCAGGCATCGCTGAGTGTGCGCAGAACAACAACGGCGTCTTCAGTGCGGCTCCATGCAGCGTTATCGGTGCGGCCGGCGATGCTGTCGGTGTTTCCTTAATCGGTAGTGGTTTTCTGCCAGATAACTGGATCATCCCTGCCGCTGCAAACTCGAAATATCTGGGTGCAGCTGTTGCGTGGAACGGCGTCGCGGTCACAATCACCGGCAACGCGCAAACGTCGAACTGCGTCGTGACACTGACGCCGACGGTAGTCCCGGGTCAAGCGTCGATTCGTTGGGATGGAGCTACTGCCGCTGCTCCGGCTGGCTGCAACCGTTCAAAGACCGGCGTTGGACTGTAATAACTTTGCTTCAGGAAAAGGCCGGCGAGAGCCGCTTTTTTTTCAAGATTTCTTTGCGATAGCCAAAGAGGTTCGGAATGAGGATTAAGACGCTCCCTCGACAAACGATGCTTCTTCGGTGGCGGCTTTACTTTGGTCGAACTGATGGTCGTCGTGGCAATCATTAGCATCCTTGTAACTATCTCCCTTCAGCTATACCAGGACTATGTCTACGCATTCACGGTGGTCGACAACGTCGGCCAGGTTGGCCCGATCAAGCAGGCTGTCGCCGAATGTGTCAACAGTAATCGCGGACAAGTGGCTCCGGGCAGATGCGACGCCATCCCGAACCTAATCACTGCGCAGTTCCTGCCAAGTAATTTCGTTACACCATCCAATGCCACATCAAGATACCTCGCTGCTCCCGTAACTGTGACCAATGGCATTATTACGTTAACTGGTCTTAACTTGGCCAGTAACTGCGTGGTTGCGTTCACTCCGACTACGGCGCCCGGACAGGCTGCTATGTCGTGGAACATAACAACCAATGCACTTCCGGCCGGTTGTAATCGCTCGAAGACAGGCTTCGGACAGTAGGGCGCGCTGGATGTCTGAGCTCGGCGCCCTTGACTAACTGCCCCGCGTCCTTCGGCTGGGCGTCGTCAGGGACTAACACTCAACGTGCGACACCGGCGATTTGATGTCCCGGTTTCCAGTCGCGCGACAGTTTTTGGGCTTCGCGCACCTGCTGCGGATTCAGCAGCAATTCGACGCGATGCAAATTCTTGTCGGCATCCGCCAGACCGACCGTGGAGGCTAAGTCGTACCAGGCGTAGGCGAGCACCGCGTCGCGGGTGACTCCGTAGCCGTTTTCGTACAAAGCGCCTAAAGCGTTTTGCGCATGCGAACGAACAGGGTTATCCCCATAGGCGCCTTCATGCGCAGCTGACCGGCCCAGCCAATGCAGTGCGCTTGAATAATCTTAGGAACCCGTCGCCAGCGATATAGGCGATGCCAAGTTGATAC
The DNA here is from genome assembly GCA_963791315.1 of uncultured beta proteobacterium. Taxonomy (GTDB): domain Bacteria; phylum Pseudomonadota; class Gammaproteobacteria; order Burkholderiales; family Burkholderiaceae_F; genus JACCZX01. The sequence goes on from CAWBRQ010000007.1 coordinate 451,471, forward strand.
ATAGCTTCGACTTGCCCCAGATCGGCAGCCTTCTGCTGAAGTTGTAACGCTCTTGCTGGATTCTTGCGGGTTCCTGTGCCGTTGTATTCCATCCTTGCGAGCTGCCAGAGAGCGTCTTTGTCAGCTTGCGCCGCGGCGCGACTAAACCACTCAAAGGCGAGCCGGTTAGTATCGTCGTAAGAAAGACTCTTTTCCTTCCATTTGCTGTAGCCCGCCCGGTACTGGCTCGCATCGCTTACCAGGTAGCGTTCGCCGACGCTTATCTGCACGGAGGGGTCGGCTTGTGTTTCGAGTCGTTGCCACCATGTATTGGACTCACTCAGATCGGGTTTGATATCCGCACGCCCCACTTGATACAGCTCTGCTAACGCGTGTTGTGACTTCCAATACCCAGCCTCGGCGTTTTCTGTCAACAGCTGTATGGCCGACTCCGTGACACTTGGCAGCGGCATCAAGTAGCCTGTTTTCGCTGCGCCGTCTTTCCAAATGCCAAAGAGTCGAACCAATGCGAGTTCATGCTTGGCGGCTGCAGATCCCGATTCGGACGCTCGAGTAAGCCACATCACAAGCTGCCGTGAGCTGTCGCCGGGTCGTTATCTTGTGTTGTGAGATGACGGCGCCTTTGCGGGTTCACCGTGCCGTACAATGGGCCATTCCTACGCTGCGCCAGGATGACCTCCACTAGCGGCCCGTTGACGCCGACGTCCGCCTCTGCGTCGTTCTTAGTCAATCCGTAGCCGTGCGTGTATCGCATGCTGACTTCATACATTGCGTGCTATATTTCCACCATGTGCCGCCATTAAATACCAGCGAGACGCTTCGGTCTGATCGTTGCCTTCCTCAGCAGTCGAGAATTTGACGGCCAGTGTCAGTTGATCTTGCAATGTTCCCGGATTCGGCTGAGTCTTTAAGACGTTAAGTGGCGAGACGCGTGGGCAGTGGCTGCGGCCGAGCACGCGACGGCTGTGCTGTCGACGCCTTCCATTGCAGCTCGGTGCGAGCCTGGATCAAGCCAATGCGAGGAACCAAAGCTCCTCATAGTTGACAGCTATGGTACCAAGACGCCAATGGCGACTATCGCTTTTTTGGCGAGATGGGGAGCATGTCAGGTAACCTCATAGGCGAGGGCTGTAGACGCGGTAGGTCTTTCCAGACCCTTAGCACGCGGTTGGTGGACGGGAATCCTGGGAACCAATAGCATCGCGACGTCCGACGGCAGAAAGGCTGTCGAAAATGGCTTGTTCCGCTCTCGACCTTATCGATTGCAGCCGTCTGGCGGCGACGTGCTGCCGGGCCGACTCTCAACTCGGCACTACCCGCCAGATCTCACCAGAATCCGTTACCACGTAAAGGTTTCCGTCCAGTCCCTGGACCAGCGATCGGCTTCGCGTCGCAGGCAAATTCGCGTCCACAGTCCCCGTGGTCATGCCGGCGGGGTCAAGCTGCAGGACAACGATTCGTTCTCCAGCCATGATGCCAACCAGTAGACGACCATCCCAAGCTTTCCACTGCGCCCCGCTCAGAAACGTTGCGGGTCCCATGCCGCGAGCGCCGGTGTTATGAACCCAGCTGGGCCGAATCGCACTCGGGAAGCGCGTTAAGTCGGTCATTGGCATCGTTGTCGGATCGCCGGCGTATCCGCAATAGTTGTCCGGGCATGTCAGGCCCGCGCGGTTCTTCGGATCCCAACCGGCGTTGCCGCCTGCTACCAGCGGCGTGACTTCATCGGAATGATTCGGGCCATGCTCCGCGGTGAAGGGCTGTCCGGCATTGGGCTGGCCCGCAGGACGGAACGTGATTCCCTGCACGTTGCGGTGGCCGTACGTGAAGATCCGCGGGTCACCGCCAGCCGGGGTGTTGTTGCCCGGCGCTGCGGCCCCGTTGCGGTCGACACGCATCACTTTGCCGCCGAGGCGCGACAGGTCCTGTGGCAACGTGGCGTTGTGGTTATCTCCTGATGTCACATAGAGATAACGGTCGGGTCCGAAGCGCACGCGGCCTCCGCTGTGAGAGCCTGCGCCGCCCACGCCATTGGCGACATCCTTGTATGCGATGTCGGTAATGATGTCGGTGCGATTGCTCGCGCTCATCGTGTCGGCACTGAGCTGCAGGCGCACGACTCGGTTGGTGCGCGGGTTCGTCGTCAGGTTGGACGCCATGAAGACGTACACGTAACGAGTTCCGGTTGCGAAGTCCGGATCAACAGCTATGCCGTGAACTCCGCTCTGACCTTCACAGAATAGATCCGGCGCCACCAGCGATGAACCTGATGTGCCGAACAACCGGACCGTCGTGCCGTTTGCAAATCGCGCCGAAAGGCCTCGGCACTTCTCGGTGTACAGCATCGTGCCGTCGGGCGTAAACGCCAAGTCCCACGGATTCTGCAATCCGCTCACGACCGTCGTCCGTGTCAGCGTAGGTATCTCCGTGGAAGCCGGTCCGGCAGGCGGTGGCGGTGGTGAAGGCGGCGGCGGGGCCGGTGTCGGGGCGCCGGGGGGTGGTGCCGGAGTGCCGGTGCTGGGGACCGGAGCTGCGCCGGGTGATCCGCCGCCACAGGCGACGAGACCGGCAGCGGCAGCTATCGAGAGAGAAAAGAACAGAGCAGCGCGCTTCATGATGAACTCACTTTCCAGTCGTTCAATCGGACGGCAGTCACATCGCGGCTGTCCGATCGAGTCTAGTTATCGGTGCTGCTTCGATCACTCCACCACCCAGACTAACTTCGCCTTGGTACAGAACGGCGGACTGTCCGGGTGTAACGGCCCATTGCGGCTCGCTGAAAGCGAGTTCGAAGCCCTCCTCGCCTACCGAACTCACGACGCAGTCGGCGTCCGCTTGCCGATATCGTGTCTTGGCGGCAAGGCGTGTTCCTGACGCCGGAGAAACACCCGCCGTCCAACTCAAATCGCGGGCGGTCAGTCGGCTCGACATCAGCCACGGATGGTCGTGCCCCTGCACGACCCATAACGTGTTCGCGTCCATGTCCTTGCGGGCGACGAACCAGGGCTCACCGGAGGAGTCCCGCACGCCACCGACACCCACTCCCTTACGCTGCCCTAGCGTGTAGAACGCGAGCCCGACGTGCTCCCCGACGATTGCACCGTCCGGAGTTCGAATGGGGCCAGGAGTCATCGGCAGATACCGATTGAGAAATTCACGAAAAGGGCGCTCGCCGATGAAGCAGATGCCGGTGGAATCGCGCTTTGCCGCGTTCGGCAATCCGATGTCGTGCGCGATTTTTCTGACTTCGGTTTTTTGCAGCTCGCCGATCGGAAACAGTGTGTGCGAAAGCTGCTCTTGATTGAGCCGATGCAGAAAATAGCTTTGGTCCTTGCCGCGATCGAGTCCGCGCAGCAATTGATACCCGCCGTCCGTTTCGCGTACGCGCGCGTAATGCCCGGTCGCAATATGTTCAGCGCCGAGCTTGATTGCATGATCGAGAAACGCCTTGAACTTGATCTCCGCGTTGCACAGCACGTCGGGGTTCGGCGTGCGACCGGCCGAGTACTCGCGCAAGAACTCGGCGAACACGCGATCCTTGTATTCAGCTGAAAAATTGACGGCTTCCAACCCGATGCCGAGGACATCGGCAGCTGCCGCTGCGTCGATCAGGTCCTGCCGCGTCGAGCAGTACTCGTCATCGTCATCGTCCTCCCAATTTTTCATGAAGAGGCCGACGACGTCGTAGCCTTGCTGCTTCAGCAGATACGCGGCCACCGATGAATCGACGCCGCCGGACATGCCGATGACGACGCGCTTGCTGCTCATCGATTCGGTGCTTTCGCGTAAAGTCGCGATTCTATAAAAACAGGCGGAATAGGCCGGACACGGAGACGGGGCTGCATGAACATCGGAGTACCGGCAGAAAGGGGAGCCGGCGAGACGCGAGTCGCTGCGACGCCTGAGACCGTCAAGAAGCTTGTCGCTGCTAAGCACAGTGTCGTCGTGGAATCGGGCGCTGGCGCAAATGCCAGTTATCCCGATCAGGCCTATGCGGCGGCGGGTGCGACGCTCGGTAGCGCGGCCGAGGCGCTTGGGGCACAGATGGTGTTGAAAGTTCGCACGCCTGCGGCTGCCGAACTCGCGCAAATGAAGCGCGGCGCAGCCCTCGTCGGCTTGCTCGAGCCGTTCAATAACGACGGAATCGCGGCGATGAATGCCGCGGGGCTGACGGCATTCGCGCTCGAGGCTGCACCGCGCACGACCCGTGCGCAAAGCATGGATGTGTTGTCGTCGCAGGCCAATATCGCCGGCTACAAGGCGGTGCTGATGGCGTCTTCGATCTACGGCCGGTTGATGCCGATGATGATGACGGCGGCAGGAACCGTGAAAGCAGCACGCGTGCTGATTCTTGGCGCCGGCGTCGCTGGACTGCAAGCGATTGCAACCGCGAAGCGGCTGGGCGCTATGGTGGAGGCGTCTGATGTGCGCCCTGCGGTCAAGGAGCAGATCGAATCGCTCGGAGCGAAATTCGTCGATGTTCCGTATGAAACCGACGAGGAGCGCGAGATCGCGCAGGGTGTCGGCGGCTATGCACGCCCGATGCCGGCATCTTGGATGCAGCGGCAAGCTGCTGCGGTTGGCGAGCGCCTGAAGCAATCGAATATCGCGATCGCGACCGCCCTGATTCCCGGCCGCAAGGCCCCAATCCTGATCACCGAGGAGATGGTGAAGACGATGCAGCCCGGCTCCGTAATCGTCGACATGGCGGTTGAGCAGGGCGGCAATTGCGCGCTATCAGAGCTCGGCAAGACGGTGACCAAGCACGGTGTGCACATCATCGGGCAGCCGAATCTGGCGGCGACGGTCCCCACCGATTCGTCGGCGTTGTACGCGCGCAATGTGCTCGACTTCTTGAAGCTGCTGGTCGATAAGGAAGGCAATTTCGTCGTGCCCGCCGACGATGACATCGTCACCGCGTGCCTTTTGTGCACCAACGGTGAGATCAAACGGAAGAACTAGGCGAAATGGAAACCGTCGGACCGATTGTCGTCAATCTGATCATCTTCGTGCTGGCAATTTACGTCGGCTTTCACGTCGTATGGAACGTCACCCCGGCACTTCACACGCCATTGATGAGTGTGACCAATGCGATCTCCGCGATCATCATCGTCGGCGCGATGTTGGCGGCGGCGCTCACTGAAACCGTCTTAGGCAAAACGATGGGCGTGCTGGCCGTTGCGCTTGCGGCGGTCAACGTGTTCGGCGGCTTCCTGGTGACGCGACGCATGCTCGAGATGTTCAAGAAGAAGGAGCGCAAGTGACGCTCAGCATCAACGTCGTCGTCCTGCTGTACCTGGTGGCGTCGATCTGCTTTATCCAGGCGCTCAAAGGCCTTTCGCATCCGACCACGTCGCGGCGTGGCAACGCGTTCGGCATGGCCGGTATGGCGATCGCGATAGTGACGACGATCGCGCTGATCTACAAACTGGCGCCGCAGATTGCAACGACCGGCATGACCTGGGTCTTCGGCGCACTGTTGGTCGGCGGCGCAGCCGGCACTCTGATGGCAAACAGGGTCGAGATGACCAAGATGCCTGAGCTGGTCGCTTTCATGCACTCGATGATCGGCCTGGCGGCCGTGTTTATCGCGATCGCGGCCGTGGCGGAACCGTGGGCATTCGGCATTGCAGCACACGGCGGCGCGATTCCCACCGGTAACCGCATCGAGCTTGTGATCGGGGCGTTCGTTGGCGCGATCACGTTCTCGGGGTCGGTGATCGCGTTCGGCAAGCTCTCGGGCAAATACAAATTCAGATTGTTCAAGGGTGCGCCGGTCGTGTTCACCGGTCAGCACATTCTGAATCTCGCGCTTGGAATCGCGATGTTTGCGTTTGGCGCGTGGTTCGCGGTCACGCAAGAGTGGTTTGCATTCTGGGCGATGCTCGCGATTGCATTCGCGCTCGGTGTCTTGATCATTATTCCGATCGGCGGCGCCGACATGCCGGTGGTGGTGTCGATGCTAAACAGCTATTCCGGGTGGGCGGCGGCCGGCATCGGATTTTCACTAAACAATTTCATGCTGATCATTGCCGGTTCGCTGGTCGGCTCGAGCGGTGCGATTCTCTCGTACATCATGTGCAAGGCGATGAACCGTTCGTTCTTCAACGTGATTCTTGGCGGCTTCGGCGGTGAAGTTGCAGCCGCAGCGGGAGCGACCGAGCAGCGGCCCGTTCGCACCGGCTCACCTGACGACGCGGCGTTCCTGATGGACAACGCGGAGACGGTGATCATCGTGCCGGGTTATGGCCTCGCGGTCGCACGCGCGCAGCATCCGCTAAAGGAGCTGGCCGACAAGTTGATCGCCAAGGGTGTGAAGGTGAAGTACGCAATTCATCCGGTGGCCGGCCGCATGCCGGGTCACATGAACGTGCTGCTCGCCGAGGCCGAGGTGCCTTACGACCAGGTGTTCGAGATGGACGACATAAACGGCGAGTTTGGCGAAGCCGATGTCGCGCTGATTCTCGGCGCCAATGATGTTGTCAACCCGGCCGCAAAAGATCCAAAGTCCGCCATTGCAGGCATGCCGATTCTGGAGGCTTACAAAGCAAAACAGGTAATCGTTAACAAGCGCTCAATGGCCAGCGGCTACGCCGGTCTTGATAACGAATTGTTCTATATGCCGAAGACGATGATGGTGTTCGGCGATGCGAAGAAAGTAGTGGAAGAGATGGGGAAAGCGGTAGGCTGAATCTGCCCAGCCCACCGCTAGCTTGGAGCTACTTAGTCAGTTGACCTCGGACTTCGCCGCCGGGATTCTTGGCGGTGTGCAGGTTGACGTAAAGGCGGCCTGCTGTGAGGTCCGCCACCTGAGCTGCGGTCAATGTGGCCTTGCCCTTGATCGGGCTCGATAGGTCACCGGTAAATGGAATCAACACCCCGGCATTTGTGCCTGCCGGCGCCGGCCCGTGAACATGACCGGCCGTCACCGGGCCGCTTAGTCCGGAATAGGCCACGCTCCACGTCAGTACATTGGTCGACTTATCAAATGTCGTTTCGACCGTACCCGATCCACTGGTCGCCACCGCGGGAACTTCCTGTGCGCCGGTGAGCGAATTTTTCATGCTCACCGTGTCCCCCGTCATCGACGACCACCAGCTACAACCTGCGAGCGTCATGGCCGCGACGACAAGCGTGCCCTGCATCACGGTGCGATAAGAAATCATTGCGCCTCCTTGTTTTTGACGGGCTGCCGAGCGGCCGCCGACGGAGGCAAGCATAGTCCGTCCCCCATCGGAACGACAAGCTACCGCTAACCCCAGCTAAGCAGATTCAGGAATTCGCGGCGAGTCTTTGGTCCGTACGTGACAAACGCCGGGTCAGGTTGCTCGCGATACTCCCGCCTTTGTTGTGCCACTTTGTCCTGGCGTACGTGCTTCTTGACGACCTCAGGCGCCACCGGGTAAAGCTTCAGCGCGTTTGATCCGAAAATTTTTGCACGCAGCGCCGGCGTGATCTCCGGATAGCCGTGCTTGTCGCGCAGACTAGGTGCGATCTGGAAAGTGCGGAACGCCTGGATCTGATCCTGTGGCGAGCCATACCAGATGGAATCGGTGCCCCACAGCACATTGTTCTCGCCGCAGTATTTAACGAGCTTCCCTATCGTGTGCGCGGCAGTGTCGGGGTCGCGCATCGCGAGGCGCCAGGTGGAACCGAGCTCCGGATACACGTTAGACCCGGGCTTGATGTCGTTGTCCAGCAGGCTCGTCACCAATGCATCGATACCGTCGGTACGCTTCGGGTCATACGCACCTTCCGCCTTGTTCGCGACGAATCCCGAGTGATAGATCAGGAAGTTGACGTCGGGATAACGCTTCGCCACACGGCCTATATCGACGCACGTGGAGTGCTCGTATGACTTCGGGCCAAAGGCGAGACCCTTGTGAATCGCTATGTTGCGGATGCCGAGCTTGCGCGCCCTTTCGATCAGGCGAATGCCGGCGTCATCGTCCATGAAGAATCCGCCCGTGTCACCGGGCCCCCACTGCGTGTACGTCTTCCACGCCGAGATTTTGTACCGGGACGCGAGCTCGTCCATGGCTTCCAGATCGCCCGGCTGATTCGGATTGACGCGCCCGTGAACCAGTAAGCGATGCGTGCCGTTCAGCTGCTCGACGATGCGCGCAGTCGCCGCGGCTTCCTCGATCGTCAACGGTTCGCCTTCGCGAGTTGACGGCACGAACGACAGCACCATCAAGTCGGTGTCCGAATCCATGAAGACATCTTTGACGAACTGGTCCGGCCCGATGCAGCGCAGATAGTCGAAATCGCCCGATCCTTTGTGCGGCTCGCAGCGCGCCGACGAGGTAAAGCCCTGCATCGGCTTCGCGCCGGGCGGCAAGCGCTTCAGCCAGGCGCCGGTCGGATTAACAAAGTGGCCTTGCACGTCGAAAATGAATTCGGTGCCGTCGACCGATGAGCGTGCCAGCTGCGTATCGAGCGCGGCTTCCTGCTCGATCTGGTAGAAGCCACCGTGCGCGCCGCTCGCTGCGTAGGCATCGTTCATCGCTAGCAGCGATGAAGCGGCTCCGCACGCGGAAACCAGAAAGCTCCGGCGATCGATTCCGAGCCGCTTCGCATTCGCCGTGGCCGATTCCATTGCCAGTGCGCGGGCGTGGTAATGCGCCGGTGCCAGCGGGATCGGAGCGTATTCGCCATTGGTCGCAGTATCGAGCTTGATCGGCAGCCGCATTCCTTCGGGGTCGTTTTCAAACCGCATATGAGCCTCCGTCAAAACCGAACGCCAATTATGAGACGAATTGCTCAGAGATCGGCGCGGTGCCGCGGCTGCATAATCGTGCGATGCGGCGGCCACAGATGTCACTGGTGTCTTTGCGCGAACTGGCGATCAGCGCCGGGCCGTTCGTCCTGCTGACGCTGGTGCTGCTTTGGCTTGCCTATCTGATCCTCGATCCGACGCCGCCGCGTACGGTCGTACTTGCCACGGGCGCTGAGCAGGGAGCGTATGCGGAGTTCGGCAAGCGCTACGTGGCTGAGCTTGCACGATACGGAATCAAGGTCGAACTTCGCACAACCGCGGGCGCTGCAGAAAATCGCAGGCTGTTGCGCGATCCCAGCTCGGGCGTGGACATCGCGTTCATGCAAAGCGGCGCCGGTGACGCGATTCACGCCGTGGACGAAGACAAAAGCGGACGGCCGCTGTTCTCGCTGGGCAACTTGTTTCTGGAACCGGTGTGGCTGTTCTATCGCACCGAGGCCGCGCAGCGCACGCTGTCGGCTGACACGCTCGATCGACTGCAGCAGATCGTGCCGCTGAGCTTGGATATCGGCACGCCAGGCAGCGGAGCGGCCAATCTGATCGACAAGTTGCTGCACGCGAACAAGATCGATCCGGCGCAGATGAAGTTGCAGCGGCTGCCGCCCACTCCCGCGGTCGTAGCGCTGCTGGGCGGCGAGCTGGATGCGCTCGCATTCGTGTCGGCCCCTGAGTCGGCGTTCGTGCGTATGTTGTTGCAGACGCCCGGCATCCGCCTTTTTGAGTTTCAGCAGGCCGAAGCGTATTCGCGGCGCTTCGAGTTTCTGAGGAGCGTCACAATGCCGCGCGGCACAGTCGATCTGGCACAGGACATGCCGCCAGCAGATGTTCGCCTGGTAGCAGCGACCGCCAGCATGGTGACAACCGATCGCTTTCATCCGGCGCTGGTTCAATTGTTTGTTCAGGCGGCCCAGCGCATTCACGGTGAGAGTTCTTGGTTCGGTCCCGCCGGAGAATTTCCAAACGGCAGTGCGAGCGAGTTTCCGCTGGCCGCGGAGGCGGCAAGGTTCTATCGGGACGGACCCCCGCTGCTGCAGCGCTACCTGCCGTTTTGGCTGGCGAACCTGATCGATCGCATGTGGGTGGTGCTGGCATCGATCATCGTGATACTGATCCCGCTGTCCCGCATCGTGCCGCCAATGTACGAATTTCGAATTCGGTCGCGAGTGTTTCGCTGGTATCGGCAGTTGCGCGAAATCGAGGAGGCTGCAAACAGAAACGATGCGAGGCCTGGCGAGCTGCTGCCCCGACTCGACCAGCTCGAACATCGAGTCGAGCAGGTCAGTGTTCCGTTGTCGTATGCCGATGAGCTCTACGCACTCCGTGGCCATATCGATTTGATACGCAAGCGACTGCAGGCGATGCTTGTCGAAGCGCCTCTTGCCACTTCCTGAAACAGTGACATGACACGATGTTGCGGCGTCAGTTTCTTGTGACGGCGGGCGCTGGAGCTCTGACCGTGGCTACTGCCTCGTCTCGTGCCGCTGATCCTTTTGCCTACGGCGAAATAACGATCGCTCAATTGCAGCAGCAAATGGCGTCCGGCAGGCTCTCTGCGCGGGCTTTGGTCGTCGCTTATCAGCAACGCATCAAGATCATCGACCGCGCCGGCCCGAAGCTGAATTCGGTGATTGAGATGAACCCGGACGCGCTGAAGATTGCCAGCGAGTTGGACCGCGAGCGCAAAGCTGGCCACGCGCGAGGACCGCTGCATGGGGTGCCGATCCTGCTGAAGGACAATATCGCCACTGCTGATCGGATGCAGACCACGGCTGGATCGCTCGCTCTAGTGGGTGCAAAGTCGCCGCGCGATGCAGCGCTTGTTGCCCGTTTGCGTGCCGCTGGCGCAATTATTCTTGGCAAGACGAATCTGAGCGAATGGGCGAACTTCCGCTCGACGCGCTCGAGCAGCGGGTGGAGCGGCCGCGGTGGACTGACGCGCAATCCTTATGCGCTCGATCGCAACGCGAGTGGCTCAAGCTCCGGTAGCGCCGCGGCAGTCGCCGCCAATCTTGCGGTCGCCGCGATCGGTACCGAAACCGACGGTTCGATCGTCTCGCCCGCGTCTCGCAACGGCCTGGTAGGAGTGAAACCTACGGTGGGTATGGTCAGCCGCGACGGCATCGTGCCGATCGCGCACTCGATGGATACGGCCGGTCCGATGACGCGCACGGTGGCCGATGCGGCGGCCGTGCTCGCCGTCATTTCAGGTTCTGATGCGCGCGACATGGCCACGATCGACGCGAAAATACCGATCGACTTTCCGTTGAACGACGACAGCCTGCGCGGTGCGCGTGTCGGCGTGGCACGTGGTTATGTAGTTGCCAATGAGCGCGTGCGGCAGATGTTTAGCGATGCGCTGCAGACGATGAAATCGCGCGGCGCCGAAATAGTCGATCCGGTTAATTTGCCGCCGCGCACGAGCTATGGCGACGCCGAGTTCGAGGTGTTGTTACACGAGTTCAAGGCCGGACTGAACGCGTATCTCGCCGAGTTTGCGTTGGGGGCGCCGATCAAGAACCTTGCCGAGTTGATCGAATTCAACGAGCGGCACCGCGCGCAAGAGATGCCGCATTTCGGGCAGGAGCTACTGACAATGGCCGAGGCGCGCGGCGGACTAGACAGTGCGCTGTATCGCGACGCGCTGACAAAGGCGCAAAGAGCAGCGCGAGAAGACGGAATCGACAAGGTTGTATCGGAGCACCGGCTGGACGCTCTGATTGCCCCGAGCGGCGGACCGGCTTGGTTGACCGATCTGATCAACGGTGATTACTCGACGGGCGGCTTCTCGTCGATGGCGGCGATTGCCGGATACCCGCACATCACCGTTCCGATGGGCGCGATCAGCGGACTTCCAGTAGGAGTTTCGTTTGTGGGGCCGGCGTGGAGCGAACCGACACTGTTCAAGTTGGCGTATGCGTACGAGCAGGCAACGATGCATCGCAGGCCGCCGGGGTTTGCGCGCAGCGCCCGCGCGTGACCACTTACCGGCGCGCCACCTCTATCGCAGGTCTGCGCGCAGGCGAATGGCTTCTATTCGCTTGCGATTGGCGCCAAAGTCTTTACGGCCCAACCGCGACGCCGAACGGACATGGATGACGTGCGCGGTTGGGTCAAGCAAGAATTCCGCGTCATCGACAAACCGCAGCCAACGCGTCTCGAACTGCACCGACAGGTACTCCGGGCTGTTCTCAACGATGCGGGCGCCGGGCCAGCCTGCCAGCACATCTCGCAAACGATTCATCGCGAGTGCCGAGTCCTGCGTGAACGCGATCGGCGCAATTTTGGCGTACTGAACTGCGTATTCGCCTTCGGGCCATAGCGCCGCCTGACTGCTGACGCTGTTCTCCGTGCGCGACGGCGGTTTCAGCTTGCCTTCGCGTAATCCTGGCTCGGTCGGAGGACGACCCTTGAGGAGTCCAAACTGCCCGGCCGCAAGCAAGAGCAGAGGCAGGATGACAAGAACGAAGGCGAGGATCGCAAGTGCGCGCATGGCTGACAGGCTTCCGTGGTTATAGCCGACTCAATTGCGCAATGTAGTCGCGATCGATCCGGTCTTTCCAGTGCCACACCCAGCCGCCAGCGAACGCCCATGATCCCCAGGACGCGATCGCATGCTTGGGACCTGTCGAGATCAAGTACAGCGCTCTACGCTGCGGCGTGAACGAAGACAGAGGTTCGCCCGCCGTGGCGGCGATCAAATTGGCTGCGAGCGGCCTAGCTGCACGCACCGCATAGACACCCGATTTAGGTCGCGGCGTTTCAGTCAGCGCGGCGACATCACCCGCGCCAAACACGAACGGGTGTGAGATCGATTGCAAATGGGAGTTGACAGCGATGAACCCGCGTTCGTCCAGCGCCAGTTCAGTCTCGTGCAGCCACGTCGCGGCTGAAACACCGGTTGCGAGCAGCGTCGCCTCGGTGGTGAGCCGAATACCGTCTTGGGTGATCACCGCATCGGGCTCGACGCGCTGAGCGATGGCGTCGAGCACGTGCACGCCGCTTATTGCGAGTGTGCGATGCATCAGCGAACGCGCACGATTCCCGTGGCCGGGCAGAATCGGCACACCGCCTGTGAGCAGCTGAACACGCATCGGTGAACCCGTCACGTGCGCGCAATGGACGGCAGCCAGTGCGATCTCGACGCCTGCCGCTCCGCCGCCAATCACCGTCAAGCGAAACAGTTCGCGAGCGGCCTTGGCAGCTCGCATGATGTGTTGGCAGCCAGTCATGAAGGCGTCGAATGGCCGCATGGGCAGCGCATGTTCACGCGCACCGGTGATCGCATCGACGTCCACCACAGCGCCGGTCGCGATCGACAAAACGTCAAAATCGAACGCCTCGCCTCCGTTGGTGAAGACGATTCTGTTCGCAAGGTCGAGTCTTTGCACTTGCCCCGATATCAGCTTTGCACCCGAGGCCTGCGCTAGCGCTGCTACGTCGACCGTCAATTCTTCTGGCGCGTAGTGACCCGCAATCCAGCCTGGCAGCATCCCGCTGTATCGCAACTGCCGCGACGGCGTCACGACGATAACTTCGACGCCCGTGTTTCGGCGGCGTGCCAGTTCGCGCAGCACGAGCGCATGCGCTTGCCCGCCGCCGGCGAGCAGCAGGCGCTTCACCGCGGGCAATCCACGTGCTCCGAGAACCTAACGCGCATCGCGATATCGCTGCGCCAGTCGCTGCGGATCGGCGCCGAAAAAGTAAGCAACGCGGAATCGCCACATCAGAACGATCGTGCGCCAGATACCGTAGCGCTGCCAGCGCCGTCCTGATGTCACGACGCGTTTACTGATCGCCGCCGGCGGAGATAGACGCTTGGCGCGCTTTGAAAACTCGATGTCTTCCATCAATGCGATGGGCGCAAAACCAGATAATTGGTCAAAGGCGGAGCGCGTGACGAAGATCGCTTGGTCGCCGGTGCAGATGCCAGTCAATCGCGAGCGCCAGTTCATCATCGCCGCGACAATTTTCAATATCGGCGCTGCGCCATCGATGCGCACGTCGAAGCGTCCCCATGCGCGTCCGCTGGTTCGAAGTGCGGTGTCGATCAGGCGATCGGCCGCGTCGGGCAGCTCGCTGTCGGCATGGACAAACAGCAGCACGTCGGCCCCGCCATCAATCGCTGCTCTCGCACCCGCATTCATCTGCTGCGCGCGCCCGCGCGCCGATTGCAATACTTGATCGGCGTGCGGCTTCGCGAGTGCCGCGGTGTCATCGGTACTGCCGCCATCGATGACGAGCACCCGCGTGCCATGGGCGCGCAGTGGCGCCAGTCGAGCCAGCGTCGATTCGACCGCGGCGGCTTCGTTCAGGACCGGCACGACCACCGCAAGCCGCATCAGCGCACGTCGTTAAGGGACCAGTCGTACTCCAGAAACCGGATCGGCACTTTGCCCGAGCGAAGCTGCGCACGATCCTCCGGAGCATCGGCAAGTTGGTCTGCGTACTTCGACACAACATCGTGCATCGAGGAAAAGCCTTTGTGGCCCTGGTCGAAGTCCTTGCCGTACCAATCGAAAATGCGTGATAGTTCGACCGTCTTGGCATTGGCGTTGTAGCGGTTTCGCGAGCGGTCGGACATGAAGCGCGTGAAAAGCTCGTCGAGCTGCGCGTCGAGTTTGTCCGGCGTCAAGGCGCGATTGCTCAGCATCGGGCAGCCGACCGATGCGCAGTTGACCGCGACGTGCACGCGCGGATCGTCAAACGCGCCGGGCGCGCGCATCATTTCGTGCTCGATGCCGTCCAGGTGTTGCGGTTTGCCGAGCAGTGTGAAAAAGCGATCCTTCCATGGGTTGCCGATCACGCTACCGAAATCGCGGATCGATTTCAGGCTGGGATAGCGCGACAGAATTTTGTCGATCGTAAATGCGTTGTACGCGTTGGCGAGGAATGCATACTGCTGCGACTTGCTCCAGCCTGCGTATTGCGCCGGCGTGACAGCGGATAGAGACTGCAGATACGTAGCGAGTGCCGCGCGCTCCTGTGACAGACTCTTGTAGTCCACCTGACTCGCATTTGCCCGACCTTGAGCGTCGTTGATCAACTTCACGTGCTTGCGTAGCAGCGCGTCCCAGGCCGCGTGCGTGTGATCGAAACCGGGCTGTGCGGCCGCACACAGCGGAAGTCCGATTAGCGCGAACAGGAAATCACGCCTTCGCTTCATGCATTCCACCGTGAATCGGTGCGGGCTCATCTGGGTACGCGCGGCGCTTATCACCGTTCATCGAAATCAGCGCCCGGAACACTGCGCCGAATCCACCGGCCCCGCGGCGCCAAGCCTGGAATGCGGTGAGTACCGCCCACTGTCCCTTTGTGACCGTTGATCTTTTCCATGCGCCGGCCGCGTACTTGTTGGCTTCGGCCAGAGTTGGATAGATGTGAATCGTGCCGAGAATCTTGTTAAGCCCCAGGTTCTGCTTCATTGCCAGCACGTACTCTGCAATCAGGTCCCCGGCATGGAGTCCGACGATCGTTACGCCGAGAATCTTGTCGGTCCCCGGAGCCGTCAATACTTTGACGAATCCATCGGCTTCGCCGTCGGCAATCGCGCGATCGAGATCGTCGATGCCGTATACGGTCGTCGTGTGCGCGATCTTTTTCTCCTTGGCTTCCTGTTCGTTCAGGCCGACGCGCGCCACTTCGGGATCGGTAAACGTTGCCCATGGAATCACGCGGTAATCCGCCTTGTACTTTTTGAACGTCCCGAAAAGTGCGTTGACCGCTGCGTACCATGCCTGATGCGACGCAGTGTGCGTGAATTGATACGGCCCGGCGACGTCGCCGCAGGCGTAGATGTTCGGATAGGGCGTTTGCAAGTAGTCGTCGGTCTCGACGGTTTTCTGGGGAGTCACCTTAATGCCAAGCTCCTCTAGGCCGTAGCCGCTGGTGTTCGCCACGCGTCCGACAGCGACGAGCAGCTGATCGAACTCGATCACTATCTGCTTGCCCTCGTGCTCGGCGATCAAGCGGCGCGCGTCGTCTTTCATCTCAAATCGCACTGCCTTGTGAGCGAGCTTCACATCGATGCCCTCAGCAACGAAGCGTTCGCGCACGCGCTGTGAGACCTCAGGATCCTCGCGCACCATCAGTCGCGGCAGCATCTCTATTTGCGTCACGTGACTGCCGAGCCGGGCAAATGCCTGTGTGAGCTCACACCCGATCGGACCGCCGCCGAGCACGATCAGCCGTCGCGGCAGCTCGCGCAGACTCCACACGGTGTCCGACGTTAGATATCCGACCTGATCGAGACCCGGAATCGGAGGAACGAACGGCCGTGCGCCGGCGGCGATTGCGATTGACTTGGTGGTCAATGTTCTGCGACCGCCGACGGTATCGACATCGACCGTCCAAGGTGAGGTGATTTTCGCCGTGCCGGCGATGCATTCGACGCCGAGCGCTTCGTAGCGCTCGATCGAGTCATGCGGCTCGACTTGGTTAATCACGCGTAAGACGCGCTCCATCACGCCGGCAAAATCGAACTTTGCAGTCGCGTGATCGATGCCGAACTCTCGCGAGCGCGCAATGTGCGACATCAGCTTCGCCGATCGGATCAGCGCCTTTGATGGCACGCAGCCCGTGTTCAGGCAATCGCCACCCATTTTGTGTTTTTCTATCAATGCGACCTTCGCTTTCGTCGCCGCCGCTATGTAGGCCGATACGAGCCCTGCAGACCCAGCACCGATCACGACCAGGTTGTAGTCATACGACGCGGGCCGCTTGCTCTTCCACTTCGCGTAGACCTTGCGTGCCTTGATTGCATCGAGCATCTTTTTCGCGGCTAGTGGCAATATGCCAAGTAGAACGAACGCAAACACGAGTCCGGCCGACACGCGAAATTCGCCAAGTTTGGTGCCGGCGTAGACGTAAACGATCGTGCCTGCCAGCATGCCGAGCTGGCTCACCCAATAGAACGTCCACGTGCGGATCCTCGTCAGCCCCATTAACAGATTGACGACGAAAAATGGGAACAACGGCACGAGCCGCAACGCAAACAAGTAGAACGCCCCCTCTTTCTCGATGCCGGCATTGATCGCCGCAAGACGGTCGCCGAATTTGGCCTGCACCCAGTCTCGCAACAGCAAGCGCGACGCCAGAAACGCCAGAGTGGCGCCGATTGCTGAAGCGAATGAAACGAGGACGATGCCGACCCCGAGGCCGAAGATCGCACCGCCGATCAGTGTGAGGACTGTTGCCCCGGGAATCGACAGTGCCGCCATCGCGATATACGCAATCAAGAAAATCGCAGCGGTCTGCCATGGATGCGCGGCGTAATACGCATCGACCTGTACGCGCTTCAGCTTGAAGAACTCGACCGAAACGTATTGCTGCAAATCGAAAATAAAAAATGCAGCGACGGCTGCCAGCAGCACAAGCGCGATCAGCAGGCGAGTCTTGTTCACGATGTTTCCCCGGCGATTACTTGGGTGCTCGCACCCCTTGCGAGCGAGCTTAGGTTGAGCAGTGCTTCGGCATTACGCCGCTCGGCATTCACGCAGCGGTGTGCGGCCCAATGCCTGGTCGACTGAAAAATCGGGCCCATTGAGAATGCGTTGGTGGTACGAAACTGAAGCTGGTGAGTGCCTTGGCCACAGCTGCTCGAACTCCTCGTCCCATGCAGCAGTGTCGAATTGCACCGCGAGCGCGTCGACGTACAGACCGGCAACGTCTGCGCCGTACAGTCGCGCGCCGGCCAACGCGCGCGGAACGGGAACGGTTGCCAGCCGGGTGATCACGCCGTAGCGTGTGCCCGCAAAATTGGACATGCCAGCCGCGCCGTTGTTGACGACGAATCGCTCGCCGAGTGGAGTGTCGAACACCTTCAGCGCAGGCAGGCACGTATGCGTCGACGCGAATCCGTCGAGCGCGGCTTGTTCAAACACGGTGCTTAATGCGGACTCGCGATGCGTGCTGTGCAGCGAATCGTGCGCAAAGCGCCAGCCGGCCAGTGCCCAGGCGTCGCCATGCACGATGCCGATGCGAGCGCCGCCCACGTCCGCTACCAGGTGCATCGGTAGCGCCGCCAGCCGCGCACGTGTGCCGTGTTTCAACCCGTCTAACCGACGCGCAGCGGAACGTAGCCTGTCGAGTATTGCATTCGAGCGCTCGACGTCATCGTCGGGGACCGACTCGGGATATGCGCAGCCACAGCCGTTGGCGTCATCGTCGTCCGCCAGTTCAGTCTCGACGTTGCCGCGCAATGCGGTGTGCCGCGCGACACCGTTGTCGATCTGTGTGAAGGTATCAACGTCAACATCGAACCAGTGATAGTCGCCGTTGAAAACGATTTGCGTACCCACTGTTTCGAGCGCGGCCATCTTTTCGATTTCAGCCAGTGCGAAGCGATTTCCGTACAGCCCGCCGACGACGTACAGCACGTCGGCCAGCAGCTCCGGCGGACGCGCAAAAGACGACGGCGAGTAGCTGTAGGACGGAGGGCAGATCCGGCCGGCAATACCCGCGATCGTTGTTCATGCCGCGGCGCTCATCGCTAGCTGTTGAGCGCGCCACCGCACGACGAGCCCTGCCCGGCGGTGCATGCGTAGCAGTGATCGGCGATCGCGATCGGGTTGTCGGACAGATCGGTCAGCAACAGGTCCGCCAGATGCACGCGATTCGCGCGGCGGCCTTGCTCGCGCAGCGGAATCGACAGCATCTGGTTGAAGTCGCAATCGAACAGGTAGCCGCGCCAATCGACCGACACCAGACTGCGGCACATCACGCCGTCAAGATTGTCATCGCGATGTGCACTGCGCAGCAGCGCCATGTAGTCGCGAAAAATCCCCTTGCTGACCAGCGTGCTGCCGAAGCGCGAAATCGGCTGATTGGTTATCGTCAACAAGCGGTTAAATCGAATGCCGAAGTTTGCGCCAAGCAGTCGCTTGTAGTCGGCCTCGAGCGCGACCTGCGGCGGTGGCAACGACGGGCCCCTGCGGATTGAAGACCAGGTCAAGCACCAGTCCGGAAGCGTCCCGCGCATAGCCGAGTGCGTTGAGCTTCTGCAGCCCGCGAATGCTCTTGTCGAACACGCCCGCGCCGCGCTGCTTGTCGACGTTGTCCTGCGAGTAGCACGGCAGCGAAGCCACGACATGCACACCTTCGTGCGCCAGAAACTCGGCCAGCGTTTCCTGGCCGGGCTCTTCGAGGATCGTCAGATTGCAGCGGTCGATCACCTCGGCGCCCATCGCACGCGCCGCGCTGACCAGCGACCGAAAGTGAATATTCAGCTCGGGCGCGCCGCCGGTGAGATCAAGGATGCGGATCGAACGAGCACGCATTACCTCCAGCACCAGATCGATGGTCGCGCGATCCATCTGCTCGGTACGGTGTGGTCCCGCGTTTACATGGCAATGCACACACGTCTGGTTGCATGTGTAGCCGAGATTGACCTGCAAAGATTCGATCGCGCGGCGGCGAATCGGCGGAAAATCGGTGACTCTCAACAGCGGCAGCGTCGCATGCATACGAAGTCCTATTGCCCCATGCGACGCACCGCGGTGCGCATTAGATCGATTTGGCGCTCGAACCGCGAGCACATGTCGCAGATCGCCAGGTGTAGCCGTAGCCGCCAGCTATCCGAGGGCCTAATAGGTCGGTCCATGCGCTCCGACAACAAACGGTGCGCGTGGCTGCATGGAATTCGAATCCAGCCGAATATCATGACCGGGCGGCGCCAAACCACTGCATCTCGAGACACTCGCGCAGGCGCATGCGCGCCCGAAATAACATGACGAAGCAATTCGTCGACGTGATGCCGAGTTCCTTACAGATCTCGTCGGTGTCGTACTCGAGCCACTCTCGCATCATGAAAATGCGCGCCAGACCTGCCGGTAGCTTGTCGACACACATCTGCAGTACTTCGAAAAACTGCGAGCGATTCAAGCTTTCCTCCGGGTCGCCCCAATCGAGCGGCGAGTTCAGACGATGGCCATCTGCGGCAAACAGCTCGTCGAAGGTCTCGACTTGCGCTGCCTCGAGCTGTGCATCGCTCGACACCTCGCGCTTCGTGCGACGGAATTGATCAATGATCTTGTGCTTCAGAATGCCGACGACCCAGGTTTTGAGTTGAGACTGGCCTGCAAAGTTGCGCGACCCTTCCAGCGCGGCGACGAACGTTTCCGATACGACGTCTTCGGCCCAGGTTTCGTTACGCAACTGCATACGGGCGATTGCAAGCAAGGTCGGGCGTAAGGCCGCAAGCGAGCTCTGCAGAGAACGCTCGGACGCGCCGGCTTCCACTGCGGTTATTTCGTCTTCCGCAGTCGCTGGATCAGCGATGAAGTATCCCAACGGCTGCCCCCGGCTGCCTGAATTTCGGCGTAGAACTGGTCGACCAGTGCGGCCACCGGCAGGGACGCCTTGTTGTTGCGCGCCTCATCGAGGCACAGGCCAAGATCCTTGCGCATCCAGTCGACCGCAAAACCGAAGTCGAACTTTCCATCGACCATCGTGGTACCGCGATTGTCCATCTGCCAGCTTTGGGCCGCACCTTTGCCGATCACTTGCAATACCAGCTTCATATCGAGTCCGGCCGCTTGTCCGAACGAGATGCCTTCAGACAATCCCTGCACCAGTCCGGCGATGCAAATCTGATTGACCATCTTGGCGAGCTGACCCGCACCACTGTCGCCGACCAGCGTCACAGCTTTCGCGAACGCCATCGCGACCGGCTGGGCACGATCGAACGCGGCTTTGTCGCCGCCGCACATGACCGTCAACTGGCCATTGACCGCACCGGCCTGGCCGCCGGAGACCGGCGCGTCGACGAAGTGCAGGCTGCGTTTACGTGCCTCGCGTACAAAGCTCGCGCGCGATCTTTGCGGACGCGGTCGTGTTGTCGAATGCAATCGCATCCTTCTGCATGCCAGCCAGCGCGCCGGTATCACCCAACATCACGCTCGCCAGGTCCGCGTCGTTGCCGACACACGAGAAAACGATTTGTGCACCGGCTGCGGCTTCCCGCGGTGTCTTGGCAGATTTCCCGCCGAACTCCTGCGCCCACTGCTGAGCTTTCTTTTCGGTGCGGTTGTAGACGGTGACGCGATGACCGGCGCCCGCTAAGTGGCCGGCCATCGGGTAGCCCATGACGCCGAGGCCGAGAAAAGCAACGTCGTGCGGGACGACGGATTCGTAGGTTTTAGTAGCCATGACTCGATTCTAAGTGGTGCGAAGTGACGTGAAGTTCAAAAGCCTGCCGCGAGCCCATCACGGCGCGAGTCGCTGGCAGCGACGTAGCCGCCGATCGCGGGATCTCCCAGGCGCCAGACAAACTGGCCGGAGCCGAAGTCCATGTAAGTGTCGTCAGCGCGCGTGATTCGATGCCCGCGCGCGCTTAGCTCGTTCGACACTTCGTGCGACATCGTCTGTTCGATTTCGAGATCCACGCCGCTCATCACTTTCCAGCGTGGCGCATCGCACGCCGCTTGCGGTTGCTGCCCGGCGATGAGCATGCGCGCCAGCGTCTGCACGTGTGCTTGCGGCTGTATGTTGCCGCCCATCACGCCAAAGCTCATTTGCGGTGCGCCGTCCTTCATCAGGAATCCGGGGATGATCGTGTGAAACGGCCGCTTGCCGGGTGCGACGCAATTCGGGCTCGTGGGATCGAGCGAAAACCCCGCGCCGCGGTTCTGCAGTGAAATGCCGTAGCCGGGGACGACGACACCGGAACCGAAGCCCATGTAGTTCGATTGGATGAACGACACCATCATGCCGCTTGCGTCGGCCGCACTTAGATAGACAGTGCCGCCAAGCGGTGGATTGCCAGCCCTGGGTGCGGCGGCACTCTGCATGTCGATCCGCTTTGCGCGCCGGGCCAGGTAATCGTCATTCAACATCTCGGCGGTGGTGACTTTCATGCTTCTCGGATCGCCGACATACGCGTACGTATCTGCGAACGCGAGCTTCATCGCCTCGATCATCAGGTGATGCCAGTCTGCCGAGTCCACCGCATAGTCAGCCAACGTAGTGTGGCGCAGCATGCCGAGGCAGCTCAACGCCGCGATGCCTTGCCCGTTCGGCGGAATCTGATGCACGTCGTGCCCTTGAAAAGGCGTGCTGATAGTGCCGACCCATCCATGCGATTGCACGAAGTCCCAATAGCCTGACAGATCGGACGCTGTGATCGCACCGCCCGTCGTTTGCGCGAAGCGTTCGATTGCACCGGCGATCTCGCCTTTATAGAACGCCTCTCCGCGAGAGTCGGCGACCAGTTTCAGCGTGCGCGCGGCACCCGGAAGCACGAAGTGTTCTCCGACCTCGGGCGGGCGTCCCTTCGGTAAGAAGTGTTCGGCGAAACCCGGAAACTCGCGCAGCAGTGGCGTCGCCCGCTTCCACTTGTCCTGCACGGTGGGGCTGACCGCGAACCCGCGCTCAGCGTACTCGATCGCCGGCGCAAGCACGTCGGCGAAGGTGCGCTTGCCGAACCTTCCGTGCAGCAGCGACCATCCGGCAACCGCGCCTGGAACCGTCACTGAATCCCAGCCACGCAATGGAATGGTTTGCTCGCGATACTTGCGCTTGAAATACTCCGGGGTCCACGCCGCGGCCGCGGTACCGCTTGAGTTCAGGCCGTGCAGCCGGTGGCTTTCCGGGTCCCACACGATCGCGAAGTTGTCTGCGCCGAGCCCGTTGCTGCACGGCTCAGTCATCGTGATGACGGCCGCCGCGGCGATGGCAGCGTCGACTGCGTTGCCACCGTTTTGCAGAATGCGAAGTCCTGCCTGCGCCGCCAGTGGCTGGGAGGTGGCAACGACATTACGCGCGAAAACCGGCGTGCGGACGGTCGGGTACGGATTGGCCCAGTTGAATTTCATCGCTTACCGCGGCTGCCTGGTTCTAATCGATCGTGATGTTGCGTTCCTTGACGAGCTTGGCCCACTTGGCAGTATCGGCGGCGACGATCTTCGCGAAGTCCGCCGGCGTTCCACCGCCCGCGTCGTATCCCAGCACGCGCAGGCGCTCGAGAAACTCCGGCGATTTCAGCACGGCGTTGATCTCGGCATTGAGTCTTTGTGTGATATCGGAAGGCATCCCGCGCGGCCCGAACACGCCGAACCAGGTGACCGATTCGAAGCCAGGCACCGCGTCCGACACGGTCGGCAGTGCTGGCAGCAACGGCGAACGCGTGGTCGACGTCACCGCAATCGCACGCAGCTTGCCGTCTTTCAAATGCGGCATCGCCGACGCGATGTTGTCGAACAGCATGTGAATCTGCCCGCTCATCATGTCCGGAATTACCAGCGCAGTGCCGCGATATGGAATATGCACGATGTAGGTTCCGGTCATTGACTTGAACAATTCGCCGGTCAGGTGAACGATCGTGCCGTTGCCGCTCGAGCCGTAGTTGAACTGCGCCGGGTTGGCCTTGAGCAACGCAGTCAGCTCGCTGACATTGTTTGCCTTGACGTTCGGTGCGATCAGCAGCACGTTGACCGAGTTGGCGACATGTGCAACCGGCGTGAAGTCAGTTTGAGCGTTGTAGGGAATCTTCGGATTCAGACTCGGACCGATCGAATGCGTCGAGCTGGTCGCCATCTGAATCGTGTAGCCATCAGGCGCGCTCTTGGCCACGATATCGCTGCCCAACGTGCCGCCAGCGCCCGGGCGGTTGTCGACGATGACCTGCTGTTTCATTCGGTCCGACAGCTGCCGCGCGAGTTCCCTGGACAATATGTCGGTTGCGCCGGCGGGTGGAAACGGTACGACGAGACGAATCGGTTTCGACGGATAGCTCTGTGCGAAGGCGGCAAGCGGCAAAGCGAAGATGCAGGTGGCAAGAACACGACGTAAGGTCATCGGGAAACCTGATCGATTAGTGGCAAGCAACGCGGCACGGTGCCCGACGTCGGCTCGTAACCTGAATCGTACTAGGGCGGATCAAGTGAGAGGACTGGGCTACTCATTCAGTAACGAGTTCGAGAGCAGCCGAAGTTCAGATATGTGATGATCGCCGCGCCAGATGATCTGCTGATTGGGCTCTTCGAGGGCCTCGAGCTGCAGCGGTGGCAACTGAAACCCTGAAAGGAGGCTGCGATGCTGGTCAACAAGTCAACCGATCGCGTCTGGAAGGCAACCGAAACGTCAGGCGTCGAGCGCAGTCTGTTCCGCAACAACGAAATGGGCGGGCGTAGCTCCGTCGTCCGTCTGAAGAAACAGGCACGCGTTCCGCGCCACGCACATCATGGGCAGGAGGAAGTGGTCGTGCTCTCCGGAACCGTGTTAATCGGCGGCGTCGAGTTGGGTGAGGGTGACTACTTGTTCACGCAGCCCGGCGAAGAGCATGACGTTGTTGCCGTTACCGATGCAGTCATCTTCGTGTCTTCGCAGAAGAGCACGACGGTCGTTGAATAGCTTGTTGCGTTCAGGACTTGCAGCATCAGTCTGACCGGCGATGGCCTACACACTCACTATTCACGAGAAGCCCGCCTATCTGCACGCCATCGTCACTGGCGAGAATAGCCGGCAAACGGTGGAGAACTATCTGAAGGAACTCCGGGCGCGGTGCGAAGCGCGCGGCCGTTTCCGCGTGCTGCTCGAGGAGCGCCTCGAAGGACCGCGACTTGGAATGATGGACGTGTTCCAGATTGCGTCCGAGGGAAGTCTGGACGCGCGCGGAGCGTTCAAGGCGATTCGCCTATGTCGACGTCAATGCCCAGGGGGATCTGATGCAGTTCGCGGAAACGGTGGCGGTGAACCGTCGGTTGCCGGTGGCTGTTTTCCCGAATGTGGCGGATGCCGAGAAATGGCTGCTGGAGGAAGCCGAGTAACGCTTAATCGACTTCCTGGAATGCCACTTCGCGCGTTTTCTTGATATTCGGCAGCGCGACGATCACGATCAATGCCGCGGCGGCCACCAAAAGTCCGAGCGACAACGGACGTGTGAAGAATACCGTCGGGTCACCGCGCGACAACAGCATCGCTCGTCGCAGATTCTCTTCCATCATCGGTCCGAGAATAAACCCGAGAATCAACGGCGCCGGTTCGCAGCGCAGCTTGTAGAACACGTAGCCAAGCAGACCGAACACTGCGGTAATGGTTACGTCGAAGGCATTGTTATTGATGGTGTACACACCGATCGCGCAGAACACCAGAATCGCCGGATACAACAGCCGGTAGGGCACCTTAAGCAGTTGCACCCAGATTCCAATCAGCGGCAGGTTCAGCACCACGAGCATCAGGTTGCCGATCCACATCGACGCGATCAGTCCCCAGAAGAGCGCAGGATTGCTTGACATCACCTGCGGGCCCGGCTGAATGTTATGAATCGTCATCGCGCCGACCATCAGCGCCATCACTGCGTTTGGCGGGATGCCCAGCGTCAGCATCGGAATGAACGAGGTTTGCGCGCCAGCATTGTTTGCAGACTCCGGCGCCGCGACGCCCCGGATGTTGCCCTTGCCGAACGGAATTTTCGGATTGCGCGTGATCTTCTTTTCGAGCGTGTACGAAGCGAACGACGCGAGCAGCGCACCGCCGCCAGGCAGTACGCCCAATACCGAACCGAGCGCCGTTCCGCGTACCGCCGCCGGCCAGGCTTCCTTGAACTCTTCCTTGCTCATCATCAGCTTGCCAACGTTGCTGGTGAAGGCTTCGCGCTTCTCTTTCTGTTCGAGGTTGGTGATGATTTCGGCAAAGCCGAACACGCCCATTGCGACCGAGACGAAGCCAATACCGTCGGCCAACTCCGGGATATCGAAGCTGAAGCGTGCGACGCCGGAGTTGACGTCGGTGCCTACCAGACCCAGCAGCAGGCCGAGCACGATCATTGCGATGGCCTTGATCAGCGAGCCCGACGCCAGCACGACTGCACCGATAAGACCGAGCACCATCAACGAGAAGTATTCAGCGGGGCCGAACTTGAAAGCCAGCTCGACCATCGGTAGCGCTAGTGCTGCCACGATCAGTGTCGCAACCGAGCCGGCAAAAAATGACCCAAGAGCCGAAACCGCTAGCGCGGCCCCCGCGCGCCCGCGGCGCGCCATCTGGTAGCCGTCGATGCACGTGACGACTGACGACGATTCGCCGGGTAGATTGACCAGAATCGCCGTGGTCGATCCACCATATTGCGCACCGTAATAAATTCCGGCCAGCATGATCAGTGCCGAAGTGGGCGGAAGCGCGTACGTCACCGGCAGCAACATCGCCAGCGTAGCGACTGGGCCGATGCCCGGCAGCACGCCGATCAGCGTGCCGATGAGCACCCCGATGAAGCAGTAAAACAAGTTCTGCAGCGTCAGCGCGGTCGCGAAGCCGAGCGCGAGGTTGTCAATGAGTTCCATCGCTTGTCCCGATTCGCTACTCGCGCATGAATTCCGGCCAAACCGGAATTGTCATGCTGAGGCCATAGATAAATACCGCGAGTACCAGCAGCGACAACCCGACCGTCAGCAGCAGTACGTCGCGCAGCTTGAACTCATGGCCGCCAAAGCTGGACACGACAATCAGCACGAAAAGCGCGACGATCATGCCGGCCGGACGCAGTAGCAGCCCGAATGCGACCACCGCTCCGAGTACCAACCCGAGCGCTCTGAAGTTGAACGGTTCGATCTTGCCGTCAGCGTGTTCCACAGCAAGGCCTTCTATGAGGACGATCACGCCTAGCAAGAACATGAGGCCGCCGAGCATGGTTGGGAAGAACGCGGGCCCCATACGGGCAGCGGTTCCCATGTCGTATTGCTGCGCGAAGCCGGCGAAGAACACACCGAACGCGATGAACATCAAGCCTGACCAGAAGTTTTTTTGATCACGGATTTTCAAGGCGTCTCCTGGGGGTGATCGTGTGCCGAAGGATTCTAGCCACAACTTTCAAGTTGTCCGTCAAAATGTTCTGGAAGTGCGCTTGTTGCCATGCAGCACGAGCGGACCACAGTCCAGCGCCTTGACATGTCGTTAAGGCAGACTGCGTTCGTGCGCACCACAGTGCGTACAGCTGCAACCGCAAGCAACCCACGGGCGAGCCGTGAAATCTCCATGCTACATTTTTGAAAAATAGAATAAACATACCAAGACATGCCACGACGATGTGCTCGGATCGAAGCGCTGCCACGCCGGTCAGGTCGCAGGTAGTTCTAAACCGCAAAGGAGGCAACAACATGAAGCGTCTCGATTTCTTAAAAGCGTTCGCGTGGGCGGCCGCCTTATGCGCTGCGAGCCTGTCGGGCAGCGTATGGGCGCAAGACAAAGTGGTGTGGAAGGCTTCGGACGTTCACCCGCTCGGCTATCCGACCGTCGAGGCGATCCAGCGCATGGGCAAGAAGCTGGAGAAGGAGACTAACGGCCGCATCTCGATCCAGATGTACCCGTCGATGCAGCTCGGCGGCGAAAAGGAGATGATCGAACAGGCGCAGGTCGGAGCGCTGCAGATTGCACGCATCTCGGTCGGCGCCATGGGCCCGGTCGTCGACGAGCTCAACGTGTTCAATCTGCCGTTCATCTTTCGCGACGAAGCCCATATGCGCAAAGTGATCGATGGTCCGATCGGTCAAGGGCTGCTGGAGAAGATCACGGCGAGTCCGCAGTCGCGGCTGGTCGTGCTGGGCTGGATGGATGCCGGCACCCGCAACGTGTACTCGAACAAGCCGGTGACCAAGCCCGAGGATCTGAAGGGTCAGAAGATCCGCATGATGGGTAACCCGCTGTTCGTCGAAACGATGAATGCGATGGGGGGCAACGGTGTGGCAATGGGCTTCAACGAGCTTTACGGCGCGTTGCAGACTGGAGTGGTAGACGGCGCCGAGAACAATCCGCCGACACTGTTGGCGCAGAACCACTACACGGTCAGCAAGGTTTACAGCCTGACCGGTCACCTGATCATTCCCGAGATCTTCGTGTTTTCGAAGCGCAGCTGGGACGCTCTGTCCAAGAGCGATCAGGAACTGGTGCGGAAGCTGTCGCGTGAAGCGCAGCTCGAACAACGCCAGCTTTGGGACGCCTACGTTGGCGAGGCCGAGACGAAGCTGAAAGCAGCCGGGCGTCAAGTTTGTTCCAGCCGACAAGGCCGCGTTCTACAAGGCGACGCAGCCGATACGCGACAAATACGGTGCCAAATACGCCGTGCTTCTGAAGCAGATCGAAGAAACGAAGTAGATCTGCCACGAGGCACGTGGCCGCCTTTCATCCGCGTGCCTCTCCACCTCCGGTTCGACGCCGCATGACCGCCAAGCAGCGCTACCGCGACGCGATGGAGTGGTTGTACGTCGTATGCGTCGGCATCTCCGGGGTGGGTCTCGTCATCATCACGTTGATGATCCCGTTCGGCGTGTTCATGCGCTACGCAATGAACAATCCGCAGTCGTGGCCTGAGCCGGCATCGGTGGTTTTCATGGTGATGTTGTCGTTTCTCGGCGGCGCCGCCGTGTACCGAGCGAACGTGCACGTTGCCGTGGAAGCGCTGCTCAATGCGGTGAGTCCCGCCAAGCGCCGCATGATGGTGTGGGGCGTCGATGCCTGCATGGCAGCGACTGCGCTCTTCATGATCTTCTATGGCATCCAGTTGTGCCTGGTCACGCAGTACCAGACCATGGCGGAATTTCCATGGCTATCCGTCGCATTCGTATACATGCCGATTCCGCTCAGCGGTTTGATCACGCTGCTATTCCTGATCGAACGCATCTGGATCGGCAGCCCGCCGAAGACGTCTGTCATGTACCGCGACGATGCGGCGGAGCTCGAATAAGCAATGGACGTCCTGGTCCTGCTGGGTTCCTTCACTCTTCTATGCGCGCTCGGCATGCCGGTCGCGTATGCGCTCGGGCTGTCCGCGCTGATTGCCGCGATATATGTCGATATCCCGCTCGAAGCGGTCATGCTCAAGATCTCCGACGGCACCGACGACTTCGCGCTGCTGGCCATTCCATTCTTCGTGCTAGCCGGTGGAATCATGGCCGAAGGTGGAATGGCGACGCGCCTGGTCAACCTGGCGAAAGTCTTCGTCGGGTTCATTCGCGGTGGCCTGGCGCTGGTGAATATCCTTGCCAGCACGCTTTTCGGCTGCATCTCCGGATCGTCGGTCGCCGACACCGCGTCGATCGGCTCGGTGATGATTCCGCAGATGGTCAAGGCGGGATACCCGCGCGTGTTCGCCACCAACGTCACGATCTGCGGATCGGTGCAGGCGCTGATGATCCCGCCGTCGCACAACGCCGTGATCTACTCGCTGGCAGCGGGTGGCACGATCTCGGTTGCGCATCTGTTCCTTGCCGGCATCTTCCCAGGGCTGCTTTTCGGGATGTGTCTGATCGGACTCGTGCTGTGGACCTCGCACAAGCGCGACTATCCAAAGGGCGAGCCGGTTGCGCTTAGCGCACTGCCGAGGATCATCATTGATGCGCTATGGGGGCTGGGCACCGTGGTGATCATCATGGGCGGCATCCTCTCTGGCGTCTTCACGCCGACGGAATCCGCGGCGGTCGCGTGCGTCTACGCATTCCTCGTCACGTTCTTGGTCTACCGCGACTACAAGTGGAGCGAGCTGCCGCGCCTGGTCCATCGCGTCATCAAGACGGTGGCCATGGTGATGATGCTGATCGGCTTCTCGGTCGCCTTCGGCTACATGATGGCGATCATGCAGATTCCGGCCAAGGTGACGCAGTTCTTCCTGAACATCTCCGACAACAAGTATGTGTTCCTGCTGCTGGTCAATATTCTGCTGCTATTGCTCGGGACCTTCATGGATCTGGCGCCGATGCTGCTGATCTGCACGCCGATCTTCATGCCGGTCATTGCCAAGTTCGGAATCGACCCGGTTCATTTCGGGATGATCATGATTCTCAACCTTGGCATCGGGCTGATCACGCCGCCGGTGGGGCCGACACTGTTCGTCGGCTGTGCCATCGGCAAGGTCACGATGGAACAGGTGTCTAAGGAGTTGTGGCCGTTTTACGGCGCGATGTGTTTCGCGCTCTTGCTCGTGACCTATATCCCGGCGATATCGCTGTGGCTGCCCGGGCTGACGAAGTGACGCATCCTTCGAATGCGTAAACCGGCGACGTCGGCAGCCCCGTTTGGAGCCACCTGCTGATCGAGCTTTCGCGCCAGCGCACGCTGGTTCGTTACGAGATCGAAGCGAGTCCCATAAAGGCTCGCATTCGATCGAGTTCTGCACCGAGCTCGCGCCTAAAGACCCGATCGCGGGGAGCGGACTTCAGATAGCCGATGTCGGTGTGCAGTTCACCTTGCGTGGCTGAAATGTTGCCCCACCCGATCACCTGGTCGCGCCATAGCAGCGGAAGCGCGTAGTAGCCGAGCTGTCGTTTGGCGGGTGGCGTGTAGGCCTCGAAGCGGTACGCCCAGTTCCAGAAGATCTCGAAGCGACGACGGTCCCACACAACCGGATCGAACGGTGTCAAGAACCGGACCACGTCTTGCGATGAGTGAGCCGTCGCTGATTCATCGGACGGCCAGTACCAATCGACGCCATTGATGCGGGCATGGGCGAGCCGCTTTCTGGCACGGATCAATGCGGCGTTCAAGCCAAGGCGCCATTGCGGCACGGCGTAACGCAGCCGTCGGATGAGGCTTGACAGGCTAAGCGCCGGCAGCGGAGCGTACTTGCGCACGATCACGTCGACCAGCAGGTCGATTCGCTTGCGCCGCGCGGCCGCGTCGAGGGTTTCGACCGGATGCGTGTGTACGTCGTAGATGCGAATTCCGCTTTCTCGTCGCGCTACGCGGAGCAGGCCGCGGTAGTGCATGGCGTCGAGCAGGTGCGTTGTGGCGTTCGATGAACCGCCCCAATAGTTTGAAACGGACCCGTGCGAAAAATGGGCATCGACCTCGCGTGGGTGTAATGGACCGCGCTCCCGCAGGAAGTCCAGCAGTGTCTCCGCGCGCGCTTTCTGCGATGCCGACCAGCGCGTAAAGCCCGCGCGCGGGTGCATCAGCGCGTAAACCTGCGCGCTGACGAAACCGTAATTGACGAAGAAGTCTTCGTGGATGCCGAGCGTTGAGTAGCGCCGCTCGAGGTCTCCTGCGCGATAGTTTCTGACGCGATGGCGCAGCGTCAAGTCCTGCGCACGTGCCGGCGCGCGAATCGGATCGGCCTGCACGAAGCCGAAGTTCTGCAGAGCCCGCTTGAGCGTGGTCGGCCCGAAAAAGCTGCGCGCGATGGCATAGCGTCGCAGGTCGTCGAGCGTCACTGGCATGACAGTTACTCAAACCGAATTGATGCGGCCGGGTTCTCGGCGGCACGGCCTGATGTGTGCACTGCTCAGTCGACGCGTGCGCCGGAAAACTTGACGATCTGCTGATACTTCGAAAGTTCGCTACGCAATAGCTCCGAAAACTGCTCCGGAGTTCCGGGTGCGGGCTCGGCGCCCATTCGTGCGAGCCGATCACGCATCTCGGACGATCGCAGCGCCGCGGTCATTGCACTGTTCAAGCGCGCCACGATCGGGGCTGGCGTGCCGGCCGGTGCGAATACACCGAACCAGGTTGAAACGTCGAAGCCTGGTAGCCCAGCGTCCGCCATTGTCGGCACTTCGGGCATCGAGCTCGCACGTTGCAAAGTGGTGACTGCGAGCGCGCGCAGCTTGCCGGCTTTGATCTGCGAGGTTGCCGACGCCAGGTTGTCGAACATGAAATCGGTCTGGCCCGCCAGCATGCCGAGTTGCGCCGGTGCGGCACCCGCGTACGGAATATGCAACGCCGATATTTTCGCCTGCGACTTCATCAATTCACCCGCCATATGGCCGGCACTGCCGTTGCCACCCGACGCGTAGTTCAGCTGCCCCGGATTCTTGCGCGCGTAGTCAATCAAGTCACGCGCCGATCGAATGCCGAGCTGATCGGCGCGCTCGGGCGTCATCACCAGCACGTTCGGCACGTGTGCAATCAACGTGATCGGAGCAAAGTCCTTGATCGGGTCATACGGCAACTTCGAGAACAGCCACGGATTGACCGCATGCGTAGCGACCGCGCCGATGACGATCGAGTAACCGTCGGGCGGCGACTTTGCAACCTGGTCGACGCCGAGATTGCCGCCGGCGCCTGGACGATTGTCGACGACGATGACACCGAGCGTGTCCTTGACGCGATCGGCCAGTGCACGCGCGGCGGTATCGAGTGGCCCACCAGGCGGGTACGGCACCACCAGGCGGATCGGCTTGTTCGGATAAGCAGCTTGCGCGCTGGCCGATTGCACTAAAACCAGTGATGTGCCGCTGGCCGCAAACGCCGCGGCCGCCAGCGCGCCAATGGCGTGGCGTCGATTCAAATCGAGATTCACGTTGCGTTGCTCCCAATAGATTTGCAAGTATCGCTGATCGATGTCGTTCAATTGCTCGAACGCTGATTGAAGGGGTAGTCAACGTCGCTGGCTTGAGCGGCGGTGGCCGGCTCGACTTGCGAGGCCGTCCACCCGAGCGCCGGGAGGTCCGTGCCGCGCCCACTCGATGAGGCGCTGCAGCGCCTCATCGTCGCCGACGGCCACCGCCTCAACGCTGCCGTCGTTGCAGTTTCGCACCCACCCTGCAAGCCGAAGGTGACGCGCCTGTCTGCACATCATGTAGCG
The DNA here is from genome assembly GCA_963791315.1 of uncultured beta proteobacterium. Taxonomy (GTDB): domain Bacteria; phylum Pseudomonadota; class Gammaproteobacteria; order Burkholderiales; family Burkholderiaceae_F; genus JACCZX01. The sequence goes on from CAWBRQ010000007.1 coordinate 483,753, forward strand.
AAACCCCACGCCTTGCACGAGGCCCGCGATCTTGAAGTGCAGCGCAGGCATAGGATAAACAGACCCTTACACGATCCCGCGTGACTTCAACGCGTTGAATTGCTTTTCGTCGACGGACGCATAGTCGCGTAACACGCTGGCCGTGTGCTCGCCGAGCAGCGGTGGCGGTAGCTCGTAAGTTGGGGGAGTCGCAGAGAGCTTGATCGGATTTGCAACCATCGGCACGCGACCGGCGAGGGCGTGCGCCAGATCGATTCGCAAGCCGCGGGCGTCGACCTGCGGATCGGCGAGGGCGTGCGCGATGTCGTTGATCGGCCCGCACGGGACGCCAGCAGCGTCGAGACTCTCGACCCAGAACGCAACCGGTTTTGTGCGCAGGATCGCTTCGAGCTCGCCGATTAACACTTCGCGGTTGCGAACACGATCGGCATTGCGACGGTAGCGCTCGTCGGTGGCGAGGTACGGCGCACCGGCGACCGCACAAAATTTGACGAACTGCGCATCGTTTCCTACAGCGACGACGACGTGACCGTCGGCCGCGGCAAACACCTGGTACGGCACGATGTTCGGATGGGCATTGCCGGCCCGGCCCGGTGCCTTGCCCGACGTCAGGTAATTCATGTTCATGTTGGCGAGCATCGCGACCATCACGTCGTACAGCGCCATGTCGATGTACTGGCCCTGGCCGGTACGTTCGCGGTGTGTGACCGCAGCGAGAATCGCCACCGCCGAATACATCCCGGTCATCAGGTCGGACACCGCAACGCCCGCTTTCTGCGGGCCGCCGCCAGGACGGTCATCACGTTCGCCGGTGATCGACATGAAGCCGCCGATGCCCTGCATGATGAAGTCGTAACCCGCGCGCGTGCGATGCGGGCCGGTTTGACCGAAGCCGGTGATCGAGCAGTAAATCAGGCGCGGATTGATCCTGGCCAAAGACGCATAGTCGAGTTTGTACTTGGCGAGCTGACCCACCATGTAGTTTTCAACCACGATGTCGCAATGCGCGGCAAGCTTGTGTACCAGCGACTGACCGTCCGCCGTTGAAATGTCGATCGTGACCGAGCGCTTGCCGCGGTTGGCCGACAGGTAATACGCCGCCTCCGACGTGTCGGCACCGGCGGAGTCCTTCAGATACGGAGGGCCCCACGCGCGGGTGTCGTCGCCGTGGCCCGGGCGCTCGATCTTGATCACGTCGGCGCCGAGATCCGCCAGCAGTTGCGTGCACCATGGGCCCGCAAGCACGCGCGTCAAGTCGAGCACGCGTAGATGGCCGAGCGATTTCATCGCGTTATCGGTGATCCGGGGTGATTGCATACACTTTGCGAATGGTACGGAAGGTCTCTGCGCGCACGCTGCGCTTCGCCATGCACCTGTGGCCGCCCTTTATCGGCGCGGGCATTCGCGTGCGTCACATAGCGCCGGATTTTCGCAGCGCGACCGTCGACATGCCGTTGCGGTGGACCAACCGCAACTATGTCGGCACTCATTTCGGCGGCTCGTTGTACGCGATGGTCGATCCGTTCCTGATGGTGATGCTGTTGCACACCCTGGGTAAGGAATACCGAGTGTGGGACAAGTCGGGCTCGATCGAATACCTCGCGCCCGGGCGTGGCCGCGTGTGGGCACGCTTGGATCTGGGCGATAAAGATCTGGAACAGATACGACACATGACCGAGGCCGGTGACAAGCACTTGCATCTGTTCAGTATCGACATCAAGGATGACGAAGGCATGGTTGTCGCTCGCGTCGAGAAGGTTATCTACATCCGGCGCAAGCGAAGCCATGGAGAAAACGGGGACGCTGCGTGAATACCGCGCCTGCTTGGCCCTTTCCGCGCGTGCTCGCGCACCGTGGCGGCGGCACGCTCGCGCCCGAGAACACGATTGCTGCCATCAAGGTCGGACTCGAGCGCGGGTTTCGTGGCGTCGAGCTCGATGCGATGCTGGCGTCTGATGACGTACCGGTGCTGATGCACGACCCGACGCTCGAGCGGACCGGGCTTGTCACGGGCGCCGTCAGTGAGCTGGCAGCTGCGGCGCTCGAGCGCATCGATGTCGGGAGCTGGCATTCGGCACGCTTTGTCGGCGAGAGGGTGCCGACGCTGGAGCGAACGCTGCGCTTCTGCCGCGACCATGACGTGTGGCCGAATATAGAGATCAAGCCGGCGCCGGGGTTCGACGCCGCTACCGGCGCTGCCGTCGCACGCATGACATGCACGGTTTACGGTGGACTGGTCCGGCCCGGCGGTGCACGCGCCGATCAGGTCGAGCCGCGCGTTCCGTTGCTTTCGTCGTTTTCGCCCGATGCGCTGATGGCAGCACGCGAGGTTGCGCCAAACCTGCCGCTTGGCTGGCTGGTCGATGACCTGCCGCCCGACTGGCGCGAAACACTGGCGCGCTTGGACTGCGTGGCACTGCATACCAATCACCGGCACCTAACCGCGCGACAGGTCCATCAGATCAAACGCGCTGGCGTCTGGCTGTTTTGCTACACGGTCAATTCGCCGCAGCGAGTGCAAACCTTGTTTCGGTGGGGGGTTGACGCGCTGTGCACCGACGCGATCGATCGGGTGACTGCCGACCTTGCAGTCTGAGGTGCGCTATGAAGGGGGTTGTGTGTCCACAAACGACGGGCGCGCGGCGATTTTTTCGTAGTGCCGCGCCAGGTTTGGATGCGGACTGCGCCAGTCAACGTCCTTGAAGCGGAAGTCCAGATATCCGAGCGCGCATCCGAGCGCGATATCGGCCAACGAGTACGCATGCCCGTTGCACCATGGTTTATCCGCAAGAGCGTGGGCCATCGCTTTGGTGCCCGCGTGCAGTTTGCTCATCTGCCGATCAACCCATGCTTGGCTCTGCTGCGCGGCAGGGCGCTGTGACCGCTCGAGACGCACCAGTATGGCCGCGTCCAGCATGCCGTCGGCGAGCGCCTCCCAGGTCCGCACTTCGGCTCGCTCGCGCCCGTTGGGCGGAATCAGCTTCGCCACGGGCGTCAGTGTGTCCAGGTACTCGACGATGACGCGCGAATCGAACAGCGCGCCGCCGTCTTCCATGATCAGACAAGGCACCTTGCCCAGCGGGTTCGAGTCTTGAATACGCGTGTCGGGCGTCCACACATCTTCCAGCTCCATCTGATATTCAAGACGTTTCTCCGCCATTACGATGCGCACCTTGCGCACGTAGGGGCTGGTCAGCGATGCGATCAAGCGGATGTTCTTGGACACGTTGCGCGCGAAGAGGGCAAGAAAATCAGTATATCGACGGCGCGGCAGCCGGCAATAGCAACACTATGTCGACACGTGCATATACAGATCAGCGATGCGCGTTTGATACACTGGCCTGTCTAGAAATGTCTACACACTGAGCACCGCGCTGCATCGAGCTCAACCACCTCGCAAAACGATTCCGCACGTAACGTGCCCGTCGAACTCGTTTCGCTAACCGCAATTTCGCCGTTGGACGGCCGCTACGGCCGTCAAACAGCCGAGCTGCGCGACATTTTTTCCGAGTTCGCCTTTATGCGCGAGCGGTTGCGGGTAGAAATCGCCTGGCTTTCCGGGCTTTCGACGCTGGGCCTGCCCGGCTTTCCTGCTGTGCCCGAAAGTGCGATCGCCGCTCTGCGTCAGCTGGTCGCCGACTTTAGCCTCGAGGACTGCCTCGAAATCAAGGCCATCGAAGCGGAGACGAATCACGACGTCAAGGCGGTCGAATACTTCATCAAGCGGCGCACGGGCCCCAAGCTGGCAGCGGCGTCGGAATTCATCCACTTTGCATGCACGTCGGAAGACGTCAATAACGTTGCGCACGCTTTAATGCTCGAACACGGCCGCGCGGTGCTGATACGCCGCCTTCGGACGATTCACGCCGAGCTGCGTGGTCACGCGCATCGGTACGCGGAACTGCCGATGCTGTCGCGCACGCACGGGCAGCCAGCTACCCCAACGACGGTAGGCAAAGAGTTCGCCAACGTATGCGTGCGGCTCGCGGCAGCGATCGACGCGGTCGGGCGGGTAACGCTGCTGGCGAAAATGAACGGCGCAGTCGGCAACTACAACGCGCACCTCGCCGCGTACCCGAACGTCGACTGGGAATCGTTCGCACGCCAAGTGGTCGAACAGCTCGGGTTGAAATTCAACACGCATACGATTCAAATCGAGCCGCACGACTCGATGGCCGAGCTGTTCGACGCAATCGCGCGCACCAATACCGTGCTGCTCGACCTCGATCGCGACTTGTGGGGCTATATCTCACTTGGCTACTTCAAGCAGAAGCTGAAAGCGGGCGAGATCGGCTCTTCGACGATGCCGCACAAGGTCAATCCGATCGACTTCGAAAATTCAGAAGGCAATCTGGGCTTGGCCAATGCGCTTCTCCGGCATCTGGCCGACAAGCTTCCAATCTCTCGCTGGCAGCGCGACCTGACCGACTCGACGGTGCTGCGCAATCTGGGCGTCGCGTTCGGCTACTCGCTGGTCGCCTACGAGTCGTGCCTGCGTGGTCTACGCAAACTCGAAATCAACGAAGAGCGGATTCGCGCTGACCTGGACCAAGCGTGGGAAGTGCTGGCCGAGCCGGTACAGACGGTCATGCGTCGCTATGGTGTTGAAAACTCGTACGAGCAACTGAAAACGCTGACGCGCGGCACAGGCATTACGCGCGACGCCCTGCACGAGTTCGTGCGCGGGCTTTCGATCCCTTTGGAAGCGCGCGACGCACTGCTGGCACTGACGCCGGCAAGCTATATAGGGAAAGCACCCGAACTGGCGCGGCGAGCTTGAGTCCGACGCTCCGCTATGCTTTTCACTTCATCGGCAGGGCCGCCCGGAGGAGAAATGACGCTTCGTCACCTAAAGTTGGCATCTGTTGCTGCCTGCGTCGCGGCCAGCGCCGCTATTGCTTGGCCGGTTGCCGCACAGTTCAACAAGCCAGAGGATGCAGTCAAGTACCGACAGGCCGCATTGACCGTGCTCGGTAATCACATGGGCCGCATCAACACTCAACTTAAGTCATCGACGCCCAACGTGCAGGTGATTCAAAGCAGCGCTGGAGTGGTCGAGGCCATGTCGAAGCTGCCGTGGGATGGTTTTGGTCACGCCACCGAATTCGTGGCCACTAAGACTAGGGCATTGCCTGAACTGTTCAAGAACGAAGCCAGGGTAAAAGAACTTGCGGAAAAAATGGAAGAGGAAGCGACGAAGCTAAACAACGTCGCAAAGACCGGAGATGTGAAGGCGGTGCGCACCCAGTTTGGCGTTCTTGCGAAGAGCTGCGACAACTGTCACGACGACTTCAGAGCGAAATAGCCGCAAGCTTCCTGCGACGTCGCCTTAGCGCCGCTCTGACCGCTGCGATCGAAGGCTGCGACAGCACTACAGCGTAAGTGACCGCGGCCACGGCCAGTGCGTAAAAAGTGGCGGCCAGAATTCGCTCGCTGCGGAGATTGAACAACTCGTCCGCTAGACCGAGGGCCGAAAAAACGAGGGCGCTGACAATGACGATGCCATACATCAGATCATTGATCGTTGCGAAGCTTCTGCGGTTCATAGCGGTTTCCCTGGAATGAAGTGTTAACTCAGACCAGATACTGGCGCCAGCCGATTGCGCGCTCGTTTCGTTTTGTTAAGACGACGTTGCACTTGTAACGCCGCTCGCAAGTGTTTCAATTGAAACTTGGCGTGCGACAAACCGCAATCTGCGCGCAATGCGAGAGGACGACGATCGCTAGATGTCCTGGCTTTTTGCCTTTGTGCATCACGTCGCGGCATTCGCGCTCGTGGGCGCCTTAAGCGTTGAATTGGTTGTTCTTCGGGGCGAGTGACCGCCCAACGCGCGCGACAGGTGTTAGCCGCTGATCTTGCCTTCGGAGTTTCGGCCAGCGCGATTCTGGTGGTTGGGTTCTGCGCATCTTCTATTTCGAGAAGGCGCCTCGTATTATTTTCACAGCATTCCGTTTATCGCAAAGATCACGCTCTTTCGCAGTGATCGGACTGCTTTCGATTTATCCCACCTTTGCTTTCCTATCCTGGAGGAAGCACTTGAAGAATGGACACGCACCGGCTATCTCCGAGCGCAAGCTGCGCTCGATTCGCGCGGTGATCCATTTGGAATTGATTGCTACCGCGCTGCTGATTCTGTGTGCCGCGCTGATGGCGAGGGGAGTCTGGGAACTTAGTTCGCCGGCTTCGCAGGTGTTGTAGATTTTCGATCCACACGACAGAAAGGAATGGCCATGCAGATGAATCCCTACCTGACTTTCGACGGCAACTGTGCCGAAGCAATGCGTTTTTACCAAAAAACGCTCGGCGGGAAGCTTGAGATGATGACGTTTGATTCGTCGCCGATGCGCGATGACATTCCCAAGGGCCACGGAGACAAGATCGTTCATGCATGCTTGACGGTGGACGGCCAGTCGCTGATGGCGTCCGACACCGGGCCATGGGCACCCTTCGAGGGAATGAAGGGGATCTCTGTAACGCTTAACTATCCGACCGCCGCTGCGGCGAAGCCGATATTCGATGCGCTCGCAGACCGGGGCAACGTGAAGATGCCGTTGCAGAAGACCTTCTGGGCCGAAGCCTTCGGCATGGTGAACGATCGCTTTGGCACGCCGTGGATGATCAACGCGGGTTCAGCTGGAGCGGCCGCCGAACAAAAAACGGGTACGCGCACTACCGCCGATGTTCAATAGCAGTCATCCCGAACGTTGGACAGTGATCCCATCCCCAATAAATTTTGACGGCGGTGTCGATTCTGCCACCTCCGATTCGTCGTATACCTGAGAGTGCGGGGCTTTGGCGGCGCTCCCGCCGCCGACCCGCCTCCAATACCGCAACCCACCTGGAGAACGACGATGAAATTTCTTGTGATAGTCAAGGCCACACCCGAGTCGGAAGCCGGCGTCATGCCGAGCAAGCAGGAACTGACCGACATGGGCAAGTTCAACGAGGAGTTGGTCAAAGCCGGCGTAATGCTGGCAGGCGAAGGCCTGCATCCCACGTCGAAGTCCAAGCGCATCCGGTTTTCCGGAGCCAAGCGCACCGTGGTCGATGGACCTTTTACCGAGACCAAAGAGCTGATTGCCGGTTTCTGGATCTGGCAGCTGCGCTCGATGGAGGAGGCGGTCGAATGGCTGAAGCGCAGTCCGTTTAAAGATGGGGAAGTTGAGCTCCGCCCGATTTTCGAGGCAGAAGATTTCGGTGCGGAATTCACGCCGGAGCTGCGGGCGCAGGAGGAGCGTCTTCGCGCACAGGCGGAACTGAACAAGGCGAAGAACCCGTAGCCAAGGCGCGCTGCGAGTGACGGCGGCTGACATCCATCGCACGATCGACGCCGTCTGGCGAATCGAGTCGGCGAAGATCATTGCCGCCGTCGCGCGCATGGTGCGCGATGTCGGTGTCGCCGAAGAGCTGGCGCAGGATGCGCTCGTCGCCGCCCTTGAGCGGTGGCCACAGGCGGGAGTTCCGGACAGTCCGGGCGCCTGGCTAATGGCCGCCGCAAAGCACCGTGCGATCGACCGGTTGCGACAACGCCAGTTACACGCGCGCAAGGAAGAGGAGCTCACCCGCGAGATCGAGAATCAGTTGACGATGGCGGCGCCAGATCTCGAAGCCGACGTCGAGGCCGCGCTTGATGGTCACGTGAGCGACGACCTGCTGCGGCTGGTGTTCACCGCTTGCCATCCAGTCTTATCAGCGGAGGCGCGCGTCGCGGTCACGCTGAGACTGCTCGGCGGTTTGACAACTGATGAGATTGCGCGTGCCTTTCTTGTCCCCGAGCCCACCATTGCTCAGCGCATCGTGCGGGCAAAGCGGACGTTGTCAGCGGCACGCGTTCCGTTCGAAATTCCGCGGGCTGCTGAGTTGACGACCCGCTTATCGTCAGTACTCGAGGTGATTTACCTCATTTTCAACGAAGGCTATTCAGCCACGGCCGGCAACGACTGGATGCGGCCGCAACTGGTTGAGGAGGCGTTGCGTCTGGGCCGGATTGTTGCCGAGCTAGTGCCGCTGGAACCAGAAGTCCACGGGCTCGTGGCGTTGATGGAAATTCAGGCGTCGCGCATCGGAGCACGAACCGGTCCCCGTGGCGAGCCAGTGTTGCTGCTCGAGCAGAACCGTGCGCAATGGGATCAGCTGTTGATCCAGCGCGGACTGACTGCACTTGCGCGCGCCGAGGCATTGAGCGGAGAGCATGGCTTCGGTCCGTATTCGTTGCAGGCTGCCATTGCGGCGTATCACGCGCGAGCGCGCGTTCCGGAAGACACCGACTGGGCCGGAATTGCAGCGCTCTACGATGCACTTGCGCAAATTGCGCCGTCTCCTGTCGTGGAGCTGAATCGAGCGGTCGCCGTGTCGATGGCCTTCGGACCGGCGGCGGGGCTCGAGCTGGTCGATGCGATCGCCGCCGAGCCGGAGCTGAAGAATTACCACCTGTTGCCGAGTGTGCGTGGTGACCTGCTCGCCAAACTCGGCCGCGCCGATGACGCAAGTGCCGAGTTCATACGAGCGGCGGCGCTGACGCGCAACACGCGTGAACGGCAACTCCTGCTTGATCGGGCCGCAGCGTGCGCCGCCCGCTGAACCGCAGACAACGCGACCGCAGTCGACGCCTCACAACGTGACGAGATAGAAGACGACGCCGCCGGCGAGCGCAGCGAGCACCGCGGCGCGGATCCGGATCGACATGCCGTCTTCGGCTGCCGGCGCGTCGATGCCGAGCTTGTCGCCGGTCAGCATCGGCGTCAGCAGGTCTTCCTTGCGAGCGAGCAGGTAATACGCGATCGCGGCCACGTGCAACACAGTCAGGCCGACGATAACCCAGTGGTTGTAGTAGTGAATTCTGGAGAGGCGATTACTAAGTGCCTCCGATATGAACTTGACCCATGGGCCTTCGGTAAAGGTGCCGTCATTGGTGAACACGCCGGTGGAGACTTGCAAGGCGAGCACGACCAGCAGCGCGTACACGGAAAGTGTTCCGATCTCACTGTGCCCGGCGCCCACCAGCAGCGCCCGCCATTCCGTCGTGCGCACCGTGCGCCAAATTCGGAATGGTGACGGCAGAAAGCTTGCGAAGCGAGCATAGCGTGAGCCGGCGAAACCCCACAGCAGGCGAAACAGCAACAGCCAGGCGATCGCGTAGCCCGAGCGAAAGTGCCAGATGAGCCAGTCGCTGCCGCCGAGCTTGCCGGTTGTGAAGGAGAAGATGACCAGCGCGGCCAGCAGCCAGTGAAAAAGCCGCGTGGGCAGATCCCAGATACGAGTCCGCGCGCTCGGATCCATCGTGATGAGCGCTAAGGAACGATTTGCTGTTCGTCCTCGCGCTTGACGGGTTTGACGAGGTCTTCGCGTTTGATGCCGAGATACATTGCGATTGCCGCGGCGACGAAGACGGACGAATAGATGCCGAACAGAATGCCGATCGTCAGCGCGAGTGCAAAGTAGTGCAGCGCCGGTCCGCCGAAGAACAGCATCGACAGCGACATGGCCAGCGTGCAACCGTGCGTGATGATCGTGCGCGAAATCGTGGCCGTGATCGCCGAGTCGATCACTTCAACGACGCTTGCGCGGCGCATCTTCTTGAAGTGCTCGCGCACGCGATCGAAAATGATCACCGACTCGTTCACCGAGTAGCCGAGCACGGCAAGCACCGCCGCCAGCACGGGCAGTGAAAACTCCCAGCGAAAGATCGAGAACACACCGACCACCAGGATCACGTCGTGCATGTTGGCGATGATCGCCGCCACCGCAAACTTCCACTCGAAGCGGAAAGAGAGATAGACGACGATGCCAATGACCACCATCAGCAAAGCGAGCAGGCCATCCTGCGCCAGCTCGGCGCCAACTTGAGGGCCGACAAACTCGACGCGGCGCAATTCCACGTTCCGGTTTTGTGCGCGCAAGGTTTCCATCACACGCTCGGCCTGCTGCCCAGACGTGAATCCCGATTGCAGCGGCAGCCGGATCAATACATCGCGTGACGTGCCGAAGTTCTGCACCTGAAATTCGCCCCCGCCCTGCCGCTCGATCGCAGCACGGATCTGTTCGAGCTGAGCCGGCTCCTGATAGGCGACCTCCATCACCGTGCCGCCAGTGAATTCGATCGACAAATTCAGTCCGCGAAACACCAGGAAGCCGACCGCGATCACGAACGAGATCGCAGAGATCCCATTCAGTATCAGCGAATACCGCATGAACGGAATCGTGCGGCGGATCCTGAAGAATTCCATGCGTGTTCCTGTTGGTTAACTGCCTACTCAGCGCCGGAGGTGCCGGGCTTCCACACCTGCCCGACCGAAATCGACGGCAGCTTCTTGCGCGTGCCGTAGTACAGATTGACGATCGCACGCGAGACGTACACGGCCGAAAAAATCGAAGTCAGAATACCGAGGACGTGGACCACCGCGAATCCACGCACCGGCCCCGAACCGAAGGTCAGCAGTGCGATGCCCGCAATGAGCGTCGTGATGTTCGAGTCCATGATGGTGGCCCAGGCCTTGTCGTAGCCCTCGTAAATCGCCTGCTGTGGCGTTCGACCGTTGCGCAGCTCTTCGCGCACGCGCTCGTTGATCAGCACGTTGGCGTCGATCGCCATGCCGAGCGTCAGCGCGATCGCCGCGATACCGGGCAGCGTCAAGGTCGCCTGCAATAAGGAAAGAAGCGCGATCAGTAGCATCAGATTGATGGTCAGCGCGGCGACTGAAATCAGACCAAACACACGGTAGTAAAGGATCATGAACACGGCAATCGCCGTGAAGCCGTACAGCGTCGACTTGAACCCGCGCTCGATGTTCTCGGCGCCAAGGCTGGGGCCGATCGTGCGCTCTTCGATGATTTCCATCGGCGCCGCGAGCGATCCGGAGCGGATCAGCAACGCAAGATCGGCGGTTTCCTGAACGGTGAAATTGCCGGTGATCTGAAACTGGTTCCCGAACTCGCCTTGGATCGTTGCGACCGAGATTGCTTCGCCCTTTCCGCGCTCGTACAACACGATCGCCATCAGCCGTCCGATGTTCTCGCGCGACGCGGTGCGCATCGATCTGCCGCCGGTCTCGTCAAGGCGCACCGACACCGCCGGACGTTGATGCTGGTCAAGCGTGGCCGACGCGCCGTTTAGCTGCGTACCGGTCGCGACAATTTCACGCTTGAGCGGAATTTGCTTGATCGATTGACCATCGCGCTGCGGCACGGTCAATGCTCCCGGTGTCCCGGCTGCCATCGCGTCCTGGTCAACCAACCGTATTTCAAGTGTCGCAGTGCGGCCGAGCAGCGTCTTCGCGCGCGCGACATCCTGCACTCCTGGAAGCTGCACCACGATGCGATCAGCGCCCTGTTGCTGAATCACGGGTTCGGCGACACCCAGTTCGTTCACGCGGTTGTGCAGCGTGGAAATGTTCTGCCGCAGCGCGGAGTCCTGAATTGCTCTCTGCGCGGCCGGCGTCAGTGTTCCAATGAGCGTCAAATCGTCACCACTACCCGACTCTCGCAGCGCCAACTCTGGCACCTGGGTACGCAACTGGTCCTGTGCGCGGGTTCGCATCTCGGCGTCGCGAAAGCGGATGTCGATCGACGCCGGCGTCTTGTTAATCCCGGCGTGCCGGATATTCTTCTCGCGCAACAGCGCGCGGATGTCCGATGTCAGCGTATCTAGCCGCTTGTCGATCGCGGCGCGCATGTCGACTTGCAGCAGAAAGTGAACGCCTCCACGCAGGTCGAGCCCGAGATACATCGGAAGCGCTTTGAGGGTCACCAGCCAATGCGGCGTGTTGGAAATCAGGTTCAGCGCGACGATGTAGGCGGGATCCTCCGGGTCGGGACTGAGCGCTTTTTGCAGCGTGTCCTTCGCCTTCAGCTGCGTGTCCGTGTCGGCGAAGCGCATGCGCACGGTCGAGTTGGTTCCGATCGTGTCGAAGTACACAGCCTCATGCGGGATTTTGGCTTCGTTCAGAATCGATTCGACGCGCGCCATCAGCGCGGGATCGATCTTGACTGTTTGCCGCCCCGATGAAACTTGAACCGCCGGCGATTCGCCGTAAAAATTAGGAAGCGTGTAGAGCGCGCCGAGGATCAGCGCGACCGCAATAACAACGTACTTCCAGAGTGCATAACGGTTCATGCAGGCTTGAACGTGTCTTTCGGCAACAAGGTCTGCACCGCCATTTTCTGCATCGAGATTTGAACCGGTTGTCCGTTCACGGCTGCCACCTGCACCGTTACGAACTGATCGTTGATATCGGTGATCTTGCCGACGATGCCCCCGGCGGTGATGACCTCGTCGCCCTTTTTCAGCGCCTCGGCCATCGCTTTGTGCTCCTTCTGGCGCTTGACCTGTGGGCGGATCATGAAAAAGTAGAAGACAGCGAAGATCAGCACCATGAAGCCGATCGACATGAACGAAGACTCGGCTCCGGGTTGAGCGGCGGGTGCAGTCTGTGCAAAAGCGTTGCTGATGAAGAACATGATGAGTGCCTTTGGTTACTCAGACACGGCTGAGAGGGAAACGCGGCGCGCGATTATAACGGCGCATCTGTTAAACGCCGCGCCCGCGATCGTGAGCGAATTGCACACTGAATTCACCGAACCGCTGCTGCGAAATCGCTCGGCGCGCCTGCTTCATCAGATCGAGGTAATAGTGGAGATTGTGAATCGTGTTCAGCCGTGCTCCAAGAATCTCATTGACCCGCTGCAGATGATGCAGGTACGCGCGTGAGAATCTTCGACACGCCGGGCAGCCGCAGGTTTCATCGGGTGGCGCGGTATCAGTGCGATAGCGGCTGTTGCGCAGCTTGATGTCTCCGTAGCGCGTAAACAGCCAGCCGTTACGGGCGTTGCGTGTCGGGAGCACGCAATCGAACATGTCGATGCCTGCACCGATGGCTTCGATCAGGTCTTCCGGTGTGCCGACGCCCATTAGATACCGCGGCTTGTCGGCGGGCATCTTCGGTGCGGTGTGCGCGAGGATACGCATCATTTCTTCCTTCGGTTCGCCGACCGAGAGGCCACCGATCGCATAGCCGTCAAAATCCATGTCTACGAGTGTGGCGAGCGATTCGTCGCGCAGTGCTTCGAACATGCCGCCCTGCACGATGCCGAATAGACTGTTCGAGGTTCGCAGACGATTGAACTCTGCTGCACTACGCTGCGCCCAGCGCAGCGAAAGTCGCATCGAGTCGGCTGCTTCGCTCTGCGTGGCAATTCGGTCGTCGATTTGATATGGCGTGCATTCGTCGAACACCATCACAATGTCCGAATCGAGTGCGTGCTGGATACGCATCGATTCCTCGGGTGTCAGCAATAACCGGTCGCCGTTGATCGGTGAGGCGAACTGAACACCATCCTCGCTGATCTTGCGCAATTTCCCGAGCGAGAACACCTGAAATCCGCCGGAGTCGGTCAGTAGCGGTCGCGTCCATCCCATGAATTGATGCAGTCCCCGGTGCGCGGCTATGACGTCCAGTCCGGGGCGCAACCACAGATGAAAAGTGTTGCCCAGAACGATTTCTGTGCCGAGGTCCATCAGCTCGTCGGGAGCCATCGCCTTGACGGTGCCGTAGGTGCCGACCGGCATGAACACGGGTGTTTCAACGTCACCGTGCGCCAGCGTCAATCGGCCCGTGCGCGCAGCGCCGTCACACGCAACGATCTCAAACGACATGCTCATGGTGCGCGCTCGAGCAACATCGCGTCGCCGTAACTGAAGAAGCGGTAACGCTGTTCGATGGCATGCGCATACGCCGCCCGAATGCGATCGATACCTGCGAATGCGGAGACCAGCATCAGCAGTGTGGACTTCGGCAAGTGAAAGTTGGTCAGCAACAGATCGACGACGTGAAAGTGAAAGCCCGGTGTGATGAAGAGCGCGGTTTCGCGCGCGCCAGGCTGCACTCGTGCTTCCGAGCCACCCGTTGCCGATTCCACTGCGCGCAGGCTTGTCGTTCCGACAGCAATGACGCGGCGGCGCGTAGTGCGCGCTGCATTGATCGCTTGCGCGGCCGGCTCCGAAATTTCGTATCGCTCGGAATGCATTCGATGCTCGGCAATGCGTTCGACGCGGACCGGCTGAAATGTGCCGGCACCGACGTGCAGCGTGACGTGCGCAAACTCGACGCCGCAACTCTGAAGACGACGTCAACAAGTCCGGAGTGAAGTGGAGGCCGGCAGTTGGCGCCGCAACCGCACCCGGATGTGCCGCGTAAACGGTTTGATAGCGAAGGGCATCAACCGAATCGGCTGGATGATCGATGTATGGCGGCAGCGGCACCCGGCCGTGCTGCTCCATGATCGCTCGTACGTCGCGATCGAAGCGCAGCACGAAGAAATCGCCCTGCCGTCCTTCGACCGTCGCCTGCACCGAGTCTTCAAACATCAGCTGCGCGCCTGCGCGCGAGTGTGTGACTGGTGCGAACCATGGCTACGGCGAGCGTCGGTTCGAGCACGCGCTCGATCAATGCTTCGACCTTGCCGCCGCTTGGCTTGCGTCCCAACAGACGCGCGTTGATCACTTTCGTGTCGTTGAAGACCAGCAAGTCGCCGGGCCGCAGAAGCGATTCGATTTCGCCAAAGCGTCGATCTTCAAGATCGTCGCACTTGACGCGCAGCAGCCGACTGGCCGCGCGATCAGACAGCGGACGCTGTGCGATCAGTTCACGCGGCAAGTCAAAATCGAAATCAGCGAGAGAAAGTTCTGTATCAATCTGCATGGCTTTACCGGCCATGAAGTGGTGCCGGGCGAGGGAATCGAACCCACACTCTGTTGCCAGAACCGGATTTTGAGTCCGGCGCGTCTACCAGTTCCGCCAGCCCGGCCGAATTGGGACGCGGATTATCACCTAATTCGCTCTTCAGATTTCGAGGTTGTCGATCAAACGCGTAGTGCCGAGCTTCGCTGCGGCGAGCACCACCAGACGTTCGCGCGCTGCAATTTCCTCGGCGGTCGGCATGTGCAAGTCGCGCCGCCGACGTACGGCGAGGTAATCGACTTTCCAGCCGGCGGCTGCGAGTTCGCGCTGCGCGTCCTGCTCGACGCGATGAAAGTCAACTTCACCCGCGAGCATGCGGTCGCGCACTTGATTCAGCATTCGATAAAGCCGCGGTGCTTCTTGCCGTTCGACCGTTGACAGGAACCGATTGCGCGATGACAGCGCCAGCCCGTCCACGTCGCGCACTGTCTCGTGCGGGATGATTTCTGTCGGCAGCGCAAATTGGCGGCACATGTTGCGCACGATCATCAACTGCTGATAGTCCTTCTTGCCGAACACAGCGACCTTCGGCTGGACGCACGACAGCAGCTTCAAAACGACGGTGGTCACTCCGACGAAGAAGCCAGGCCGAAATTCACCCTCCAGTATGTCGCCCAGATCCGACGGCGGACTGCACGCGGTAATTCTGCGGTTCCGGATACATCTCGCGTTCGTTCGGGCGCGAACAGGACGTAGACGCGGTTCTGCTGCTGCAGCTTGTCGATGTCGTCCTGCAGCGTGCGCGGGTACTGGTCGAAGTCCTCGTTGGGGCCGAACTGCAGCCGATTGACAAAGATCGACGCCACCACCGGGTCGCCGTGCTGGTGCGCCATGCTCATCAGCGCCAGGTGTGCCGTCGTGCAGGTTGCCCATCGTCGGCACGAACGCCGCCCGATTCTGGCCGCGCAGCTGATCGCGCAGTTCCTCGATCGTGTGAACCACCTTCATCAGTACGCCTCGTCGGCGGCCGGGAAGGTTCGCTCCTTTCACCGCTTGCACATAGCTGCGCACCGCGGTGGCGATGTCAGGCGCACCCTTCATGAAGTTACGTACGAAGCGTGGCTTCTTGCCCGGAAACACGTCGAGCATGTCGTGCAGCACCAGCACCTGGCCCGAACAATCGGCACCGGCGCCGATGCCGATCGTCGCGAATCTGCAGCTCGCGAGTCACGCGCTCGGCGAGCGCCGCGGGAATCAGTTCGAGCACCAGCATCGAGGCGCCTGCTGTTTGCAGCGCCAGCGCGTCGGCAAGCAGCTGGTCCGCCGCCGCGTCGCTCTTGCCCTGGATGCGGTAGCCGCCCAGCGCGTGCACCGATTGCGGCGTGAGTCCCAGATGTGCGCACACCGGCACGCCACGCGCGACAAGAAACTCGACCGTTGGCGCGAGCCAGACTCCGCCTTCCATCTTGACCATCTGAGCGCCGGCCTGCATCAAGCGCACGGCATTGTCGAACGCCGACTGCGGGGTACCCTGGTAGCTACCGAACGGCATGTCGGCAATCAACCATGCGCGCTGCGTGCCGCGCGCGACGGCGCGCACGTGATACTCGACGTCTTCGACGGTCACCGGCAGGGTCGATCGCATGGCCTTGGATGACCATGCCGAGCGAGTCGCCGACCAGCACGCAGTCGACGCCGCAGTTGTCGAGCAGGCGGGCGAAGCTGGCGTCGTAGCAGGTCAGCATCGCGATCGGCTCGCTGCGCGCACGCATGTCTGCGAGCTGCAGCAGCGTGACCGGCTTGGCTGCCGGACGGTGTCAGGTGAATGGACGCTCATGCCGCAAGGTTGAAGTATTCGCGCCGGCCGCGCATCCTGTCGATGCGCGATAACAGCAGCTCGAAATCTTGGGTCGCGCTCGATCGGATTCAGATGTTCGGTATTGACGATCAGCACCGGCGCATCGTCGTAATGGTGGAAAAAGCGGGTGTAGCTGTCCGAAAGCGCACGTAGATACGTTTCCGAAATGCCCGACTCGATCGGGTTTCCGCGCCGGAGCACCCGTTCGACCAACGTGTCGGGTGGCGCCTGCAAATAGATCGACCAGGTCAGGCAGAGGCGCCTGGGGTTTGAGTTGCGCGAAAATTTGTTCGTACAGCTTCAGCTCGTCGTCGGCCAACGTCAGACGTGCAAACAGCGGATCTTTTTCGAGCAGAAAGTCGGCAACCACGGACGAGCGAAACAGATCGAGCTGTGTGACGTCGCCCAATTGCTGCACGCGCTGAAACAGAAAGAACAGCTGGGTCGGCAGCGCATATCTTGCCTGGTTGCGGTAGAACCGCTCCAGAAACGGATTCGACTCTGGCTGCTCGAGCAGTGTGTGCGCCGCGTAATGTTGCGCAAGCTTGGTCGCAAGCGAAGTCTTGCCCGCACCGATCGGGCCTTCGATTACCACTACCGATACCTGCTGGCGAGAGTGCACGCTACTGCTCAGCGGGCTCTTCAAGCAACTCGACCGTTGATCGGCTACGCCTTCAGGAAGATCGTCGGCGGCTCCTTGGCCGGGAATTCGAATGTCGGGAGCGAGATCGAGCAGCGGCTTCAGTACGAATGCGCGCTGGTGCAGCCGCGGATGCGGCAGGGTCAGCGGCGTGCTCTGAATGATCATGTCGCCGAGCAGCAGCAGATCCAGATCGACATTACGCGGCGAATTTTTCTTCTGCCCTTGGCCGCGGCGCTTGCGGCCGAGCATCAACTCGATATCGAGCAGGTGCAGCAGCAGCCCGTATGGCTCGAGCGCAGTTTCAAGCTTCGCCACCGCGTTGACGAAATCGGGGCCGGGTGCATCGATTGGCGCGGACTTGTAGAACGGGGAAACCGCAACGCAGCTCGGACTGTTCGAGCGAGCGCAACGAGTCGAACGCCGCTTTCAGCGATTCGACCATCTCCCCCTGATTGGCGCCCAGCCCGATGTATGCGGTTCGTTTCACCAGACCCTTAAGCCACGTTCGCTGCGTCGCCCTCGCGTGCGCGCCCCGCCGCCGGCGGCGCCGTCTAGTCCCCGTCGCCGATGTCGGTCCGCTCGTCGCGGCCGGCCTCGCACGATCAGTTGCTCGCGCTCGTCCGGACTCGCCTGCGAAAAGCGGGTCCACCAGTCTCCCAGCGCCACCGGAATTTCGTCGGCGGCCGCACGCAAAAGCAGGAAATCATAACCGGCACGAAATCGCAGATGCTCGACCAGTCGGAACGGCGAGCGCCCGGTGCGGCGCTCGAAGCGCGGCTGCAGCCCCCAGATCTCGCGCATGTCGGATACGAAGCGGCGCTGGATCGCGAGCTTCTCGGTCTGCGCGTCGATCGTCTCATCGATCGCAAGGTTCAACGCCGGAATCCGATGCTCGTTCCGTGCCAATGCGCGCGTTCCACTTGACCAGTACGTCGTGCCAAAGCAGGGTGGCGAACAGGAAACCGGGCGAAATCGACTTGCCGGCGCGTACGCGCTCGTCGGTGCGCGACAGAGCGAGCATCACGAAGCGCTCGCCGGCGGGCTGCTCGAGAATCACGTCGAGCAGCGGCAGCAGCCCGTGATGCAGTCCCTCCGCCCGCAGCCGCGTGATGCACGCCACCGAATGGCCGCTGGTCAGCAGCTTCAGCATCTCATCGAACAGCCGCGCAGCGCGGTACGTTCTCGATCAGCTCAGCCATCCGGTGGATCGGCTCGCGCGTGGCCTCGTCGATGGCGAAGCCGAGCTTGGCTGCAAAGCGCACGGCCCGCAGCATGCGCACCGGGTCTTCGCGGTAACGGCTCGGCCGGGTCGCCGATCATGCGCAGCCGGCGCGCGCGCAGATCCTTGACGCCGTCGTGATAGTCGAGCACTTCAGCCGGTGGTCGGGTCGTAATAGAGCGCGTTGATCGTGAAGTCGCGCCGCGCTGAATCTTCGTTCTGCTCGCCGTACAGGTTGTCGGCCAGCACGCGGCCGTGTTCGTCGATCACGCGGTCGACGTTGACGAGCGCACGGAACGTCGACACCTCGATCGTTTCCTGCCCGAACATCACGTGCACCAGCTTGAAAGCGGCGACCGATGATGAACGCGCGACGAAAGTGCGACTTGATCTGCTCGGGCGTCGCATCGGTCGCGATGTCGAAGTCCTTCGGCGCAATGTCGAGCAGCAGGTCGCGCACCGCGCCGCCGACGATGTAGGCGCGGTGACCGGCCTTCTGCAGCGTCTCGCAGACGCGCAGCGCGGAGCGCGAGACAAGCTCACGGTTGATCTTGTGTTCGCTGGCCGGAATGCGCTTCGGCTCGCGGCCGGCGCGCTTCGGCTTGCGCTTGAACAGCGTTTGACACCCTTTCGATGACGCGCTTGATCATGCGGCGCCCGTCACATGCGTCGGCTCGAACAGCTGCAGGGTCTGCCAGCCACGTTCGATGCGCGATCGCCACCAGGCGCGCATCGCCGTTGGTGACGACAGGATGCGTGCGCGCTCGAGCAGCGGCAGGTCGTTGATCGAATCACCGTAGCAGATCGTGATCGTGTCGTCCCACGTTCGGCCGCGCGCAGCCAGCCACTCTTCGACCTTGCGCACCTTGCCGTGCTGGTACGTGTGCGTGCCGACATAGCCGCCGGTAAATTGGCCGCGAGCTGATTTCGGGCTGCACCGCGAGCACATGCTCGATGCCGAACTCATGCGCGATCGGCGTGACGACGTATGCGTTGGTGCCGGTCACCAGCGCGAGCTCGTCGCCGCGCTTGCGATGCGAGTCGACCAGCGCCAGGGCTTCGCTTCGAACGTGCGGACGCACATGCTGATCCATGAATTGGCGGTGCCAGGCATCGAGCATCGCACGGGAAACAGCGCCAGCAGCTCCATCTGAAAGCGAACATAGCCTTCGATATCGAACGTACCGGCCCGGTACGTCCTGCGCGAACTCTTCAATGCGTGCGCCATACGCCGCCGGATCGAGGCCGCCCGTTGTTCACCACGAAGTGCGACCAGGTATCTGCGCTGTCGATCGGCAGCAGCGTATGGTCAAGGTCGAAGAGGGCTAATCGCACTTAGGGAATTGCTGGCGCATGCATCGACGAATCTTACGGTGCAGCCCTCTAGCCGGCATCATGAGCCCAGTGGCGCACCAGCGGCACGTTGAGCGGTTTTTTCAGCGATAAGGCGTACGTATCGAGCGCATCGACCACGGCCACCAGCGTTCGCATGTCGCGTGGCATGTGACGTCAACAGGTACTCGACGACATCGCCCGACAAGCCGAAGCCGCGCGAAGCCGCGTGCGCCGACAGCGCCTGCGCCTTTTCCTCGTCGCTCAGGGCGTGCACTTGATAAACCAGGCCCCATGCCAGGCGTGTCCGGACGTCGTCGCGCAGGTCCAGGTGCATCGGCGCGGCGTTGCCGGCAGCGACGAAGCGGGCGGTGCCGCCCGAACGGATCTCGTTCATTAATACGAACAGCTGTTGTTGCTGCGATTCGAGCAAGCTGTCGACGTCGTCGACAACGTATACGCGTCGGCGTGCGTCGAACGACGGGACTTCGCCTTCAGATTCGTCGAACCCGAGCGCCTGCAGCAAATGGGAGCGTCCGGCACCTGTCTCTGCCCCACAAATAAACGAACTGCTCGCCGCTGCCGAGGCTGATCGCTCGCAAAGCGGCGACGACTTCGGCGTTGCGGCCGACGACGAAGTTGTCGAGCGAAGGCTTCGGCGGCTTGATTAGGTCGAGCGTTAGCTGGCGCGGAGTGGTCACAATGAGATGAAGAAGGGCAAAAGCGGAAAGCCTCACCCGCGGCAACTAGAATCGCGCTCCGACTGCCGGCGTGGGTCTTTTGAGGGCGGCAGTTTACCGTTCGCATCGATGCAAAACTCGACTACAAAACAGGCCGGCGTCGATTACGCGAAGATCGATCCGCTCAAAGTGCTTGCGCAGCGCGCGGCTGCCGAGACGGCGCGCAATCTGACGCCCCACGGTCTAAGCGAAGTTGCCGCGTCGCGCGGCGAGTCCGCCTACGTCGTCGACTGCGGCGATTTCTATCTCGCGTCGATCACCGAATGCCTCGGCACCAAGGCGTTGGTCGCTGATGCGATGCGTGCCATCACGGGCCGCACGTATTACGACCAGATCGCGCAGGACACGCTGGCGATGGCGATCAACGACATCATCACCGTCGGCGCGACACCGATCTCGGTGCACGCCTACTGGGCCACCGGAGGCAGCGACTGGTTCGCCGACGAACAGCGCGCGCGTGACCTGGTCGAGGGCTGGAAGCGCGGCGTGCGACACGGTGTGGCGTCGCGTGGGGCGGAGGCGAAACGCCTGCGCTGGCCGGAGTGGTGGAGCCCGGCCGTATCGATCTGGCGGCGTCGTGCGTCGGTATCGTGCGACCAAAGGTGCGCCTGACGCTCGGCGACAAGCTGCGTGCGGGCGACGCGATCGTGCTACTTGAATCGAGCGGCATTCACGCCAACGGAATCTCGCTCGCGCGCAAGCTTGCGGAGCGCCTGCCGGATGGCTATCGCGACGCAGCTCGACGACGGCACGCTGTTTGGCGATGCACTGCTCGAACCCACGTTGCTGTATTCGCCGGTCACCGAAGCGCTCGCCGCTGCCGGCATCGTTCCGCACTATTGCGTCAACATCACCGGCCATGGGTGGCGCAAGCTGATGCGGCATCCCTCTGCATTTACGTATCGGATCGACGCCCTGCCACCGGTACCGCCGGTGTTGCAATTCATCCAGCGCCACGCCGCGATCGACAAGCGGGAGGCTTACGGCAACCTGAATATGGGCGCCGGCTTCGCGCTCTTCGTGGCAGACGCAGACGCTGAGCGGGCAGTCGAGGTCGCGCGCAGCCAGGGAACCGACGCGTGGATCGCCGGCCGCGTCACGACCGGTTCCAAGCAGGTCATCATCGATCTATTGCCGCTGACGTTCAGCGCCGACGATCTGCACGTCCGAGCGTGACGCGCGCAAGTGCGGCTGCCGCGCACTCCTCACGCTGCACGCCTATTGCAGCTGCTTCGAGCGAGATAGCTCGCGCACGGCTTCTTTCTGTCTGGGCTGCTCTGCGCGCGGCGCAGGCTGCTCTGCGTGCGGCGCGGCTGGCGGGGGTGCCGGCTCGGCGCGCTGAACCGGTGCGGGCGGCGGCGCGGCCTGCGCCACCGCGGGTGCGGGCGGTGCCTTTGGCTGCCGGATCGTGGGCGGCGCTCCCGGCGGGAAGCGTGCCGGTTCGGCCGGAGCTACGCGTGGATTCTGCTGAGCCTGCGGCAGGTTTTCCTGCGGCATGCGTGCGCGCGGTTGTGGACGAGCGACATCGGTCGCTGCTCGCGGGGGCAACGGGGCCGTCTGTATCTGAGTCGGCGGAACGCGATTGAATTTCGGCGGCTGTGCAAGCGGATCGGGATCGTTGCCCGGCAACGGCGGTTGCGCTTTCACTCCGCGATTTGGAATCGGCTCAGCGACCATCGGCGGCGCTACCCGAGTGGGTGATCGCACGGTCCCGGCTGGCGAAGGCACCATCGATGGCGCCGGAACCGGCTGGCCGACAGGCGCAGGCGTCGAAGCTTGCGGCGACGGCTGCACTTGATTCGGCCTGCGGATCATGTTGTCCTCGACGACCCTTCGAACTGGCGCAATGTTCTTCGGGGGTGGTGCTACCGCCTGCAGCTCCGCAACATTCGTTCTGACTGGCAGCGCAACCTTCATCACGGGGTCGCGGAAGCGCGGCCCAGGCACCATCGTCGTGCCCTCGTGATTGCGGTTCGGCGGCACACCGCGCGGCGGATTGTTGATGATCGTCTGATTGATGATCGTCACGTACCTCGTGTTGTGCGGGTAGTACGGGCGATACCGATTCCAGGGTGCAAGCGGATACCAGCCGACCACCGGGCCGCCGAAGCCGACGCTGATGTGGCTGCCACCGACGAAGCCGACCAGCGCAGGGGCCCATATCGGACGCGCGTAATAGCCGCCGGGCCACCAGCACCAGCGATCGCCAATCGTGACCCATCGGCCATAGTGAAACGGTGCGTAACCCCACGGGGCCTGATCGACCCACGTCCAGCCCCATGGCCTGACCCAGCGCCACTGGCCGGATCGATACGGTGCCCAGCCGGCCGGCACGACGCGCGGCACCCAAACGTTGCCGTAGGTCGCGTCGGGAATCCAGTCACCGTGGAAGTCGAGTTCTTCATAGCCCGTCATGTTCGTCGACACATAGCGCGCCGACTGAACATTGCGATAGCGCTCGTCGCTCGCGAGTGCCCACTGATCGAACGACGTGGATGCCGCCTGCTCGTAATTGAGACTCGACACGCCGGCCCCCACCACCAATGCTTGCCCGCTCGCGACGTTGACTGCGTTGGCACCGCCGGCAAGCACACTGCCCCGGCCGCTGAACACCGTCACCCGAGCTTGACCGCCATTTTCCGTAGCATCGATTCGATAGCGTCCAGGCGCAGCGAGGTCGATGCGAGTGCCGTCGACCGTGACCGAAGAGAGTTCACCCTGTTGGGGCTGCGCGAGGGACACGTTCAAGAGAGCCGTATTCCAGATTGAACACGGCACTGCCGTAATCGAGCTGGTTAAAACCGCCGCGGCTTCCTGATGACAGGTGATACGTATTCGGACCGACCCGGAACTGGGTGCGACCATTCGATCCGGTATACAAGCCGGTGCCGACGGTAACCACGTCATTGATCTGCGCCAGATCCCACTGGCCGTCCGCGTCTTCTTCAGCACGCCAGATCTGCACGTCGCCTTCGGCCACTGAAACGCGACCTGCGATCAATGGAGGGCTGTCGCTCGACTGCGGCTGCGCGCTCGCAGTCGCGCAGACTGCGAGTAGTGCCACGAATACCATCAAAAGGCGTTGCATAGGATCTCCGGCTCATGGTCCTGTGAGTCGCCTAACGTTCAGCAGTTTGGCACTGTTGACGCACCGTAACCGCCGCTCGCCCACTGCGCTGTAACACCGTGTAACAGAGGCAGATACAGTGCCCAAAATGCCGCCGCTTGCTGTTGAATCAAGCATGCGCCGATAATCCGCGGTCCTCCGCCCGCAGCATTGCCGCTCCCGTCCATGCGTTTTCGCTTTCCGATCGTCATCATCGACGAGGATTTCCGCTCCGAGAACGCGAGCGGCCTGGGCATTCGCGCGCTCGCCAAGGCAATCGAGGCCGAGGGTGTCGAGATCCTCGGTGTCACCACGTTTACCGACGTGTCGAGTTTCGCGCAGCAGCAGAGCCATGCGTCGGCTTTCATCCTGTCGGTTGACGACGAGGAACTGGCCGAAGGGCACGCCAACGAAGAGACGATCGCGAAGCTCGCGGCGTTTGTGCGCGAGATTCGCCGGCGCAATGCCGACATTCCAATTTTTCTGTACGGCGAAACGCGCACTACGCAGTACATGCCGAATGATTTGCTGCGTGAGCTGCATGGCTTCATTCACATGTTCGAGGACACGCCGGAATTTGTAGCGCGCTACATCATTCGCGAAGCGCGCGTCTACCTTGAGGCACTGGCGCCGCCGTTTTTCCGCGCGCTGACGCACTACGCCCAGGACGGGTCGTATTCGTGGCATTGCCCGGGGCATTCGGGGGGCGTCGCGTTTCTGAAGAGCCCGGTGGGCCGCATGTTTCATCAGTTTTTCGGCGAAAACATGTTGCGCGCCGACGTCTGCAATTCGGTCGACGAGCTCGGCCAGCTTCTCGATCACACCGGGCCGGTCGCCGCGTCCGAACGCAACGCCGCGCGCATCTTTGGCGCGGATCATTTGTTCTTCGTCACCAACGGGACGTCCACTTCGAACAAGATCGTCTGGCACTACGTTGTTGCCCCGAACGACGTAGTCGTCGTGGATCGCAATTGCCACAAGTCGGTGTTGCATGCGATCACGATGACGGGTGCGATTCCGGTGTTCCTGACGCCGACGCGCAATCACTTCGGCATCATCGGTCCGATCCCGCTGAAAGAATTCAAATGGAAATCGATCGCCCAAAAAATCGCGCGTAACCCACTGCTGAAGAACAGGAAGATTGAAAACGGCAGGGCGAAGCCGAGAGTATTGACGCTGACGCAGAGCACCTACGACGGCATCATCTACAACGTCGAAACGATTAACGAACAGCTCGACGGCAAGATCGACACGCTGCACTTCGACGAGGCGTGGCTGCCGCACGCGGCGTTTCACGCTTTTTACCGCGACATGCACGCGATTGGCGGATCGGAACTGGAGCGTCCCCGCAATCGCGACTCGATGGTGTTTTCCACGCAATCGACGCACAAGATGCTCGCGGGTCTGTCGCAGGCTTCGCAGATTTTGATCCGCAATTCTCAGAACGAGAGCCTCGACCGCTTCATGTTCAACGAAGCATTCTTGATGCACACGTCGACGTCGCCGCAGTACGCGATCATCGCGTCATGCGACGTGGCCGCGGCGATGATGGAGCCGCCAGGCGGCACCGCGCTGGTCGAGGAGTCGATCTCTGAGGCGCTCGACTTCAGGCGTGCGATGCGCAAAGTCGACGACGAGTACGGCGATTCGTGGTGGTTCAAGGTGTGGGGACCGAAGAAGTTGCCCGCGGAAGGGATCGGCACGCGCGACGACTGGATCCTCAGGTCGGGTGACGACTGGCACGGTTTCGGCGACGTCGCGGCGGGCTTCAACATGCTCGATCCGATCAAGGCGACGGTGATCACACCGGGACTGAACCTCGACGGCTCGTTCGTCGATCCCGGGATTCCAGCAGCGGTGGTGACGCGGTACCTGGCCGAACACGGAATCATCGTCGAGAAGACGGGCCTGTATTCATTCTTCATCATGTTCACGATAGGCATCACCAAGGGCCGCTGGAACACGATGGTCACCGAGTTGCAACAGTTCAAGGACGACTACGACAAGAACCAGCCGCTCTGGCGCGTCATGCCTGAGTTCCTGAAAGGATTCCCGCAGTACGAAAAAATGGGCCTGCGCCAGCTGTGCGATTCGGTGCACGAGGTCTACCGTCAGAGCGACATTGCACGCCTGACCACCGACATGTACTTGTCCGAAATGGAACCTGTGATGAAGCCCACCGACGCCTACGCGCAGATGGCGCACAGTGCGATCGATCGCGTGCCTATCGATGAGCTCGAAGGTCGTGTCACAGCGGTCCTGCTTACGCCATATCCGCCTGGCATTCCACTGCTGATTCCGGGCGAGCGGATCAATGCGACGATCGTTCGCTACCTGCAGTTCGCGCGCGATCTGAACGCTCGTTACCCAGGTTTTGGGACAGACATTCACGGGCTGGCGAAGAACGACGCCGGGGCGTACTTTCTGGATTGCGTAAGCCACAACGTGCATTCAACGACTTAGCAGATACTGCAAAGACACGGCGCCCAGTTTCTTTGCAGAATTTTCGGTAGCGAGACGGCAGCCGCACGCCTATCGTCCTGCAAGTGACGGTATGAAAACAATGGAACAGGAGCAAGCGCCTGATCCCGAACTGAGCGCACGGGTAGCAAGCGCGATTCGTGCCGCAGACGGCGGTGATCGGCGTGCCGCAGAGCAACTCTTTGCGGCGCTGTACTCTGAATTGCATCGAATGGCAAAGCACCAGTTGCATCGCAACGCCTTCGGTTCGACCCTCGGGGCGACCACGCTGCTGCACGAGGCATACCTTGACATTGCGGCCCGTGACCCGGGGTTTCCAGATCGGGCGCGTTTCTTTGCCTACACAGCACGCGCAATGCGTGGCCTGATCATCGACCACGTACGCGAGCGGCGCGCGTTGAAGCGCGGTGGCGAATTTCACTTGACTGCGCTCAACACTGAGATCGCGGAATCGGCGTCGGATCTGAACGAACTGGGACCGCTCGATGACGCATTGAACGAACTTACGCGCGTCGACGCGCCGCTCGCAGAGCTGGTCGATCTGAAGTTTTTCTGCGGCTTTTCGTTCAGCGACATTGCGGCGATGCGCGGCGTGTCCGAGCGGACCGTGCAGCGCGACTGGAACAAGGCGCGCCTATATCTGCGGCACACGCTGCGCGAAGGCTGAGCGACGATGGCCGACATCAGCGCAACGCAATGGCAGGAGCTGAATCCGCTGCTCGACGAATTGCTCGACGCGCAGAGCGACGCACGCGCGGAGCGGCTCGCTCAAATTCGGCGTGATGACGCGGCGCTCGCGGAGCAGCTCGAGAAGCTGTTCGCAGCAGCGTACCGCGATGGAACGCGACTCCTTTATGGAGGGCAGCGCGTTCCCGATGGCGGACGAGCCCTCATTAGTCGGCCAGACCATTGGCGCTTACACGCTGAGGGAGGCGATCGGGCAAGGGGGAATGGGTTCGGTTTGGCGCGCGGAGCGCAGCGATGGTCGTTACGAGGCGACGGTTGCCGTCAAGTTTTTGAACCTCGCCTTGCTCGGACGTGGCGGAGTTGAGCGCTTCGCGCGCGAAGGCAGCATGCTGGCGCGCCTGACGCACCCGAACATCGCGCGGCTGTTGGATGCCGGGGTCGCTGCCGGTGCCGCTGCGCACGGGCAGCCGTACCTCGTGCTCGAATACATTGACGGCGTGCCGATCGATCGCTATTGCGATGCAACGGTCGCTGTCGATCGAAAAGCGCTTGCGCCTGTTTCTCGACGTGCTGGCTGCCGTGGCGCATGCGCATACCAACCTGATCCTGCACCGCGATCTGAAGCCGTCGAACATTCTGGTCACACGCGCACGGCGAGGTGAAGCTGCTCGACTTTGGCATCGGCAAGTTGCTCGCCGAGCAGAATACGGCGCGGCGTCGGCGACCGAGCTCACGCAACTGGCGGGCCATGCGTTCACGCCCGACTACGCCGCACCCGAGCAGGTCAGCAGCGGCGACGTGACGACCGCGACCGATGTGTACGCGCTCGGTGTGCTGCTGTACCAGTTGCTCGCAGGCCGGCATCCGACGGCGCTGCCCGACGCACACAGCAGTCGACCGTGTGCGCGCGGTGGTCGAGAAGAGAGCCGGCGGCCTGTCCGATGCCGCGGCGCAACGCCGATGACGCGACGTTGCGCAGGCGCGCGCCACCGCTGCACACAAGCTCGCGCGCACCTTGCGCGGCGATCTCGACAACATCGTCGCCAAGGCGCTGAAGAAGCGCCCGCCGAGCGCTATCCGACGGTCAGCCGCGTTCGCCGACGATCTGCAGCGGTATCTCGATCACGAGCCGGTCAGTGCGCGTGCCGACTCGCTCGCGTACCGCGCTACCAAGTTCGTGCGGCGCTATCGGCTCGCGGTCGGCGCCGCGTCGGTGACACTGCTGGCATTGCTTGCTGGTGTGATCGGAACGACCTGGCAGGCGTGGGAAGCGCGTAACCAGCGCGACCGCGCATTGGCTGAGATTCGCTACTCGCGCGTGAACCATGAGGTCCTGATGTCGCTGCTCGATGACGCCCTTCGCAGCGGTGCCAGCGAGCGATGGCGCGAGATGCTCGATCGGGCGCGCGAGCAGTTGCACGTCCGCTACGAGAATGATCCGATGTCGCAGGCGCGTGTACTGCTGATGCTCGCGGGTCGTTACGCAGACGCTGAACGATGAACGTGGAGAGGCGGCGGTTACCGCCGCACTTGAGCAGCTCGAACCTACGCTGTCCGATCCCGCGGTGCGAGCGCAGATCACCTGTGCGCGCGCGGACCTCCTCCTGTATGCGCGCGATGTGAAGGGGGCGCGGCCATTGGTCGCCCAGGCGATGCAGTCGCTCTCGCTGATACGCGAGCCGGCTCTTGGCCCGATAGCGGACTGTTATCAGACAGACGCCACGCTGGCAGTCGAGGAGGGAGATTTCGAGCGTGCGATCACGCGCGCCTCGTCGTTAGTCGACCGTTTTGAGCGCGAAGGGTTGGGCGGTAGTCGGCTGCACCTCTATGTGCTGTCGAACCTGCAAGGCATCTATCAAGATACGGATCGCGACGGCGATGCGCTGGCGCTGCACGGACGGCTCGAAGATGCTCTCCGTGCGCAGTCTGCCCTCGATACAACCCAGCACTTCCAGATCTTGGATCGCCGAGCGACGTCGCTGGTTCGTCGCGGGCGCTTCACCGAAGCAGACATGGCGTTGCGGCAAATGCTTGAACGTGCGCAGGCAGCCGCCAAAGGCAACGCACCAGCAGTTCTCCGCTCAGCGATCGGTCGCAAGCTTATTTTCATCGGAGCTACGTCCGATGGAATCGGCTGGTCGAGAGCGCACTGCCAGAACTGGAGAAGGGCGCGCAGCGCAACCAGCTCTACTTCGCGTTGTTTGCGCTGATCGAGGGAAATCTGATGAAGGATGACGTCGCCGCAGCCAGCAGCAGAATGCAAGAGCTGGAGAGCTTGATGGCCGACGGCCGCATCGCAGCACGCGAGCGCGCCGAGTTGGCCCGGTTGCAAGCGTTACTTGCGCTGGCTCGAGGAGATGCTCCTGCTGCCTATGCGCGGATTGAGCAGATGCGGACGCTCGCAGCGACACTGCCTCGCCGTGCGCGCATCGAGGCACTGCGTTCGGAGCTGGCCTCTGCACGCGTAGCCGCTTTACGCCATGACAACGAAAGTGCCTTGAGCGCGCTAGACAACGCTGCGACCGTTGAGCGCATTGCTGACGGCAAGCAGCGGCTAGAAGGCCCGAGCGCATGGCGCGGCTATATTCTCGGTCTGCGTGCCGGTGTGCAGCATGAGAGCGGCGATCAAACGGCCGCACGTACGAGTGCGCAAGCGGCAATTGAGCAGTTTGAGTCGACCTTGCCATTGGATCATCGCTGGCGACAGGCCGTGGAGTCACTGAGCGCAAAGCTCTGAGCGTGTCGTATTTTGCCGATGAAATTCGATCTACTAGTCAGAAGGGCATTCATCGTGAATGCCCCTTGGTTAGGAGACGACGATGAAAGCGCTTACGTTCGTATCAATGATTCTGCTTGCGACTTCCGGCGCAACAGCGCATTCCCTGACTGTTCAGTCGGTCGACGCCTCCCCCACCGCGAGCTTCCAAGTCAAGAACGCCGACCTCGCAGTCTCCCGCATTTGCATGCGCTGCCTGATCGGCGGATAGACTTGTCTCTGATCCAACGATGGGTCGGACTTTGTCCGACCCATTTTTGTGTTGACTGTTGCCTTCGTAGGAAGAGTTTTACAGTTCGTTGTAGAGCGGTGCCGGACAGGGAGGCTTTCATGTGGCAACTGATCAGCAGCTTGGTGCTCGGCGACGATCTAACTCTTACGACGACTAAGTAGATGGCCGAGATCGGCGCGACGCAGTGGATTGAGCTGAGCCCGTTGCTCGATGAATTGCTCGAGTTGCAGGGCGAGGCGCGGGCGCAGAAGCTCGCTCAGATACGGCGCGAAAATGCTGCGCTCGCGATGCAGCTTGAAACATTGCTTGGTGAGCGCACAGCAATCGAGCGTGACGCATTTCTTCGAAGGCGCCGCGTTCTCGGCGATCACCGAGCCACCACTGGCGGGACGTACGATTGGCGCCTACACGCTCGAGCGGCCGCTCGGCGAAGGCGGAATGGGCACCGTTTGGCTCGGCCGCCGCAGCGACGGTCGCTACGAAGGCAAGCGTGGCCGTCAAGTTCCTCAACCTAGCGCTCTGCTCGGCTCGCGGCGGCGCCGAGCGCTTTGCGCGCGAAGGCAACATGCTGGCGCGCCTGACGCATCCGAACATCGCGCGCCTGCTCGATGCCGGAGTCGACAGCGCCCGATGGGTGGACAGCCGTACCTCGTGCTCGAGTACATCGACGGCGTGCCGATCGATCGCTGGTGCGACGCAACGCGCTGTCGATCGATAGCGCGTTTGCGTCTGTTCCTCGACGTGCTGGCACGCGGTCGCCATGCGCACAGCAACCTGGTTCTGCACCGCGACCTCAAGCCGTCGAACATTCTGGTCACGCGCGAGCGGCGAGGTGAAGCTGCTCGACTTCGGCATCGCCAAGCTGCTCGGCGAGCAGATCGACGCGGCGGTCTCACCGACCGAGCTGACGCAGCTGGCGGGCGCGCGTTCACGCCGGAATACGCGGCGCCCGAGCAGGTGCAGGGCGGCGACGTGACGACCGCCACCGACGTGTACGCGCTCGGCGTCCTGCTCTACGTGCTGCTCGCCGGCGTGCACCCGACCGCTCGTCCGGCGAAGGCGCCGATGGAGCGGCTGCGCTCGGTGATCGAGACCGAGCCCGCGTCCGCTCTCCGAAGCGGCGGCCGAGGAAGACGCGGCGCACAACGACGCGGCGGCGGCGCGCGGCGAGACGCCGCCCGGAGCTCGGCCGCGCGCTGCGCGGCGACCTCGACAACATCTGCGCGAAGGCGCTGAAGAAGGCGCCCGAGGAGCGCTATGCCACGGTCGCGGCGCTCGCCGACGACCTGCGCCGTTATCTCGCCGATGAGCCGGTGACGGCGCGCCCCGATTCCTTCGCCTACCGCGCCGCCAAGTTCGTGCGCCGCAATCGCCTCGCCGTCGGCGCCGCCCTGGTCGTTTTCGCGACGCTCGTCGCCGGCGTCATCGGCACGAGCTGGCAGGCGGTCGAGGCCGAGCGCCAGCGCGGCGCGGCGCTGCTACAGCGCGATCGCGCCAAGGTGCTGCTCGCGCGCAATGCGGCGATCGCCGACTTCGTCGGCGTCATGTTCAGCGAGGCGCTGCCTGCGGGGCAGGCGAAGGTGGTGCAGGAGATGCTCGAGCGCAGCGAGTCGCTGATCGACACCGAGTTCGCCGACCGGCCGGCGGAGCAGGCCGAGCTGCTGCGCGTGCTCGCGTCGTACTACACGCCGGCTCAGCCTGCCCAACAAGCAGTACGAGCTGCTCACGCGCGCGCGCAGCATCGTCGAACGCGTTCCCGATCGCTCGCTGCAGGCGCGCCTCGATTGCGACCTGGGTGCCGCCGCCCAGATGGTTGGTCGCCAGGACGAGGGCGCAAAGCTGCTCGAGCGCTGGGGCGCGGCCACAGACATCGATGCCGACGTCGCCGCGACCTGCCTGCAAGGACGCGCCCGGCTGGCGCAGAACGCGTCCGATCCCGAGGGGGCGTTGCGCTACGCGCAGGCCGGTCTGAACCGGCTGCGCGACTCGGGAACGAGCGGAACGCGCACCGAGGCGACGCTCCTCGGCGACATCGCGTTCGCGCAGCACCTCGCCGGCCGCAGCGCCGATGCCGATCGCGCCTACCAGTCGGCGCTCGACCGGCTGCGCGAACTCGGAGCGGCGCAGAGCTTCGACGCGCTGCGCCTCACGCTCGACCGCGGCGTCGTCCGCTACGCGATGAGCGACTACCGCGGTGGGCTTGAGCTCTTCGAGCAGGTGCTGCATGTCACCGAGCGCCAGGGCGGCGCCGTCGTCCCGCCGGGAATCCTCGCCAACCGCGCGTTCGGCCTTGAGCAACTCGGCCGCTACGACGAGGCGCTCGAAGGCTACGAGCGGGCGCTCGCCGCCTCGCGCGCCAACGGCTTCGTCGCCGGCGAAGCGTATGCACTGGTCGGACGCGCCTCGGTGCTGGCGCGGCTCGAACGTGCCGAGGCCGCGCAGGCGAGCTTGCAGCAGGCCGACACGCCGATGCAGACGCTGCCGCCCGCGCACTCGGCGCGCGAGCGCGGCGCGCTGGTGCAGGCGCGCATCGACCTCCAACGCGGCGACCTCGACTCGGCGCAGCGGCGCTACAGCGCGGTGATCGACCGGCTGCGCGCGCAGAAGGTGGCGAAGCCGGCGCTCGTCGGCGCCTACCGCGGTCGCGCCGAAGTGGCGCTGCGCCAAGGCGACGCTGCCGCTGCGCTCGCCGATGCGCAGTCGGCCGTCGATCTCGCGCGCGGCCTGCAGGGCTCGAACGCGCACTCCGACCTGACCGGCCTTGCCTGGCTCACCCTGGCCCGGGCGCTGCGCGCCGGCGGCTCGGCCGAGCGCTGGCCGCAGGCGCTGGCGACCGCGCACGCCGAGCTGACGCAGACGCTCGGCCCGGATCATCCCGAGACACGCGCCGCGAGCGCGCTGCTCGCGCTGCGCTGAGGCGGGTCTGAACGGGAGTTTTGGTGTGGCAACTGATAAGCAGCTTGGTGCTCGGCGACGATCTAGCTCTCAACGCGGACTAACCGATGGCTGAGATTGGGGCCGCACAGTGGATCGAGCTAAGCCCGTTGCTCGATGAATTGCTCGAAGCGCAAGGCGAGGCACGAGCGCAGAGGCTGGCGCGGATACGGCAAGAAAATGCCGGCGCTCGCGACGCAGCTGGAGGCGCTGCTTGGCGAGCGCACCGCGATCGAGCGTGACGCATTTCTCGAAGGCGCCGCGTTCTCGGCAGTCACAGAGCCCTCGCTGACGGGACACACCATCGGCGCGTACACGCTCGAGCGTCCGCTCGGCGAAGGCGGAATGGGCGCGGTCTGGCTGGGCCGCCGCAGCGATGGCCGCTACGAAGGCCAGGTCGCAGTCAAGTTCCTGAACATGGCGCTGCTCTCGCGCGGCGGCGCCGAGCGCTTCGCGCGCGAAGGCAGCATGCTGGCGCGCCTGACTCATCCGAACATCGCGCGGCTGCTCGATGCTGGCGTCGCCACCGGAACCGCTGCGGCTGGACAGCCGTACCTCGTGCTCGAATACATCGAAGGGGTGCCGATCGATCGCTACTGCGACAGCAATGCGCTTGTCGCTCGAACAACGTTTGCGCCTGTTCCTTGACGTGCTCGCGGCCGTTGCGCACGCGCATACCAACCTGATCCTGCACCGCGACCTGAAGCCGTCGAACATCCTGGTCACGGCGCAGGGCAGGTGAAGCTGCTCGACTTCGGCATCGGCAAGCTGCTCGCCGAGCAGAACACGGCCGCCTCGGCCACCGAGCTCACTCAACTTGCGGGCGCTGCATTCACGCCCGACTACGCCGCGCCCGAGCAGGTGCAGCGCAGCGATGTGACAACGGCGACCGATGTGTACGCACTCGGCGTTCTGCTGTACCAGTTGCTGGCAGGCCGGCATCCGACGGCGCTGCCCACGCAAACGCGCGGTCGATCGCGTGCGCGCGGTGATCGAGAAAGAGCCGGCACTTGTTTCAGAGGCGGCGGCGAAAGCCGATGACAGCCGACGGTACGGCGCGCGCCACCGGCGCGCCCAAGCTCGCGCGCACTTTGCGTGGCGATCTCGACAACATCGTCGCCAAGGCGCTGAAGAAGACACCCGCCGCAGCGCTATCCAACGCGTCGCCGCGTTCGCCGACGATCTACGCCGTTATCTGGACCACGAGCCGGTCAGTGCGCGGGCCGACTCGCTCGGCTATCGCGCCGGCAAGTTCGTGCGCCGGTACCGACTCGCGGTCGGCGCGGCCTCGGCGACGCTGCTGGCATTGCTGGCGGGTGTGATCGGGACGACCTGGCAGGCGATCGAGGCGCGTAACCAGCGTGACGAGGCGCGGTATCAGGCGGAGCGTGCGCTCGCGAAGGGCAACCTCGTGGGTTGATGCTGAGTGCGATGGGCGACGCTGATCGGCCGCTGACGCAGCGGGAGATCCTGGATCGCAGCGTGACATGGTCGAGAAGCAATTCACAAGGGATCCCCGGATTGCCGTCAGCCTGTTGCTACCAATCGCCGGTCAGTACGTGACACTTCGGCGACGCGGAGAGGGAACTTGCGGTCATGCAGCGGGCCGCCGTGTTGCGGGCGCCAGCGGCGACCCACTGCTGATTGCGGAAGTCGCTTGCGATACCGTGGAGACGCAGATGCGTCGCGGCCAGATGAACGCTGGCGCAAGAGCAATTGCGCGTGGTCTGAGGCGCTGGGTCAGTTCAAGCGCGTTCCGACGCCAGATCGACGAGCGCCTGCCTGCAGGCGGACGCCGAGATGGCCCAGGCGCAGGGTGACCTGGACCGTGCGCTGTCGAGCGTCTGGATGCGATTGGTCGCGTGGAACGTGCGGACAGATACCCGTGACAGCGGTTATCCGAGGCTTCTTTCGTTCCTTGGCGGGCTGCATACCGGCGCGGCGAACTGGCGGCGAGTTACGAAGTTTCGAAACGCCTTCAGCGCCTGGATGAGGAGTTCGGGCGTACCGAAACGGTCGACTTTCTGCTCGGACGTCGCAACGAAGCAGTGTTGCTGAGCGCGATGGGGGAGTACCGCAGTGCGCGAGCAATCGTCGATTCGCTCTGCACCTGCGCTGGCGCGCGGTTACCGGTGATGATGCAGCACCACCTTGGTTGGGACTGTCACGCGGTCGGTTAATGCGGACGTTCGGTCAACTCGACGACGCGCAGAACCTGCTGCAGGAGACAGTGCTTCGCGATACCGATCGCAAGGCAACGCCGATCGCGCAGCCATCGCGGAGTTTGCGTTGGCGCAGCTGCTTGTGCAGCAGGGACAGTTCGATGAGGCGGAGCGATTACTCGCCAGCGTCGAAGCGCGGCGACCTGCCACGGACCAGGTCACTACACGCTAAGTCACTCCGGCAACCGTTCGCGCGACTCTGCGTCTTGCGCAGAAAGACACGGCAGGCGCTAGACGCCTAATTGAGGAGGAACTTACGCGGATGCGGCAGACGCCGGCCGAAAGCGCTGTCGTTCTGGCAGCGGCGTTGAGAGTCGCTGCAAAGGTGTGCTTAGCTGCCGACGATGCGCAATGTGCGCTCACTTTCGCTGCGGAAGCGGCTCGCTTCTTCCGAGCACACCGCACGCGATTCAGCGCATAGCGCTCACGTGGGTGAAGCCCTGCTGTTACTTGCGCAAGCACAACGCGCGCTCGGTAAACCGCACCGAGGCGGGCTTCACAGCGAAACGTGCAACGGTCAGCTTGTTGAATGCGCTTAGGAGAGGAGCATGAGCTAACGCGGACGGCGCGGGCGATACCTGAGGATTGATAACAGTCGTGGAGACTAGGCATGCGCTGAATCGGATGTTGAAGAACGTCGTAGCGACGGTCTAGTAGCGTAATCGAGCGTAAGTAGACTACGCGAACGTCACACGCTCATCGAAGCAACCGTGGTCCATTGCGGTGACCCATTTCGCTAATCGATATTCGTAAGGGAGGCGTCCATGCTTCATCTCTTGGCGCGAGTGATAGTGATGGCGAGGCAGCTCTTGCTGGCGTCACACACGCGCAGGAATACCCGTCCAAGCCGGTTCGCATCATCGTGCCGTTCGCCGCCGGTGGCCCGGCGGATATCTACGCACGGTTCATCGGGCAGCGTCTGCAGGATGCACTCGGCCAGAACTTCATCGTCGACAATCGTCCGGGCGCGGGCGCGATCATCGGCACCGATGCCGTCGCCAAGAGTGCGGCAGATGGCTACACGCTGCTGATGATGTCGAACACGCACACTGTCAATGAATCGCTGATTCCTAACAAGCCGTATCAGCTGTTGCGTGACTTCGTGCCGGTCGCGCCAATCAATTATTCGGATCTGGTTCTTGTCGTGCATCCGTCGGTGCCCGCCAACAATCTGGCCGAGCTGCTGCAACTCGCGAAGTCGAAGCCGAAGGAGCTGAACTACGCATCGTCGGGCAATGGCACGCCGTATCACATGGCTGGCGAGTTATTCAAGGCGATGGCAGGAGTCGACATCGTTCACATTCCCTATAAAGGAAGCTCTGGGGCGCGCACCGATTTGCTGGGCGGTCAGGTTCAGATGATGTTCGACGCGGTCCCGACGATGAGCGATCACGTCCGTGGCGGAAAGGTCAAAGCGTTTGGCACGACTGGAGACAAGCGCTCCGCGGTGCTTCCCAATGTGCCGACGATTTCAGAAGCCGGTGTTCCGGGTTACGACGCCGTCATCTGGTTGGGCATCATGGCGCCTCGAAACACGCCGCGTGAAATCGTTAACCGTCTGAATGCGGAGATTACGAAAATCACGGGCCGGCCGGAGGTCCGCGACGCATGGGCGAAGCAGGGCGCTCTGGCGATGACGATGACCCCGGAAGAATTCGCACGTTTCATGACCGACGATATCGCCAAGTGGGAGCGCATCGTCAGGATTTCGGGAGCCAAACCCGATCAATGACCGCGCGCGAGGCGAAAGACCTGTATTTGTTGAGTGCGGGCGCGGCGCAGGGGCTGATTGAAGCGCTGGCGCCACGGTTTCTCGATCAAACCGGATTTGCGCTGCGCCCGACTTTCGGTGCGGTGGGTGCAATCCGCGACAAGCTTCTTGCGGGCGATCGATGTGACGCATTGATCCTGACCGAAGTGATGATTGATCAATTGGCAACCAGCGGCGAAGTAGTGGCGGGAACCCAGGCTGCGCTGGGTCGCGTGCGGACCGGGATCGGTGTTCGCAAGGGCGACGCGTTGCCCGACATCACGAGCCGAACAGCTCTAGAACGAAGCTTACGAGCGGCCTCTGATATCTACCTACCCGACCCTCAGCGGTCGACAGCGGGAATTCACTTTGCACGAGTGCTTGATCAACTTGGCATCCGTAGTGAAGTAGCGGAGCGCTTGAGGCCGTATCCAAACGGAGCCGCTGCGATGCATGCGCTTGCGCACAGCAGCGGCCCGATCCCCATCGGTTGCACGCAAGTAAGCGAGATCAAAAACACCGAAGGCGTAACACTTGTCGGTCCGCTGCTGACCGAATTCGAACTCGCAACGGTGTATTCGATAGCTGTCTGCACCGTTGCCCAACACCCGGACGTCGCCGAGCGCTTCGCAAAGTGGCTCAGCGGAACGGAAGCAAGCCAGGCGCGTGTAAGGGCCGGATTCGAAGGCCCATAGCGGCCGCGCCGGTCACCAGCGCATCTTTTTTCGAGCGTTGGTGTCGTCTTTCTTGGTCAGTTTGCGATCTCCTAGGTAGACCGGTCTGCAGCCTCTGCTGCCGAATCCGGGATCGGCCAAGTCACCTGATGGAGATCGCCATGAACAAGCAATCAAATCCGCTACGCGCAGCCACGATGCTGATGGCGGCGTCGGTACTCCTGCTCGTCGCCTGCGGGCATAACAGCGCGCTCGACGCGCGCGCCACCGTACCGGTCAAAACGGACACTCAACAATCTGCGCCGGACCCTGCGCTTAACAATCTCGAGGCCGTTACACATCACGGCTGATAGCTGAAAAAGTGAATTTTCGGCACGGCGTGCGCCGCCATTGCGGCGAACGCCAGGCCGCTTGCAGTCCAACCGTCCAGGTCGGACTTGCGTTCTGCAGGAGATCATCATGCGCAACGGACTTGCGATCACGGCAAGCATTCTCATCCTGACCGCTTGCGGCGGCTCTTCCTCGGATGATCCGGTCACGGCGGTACCCGAACCGTCTCTGGCTGATCCCGCGTTGGAACAAGCCGCTGCCATATTTGCTGCCACAGCGTTCGCACCGAGTGGCGGGCTTCCAGCTTTGCCCAATCTTGTGCCGACCGCAAACGACAGCGGATTCGCAGCGACCTTCAGCAAAACCGGTGCGATCGATCGCACCGGTCCGTTCTTCCAGACCCTAGGCATCAACGGCCGCAGCTGCTCGAGTTGCCATATTCAAGGCGAGGGCTGGACGATCACGCCGCGCGGCGTTCAGCAGCGTTTTGACAAGACCGACGGCAACGATCCGATTTTTCGACTTGTCGATGGCTCGAACTCGCCAAAGGCTGACGTCTCTACCGTCGAGGCACGGCGCATCGCTTACAGCATGCTGCTGAACAAGGCGTTGATCCGCGTTGGCATCGGCATTCCGGCAGGAGCCGAGTTCGAACTCGTTGCGGTGGATGATCCGTACGGATTTGCCAGCGCCACTGAACTGTCGCTGTTTCGGCGTCCGCTGCCG
Organism: uncultured beta proteobacterium; assembly: GCA_963791315.1. GTDB lineage: Bacteria > Pseudomonadota > Gammaproteobacteria > Burkholderiales > Burkholderiaceae_F > JACCZX01. The sequence goes on from CAWBRQ010000007.1 coordinate 522,139, forward strand.
ACTGCGAACATGGATTTTCTTAGCACCGTGATGTGGGATGGCCGGGAAACTATCCTTGACCCAGCGGGTGTCGACTGCGTGCTCGGCACGACCAACTGTTTCGCGACGCTGCACTTCACACTGGGCAATCAATCAAACAGTGCCACTGTCGGGCACTCGGAAGCGCCGCTGCCAATTAGCGACGCACAACGCAAGGCGATTGTCGATTTTCAGACCGACCTTTTCACGGCGCAGATATTCGACCGGGAAGTTGGTTATTTGACATCGCAGAACGCGCGTGGCGGCGTGGTCGCGTTATCGAGCGAAACGTTCTACTTTGGTATCAACGACACGCTGGCCGGCGACTATCGCACGCAGGTGCCGTTCACACCCGCGGCGATGAAGATGTATGAAGCGTGGACCGGTGCGCCGTCCGATGCAAGCATCTCCAATGCGCAGTTGCAGGATCGCGTAGCAGCTGCACGCAAGGCGGTTGCCCGCGGCCAAGCGCTGTTCAACTCCAAGCCGATCGAGATTCGCGACGTCAAAGGTCTAAACGATGCGCTCGGCATCCCGATGATTCCCGGCACGTGCACGACGTGCCATAACTCACCGAACGTCGGCAATCACTCGGTGCCGCTGCCGCTCGACATAGGTTTGGCCGACGCATCACGACGCACTCCCGACATGCCGCTGTACACACTGCGCCACAAGATCAGTGGTGCGACAGTGCAGACCACGGATCCAGGCCGCGCACTGATCAGTGGCAAGTGGAACGACATCGGGCGCTTTAAAGGTCCGATATTGCGCGGACTTGCGACACGTGCGCCGTACTTTCACAACGGTTCGGCTAAGGACCTGCACGCGGTAGTCGACTTTTACGACACGCGCTTTGGCATGGGCTTTACGGCCGACGAGAAGAACGACCTCGTCGCTTTTTTGCGAACGCTTTGAAGCCGCGCTTGGTAGTTTGCTACGCTGAGCCTTCGCTGATAGCGCGACGCGGGAGAGCGTGATCCAATTTGATATCGGATCACCGCCGAAGGCGCAACGCCCGTAATCGCTCAGGTGCAAGAACCGCATCGCGCGTGCGACTCTGGAGAGACCGTCGAAACTTGACGGCGCCGAAGGTGCAGCGAGTTGCCGGCAGTTCCGGCAGCTTACGAACTCTCAGGCAAAAGGACAGAGGGGCATGAACCGGCAGGTTGCCGGTTTGTGACTCTTTGCTCCGAGGGCGCATGCCGCTGAACCGCACTCCGCTGTACGAAACGCACGCCGCGTCGGGCGCGAAGCTGGTCGACTTCGGCGGCTGGGAAATGCCGCTCAATTACGGCTCGCAGATTGAAGAGCATCACGCGGTGCGGCGCGATGCTGGCATGTTCGATGTTTCGCATATGCGTCCCGTTGATGTCGAGGGTGCCGACGCGAGGAAGTTCCTTCGTGTGCTGATTGCAAACAACGTCGACAAGCTGACGCAGCCGGGCAAGGCGCTGTATTCGTGCATGCTGAACGACGCCGGCGGCGTGGTCGACGATCTGATTGTTTATTTCATGCGCGACGATGCGTTTCGCGTCGTCGTCAACGCCTCGACTGCCGAGAAGGACGTTACGTGGATGCGGCAAGTTGCCGCCACACGCGATCTAAAAGTGCACATCACGCCGCGGCACGACCTCGCAATCGTCGCGGTGCAAGGGCCGAATGCACGCGCGAAGTTCTGGCAGGCGCGGCCGGCGTCGCGCGCTGCCACCGAGATGCTGGCTGCGTTTTTCGCGGCCGAAGTGGGTGACTTGTTCGTAGCGCGCACCGGCTATACCGGCGAAGACGGATTCGAAGTCATTCTGCCTGCGCACGATGCCGCGGAATTGTGGAGCGACCTGAAGGCCGCGGGTGTGACCGAGGCCGGTCTCGGCGCGCGCGACACGCTGCGGCTGGAAGCTGGAATGAATTTGTACGGCAACGACATGGACGAAGGTGTATCGCCGCTCGATGCCGGGCTCGCTTGGACCGTCGATCTAAAGACGCCACGCGAATTTATTGGCCGCGCTTCATTGGAGCGTGATGGAGCGCGTCTCGCGCTGGTCGGACTGAAGCTGCTCGACCGCGGTGTTCTGCGCTCGCATCAAAGAGTGGTGACGGCAGTGGGCGAAGGCGAAATCACCAGCGGCACATTTTCGCCAACTCTGCAGACGTCGATCGCCATGGCGCGCGTGCCGTCGCGAAGTCAAGGTGGGTGATACCGCTCAGGTCGACGTGCGCGGCAAAGTCCTGAATGCACAGGTCGTCAAGATGCCGTTCGTTCGCAACGGCAAGGTTTTGGTTTAGCCGATTTGATCGATACAACCGAGCGAGAGGTTACGCATGCAGTTTCCAGAGCAGTTGAAGTACACGGCGACTCACGAGTGGGTGAAGCGAGGTGACGACGGTCTGATCTGGGTCGGCATCACCGACGCAGCGCAGGACATGCTGGGTGATCTGGTGTTCGTCGGCGACGTCAAAGTCGGTCAGACACTGAAGGCCGGCGAAACCGCGGGCGTGGTGGAGTCGGTGAAGGCGGCATCGGACATCTATGCGCCGGTCGACGGCGAAGTCGTTGCCTTCAACGACGCGCTCGAATCCGAGCCGCAGAAACTCAACTCGGGCCCGTACGACGCTTGGATCTTCAAGATGAAGAGCGCGGCGCCGATCGATGGTTTGCTGAATGCCGAGGGCTATCGTGCCAATGTCGATGCTGCGAAGTAGCGTTGCGTTGTTGCTTGGCGCTTTGTCGCTAACAGCCGCCGCGCAATCGTCGCTCATGCCAACGTTCATGGTTGGCTGCTGGACCGGAGAACACGCCAACAGCCCTCGTGACTCATATGAAGTGTGGATGGGTCCAAAGGCAGCGCGCATGCTCGGGATCAGCCAAACTGTTCTTTCCGGCCGGACCGAGTTCGAGTTTCTGCGGATTGAGCGCGTCGAAACAAACGTCGTCGAATACGTTGCTCAACCGTCGGGACGCCCGCCGACCCGCTTTCGCATGACCGACGCTTCGGCCACACACGCCGAGTTCTCAAACCCCGAACACGATTTCCCGCAGCGGATTCGCTATGCGCGCGAGGGCGACCTGCTGCGTGCCGAATTGTCGGGCGGCAACCCCGTACGGCGCGTCGAATTCCGTTTCCGCAAAGTTGGCTGCGAATCCCTAACGCAATAAAACCCATGTCTACGCTGTCCGCACTCGAAGCTCACAACGACTTTCATTCGCGGCATATCGGCCCGAACGACGCCGAAATCGCCGAGATGCTTGCGGTGGTCGGCGCGTCGTCGCTCGATGCCTTGGTCGACGCGATCGTGCCGGCGACGATCAAGCTCGACGCGCCACTTGCGTTGCCTTCCGCGATCAATGAGGAAGAAGCGCTGGCGAAGATACGCGCGATCGCCGCCAAGAACGAGGTGTATCGAAGCTTCATCGGGCAGGGCTACTTCGGCACGCACACGCCGAAAGTCATCCTGCGCAACGTCCTGGAGAACCCGGCCTGGTACACCGCGTACACGCCGTATCAAGCCGAGATTTCTCAGGGGCGCCTGGAGGCGCTGATCAACTTTCAGACGATGGTGTCGGACTTGACCGGCATGGCTATCGCTAACTCATCGCTGCTCGACGAAGCGACCGCCGCGGCCGAGGCGATGACGCTTGCAAAGCGCAGCGCTAAGAACAAGAGCAACGTACTGCTGGTCGCGGGCGATTGCCATCCGCAGACGATCGAGGTGGTCAAGACGCGCGCAGAGCCGCTCGGCATCGAGGTCAAGGTCGGATTCGTGCCCGAGCTGATGAAGGGTGGCCAGTATTTCGCAGTGCTCGCGCAATATCCGTCGACGACCGGCTTGATTCACGATATGCGCGCATTGGTTGCCCAGGCGCATGATGCGGGCGCATTGTTTTGCGTCGCGACCGATCTGCTCGCGCTGACGTTGCTCGAAGCGCCCGGCACGTGGGGCGCCGACATCGTGGTCGGCAACTCACAGCGCTTCGGTGTGCCGTTCGGCTTCGGCGGACCGCATGCCGCGTTTCTGGCGTGCAAGGACGCGTTCAAGCGTTCGATGCCGGGGCGATTGGTAGGAGTCTCGGTCGATTCGCAGGGTCAGCCTGCCTATCGCCTGACGCTGCAGACCAGAGAGCAGCACATTCGGCGCGAGAAGGCGACGTCGAACATCTGCACCGCGCAGGTATTGCTGGCCGTGATGGCCAGCATGTACGCCGTTTATCACGGGCCTGAAGGGTTGACGCGCATCGCGCGCCGCGTGCATCGGCTGACTGTGATTCTGGCCGAAGGATTGAAGCGTGCGGGGCGAAACGTTAGCGGCAGCTACTTCGACACGATCGCGGTCAGCGGCGTTGACGCGCGTGCGATGCATTTGGCGGCGCGCGCGGCAAGAATCAACTTGCGCGACTTTGGCGGGCGTGCCCCGCAGATGATCGGCATCTCGCTCGACGAAACCGCAACGCGTGCTGACGTGGTTGCGCTGTGGCGGCTGCTGGGAGTCGGCGCCGAGATCGACGAACTCGATCGCGAGATCGATGCGGCGGTGGAAGGCGCGATTCCCGCCGCATTGCGCCGGACTACGCCGTTCTTGACGCATCCGGTTTTCAATGCGCATCACAGCGAGCACGAGATGCTGCGTTATATGCGCCTGCTCGCCGACAAGGATCTTGCTCTCGATCGCACGATGATTCCGCTCGGCTCGTGCACGATGAAATTGAATGCCACCAGCGAGATGATTCCGGTAACGTGGCCCGAGTTCGCCAACATTCATCCGCTGGCACCTGCGGAACAGACCGCTGGCTATCGGCAGCTGATCGCCGAGCTCGAACAGATGCTCGCCGAGTGCACCGGCTACGACGCCGTCAGCCTGCAACCGAACTCGGGCGCGCAGGGCGAGTACGCCGGGCTGTTGGCGATTCGCGCCTATCACCGCGCGCGCGGCGAGGGTCACCGCAACGTCTGCCTGATTCCAGACAGCGCACACGGCACCAATCCCGCGTCGGCGCAGCTATGCGGAATGGAAGTCGTGGCGGTGAAAACGGATCGCAACGGCAACGTCGACGTTCAGGACCTGCGCGTGAAAGCGCAACAGCACGCGAGCGACCTGGCGGCATTAATGGTGACGTATCCGTCGACGCACGGCGTGTTCGAGGAATCCATCGTCGAGATCTGCGCGATCATCCACACCGCCGGCGGACAGGTCTACACCGACGGCGCCAACTTGAACGCGCTGGTGGGCGTGGCGAAGCCCGGCAAGTTCGGTTCCGATGTCTCCCATCTGAACCTGCACAAGACGTTTTGCATTCCTCACGGTGGCGGCGGACCAGGCGTCGGCCCGGTCGCGGTCAAGGCGCACCTCGCACCGTATCTTCCCGGCAAGCTTGGTGCACAGAACGCTGTGGGCATGGTGAGCGCTGCCGAGTTCGGCAGCGCGAGCATCCTGCCGATTCCGTGGATGTACATCACGATGATGGGCCGCGACGGCCTGAAGCGGCGACGCAGGTGGCGGTACTCAACGCCAATTACATCGCCAAGAAACTCGAGCCGCACTTTCCGACGCTGTACGCCGGTCGCAACGGCTACGTCGCGCACGAATGCATTCTCGATCTGCGCCCGATCAAGGATGCGAGCGGAATCTCGGCCGAAGACGTGGCGAAGCGGTTGATGGACTATGGCTTTCACGCACCGACGCTGTCGTTCCCGGTTGCCGGCACGCTGATGGTCGAGCCGACCGAGTCGGAACCGAAGGTCGAACTCGATCGCTTCATCGAAGCGATGATCGCTATTCGGGAAGACATTCGCGCAGTGGAGAAGGGCGACATCGACCGCGACGACAATCCGCTGAAGAACGCACCACACACCGCGGCGATGGTGATGGCGGAAAATTGGGCACACGACTACACGCGCGAAAGTGCGGCGTTTCCAGTGGCAGTCGTTGAAGCGGCACAAGTACTGGCCGCCAGTTGGACGAGTCGATAACGCTTACGGCGATCGCAACATCATGTGCTCGTGCGTGCCGATGGAGGCGTACGCAACCGACGCCGCGGAGGCAGCGAACAGGGTGACGGAGTAGGCGCACGAATGCGTGCTGCCGGTAGCGCGCGCAGATTTTCTCCGGGAGTGGGGTAATAATGAACAGAGTCGTCAAGTGGATCGGTATTGTCATCGCGGTGCTGGTGGTCGTCGGTATTGGCCTCGTGCTCGTGGCCAACCTGTTGTTCGACCGCAAGCGCGATCGCGTCGTCAAGGTCGATGTCAAACCGATAAGCGTGGTTGCAGACGCCGCGGCGTTGGAACGCGGCAAGTATCTGTTCATGTCGCGCGGCTGTGGCGGTTGTCATGCAGCGAACGGCGCCGGCAGTGCCTTTATCAATGAGGCTGACGGCGGCTTCTACGTTCGCTCGCCGAACATCACGCCAGCAGGCGTAGTGACGAAGTACACCGACCTCGATTGGGTGCGTGCGATTCGCCACGGAGTGAAGCCAGACGGCCGGCCATTGTTCATCATGCCGTCCGAGGACTACAACCGCCTGACTGACCACGATGTCGCCACCCTGATCGCGTATGCGCGCAGCCTGCCCGCTGCACCTGCCGCTGCCGCCGAGTTCCGTGTGCCGTTCCCGGTAAAGGCGCTCTATGCAGTCGGTGTCGTCAAGGATGCAGCGGAGAAGATCGACCACAGCCTGCCGCCTGCGGCGCCTGTGCCAGAAGGCGTGACGCCCGAGCACGGCAAGTACGTTGCGAATCTCTGCATGGGCTGTCACGGCGAAGGCTTATCCGGCGGCAAGATTCCCGGCGGTCCGCCCGACTGGCCGGCTGCGCCGAATCTCACTCCGGGTCAAGGATCGGTGCTGTTGATCTATGACACTGCCGACAAGATGAAGGCAATGTTTCGCAGCGGTAAACGTCCGGGCGGGAGCGCGGTCACGGTGATGCCATTCGACACGCTGCGTGAAATCAACGACACCGACGTAGCGGCACTGCACGCCTATCTAAAACAGTTGCCACCGCGGCCTGCGGGCGGTCGCTAGGGACAATCTCTCGGTCGAAGCTGAACCTCCGGCCGTCGCCAGCGTCGACCGATGCCAGTGACCTACGACGTCATCGTTGTCGGTCTCGGCGCGATGGGCAGCGCGACGGCCTATCAGCTCGCGCGCCGCGGCTTGCATGTACTCGGGCTGGATCGCTTTGCGCCACCGCACGAGTTCGGATCATCACACGGCGAAACGCGAATCATTCGCGAGGCGTACTTCGAGCATCCGGTCTATGTGCCGATGGTGCAGCGTGCTTACGAACTCTGGCGTGATCTGGAGATAGAGTCGGGCGCGACGCTGTTGCGCGAAACCGGTGGCGTGATGATCGGACGACCGGACAGCGACCTGGTGGAAGGCGCGCGTCACAGCGCAGAACTTCACGGCCTGCGCCATCAAATGCTGACGGCCGATGAAGTGAGCGAACGGTTCCCAGCGCTGCATCCGGAGAGCGACATGGTGGCAGTCTGGGAGCCGCGCGCCGGTGTGTTGTTTGCCGACGCCTGCATCCGCGCGCATCTGGCGCAGGCGCAACGCCATGGCGCCGAGCTGCGCTATGAAGAACCGATGCTCCGCTGGGAGCCCGAGGGCGACGGCATTCGCGTGCTTACAGGTGAAAGTCAGTACCGAGCACGGCAGTTGATCGTCACTGCAGGTGCCTGGATCAGCGGTTTCTTCCCCGACCTGCCACTTACCGTCGAGCGCCAAGTGTTGTTCTGGTTTGATCAAACAAGTGGGTCCAAGATGTTCACCCCCGAGCGTTCGCCGGTTCACCTATGGCAGTTCGATGGGCGTCGCTTTTTCTACGGCTTTCCGAACCTCGGTAGCGGCGTCAAAGTCGCTTTTCATCACGGCGGGGAAATCACGACGATCAACAACGTACGACGCGATGTCACACCTGACGAGGTCGAAGAGATCCGCACGGCGATGCGACGGTTTCTGCCCGCCAGCGACGGACGCCTGCGTTCAACGACGGTTTGTGTTTACACGAACACCCCTGACGAGCACTTTCGGATCGACCGACATCCGCGCCATGCGCGGGTGCTGATCGCGAGCGCATGCTCGGGGCACGGGTTCAAATTCTCCCCCGTCATTGGAGAAATCTTGGCGGATCTCGTGCAGTCCCGAGAGTCGCGGTTTGACTTGAGTTTGTTTAGTTGGCGGTGAAAACAAAGCGGGCCCTTGGCCCGCTTTAGATCAGAATGATTCTGTATCTAGGGCACGCTGCGATATTGCGCGTGCAACGTATCCATCCGCGAGCTCTGCAGCCCCGTGAACTGAAACATGCAGAAATCGTCCGTGTAATCCATGAAGTTTGTAATCGGATCGACGCCCGGCTGTCTTTTTTCCTGCGCACGAATCGCGGCCGGTGGGGCAACCGTAGGCAGCTGAACGTTCCGCTGATGTATCGCTGACCTGATCACCCGAGGCGCTGCAGCCGCCCTGGAATGTGTGATACAGACCTAGCCAGTGACCGATCTCATGCGTGCCGGTGTCACCCAGGTTATAGGGTGCAGCCGAACCGCCCGGTACCGATGCGAAAAGAATCACGACGCCGTCGTTTCTGGGGCTGCGCGCGTAGTCCTGCGGAAACGTTGCCCACCCCAGTAAACCACCGCCGGGGTTCGCCGAATAGATATTCAGCGAGCCGGCCCCGCCCATCCGTAATGCCGCCTTGGCTTGCATCTCCGCGGTGGAGCCGGGCGACATCGTGTACCAGGCGGTATTCGTCGTACGTGATGTGGCAGCCAGGGTGAAACGGAAGGGCGTGCCCGCGAAAGCCGCGTTCAACACCGCCATCTGATCACTGATCTGACTGGCCGAAATGTCGCCATTGGCAATGCCGCTGCCGTTGTTGATCACATGGAAGTACACAGGAATGACGACCGTACCCGTAGCCCGTGTTGCAATGGGACTGCCGGCATCAGCTCGCGCCTTTAGAAAGTGACCGTGCTCAGTCTCGTTCAGCGCGCGCTCGTATTCGGTGACGTGGCGCGTGCTGCAACGGTTGCCTTCGTCAATGAAGGCTTTCTGATTCGACCAGACTCGGCCGTGAAAGTGGAACGGGCCGCCATGATCCTTGTCGGTTTCGCCGATCTGCGCCTTGATCTCAGCAGCTCGGCTTTCTGCGTCAACGTCTTGTTCTGGCGGAGCTGCCAGCACGGAGGCCGTCGCGATAGAAGTTGCTATCAACACTGCGCAGCGCAGTACGAAGCTTTGCATCACACCCTCTCTCGTGTATCGGCCCAAGACGGCCATTCGCACATCGTAAGTAGGGTTGACAGCGCACCGCTAGGACGTCTTCGCATTAAGCTGAACGGCCTCGCGTGCGGATGTGTGCAGGCGGCTATGCGGTATTAATGAAGCTGGTAGACGCCTTGATCGAGTATTTGCGCGCTAATTACCGCGGCGACAGAATGGCGGTAGCGCACCCGTCCAGTGCTCGAGGGCGGGAACTCCGTAGGGTCCGCGTGTACGGCTGCGCTGATCGTGCCGAGTAACTGCTTCAAGAGCGACCGGGAGGTGACAGTGACTTCTACACACATGCTGACCGGCGGCTGTCACTGCGGTGACGTGCACTACGAATGTGGCACTCCGGTTGCGAAGCCCGCAATCTGTCACTGCACTTCATGCCGTCGCACGATCGGCGCGCAGTGCTGCGGCGTGGATGTCCGTTCCGCGAACGACCTTCAGGTTGCTGCAAGGAGCGCTACGTGAGTACGCGTCGTCAGACGAAGGTGGTGCGAGGCTTTTGCGGACGCTGCGGGTGTTCCGTGAGCTACACGCATCGCAAGTACCCCGATGAGATCGATATCACGCTGGCGACGCTGGACGATCCGAATGCAATAGTTCCCACCGCTCACATCTGGATGAGCAACGCAATGTCGTGGGATCGGCCTGGCGATGGATTGCCGCAGCATGCAGAGTGGCGCAATGCGCCTTGAACTGATCGGAGTGACGCGAGTGCGATCGGTGCTGGTGCCGGCGGGCACTGGTCAACGGGATGTGTTCGAAGCTGCGTGCAGGGGGCTCCGTCCGACCGCTATCGAATGCTGATGCGCGTTGCGCGCTCGTCGATGGCACTTATTTCAGGGCTTCTCGTCATCGTGCTCGCAGGTTGTATCGAACGCATGTTCTTCTATCCGGATTCGGCGACGTACACGACGCCGGCGCAACTTGGGTTGCGTGCCGAAGATGTTCAGATCGTTACCGCCGATGGATCGCGATTGCATGGCTGGTTTCTGCCCGCCGTTGGCAATGTTAAAGGGACTGTGCTGCATCTGCATGGCAACGCGGCCAACGTCAGCAACCATTTGCCACTGATCTCCTGGCTGCCACCCCGCGGATACCACGTGCTGATGGTCGACTACCGCGGCTTCGGTCGCTCACAGGGCAAGCCGTCGTTGGATGGCGTTGTCGATGACGCAGGCGCAGCGCTCGCTTATTTACGCACGCGGCCCGATGTCGATGTGTCGAAGCTGATCGTTCTCGGACAAAGCATCGGCGGGGCTACCGCGCTGCGTCTGCTCGCGCGCGATTCGGCCGGCGTGCGGCTGGCGATTATCGATTCCGCATTCGCGAGCTATCGCGGCATCGCACGTGACGCGACCGCCGGCGGACCGCTGGGTCCGGTCGCTGCGCTGACTGCCGGTGTATTGCCCGGCCCCGACAAAGATCCAATTACCGCTTTGAAATCGATTCGCGTTCCGCTGATATTCGTGCACGGAAAGAAAGATTCAATCATCGACGCTGTCAACAGCGAACGGCTGCACGCCGCGGCGCCGGGCTCGCAATACTGGAGCGTCCCCGACGCGATGCACATCATGGCGCTATCTCAGCCCGGCTCGTGGCGCGAGAAGCTGGTACAGGCGATGGATGAAGCAGTGCGCTAGCGCAGATTACCGGTGTGCCCCAGCGAATAACGCCCGGGCTGCGGCCATACGGTCAGTCCGTGCGGTTCTTTGCCGACAGGAATTTTCTTGACCTCACCTGTCGCGGTATCGATTGCGTAGACGACGTCATCGAATCGCCCCGATAACCACAGCACCTTGCCATCGGCGCTGACGTTACCCATGTCAGGGCTGCCGCCACCTGGAATCGGCCACGTCTTTTCGACTTTGCGAGTGGCGAAGTCGATCACCGACACGCTGCCTTCCTTGCCGGCGCGCGGACCGTACACCTTGTGCGATCCGCGATTCGCAACGTACAGCTTGGTGCCGTCGCGGCTCGGATACACGCCGTGTGTGCCGACTCCGGTCTTGATGAACTCGGCTTCGGAAAATTTGTCGCCATCGATGACGTGCACGCCGTCGGCGTGCATGTCGGCCACGTAGAAAAGCCTTCCGTCCGGCGAGACGCGAATGTCCTGCGGCATCCCGCCTCTCGAAAGTTTCAGATACCCGATGACCTTGCGATTGACCAGGTCGACCTTGGCGAGCTTCCCAGTGAACTCACAGGTGAAGATCGCGTAGCGGCCGTCGATCGAGAAGTCGGCGTGATTCACGCCGCCGCACTCGGGCACCGCCAACGAACCATGCATCTTCATCGTCTGTGCGTCGCGGAAGTCAAGTCGCTTGCGCGCTTCGGCGACGATGATCGCGAAGCGCCCATCGGGACTGAAGTACATGTTGTACGGATCGTCGACCGCTATTGACTTGCCGGGCTTGCCGGTTACCGGATCGATCGGCGTCAAGCTGCCGTCGGTACGATGCTCGGCGTTGTTGGCGACCCACAGCGTCTTCAGATCCCACGATGGCACGACATGCTGCGGGTTGCGGCCGACCGGAAATTTGTCGACCACCTTCATCGTGGCCGGATCGATCACGTACACATCGTTCGATTGGCGGTTCGGCACATAGACGCGCGTGAGCGCGTTGGCAACTGCGGGACTGAGTTTGCCTGGCGCAGTTTCGCTGTAGAGATTTTTCGTATCAATGACCGGCGGTATGGCCGCAGTCGCGCCGTCGGTGGCCGGTTGCGCCACGATGACGCTCGACCATAGGGCCAGCACCGAGATGAATGAGCTACGACGCATCGATCTATTCCTGTTTAACTTCCTGTTTAACAACCGCTTCAATCGTAAGCTATAGCGCTCAGGTCGCTTGGCCGTTGACGGCGCTCTTGTGACGCGAGTCCATGCCGTGCGCGGCGATTACATCGGCGAGCTTCGCTACGCCATCGCCAGTGGTCGAAATCGTTTTCAGCACAGGCCGCTTGCTTGCGGTACCGCGTCGCGCGGGAACCGAAAGCAGGTCACGCGCAGTACTGTCTGCGCCCGGCAGATCCGCTTTGTTCACGACAAAAATATCGGCGATCTCGAGCACGCCGGCCTTCAGCGCCTGAACTTCGTCTCCCAGGCCGGGTGGGTACACGACGACGCGCGTTCGCGCGAGCTTGGCAATCGCGACGTCCGATTGTCCAGCACCTACCGTCTCGACCAGAATCAAGTCGAAGCCCGCAGCGTCGAGCACATCGACAGCCTGGGCAGTGGCGGTCGAGAGTCCGCCCGCGTGGCCGCGCGATGCGAGCGAGCGGATGAACACGCGCTCGTCCGCCTGGTGCTCTGCCATGCGGATACGGTCACCGAGCACAGCGCCGCCGCTAAACGGACTCGATGGATCGATCGCGACGACAGCCACCGTGTGGCCTCGCTTCAGCAGTTCGCCGACCAGCGCGTTGACGAGAGTCGACTTGCCCGCGCCTGCGGGTCCCGTAATGCCGACGACGTGCGCACGGCCGAGATGCGCGCTCAACACTGCGCGCAGTGCCTCCGCACGCGTCGGCTCGTTTTCGATCGCTGTGATCGCACGTGCGATCGTGCGTCGGTCGCCCGCGAGGATGCGCTGTAGCCACTCCACTCAGCGGCCTGCTAAACGACTGCGAGCGGTTGTCCAAACCCCAGCTCACGACGCAGTACGGCGCAGACCTCGCCGTGCGTCGCGCCGGCCCCGGTCGCCTCAACGATGCTCGCCATCACGTTTGCAGTGCCTTGTGCGCAGCGCGCGAGCGCGTCGAGCGCTTTGGATGCTTCGGCGTTCGATCGATTGCGCTTGAACGCCTTCAGGCGCGCGATCTGCGCCTCGATCATTGCAGGGTCGGGGTAAGGCTGCGAGCGATAGTCGTGCGGATCTTCGTCGACCTGGTACGCATTGACTCCAACGACCGTCTGCTCACCGCTTTCGATCTTCGATTGATGCGCCAGCGCGGATTCGCCAATCATCCGTTGGACGAGCCCGTCTTCGACCGCCTTGTACATGCCGCCTGCCGCGTCGATTCTCGCGATGACCGCTTCGATCTCGGCCTGCATCTGATCGGTCAGGGTCTCAACGTAGTACGAGCCGCCGAGCGGGTCGATGACGTCGGTCAACTGCGCCTCCTCGCGCAGGATGTTTTGCGTGGCGATCGCGATCCGCGCCGCTTCTGCGCCCGGCACCGACAACGCCTCGTCGTAGCCGTCGGTGTGCAGCGACTGCAACCCACCGAATATGCCGGCCATTGCTTGCGCGGTGACGCGTGCGATGTTGTTCAACGGTTGCTGGCGCGTCAGATCGGCGCCCGATGTTTGTCCGTGAAACTTGAAGCGCCACGACTTCGGATCCTTTGCGCCGAGTCGCTCGCGCGCGTAGCGTGCCCACAATCGTCGCCCGGCGCGAAACTTTGCGATCTCCTCAAAAAAGCTGATCGAGATGTCGAAGAAAAACGTGAAGCGAGGCAGAAAGCGATCCGGGTCCATGCCACGTGCGATGCAATCCTCGGCGTACTGCAGCGCAGCCGCGAGCGTGAAGCCCATCGCTTGCGCGGGTGTTGCACCGGCCTGCTGCGTGTGTTGCCCGACGACCGACAATGGATTCCAGCCGGGCAGCGACTCGTTGGCAAACTGGATGTGATCGGTCAGCACGCGGCGCGCACCTGGCAGCGCCAGCCGAAAGAACATGTGATTGGCGACGCAGTGCGATAGATAGTCCGACTGGTTCGATGTGCCGGTGATCTTGCTCCATGGAATGTTGCGGCGTTTGGCCACGGCGAGCAGCAGCGCCAGCAGCGTAAATGGCGATGGGTCGTTTAGCGCGCACGAGATGCGATCGAGCGGAACATCGGTCAGCGCGATGTCCATGTCTTCGACGCTGTTGACGACTGCGCCGCAGGTACCGAGCAGCTCGGGCGGCGCTTCATCGGCGTCGTAGCCGCGATAGACCGAATTGCACGGAATCAGCGACAGCGCCGTCCCGCCGTGCGCCAGAATTTCTTTCAAGCGCTTGTTGTAGTCGGCGGGCGTGCCCCAACCGATCAACTGCCGCTGAGTCCAGCTGCGGCCGCGGTGCATCGACGCGTAAATACCGCGCGTGTTCGGGTACTCGCCGGGAAAGCCGATATCGGCGAAAAAGTTTTCGCTCGCGCGATCACGCGGCGTGTACAGCGGCTTGATGTCGATGCCCGAACGATTGATCGAGTGCTTTTCGTCCGCGGTTGCGTTGTACGCGTCCTGCCAGCGGCGCTCGGCCTGTTCCAGCTCGGATTCGAACAAGCGCGCCTGATCGGGTTTGTTCATGGCGTTTCCCTCATTGCATCTCACTGCGTCGCATTGCACGCACGCGCGCCGATAGCGTGCGAATCTCCTCGGCGATTTGTTCGAGCGACGTGCCCGGGTGGAACACGCGCGCGACCCCTGCATCGAGCAGCAGCTTTTCATCGCGCGCCGGCACGATGCCGCCGACGATGACCTGCACATCGTCGACACCTGCTTCACGCAGCGCCGTCATCAGGCGCGGCACCAGCAGGTGATCGGTCGCGAGCGACGAGATGCCGATGACTTCGGCGTCTTCCTCGATCGCAAGCTTGACCACGGTCGACACTTCCTGCCACGGCGGCGTGTAGATGACCTCCATTCCGGCGTCGCGCAGGAATGCTGCGACCAATCGGCTGCCGCGATCGTGTCCGTCAAATCCAATCTTGGTGACGATGACTTTCGGAGGATAAGGTGAAGGAAGGTCAGCCACCTTGCGCCTCCTTAAGGAAGCCGACAAACTTGCGCGCCAGAGAGCGCGGCGTATCGCGCCCCGGCGAGGTAAACCAGAAGCGCGACCAGTTCAGCGCGCCGATCAGCATCAATCGCAGCGCCTTGCGGTCGGCCCCATGGGCGAGCGGCAGCGCGCCTACTAGCGCTGCGAACTGATCCTCGTATTCGTCACGCAGCTCGGCCAGACGCGCCGCAGCGGCCGCCACGTCATTCGGCAACACGCGGATCAACACTTGCGCGTAGTCGCTGCGCCGAAGCACGGTTTGCAGGTGCGCGGTACACGCTGCCTGCAGCCGCGACCAGGGTTCGGACTCCTTCGCGATTGCGATGCGCACATTGGCCAGCAACTCCTCGACGCCGCGCTCGTAGACCGCGACCAGCAAATCTTCCTTGGCAGCGAAGTGGTAGTAGAGAGACCCCGGCAACATTCCGCACTCTTGCGCGATATCTCGCATCGAGGTTGCAACGTAGCCTTTATCGGCAAACAAGCGCGCCGCGGCGTCGAGCAGAGTCGACAGGCGGTTGTCAGAACGAGGGGAGCGCAACGCGACAGCGGGCATCGGCATAAGGCTGACAACTCAGCCTAAACCAAACGAACGTTTGGTTTATACCGGCGCCAAACGGCGACTGTCAAGTCGAATGATCTGCGTAAGCTGGCGTTCCAGGATGTGCGTTTGACTTGGTCAACGTTCTAGCGATACAGCACCTGGCACCGCATTGCAGAAAAAGCTGCGCCGCTGACTCCGTCCGAGATGCCGACGAAACTGCAGCCGGATGTCGCAGCGCGGACAGATCTTCTTTGCGTGCGCCAGCCAATGTCTCTTCAGGACGAAGGCTTTCTTCCAGCGATAGAAATCGAAGCTGTATTCGCGTGCCTGCTTGATCAGTTCACCCAGCTTTCGGGGCGGCAACGCGCCGATGTGGCTTTCCGGATGAACGCGAATCCGAAACAGCACTTCGTTCTTGATGATATTGCCGACACCCGCAAAGATCGACTGATCGAGCAACGCATCGCACGCCAGCATGCTCGGCTGTAACTTCAGTTTTCGACGCGCGGCGCGCGGGCTCCATGCGTCACTCATGACGTCCGCTTTCCAGTCGTACGCTTGATCCAAATCTCCTTCGACGTATTTCAATGAGCACGAGTAGAAGTTCAACTCGCCTCTTGCAAATGCCAGACTCATCCGAGGCGCCGCCTCCTTGCGCTCGTTGATTCGATAGCTCCCGAAGAGCATGAAGTGCACGCGCATCGCAAAGTGCGGAAAGCAAATCAGAAAGTGTTTCCCCCAACTTCGAAACGCGGTGACTTTCTGACCGCGCATCCGTTGCAAGTCGAGTTTGCTGTTGCCCTCTACACGTTGGACTTTGCGGCCAACGAACGGCGCGACTTGCTCGCGCAAAATGACGATCGAAGGACCCTCCGGCATTTTCGCGCCGCACTAGCGTTCGTAGACGACGAACGAATGCCCAAATGGCTGCTTGTCTGTCGGCGGGTGATCCTCACGGCTTGTCTCGCGCCACTGCCTCCGGTCGAGTGCAGGCATGAGCGTATCGCCGTCAAAGTCGGCGTCGATCTCGGTGAGCAAAACCCGACTCGCACGTGGCATCGCAGCGGCGTAGAGCTGGGCGCCGCCGATGATGAACACCTGTTCGACGTCGCCAACGAGCCGGAACGCCTGATCCAGACTGCCGACGACGTCGGCACCTGTCGCGATATAGGTGCGGTCACGTGTGACGACAATGTTGCGCCGGCCCGGGAGGGCGCGCCCGATCGATTCCCACGTCTTGCGACCCATGACGATCGGGTGCCCCATCGTCACACGCTTGAAATACGCTTGTTCGCCGGGGATTTTCCACGGCATTTGATTGTTGCGGCCGATCACTCCATTGCGCGCGCGCGCTGCGATCAGCGTGATGATCGGAGAGGTCACACTGCGACCGCTGCCTTGATGTGCGGATGCGGGTCGTATGCCTCGATCTCGAAGTCTTCGTAGCGATAGTCGAACAGAGACCGCGGTTTGCGCTTGATGACAAGCGTCGGGTACGGGCGCGGGGTGCGCGACAACTGCTCGCGCACCTGATCGAAGTGATTGCTGTAGATGTGACAATCGCCTCCGGTCCAGACAAAGTCGCCGACTTCAAGATCGCACTGCTGCGCGACCATGTGCGTCAGCAAGGCGTAGCTGGCAATGTTGAACGGCACGCCGATAAAAATGTCGCAGCTGCGCTGGTACAACTGGCACGACAACCTTCCTTGCGCAACGTAGAACTGGAATAGCAGATGACAGGGCGGCAACGCCATCTTCGGAATTTCGCCGACGTTCCACGCCGAGACAATCAGGCGACGTGAATCCGGGTTCTGCTTGATCTCTCGCAGTACTTGTGAAATCTGATCGATCGTGCCGCCGTCTGGCGACGGCCATGAGCGCCATTGAACGCCATAGACGGGACCAAGCTCACCATGCTCGTCCGCCCATTCGTCCCAGATCGTGACGCCGTTGTCGCGCAAATACTGCACGTTGCTCGATCCTTGCAGGAACCATAGCAACTCATAAATGATCGAGCGCAAGTGCAGCTTCTTGGTCGTGATCAGCGGGAACCCCTGCTGCAGATCAAAGCGCATCTGATATCCGAACCAAGAGCGCGTGCCGGTGCCGGTGCGATCGGTTTTTGAAACGCCACGCTCGAAGACGTGGCGCATGAAATCTTCGTACTGATGCATGAAGGCAATTCTACTGATGCATCAGACAGCGAACTGGAGTGCCGCGAGCCGCGCATAAAGGCCGTCGCTTGCCACGAGTTGATCGTGACGGCCGATCTCGACGATGCGGCCGTGGTCGAGCACGACGATCCGGTCGACCCGTTGCACGGTGGCGAGCCTGTGCGCAATTACCAGCGTTGTGCGTCCCGACATCGCCGCCTGCAATGCACGCTGCACGATCTGCTCGCTTTCGGCGTCGAGCGCGCTGGTCGCTTCGTCGAGCAGCAGCAGCGGCGCGTTCTTCAGCATCGCACGCGCTATCGAGATGCGCTGGCGTTGGCCGCCGGACAACCGCACACCGCGCTCGCCGAGAAAGCTGCGATACCCCTCGGGAAGCGCGCGAATGAAATCGTCGGCGAAGCCGGCACGTGCGGCGGCAATCACTTCATCGTCAGTCGCCGACGGTCTGCCGTAACGGATGTTTTCCATCGCGTCGGCGGAAAAGATCACCGCGTCCTGCGGCACCAACGCGATGCGCGACCGCAGATCGTCGAGCCGCGCCTCGGTCAGTGCGACGCCGTCAAACCGAATCGCGCCTTCGGCGACTTCGTAAAAACGCAACAACAGTTGAAAGATCGTCGTCTTGCCGGCACCGGACGGTCCGACCAGCGCCACCGTTTCGCCGGGTTCGACCGCGAGCGAAAGATCGTTCAATACGGCGACCGTTGGGCGCGATGGATAGCGAAACGTGACGTGATCAAACTCGACCTTCAGTCCGCCGCCGGCGCGCGGCAAGCGTGCGCGGCTGCGCGGGGTCGGCGATGTCGGACCGCGTCGCAAGCAGTTCCACCAGCCGCTCGGTCGCGCCCGCAGCGCGCACGACCTCGCCCCACACCTCGGCCAGCACTGCGACGCTCGATGCAACCAGCATTACGTACAGCACCGATTCCGATAATTCGCCGAGCGAAATGCGGCCGGCGATCACCGACTGCGCGCCCGAATACACGCCGTAAAGCAGCGAAGCGAACACTCCGATGATCACGAATGCGGTGAGCAGCGAGCGTGCACGAGTGCGCCGTATCGACGTTTCAAACGCGTGCTCGTTGGCGGCACCGAAACGTCGGCTTTCGAACGCTTGCTGGGTAAAACTCTGCACGACCGAGATTGCGTTCAGGATCTCACCGGCGATCGCGCTCGAATCGGCAATGCGGTCCTGGCTCGCGCGTGACAACCTGCGCACGCGCCGTCCAAAAAAAACGGCGGGCAGCACGACCAGCCCGATCACCGCCATCACGATCAGCATCAAGCGCGGG
Organism: uncultured beta proteobacterium; assembly: GCA_963791315.1. Classification (GTDB taxonomy): domain Bacteria; phylum Pseudomonadota; class Gammaproteobacteria; order Burkholderiales; family Burkholderiaceae_F; genus JACCZX01. The sequence continues at coordinate 541,203 of CAWBRQ010000007.1, forward strand.
CTGGTCACGATCAGCATCGTCAAGCCACCGACGAACAGCACCGCGTTGCGCAAGCCCATCGAAACGCTGGAGCCGACGGCAGTCTGGATCACCGTCGTATCGGTCGTCAGGCGGGAGAGCACTTCGCCCGTTTTCAGCGTTTCGAAGAACTGCGGGCTTTGCTGCAGGACGTGCGAGTACACAGCAGAGCGCAGGTCGGCGGTGACGCGCTCGCCGAGCCACGACATCATGAAGTAACGCGATGCAGTAAACACCGCGATGGCGAGCGCCAGCGGAATGAACAGCAGGAACTGGCTTCGCACCGCAGCCAGTCGTTCACTCGAGTCGCTGACGTTGGCCGCGAAACCATTGTCAACGACGCTTTTAATTGCTGCCGGCAGCGCCAGTGTGGCCGCTGCCGCCAGCAGCAGGAATATCAGGGCGAGCGCGATCTGCTTCTTGTACGGCCTAAGGAAAGGCAACAGCGACGCGAGCGGGCGCACCGTGCGTGGCGACGAGGCGGCTCCGATGGGATCAGAAGCAGACGTTGCGGCAGTTGTGCGTAACGTTTGGGTGGAAGGAGCTCCGGTCATGTGCCGCGATACTACCGGCCGCTTGGCATCGCCTCATGTGTCCGGGCTTGAACGTGATCTGCCGAACGTGTTGTTAGCTAGGCAAGTCCATCTTGTTCGACGACCGCCTTGGACCTGCATCCGCCTTTAGCGATCGCCGGACTGTCTGAGCCAACTGAGAGCCGCTTCGAAATTATCAAAGACCTTAACCCACATGCCCCGATTGACTGCGACCGTTTCCCCAAATTTTCGCGGATCAAGCACTGGTTCCTGAAGGACGTAAGCGAACTGCGGTTCCCGGGCAATACGATGTTCTCTTACGCATCTCGCAACTGCGTTAGCTGCGAACTCACCGTAAATAAAACGTTGGATGACGCTAGGTTCGCCCGTTACCTCGCGTCCATCAACGAGGACACTTCCGATTTTGTGGAGCTCTACTGCATTAATAACCTCAAGAAACGTCCTTTCAGCTTCCTCTATCGAAAATTCACCCGTGACAATTACCCGGAGCAATCCTGGTTTACTGCTGATTCTCAGCATCAGACCCATTTCTTGTAGGTCTCCAGCGCGGCGCTTTCAACGTCGTCGCACATCAGCCGCAGGACAGTCAGAACCATAGGTCTCGTACACGGGCGATTATCGCTTCGTGGATCTTCCCATCCACCGAGGCCGTCGAAGTGGTCGGATCTGCGAAATGTTTTCACCAGGAGATCGAACGTGTGTTCATTAGATCAGGTTTAGGCTAGAACTCATGCAAACCATCGCTACAGTCGAATCGGTGCAACGTAGCCGGTCATCTCAAGATAACCACGTCCAACGGGTTTGTCATTTTCAAGGAGCCGACTGGCACCCTCCCAGTAGACGGCGCCGGTGCTCGCTCGCGAGTCGAGCTCCTGGTCGTCCATCAGTGGTTGCGTAGTGAACGTTCGATCGCCGATGCGCACTTGCTGCGCTACTGGCCAAGTGGCGCGCGTGCGCGGTGACGTCCACTTGGCGATTGTTGAAAAGCCAACCTCGTGCGGTGGGAATGTTCGCGTCGTACCGCCACGCGGTCGCAGCGACGCATAGGCATACAGCGGCTCTGAACTCGATTGCTGACCGCGAATCGAGAACGCGGTGAGCGCACCACCGTCGTCCAAGTTCATGCCGATCCAGTCCCAGCCTGAAGCCTCGTCGGCGAGCACCGCGCTCGACCATTCGTGATCGAGCCACGCAGCGCCAGTGCGTTCCTCACGCTTGCCGTCTCGCGTGACGGAAGCGCGCACCGACAGATGAGGCTGAGAATAGTAGTAACTGGCTTGCGTCGCGAGCGAACCCTTGCGTGAGTAACCGGCTTCGCCCTGTAGCAACAGCGGTTGCGTCGGTTGCGCATCGAGCTCGAGCGTAAAGCCGCGTGCCGCAACGATTCCACGATAGGTGCCATTTGGCGAACGCGATAGGCGCCAGCGATCGATCAGAACGTCGGTGTCCTCGGTCGAGACCGACACTGCGCCAAATCCCGCGCGCGCAACACGCTCGTCGTGCAGCAGCGTGCCGCGTGCGGGGTCGGCGATCGCCGCGTGCGCGATCTACCAGCTGCTTGGCGGCGAACGCGCTTGGGTTGGCCGGATCGATTGTTGTGCGTGTCCTGAAGAACGTGACCTGAAAGCCGATGGGTGTCGGTGAACCATCGAGCCAGCCGGTCATGTACCACCACTCGGTTCGATACTCGGAATGCGCGCCGTGGTCGCGCGGAAAAACTAACTCGCGCGGAAACACGCTCGCGTACTGCACCTGTGCTGATGCGCGAATCGACGCCAGTGCCCCCACCGCAAGTATCAGCGCGCGACGCGACACCATTACCAGTCCTGGCTGACCGCGCGCACGGCATCGATCGAGACCGCGCGCTTTCCCGCCAGCACCGCAGTAGCTACTGCTGCCGCCATCAGAGAGAACATCAAACCAGCGATCAATCCTTGCGGCGCGTTGAAGTCCATCGTCCAGTTAAACGACTGTGGATTGATCACCTCTATCAAGACTATCGACACTACAAGTCCGGTCGCCAGCCCTACTGCGATGGCAAGCGCAGTCAGCAGCGCGCCTTCGAATGCAAGCATCTGCAGGATCTGCCGCCGTGTCAGCCCGATATGACGCAGCATGCCGAACTCGCGAGTTCGTGCAATCGCCTGCGACGAAAACGTTGCGGCGATTCCGACCAGGCCAATGACGATGGCCGCAATTTCAAGGACGTAGGTGACTGCAAAGCTGCGGTCGAAGATGCGCAGGCTGAGCTCGCGAATCTCACCGGTCTCGGCAAATTCCACCGCGGGCGATTCGATCTGTGCGCGCAGGTCGGCAATCACGCGACTCGCAGCGACACCGGGCTTCAGCCACAAGCCCGCGTCGGTCACGGTGTTGTCCCCAGTCAACGCCTGATAGTCGGACGCGCGCATCGCGATCGCGCCAAACTGGCGCGCATAGTCGCGCCACACACCGACGACGGTGAAGGATTGCGCGTGACCTGCTAGGGGCACTTGCACGACCTGACCGACGCGCATGCCGTAAATGTCAACCATGGGTTCGCTGATCCAGATCGGGGGAGGCATCCCTTCCTTCCACGGTGTCGACGCACCCGTCAGAGGCAACGTAGCACCAGGATTTGCAACGTCGATCGGTCGCGCGGTCAATGTCACCTGCGCACGCAAAGGGTCGAGTTGCAATCGGACAGCGCGCGAGAAGTCCGCTCGCTCCACGTCCGGGTGCGACCGGATGCGCTCGATATCCGCCGCCGAGAAAAATGCGGTCGACGCTCCCGGCGCAGCGCGCACATAAAGTTGCGCCGGCAGAATGCGCGTCAGCCAGTCATCGACCGACTCGCGAAAGCTCGCGACCATCGTCGCCATCGCGATCATCAGCGCAAAGCTCGCGACGATGCCGGCCATGCCAATCGCAGCGAAACTCGGCGCCTGCGCTATGCGAGTCACAGCAAGCAACAGCGTCGGAGGCCCTTGCGCCTGTTCCAGGTAGCGCGCGAGTGGCTCGAACACCGAGCGCGCGATTCTGGTCTGCAGCGCAATCGAACCGATCAGCACCGCAGCGATTGCGGCGTAGCCGAACAGCGGAATGCCGTTGATCGCCGGCAACGCGACCAGCACCGCGGCCGACCCCAGCAGCGCGATGCCGGGCCATGCGCGGCTCAGCGGCTTGTGCGCGTCTTCCTCCGCACCGGCTTTCATCGCGAGCGCGGGGGACGTGCGTGCAGCGTCGCGCGCGGGCAACCAGCTTCCGGCAATCGACGCAGCGAGGCCGAGTGCGAAAAAAGCGGCGAGTGAAGCTGCCGAGTATTCGACTTCGGGCTGCGTGCCCGAAAAAAAGCCACTGCCCAGATCGCCGCCAAGCAGTTGCAGACTTAATGTTGCAAGTGCCGCTCCGAGCGCGAGTCCGAGCGCACTGCCGACCGCACCAAGCAATAGTGCTTCGCCGATCAACAGCCATTGAACCTCGCGCGCGGTAACACCGCTTACGCGCAGAAAGGCCAGCTGCGCGCGCCGCGCAATCGTTGCCTGCGCCTGCAGCGACAGCACGAGGAAGGCACCGGTAAACAGTGCCACCAGCGCAAGCACGTTAAGGTTGACGCGATAGGCGCGCGACAGATTCGACACGCGCGTCGTTTCGGTGTCGCTACTCGTCAACGCGACACCGGGCGGCAGTGCGAGCGATTGCGCCACCGACGCCGGCGAAATGCCAGGCGCGAGCTTTAGGTCGATGCGCGTCAGCGTCCCGAGTCGATCGAGGCGCCATTGCGCAAAGCCGAGATCCATCACGCCGATCAATTGTTCGGCGCTCGCACCGGGCACCGTCCCCACGACCTTGATCGCAACGACGCGGTCCGTGACTTGCACGCGCAAGACATCGCCGACGCCAAGCTTGAACTTTTGCAATGCCGCGGGTGAAAGAAAGATTCCGTCGTCGATCAGCGCAAAACGCGAGTCAGCGGCTGAATCGCTGCGCGCAGGCGCTGGAAGCAGGTTCGACGACAACGCTGCCGCGCGAAAAGCATCCAACCCGACGATCGTCAGCAGCGGCGCTGTCTCGGCACCGGTGCCGAGAACTGCCGCACTGACGCTGAGTCGCGGGCTTGCAAGCTCGACCGAAGGATGCGCGATCACACGCTCGAGCAGACGATCATCGAATCCCGCGGTCGAGCCGGTAATCGAGGCATCGGCCTGCCCAGTCGCGGAACGCACCGCGGAGGAGAACTCGTTCAGCGCCGATGAGTTGATCAGCTGCACTGCGTAACCGAGCGCTACGCCGACAGCGATGGCAATGACCTGCACCAGTGTGCGCAGCCGATGCTGGCGCGCGTATCCGGCGATCACATGCCATGCTAGCCACAGCATCGTCAGGCTCGCGGCCGCAAGCGGCCGTGTTCGAGCACGAGGACGCGATCCGCAGACACGGCTGCTGCCTCCGAGTGCGTGACCAGAACGCCACCCGCGCCGCGCGATCGAATCTCATGCGCCAGCCGCGTGAGTACGGTATGCGCAGTGTCCGGATCGAGATTGCCGGTCGGCTCGTCGGCAAGTACCAGCGCCGGCCGATGAACGAGCGCACGCGCAAGCGCGATCCGCTGCAGCTCACCTCCCGACAGCTCGCGCGGCATGCTCATGCCGCGATCACCCAGGCCGACTGCCGTCAGCAACTCCGCAACACGCTCTGCGCGCGCCAGGCGCTCCACGCTTAGTAACACCAGCGGCAGCTCGACATTCTGTGCAACCGTCAGATGCGGCAGGATATGAAATGACTGGAAGACGAAACCGATTTTCGCGCGCCGTGTGAGCGTGCGCTGCTCGTCGTTCATTGCGCCAGGTCGGCACCGTCGACGATGACGCTGCCGGCGTCCGGTTGCTCGAGCCCCGCGATCAGATTGAGCAGCGTCGACTTGCCCGAGCCCGACTCGCCGACAATTGCCACGTACTCGCCGGCTGCGACGTTGAGGGCAAGCTCATCGAGGACCGTGCGCGTACCGAACCGCTTGACCAAACCTTCGACCACCAGCATGCATGGATTCTACGGAGCCATGCGCTGCCCGCTCGCTACAATCCTGCCCCCCACCTGGCGATCTCCATTGGACGACATCACAGTCACCTTCGACGACATCATCGCGGCGCATGCGCGCATTGCCGGTCATGTCGAAATCACGCCGTGTTTGCATTCGCAGACGTTGTCGCAAATTACCGGCGCCGAGGTTTATCTGAAGTTTGAAAATCTGCAGTTCACGTCGTCGTTTAAGGAGCGAGGTGCGCTGAACAAGCTGTCATTGCTGTCACCGCAGCAGCGCGCCAAGGGTGTGATTGCGGTGTCAGCCGGCAATCATGCGCAAGGTGTCGCGTATCACGCGCAGCGGCTCGGTGTTCCCGCAGTGATCGTGATGCCGCGTTTTTCGCCGATGGTCAAGATCGAGCGCACACGCGGTTTCGGTGCGGAAGTCGTGCTATGCGGGGACACGTTCGACGATGCAAAGGCCGAAGCCGCGCGCCTCGCGCGCTCGCGCGCGCTCACGATGCTGCATCCGTACGACGATGTCGACGTGATCGCAGGGCAGGGCACGATCGCACTCGAGATGTTCGCGCAACAACCGGAGATTGATTCTCTGTGCGTTGCGATTGGCGGCGGCGGATTGATCTCTGGCATCGCAATCGCCGCGCATCGCCTGAAGCCTTCGATCGATATCGTCGGCGTGCAGACCGAACAGTTCCCGTCGATGTATGCGGCGTTCAAGGGCATCGAGATGCCATCGGCCAATGCGACGCTGGCCGAAGGGATCGCGGTGAAGCAGCCGGGCGATCTGACCGTGCAAATCGTCAAAAAGCTGGTCGATGATGTCGTGCTGGTCTCTGAAGGCGATATCGAGCAGGCGATCGTGATGCTGCTCGAAATCGAGAAAACCGTCGTCGAAGGCGCCGGAGCAACCGGGCTGGCTGCGATGATGCGGCATCGCGAGCGGTTCGCTGGCCGCAAAGTCGGGCTGATCCTGTGCGGCGGCAACATCGACCCCATGGTGCTGGCCGACATTATCGAACGCGGCATGGTTCGTGCTGGTCGTCTGGCTCGCATCCGGGTGCATACGCGTGACGTACCGGGCGAGTTGGCACGAGTGGCCACATTGATTGGCCAGGTGGGAGCGAATATTGAGGAGGTCGAGCATCAACGGGCGTTCACGACATTGCCGGTGCAGAATGCCGAGCTCGAATTCGTGCTGCAGACGCGCAGCCCGGAACACATCGACGAAGTGCTGCGGACTTTGAATGCCGCGGGGCTTCATGCCACCACGCATCCCTATTAGTCGACTGACGAAGGTCCATCATGGTTCCTGATGAAGTCCTTGCGCCGCCGCGATCAGCTCCGGAATTTATCGATCTGTTGGCCGCGACGATCGATCCGCGCGCAGAGCTCACCGAAGCGCTGCTGCGGACGCGTGCCTCGATCCCGCCAAAATATTTTTATGACTCGCTTGGATCGCGGCTGTTCGAGGCGATCTGCGAGCTGCCGGAGTATCCGCTGATGCGCACCGAGCGTGCGATTGTCGATGCCCATGTGCACGAGATCGCTGCACGCATCGGAACCGGCAGTGTGCTGATTGATCTGGGTGCCGGCAACTGCGAAAAAGCCGAGCGTTTGTTCGGCTGGCTTGCGCCGACGCAATACGTTGCGATTGATATCGCCGCCGATTTCCTGCGCGAGCGGCTCAACGTGCTGGCGGAGCGTAATCCGCAACATTCGATACTCGGAATCGCGCAGGATTTCACGCAGTCCATTCGTGCTTCCGGCGGAAGTTGCCGACGGTGCCCGCACTCTGTTCTACCCGGGCTCGTCGATCGGCAACTTCGCGCCCGACGCGGCGTTCGCATTCTTGCAACGCACGCGTGAAGCTTGTGGCGCACGACGGCCATCTGCTGCTCGGGGCCGATCTCGTCAAAGACAAAGCGCTGCTCGATCTTGCCTATGGCGATCCGTTGGGCGTGACCGCGGCGTTCAACCTGAACGTGCTGCGCAACGTCAATGCAGTTACTGTGCAGTGACTTCAATGTCGCCGACTGGCGCCACGTCGCGTTCTTCAATTCCGAGCGCTCGCGCGTCGAGATGCACGTCGAAGCACGTCACGATCTAATGGTGCGCTGGCCGAGCGCCGAACGCGCGTTCACCTCCGGCGAACGCATTCACACTGAGAACTCTTACAAGTACACGCCAGACACGCTGCGCCAGATGCTCAAACGCGCAGGCTATGCGTGGGTGGCGCTATATACCGATGACGCGGGCGGCTTTGCGGTCGCGCTGGCTGGCGCATAAGGTGCCGAATCAGCGGCGCACCAATCTGATCGTCGAATACACGTACGGATAGTCGGCCCGGAACCAGTTACGAAACGAGCGGCGCAACAGATTGCGCGACGTTACGGGTGAGCCGCCTTTAAGCACGTAATGCTCATCATCAAAGAAGTTGGCTGAATAGCCGGGGTAATAGGAACTTGCTTCGAATCCCTTGAAGCCTTTGAACGGCGTCGACGTCCACTCCCACCCATTGCCGATCATCTGCGAGACGCCATAGGGGCTGTCTCCGGCGGGATTTGAACTCACCGATACGGGATCCCAATGAGTGAAATCGAAGTTACCGTGGACACCGTTAGGAGCGGTATTGCCCCATGGATACGCCTGATCGTCGTCCCGATAGGCTGCGCGGTGCCATTCCGCTTCGGTGGGTAAGCCAGCACCGGCCCACTGCGCGAACGAGCGCGCCTGTTCGTGCGTCGCGTATACAGGCGCATCGAGCGGCAGCGGCACTTCGTCGAACATGCGACGCAGACGCCACGCACCGTCTCTCAAGTGCCAGAACGGTGGCGCCGCGCCTCCCTGTTCGACGAAGCGCAGGTATTCACCGTTAGTCACTTTGTGTTTGCTGATTTCGAAGGCGGGAACGGCCTGTACGTGCGCCGGAAATTCGTTGTCCCAGCCGAATTCGCCGTTCGGCTGGCCTAGCTGCGTCGTACCCGCTTCGATTGCAATGAAACGCATGGCTGGGACGGTAGAAGCGGACCCACTGGGCGTTGCAGAAAGCACTGGCCGCTTCAACCGCGGGTCGAGTTGGTGCAGCAGATAGCAGATTGTTTCCGCGTGCATCCAGCGATGTTCGATCACCATCTGCTGCATGTCGGTCGGAACCCGGTCCCAAATTTCATCGATCGCCGTCCGCGTTCTGGCCACGTAGGTCTGCACGGCTTCGAGCACCGGCCAGTCGGCGGGTGTGTCCTGCGGCGCTTGCCCTGGCGGAGGATCGATGCCTGCCTCAAATAGCGCATCAAACGAGGCATCGAACGACGGCTTGCCGAGGACGCCGCGCGCGAGCTGGTTCCAGTCGAAAGCGTCCAGATGTCCCACGTAGAAGATCAGGCGATGTCGGGCGGGAATCGGCCGCTCGTATAGCGTTTCGCGTCCAACGATCCCAAACAGAGAATCGGTAAATGCGCGCGCTCGCTGCAGTTCGGTTTTCATTCAGTCTCAATCTGAGTGAACGCAAGACGATAACCCGAGCGGGCGCCTAGGCGCCTGGACGATCGTTCTGCATTGCGAGGGATGGTGGGCATGGCAATTGCATTTTTCGTGCCGTGCCCTCACCTGCAACCTCTTCCGACAGCCCCCCTCTCGCCACACCACGCAAGCGGCGTTGGCCTTGGGTGCTGGGCACGATCGCTCTGGCGCTCGTATTGTTCATTGCGATCTTCGACTGGAACTGGTTTCGGGGGCCGTTGGAACGGTACCTGAGCGAATCCAGCGGAAGACCGGTCACGATCGGTTATCTCGACGTCGAACTGGCTCTGCCACCTCGCATCGTTATTTCTGACATTGCGATCGGCAACGCGGAGTGGGCGGGTGAAGAGCCGCTTGCGGTTTTGCGTGAGCTGATGTTTAGCGTCAGCGTGTCGTCGCTGTTTACGAACAGAAATCGTTCTCCCGCACGTAAGGTTGACCGATGGTGAGGCCACTCTCGTGCGAGACAAGGACGGCCGTACCAATTGGCAACTGCGCAAATCGGACCAACCCTCGACTCGTACTTTTGACGTCCAGTCGCTCGCGTTGATCGACGCCAGTCTTTCGTATCGCGATGCGATTCAGAACATCGATGCTCAAGCGCGTGGAGAGTCACGCGTCGACGGGCCCTACCAGCAGCGCATGACCTTTGGCGGAAAGTGGCGGGGCAGTCCCTTCGAAGGGACGGCTGATATCGGCAACGTCTTGTCGCTGCGCGATTTGAAAGAGCCATTTCCCCTCCGTCTTGCTCTGCGCTTGGCGAGGACGTCGATCAACGCCGAAGGCCAGGTCGCTGACATTAGAAATTTGGGTCACATCGATGCCAAGGTGTCGATCAGCGGGCCGAGCCTTGGGACGCTTTATCCGACGCTGCCGTTGGCTCTGCCGGACACTCCGCCATACCGCGCCACGGGACGCTTGGTTCGCGATGGCGATGTGTATACGTACACGGGCTTCACCAGCGTGATTGGAAATACCGATATCGCCGGTGACGCGCGCTATGAGCGGCGCCAGCCGCGGCCGTTGCTGACGGCAACGCTGAAAAGCCGCAGCCTGGATCTTGCCGACCTGGGGCCTCTCGTCGGTCTTCCGCCTCGTGCTGCCGCGACCACACCGCCGGCAGCGCCTAAGGCCACGCCGACGCCCGCGAAAGCGGCGCCGGCAAAGCTGCCGGCGGGGAAGGTGTTCCCGAATGGTGACTTCAATGTTCAGAAACTGAATGCGATGGACGCCGATGTGCAGCTCACCGCGGCCACGTTGAAAATTCCCGAGCAGATTCCTCTCGAAAATTTTTCCACGCACATGAAGCTCAACGGCGGGCTTCTCGTGCTGGATCCTCTCAACTTTGGCATGGCGGGAGGCAACCTCGTATCAACGATCACGCTCGACGCACGTAGCAATCCGATCGCCACTAAGGCGTCGATCGATCTGCGACGTGTTCGCCTCGGACAGTTGTTCCCGACCATCGACACGATCAAGAACACGAGCACCGGTTCGGTCGGCGCACAGATTCGCTTGTCAGGCCGGGGCAATTCGATTGCGGACATGATGGCGACGGCAGACGGCACGATGAACTTCGGAATGGCAGGCGGCCGAGTGTCCGAGCTTGGAGTGTGGCTCGTCAATCTGCAGGGTGGTCAACTGATACCGCTGCTCTTTGGTGGTGACCGCCCGACTCAGATCAGGTGCGGCGCGGCGGCCTTCACGGTCGACGGCGGACTTGGCGACTCTCGGCCTGTTCGTGTTCGACACTGACGAGTCGAACATCACTGGCACCGGTACTGCCGACTTTCGCGAAGAGAAGCTCGACATTACGCTGGAGCCACGGCCCAAGAAGGCGGGCATTCTGTCGTTGCGCGGCCCGGTGCGTATCTACGGCACGTTCCGTGAAGTGAATTTCGGCGTATCGGGCCAGACGATCGGACGCGGTTTGAGCGCGGTCGGACTCGGCCTCTTGAATCCGTTGCTGGCTATGATTCCGCTGATCGAGACCGGCCCCGGACAAAACGCCGATTGTCAGGCCGTGCTGGCGACGGTAAGCGGGGCCGTCAAGCAATCCGGAAAAAAAGTCGGCGACGCTCCGACCGCAGAAGAAAAAGCAACCTCGCCGGCGCCAATCGTCGATATGCAAAAGAAGCGGACCGAGCCGCCCGCACCGATCGTCGACGTGCAGGCCAAGAAGTAGGTCGGTCCGCGCAGTCGCTAAGAGATTTCGCGCGCCGTCATTCGGTACTTGAAGTTGTCCGGGTCCAGGCTGTCCAACCGGCCCTGCGCATTTTCGCCTTGCGGATACATGAAGAACGGAACAGGCGCTTTGCTCGAGCCCGGCAACCGCACGTCGTGCGCGTAGTTGTACGCGAGCCAGTTGCCTTCCCAGCCACCCCACAGCATTGACCGCGCTTGCTTGACGACGTCGTCGCTCAGGGTCAGGCCAGGTTTTTCTTCCAAGACGACTTTTCGCACGTCGGCCGGGTCGACCGGCACCCAGCCAATGTTCTGCGCATAAAACTCGGCGCGGCAGTGCTGCGCACGCGTGATATCGCCGGATTTGCCCAGGCTCTTGTAGCCGCGGCTTGAATCGGCGACCCGCACGCCGTACACGTCGCGTGCCGGCACACCGACTGAGCGCGCGAGCGCAACGAACAGCGCGTTCAGATCGGCGCACTTGCCGTTCAGGTTATTGCTTTCGAGCATCGCCTTGATATCACCGACTCCGCACCCGGGTGTTTTCGCGTTGCGCTCGGTATTCTCGACGACCCAGTCGTAGATGCCGCGAGCCTTGTCAACGTCGGACCGGGCACCGCGGCTCGCTTTCAACGCCGTCTCGCGCACAATGCCGTCAGTTGGCATGAATGCGGTTGGCTTCAGGTAAGTGGCTTGCTCGGCCGCGCTCGCCAACACTCCCGCGCCTGGCTTGAGCTCGACCCTGCGATCGCGCGTGCGAAAACGGCTCGTCACTTCAAACACCGGCTGTGCTTCGCTCGGTTTGAACACCGCCGCGCCAATCGCAGCACGATAGTTGGGTTCGATCACATCGTTGTTGATCGTGAAGTTACCGGTAACCGAGTTTTCGAGCGTCTGGAACCAGTCGGTGTCCTGCGACAGCGGCAGCGGTACCCACACCATCACTTGCCCGGTAGGCACGGCGACTTCGACGCGCGTCACGACTTCGAAAGTGCGCCAGGCATCGGTGGCCTGCGCGCGTGCAGCAAGAGGCGTCAGAGCGAGCAAGCCGGCGGCAGGTCCCGCGGTGATCAGCGTACGGCGTTTCATTCTTGTGTCTCCGAATAGTGTGGGCGGCACGCGCCAACAATGCGTTGCCAAGAGCTAGCGCGATCGCTGCGCAGTCGAACTTAGCAACCCGCGAATTGTGCTGACTAGCGCTGGGCTTGTCCAATCGGCCGCCCCGCTCATCCAGTAACGAATGTTGCCGGCGCGGTCGACGAGGTAGTTGGCGGGAAACACGCGCGCGCCCCACGCACGGGCCACATCGCCATCGGTGTCACGCACGACCGGCAGCGTGAAGTTCATCTTGTCGATGAAGCTTTTGATGCGCGCCGGCCCTTCCTGATAGTTCACGGCCGAGTACCTCGAAGCCGTCCGAGCTCAGTTGATCGTGCAATCGCTGCAGCGACGGCATCTCGGTAATGCACGGCTCGCACCACGTTGCCCAGAAGTTCACCAGCACGACTTTGCCGCGTAGCTGTTGCAGCGATAGCGCGGCGCCGTCGATCGTCATCAAATTGATAGCCGGGGCCACGGGTTTGTCTTTCCAGCGCTTGAGCTCAGCCGCGTGCAGGTGCGAAGCGAACGCGGCGAGCACGCCGCCGACGATCAGCGCACGCCGCGCGTGCGCGCACTCAGCTGACGCTGATGCCATGGCCTTCTTGGAGGTGACCTATCACAGCGGCACGGTCGAAACCTTCCGCGCGAAACACAGCAAGGACATCGTCAACCACGCGTGGCGCGCATGCCACCAGCAGGCCGCCGCTGGTTTGCGGGTCAGTCAGCAATGCTTTCGTGACCTCGGACACGTTGTTTAGCTTCACGTGCTCGCCGTATCCGGCCCAATTTCGATTCGATGCGCCAGTGACGTTGCCGCTTGCGGCGAGCGCTTCGACTCCCGGAAGCCACGGCACCGAACTCAAATCGACCGTTGCCGCGAGCTCCGCTGCCGAGCGCGATTTCGTTCAGGTGTCCGAGCAGGCCAAAGCCGGTGACGTCGGTCATCGCATGCACGTCAGGCATATCCGCAAACTTGCGGCCTGGCGTATTCAGCTGGGTCGTGCTTGCGATCATTTGCCCGTAGCTCGCACTGTCGAGCACGCCTTTTTTCAGTGCGGCCGAATACACACCCGACACCGAGGGGCTTGCCAAGAATCAGGATATCGCCGGCCTTCGCGCCGCTGTTTTTCTTCACCTTTGCCGGATGAACCAAGCCCAACGCGACAAGCCCGTAGATTGGCTCCGCCGCATCGATCGTGTGGCCGCCGGCGATCGGAATGCCGATTGCGTTGCACACCGACTGACCGCCTTCAGCGATGCGTCGGATGACGTCGAGCGGAATCTTGTCGATCGGCATCCCAAGCAGTGCGAGCGCCATGATCGGTGTACCGCCCATTGCATAAACATCCGAGATCGCGTTGGTCGCGGCGATTCGGCCGAAGTCGTACGGATCGTCGACGACCGGCGTAAAAAAGTCGGTGGTCGCGACGATCGCCTGCTCGTCGTTCAGCTTATAGACAGCAGCGTCGTCGGCGGTTTCGATTCCGACCAGCAACTGCGGCGGCACGATCCCTCGCACTCCGTGCAGAATTTCGCTCAGCACGCCGGGCGCGATCTTGCAACCACAGCCGCCGCCGTGCGCAAAAGACGTGAGCCTGAACTTCAACTCATTTGGGGCCTCGCGATGAGCGCCGGGCCGCCCCAAGCTCATCGCGCGCCCCCACGGGGGGCGGGCGCGCAGCGACCGGGGGCGTAACCATTCATTCCCGAATTATGATCGACGGATGAAGACACCACATTGCGCCGTCGCTATGTTCGCTGCGCTTGCATTCGCGGCCCCCGTTACCGCTCAGTCACCGCTCGCGGACTCTTTCATCGAAGCCCAGGAGCTTGGCCGACGCGACGAAAAAGACCCGCTGACTGTCGAATATCACCGCAGTACGTTGCTGCCGCAGTTCAGCGCCAGTTACCGAGCGCATCTGCGCGAGTGTCAGGCGGCGCTGCCGCAGCCCGATCAGACGCCGTTTTCGTTCGTCGCTGCGCTGGATGCAGACGGTAAAGTGATCAAGCTGTGGAGCGATCGCAGTCCGCCGGTGTATTCGTGCCTTCGCGGGCGGCTTCTCTTCGATCGCTTCGCGCCGCCGCCGCGAGCGCCGTTCTACCTCTACGTCCACATGAGGTTCGCAACTTAACGTTTGGTCGGACTCGCAGCGCGAAGCCGGGATAACTCTGCCTTAAACCAGGTGGCGCTTTCGACAGGCTCAGAACCAGCGCACTGAACCAGATAGGGCTTGCCACTGGTACTGCTTTCGGTGGCCCCGAGCTCTATGAACGATTCTGTGGAGGTGATCACGCCTTCTTTTACAAGATAGTCGTACTTTGTCTGAAGATGTTTGCTCGCCGCTTCGGCGGCGTACCACTTTCCATTGCGATTGAACTTGCAGCCGGACGATTTCAGATAGCTGAACAAATGACTTATCTCTGTCTTCGTATGTTCGGAGGGCGCGGCAACAACAGCGGTGCTGACCGCGGCAGCCAACAATGCGATTAGCACACGGCGCATCTGCATCAAGGCATTTGAATCTTGCCGCCGCCCCCTAATCCGCCGACTCCGCCCAATCCTCCCGGACCAAAGCTGCTACCACCCTGACCCGGTAACACCAACGACGAAGCGCTCTGCCGGCGCAGCTCCTGCAATTCGTTGACGGTGCGTTCGACGGCGGCCTTAGCCGCCTTGGCGTAACCCGCGACTGCGCCATCCAGCGAGGTCGCCTCGATTTCGAATGTGACCGGCAGCGGCCCCATCTGCGTCATGATCTGCGCCTCGCCGATGTATAGCGTTTCGCGCTTTGCGTCGGCGTCGCCTTTCGCAGTGACCGGCACCATCGCGCGAATCGTGCCGATACGACGATCGGTATAGATCTCCTCGCGATACAGCGACGCGGCGTCCATTTTGATATCGAGCTCGGCAGCGGTAGCCATCTCTGTCTCCATTATTCAGTTTCCAGCGGCGATCCCATCATGGCGTTGAAGCCGCCATCGACGTGTGTGATCTCGGCGGTAATGCCGGCGGCAAGATCGGATAGCAAGAATGCCGCCACATTGCCGACGTCGTCTATCGTGACATTGCGCCGTAGAGGCGCCGTGCTCTCGACCGTCGACAAGATCTTCGAAAAGCCCTTGATACCCGCTGCCGCCAGCGTCCGGATCGGTCCCGCGGAAATGCCGTTGACGCGGATGCCGCGCGGGCCAAGGCTCGCCGCCAGGTAGCGCACGCTGGCTTCGAGGCTCGCTTTTGCGAGCCCCATCGTGTTGTAGTTCGGTACCGCGCGTGTCGACCCCAGGTAGGTCAGCGTCAGCAACGACGCTTTGCGTCCTTCCATCAGCGGCAACGCGGCTTTCGCGAGCGCGGGAAAGCTGTACGAAGAAATGTCGTGTGCAATGCGGAAACTCTCGCGCGACAGTCCTTCGACGAAATCGCCCGCAATCGCTTCGCGTGGTGCAAAGCCGATCGAATGCACCAGCCCGTCGAGCCCGTCCCAACGCTGCTTCAATGCGTCGAATGCCGCCGCGATCTGCGCGTCGTCTCCGACGTCCATGTCGTAGATGAGATCCGAGCCGAACTCTGCGGCGATCTCGACGATGCGCTCCCGGAAGCGTTCGCCGACGTAGGTGAATGCCAGATCGGCGCCTTCGCGCTTACATGCTCGCGCGATGCCATAGGCAATCGAACGATTTGAAAGAACGCCGGTGATCAGCAGGCGCTTGCCGGCCAGAAACCCCATCTCAACCTATCTCAGTAAGACCGCTTGCGAGCCGGCGCGCGGACGGTGCTGTGTGTCGTTGTCGGCTTATTTGTTTGCATTGTGTTCTTTGTCGTGCGGCTGCGTGCCGGCGCCGCTGGCACTGTCAATTCGAGCCGCTGGCCCGCGAACAAGCTTTGCGACGTCAACCGGTTCCAGATGATCACATCCTTTGGTAGCACCTTCCAGCGGTGCGCCACACTCGTAACTGTATCGCCACGGCGGACACGGTACGTCACCTTGCGCAGATTTGCGTGCTCGGGCACTAACGAGAACCTCCCGTCGAGGCTGTCTGCGGGAATATCGGACGCCATTGTCTCGTCGCGCGGAATCAGGATCGTCGAGCCGCTGGCGAGCCGATAACGCGGCGGTATCTGATTCGCGTCACGTAGTTGCTCTTCGCTAATGCCGGCTCGTTTGGCTACGAGCGAAAGCGTGTCGGACGAGGTCGTCTTGTACGTCGTCCAGCTCGCGAGTGGCTGGCCTGTCGATTCCCACGCGGCCAGATTCGCCTGGAACCGCTCGACCTTCGTCGCTGGCAACAGCAGGTGCGCGCCGCCGCCGGCACCCAGTATCACCGGCCGGTTGAATGCGGGATTCAGCGCACGGAAGTCCTCTACCTTCATCTCCGCCAGCTTCGCCGCCGTATCGACGTCGATATCGCGCGTTTTATGCACCGCGATGAAATACGGTGCGTTATCGATCGGCGGCAGCACGACGCCGTACTTCTCGGGTTCGGCGACGATGTTCTTGACCGCCTGTAGCTTCGGCACGTAGTACTGCGTCTCTTTCGGCATTTTCAGATCGGTGTAGCGCGCCGGCTTGCCGGCCTGGCGGTTTTTCGCAATCGCGCGCGATACCGCACCTTCGCCCCAGTTGTACGACGCGAGTGCCAGATGCCAGTCACCGAACATGTCGTACAGCTTCTGTAGGTAGTCGAGCGCGGCACGTGTCGATTCGACCACGTCACGCCGCTTGTCCTTCCACATGGTCTGCTCGAGATCGTAGTTGCGACCGGTCGAAGGAATGAATTGCCACAGCCCGGCCGCCTTGGCGGACGAAAACGCCTCCGGCACGAAGGCGCTTTCGACGAACGGGAGCAGTGCGAGCTCGGTCGGCATGTTGCGCCGCTCGATCTCTTCGACGATATGAAACAAATAGCGACTCGAGCGCTGTGTCATGCGCGCGAAATAATCGGGCTGGCTTGCGTACCAGCGCGTGCGGTCCTCCGTGAGTCTGGTCTCGAGATCCGGCATCTTGAACCCCAGCCGGATGCGGTGCCATAGATCTCGCGTTGACGGCGGCTGCGCAACTGGCACCGGTGCGTTGTCCGGGACGACGATCACAGGAACTACGGGATCGACAGCCGAGGCGGGCGCTTCCGGCGACTGATCAACCGGGCTGGTGGTGGAAGAAGCTGGGGAAGAAGGTACTGCGGGAGGGGGTGAAGGAGGGACGACGGGCGCGGGCGGATTCGGGATCGGGCTGGGCGTTCGCAACTCGCTGCCGCTGGTTGCGCAACCCGCGAGCAAGGTGCAACAGATGCCGTAGGCAAGCCAGAAGGTCGCCGATCTTCTCGAGACGCGCATGTTGAAAAATCTACAGGGTTCGAGGCAGTGTAGGTAGAACGTAGAAACGGCGTCAAGTTGCGTCTGCCTATGCCGAAAGGGCTAGCGGAATCCGTCTTTCCAACTGCGAATGGCAGCAAATGTCGAGACACGCGCGAACCCTGCACCTGGACTCACGGCAGACGCCGCAGCACGCACCGACGGCACATCACAGCGCATGAACGGATTCGTTTCAAGCTCGAGGCCTATCGTCGATGGCAGCGTCGGTTCGCCACGCTTGCGCATCGCGGTTGCCATTGCCGCGCGCGTTTGTAACTCGCGGTTATTGGGTTCGACTTCCAGCGCGAAGCGGATGTTGGCAACCGTGTATTCGTGCCCACAGTAGACACGCGTCGCTGCCGGCAATTCGGCCGAGTGGGTCGAGCGACGCCAGCATCTGCTCGGGCGTGCCTTCGAACAATCGACCGCAGCCGCAGGCGAATAGCGTGTCGCCGCAGAACAGTGCAGGTGGCTTCAAGCCCGGTGCGTAAAACGCGATGTGGCCGGCGGTGTGGCCCGGAATGTCGATCACATCGAAACGAGTGCCGAGCACTTCAATGCGGTCGCCCGCTGCAAGCCGATGATCGAGCTGCGCTACGCTTTCTCGTGCCGGCCCGTACGTTGTCGCCGAGTAGCGCTGCTTCAGCGCGACCAGGCCGCCGACATGGTCGGCGTGATGATGCGTCGCTAGAATCGCTGTCAGTCGAAGTTGTTGTTGTTCCAGTGCGCGGATGACCGGCTCGGCGTCGCCCGGATCCACGATTGCGGCTTCATTGCCCCGCGTCAAGCAGCCATATGTAGTTGTCTTTGAACGCCGGCAGCGGCGTGATAATCAGGTCGGACATCGGGTTAGCGCATTGAGCGGGATGATGAGCGAAGACGCATCGATTGGAAGGTTATCCGAGTTTCTGCGCTCAGCCGCCGGGCAGTACGTGCTCGACTGGGAGCAGGTGCAGCTCGACGCCGCCGTGGTGGACATTTTCGGTTACCACGCGCTGCAGCTCGGGCTGCCGGATATCGACGCGCTGCGCGAAAACCGCATGCCGCTACGCTTCTGTGCCGCCAATCGCGTCGCCCGAGGTGAGCCTACAGCAGCGGGCACTCGAAAGTCGCGGTCATCAACCGCTACGAAGAGTTGCCGTTCGCAACGCACTCGATTGACCTGGTCGTGATGCCGCACATCCTCGAGTTCACCGAAGATCCGCACCAGGTGCTGCGCGAGGTCGAGCGTGTGCTGGTACCGGAGGGTCACGTCGTGATTACCGGGTTCAACCCGGTGAGTTTGTGGGGTGTCCGGCAGTACTTGACGCGGCTGGGTGCTTCGCCTTACTTGCCGCGCGAAGGCCGATTCTTGACGCTGCCGCGTATCAAGGATTGGCTAAAGCTGTTGTCGTTCGACGTCGAGCGCGGCCGCTTCGGATGCTACGTGCCGTCAGTGCGGCAAGAGCGCTGGCTTGCGCGCTGGCAGTTCATGGAAAAGGCGGGCGATCGCTGGTGGCCTTTTCTGGGCGCGGTCTACATGCTGACCGCCGTCAAGCGAGTCCGAGGAATGCGGCTGATCGGCGCCGTGTGGAAGAGCAAGGAGGAGCCGGCGAGGCGGCTTGCACCGGCGGCAACGACGCGCACGTTTCTGACCGGCGATTCGAACTCCGCGGTGATCGATGCACCTGATGCCGCCAATGATGGCGCGCGTTCCGCAGCCAGTAGATGAGGCACGCGCGAAGCGTAAAGCTCGTGACCGAAAAGCCGCCGGTGCTGCCGAAGGCAGCGTCCGACTCCCCGGTCCACATCTATACGGATGGAGCCTGCAAGGGTAATCCCGGCCCCGGCGGCTGGGGTGCGCTGCTGCTGTACGGTGATCACGAACGAGAATTGTTCGGCGGCGAGAATCCGACCACGAACAATCGAATGGAGCTGATGGCCGTGATCGAGGCGCTCGGTTCACTGAAACGCCGTTGTCACGTCATCGTGCACACCGATTCGCAGTACGTTCGACTGGGAATCACCGAGTGGCTGCCGGGCTGGATGCAGCGCGGCTGGAAAACAGCCGACTAAAAAAGCCGTTAAAGAACGTCGATTTGTGGCAACGTTTGCTCGACGTGGCGGCGCAAACACGAGATCGAGTGGCGCTGGGTGCACGGGCCACTCGGGCAACGACGGCAACGAACGAGCCGACGAACTTGGCAAATCGCGGGGTGAATCGGTGTCTGCATCTGCTCATCGACGTAATCCGCCGCGATCGCGGGTGTTAAAGTCGAATCTCCAAGTTGCGCGACGCGCAGCCGCTTTCGACATGAAGAGAAATCGAGTGACGTCGTGGCGATCGTTGCCTTAGTCACCGTCTGCGTGTTCTCGCCTACTTTGCGGTGGATCGGTTGTCGCCCGGACCGAACGCAGTCGCCGGCGTCAAGGGCGACGGCTGCGTTGGATCCATCGAAATCGGCGCCTGCGGCGCCCGGAGCGACCAAAGGTGGTGCCAGCGCGGCCGATCGCCGTCGAGGTGATTCCAGCTCAAGCCGACGACCGTGCAGGAAGATCTTGCAGGCGGTCGGCTCGCTGCAGTCGAACGAGAGCGTGATCCTGCGACCCGAAGTGTCCGGCCGCATCTCCGCGATCGGCTTCAAGGACGGTCAGATCGTGCGCAAGGGGCCAGCTGCTGATTGCGCTCGACAACTCGCTGAATGAAGCCGAGGTGGCGCAGATGAAGGCGGAGTACGACCTGGCGTTGTCGAACTCAAAGCGCAGCGAAGATCTCGCAAGCCGCAAGTTCATCAGTTCGAGCGCTCAGGAGACGGCGGCGTCCAATGCGCAGGTGGCCGAGGCGAACTGAAGCTGGCGCAGGCGAGGTTGTCGAAGATGCGCATCGTCGCGCCGTTTGATGGCGTGGTCGGCATCCGCGGCGTCAGCCTCGGCGACTACGTCAAGGACGGCACTGATCTGGTCAACGTCGAAGATGTGCGCATCCTGAAGGTCGATTTTCGATTGCCTGAGCGCAATCTCGACGCAGATCAAGGTCGGACAAGGCGATCGAAGTGGTGGCCGATGCCTTGCCGGGCGAGCGCTTCGCGGGCCAGATCGACGCGATCAATCCGAAGGTCGACGCCAACGGGCGTTCGCTTGGAGATACGCGCGAAACTCGACAACACCGCGGCAAGCTGCGTCCTGGAATGTTCGTGCGCGTGCGCGTGATCGTCGGAGAGCGCGCTAACGCGCTGCTGGTGCCGGAGGAATCGATCGTTCCGCAGGGCGAGGAGTTCTTCGTATACAAGGTAGTGGACGGCGCCGCGCGGCGCGTGCCGGTGAAGATCGGTGTGCGGCGTGATGCGTGGTCGAGGTCGTGAAGGGCTGGCGGCGGGCGATCAGGTCGTGACTGCTGGCATGCGTTTGTCACGCGACGGGCAGCCGGTGCGCGTCCTGGAGCCGGCGGGGTTCCGGCGCCGGGCGCGGCACCGACGGGGATGGCAGCGCAAAGGGCGAGCAACACCGCCGGCCTCCGCGCCGAAGTCAAGGCGTCCGGCAGCTACGCAGCAGCTGCGCCAGGGCTTCGCATGAGCCTGTTCGAACTGTGCATACGGCGCCCGGTGCTGTCGACGGTGCTGTCGCTGCTGGTGCTCGTCATCGGCCGCGATTTCGTACTCGCGGCTCGACGTGCGCGAGTATCCGAAGATCGACGAGCCGGTCGTCAGCGTCAACACGACGCTATCCAGGCGCCTCGGCGGATGTGATCGAGTCGCAGATCACCAAGGTGCTCGAGGACTCGCTCGCCGGCATCGAAGGCGTCGAGCTGCTGACGTCGTCGAGCCGCTCGGAAACAGAGCCAGATCAATGTGCGCTTTCGCATCACGCGCGATCCGGATTCGGCGGCAGCCGATGTACGCGACAAGGTGGCGCGCGTGCGCGCTCGGTTGCCGGATAACATCGACGAGCCGGTGATTGCAAAGGTCGAGGCCGACTCGTTTCCGATCATCTGGATGGCGGTCACCGCCGGCACCCGCACGTCGCTCGAAGTTTCGCGATTACCTGAACGCGCTATGTGAAGCCGCGACTGTCGGTGCTGCCGGGCGCGGCCGACGTGTGGATCTTCGGCGAGCGCAAGACGTCGATGCGCATCAATGTCGACCGCGACCGGCTGGCCGGCTATCGCGCTGACGCCGCGGGACGTCGAAGACGCCTTGCGGCGGCAGAACATCGAGCTGCCGTCGGGTCGCATCGAGTCGGCCAAGCGCGAGTTCTCGATCGTCGCGACCACCGACGTCAGCACGCGCGAACAGTTCGAGAATCTGATCATCGCGAGCGTCGAACGGCTATCCGGTGCGCCTGCGCGACGTCGCCGACGTCGACGGTCGGTGCCGTCGAGCGAGCGCGTGATCGCGCGCTACAACGGCGAACCATCGATCAACATGGGGCTCGTCAAGCAGGCGACCGGCAACCCGCTCGAGTTGTCGAAAGCGCTGCAAGCGGAGATCGCTCAAGATCAACGAGACGCTGCCGCCGGGCATGAGCATCAACATCGCGTACGACTCGTCGGTGTTCATCGACCGCTCGATCAATTCGGTGTTCAGCACCGTCGCCGAGGCGGTCTTGCTTGTCGCGCTGGTGATTTTCTTCTTCCTGCGCAACTTGCGAGCGACGCTGATCCCGCTGGTGACGATTCCGCTGTCGCTGGTCGGCGCGTTCTCGCTGATGTACGCGTTCGGCTTCACGATCAACACGCTGACGCTGCTGGCGATGGTGCTGGCGATCGGCTTGGTCGTCGACGATGCGATCGTCGTGCTCGAGAACATCTACCGCAATATCGAGGCGGGCATGGACCGCGTCGCGGCGGCCGTCAAGGGCATCAAGGAGATCGGCTTCGCCGTGGTCGCGATGACGTTGACGCTGACCGCGGTGTACGCGCCGCTCGCGTTCGCGACCGGGCGCACCGGCCGGCTCTTTATCGAGTTCGCGCTGGCGCTGGCCGGTGCGGTGCTCGTGTCGGGATTCGTCGCGCTGACATTGTCGCCGATGATGTGCAGCAAGCTGCTGAAGCACGAGAAACAGCACGGCCGCGTCTTCACGATCATCGAGGGTTGGCTCGATGCGACTGACGAACGGCTATGCACGCTCGCTCGCGTGGGTGCTGCAGCGCCGCTGGATGTGGTGCATCGCTTGGGTCGTCCGGTCGCGGCACTGGGAGGCGCTGTTCTTTTCGCTGCTGCGTTCGGAGCTCGCGCCGCTCGAAGACCGCGGCGTGATCTTCGGCCGGCTGCAGTCACCGCCCGGTTCGACGGTCGACTACACGTCCGAGCAATTGCGCGCGGTCGAGAAGTACTACGCGACGATTCCCGAGGCGGCCGCGTACAACGCGGTGGCCGGATTTCCGACAGTGGACTACGGCAATGCGATCTTGCGTCTGAAGCCATGGGAGCAGCGCACCCGCAAGCAGCAGGACATCGCTCGCGAGCTGAATGCAGAAGTTTCAGAAGCTGCCCGGCGTGATCGGCTTTGCGGTCAATCCGCCTTCGCTCGGCCAGTCCGGCGCGGTCGCTGCCGGTCGAGTACGTGATCATGGCGCAGATGCCGTACGCCGAACTCGATCGAATCGTGCAGCAGTTCATTGCGGAGATTCAGCAAGACCGGCATCGTGCTGAACCCGCAGTCGGATCTGCGGCTCAATACGCCGGAGCTGCGCGTCGATGTCAATCGCGACAAGCTGGGCGACCTCGGCATCTCGGTGCGAAGCTGTCGGCCGCACGCTGCAGACGATGCTCGGCGGCCGCCAGGTCACGCGCTTCAAGAAGGACGGCGAGCAGTACGACGTGATCGTGCAGGTCGCGCCGCGCGACCGCAGCCGGCCGAATGACATCAGCGACATCTACGTGCGCGGGCGCGATGGCTCGATGGTGCAGCTCGCCAACGTCGTCAACGTGCTCGAAGGCGTTTCGCCGCAGTCGCTGAACCACTTTCAGCGGCTACGCGCGGTGACGATCAGCGCGCAGCCTGGCGCCCGGTTACACGATCGGCGACGCGCTGAAGATGATGGACGACACGGCGAAGCGCGTGCTGCCGTCGGATGCATTGACCGACCTGAACGGTCAGTCGCGCGAGTTTCGCGATGCGCGCGGCGGTCTATTTACCTGACGTTCGCGCTCGCGTTGATCTTCATCTACCTGGTGCTAGCCGCGCAGTTCGAAAGCTTTGCCGATCCGTTCGTCATCATGCTGTCGGTGCCGCTGTCGATGGCCGGTGCACTATTCGCACTCTGGGCGACCGGTGGCACCTGGAACATCTACAGCCAGATCGGCGTGATGACGCTGGTCGGACTGATCACCAAGCACGGCATCCTGATCGTCGAGTTTGCGAATCAGCTGCAGGAGCGCGGCGAGAACGTTGTTCGACGCGATTCGCCATTCGGCGGTGCTGCGACTGCGCCCGATCCTGATGACGACCGGCGCGATGGTGCTTGGCGCGGTGCCGCTCGCGCTGTCGCCGGCGCCGGCGCCGAAAGCCGTATCCAGATCGGCTGGGTGATCGTCGGCGGCTGACGTTCGGCACGCTGCTGACGCTGTTCGTCGTGCCGACGATGTACACGCTGATGGAGCAGGGGCTCGGCAAGTGGATGGGTTCGCACCGTCATCAGCACGACACAGCGCCAGCCGGCGCGGAATGAATCGCGTTTAGCCTCGCCAGAGCGGCCCGTGCGTCGACACGCGTGCGCGCTGTTCCCCGCCTCGCACTCTTCCGCGCAGCATTCGATCGATGAGGCGAGGCGTTAATATCCGCCGATGCGACTCGTCGTGCTGGACACGGAGACCACCGGGCTCGAGTCCAGGGAAGGTCACCGCATCATCGAGGTCGGCGCGATCGAAGTCGTCGCTCGCCGTATTACCGAGCGTCGCTTCCACCACTACGTCAATCCCGAGCGCGACAGCGACGAGGGCGCGCTGGCGGTGCACGGCCTGAACCGGCACTTTCTCGAGGACAAGCCGAAGTTCGGCGAGATTGCCGACGACCTGCTGGCGTTCGTCAGGGATGCGGAGGTCGTGATTCACAACGCCGCGTTCGACATCGAATTTCCTCGATGCCGAGCTTGCGCGCCTCGGGCGCAACCGACGTTCGCCGCAGCACTGCCTGAAGGTGACCGATTCGCTGCAGCACGCGCGCGAGCAGCATCCTGGCAAGCGCAACTCGCTCGACGCGCTGTGCGAACGCTACGCAGGTGTCGAATGCGCATCGAGCACTGCACGGCGCTCTGCTCGATGCCGGGCTGCTGGCCGACGTGTACCTCGCGATGACGCGCGGCCAGGACAGCCTGACGATCGACGTGCTGACGCGAGGTGCCGCACGGCGAGCGACGGCCCGATCGATGCGAGCCAGCTGATCGTGGTCACTGCGCTGCCGGCCGAGATCGCGGCGCATGAGGCACTGCTCGACGCGATCGAGACGGAGTGCAAGGTCACGCCCGTCTGGCGGTTGAGTCCTGCAGCATCGCGCGTGATTTGCATCGCGCAGTTCGCGCTTCAGTACCTTGCCGGTCGCATTTTTCGGCAGTTGTCGACGAAGACGTAGCGCTTCGGCCGCTTGAAGCGGGCGATGTGCTCGAGGCAGAAGAGAGTCGAGCTCGTGTTGATTGGCGAGCTGTGCCCGGCTGCGTACCAGTACTGCGACCACGGACTCGCCCCAGTCCGGTCGGGTTCGCCGATCACTGCCGACTTCCTTGATCGCAGGATGCAGTAGCAACACCTCCTCGACTTCGCGCGGATAGATGTTCGACCCGCCGGAGATGATCAGGTCCTTGCTGCGATCGACGAGCGTCAGATAGCCGGCCTCGTCACAGCGACCGAGATCGCCGGTATGCAGCCAGCCTTGGCCAGCGTCTCGGCGGTGGCTTGCGGATTGTTGAGATAGCCGGCCATCACGTGTCACCACGCACGCAGACTTCGCCGATCTCGCCCGGCGCGCACCGGGTGACCAGCTTCGCTCAAGCACCGCTCACTTCGACGCCGACCTGCGCACGCCCGACCGAGCCGAGCCGCTCGAGCGCGGCGCCCGTCGTGGTCGTCCATGTGCTCGGCCGCGGTGCAGCACGGTGATCGTCATCGGCGATTCGCCTTGTCCGTAGATTTGCACCAGTCGTGGTCCGAAGCACGTCCAGCGCTCGCAAGCAATCGGCAACGTACATCGGACCGCCGCCGTAGATGATCGATCTTAAGGTTGCTCGGGCGACGAGCCGCTGCGCGCAACGCGTCGACCAGTCGCATCACCATCGTGGGTGCCGCGAAGAATTTCGACGTGCGGCGTGTACGCGAGGATCTGAGCCATCTCGTCGACATCGAATCCGTGCGACGCCGGAATAATTGCGTGGCACCAGCGGCGATATTCGGAATCGATGTAAAGGCCCGGAGCCGTGCGACATCGGTGCTGCGTGCAGCAGATGGTCGCCGACCGCGGCGTGGTCGACATCGGCCAGGTAGTTGAGCGCCATCGCGAGCAGGTTGCGATGCGTCAGCACCACGCCCTTCGGGCCGACCGGTCGTGCCGCTGGTGTAGAACAGCCAAGCGGGCGCTCGAGCGGAATCGGATTGCGATATCCGCATCGGCTCGGAGCGCAATAGCTTGCGATATTCCGCAGCCTTCGACATCGACAAAGTGCGTCGCACCGGTACGATTCGTGCTCGATGGCGGCTGATGTCGATACCGTCGGTGACGAACGCGATGCGCACGTCGGCGTCGTCGAGAATGAATGCAACTTCCTTCGGATGCAGCCGCACGTTGATCGGAACCGCGCAGGTGCCCGCTGCCCAGCACGCGTACAGCAGCTCCACGTACGCGGCGCAGTTGTGAGCCAGTAGCGCCACGCGCGTGCCCGGAGCCGCACCCAGCTCGATAAGGGCCGAAGCCAAGCGCAGCGAGCGGTCAGCCAGCTGCTCGTAACTCAGTTCGAGATGGTCGCGCTCGATCACCGCCACCGCATGCGGCAGACGTCGCGCAACGCGAAACAGAGTGTGCGAAAGATTCAGAGTGCCTCCACGGCGAGGTCAACGAAACATCGTAAGGCAAGCAAAAGTCGCGCGCGCCCATGCAATAATTCGCGTCCTCGTTTGTCAGCCGGCGGGTGGTTAGCTCAGCGGTAGAGCACTGCCTTCACACGGCAGGGGTCACAGGTTCGAACCCTGTACCACCCACCAAATACAACAATGAGTTACCTGGCCTTTCGCAACCGGTCGCCTTGGCGTCGCGCTTGACCAAGCGGTCGCTGCACTTGGCCCGGCGTTTATGGCACACCATTTCGCCCGTGCTTCATAAATGGCGGGCGCCTGCTGAGGCGTTCATAGAACTCGACAACCGCGGGCAGGTGCGGTCGCTCGATGGGCGTCATGAACCACCTATGGGTGGACAGGCCGAGCACGAGGTCCGCTAACGTGAACTCGGCACCCGTAACGAACGCTCCCGTTCGTTGCAGTTGCGCCTCCAGGATGCGCATATGACGAGTCCAGTCGGCTACGCTGGCTTCAATGGCTTCAGGATCCGTGTGCGTCGCGGCCTTGCGTACCAGTGCAAAGAAGGCGTAGCGCCATGAGTTGTTGAGCTGAGTGGTTTGCCAATCCATCCACTGCTCCACGACGGCGCGTCGCCGCGCGTCAGTCGGAAGCAGATCTTCACGACCATGCAATGCGGCGAGGTAGCGACATATGGCGTTTGATTCCCACAGCACGAAGTCTCCGTCTTTGATTACCGGCACGAGGCCGTTCGGGTTCCACTGCTTGAACTCGTCCGAGCGATTAGAACGATCCCCGGCATCCCACGCCTCGTGAGCGATGGGAAGATCGAGTTCGGCGCAAAGCCATAGAACCTTTCGAACATTGATCGACGTGGATCGCCCCAGTACTTGCAGCATGGTCTTTTTGACTCCCGCTCTAGCCGATGGAATGAAAATACAGCATGACTGGCCAGAATTCCCAGCAGTAAGAGTCTCGCTTGCCGCCGCTGACGCGGAATTTCGTCGCCGCCCAGGGGCCTCCTGAATTTGTCGCGCAGACTGTCCTTCCATTCGCGCGCGAAGTCACACTGCAGAGCACACAGGGCGCGAACGAAGTTGATTCGATCAAGATGTACAGTGATTGACGCGGATCAAGCCGTGTACGGCGAGCGTGTTCACAATGCTGTCGTGCCGGACCACTCCGATCGAAGGCATGCCGTGAATCAAGAACGTACGAGTCGAATTGTTCGGACGGACCGCTCGCTCGCCGAGCCGCTGGCCAGATGGCACGCCGACCACAGCAACTTCGCGCGACTGCTGGATCTACTCGAAGTGCAGGTCGATGCTTTTCATGCGGGCAAGCGAACGGACTACGAGCTGATGCGCCTGATCGTCTACTACCTACGGCACTATCCCGACCGCTTTCATCATCCTCGCGAAGACGTGGCGTTTAACCGGCTTGTCCAGCGCGATCCGCAACTGCAGTCGGAAGTCACGTGGTGCATGCAGGAACACGCCTTGATAGCGGATGCGGGCGAGAAGCTCCTTAATTGTTTGAACCAAATCATCGCCGGCGTCGTGATCGAGCGCGCAGTGCTGCAGACAGTGGCCGCCACCTACCTCTCGTACTACCGGCACCACCTTGCGGCCGAAGAGCACACGATCATCCGACGCGCCGTGGAGCTCTTGACCCCCGATGATTGGTCTGCGGTGAGCGCCATCCCCGCCGAGCCCGATCCCTTGTTTGGGCCCCGGGTCGATGCCCGCTACAGCGAACTGCGCCGCCAGATCGGCACATGACTGAGGCGACGCAGAAGAGGTGGCGGTGTTCGCCTATGTCCGTCACCTTCCACGCGCCTGCCACTGGAAGCGATACGTTCAGTCGAAGTAATACTTGCCGATTAGCCAGACGATGTTGGTGCGGTAGCTCGGAAATGCGTACACGCCGTTCAAATACGACGTCGACGTATTAAGCGCCGCAGGTGGCGGCGGAGCCAAGTACTGATAGTTGTCGTATTGATCGTCATTCCAATCGTACTTCTGGTACGTGTAACCGCCCGACAGGCTCCAGTTCTTGTTGATTCGGTAGTCGGCGCGCAAGTTGAGAGACGTTTGCTTGTACGAGTCGTAGTTATTGATCGGCAGCGGGTTGCCCACCTGCGCCGTGATGTCGGCGTTGCCGTCGTTACGCGAGTACATCGCAGACACGGTCACCTTCAGTTGCTCGCTGAACGGATACGACAGTGCTCCCCCGAGCAGCCAGCTGTTGTCTTTGTTGCTCGAGTTCCAGTTATAGGCGTTCGGAAACGGGGCTTGGTTCGGATCAAAGCACGCTGGGCCTGTCGCCGCTGCACCGGTTCCGCCGCAGGCGCCGGCGTTGATGTAGCGGTGATAAGCGTTCAGCTCAACCTTTTCGTAATCGGCAAACACGGAGCCGCGCCAACTGCGCGGATCGCCGATGCCGAGGGTGGCGAACACACCGTAGCGCTTGTCGTCGGTGCGCCCAAGCACTGTGCCGGGATAGTCGTTGTCCTGCCAGGTGAACTCGAGTCCAAGGTCGACCATCGGTGCGAGACTGGTGTCGAACGTCACCTTCAGCTGGTTCTGGTTGCGGTCCTGCTGATCGAACTGACTGCTAAAACGTTCAAGAAAGAACGGATCGTCGCCGCTGATGCCGGCGTTGGATAGAAGGTAATCCGAGCGCCTCTGTGAATACGAGTACTTCGCGCGCAGCGTGCTCTCCGGGATCATTTGCGTCGACCACTCGACCCAGAGTGTGTTGGTCTTGGTCTTGTCGTAGTTGGTGCCCTCGCGGTCGATGTCCCAGTAATCCCAGCCTCCTCCCACGCGGTTTCCTGGACCCAGGCGGTAGTACAGGTTGAAGCCGAAGTTATCCTTCTTGTAGTCGAAGGGTTCGGACGTGCACGGCACCGATGGCTTGGTCAGCGAAGGTGCGGAAAAGTCGGTGCAGTCCAGCGCCGACGGGTTGAACTGAACATGGGTCGACTCGCTCTTCTTCTCGTAAAAGTTGTAGTAGACCTTCGAGTCCAACCCCCGTGTCGGGTTGGCTGTCCATGCCAGCGTGAGTGTGGTGTTCTTCTGTTGGCCGTCGAACACCGTCGTGTTGGCCGTGATCGGCGCGAAGCCGCCGGCCGCCGTGTTGAGCATCTGCTGCAGCAGAGGCACGCTGTTCTCGGTCGTGCTGTACGTGTAGCGCGCGGAGAGTTGAGAGTTCCAAGCCAGACGGCGGATCACCCCGTTGGCGCTGATCTTGAAGAAGTCGTTGTCGGGCGGCGTCGTTGTCGTATCCTGACCCAGCCCGAAGAACGGGTTGGTCCAGCTGAAGGTCTCGTTCGCGTTTTCGAACTTGCTCCACAGCGCCGCGACCGAGACGACGATATCGCGCGACGCATAACCGCCCTCCAGATTCAGGTTGTTGGTCTTGTAGTCAATCGGAGCGGCCAGGTCGACGAATCCGTTGCCCGGGCTGCTGCCGTTGGGCGCCGCATATAAGTAGGTGCCGTCCTTTCGCACCTGGTTGAAATCGACACGCGCATACCAGGGTGACAGTGCCTGCCAGCCAAAGCCGGCGCCGGTATCCCGGCGTTCAACGCGGGCGTCGTATCCGGTCCAGGGCGGAACGTTAGTGTTGAACGACGGGAATGGCGCCGTCATGTTGGCTGAGCCGGGGTTAACGTACGGCGTGCGGGTGGACGGGCCGAAACCGTAGTTGTGCGTTAGCCAGTTCGAGTACACGTTGTAGTTGAACAGGTTGTAATGGCCGCCGGTGAGGCCGACGAACATGTCATCGCGTCCGATGTTCTCGCCGTAGCCGTCGATGGCATATGTACTGCTGCGGCCCCTTAGACCGAAGTAGCCGGCAGCGCCGTTCGACAGATCCTGATACTCCTCTAGCTTGGCGCGATCCCTGGTACCGCTGTCGCTCGAGTACAAGCCTCCGAGGCCGATGTTGCCGTCGAGTTTGAAATCGCTTTGAGCCAGCGCCACCGGCGCAACGAACAGGTTCGCGATCAGCACGGCGATGAGCTTGCGATTCATGTTCTCCCCCTCTATCGGATGAGGAACCGGCCACGATTGCCCGGCGCGTTGCTGCCGTGGATCGCGTTGTGGCAGTTGGTGCAGGCGCGCGCGATAAAGCGTGTATTGGCATTGCCCTGCGGCGGCCACGCGTTATTGCCTTGGTAAATCGTCCCTGGGTGGCGCGACCAGTCGTGGCAATCCTGGCAAATGTTGGGAACCTTCTCATTGAGCAGCTTGGTGTGCACCGAACCGTGCGGTTGGTGGCACGACATGCAGTTCTCCTGCACGGCAGGGTGTGAGAAAACGTACGGACCGCGCTTTTCGGTATGGCACGACACGCACTGATCGTTGACCGTCTCATTCTTCAGCATCACATGCGAGAGCGCGCCGTGCGGGTTATGGCAGTCCGAGCACGTCACCTTGCCCTCGATGATCGGGTGATGCGACTGCTTAAGGACCGCCGCCCGGATCGGTGCGTGGCACGCAACGCAGGTTTCGTATTCGAGTTGTCGCTGCGTAGTGACGAAGGGACCGATCTTGGGTCCGGTCGTCTTCAGCGAGGCTTTCTGTCCAGCGCCGACACTGCCGTGCAGGCTATGACAGGAGTTGCAGGTGACTTCGTTCAGTGCATGCTTGCCCGAACCCCAAAAAGTCAGCTTGCGGCTGCCTTCATGGCAGGTCAGACAGACTGCATTTTCGGCCGCAGCGTTGGCGCGGTTGCCAAACCGCATCGGCTTCGCGGTTGTCGGGTCTTTCAGGTGCGCACTCACGTCGCCATGGCAGGACTGGCACTCCGCGCCGACCGCTGCCGGTGTGCCCTTGTTGCCTTTAACTGCGTGCGGCCCGGCGAGGAAGGAAGTGACGTAGTCCTGATGGCACGCCGCGCACACCTGACTGCCCGCCGCTGGCTGCGCGACCGCGACAGCGCCGTACAGCGCAGAGGCTGCAGCCATCATGATGGCGGCCAGCAAGGTCCTTAGTCGCATCGAATCCTCCCCAGATGAACCGAATCGGAGACTGACAACTGCGAAGCACGCCAGCGCACTAGAGATCGACAAGACCGCGCCCCGGCGGAAGGAAACCACGTCAGTGGCGTCAGGTTGTTGATGCAAATCAAGGAAAAGTAGGGTTCCAAATTCGTGTCGGTCGGATCCAACAGAGCGGGCCCTGATCTGGGTCAATACGCCATCGCTCCGGAAACCCACAATCAGCGTCTTTCCCACCCGAGTGAGACACGGACTGCCATGAGGTGCACTGCTTTGGATGGTCGGTTTAACCTCCTTCGCTATGTCATCCGCGAGGGCTGCGGCCGTGGCAGCGATTGGAAGTCTGGACCGTTGTCTGAATTAGGCCGCTGGGGTCAACCAGCGCCGACGACAGGTCGTTGAAGGAAGGCGGCGTCTATAACGTCGGCTTGCAGTGCACGACGACACCACCACCACACGCCGCCATCACGTTTCGCTCTTGTTCGCATTGGTGGAAAATCAACAACATGCCTGTTGAACAGCGCATGCTGCATTGCTGAATACGGATTCAGTTGAACATTGGGAGACTGCGATGAAAAAAATGCTTTTGATCTTGGGAATCGCCGGAGCATTGGCGGCCGGCGGGGTTCAAGCGCAAGACGTACTGAAAGACAAGGGCTGCCTCGGCTGTCACGACGTGGCGACTAAGAAAGTAGGACCTTCATTCAAGGACATTGCCGCTAAGTACAAAGACGACAAGGCAGCGGAAGGAACTCTCGTAGCCAAACTGAAGGAGGCCAAAGGACATCCCAAGGTCAACGCGAGCGATGCCGAACTCAAGGCGGCAGTGAGTCAAGTGCTCGCCACAAAATAGAGAGCATCGACGCGGCGGCACCAGCCGCCAATACGGGTCAGTGGCTGACAGCCATTGACCACGTTTCGTTCGCGTGCCGCAGCCGGTCAGGGTCGGCGCGGCAACGTGAAACGAATTCGCGCACTTCCTCCGAGCGCCACGCCATCCGATAGGCCTCCCAGGCCTCGGCAAGCGAGTGGCGCCTCAGATCGGCAGGACAGAACGGAAGCGCATTGAGCAGTTTCACTTTGCCGTTGGGTACCACCAGCAGCATCGCTTGTGGATTCTCAACTCTGCGCTCCATCTCGGTAACGATGCCCCAGGGATAAATGGACAGTGGGATAGCCGCTTCACGGGAGGCCGCGCGTAGCTGTAGCGCATCGACGGCCTGCTGCCATTGCTCGTCACTGCACGCAATGCGACCCCAGTTGGTGGCCGCGCGGCCGATGCGCATCAACGGGCCGGTGACGAAGGCGCTACAGCTCAGTTCCACCGCGAGATCGTAGGCGGCGACGATCTCGTGCAGGTTGAAACGGTTCGGGGCGAATACGAGTTGCGGAGCGTCACCGCGCGCAACGAGTCGTCTGATAGCGGCGATCGCTTGCGTGAAGCTTGTTCCGGGTCGCACTTGGTCATGCGTTGCTGCGGTCGCGCCATCCACCGAGATTTGCACGCACTGCAGAGCCAGCGCGGCAAGGCGGTCGGCGGCAGCATCATCAATCCGATTGCCCATCGGTCTCTAGCTTGATGGCTACGCCGGAGTTCGAGAACAATTCGAGAAGCTCCCAGCAATGAGCAACGCCTAGAGGCTCGCCGCCGCCGAACGCGACATACGGCACGCGGAAGTCGACGATGCGCTGCGCGAGCTCGACCGCTTCGTCGCGCGAGAGCTCATCTCTCCACGCCTTGTCCGGGCCCGATTCCTCGCAACAGGCGATGCAGCGGGCGCCGCACCGGTTGGTTAGCTGCCAGGCGATGAAGAGGGGCGCTTCGTATTCATCGACCGAGCGCCCATCCATCACGAAACGACAAACGGACTATGTGAAACGGATGTAAGGCTGCGCCATGACCTGTTCCGAAACATCCTCCAGCTTGGGTGTTTCCCATGCCGGCTTCTCGCCAGGAGGTAGCTTCTCCAGCGCGGGCTCCTTGGCCACGGCAGTGCTTTCGATCGTCAACTTTGAGTTGCTCATATTTTCTCCGCTAGGTTAAGCATCGGCAAAGGCCAAAACCTTCCAACTGTTGGCCCGCGCGTGAAGCGATGTGTCTGTTATCGCGCGGCGCACCTCCGCAAGTACTTCTGCATCGCGCCAGGCGCTGCGGTAGGCTTCCCACGCTTGTGCGAGGGTCTGGCGTCGTAAATCAGCACAAAGATGTGGAATCGCCGCCGCCACCTTCACCCGGCCATCAGGCAGCACCAGCATCGTTGCCGGCGGTTCTTCCAAGCTACTGCGCAATCCGTCCTCAATGCTGAAAGGAAAGTAGCAAAGCTCCATCGCGGCTTCAAGCCCACCGGCTTGGCCTTCCAGCGTATCGAGCATACGTCGATATTGTTCGCTGGTGGGTTCCAATTTCTCCCACAAGCGCGCGGCTGTGCCAATACGCATCAGCTTGCCGGTGTTAAAGCGGAACGCACCCAGCGCCCGGGCGCGCCTGATTACGGCTTCGATCTCGTGAATGTTGAGCCGCGTCGGCGCAAAGGTGATCTCCAAAGGTAAGCCCGCGTCGCGCGCGGCACGACAGGCCGCGTGCGCGGCAGCCAGCGATCCACCCGGCCGCTGCCGCCGATAGACCTCCTCACTGTCGGCGTCGAGGCTTATCTGTACGCTGCGTATCGGCAGCTGCGCCAGTCGTTCGGCAACTATGGCGTCAAAGCGCTGGCCGTTGGTTTCGATCTTGAGCTGGACGCCCGATTTCCCGAGCGCCTCGGCGATCTGGAAAAAGTGCGGAACGACGAGCGGTTCACCGCCGCAGAGCATGACGTAGGGCACCTCGTTCAGCACAATCTGGCGCGCGACTTCAAGTGATTCGTCTGCATCGAGCTCTCCAGGCAATCGCTTTCCGGGCGCCGACTCGGTGCAACAGTGAAGGCAGGCGAGATCGCAGTTGCGCGTGAGCTGCCATGTGACGAGCACTGGCGCCGCGCAAGCTGTCGATGCGCTTGTTCATTGGATATGGATGCCGATCGTGAACAGCGTCACCGCAACAACATAACAGCCGACCATATGACGCATCGCAGGCAAGAATTGGCGCGGCGTGTCGAAAGTGCGTACCGCGCACTTGCCGCTTGCTACGAGCAAAGGCAACGCGAGCAGTGCCGCGAGCACACACGATAGGAAAGGCACCAAGCGCGACGCCGAGTGCAACCACCACCAAAGCAGTCGCCGCCAGCGCCAAATAGAGTTGAACCGCTCGCTTGCGACCGAGCCGAACTACGAGGTTGCGCTTGCCGACCAGCCGGTCCTGGTGGAAATCGGGAATGGCGTTTACTACCGCAAGCGCCATGATCAAAAGCGCAGGCACCAGTGAAGCGAACAGGGCGCTCCACGAGAACGCCTGGCTATGTAGATACAGGCTGCCCAGCACCATCGCCGGGCCGTAGGCCAACGCGATCACCACCTCGCCCAAGCCGCGATAGACCCAACGGATCGGCGGCGCTTCGTAAAAGATCGCCGCCGCGCCACCGAGCAACGCGAACGCAAGGATCGGCCACCCAAGGTGCACCGTCAGATAGATGCCGACCGCCAGCGCACCGGCAAATGCAGCAGTTCCGATCCAGAAGACCGCGTCCGTCACCGGCGGCAGGTCGTGTGGGTTGAATACGCGATCGGTTCCCATGCGTGCATCGAAATACTCGTTGTACGCCTCGACCCCAATCACTGCGAGCACGACACCACCGAGCCCACTCCAGAACATTCCCGCGTCAAACATGCCAGCCATGTCGGCAGCCCATGCGGCCCCAAGCACATAGGGCAGCAATCCGGCAAAGAGAAAAAAGCGGTAGCGCACGAGCGTGAAAACCCGCGCCAGCGGTTGCCGCGGCGACAGCTTTGCGAATCGCGACGCGATTAAAGATGGACCCATTGGTGCAGCGTCCGTGTCTTGCCAGGGTCGCCCGCTAGATCGTTGATGAATTGCGCAACGCGCGGGTCCTGCCATGCACGCCGGAAATTACCCCAGATTTCCGACAGGCTTTGGCGGCGAAAATCTCCGCAAACAAACGGCAATGCATTAATTATTTTGACGAGCCCGTTGGGAAGCACGATCAGCAGCGCTGCTGGATTTTGCAGCCGATAGCGCAACTCCTCGAGCAACCCGGCTTCGTGAAAATGGACTCGCATACGGCCCCGGTACTCGTCGGCCTTACGACGCAAGACGTCAAAGAAAACGTCGTACTGCTCATCCGACAGCGACAGGTGCCGCCATGCCTTGACGGCGTTGCCGGTGAACATCGTGCGTCCCGAATAAAAGCTCGCCGCGCCCAACTCGTACGCGAGATCCACGATCGCGCCGGCTTCGTGAACATTGAAACTGGCCGGCGAGAAGTTGATCTCGATGGGGACGCCTGCAGCCCGCAGGTTGCGCACGCCCTCTATCGTCCGATCAAACTCCCCGCGCACGCGCATGCGGCCGAATGTGCCGGACGATGCGCCGTCGAGACTCACTTGCACCGCCTTCACGCCGAGACGATGCAGCTGCTCGCAGTTCTCAGGCGTCAGGTAGTGGCCGTTAGTCTCGATCTTGAGCTGGCCGCCGCGCGCGCATACGCGTTCGACCATCTCGAAGAACAGCGGGTGAAGCATCGGCTCGCCGCCGGAGAAGGACAGGTACGGGACGTCGTGGTCCATCAGCTGGTCGATCACGTCGAATACCTGCTTGCGATCCAACTCGTCGCGAAACGCCTTGCCTGGCCCGCTTTCCTCGATGCAATGCAGGCAAGCGAGATTGCACTCGTTCGTGATCTGCCACGCGATGTAGAGCGGCGCACCGAGGTCTGCGGAGCTCGGTGGCGGCGGGCATCGCCGCGGGAGTGATCCCGCTTCGGAAGCCACCATATTCACGGCGTCGCTCCGTCCAGCAGACCCTTCTGGCGCAGGTCGGCGATGAGCGCCAGGTACTTCGCGCTCGACTGCACCGTCGGCGTCGCTGAAGCGCTCCTTCAGTATCGACACGATCTCGCGCTCGTCGCGCCCGGCCGCGAGTTCGCGGACGACCGCCGCGGCGGTCGGATTGAGCGTGAAGACCTTTTCGGAACGCGTCTCGAAGAGGACGCCACCGAACTTCTCCTCACGGAACTTGACGTATTTGGCGAGCCGCATGCGGAAGTCCCGTCGAAAAACGTCAAGTCTAGCGAGAAGGTGCGCTGGCAGGGCTCTGCCGAAGAAACGGGTCCAAGAGCTGGAGCGCCGACACCCTCAGCCGGGCCCCATCATCCCCAGCGTCCGCGGCAGCCAGATCGACAGCGCCGGCCAGTAGGTGACGACGACGAGGAATCCGAGCATCGTCAAGAGCCATGGCCAGACCGCGATCGTGAGCTCGGTGATGCCCATCTTGGTGATGCCCGAGGCGACATACAAGTTGAGCCCCACCGGCGGGTGGCACATGCCGACCTCCATGTTCACCACCATGAGGATGCCGAAGTGCACGGGATCGATGCCGAGCTTCATCGCCACGGGGAACAGGATCGGCGCCATGATCAGCACGATCGACGACGGCTCCATCACGTTGCCCGCGAGCAGCAGGATGATATTCACGAACAGCAGGAAGGCGACCACGCCGAGACCCTTGTCGAGCATCCAGGCCGCGAGCTCCTGCGGGATCTGCTCCGAGGTCATGAGGTAGGAGAACATCACGGCGTTCGTGATGATGTACAGCAGCATCGCGCTCATGTTGGCCGAATCGAGGAGCACCTTCGGCACCTGCGCGAGCGACATGTCCTTGTACACGAACACGGCGACGAAGAATGCGTAGACGGCGCTCATCGCGGCCGCCTCGGTCGGCGTGAAAATGCCGGAGTAGATGCCGCCGATGACCACGATGACGAGCAGCAGGCCCCAGATGCTCTCCCGGAACGTCTGCCCAGCGCTTCGCCCACGAGGCCCGCGGCTGGCGCGGATAGTCGTTCTTGCGCGCGCGCCACCACGTCGTCAAGCCGAGCAGCGTCGCGAGCACGAGCCCGGGGATGATGCCGGCGATGAACAGCGCGCCGACCGATGTATTGGTCGCGACCGCATACATCACCATCACGATCGACGGCGGGATGAGGATGCCCAACGCACCGGACGTCGTGATGACGCCGGCGCCGAAGCGCGGCGGGAAGCCCTGCTTGACCATCGCCGGCAGGAGGATCGCGCCGATCGCGACGACCGTCGCCGGCGAGCTGCCCGACACGGCGGCGAACAGCGCGCAGGCCATGACGCCCGCCAGCCCGAGACCGCCGTGCCAGTGGCTGACCATCGCCGCGGCGAAGTTGATCATCCGTCGCGCGACGCCGCCGTGGGTCAGGAAGTTGCCGGCGAGGATGAAGAACGGGATCGCCATGATCTCGAACCGCTCGATGCCGGTGAAGAGCTTGAGCGCGACCGACTCGATCGGCACGTCGTCATCGTGAACAGGTACGTGAGCACGGTGAGGCCGAGCGAGATCGAGATCGGCATCCCGGTCAGCATCAGACCGAACAGCAGCGCGAAGATGATCCACGCGTTGTTGATCGGAACCCCGGCGAGCTTGAGGACGATCGGGATCGCGATCAGGACCGGCGGGATCAGCGCCGGCCAGCGGGAAGCGGCGACCGGGCCGGGGACCGGGTATGACGGCGCTCATGGCTTGCCCCCGGCTGACCGGCGCCGGATGGAGGTTGGTGTCCAATGCGTAGGCACTGGCTTCGTCGATGCCTTCGACGTGCGCGACGTCATGGTGCGGCAGCTCGCCGGTGCGCGCGAAGGCCCATGCCACCTGCAGGAAGCGGAAGCACATCAGGTACGAGCCGAGCGGAATGCACAGGTAGACGATCCACTTCGGCACTTCGAGGTCGGGTGACACCGAATCGGTGTGCGCGATGTCCCATACGAAGGTCGCGCCCAGCGTGCCTACGATCCCGGTGAACGTGGCGCCCGCGAGGAGGCCGAACAGCACATAGAGCTTGCGGGTATTGTCCGGCAGCCGATTGATCATCACGTCGACGCCGACGTGGATGCCGGTGCGCACGCCGTACGCGGCGCCGAACTTGGCCATCCACACGAACATGTAGATGCAAAGCTCCTGCGCCCACGAGAGGTCGATCTTGAGCAACGCGTCCTGCACGCCAGGGATCGGAAGGCCCGCGGCGTAGCGATGGACGACCGCCACGAAGATGAGCAGCGTCGCCGCGCCCATCAGGAACGCGATCAGCCACTCCTCGAGGTGGTCGAGAAACTTGAGCATCCGACTCCCCCTCGATATCCCGCGCGCCGGTGGCTCTGCAAGTCACGCCACCGGATCCTGCGTGCGGTCCTATCGGTAGCGCGCCTGCGGATGTCCGGTCTACGGCTTGAAGCCGGTTTCCTTGTAGACCTCGGCGATCGTGTCCTTGCCGACGCGCGACTCGTTGTCCTTGTGCACGACGACCAGCGCCTTCTTCATTGCCGCCTTTTGCTCGGGCGTCAGCGTGATGATCTCGGTCTTGCCGGTCTTGCGCACCGCCTCGATCGCGTCGTCGTTCTCCTTCTTGGCGATGTCGTTCGCGAACTTGGTCGCGTCCTTCATCGCGCCGTCGAGCGCGGTGCGAATGTCGGCGGGCAGGCCATCCCAGAACTTCTTGTTGGCGATGACGGCGTAACCCAGGTAGCCGTGGTCGGTGAGCGCCAGGTACTTCTGCACTTCCTGCATCTTTTGCGTATAGAAGTTCGACGGCGGATTCTCGGTGCCGTCGACGACGCCGGTCTGCAGCGACTGGTAGACCTCGGAGAACGCCATGACTTGCGGTATCCCGCCCAGCGCCTTGATTTCGTCACCCAGCACTTTCGAAGACTGGATGCGCATCTTGAGGCCCTTGTAGTCGGCGGGCACGCGGATCGGCTTGTTCGCGCTCATCACCTTGAAGCCGTTGTCCCAATAGGCGAGGCCGACGATGCCCTTGCTCTCGAGCTTCTTGAACAGCGCGGCGCCGACGGGTCCCTGGGTGACCTTGTGCAGGTCGTTGTAGTCGTCGAAGATGTACGGCAGGTCGAACACTTCGAATTCGCGCACGCCGAGCGGACCGAACTTCGCGAGCGAGGGCGCCAGCATCTGCACCGAGCCGAGCTGCAGCGCTTCCATTTCTTCGCCGTCCTTGAAGAGCGAGCTGTTCGGGTAGAGCTCGACTTTGACGCGCCCCTTGGTCCGCTCCTCGGCGAGTTTCTTGAAATATTCGGCAGCCTTGCCCTTGGGCGTGTCGATGGCGACGACATGGCTGAACTTGATGACGATCGGCTGCTGCGCGTACGCGGCAGGCCGAACGCGAGCGCGACGGCCGCGACCGCAAGTCTTGTGAATCTCATGACTCCTCCAATTCCCTGCGTGGAGCGGTCTCGTGGACGAACCACTCAACCGGATTCTGCGGAAGCTGCGGGGAGCGCTTCTTGATCTAGAACAATACTTGCGCCCGGACGCGCATCAGGAGGGCAATTCCGATAGGACTCATTGCCGACTCGGCGCAGGCGCGGTGTTCGTGCGCAGTTACTTCCAGGCCACGACCGCCATCTTGCGGCGCATGAACGCGAGCTGCGTGGAAAGCGGCAGATTCTTCGGGCACACATCGTGGCAGGCGAGCAGCGACAAGCAGCCGAAGACGCCGCTGTCGTCGCCGATCAATTCATAGTAGTCCTCGTCGGTGCGCGTATCGCGCGGGTCGAGCCGGAAGCGCGCGATCTTGTTCAAGCCTACGGCACCGACGAAATCCGCACGCATGCGCGCGCTGCCGCAGCCGGACACACAGCAACCGCACTCGATACAGCGATCGAGCTCGTAGATCTTCTCCGCGAGATCCGCATCCATCGGCTGCTCGATGCGCTTCAGATCCACCTCGTCCTGCTTCGCGTGGACCCACGTCTGCAGGCGCTCGCTCATCGCGCGCATCCACTTGCCGGTGTTCACCGACAGGTCGCCGATCAGTTCGAACACCGGCAGCGGCGCCAGCGTCGTCTCCGGACCGAGGTTCTTGGTCACGGTGCGGCACGCGAGGGTCGGGCGGCCGTTGATCATCATCCCGCAGCTGCCGCAGATGCCGGCGCGGCACACGAAGTCGAATTGCAGCGACGGATCCTGTTTCTCGCGGATCTCGTTCAGCGCGATGAACAACGTCATGCCGTCGGCTTCCTCGAGCTCGTAGGTCTGCATGCGCGGCGTCGCGCCAGGCTCCTGCGGGTTGTAGCGCAGGATGTGGAACTTGAGGAGGCGGGGCTTCGTAGCGTCGGCCATCGTTACGCCGCGCGGGGAAAACGCTCGTCGATGCGCTCATTGCGGCCACGCAGTACTTCGGGCAGCCATTGTTCGTACGGCATCAATGCCTGCTGTACGGCGAAGCGATCCGCGCCGGACAGCTTCGCCTTTAGCGCATCGACCTCGACCTGGCGACCCGGTGTATCCGGATGCTCGATGTAATCCTTCGCGCCGTAGCCGCGCCAGCCGGGCGGAAGCTCCATGCGCTTCACGTCGATCGCCTCGTAGGCCAGCGTGGGCAGGGTGTCGGACTCGTTCTTCCAGGTCGCGAGCGTGCGTTTCAACCATTGCGCATCATCGCGACGCGGGAAATCCTGGCGAAAGTGCGCGCCTCGGCTCTCGGTGCGAACCTGCGCGCCGTGGGCGACGGTGAGCGCGAGCTTCAGCATTTTCTGCACGCGGTACGCCGTCACGAGTTCTGGGTTGGCGCCCGGCGTGTGTGCACGCAGCCCGATGTTGCGGCTGCGTACGAGCAGCTTTTGCAAGTCGTCCACTGCCTCGTCCAACTCGG
This sequence comes from uncultured beta proteobacterium, assembly GCA_963791315.1. Lineage (GTDB taxonomy): Bacteria > Pseudomonadota > Gammaproteobacteria > Burkholderiales > Burkholderiaceae_F > JACCZX01. The sequence continues at coordinate 582,737 of CAWBRQ010000007.1, forward strand.
CCCCGGTTCGGAAGATGCCGACCTTGTTGCTCATCACCTCCTGCATCTGCTGCTTGATCGCGCTCGCGTCCTCGCCGCCGCTGCGCCCGATCATGGCGTCCAACTTCGCCTGCTCGCGCTGCACGAACTCGCGTATTAACCCGGTGGGGATGCTCACGTCGCTCGTCGGCGCTGGAACAGAAGTCCGCGACGTACTCACCCACGATCATGCCGGCCACGACCGTCTCGGCCACCGAGTTGCCGCCCAGCCGGTTGAAGCCGTGCATGTCCCAGCACGCCGCCTCACCCGCGGCGAACAGGCCCTTCAGTGTCGGGCTGTGGCCGGTGGGCTGCGTACGCACGCCGCCCATCGTGTAGTGCTGCGCCGGGCGCACCGGAATCATCTCGCGCACCGGATCGACGCCGAGGAAGTAATGGCAAATCTCCCACACCTCGCGCAGGTTGTGCTTGATGTGGTGCTCGCCCAGCAGCGTGATGTCGAGCCACAGGTGTTCGCCGAAACGCGAGCGTAGCGCCTTTGCCCTTCTTGATGTGCTCCTCCATGCGCCGAGACACGACATCGCGCGAGGCGAGCTCTTTCTTCTCCGGCTCGTAGTCGGGCATGAAGCGGTGGCCATCGACGTCCTTCAGCAGTCCGCCGTCGCCGCGGCAACCTTCGGTGACAAGGATGCCCGCCGGAAAGATTGCCGTCGGGTGGAACTGCACCGCCTCCATATTGCCGAGTGCTGCTTGTCCGGTCTCCATCGCGATGACGTTGCCGATTCCCTCGGAGATCACGGCGTTTGTTGTGTTGCGATAGATGCGCCCCGCGCCGCCCGTCGCGATCGCAGTGGCCTTGGCCACGTACGCGCGTAGCTCGCCGGTGATGAGGTCGCGCACCACGGCGCCGTAGCAGCGCCCACCGTCGTGGATCAGCGCCAGCGCTTCCGTGCGCTCGTGCACTGGAATTGATTCGGCGATCGCTTGGTCGGCCACGGCGGTGAGCATCGCGTGCCCGGTTCCGTCGGCGACGTAGCAGGTGCGCCACTTCTTGGTTCCGCCGAAATCGCGCTGCGAGAGCAGGCCGTCAGCCTCGACTCTCTCGGTGATGGTGACCTGCTGGCCGTTGATGACCACCTGCCGGTCGCCTTTGCGGATGCGCGTCCATGGAACGCCCCACGCGGCGAGCTCGCGCACGGCCTTGGGTGCAGTGTTGACGAACATGCGCACAACTTCTTGATCGGCACCCCAATCCGAGCCGCGCACAGTGTCCTCGAAATGCACGTCCTCGTTGTCGCCTTGTCCCTTGGACACATTGCCGAGCGAAGCCTGCATGCCACCTTGCGCGGCCTTCGAATGCGAGCGCTTGGCCGGGACCAGCGACAGGATGATCGCGTCGTGGCCACGGCGCCGCGCGCTGATCGCGAGCCGCAGTCCGGCGAGGCCTCCGCCGATAACCAGCACATCGGTATAGATGATGTTTATCGCGGCACCTGCAGGTGGACGGGAACATAGCGCTCGCCGTAGCGGCCCTGGTGCTCGATGCCGATCTTGATATACGCCGCGAGCGTAGCGAAGCCGAGCGCCAGGAAGAACACCGTGATGGCCCACTTAAGCAGCTTCAGCCGATGTCGTGTTGTGTTGGCGTCGCCGCCTCCGAGCCAGCCCCATTTCACAGCGAGGCGATAAAGGCCGATCCCACCGTGCAGCTCGACCGCAAGCAGCAGGAGGATGTAGAGAGGCCAGAAGTGATCGCTCCACACCCGGTCGGAGGACTCGAACGGGCCGATGCGGTCGGGCTGCAAGAGCATCACGTAGAGATGCACCGGGACGAGGAAGAACATCGCGAAGCCGGTGATGACCTGCCAGAACCAGAGCGTCGTGTCCTCGTGGGCCATCATCCGCATGTGGGCGCGGTAGGTCGCGAGCTGCCGGTAGTTGGCGGGGAACTTGCGCATCGCGAGCACGGCGTGCACAACGACGAGCGTGATGATCCCGGCCACCACCACCGACACCACCCAGGGGTACGAGGTGCCGAAGAAGAAATAACCTTCGAAGAACTTGGTGATGGTCCACATCGCGTTCTTGCCGAGAAGAATCGACGAGACGAAGAACATGTGGCCCCACATGAACAACACCAGAACAAGACCGGTGGCGCTCTGGGTCAGGTCGAGCCGCGCCGGCCAGCGACTCTTGCGCGTGCGGTCGCGCAGTCCAACGCCGGCGATCAGCGAACTGCTGTGTTGCATCGTGCGATTCCTCTCCGCGTCGCGGCGGCCCTCGACACACTATTCCGCGCGGAGTCAGCCAATCTTGATCTGTGTCAAAGTAGCCGGCGACAATGCGTTCACGTGTGCACGCTTGGTCGGGGCTGGATGCGCTGGATTTAACGCTGCGCAATCGCACGCTGATTGTGCTCGAGCTCGCTCAAGTGGGCGCGGGCTTCTTCGGAGCTCTCGTAGATGTGAGGGGCGACGTGACGCCGCTCTAACGCTTCGCCCAACTTAAGCCGCAGGAAGCTACTCGTCGTATAGCGCGTCACGCCATAGTAAAAGCGGTCGACCACTTCTGCACCATTTCCCAGTAGGCGTCCGCAAGCTCCGACGGGATCGTGAAGTTCTCATAGTTGACGATCCCAAAGACCTTCTTCTTTAGCGGAGCGAGGCGCGCCTCGATCATCTTCCGAATCTTCTCGATGTCGTCGAGCGTCTTTACGGCGAGTCGCTCGAAATTGATGAAGAACACGTTTTGCGCCGGGTCGTAACTGAAGCGTTGCTCAAGTGGTATCGAAAGCATGCTATCGCGCAACCCCATCGGCTCGGGCAAGAAGATCCGCTCATCCATCAGCCGCGGTGACTGGCGCATGATCGGCGCGAAGTCCATTTGCGCCAGGATGTCCTTTGCCAGGTCCACTCCGGGAGCTATTTCGACGAGTTCGAGACCCTCCTCGCAGAGGGAGAGCACGCAGCGCTCCGTGATGTAGAGCGCGATCTGCTTGCGCGCGGCCGCGTGTTTGCCGCTGAACGTGCGGTGCTCGACTTCGCTAACGAATTTCCGCGACGCTCCCTCTTTCCGGATTTGCAGTTTGCCGTCTTCAACGGCCAGATCGCTGCCCGCATTGAAGGTGCCCACAAAGACGACCTTCTTGGCGCTTTGGCTGATGTTGATGAAGCCCCCGGCACCGGGGAGCTTCGGGCCAAACTTGCTCACATTGAGATTGCCCTCACGGTCGGCCTGCGCCAGGCCGAGAAATGCAATGTCGAGCCCACCGCCGTCGTAGAAATCGAATTGGGACGGCTGATCGATGATCGCCTGCGCGTTGGTCGCTGCACCGAAATTGAACCCACCCGCGGGCATGCCACCGATGACGCCGGGTTCGGCGGTCAAGGTCATCAGGTCGATGATCTTCTCTTCGTTGGCGACGCTGGCCACCCCCTCGGGCATGCCGATGCCGAGGTTGACGACGCTGTTGGGCTTGAGCTCCAGCGCTGCGCGGCGGGCGATGATCTTGCGTTCGCTCATTGCCATCGGCGGAATCGCGCTCATCTGCACTCTGATCTCGCCGGCAAACGCCGCGCTGTACGGCTCGGCGAATGTCTGCCAATGATGTTCCGGCTTCGCCACCACGACGCAGTCGACCAGGATGCCGGGAATCTTCACCTGCCGTGAGTTAAGGCTGCCGCGCTCCGCAATGCGCTCGACCTGGACGATGACGATGCCGCCGGAGTTGCGGGCTGCCGTCGCAATTGCCAACACCTCCAGCGTGAGCGCCTCTCTTTCCATCGTGACGTTACCGTCGGGGTCAGCGGTCGTGCCGCGGATGATCCCGACGTTGATCGGGAACGCCTTGTAGAACAGATACTCGGCTCCGCCGATGGTCATCAGCTCAACGATGTCCTCGGTCGTGCGCGCGTTGAGCTTGCCGCCGCCGAAACGGGGATCAACAAACGTGCCCAGTCCCAACGGTGGAGAGTTGACCGGGCTTGTGGGCCGCGATGTCGCGGTAGAGATGCGTGATCACTCCCTGCGGCAGGTTGTACGCCTCGATCTGGTTCGCGATCGCAAGCTTCTGCAACTTCGGCACTAGGCCCCAGTGGCCGCCGATGACACGCCGGACGAGCCCTGCGTGTCCGAGATGATTGAGGCCCTTGTCCTTGCCGTCGCCTTGGCCTGCGGCATAGACGAGCGTGAGATTGCGTGGCTTACCGATCGATTGCGGGTCTTGCTTGTCGCCAGACAGATACCGCTCTTCTAGTGCGATGGCGATTTCCTCGGCGAATCCGATGCCGACGAAGCCGCCGGTGGCGACCGTATCGCCATCGCGGATCAGCCGCACGGCATCCGCTGCCGATACGACCTTGCCGTTATCAGCGCTCTGAAATGCGGTCAGCGGCGGATGATGCGAATTCGTCACGAGCCGATGCTCCCTGTAATCAATGATGCTGCATTCCATAGATCTTCAATTCGACGCTCGAGCTCTTGACAGCGCGCGTCGAGTTCAGCCCCAAGAGAGTAGCCGGCTCGGTTGGAATGGCGGCGAGAACGCCAACACGCGATACCTCTGGAGTGAGAAGCTGCTCTTCACAAGCGAGGACGCGCCCCGCCTGCCATCCGAGAAGCCGTGCACGTACGGGCGGTCACTGTGCGCAACGACATCAAGTTATTCCGCGCCTCGTTGGCGAGTATTGACCTGCGTCAAAGTGGCCAGCGGCAATACGTTCACGATCTGCCGCAGGGAACGCTATCAAAAGCGCGCCCACAGCTCATTGATGGCGGCGCGACTGCGCGACAGGAAAGCACGATGTTCCAGATTCGCATTCACGGCCGAGGCGGCCAGGGTGTCGTATCCGGCGCCGAAATGTTGTCGGTTGCCGCATTTCTCGAAGGGCGTCACGCACAAGCGTTTCCCAGCTTCGGCTCCGAACGCATGGGTGCGCCCGTCATGGCGTTCTGCCGCATCGACGACAAAGAAATCCGCCTGCGCGAGCCAGTGCTGGAGCCCGACGCGCTGATCATCCAGGACGCGACGCTTCTGCATCAGGTGGATCTATTCAGCGGCTTGCCCGCCCGAGGGTACATCCTGCTTAACTCGACGAAGAGCTTCGATGAACTGGGACTCGGCGAGTTCGCGCGCGGCGCTCAGCAATATCGGTTGGTCACACTACCCGCCAGTGAGCTCGCTCTGAAACATGTCGGCCGCCCGGTGCCGAATGCGGCGCTTCTAGGAGGGTTCGCAGCGATCACGGGCGTGATCAAGCTGGAGTCGGTAGTCGCTGCGATCCGCCAAAAATTTCCCGCTGCAATCGCCGAGAAGAATGTCGCCGCTGCAACTGAGGCGTTCGCCATTGCATGCACGGCGAGGGAGTTGATCGATGCTTAAGCAAACGGAAGGTTCACACGCCGTCGCCGAGGCCATCGCGCTTTGCCGGCCGCAAGTCATCTGCGCCTATCCAATCACACCGCAGACGCACATCGTTGAGGGCTTGGGTGAGATGGTCAAGGGCGGCGAACTCGTCGACTGCGAGTTCATCAACGTGGAATCTGAGTTCGCGGCGATGTCGGTGGCGATCGGCGCCTCGGCAGGCGGGGCGCGCACCTACACAGCGACCAGCAGCCAGGGACTGCTGTTCATGGCGGAAGCCGTGTACAACGCCGCCGGACTCGGACTACCGATCGTAATGACGATTGGTAACCGGGCGATAGGCGCACCCATCAACATCTGGAATGATCATTCCGACAGCATGTCGATGCGTGATGCCGGCTGGATCCAGCTGTACGCGGAGACGAATCAGGAAGCGCTGGACTTGCACATCCAGGCGTTCCGACTGGCCGAAGAGCTTTCATGTCCCGTGATGGTGTGCATGGACGGCTTTATCCTGACTCACGCGTATGAACGCGTCGACATTCCCACGCAAGCCCAGGTCGACGCATTCCTTCCGCCATACGAGCCTCGACAGATTCTCGATCCGGCGGAGCCGGTAAGTATCGGCGCGCTGGTGGGACCCGAGGCGTTCACCGAAGTGCGTTATCTCGCGCATCACAAACAGTTGCGCGCGCTAGGCCTCATTCCGCAACTTGCCGCGGCATTCAACAAAGGATTCGGGCGCAATTCGGGCGGACTACTTCGTTGCTATCGAACCGAGGATGCGGACACGATCGTCGTTGCGCTCGGCTCGCTGAACGGTACCGTGCAGGAGGTCGTCGACGAGATGCGCTTGAGCGGATCACGAATCGGCTCGGTCTCGATCTGCTCGTTTCGTCCATTTCCGCTCGCTGCATCGCGTGAGGCGCTGAAAAACGCGAAGCGTGTTGTCGTGCTCGAGAAATGCCTGGCGGTGGGCTTGGGCGGCATTGTCTCCGACGGTGTGCGCAAATCTTTGTCGGGCATCGTGCTCAACGGCTACACGGTTATTGCGGGGCTGGGCGGCAGGGCGATCACGCGTGTATCGCTGCGACGGCTGTTCGAGGACGCCGAACGCGACGAGCTGGAGCAGGTGACCTTCCTCGATCTCAATGCGGACGTCATCAGCCACGAGTTGGAACGCGAGCGCAAATCGCGGCGCACCGGACCCACGGCTGAAGCCATCCTGCGCCGGATCGGAACAGTCGCGTCGGGCATCCACTGAACCTGGGAGAAGCTTCGTGGAAGACACGCTGATCAAGTTCTATCAAACCGGCACGTTCACCGTCGGCAATCGGCTGCTGCCGGAGGACCAGCGCTCGGTGCAGGGCGACATGCACCGCACCAACTCGCTTAATTCCGGACACCGTGCCTGTCAGGGCTGCGGAGAAGCGCTGGGCGCGCGCTACGCGATCGATGCCGCGATGCAGGCGACCAACAACCAACTGATCGCGGTGAATGCGACAGGTTGCTTGGAGGTTTTTTCGACGCCGTACCCGGAGACCTCGTGGCAGATTCCATGGATTCATTCGCTGTTCGGCAATGCGGCGGCAGTCGCGTCCGGCGTGGCAGCGGCGCAGCGCGCGCTCGGCCGCACCGGCGTGCGAGTGATCGCGCAGGGCGGTGACGGTGGCACGACCGACATCGGCTTTGGCTGCCTATCCGGCATGTTCGAGCGCAATGACGACGTTCTGTACATCTGCTATGACAACGAGGCGTACATGAACACCGGTGTACAGCGCTCGAGCGCGACGCCGCCAGCAGCTCGTACCGCCACAACGCCGGCGGTGGGGTCTGCCCCAGGCAATGTTTTCGGCACCGGCAAATATGTGCCACGCATCGCGATGGCGCACAACATTCCCTACGTCGCGACCGCGAGTGTCTCCAACGTGCGTGATCTCGAGCGCAAGGTCAAGTACGCGATGGGGATTCACGGCGCGCGCTATCTCCACATCTTTGTGCCATGCCCTCTCGGCTGGGGTTCGGCGCCCGAAGACACGATCAAGATCGCGCGCTTGGCCGTCGAGACCGGACTCTTTCCGCTGTTCGAAGCGCAGGACGGCAAAGTCACGGGCAGCACGCCGATCCGGCACAAGATCCATGTGACCGAATATCTGAAGCTGCAGAAACGTTATGCCCATCTGTTCCGCAATCCGCCCGACTTAGCACGCATCGCGCAGATTCAGGCGATGGCCGACCACAACATCGCCGAGTACGGCTTGCTGCAGTAGGAGATCGCCCATGGACAAGCCGTTCGCCATTACGCTCGACGTCGGCTCGAGCCTCGCCAACAAGACCGGCGCGTGGCGCACTATTCGCCCGCTCTACGTGGATCGGCTGCCACCTTGCAACCATGCCTGTCCCGCCGGCGAGAATATTCAGGGATGGCTTTATCACGCAGAGTCTGGCCACTATGAAGATGCTTGGCGCGCGCTGACTGACGACAATCCGTTTCCGGCGATCATGGGGCGCGTCTGCTATCACCCCTGCGAGACGTCATGCAACCGCGCGCAGTTGGACGAATCGGTCGGCATCAATTCTGTCGAGCGCTTCCTCGGCGACGAAGCCTTGAAGCAAGGCTGGAAGTTGTCTCCAGTCAAGGACGAAAGCGGCAAGCGAATACTCATCGTCGGCGCGGGGCCGTCGGGACTCTCGGCCGCCTATCACCTGCGCCGCCTCGGTCACGCAGTGAAGATCATCGAGGCAGGACCGCTTAGCGGCGGAATGATGCGCTTCGGTATTCCGAAATACCGGCTGCCGCGCGATGTGCTCGATGGCGAGGTGCAACGCATACTGGACATGGGCGTCGAGCTCGAGCTCAACCGCAAGGTCACGAACATTCTTGAGACGATGCAAGAGGGTGGCTTCGACGCGGCGTTCCTTGCGGTCGGCGCGCACATCGCCAAGCGAGCCTACATTCCGGCGGGAGAGGCCGCGCGCATTCTGGATGCAGTGTCGGTGCTACGCGGCATGGAAGGCGAGGACAAGCCGATGTTGGGCCGACGCGTCGTGGTGTACGGCGGCGGCAACACCGCGCTTGATGTTGCGCGAACAGCCAAGCGGCTGGGAGCGACCGAGGCGATCATCGTCTACCGCCGCACGCGCGAGAAGATGCCTGCACACGACTTTGAGATTGAGGAAGCGCTGCAGGAAGGCGTCCTGATCAAGTGGCTGTCGACGATCAAGAACATGGCCGACGAGGGCACGCTCACGGTCGAGAAAATGGCGCTCGACGCCAAAGGCTTCCCGCAACCGACTGGCGAGTTCGAAACCCTCGAGGCCGACTCCCTGGTGCTGGCCCTGGGACAGGACGTAGACCTTTCCTTGCTTGATGGTGTCCCGGGGCTCGAGATCAAGGACGGCACCGTGCAGGTAGCGCCCAACATGATGACCGGGCATGCAGGCATCTTTGCGGGCGGTGACATGGTTCCGTCCGAGCGCACGGTGACGGTCGGTATCGGCCACGGCAAGAAGGCAGCGCGGCACATCGATGCCTGGCTACGCGGTGCAGTCCATGCGCCGGCGCCGAAACACGAGCTGGCGACGTTCGACAAGATGAACCCTTGGTACTACAGCGACGCGCCAAAGGTCTTGCGTCCAATGCTTGAGATTGCGCGGCGAACTTCCACTTTCGACGAGGTCGTGCACGGGCTCGACGAGACCAACGCGTTGTACGAGGCGCGTCGCTGCATGTCGTGTGGCAACTGCTTCGAATGCGACAACTGCTACGGCGTATGCCCCGACAACGCGGTTATCAAGTTGGGGGCCGGCAAGCGGTTCGAATTCAATTTCGACTATTGCAAGGGCTGCGGCATCTGCGTGTCCGAGTGCCCGTGTGGTGCGATCAAGATGGTTCCTGAGTTAGCTTAATTAAAGCCCGTGCCTCGGCAATTCGGCAGCCGCCGAGGCGCGCGCGAGCAATGAGGAGGATGGACGATGTTGCACGAAGAGCACGGCGTAACCAGAGCGAGGTCGGCTGCGCCCCCGACGAAGGGCATGGGAGTGCTGCAGGATCCGGCGTTGAATCGGGGAACCGCTTTCACCGAAGCTGAGCGTGACGCACTTGATCTGCGTGGTCTCCTGCCACCGCACGTGAGCACGCAGGAAGACCAGATTGAGCGCGTGCTTGAGAACTTTCGCCGCAAGCCCACAGCACTGGAAAAGTACATCGACCTGGCGGCACTGCATGACCGCAACGAGGCACTGTACTTTCGCATCCTGATCGATAACCCCGATGAGATGCTGCCGATCGTATACACGCCAACCGTGGGCCTGGCGTGCCAGCAATTCGGACATATCTTCCAGCGCCCACGCGGCATTTTTGTCAGCGCAAACGACCGCGGCCGTGTCGCGCGCGTGCTGGCGAACTGGCCGCAGCGCGACGTCGCGATCATCGTAGTGAGCGATGGCGAACGCATTCTTGGTCTCGGCGATCTCGGCGCGAACGGCATGGGAATTCCAGTGGGCAAGCTCTCGCTCTACACAGCTTGCGCGGGCGTGCCTCCCGGCGTCTGCCTGCCGGTGCTGCTCGACGTCGGCACTAACAACGGCGAGCTCTTGACCGATCCGCTTTATCTCGGCCTGCGGCAGCCACGCCTGCGCGGCGCCGAATACGACGCACTCGTTGAGGAATTCGTCATCGCGGCGCGCGAGCTGTTTCCGGGCGTCGTGATCCAGTTCGAAGACTTTGCCAATCTGAACGCGTTTCGCCTTTTGCAGAAGTATCGCGATCGAATTCCCACCTTTAACGACGACATTCAGGGAACCGCTGCGGTCGCGCTGACGGGAATCCTGTCGGCGTTGCGCGTCACGGGGGGCAAACTTGGCGAGCAGACACTGCTGTTTCAGGGTGCAGGCGAAGCGGCCACTGGTATTGCAGACCTGACGGTGGCGGCGATGGTGGCCGAAGGCGTTGACGAGGCGCAGGCGCGGCGGCGCTGCTGGCTGTTCGATTCTCGCGGTCTGGTCGTGGCCCAGCGCACCGACCTCGCCGAACACAAGCGGCCTTACGCGCACGACCATGCGAGCGTCGGTACGCTACTCGAAGCGGTGCAGGCGCTGCGACCGAGCGCAATCATCGGCGTGGCGGCCGTCGGGGGCGCGTTTACACAAGAGATCGTGCGCGAGATGGCCGCACACAACGCTCGCCCGATTGTGTTCGCACTGTCGAATCCAACCTCGAAGTCGGAATGCACGGCCGAACAGGCATATCGCTGGTCGCAGGGTCGGGCTCTCTTTGCCTGCGGCTCGCCGTTTGACCCGGTAAACGTTAACGGCCAGCGGTTCGTGCCGCGCCAGTGCAACAACTCGTATATTTTCCCCGGCGTGGGTCTCGGGGTTATCGCGTCAGGGGCCACTCGCGTCACCGACGAAATGTTCATGGCCGCGGCACGCACTCTTGCCGATCAAGTGAACGAATCCGACCTTGCGCAGGGCAGCCTGTTTCCTCCACTGAACACTGTGCGCGAAGTGTCGGCGCACATCGCGGCTGCAGTCGCCGCAATTGCGTTCCGTGAAGGACTCGCGCGCGTACCGCAACCTGTCGACTTACTGGCGTATGTCAAGTCGCAGATGTACGAGCCGCGCTATCTCGCCCGCGAGGAAGTCCGCGGATGATCACGCAGGCGCTGACGGCGATGCTGCGCAAGCAGCACTTCGTTGAGGAGTTCCCGCCACAGCACGTCGAGAAGCTTGCAGCGCTGGCGAGGCCGGTCCGCTTCGAGCGCGACCACGTCATCTTCCACGAGGGTGACGAGTGCTCGGAGTTCTACATGATCGTCTCCGGGCTCGTTGCGCTCGAGATCGAGGCGCCGGGCCATACGTTGCGCGTGCACACGCTGAGCGCTGGTGACGAACTCGGTTGGTCGGCGCTGCTGATGGGCAGCGGCAAGCATTTTCAGGCGCGCGCGCTGGAACGCGTCGAGGCGCTGGCATTCGAAGGCTCGGACCTGCTGGCGGCGTGCAAGGAAGACGCGCAGTTCTGCTTCGAGTTCATGCAGCGGCTGCTGAGGGTAGTCGCCGGGCGCCTGCAGGCCACGCGACTGCAGGTCCTGGATATGTACTCGCCTGTCGCGAAGCGCGCGGGGACGTAACTTAAGACAAAGGCGCTCCGTTCGAGCGCTGAGCCGTATCTTCGACCTTGCAAACGGGAGGCTCAAATGAAACGTCATTCGATCGTGCTTGCAATGGGCTTGTCCGTTGCCGGTGGTGCGCACGCCGTGATGGACAACGCCACCGCAGAAGCAATGATGAAAAAGAACGGCTGCTCCGCGTGTCACGAGATCGACAAGAAACTCATCGGTCCTGCATTCCAAGTCGTTGCCGCCAAGTACCGAGGCTACAAGGGTGCGCCGGAAGTCCTCAGAGACAAGGTCAGCAAGGGCGGCACGCACATCTGGGGCGAGGCGGCCATGCCGCCGAACGTGCACGCCTCTGACGCCGACATCAAGGAACTGGTGGACTGGATCCTGACGCTACGAAAGTAGACGCGCCGAGGTAAAAGCTTTTGTGAACCCGGTCGCGATCACACTGTTGCTCGCGGTCGCGCTAGCGGTGTTCGGCGCGCTCGCGTGGCGCAAGCTCGCGATCGTTGTGAAGCTGGCGCCGGAGGTGCGCTGGGACCATCCGCTGGCGCGCTTTCATACCGTGCTGGTCAAGGGCTTCCTGCAGTCGCGCATGGTCGCGCGCGAATGGAAGCCGGGCCTGATGCACGCAGTGATCTTTCTCGGCTTCATGACACTGCTCGTGCGCAAAGTGCAGCTTCTCGTGATCGGTTACGACGAGACCTTCGTCTATCGCGGGCTGGTGGGGGGAATGTTCGCGAGCTTCAAGGATCTCGTCGAGCTTGCGGTGCTTGCCGCAGTCGGCTACGCGCTCTGGAGGCGGCTGGTGCAGAAGCCCGTCCGGCTCGAGCGCAATCGCGAGGCGCTGGTGATTCTGTCGCTGATCGCGGCGATCATGGTCACCGATTTCCTGTTCGACGGCTTCCGCTTCGCGCTCAAGGTGCCGGCCGATCCAGGGATCGCGCACGAGCGATCGTTCGCCTTTGCGGGCGACGCGATCGCGCGGCTGTTTTCGGGGCTCTCGCCAGACGAGCTGGCCGCGGGGTACCAGGTGTCGTACTGGATGCAAATGCTGACGGTGCTCTGCTTTCTGGCGATCCTGCCTATCGGCGAGCATTTCCACATCGTCACCGCGCTGCCCACGCTCTTTTTCCGGCGCGGCGGTCCGGCCAACCGCGTGCCGTTGCTGGACCTGGAAACGATCATGAACGGCAGCGATGCGAGTGAGATGAAGATCGGCGTGCGCACCGCGCGCGATTTGAGTTGGAAGGATGGACTCGACGCGTTCACGTGTACCGAATGCGGGCGGTGCAAGGACGCGTGTCCGACCTTTCTGACCGGCAAGCCTCTTTCGCTGAAATGGGTTTACGACAGTCTCAAGCAGCATCTGCTGGCGGAGCGCGATACGATCGTCGCCGGCGACGACGCAGCGCTGCCGGCGCTGGTGGGCGGAGTGATCGCACCCGAGACGCTGTGGGCGTGCACGACGTGCGGCTATTGCGAAGCGGCGTGTCCGATCGAGCTTGAACACCTGCCACGCTTCTACCGCATGCGCCAGCATCAGGTTCTGATCGAAGGCGCTTTTCCGCACGAGCTCAAGGCCGTGTTCGACGCTTACGACGTGCAGAGCAATCCCTGGGGGATGCCGGCCGACACGCGCGGGAACTGGGCGAACGGCCTCGGTGTCCCCGTCGTGCAAACGCCCGAAGACGTGCAGGCGCCTGGATTACCTGTTTTACGTCGGGTCGGCGGAGTCGTTCGATCCGCGAGCGCAAAAGATCGCGATCGCGTTCGTCAAGATCCTCCAGCACGCCGGCATACGGTTCGGAATTCTCGGCGCGCGCGAAACGTCGACCGGGGAGTGTGTGCGCCGCGCCGGCAATGAAGTGCTGTTCCAGCAGCTCGCGCGAGCGCTGGTCGAGACGCTGAACGGGCTCGGCGTGACGCGCATCGTGACTTGCGATCCGCACGCCTTCAATACCCTGAAGAACGAGTATCCCGACTTCGGTGGACACTACGAAGTCGTGCATCACACGCAGCTCATCGCGAGCCTCATCGCCGAGGGCCGCGTCCGCGTCGATCGGGCCTTCGAGCGCGTCATCTATCACGAGCCGTGCTACCTCGGCCGGCACAACGGTGAATACGAGGCGCCGCGCGCGATCATCGCCCACCTCACCCGGGACGCGCCTCTCGAGTTCGAGCTGCGCCGTGAAAAGTCGATGTGCTGCGGAGCCGGAGGCGCGCGAATGTGGATGGAAGAAAACATCGGCCGCCGCATCAACATCACGCGCGTCGAGCAGGCGTTGCCGCAGCAGCCGCTAGTGATCGCCACCGCCTGTCCTTATTGCGCGACGATGATGAGCGACGGCACCAAGGCACTCGAGCGCGAATCGGAAATCGCGACACGCGATATCGCCGAGTTGGTCGCTGACGCGCTTACGGAAAATCGGTCACAGTGAGTCGGTAGCCGACGTAGATTCGCCGCATCTGCTTGTCGACCAACCTAACCCGCACGCGCGCAAAACACAAAGGGCGGGAATCCCGCCCTTTGTGTTCGAGCATCGCCAATTACTTGGGTACTTCGCCGGGCTCGGACTTGATGGTCTTGTAGTCGATCCCGTTGTCGGCAGGTGTTGCCATCTTCACGACTTTGATGAATCCGTACCCCATCGCCTGATGGCAGCCATTGCAATCATTGATTACGGCGGTGTACGCGGTGTCGAGAGCCTTCCAGTCCTTGGCCATGATCGCCTTGTTCACGGGCGCAAAGGTGTTCTCATAAAAGCCCTTCCACACCTTGTATTCGGCCGGCTTCGTAACGCTGGCGGGATTCATAGAGCCGTTCATGTATTTCGCCATGTACGCCGCGAGTGCCCAGTTTCCGTCCTTGGCCGCGAAGTAGATGTTCTGAAAACGGTCGCCTACCTCTCGCATCGGAATCGCGAATTTCGGCAGGGCACCCTTGACCTCGTCGATCTGCTTTTGCAGATCGGCTTCTGCCGCCAACGCAACCCCGCCACTCATCGCGAACAGCGTGGCCGCCCAGATCATTTTGGTCTTGATGCTCACCATTCTCACTCCCTTCTCGTTGCCTTGCTTGGGCAGCGACATCCAACTGAACAGTCTTTCCTTGCTAGCAGATTAACGATGTCAGGACGATGGACCATTGATCAGTGTCAAAGATATCGTGGAAGGGTCGGACTCGTGCACGAGACGATAAACAGCAGCAAGGTTGGCCGTTAAGCCATCCATGTTGTCAACCGATGCGCTTACAGCAGATCGATCACCCAGCCAGGAATCACACTCAACGCAATCGCCAGGACGAGGCAGATGACGCCGGCGCCCAGTGTGAGCCGGCTGGAGGCGCGTCGATCTGGGGCGACCTCCCCGACGCTCATGAACAGGTACTGGATGATTCGCAGGTAGAAGTAGATTCCGAGGTAGCTGCCGATCAGGCCCAGCACCGCGTAGGTCGTGTAACCAGCTGCGATGACGTTCTTGAAGATCAGGAATTTCGCGATGAATCCCGGGAAGGGGGGAATGCCGGCGAGCGACAGCATCGCGATCGCGATCGCCACAGCGGCGTAGGGCTTGCGCTGGAAGAGTCCCTTCAGGTTTTCCAAGCGGTCCCGCGCCACATCGTCATCGCCCGCTGGAAGTGATGCAAATGCGAGGACATTCATCAGTCCATACGCCAGCACGTAGAAGGCGACGGCCTGGAAGCGGCCAGGCCCATCGCCCAGGAAGGCATAGAACAGGTATCCGGCGTGGGCGATGGCGGAGTAGGCCATCATGCGGCGGAAGCTCTGCTGGCGCATCGCAGTCAGGTTGCCCCAGACAATCGACAACAGTGGCAGCAAGGCGATGAGGTCCGCCATGGGCCGCGAGACGAGCGCCGTGTCGAACAACCGTACGGCAGCGAGCAGCACACCCGCTTTAACGATCGTGGCCATATAGGCAGTCACCGGGACGGTGGCGCCCTCGTAGGCGTCCGGCGCCCACGCGTGGAAAGGAACGATGGCCGCCTTGAGGAAGAAAGCCACGACGATCAGCGCTGCGCCCGCGCGAGCGAGCGGGTCGCTTGCGGGAAGCGCTTGGGCGAATGCGGAAAGCTCGAGTGAGCCACTCCATCCGTAAAGGAGCGAGGCACCCATCAGCAGCGTCGCGCTTGCGGTGCCGCCGAGTACCAGATACTTCAGCGCCGCCTCCGCGCTTTCGGGGCGCCGGAGCGCGAGCAGCACCAGCACGTAGACCGGCAGCGACATCAGCTCGAGGCCTAGGAAAAGAGTCAGGAAGCTGTCGGAAGACAGCAGCAGACAAACGCCATAGAGCGACGACAGCACGAGGATATGGAATTGGCGATCGGCGAAGTCCTCGCGCGAGATCAGCAGCACCGGCACCGCAAGCGCGAGCACGATCGCTTTGGCAAGCAATGCGGTCGGGTCGACGGAGTATTGCCCGGGGAACGGCGCGGCCGACGTAGCCGGCGAGGGACAACCAACCTGCAACGGCGCAGGCAGCAGTCACCGTAAGCGCGGAAAGCAGCAATGCCGCGCGCGGTTTGCCTGCGGCGATCTCGAGGCCGATCAGCGCGACGATCCCCGCCAGCAGCAAATGCTCGGGCAGCATCGCGGTGAATACAGTCTGCCAGTTCACGGAATACTCCCCGACGCAACGGGAGCGGCGATGCGTTCGGTATTGACCAGTTGCTGGTAGTGCCGCGCGGCCATTTCGGTTTTGCGCATCGGCTCAGCGGGAAACAGCCCGAGCGCGAAGATGGCGACCACAATGACCGCAAGGATCGCTTTCTCACGCAGATCGAGATCGCTGAAGGGCTGGTGCGGCGCCTTTGCAACTCCGAAGAGCAGGCGCTGCGCGAGCCACAGCATGTAGAGCGCGCCGAGAACGACGCCGCCCACTGCGCTCACGCTCAATATCAGCGGATACGTGGCCCCCTGCTGATACTGCGGCCACGCCGCGGCGAACGCGCCGAGCAGCACCAGGAATTCGCCCGTGAAACCACTTGTGGTCGGCAAACCCAGCGATGCCAGCGTGAGGACCGCGAAGAACACGGCGTACATGGGCAAGATCTTCGCGAGACCTCCGTAGGCGGCGAGGTCGCGCGAGTGACAGCGCTCGTAGATCATCCCGACCATCAGGAAAAGGCCGCCCGCGATCAGGCCATGGCTCACCATCTGAATCACCGCGCCCTGGATGCCGAGTAGGTTGAAGCTCACCAGGCCGAGCATCACGTATCCGAGGTGGCTGATCGACGAGTACGCAATGACCTTCTTGATGTCGGTTTGCACCAACGCCAGGCACGCCCCATAGAGGATGCTCACGACGGCGAGCGTGCCGATCAGCGGTGCGAGCAGGTGTGTCGCGTCGGGGAAGAGCGGGAAACCGAGCTTCATGAAGCCGTAGGTGCCCATCTTCAGGAGCACGCCGGCAAGGATCACCGAGCCCGCGGTCGGAGCCTCGACGTGTGCGTCCGGCAGCCACGTGTGAAACGGCACGATCGGCACCTTGATCGCGAAGGAAAGCCCGAACGCAGCGAGCAAGATCGTCTGCACGTCGAGAGGAAGCTGCGCGTGGTACAGGTCGGCGAATGCGAACGACGTGATGCCCGTCGTGGCATTGAGCGAGACCACAAGGTAGATCACCGCCGCGAGCATCAGGATGCTGCCGAACGCGGTGTAGAGCACGAACTTGATCGTGGCGTAGATGCGGCGCTCGCCGCCCCAGATGCCGATGATCAGGAACATCGGGATCAGCATCGCTTCCCAGAAGAGATAGAACAGAAACAGGTCCTGCGCGAGGAAAGTGCCGAGCATCGTGAACTGGATCAGCAACACCATCGCGTAGAACAGCTTCACGTCCTTCGTGATCGCGTTGAATGCGCTCGCGACCACCAGTGGGCCAAGAAACGCAGTTAGCAGCACCAGCAGCAGGTTGTAGCCATCGAGCCCAATCTGGTAGTACACGCCCCAATCTGCGATCCAGGGCACGCGAGTCTCGAACTGCAGTCCAGCGACGGTCGCATCGAAGCGCGTGTACAGCCAGGCTGCGAGTAAGAACTGAACGGCCATCACGGCGAACGAGAGCCCACGCATCAGGTCCTCGCGCGGCGCGGGCACGCACAGCAGCAGCGCAATGCCGATCACCGGCAGGAAGAGCACAAGGTTGAGGATCGCGGCTTCAGACATGCCGCAAGCTCCACGCGAGCGTCGCGACGATCCCGGCCAGCACGAGAAAAGCGTACAGGTGCAGGTTTCCGGTCTGTATACGGCCGAGCACGCCGGCGGTGCGCTGCCCGAGCGCGGCCAGTCCGTGCAGCGAACCATCGAGGATGCGATAGTCGCCGAAGCGCAGGAAAACGCGATCCGAGATCCACAGCAGCGGTCGGCCGATCAATGTTTCGTACGCTTCGTCTACGAAGTATTTGCCCGAGAGCACACGGTGCAACGCGGGCAATGCACGGCGTACGCGCGCGGCGCGCGTTGCGCCGAAGCCGAACAGGTACGCTGCGCCGGCGAGCCCCGCCAGCGCGATCGCGATCGACGCAGCGACCACATAGTGCTCGTAGTGTTCAAGCCGCGGATCGACCGCGGGCAGCGGCAGCAGTGGTTCGAGAAAGTGCGGTAGCGCGAGGAACCCGCCGACTGTGGACAAAATCGCCAGCACGATCAGCACGGAGGTCATTGAACGCGGCGATTCGTGGACGTGGTGCTCGACTTCGGGAGCCATCCGCGATCGGCCAAAGAACGTGAGCCATAGCAAGCGGAACATGTAGAAAGAGGTCAGCAGTGCCGTGCCCGCCGCTACGGCGAAGAGCAGCGGCGAACCCCCGCGGCTGCTGGCGAGCGAGTACCAGAGGATCTCGTCCTTTGAGAAGAAGCCGGCGAGTGGGGGTAGTCCGGCGATAGCACCCGTGGCAACCGCGAACGTCACGAAGGTGATGGGAATTTTCCGCGCCAAAGCGCCCATCTTCGTGATGTCCTGCTCGCCCGCGAGCGCGTGGATCACGCTGCCGGCGCCGAGAAAGAGACAGGCCTTGAAGAACGCGTGCGTATAGAGGTGAAAGATGGCCGCGCCGTAGGCGCCGACGCCGAGCGCCACGAACATGAAGCCGAGCTGCGAGATCGTCGAGTACGCGAGCACCTTCTTCATGTCGGTCTGCACGACGGCGACCGTCGCGGCGAAGAACGCCGTGGCCGCGCCCACTGCGGCGATCACTGCGGAGGCTTCCGGCGCGTGCAGGTAGATGCCCGACAGTCGCGCCACCAGATACACGCCGGCGGTGACCATGGTCGCCGCGTGGATCAGCGCCGAGACCGGTGTCGGTCCGGCCATCGCGTCGGGCAACCAGACGTGCAGCGGGATCTGCGCCGACTTGCCGCACGCACCGATGAACAACAGAATGCCCACGAGGCTCGCTGAGACGGCGGCACCGGTCCCGCCAGGAACGCGGCGTTGATCCGGTCCATGTCGAGCGTGCCGAGCGCCGAGTAGAGCGCGAACATCCCCACCAGGAAACCGGCGTCGCCGATGCGGTTGGTGATGAAGGCTTTCTTCCCGGCGCGCGCCTTGTCGGGATCTTCGAACCAGAAACCGATCAGCAGATAGGACGCGAGCCCCACGCCTTCCCATCCCACGAAGAGCACGAGCAGCGACCGGCCCAACACGAGCAGCAGCATGAAGAACAGAAAGAGGTTCAGGTAGGCGAAATAGCGTGCGTAGCTCGCGTCCTCCTTCATGTAGCCGATCGAGTAGATGTGGATCAGCGAGCCCACGCCGGTTACGATCAACACCATCACCGCAGTGAGGCGGTCGAAGTAAAACGAGATCGCGAAGACATCCGTACCCACGATTGCCCAGTCGTATGCGGCCTCGACGAGGGGCGCTCCACCTGCGGCCTGCAAATCGAGGAAACACTTGACCGCCGCGAAGAACGCAAGGACCGGAAGCCCGCAGGCGACTACCGAAACGAATCGTTTGCCCAGGCGATTGCCAAGGAGCCCGTTCAGCAGGAACCCGGCGAGCGGCAACAGGACGATGACGGTCAGCAAGGGGGGGTTCATCTGCAACTATCCCTTGAGGTCCGCGAAGGCGCCGAGGTCCATCGAGCGCTTGTGGCGTACCAGCAGCAGCACGATGGGTATCGCGATCGCGATTTCGGCAGCCGCTACGACGAAGACGAGGAATACCAGCACGGTTGCCGCCGCGGCGTTTGCCTGCTGCTGCGCAAACACGACCAGGCTCAGGTTCACGCCATTGAGCATCAACTCCATGCACATCAACATGACCAGTACGTTGCGACGGACGATTACGCCAAGAAGCCCGATTGCGAAGAGCGCGATGCTCGCCCAACCCACGAGTTGCAAACTATCCACGGCTGCGTCCGAGGTTGATCACAGAGAGCGCCGCCACGACGGCTGCGACGAGCAGCACGGAAACGAGCTCGAAGTGCAGCCAGTAATCGTTCAGGAAGGCCACCGAGAAAGGTTGAACGCCGTAGGACGGGCCCGCGACAAACGGCCGAAGTCCTTCCCATACGCCGCGCCCGAGCAGCGTAAGCAGTACGAAGAAGGCAATGACTCCCGGTACGAGCAGCCACGAGAAGCGGCGCGCACTCAAAGGGTCACGCATGTCAAGCAGCATGATCACGTACACCATGAACACCATCACGGCGCCGACGTAGATCAGTACCTGGAAGACAGCGATCGCGTGCGCCCCGAGCATGGCGTACACGCCTGCGATCGATAGCATGGTGACGATCAGCGCGAGCGCAACGCGCATCGGGTGACGCAACACAAGCATCGATATCGCACTCGCAAGCGCCGAACCGATGAATACGTACAGGAGGAGTGTGTTCATTACTCCGCGCCTTCGATCCTTCCCGCAGCGGGCACAGGGTAGGGTTTGGCCGGGTCGCGCTGGGGATTCCAGGTAAGCAACTCGCCGAGCGACAGCCACATGTGGTCGCGATCGAGCGCGGGCAGGTCCGGCACTTCCTTGACCATGCGGATGGCGTCCTCAGGACAGGCCTCGACACAAAGCCCGCAGAAGATGCAGCGCGAATAGTCAATCTCGAAGCGCGCCGGATACTTCGGATGCGCCAGGTCGTCGGGGTCGAACGCAGCCTCGATCTCGATCACCTTCGCTGGGCATACGGTCGCGCACAGGTTGCAGGCGATGCACTGCGGCTTACCGTTCGGGCGCTGCGTGAGGACGTGTTTGCCGCGGTTGCGCTCGGCGTAGTCGGCACGCGTTTGTTCGGGGTAGTAGGTGGTCAGCGCGCCCTTACGCCCCGTTATCCAGCGCCACATGTTGCGCGTGAAGATGCGGCCGGTGATGAGCAGCCCGCGCGTGATCTCGAAGATGTAGGCGCGCTCCCACCACGACATCGTGCGGCGGTTCCAGTACTGCTTGCGGGGATAAGGTTTCATGCAGCCCCGTTTGCGCGGCCGATCGCCCAGAGCGCTACCGCAGTCACCGTGAGGTTCGCGAGCGCGAGCGGAAACATGAACTTCCATGCAAAGGAAAGGAGCTGGTCGTAGCGAAAGCGCGGCAGCGACCAACGCACCAGGATCTGGAAGCTGCACATCAAAAACACTTTCGCCAGGAAGACGACGAGCTGGATTAATACGACGGCGGCGTGCGGTAGCTGCACGACGTGGCCGCCAGGCAAGACAAACCCGGCGTCGGTCATGAATGGCAGGTTGTACCCACCGAGGAAAAGCGTGGTGAAAAGAGCGCCGATGATCGCGATCTCGATGAACTCGGCGAACATGAAGAGTCCCATCTTCATCGCGCTGTACTCGGTGAAGTAGCCGGCGATCAGCTCTGACTCCGCCTCCGGCAGATCGAACGGAATGCGCTTGTTCTCGGCGATGGCTGCGACTAGGAAGAGAATCGCGGCGAACGGCTGGAGGAAGATTCCCCAAGCCGGAAGGAAGCCTAAGAGCACGCCGGACTGCTGTTCAGCGATCGCGCGCAGGTCGACCGTTCCGTAGATGAGGATCAGCCCGAGCACGGTGAGCCCCATCACGACCTCGTACGAGATCATCTGCGAGCCGGCGCGCAGCGCACCCAGCAGCGAGAACTTGTTGTTCGACGACCATCCGGCCAGCATCGCGCCGATGATGGTGATGCCGCCGAAGGCGAAGACTACGAGCAAGCCAGCGTCGAGTTGCGCGATCTGCAGCGCATAGGTGCGCTCGCCGAACCAGTCGGACAAGGCCGGCACGCCGCGCAGTAATGTTGCAGGCTCTAGCGTGCCGCCGAAGGGAATGACCGCGAACACGAGGAGCACCGGCGTAAACACGACCCAAGGCGCGATCGCGTAGGCGAAACGGTCATAGGAGTCGGGGTGGAAGTCTTCTTTGAGAAGCATCTTGAGTCCGTCGGCGATGCCGTGGAACAGGCCCAGCCATACGAGCTTTACTTGCGTGAACGGAAGGCGGATATAGGCGCGGTTCGCGCCGATGCGGTCAGACATGATGGCTGCTTGCTTGCGCTCCACCCAGGTAAGGATCGTGCCGAACGTGAGCAGCACGCCGATCACGTAGCTGATGAACACGATGTGGATCACCAGGTCCTGAATCATTCGCGTCCGTCGTGCGGTGCGCCGATCGAAGCGAAGAGGACTTCGGCATCCGCGCCGATTGATGCGAAGACGTCTTCGGCATCGGCGACTGTCGGTCTCTTCGCAAAGCAGCGGCTCGAACGCGCTCACCACGCCGACAAAGTTCGTGTAGTGGCCGCGACGCTCGGTCTGGATGCTGATCGGAATGAAGACGTCAGCCTGCGCGTTCTCGGGCTGCAGGTAAGCGTTGAGAAATATCACGCGCGCACTCGCCGGCAGCAGGGTGAAGTCGAAGCCCTCGCCCCACACGAGCACCAGATCGGCGTCGTGCAACGCCTGCGCGTCCGGCTGGAATTCGGTGAACCGTGCGCGCGCCGCCGCGGTATTGGGGTTCTTGTCCGCGCGGATCAGCAAGTCGTCGTCCCCGCGCTCGCCCGGTTGCGCAACCCAGTCATTCTTGTAGAAGGCAGCGAAGCGCTCGCCCAGCGCCTGCTGGAAGGCGTCGAGCTCTTCGTTCGAGCCCCAGTTAGACACCAGCGCCAACGGGCGCTTCGCCGCGTCCAGCAGTTGCCGCGCAGCTTCGATTGCCTCCGGTAGCTCGAGCGGTTCGCCTTTGCGCATCGCCTGCTCCGCGCGCGGCCGCTCGAATATCTGCGCGAGGTCGCGACCCTTGTTGCAGATCCACGGTCCGTTGACCGCTGGATTTTCAAGCGGCGTGACGCGCTCGATCGTGACGTTTTTGCGGGCGTCGAGTGCGTTGAGCTTCCATTCGGGCTTGCGGTGCCAGAGCTGCACGGTGCACCCGCGCGCGCAGCCGGGACACACAGAAGCGGTCGGCTGCAGGTACCAGACACGCGACTTGTAGAGGAAGGAGCGCGAAAGCAGCGCGCCGACCGGGCAGATGTCGATTACGTTGTCCGAGTACGGGTCGGCGTCGAACGAATGATCCTCGGAGGCGCGCACCAGCGAGACGTCGCCGCGCTGCGTGATCCCGAGCGCTTTTGACTTCGAGATCTCGTGGGTGAAGCGCACGCAGCGCGAGCACAGAATGCAGCGCTCGTTGTCGAGGACGATGCGCTCGGAGAGCGGATGGAACTTGGTCGAGCGCACTTTCACGTCATGCGAGGTCGACGGCGCTCCGTTGTATTTGTAGTGATAGTCCTGCAACGTGCACTCGCCGGACTTGTCGCAGATGCCGCAATCGACCGGATGATTCAGCGTGACAAGCTGCATCATCGACTTGCGGTACTCGCGAACCGGTTCGGAATCGGTGAGCACCTTGAGGCCTTCGACCACCGGCATGTTGCAGGCGATCTCGACCCAGCTGCGGCCCTCGACCTGCACCGCGCAAATGCGGCAGTTGCCGGCGACGGAGAGCTGCGGATGCCAACAAAAGTACGGGATGACGATCCCGTTGGCCACCGCCACCTGCATGACGGTCTGATCGCTTTCGGCCTCGATCGGGTTGCCGTCTATGAAGATGCGTGGCATTCCAGGTTCCCGTCGAAGCGCGAACGCTTGTGCTCGATGAAGTATTCGAACTCGTCGCGGAACTTGTCGAGAATTCCGCTGGCGGCATAGCCGGCCGCATCGCCCATTCCGCAGATCGTGTTGCCGTCGTTCCACGCGGATATTTTGTAGAGCTGCTCGATGTCCTCGAGCCGCCCTTCGCCGGCCACGATTCGGTCGATGATCCGATGCATCCACCCCACACCTTCGCGGCAGGGCGTGCACTGCCCGCACGACTCGTGGTGATAGAAGCGCAGCAACACCTGCAGCAGGCGCACCATGCACGTGCCCTCGGCGATGACCACCATTCCGCCGGAGCCGAGCGAAGAGCCGACGCTTTTCAGCTCCTGGTCATCCAGGTTCAGGCGCGCGACGTCCTCGCCGATCACGACTTTCGTGGAAATGCCGCCGGGAATGATCGCCTTCAGCGCGCGCCCGCCGAGAACGCCGCCGCAATCTTCATTGATGAACTTCGCCCACGGATAGCCGGGTTCGATCTCGTAGACGCCGGGACGATTGATATGGCCCGAGATCGAGATCAGTCGCGTGCCGGGGCTCTTTGCCGTGCCCGCTTTCTTGAACGCCTCGGCGCCGTTCGCGATGATTCCGGCGATGTTGGACAGCGTCTCGACGTTGTTGACGACGGTCGGCCGCTGGTAAAGCCCTCGCACCGTGAGGCGCGGCGGGCGATTGCGCGGGTAGCCACGCTTGCCTTCGATCGACAGTCAGCAGCCCCGAAGCCTCGCCACATACATACGAGCCGGCGCCGCGATGAATGATCGCGTCGCAAGAGAATTCAGCTCCGAGGATGCGCTCGCCGAAGTAGCCGGCTGCGTAGGCCTCCTCGAGCGCTCCGGCAAGGCGGCGGTACGGGAGATCGAATTCGCCACGGATGTAGACGAATGCATGGCGAACTTGCAGCGCATACGCCGCAATCAGCATTGATTCGAGCAGCAGATGCGGCGCATTCTCGAGGATCCAGCGGTCCTTGAATGTTCCGGGTTCGCCCTCGTCCGCGTTTGCGCACAGGTAATGCGGCTGGCCGTCGTTCAAGTTCACCACCGCCCATTTGCGCCCGGCGGGGAAAGCCGCACCACCGCGCCCCTGGATGCCCGACGCCGTGACTTCGGCAGTGACCTGCTGCGGCGTCATCGCGCCCAATGCTTTGGCGATCGCGCCGTAACCGCCACGTGCCTTGTATTCGGCAAGCGTGTGCGAGGTGGTGGTGACCGGGAAAGTCATCAACAGCCGCGTGCCGGTCATGCTAGGAAAGTCCTTCAATCAGGCGGTCGAGCTTCTCCGGGGTCATGCTCTCGTGGTACGTCCCGTTCACCATCACCACGGGCGCCGTGCCGCAGGAAGCGAGGCACTCGACGGTGGACAAAGTGAAGCGGCCGTCGGCGGTGGTCTCGCCCACCGCGCAGCCGAGCTTCTTCGACAGGTGATCGATAATCCGCTCCGCGCCCAACAGCGAGCAGGCAACGTTGCGGCATGGCTGGATGTGCCAGCGCCCGACGGGCTCGCGCTGGAAGTGGGTGTAGTAGCTCAGCACCTCCTCGACCTGGATGCGCGCAACGCCCAGGTAGTCGACGATGGCGTCGATGTCGGCGTCGGCGACATGGCCGCGCACTTCCTGCACGCGGCGCAGGCACGGCAGCACGAGCGAGGAATCGAAGCCGGCGGGGTAACGCGCGCGCAGCGCGTCGAATTCGGCGAACAGCGGCGTCATCGATCGCACTCGCCGCCAATCATGTTCACGGAACCGAACGTTGGAATGATGTCGGCGAGCTGGTAGCCCTCCAGCATTCGATGGATGCCGCCCATATGCACGAAGCTCGGCGAACGCACGTGGACCTTGTAGGGAATCCCACCGCCGACACTCACCAGATAGAAGCCGAGCTCCCCGTTGGGCCCTTCCTGCGCGGTGTAGACGTCCCCGGCCGGCACTTGCGGCCCCTCCATGATCAGCTTGAAGTGGTTGATCAGGGATTCGATCTCCGAATACACAAGCCGCTTGGGCGGTAGCGTGCAGCGGCGATCGTCGACGTCGATCGGTCCCTCCGGCAGCATCTCCATCAACTGTCGGATCATGTACACCGACTCGTCCATCTCGCGCATGCGGACGAAGTAGCGGTCGTAGTTGTCGCCGTTGATCCCGACCGGAACATCGAAATCCAGTTCGGTGTACGCGAGGTAGGGCGCATCCTTGCGCAAGTCGCGTGGGACGCCGGTAGAGCGCAGGATAGGACCCGTGAAGCCCCACGTAAGGGCGTCCGCAGTGGAGATGACACCTACATTGCGAGTGCGGTCGATGAAGATGCGGTTGCGGTCCATCAATCCATGGATCCGCCCGGTAAAGTCTTCGTATTCATCGAGGATCCACGCGAGGCGCTCGAGCCAGCCCGCGGGCAGGTCATGGGCGAGCCCGCCGATGCGCCCGTAGGTATAGGTCACGCGCGCACCGGTCAACGCCGCAAGGTGCTCGTAGATGTAGTCGCGCATCATGACGAGATAGAGAAATGGCGTCATGGCGCCGATCTCCATCAGCGTGGCCGCCACGCAGGTAAGGTGATCCGCGACGCGCGAATATTCGGAAAGCAACGTTCGCAGATAGCGGCAGCGCGGCGTGATCTCGACCGCCATTAACGACTCAACCGCCTCGCAGTACGCGAAGTTATTGATCAGACCAGAGCAGTAGTTGAGCCGGTCCACATACGGAATCAAGTTATGCCAGGTGTGCGCCTCGCATTCCTTCTCGAAGCCGCGGTGCAGGTAGCCGCAGTGCACGTCAACTCGCTGCACCGTTTCACCGTCCAGCATGGCGACCACCTGGATCGTCCCGTGGGTGGCCGGGTGCGAAGGGCCGATGTTGACGACGACCGTGCCGTCGTCCGCACTAGGGCCGAAGGCGGGACGGATGGGATTCGGCAGCGGGATATCGAACATCGGCCTCGTCACTTCCGGTAGCGAACGAGCGGCTGCTCTTGTCGAATCGGGTAGTCCTTGCGCAGCGGATGGCCTGCGAAGCCCTCGTAGAGCAGGATCGGGCGCAGGTCGGGGTGGCCGCGAAAGACGATTCCGTACATGTCATGGCACTCGCGCTCCATGAATTGAGCGGAGCCATACAGCGCGACAAGCGAGTCGATCGTGGGATCGGCTTCCGTCACCTGGGTCTTCACCCGGATGCGAACCCGATGCTCGGTGGAATAGAAGTGATAGACGATTTCGAAGCGCGGTGACCGAGCGGGCCAATCGACCGCGGTCACGTCGAGAAAGAGGTCGAACCCGAACTCGGACTTGAGACTTTGCACTGTGCCTAGCAGCTCAGCAGGCGAGAGCTCGAGCACGAGAATGCCGTGGGACAACGAAGCGGTTCGGGCCGCGAGCGGGAGCCTCGCTCGCACCAAGTCGAAGACGGTCGCCGCCACGATCAGAATTTCTCGGTGAGGATCGCGTGCGGCGAGCGTGCGATCTTGTCTTGCAGCTTCATGATTGCATCGATCACCGTCTCGGGCCGAGGCGGACAGCCGGGGACATAGATGTCGACCGGAATGATCTTGTCGATGCCGGCTACCGCCGCATAGTTCTGGTAGAAGCCGCCGCTCGTGGCGCACGCGCCAAACGCCATTACCCACTTGGGCTCGCACATCTGCTCATAGACTTTCAGAAGGATCGGCGCCTGCTTTTGCGTCAGGGTGCCGACGACCATCAGCAGGTCGGACTGCCTCGGCGAAAAGCGCGGCAGCGCGGCCCCGAAGCGGTCGGTGTCGTAGGGCGTCGAGCTCACCGCCATGAACTCCATCGCACAGCAAGCCGTGACGAACGGATATGGAAACAGCGAGAACTTGCGCGCCCATCCCACCAGTTCGTCTTTCTTCGTCGAGATGTATTCAAACGCCTGGGTCGCCGCATTGACCTGCCGAATCGGGATGGTGGAAGCCCGCATGGTCACTCGGTCACTGCTTCCAGCAGCCGCGCCTTGTAGACGTACAAGAGAATCAGAACCAGTAGGAAAGTGAAGAGGAAAAAGGTGACCAGCATGAAACCCGTGAGCGGCTTGGCCGCCAATGCCCAGATGAAGAGAAACACGGTTTCCAGGTCGAACAGGATGAAGGCGATAGCCACTCCGTAATACTTGATCGGGACCGCCTTCACGTTGCGCACGTCGACGGGTGTCGCGCCGCATTCGAACGGCTCAAGCTTGATCGCTGAAGGGACGGGCTTGGGGCCCAGCATCCGGTTCAACAGCAGCGTGACTGCGACAAAGCCTAGGATCGCGACTAGGTAAAGGAGAAAGACGACGTAAGGATTCATCGTCAAGCACGGTAGAGCCGCCGCGCAGATGCCCGTTTGATTTGGATCAACGGTCTGCAGCGGGCGCCCTTATGCGGCGGGCATGACTTGGATCAAAACTCCCCACCGGGCCCCCGAGTAGCTTGCCCGCAACAGGCGACGCGCGCGCGCAGCGAGCGGACAAACACGGGAGATAACAATGACCTGGTCGCAAGTCTACGATCCGCTCGGTAACGCAATCCTCTCGACGTTGCTCGCTTCCCTGCCCATTTTGGTGCTGTTAGGAAGCCTTGCGTTCTTCCACATCAAAGCCCATTGGGCAGCGATCCTCGGGCTGCTCGTCGCGCTGGCGGTGGCGATCTTCGTCTATGGCATGCCGGCGGAGATGGCCGGGAAGACCGCACTGCTGGGCGGCCTTTTCGGATTGCTCCCCATCGGCTGGATCGTCCTCAACGTGATATTCATGTATCAGCTCACCACCGATACCGGACTGTTCGAGGTTCTGCAGAAGAGCATCACAGGCATCACGAACGATCGCCGCCTGCAGTTGCTACTGGTTGCATTCTGCTTCGGCGCGTTCTTCGAGGGCGCGGCTGGATTCGGCACGCCGGTCGCAGTGACCGCGGCCATCTGCATGGGTCTGGGATTCAAGCCACTTGCCGCGGCGGGCCTTTCGTTGATTGCGAATACTGCGCCGGTCGCATACGGAGCGCTGGGTACGCCGATCGTGGTGCTAGCCGCGGTGACGGGCCTTGACCTGCTGGACTTGAGCGCGATGGTCGGTCGTCAGCTTCCGTTCTTCTCGCTGCTGGTGCCGTTCTGGCTGATCTGGGCGTTTGTCGGCTTTCGCCGGATGCTTGAAATCTGGCCGGCCATTCTCGTCGCCGGAATTTCCTTCGCCGTCCCGCAGTTCCTCGTCTCGAACTATCACGGGCCGTGGCTGGTCGACGTGATCGCGGCGATCGTCTCGATGGGAAGCCTGACCGTGTTCCTCAAGTTCTGGCACCCGAAGGAAGTCTGGCTGTCCACAAGCCGCGAGGGCGAGACGGTGAGCCATGCCGAGGCCCAGAAGCAGCGTGTCGCGACGGGATATTCGCGAGCGCAGGTCTTCAAAGCGTGGACGCCGTGGGTCATCCTGAGCGTGCTGGTGTTTCTCTGGGGACTGCCTCAGATCAAGAACTGGCTCAACGAAATTTCGATCTTCAAGTTCCCGATCGCGGGCTTGCACAACATGGTGGTGAAGGTGCCACCCGTTGTACCGAAGCCCACGCCGGAAGCGGCCGTCTACGTGTTGAACTGGCTATCGGCGACTGGCACCGGCATTCTGATCGCCGCGATCATCGCCGGCCTCGTGATGGGACTGTCGATTCCGAAGATGGTGCGCACGTATGGGCGCACCTTGAAGCTGGTGCGCTTCTCGCTGCTGACGATTGCCGCGATGCTGGCGCTTGGCTTCACAACCAAGGGTGCGGGGCTCGACGCGACGCTTGGCCTCGCATTCGCGCATGCCGGCTACTTCTACCCGTTCTTCGGAGCGATGCTGGGGTGGCTGGGGGTGGCGCTCACCGGATCGGACACATCGTCAAACGTGCTGTTCGGCAACCTGCAGAAGATCACTGCCGAGCAGCTCGGATTGTCGCCGGTGCTGATGGCTGCGTCGAACAGCTCGGGCGGGGTGATGGGAAAGATGATCGACGCGCAGAGCATAGTTGTCGCGTCGACTGCCACGCAGTGGTATGGGCATGAAGGCGAGATCCTGCGCTATGTGTTCTTCCATAGTCTTGCGCTGGCCGCGCTGATGGGGCTGCTCGTGATGGCTCAGGCGTACCTCTGGCCATTCACTGCGCTCGTCGTGCGTTAACGCGATACGGCGTCGCATGCTTGCGCTGGCGTCTGTTCCCGCCCGGCATCGCGCGTACACGCATGCGTTGCGTCCGCCGTACGACGCGCTGCATCGTTTGCTGTTGGAGTTCATTCCCGAGGAGCGCCTGGTCACCGATCCGCTGCGTCTGCTGACGTGGGGTACCGATGCGAGCTTCTATCGGCTTGTACCGCAACTCGTGGTGATCGCCGAGAGTGAAGAGGAGGTGATCAGGCTGCTCGCCGCCTGCGCTGAACTCGCTACACCGGTCACCTTCCGTGCCGCCGGCACGAGTCTTTCGGGACAGGCGATCACCGATTCGGTGCTGGTTCTGCTCGGTGACAACTGGCGCCGCTGCGAGATCGGCGTGGATGCCGCGACGATCACGGTGCAACCAGGAGTGATCGGCGCGGTTGCCAACCGCCACCTCGCACAATTCGGATGCAAGATCGGACCCGATCCGGCGTCGATCGACTCCGCGATGATTGGCGGCATCGCTGCCAACAATGCGAGCGGCATGTGCTGTGGGACGGCACAGAACAGCTATCACACGCTTGCGGGGTTACGAGTCGTTCTTGCCGACGGCACGGTGCTGGACACACGCGATGCGGCGAGCCGATCGGCGTTTCTCGATCAAAAGCACGACCTTGTGCGCGGGCTGAACGCGCTTGCTGATTCCGCGCGCGCTGACAAGCAGCTTGCCTCGCGCATCCGGCACAAGTTCCGCATGAAGAACACGACTGGCTATAGCCTGAATGCGCTCGTGGATTTTCTGGATCCGATCGACATCCTCGCGCATTTGATGATTGGCTCCGAGGGCACTCTGGGGTTCCTGAGCGAAATTACCTACCGTACCGTGCCGGAGTACTCCGACAAGGCAAGCGCGCTGATTCTGTTCGACCATTTGGAAGCAGCGTGCCTTGCCGTGACGGTCTTGAAAAACACACCGGTCGCTGCAGTGGAACTCGCCGACCGCGCCGCGCTGCGTTCAGTGGAGGGAAAGCCGGGCATGCCGGAAGGCATTCACATACTGGGGGCCGATGGCGCGGCGCTATTGGTCGAAACGCGCGCAGCCAATGCCGGGCGACTCGCGGAGCAGGTCCGGGCCATTGAGGCGGCACTGGCAGACATTCCTACCTTTGAGCCGGTGCGCTTTTCCACCGATGTATCCGAGTGCGCACGGTTCTGGAACGTACGTAAGGGCATGTTTCCTTCGGTGGGCGCGATGCGCGAGGTCGGCACGACCGTCATCATCGAGGACGTCGCCTTTCCCGTTCCGCGACTGGCCGAAGCGACCCTTGATCTGCAGAGGCTGCTCGCGACGCATGGCTATACCGACGCGATCATCTTCGGTCATGCGCTCGAAGGGAATCTCCACTTCGTGTTCACGCAGGATTTCAACTCGGCGCCCGAGGTCCTCCGTTATCGCGCCTTCATGGACGCGATGTGCCGAATGGTCGTCGAAAAATACGACGGTTCACTGAAGGCCGAGCATGGTACCGGCCGCAATGTCGCGCCCTTCGTCGAGCTCGAATGGGGCGCCGAGGCCTATGACCTGATGCGCCGAATCAAGCGTCTGTTTGATCCGCGCGGCTTGCTCAATCCGGGCGTCCTGATTAACGATGACCCCGACGTCCACGTCAAGAACCTCAAGCCACTGCCGCAATGCGACCCTATCGTTGACAAGTGCATCGAGTGCGGATTCTGCGAACCGAAGTGTCCGTCGCATCGGATGACGTTGTCGCCGCGGCAGCGGATCGTCGGTTGGCGCGAAATTGCGCGGCTCGAGCGAGCGATAGGGCAAGACGCCGAGGTCTCCACGTTGCGTGCGCTGTACGACTATCACGGGATCGATACGTGCGCGGCCTGCGGTCTATGCGCCACCGCGTGCCCGGTCGGCATCGAGACGGGAATTCTGATCAAGTCGTTGCGCGGACGGCGCGCTGGTCCATTCGCCGCACGCGTGGCCACAACGTTGGCGGACCACTACGGCGGAGTCACCGATGGCGTACGCGCGGGGCTCACCATGGCCGATCTGCTGCACGGAATGCTGGGTCCACGGTTGATGCAGGGATCGCTCGACGCAATGCGGCGTCTGTCCGGTGGCAGGGTGCCGAAGTGGTCGCCGGCGATGCCGCGTGCCGCGCACTTCAAGCCGCCGGAACCAAGCCCCGTGCGGAGCGCGGATCGGCTCGTCTATTTTCCGAGCTGCGCCGCGCGCACGATGGGAGGGCAACGCGGCGATGACACCGAAGCGCTGCCGGTTGTGGCCGAACGCCTTTTTCGCAAAGCCGGATTCGACGTCATTTATCCGAGCTCGCTCGCGCAACTGTGCTGTGGCCAGCCGTTCGAGAGCAAAGGGCTGATGGAGCCGGCTGATCAGAAGTCGGCCGAGCTTGAGCAAGCTTTGCGCGACGCGAGCGAGGACGGGCGCTGGCCTATCGTCTTCGATACCAGTCCGTGCGCGTATCGCATCAAGCGCCGTTGTGATGGGCGTCTACACGTCCAGGACAGCATCGAGTTCATTCATGACACCGTGCTCTCGCGCGTCGCGATGTCACCTGCGCGCGAGCCGGTCGTCATTCATCCAGTGTGCAGCGTGCGCAAGATGGGCACCGTCCAGAAGCTGTCCGCCGTTGCGGGCTACTGCAGCCCCGAAGTCATCGAGGTGAACGAGGTGCTTTGCTGCGGTTTCGCCGGCGACAAAGGCTTCAATCGCCCCGAGCTCAACGAGCATGCATTGCGCCACCTGAAGCAAGCCATTCCCGCTGCCTGCACGCACGGCTATTCGTCGAGCCGCACCTGCGAGATCGGTCTCGCCGAGCAGGCCGGCTTTCCTTATCGCTCCATTATTCATCTGGTCGACGCGTGCGCGAGTGCACGCAGCGCCTGATACGCACGAGGATTGGCTTCGATGAAAGCAGCGCTTTTTATTCCGTGTTATGTCGACGCGTTCTTTCCTGAAGTTGGAATCGCGACGCTCGAGCTGCTCGAGCGGCTCGGTGTAGAGGTCGACTATCCGCTGAACCAAACCTGCTGCGGGCAGCCAATGGCCAATAGCGGGTGCAGCGATGATGCGGTCGCCGCCGAGGCGTTGTTTGTCAAGAATTTCTCGGGTTATGACTACATCGTCACGCCGTCAGGAAGCTGCACGCATCATGTGCGGAACCATTTGACCGCCGTTGCGCAATCGGACGAGACGCTGAAGGTGCGCCGTTCGACGTACGAACTGGTCGAATTCGTGCACGACGTGTTGAACGTGCGCAAGTTTCCGTGGGCCAATTTTCCGCACGCGGTCGGGCTGCACAACGGCTGCTCATCGCTGCGCGCGCTGCGCACGGCGAAGATGTCCGAAATCGAGGAGCCGTTCTTCTCGAAGCCGCTCGACCTGCTCTCGAAGATAAAGGGTATTCGCTTTGTCACGCCCGAACGACCGGACGAATGCTGCGGATTCGGCGGCACGTTTTCCGTCTTCGAGGAACCCGTCTCGGCAAAGATGGGGCATGACAAGGTGGCTGACTATCAGCGCGCCGGTGCCGAATACATTGTGTCCGCCGACATGTCGTGTCTGATGCACCAGAAGGGCTGCGCTGAGAGGCTCGGCGCTGAGATCAAGTTCATTCATATCGCGCAAATCCTCAACGGCGCACGCGCATGAGCCGCATCGACCACTCTGAGGCGTCCTCGAAGTTCATCGAGGCCAAGGACCATCTCGAGTTTCACGACAAAAGGCTGTGGGATCTGCGCAAGAAGCGCGATCGCGAGAGCGAACACCTTCCCGAGTGGGAAGAGCTCCGGTCGCTTGCCTCCGCGATCAAGGAACACACGCTGTCGCACCTGGCCGATTACCTGGAGGAGTTCGAACGCAACGCTAAGCGCAACGGCGCTCAAGTGCACTGGGCTAAGGACGCGGCCGAGCACAACCAGATCGTGTTCGAAATCATGAGCTCGAACGGTGCAACGACGCTAGTCAAGGCCAAGTCGATGCTGACCGACGAATGCGACATGCGGCCGTTCCTCGAGAATCGCGGCATCGAAGTGATGGAAACCGATCTCGGGGAGCGCATTCAGCAGCTCGACGACGAACCGCCGAGCCACATCGTTGTGCCCGCCGTGCACAAGCTGCGAGGCGATGTGGCGCGCGTCTTTGCGGACACCATCGGTACCGATCCGAAGAACAGCGACGTCCACTATCTCGCCGAGAGCCAGCGGCAACACACGCGGCCGTATTTCCTTCGTGCCGACGCGGGCATGACCGGCGCCAATTTCGCGGTGGCCGAAACCGGAACAGTGGTCGTCTGCACCAACGAGGGCAATGCCGATTTGAGCGTCAACCTGCCAAAGCTCTACATTGCGTCGATCGGTATCGAGAAAGTCATTCCTCGCGTTGAGCATCTGGGCGTGTTTGTGCGGATGCTTTCGCGCAGCGCGCTCGGCTCGCCGATCACGCAGCTCACTTCGCATTTCCGCGCTCCACGCGACGGCACGCAGATGCACGTGATCCTGGTCGACAACGGCCGGTCCGAGCGCTTGGGGATGGCCGACTTCTGGTACTCGCTGAAGTGCATTCGGTGCGGCGCCTGTATGAACACTTGTCCTGTCTACCGCCGCAGCGGCGGTCTCAGCTACGGCGCGACCTACTCGGGGCCGATCGGCGTCATCATCGATCCGACATTCAACTTGCGAAAGTACAGCTCGTTGCCCTTCGCATCGACGCTCAATGGAAGCTGCACCAGTGTGTGTCCGGTCAAGATCAACATCCACGAGCAGATCTACAAATGGCGCGAGATCATCGCCAAGCGTCATCAGCTTCCGTTCGTCAAGCAGCAAGCGATGCAGATCGCGGGAAAGGTGTTGGGCAGTCCGAAGCTGTACCGCGCGGCGGTCGAGACTGCAGGCACCAGCATCGATTACCTTCCGCGCCTGATGATGTATAGCCGACTCAACGCCTGGGGCCGACAGCGCGAGGTACCGACCGCCCCGGAGCTTACGTTCCGCCAGTGGTATTTGAAGAATCGGGCAAGGAAATGAACAGCCGCCAGGAAATACTCGCGCGCATCCGCAAAAACCAGCCCGCGCCGGTGCCTATGCCGGACGTGCCGACGTTTGACACCGCCGCGAGTGCACCGTTGCTCGAGCGCTTCAAAGCAGGTGTGCTGCGCATGGGCGGAAAATTTGTGGAACCTCCTGCAGATGGCCTCGACAAGTTGGTCAAGCGGCTATTTCCTGATGCGAAGGTGGTGTGCTCCGCTGTGTCTGAAGTCGCGGGCAATCGGCCCCTTGATCGGGTGCGCTCACCCGATAAGTTGCACGACGTCGATGTGGGCGTCGTGCGCGCAGTGTTTGGAGTTGCGGAGACTGGTTCGCTGTGGCTCACCGAAGCGCAGTTCAAAGTGAACACGCTCGGGTTTCTTGCGCAGCATTTAGTCGTCCTGCTGGACCCGAAGAAGATCGTCGGTAACATGCATGACGCGTATCGCGAGCGCGCGCAGTTCAACGCGCGCTATGGCGTGTTCATGACCGGACCTTCGGCAACCGCCGACATCGAGGGCGTATTGATCCATGGCGCGCAGGGAATCCGCACCCTGACCGTGGTCCCGCTCGCCGAATCACTCCTTTGACTCATTCACGACCTGCATCTCTATGACTGTTAAAGAACACAACACTGAAACTACCCGCCCCGACCGCTCGCCGGCCGATCTGCTCGCCAGATGGCATTCTGACCATCGCAATTTTGCGGGACTTC
The DNA here is from genome assembly GCA_963791315.1 of uncultured beta proteobacterium. Taxonomy (GTDB): domain Bacteria; phylum Pseudomonadota; class Gammaproteobacteria; order Burkholderiales; family Burkholderiaceae_F; genus JACCZX01. The sequence goes on from CAWBRQ010000007.1 coordinate 618,176, forward strand.
TCGATCTGCTCGAACAGCAAGTCGATGCCTTTCACGCGGACAAGAGCGCCGACTATGAGTTAATGCGCTTGATCGTCTATTACCTGCGCCACTATCCGGATCGCTTTCACCACCCGCGCGAAGATGTGGCTTTCGCTCGACTCACCAAACGCGATCCGCACCTGCAACTGGAAATCGCGCGGCGCATGCAGGAGCATGTCGTGATCGCGGCGGCCGGGGAGAGAGCTTCTGAACTGTCTGAATGAAATAGTTGTCGGCGTCGTAATCGAGCGCTCGACGCTCGAAGCGGCTGCCGCCACTTATCTCGTGTACTACAGACATCACCTTGCCGCCGAGGAACGACAGGTGATCCCACGGGCCGTGGAGCTTCTGACGCCCGCTGATTGGGCCGCCGTCGCAGCCATACCCACCGAGCCAGATCCTTTGTTTGGGGTTGACTTCGACGCGCGCTATAGCGAACTACGCAGACAAGTCGCCCGCGAGGGGAAAGAGGTTGGGTGATACGCCATGTACAAGCACATCTTGTTTCCTACCGATGGCTCCGAGCTGTCCGAGCGTGCCGCACGAGACGGTATTCGTTTCGCGAAGTCGATCGGCGCGCAACTCACTGCGCTGCATACGACACCGTTGTTCTATCCGACCGAGTTCCAAACACGCAACGCGCCTGAGCGCGCAGAGGAACACGAAAAGCAGTCGAAGGAGGACGCGCGGCGCGTGCTCGATGTGATCAAGCAGATGGCGCGTGATGCGGACGTTGGCTGCACCGCGGTGCATCGAGTGAGCGAAAGGCCGTGGGAGGAGATCATCAACGTAGCGGCGGAGCACGGCTGCGACGTGATCTTCATGGCATCGCACGGTCGGCGAGGTGTCAGCGCCTTACTGATCGGCAGCGAGACGAACAAAGTGCTGACCCATTCGAAAATTCCTGTCCTTGTCTGGCGTTGAACGCGGCGCGTTCGGCAGTCAGTGAAGTCCGGCAGGCTCAATATCGGCCGTGCTGCTTGTAGATGTAGTTGGTGAGCTCGACAGAATGCATCGAGATCCTCCTCTGGATCTCGTGGACCGTGCGGATGATTGCGCGCATCACGCGATAGACGATCTCCGGATGCACGGGTAGTAATGCCTCGAGCTTTTCGCGTTCGAGGCCGAACACGCGAGTCGGACCGATCGCAACCAGCGAAGCGTAGTGCCGTGTCCCGTCGAGGAAGCTTAGTTCGCCAACGAGATCGCCGGCATCGAGTGCAAAGAGCGTGACGTTTTCGGGTGTCTCGTGCTCCTCTAACCACCCCCAGCGTCCCTCGCACAATGACGTACAGGTGATTGTCCGAGGTTTCTTCCGACACCAGAACCTCGTCGGGATCGAGATCGCGAAACACCAGATGTTCGGCAAGCACACGCACTTCGGCGTCCGACAGCTCGGTCGCGAGCCGCGAGCCGCGCAGCGCTTCGACGATGTTTTCTTCGGTCACGATGTCGCTCCTTGTTCCGCGCGGCGTACGAAGGCATCGACCAGCGTGTCCACGATACCGTCAAAGGCCCAGCGCGCGAGCAGACCGGTGAGCGCTCCGCGCCACTCGTAGCGCAAATGAAAATCAATCCTGCACGCATTGGGCGCGAGTTCGGTCAGCAGCCATTCGCCTTCGAAGTGCGAAAACGGTCCGCGCTCCAGATGGATCGCCATCCAAGACGGGCGCCGTTTCGGATTCCGAGTGGTCAGGACCAAGCGGGCTCCGTGAAAACCGATCGTGATGCGTGCAGCGACGACATTCTCGTCACGCTCGAGGATGACCGCATCGGCACACCAGGGCAGGAACGCTGGGTAATGCTCGGCTGCTTCGATCACGTCGAAGGTTTCGGCCGCTGATCGACCGACCACGGCGGATTTCCGGATTTCCAATATTTTTAACTGACGTGCTCTGGGGCATTGCACGAGCGCACAGATGACATCCGGCGAGCTAAGACGTCATTCCTTGGGCGCCTCATGGGCGATTCCCTTGTGGCAATCGATACAAGTCGCGGTCTTAGACAGGACCTGCTGATGCATCGGCCGCACGAACTCCTTCTGTCGAGCCAACACTTCGCTATCGAAGACGTGGCAGTGCTGGCAGGCCCTCGAGTCCGTGCGTTTGTATTCGGACCACACCGATGTGGCGAGCCGCAGGCGCTCTTTCTTGAACTTCTCCTCCGTGGAGATGATGCCGCGCGCTTCCTGAATCGCGTCCTTGATGCCGGCCTTCGTTTTGTACCAAAGAACTTCGGGATAGGCGTGTGGAATGTGGCAGTCGTGGCAACCAGCTCGAACGCCGGTGCGGTTGGCGAAGTGCACACTTTGCTTGTGTTCCTTTGCTACCCACTGCATAGAATGGCAGGCACCACCGCAGAACTGGTCGGTGCCAGTGACGGCCACCATCACCTGAGTCGCAATCGCTGCGCCGGCACCGATCAGAATGCCGGCGAAGAGCAATGCCAGCACCAACCTCGATCTCGGTGTTGACAGGCGGCGCCAAGTGCTCTTCCTGGGAGGTCCGCCTCGCCCATCTGGGTCCGCTGTCATTTGTCCAGCTTACGGTGGCACGGGCCTGAGGCCTTTGATTTAGGTCAAGGCGTCTGGCCCAACGAGTTGGCTCGCTATCGCATTGAGAGCGACGGGATCGAGCAGCTTGATCGAGCGACCCTGCACCTGGATCAGGCCGTCTGCGTGCAGGCGCGAAAACAGGCGGCTAACGGTCTCGAGCTTCAATCCGAGCAAGCTGGCGATTTCCTCGCGCGTCATGCGCAGGACGAACTCGCTGCCCGAGTAGCCGCGCGCTTGGTAGCGGCGCGACAGGTCGAGCAGGAATACGACGAGGCGTTCTTCGGCCCGCATGCTGCCCAGCAGCAGCATCATGTCTTGGCCTCGACAGAGATCCCTTGAGATGCATCGATAGAGGTTGCGGCGCAGTGCGGGCACATTGTTAGCGAGATTGTCGAGTTGGTCGAACGGCAATACGCACACTTCGCTGTCCTCGAGCGCGACTGCCCCGCACGTGTGTCGTCCGGCACTGATCCCGTCGAGTCCCACGATTTCACCACCCATGTAACAACCGGTGATCTGTTCGCGGCCATCCTCGGCGAGCATCACCGTTTTGAACGTCCCCAGCCGAACCGCATACACGCCGCTGAAAGCATCGCCGGGCCGGTACAGGGTATCGCGCCGCTTGACGCGGGTTCGACTGGTGACGATGCGGTCAAGCAAGCGCATTGTTTCGCGTTCCAGTCCGACCGACAGACACAATTCGCGCAAGCAGCACGTGTCGCAATGCACGCGGAAGTCGCAATACGTGACCACCGGCGCTATCGGCAGCGCGGTATTTGCCGGCCTGGCGAGAAAAGCGACGCGGGCAATAGTCATCGGGCCAAAATCTCGCTCGCAAATTGGAGTTACGACACCGTCGTTAAGCGCCACAGGGCTGCGCCAATTGCCACACGGCGGGACCTTACGCACTCGCGCGCAAGAAGACTTGACGGCGGTCAACCATCGAGCGATTACTGGTGAATTCGTCATACGACGCGGTCGCAACCGCAGACGGACTGCTAGCTAGGTAATCGCCGCAACTATTCCCAACTAACGCCTCGCCGTAGGGCCATCGCGTGGCCGATCGCGTCAAGCTCGTGCCGGTCGAAGGCGCGCCGGAATGCAGGTGTCAGAATTTCGTTTTCGCGTTCCACATGCTGTTGATAGCGCAGCACGAACCGTGCAGTGGCCTCGTCGTTAAGGTGTACGTTGCTTCCTGCTTCGACAGCGACCAGTGTGGCCCGCACATTTGCCCAGGCGCGATCGAGCTGCTGATGTTGTTGTTGTAACGCCTCAAGGGCGGACGCGATGTCGCCACGGCCGGCACGCTGCGAGTACTCCAGCAGGCGGGGAAACAGGTCGAGCTCTTCATCTTCGTGGTGGCGGGGCGCGGCCTCATCAAAGTAGCGCAGGATCGAAGCCGCGGTTACACGCGCTGCTGCACGCGCTTCGCCGGCGGCTATGTGATCGCGCAGCCGCACCAACAACGCGACCATTCGCAATATGCGTTCATGGCAGGCCAGCCACACTTCGATCGGTTCATCGAAACCCGCCGACGTTGTGCGGAAGTCGATGCAGCTTGCAACTTGCGCTTCGTGCACGTCCATCCTTCGATACACCTTAGTTGCAGAGTAGGCGGTTGCGGCGTCCGGGCGTTGACGCAGGTCAACGCTGACGACGCTCGGTAGGCGGCTACCGACTGAGTTGCCGACTGATCTAGTTGCAAATCGGCCTAGCATCGTAATATGTGGTCGGGGTACTGAGTTGGTCGCGATGGGATGCGCCGGACGACTCCTAGACACTGGACTAGCGCGCCACGCTGCGTATCAAGAGAAGAGGAATTTCGCCCTGCGCCACCACGCGTGTCGCCACCGAGCCCAGTACTGCGCCCTTAAAGGCACCGTACCCGTGCGATCCCATCGCCAGTACGTCAAGCTTTTGCTTGGCGTACCCGGACAGTTCGTCACCCGCAATACCTGCCAATCGAACTTCGCTCGCCTTTACGGCTGAATTCTTCAGAAGTTTGCGCACCGGCTTCATGGCAGCTTCGTACGCCTTGTCCTGCATTGCGCGTATCTGTGCCGACGAGAAAGCGGGTTGCGCGAACCCGGCCGAACTCCACACGCCGACCAGGTTGTAGGTGTGCACGACATGGATCAACGAAATGTTAGGCGTTTCTCCGAAAAGCTCTGCATGGTCCAGTACGTACTTCAGTGCCGCTGGCCCGTAGGCGCTGCCGTCGACCGCTATTCCTACTCGCATCGAGTCCGGATATCTTTTCGCTTTGCCACGTACGACCAGTGTCGGGCGTCGGGTGCGAACCAGGACCTCCTGTGTCACTGATCCCAGCAACATTCCGCCTAGTGCGGAGTGTCCATGTGAACCGAGAATCAGTAGGTCCACGTCTACTTTGTCGGCGGTGCGGCTGATTTCCAAGGCCGGACGCCCAACCGTGTACCGAACGAACGGAGTCAAGCCCGCTTTTTGAAGTCGCGTGCGCGCCGGCTTCAGAGCTTTTTCAGCTTCGCCCGCGTAATACTCTCGCACGACTGCCTTGCCGACGACGCGTGCGGGATGCGGAGGGAGAGGCCACTGAACATTGAGCACTTGGACATAGGGGTTCGATTTGATCAGCGTCTTGCGCGAGGCGATGAACTCGGTCGCCATGCGGCTGTAATCGCTTCCGTCAACTGCGACCAGGATTTTCATGCTCATTCCTAGTTAATGAGATAGACATCCCAAACACGCCTGCTCCTAATATATGTAAACCGCGCCTGCGGCCCCGGCACTGTTGATCGATCTGGTTGCCGCCTATTCCAGGCGAACTACTATCTTCGCCAACGGCCCCCACAGCTAGGGTATTGCCGTCGAAATTCAAAGCTACTGCGCTACCGAAGCCATCAAACGATTCAGTGTTGGACGCCTTTACGTAAGCTTGCTGTGACCAGGATCCGGAATTTCGGGCGAATACATAAACTGCACCTGCATCGCTGAGCGAATCGTCCATTTCATTACCGCCCACACCTCGAGCACTACTGTCTTCTCCGGGCGCGCCTACTGCGAGTGTGTCGCCGTTAGCGCTTAATGCAATGGCGTAGCCAAAGAAACCGCCTGCCCCCGCGTTGGAAGCCTTTAGATAGGCCTGATGAGACCAAACACCTGCGCTTCGTGTGAGGACATATACCGCACCGGAATTGGTTGCTGATTCGTCCGTTTGATTGCCATTGATACCTGAAGCCATGCTGTCTTCGAGATGAGCTGCAACCGCCAGCGTATTGCCGTCGCCGCTTAGCGCGAGGCGTCGTCCAAACTCATCGCCGGCACCTGTTTGTAGGTTCGGCACAGTTACTCCGGTGTTGGACGCCTTTATGTAAGCTTGCTGTGACCACATCGACGCCGTGCGAGTGAACACGTATACCGCACCGGCATCGGGCGCCGAGTTATCCGCCTGATTTCCAGCAACATGGGTGGCGTTGCTGTCTTCCAGGTAAGCTCCGACCGCCAGTGTCTGGCCATCGCTGCTGAGCGCCAGAGCGCTTCCGAACTGATCACCTGCCCCTGTATTAGAAGCTTTCAGATAGGCTTGTTGACTCCATAGACCCGAGCTCCGCGCGAATACATACGCCGCACCGGCGGCGCTGGCCGAGTCGTCCAACTGATTGCCGTCAATACCCACCGCATTGCTGTCTTCCCCGGGCGCACCTACTGCAAGTGTGTTGCCATCGGCACTCAAAGCTACGGCCGAACCAAACAGATCACCCACGCTGCAGAAGTCTGGCCCTCCAGGAACACCGGACAAGCCACGTCCAGTGTTCGATGCCTTCAGGTACGCCTGCTGGCTCCAAACACCCGCCGAGCGAGTAAAGACGTAGACCGCACCGGAGTTATTCGCAGAGTTATTCGTTTCATCGCCATTAATTCCTGTCGCATTGCTGTCTTCCAGCGGCGCGCCGACCGCGAGCGTGTTGCCATCCGCGCTTAACGCAATGGCATAGCCGAATTGATCGCCGGAGGGAAACGGCTCGCAAGGAAAACCTCCACCGGCGTTTGAGGCCTTAAGGTAAGCCTGTAATACCCAACTGCCTGCGCTGCGAACAAAAATGTAAACGGCTCCTGAACCAATGGCGCCGCCATCTTCCAAGTATTCGCCAACCGCCAGGGTTTCACCATCTCTGCTCAGGGCGACCGCATTGCCGAAGGCATCGCCAAAGTCATCATTCGGGGTTTGGCCATCCGGGTTGGACGACTTTAAATATCCGATCGCCGGCACGAGATTGGCGGCCAAGCTGATCGGGTTTGAGGCTGCACAGCCGACGCCGTTGCATGCATCAATTCTGTAGCTTGCATTTACGCGCCGGTGCAGTGCTATGTCATGGCTGACACTGGTGGCCGTTATATCCAGTCCAACCTGAGTGAAGACAGCGTTGGCGTCGACTCGCTCAAATAGCTTGTAGTGCGTTGCACCTGCTACGGATTCCCATGAAAACCGCACCTGCTTTATTCCGTAGCTCACCGTCACAAGCGGTGAAGGGCTAGCAGGAGCGTCTTCTCCTCCGCCGCATGCGGTGAGCGTCATCGAACACGCGCTTAACGCCACGGCGACGGCCCATCTTGAAATCCTCATTGTTCGGCTCTTCAAATTATCTAGGTCTTGCACGGGGCTGCGCCAGATGCACACCGTCGCACCCGTTGCAGTAAACCATGCCGCTAGCAATCGCTGTTTGACGGGCGTCAAACGCCGAAGCGATCGGATCATGGGTCGATTGAATCAAGCGAAGCGAGCGCGCTGTAATGCGGCCTTTTAGGCAAGACATTGATCCGGCTCAAATGCGTTGCGTTTGTCGCCGATTAGCATCACCTGTGGGCAGCGCGCCCGTAAGGAGAGTGCAATGTTCAAGCGAATTTTGGTTTCTACTGACGGCACCACGCAGTCAAATCACGCAGTAAAGGCTGCGGCTAGGCTTGCCGGCGATCTCGGCGCAACACTGCAGATCTTTCACGCGAGTCGAACCTACGCAGCGCTGTATTTCCCCGACGGAGTCGGGATGGCTTGGCCGCCCAAGGACAAGTACGAGAAAGAGGCGGCGGCCGGCGCGGACAGGGTGCTAAAAGACGCCAGCGCTCTGGCCAAGAAGCTAGGCACGAAGGCGACTACAGCGCACTCCTATAGCGATTCGCCAGCCGAAGCGATTATCGCGACCGCCAAGAAATTCAAGGCCGATCTGATCGTGATGGCCTCGCACGGGCGAAAGGGACTCGACAAGCTTTTGCTCGGAAGCGAAACGCAAAGAGTGCTCGCGCGCACAAAGCTGCCCGTCCTCGTCGTGCGTTGATCGCCCAAGAATCGCCCTCGTCGCAATAACGCTGCTGGATCGCGCAATACGCCCACCAGCGTTGCGTGCGCGATCAGTGCAGGTGGTGGAGCTGCCGGTAATCTTCCTCATTCAGCGCACAAGCAGTAACGGCATAGTGCAATGCGCGGTGACCCGCGTCGCAACTGAGCCCATTACGACCGCCTTGAATGCTCCATAGCCGTGCGACCCCAGAACGAGTAGATCAAGCTTCTTGTTCGTGTAGTTCGACAGTTCGTCGCCGGCATTTCCGATCAGCCGGATTTCATCCACTTGAGTACCGATTTTCTTCAGAAGCGGCCGCACAGATTTCATCGCGCTCTCGAGCGCCTTGTTCTGCCACGCGCGAACTTCACTGCCTGAAAATGTGGGAAACATGATCCCATCCATGTGCGGCACTGCACTCAGTGCGTAGTCTTGCACCACATGAATCAGCGTCACTCTTGGATTGGCCCCAAATAAATCCAAGTGTCGCAGCACAAACTTGACCGCTTTGCGCCCGTACGCACTGCCATCGACCGCGATTCCTACCCGCAACGAATCGGGGTAGCTCTTCGCCTTGCCGCGCACGATCAACATCGCTCGCTTGGTGCGCACCAGTACCTCGTTGGTCACCGATCCCAGCAGCATGCCGCCCAGGGCGGAGTGCCCGCGCGAACCCAGCACCAGCAGGTCCGCGTTGTACTCGTCGGCGACCGCGCTGATTTCGGCGGCTGGGCGGCCGACGGTGAAGTGCACCTTCGGACTCAAGCCCGCTTTCGTCAGCCGACGTCGCGCCGGCCTCAAAGCCTTTTCTGCTTCGTCTGCGTAATACTCCCGCACGACGGTCATACCGACGATGCGCGCTGGGTTTGACGCCAACGGCCATCGCACAGTGAGCACTTGAATATCAGGGTTCGACTCAATCAGCGTCCGACGCGACGCGACAAACTCGATGGCCATGCGGCTGTAATCGCTGCCATCAACTGCAACCAGGATTTTCATGCTGACATTCTTCGTTTGGGTTGTTTGACACGCCGGCCGCAAACGATCCTTGCACTCAGCGCCTTGGAACTCACTCTACGCGGAGCGTGGCGCTGTGTATTGATGCGCGTCAAGGTTGCAAACACCGCTTGCTCAGCGTGACCGCTCTTGATGCGGGTCAACAAGCGGCATCTCGCGCCGTCATATTCTTGGTTTGGCGGAGAGACCAAGGAAAGTCGATGAAAACAGATATCGAATTGAAGAAAGACGTTATTGCTGAATTGAGTCGGGATCCACGTGCTATCCAGCCGGTGCTTGGCGTCACTGGCGTCAGCAATCAGATCAGCTTGAAGCCGCGCCCGGTGCCCGCCGACATTACTGACCGGATTACCAATGCCTTACAGCGGCAGGCATTGCATGAAGCGAAAAGCATCCAAATCGATGTCGATAATTCGACCGTGACACTGCATGGCCAGGTGCACTCCTGGCGCGACCGTAATGCGATTCAGGCGGCCGCCTGGGCAGCGCAGGGCGTGCAATCGGTCAACAACGAATTGCGAGTCACGCCATGAGTGCGTTCGCTACGTTGGGCTTGGTGGCCTTCGCTGGATTGCTGTTCGTGTGCGGGCTTTGGGTCATGGCGCGACTCGTTACGGCGGTGCTATCGCTCGATAGATAGTTTTGTCAGTTGGTTAGAAGGCGAGTTACGCGACCGAATCAGGGGCAGCGCGGTGTGTAAGCGACTCTGCGCGATGGGCGGCGGTATTACTACTAATGGAGCGCGTCTTGGATTGCCGCGCGATTCCTAAAACGAGTATTTGTGCCAGGCCGGATGCTACGGTGGCCGCGGGACACTACGCGCTGAGTCTCGGTGCCGCGCACGCGTTGACCTGTGATGCTGTCGCAAAGGTGCTTGGTACCAATCTCGACTTCGGTCTGTCGGCCGATGAGGCCTCTCGGAGGCTGACAATCGCCGGGCGCAACGAGCTTGCAGCGGCGCCGGTCATTTCGGCGTGGCGCCGGTTTCTCGCTCAGTTTCAAAGCCCACTGGTCCTGCTTCTGATCGTAGCGACTGCGGTTTCGTTCGTCGTCTGGGGAATCGAGCGCGAAACCGGCCTCCCTTATGAGGCGTTGACGATCCTGACAATTGTCGTTGCCAATGCTGCGCTCGGTTACTTTCAGGAGTCACGCGCAGAGGCCGCGATTGCAAGTCTGCGCCAAATGACCCCCGCGCAAGCCAGTTTGTTGCGGGATGGCGTTTGCGTAGTCGTTCCGGTGGCCGAGATCGTTCCAGGCGATGTGCTTCTAGTGGAAGAAGGAGCCACCATACCTGCCGACGCGCGTGTAGTTCACTCCGCATCGCTGTGCAGTATGGAAGCGCCGTTGACCGGCGAGAGCGAAGCAGTGTCGAAAGATGTGGAGCCGGTGCCGGCCGATGCCGTGACGGCTGATCGCAGCAATATGCTGTTTGCCGGAACCACAGTGTCATTCGGGCACGGCCGTGCGATCGTAACGGCGACCGGAATGAACGCCGAAATCGGGCGCATCGCGGATCTACTTGCGCGTGCGGTCGATGAGCCAACACCGCTGCAACTCGAGCTTGACCGCACTGGCCGCGTTCTCGGTGTCGTAGTAATCGCGATCGCACTGATCGTCGGCGCAACGCTGCTGCTGATGCAGCGCGATTTTTCATTAACCGTGCTTTCAACCGTGCTGCTGTACACGATCGCACTCGCAGTGGCTGCTGTGCCAGAAGGCCTGTCTGCGATCACTACCGTGGTGCTATCACTGGGCATGCAGCGAATGGCGAGGCGCAATGTGATCGTCAGGCGCTTAAGCGCGGTGGAAACTCTGGGTGCGGCCACTGTCATCTGCACCGACAAGACCGGCACGCTGACGAAAAATGAAATGACCGTGCGGACACTTATCACCGCCGGCGGTCGCGTGGGCTTGACAGGCTCCGGCTACGACCCGCACGGCGCCTTGATTGCGTGCGAGCAACCCGGCATGAACGCAGCGCATGCGCGTGAAGTAGAGGCCATGTTGAGCGCAGGCTTCGTCTCGAACAACTCCGACCTTGTCGAGCGAGGTGGCTTGCTGGTCGTGATTGGTGACCCCACCGAGGGGGCACTCAAGGTTGCAGCGCTAAAGGCAGGCCTTTCACCCGACCGCTTGCACACCCGCTTTGCCCGAGTAGGCGAAATCCCTTTTTCGTCAGAGCGCAAGCTGATGAGCACGGCACACACGCACGCGACCAAACCGGATACCGTCACAACACTGTTTGTCAAGGGTGCGCCCGACATCCTGCTGGCACGCTGTTGCGCAGAGCAGGTCGGTGACTCGGAACGACCGCTGACCGACGCGCGGCGCCTCGAGATCCAGCATTCGGTCGATGCGCTTGCCGACGAAGCGCTGCGTCCGCTTGGGATCGCACATCGGCTGCTGCCCGGCGAATTGGCTACGGCACTTCATCCTGCGGTCGAGGAAGAGCTCGTGTGGCTGGGTGTTGTCGGCATGATCGATCCCCCGCGACCGGAGGCGGCGGCGGCGGTCCGGACGGCACAGCAAGCAGGGGTGCGGGTGATCATGATCACAGGCGACCATCCACGCACGGCGGGAGCGATAGCCCACGAACTAGGGATCTGCGGCGCAGGTGAACGTGCTGTAACAGGCGCCGAAATCGAAGCGATGACCGACGCAGAGTTGACCGAAACCGCGCAGAACGTATCGGTGTTCGCACGGGTGAGTCCCGAGCACAAGCTGCGGATTGTCCATGCGCTGAAACGCCACCGCCACGTTGTCGCGATGACGGGCGACGGCGTAAACGATGCGCCCGCGCTAAAAACCGCCGATATCGGCATTGCGATGGGCATTACCGGCACCGATGTCGCGAAAGGGGCGGCCGACATGGTGTTACTGGACGACAACTTCGCGTCGATTGTGGCAGCGATTGAAGAGGGCAGGTCGATCTACTCGAACATCCAAAAGTACTTGCGCTATTTGTTGGCCACCAACCTGGGAGAAGTCATCGTGATGTTCTTGGGTGTCGTAGCGGCCGGATGGCTGGGAATCACGACCGGCGCAGGTGAGGCGCTGGTGTTGCCGTTAACGGCCACCATGATTCTCTGGATCAATCTGGTCACCGACTCCGGTCCTGCACTCGCGGTCGGCATCGATCCGCCAAGTCAACGATTAATGCAGCGGCCACCGCGCGATCCGACGCTCGGCGTCATCACCCCCGCCATGTGGCGTGGCATCGTTATTGTTGCTGCGGTCATGGGAGTCGGGACGCTTGGGGTGCTGGACGCAGCGCTGCCCGGCGGGATTTTTGCGGGCGACGGTGGAATCGAGCATGGCCGCACACTCGCTTTTCATACGCTAGTGTTGTTCTCGCTCTTTACCGTTTTTGCGGCGCGTTCGGACGAGGCGGGCGTTATGCGCGACCTGTTTACCAACGCCTGGCTATGGCTCGCGATTGCAGTTTCGCTGGCGCTGCAGTTGGCCGTACTTTATCTGCCGGCGTTGCAGCGCGCCTTTGGCACCGTACCTTTGACCGCGAGCGATTGGGTCCTCGCTGCCGTGGTCGCCTCAAGCGCGCTATGGTTCCGCGAACTCGACAAGTTACGCGTCAGACTTTGGAGACCACGTATTGTGTGACTGACGGATTGGCTGCGTCGCTAGCCTAGCGTGCTTGATTCCTGGCGATAGCGCGGATAATTTTACGTGGCGAACCGACAGTGAAGGAGGTTCACAGATGATTTTTGGCACTGTGCCGTCCTACGGCGATTGGTCGCTGGCGGTTATTTATACGCTCGTGTTTGCACTCATTGCCCTTTTCTTTCACCGGCCGGAAAGCACCCGCGACTGGCGCGCTTTCGTTGCGTTCACAACTTTTTTAGCCGCTCTCTTCATCGAGATGTATGTGTTTCCGCTGACGATCTATCTGCTGTCTGGTTGGACGGGCTCCAGGTTTCTACGCGTTGAGTCCCTCCCGCACGATGTTGGCCATGTGCTTGAGATGATGTTTGATTGGCGTGCGAATCCGCCCTTAGGGGTATTCCAAATTGCCAGCACCGTCCTGATTCTCGGTGGCTTTCTCCTTCTGGTATCGGCATGGTCGGTACTGCACAAAGCTCAGCAACTCAGGCAACTAGCGAGAACGGGGGTGTACGCGCACATACGCCATCCGGAGTACGTTGCCTTCGTCCTGGTCATGAGCGGCTTTCTATTGCGGTGGCCGACGCTGATCACGTTGGCGATGTTTCCAATTCTGGTGTTTATGTATGTGCGTCTTGCGCGTCGCGAGGAACAAGAGGCTCTGGCTGAGTTTGGCGATGCCTACCAACGCTACCTCGACGCCACGCCCGCCTTTGTGCCGCGCGTTTTCCCGCGGGCGATGAAAGCCTGAGCTCTGGCCCAAGACTCTCCTCCTAAGCGACGCCGATCGTTGCCAAGCAGCGGAGGTTGCCAATCCGTTGCCCAAATGTTGCGTGAGGCAGACGACGGCACCAGCACATCGACTTTGTTATTGCGGCGGTAACAGCACTGCGGCCCCGTCGAACGCGCCAACGCGCAATGCTTCAAGAGCGTCGTTCGCAGCGTCAAGCGCGAACGGAATCGCGTGCGTTTGGATTGGATATTGCGCTGCCAGCGCGAAAAACGCTTCGCCGTCGGCGCGCGTCAGATTGGCCACCGAACGCACCACGCGTTCGCCCCACAGCAGCGAATAAGCGAAAGACGGAATGTCGCTCATATGAATTCCCGCGCAAATGACAACGCCTCCCTTGCGCACTGATCGCAGTGCCAACGGTATCAACGCGCCGACCGGCGCGAACAGCAACGCTGCGTCCAGTGGCGCAGGCGGCTCCATCGCCGAATCTCCTGCCCATTCGACGCCGAGCTCACGCGCAAACTGCTGCGAGCGATGATCACCGGGCCGCGTAAATGCAAAGACGCGGCGGTCTTGTGCGGTAGCTGTCTGCGCAACGATATGGGCTGCGGCGCCAAACCCGTAAAGGCCGATCCGGTCACCAGCGCGAGTGTCGGCCATCGCATAGGCGCGGTAGCCGATCAGCCCGGCGCATAGCAGCGGCGCCGCGTGCAGATCGTCGTATCGGTCCGGAATTGCAAAGCAGTAGCGTTCGTCGGCCACCGCGTATTCCGCATAACCGCCGTCGCGGTGGTAGCCGGTGAAAATCGCTCGCTCACACAGATTTTCGCGCCCGTTTTCACAAAATCGGCATGCGCCGCAGCTTCCACCGAGCCACGGCACGCCCACGCGCTCTCCGGTCGCAAAGCGTTGCGCGTTGTCGCCTTTGCCAACGACAACGCCGACGATCTCGTGACCGGGAATAAGTGGCCCACGCACTGGGGGCAGTTCGCCGTCGATGATATGCAGATCGGTGCGGCATACGCCGCACGCTCGCACTTTGAGTAATACCTCGCGTGAGGTGGGCGCCGGGATCGGACGATCAACCGCTACCAGCCTAGGTGCCGCGGTCGACAATTGCATCGCGAACATAGTTAGGTTGAACGTATAGTCATATTTCTGCCGTCAGTTTGCGCTTCATCAAGAAGTCGCTGTTGATTCGATCGGTCAAGACACCAAGTGTTAGTGAGCATCGCAAAGACACGAACTCGATGCATTCGATGGACCTGAAGGAACTGATGGACAGCATGGCAAAAGAGATGGCAAATGCGCAAGCTCGCAAAGGAAATCATTGCCGCGCAAAAGAAAGAGATAGCGCTGATCGACCGTTGGCTCAAAAAATGAGATGAAGACGTTGCCGCGCTCAACCAGGGAATGCTCGTACGCCTGCTTCCGCTGTGCACCATGGCGTTGTCATCCGGCGCTGCGGCTGCGATCTAAAACACGTTAGGCGTCGAAGCAAACTCCCCATCACCGGGTAGACGGATGCGACACAGTGAGAGGCACAGAACTCATCGAACGGGCTGGCTCCGTGCGGCCGTTCTCGGCGCGAACGACGGTATTGTTTCTACTGCTAGCCTCGTCTTGGGTGTCGCTGCTGCAGGCGCAGGTACCCAGGTTATTCTGGTTGCGGGCATCGCTGGCCTTGTCGCTGGTGCTATGTCAATGGCTGCTGGCGAGTATGTCTCGGTCAGTTCGCAGGCTGATACTGAACGCGCGGATCTGGCGCGCGAGAGCAAAGAGTTAGCCGCGAATCCCGCACAGGAACACGCAGAACTGACGGCCATCTACGCCAAACGCGGACTGGATGAAACCCTGGCGTCGAGTGTCGCCACTCAACTGATGCAGCACGGTGCACTTGCTGCGCATGCGCGAGATGAGCTGGGTATATCGGACACACTGGCCGCGAAACCTGTGCAAGCCGCATTGGCCTCGGCGGCTACGTTTGCGGTGGGCGCAGCGCTTCCGCTTGTGATGGTTCTCTTGCTTCCCGTCACTCTACTCATGTGGGGTCTCGCCGGCAGTTCCCTCTTCTTTCTTGCGCTGTTGGGACTTCTGGCGGCACGCGCGGGCGGTTCACCCGTGTTGGCGTCTGTAACGCGCGTAACGTTTTGGGGCGCCTTGGCAATGGCATTGACCGCTGGCGTTGGAGCCCTCTTTGGCGTGGCCGCTTGAAATCTATGACGCCAAAGGGCCACGCGGGCGCAAAGCACTTGCTGAGCAATATCCTTTGGTCTTCTTAAAAGAACGGAGACCCGAACTGCCCGTTTGTATTGTCCCTGACCTTCCAGAGTTGATCGGGCGTGTCAAGGCATGAACGTTGGATCAGCGATAAGTTCGGGCCTTCGGTCAGGCAGGCGTCACTGACCCCGCGGCCGTTGTTCTGAAACCGGAAGCTGCCGGAGGGCGGTATCTGGAGCGCCTGCCATTGCTGCGTGGCGTCCTGCGGGTTGCAAAGCGCGAGGCCAATCGGCGTGCTCTGCCTGTCGTCCATGGAACGCATGCAGAGGCACGAGTTGTCCGTGGACTGTATCAAGCCCGTGCTGCTGGCGATCCCGCCAAGCCGAATGAGGTTCCAGCGGTTAAAAGATGCGCCGACGTCCGCGGCGACCGTAACAGTCGTATCGCTGGCCTTAAGCCAGCTCAGGTTGTCACGGTTGGCGAACGCAGTCTTGGACGGAGTGGCAATCGAATACTGTATGGGCACGCAGAAGTTCGCCGTGTCAGTGCCACTACCGCAGTAGGGAAACAAGATCCAATACTGAAGAGTGTCGGCGCTCGCAGTGAGGGTGTGCAGTCCGGGAGCCAAGTTGGCAAAAGTGGCTTGCTGCAGCTGCGCCCCCGAGGGCGAAAACTGTGCCGTGACGTTGTTCCCATCGAGCGTCGCGTTGAACGTGCCGGCGCAGAGTTGCGAGCGGAAACTGACTTCCGCCGTGACAGAGCTAACCCCCGCTAAGTTACGACTCGTCGCGGCTCCGTCCTGCGGTTGTGTGATCGTCACGCAACCGGCCAGCAGGAAGAAGGTGAGAGATGACGCGCGAACAACGACCTGCCATGAGCTGCCCATTTCAACTACCTCCCTTTTGATTTGTACCGGCCAGCCTCTGGTGCGACGGTGTGGGGGCGTCGCGAGGTTGCCGTTGTTGGTTGTTAAATCAGTCTACAGCCGGTTGAGCGTGTCGCGTCACGTGAATATTCGACAGAGTTTCATAACGCAAAAGTGCTTAGCCGATGGCGCAGTAGGGGCCTAATCTTTCCGTCGCGCTGCCGCTATTTGCGTCGGCGCGGTCAGTAATCGACAGCGAGGTCCGACATGGTCGAGAGCGGGCATTGAGCTGACCGTTTGCTTCGCGCAAGCCTTGCAACTGTCAATCTTCAAGTGGTGCACCGAGCCCCAGGGGCGCGGGCGCAAGCATGACGATGCGTGAAAAAAGCCGATCATGGCTTGTTTCCGGTGACGATCCCGCTAGTGGATCGCGATGTGATGCAAAGGCAGCCTCGATGTCGATCCAATCCTGAGCATTGAGCACCCGCTGCGCGAGCGGCATCACTTCGCGTTCTTCCTTTCGCATGTGCTCGCGGTAGCGTTCGACGTAACGGTCTACTGCATCGGCGAACGCTGGAAACTCTGTGGAGCCATGCTCCTCGTACCGCAAGAAGGCCTGCTCCAGATCCCGAATCGCTCCCTCACCCGATTCGTGTTCGCATGCCAGTTGATCCAGCACGGCGTCGGCATCGCGCGTGCGCTGGCGAATGCGCGGAAACAGCACGGCCTCCTCTTTGCGGTGGTGCTCGCGCTCGAGAAAGACGTCGAGGTAGTACAAAATCGCGCGAAAGACCTTGGGATCGACGCGCTTATCGTGTTCGCGAACCTCGCGCACGAGAACTGACATCGCATGCAACACTGCAGCGAGCGAACTGTGCTCCTCATACAACTGGGCGAGCGGACGTGACATATGGAACTAGTGTCGCCCGCGCCCAGCGTCGAAAAGTTGGCGAATTCCAGGTCGACTGGCAACGGCAGCGAAGGTCGCTGCGGCGATTAGCTGCCGTGTGACCAAGCTACTGAGCAGCTGTGCCGCTGCGTCGCCATTGCGAGCCGATCCCGTTCAAGAGGGTTCGTGAACGCGCGGCTGCGGCCGACTGCGCCTGTTGTATCAGACGGCCTTCGACACTAGAGAGTCGTGCAAACAGGGCACCATAGCTTTGCGCTGCACGCATTAACTGCCCGGTGGTTAGTGCGCGGTGAACCTCGAGCAACTCCGACAGATTCGTTGCGTGTTCCGCTTTTTCGGCAGCCGTCGTCACAACGCTCGAGAAGTCCTTTACGGTCTCGGCGTTAACCTGCTGAACCTGCTCAACGCACTCGAGACATCCTTGCAGCGTCGCGAGAGACGAGCTGAGCATATTGCGTGCGAAGCCGAGGTTGAACTCGAGCGCGTCTGAAAAAGCCGGTACTCCGGCATGGCCATTCGCTGGGCTCTTCTTTGAGGCGAGGCGCGTTCTACTCGTGTTGCGTTTCATTTAGATCTTCCTTTTGTTGTAAGCCTGTAGTTGACTCTATGCGCCGCAGCATCGAATGTGTTGATGCCCGTCAAGCACCGTGCAGATTCCATCGCTTTAGATATCGCCGCGACTTAACATGCGAGCGACCGATCGCTGCAGACGTTAGATGACGACTCGCAACTTCGAATACCTTTTCCGCCCGAAGTCGCTTGCCGTCTTTGGAGCGTCCGATCGACCTGGAAGCGTCGGCGCGACGTTGATTCGAAACGTACTCTCGGGCGGGTTTCATGGACCTATTTACGCGGTCAATCCGCGCCACGCTGAGGTCGCAGGCCAGACGGCTTTCCGAGACGTGGCCAGCTTGCCCGAGGCGCCGGAGCTCGCGGTCATCGCGACGCCTCCGTCAACGATACCGGCCATCATCAGTGAACTCGGTGCGCGCGGCACTCGTGCGGCGGTCGTTTTAACGGCGGGCCTTGCCGGCACTGTCAACCGCGAAGGCAAGAGTATCGCCGAGGCGATGCTTGAAGCGTCTCGTCCGTATCTGCTTCGTATTCTCGGGCCCAATTGCGTGGGCTTGCTTGTTCCCGGCTTGGGTCTCAACGCCAGCTTCGCGCACACCTCGCCGCTGCCCGGGCGACTCGCGTTCGTCTCACAGTCTGGAGGGCTCACCACTGCAGCGCTTGATTGGGCACGTTCGCGAAAAATCGGGTTTTCGCATTTCGTCTCGATCGGCGAGGCTGCCGACGTCGACTTTGGCGACGTACTCGATTGGCTAGCCAGCGATCCGGCAACTGCCGCCATCTTGCTCTATATCGAATCGATCCGTGGCGCGCGCAAGTTCATGTCCGCGGCGCGCGCAGCGGCACGCAATAAGCCGGTGCTTGTCGTCAAGGCCGGGCGAGTACCAGCCGGTGCGCGTGCGGCGGCCTCGCACACGGGTGCTCTGGCGGCGGCCGACGATGTTTTCGATGCGGCGATTCGGCGTGCGGGCATGCTGCGGCTTGACACGGTGTTGGAACTGTTCGACGCCGTCGAAACGCTGGCCCGTGCGCGACCGATATATGGTGATCGGCTTGCAATCATGACCAACGGCGGCGGCCCGGGCGTCATGGCTACCGACGCCTTGGTGCTAGGCGGCGGGAAGCTGGCTTCACTGTCCGATGACACGATCAAACAGCTCGATCTGTTGCTGCCGTCAACATGGTCGCGCGGAAATCCGGTCGACATCATCGGCGATGCACCGGTCGAGCGTTACGTTGAGACATTGCAGACGCTGGTTGCGGATCCCGGCGCTGATGCAGTGTTGTTCATGCACGCGCCGACGGCGATCGTTTCGGCGCTCGAGATTGCCAACGCATGCGTGCCTCTCGCGTCCGGTCGAAGCACCAGCCGGCTGGTGCTGTCGTGCTGGCTCGGCGGTGACGGCCTGGAACCTGCACGCGATGTTTTCGAATCGGCGGGCGTTCCGAACTACGACACACCCGAGCAAGCTGTTGCGGCGTTCCTGCAGTTGGTTAATTACCGGCGCAATCAGGAAGCGCTGATGCAGACCCCGCCAACGGTTTCGCGGACGCTGACCATCGATGCAGACACCGCCCGCTCAATCATCCGCATCGCGCTCGAGGAAAAGCGCGAGTGGCTGAGCGAGATGGAAGCGAAGAGCCTGCTTTCGGCGTACGGAATCCCCGTCGTGCGAACGATGGTTGCGTCGAGCAGCGACGAAGCCGCGCGTTATGCCGACGAGATCGGTTTTCCGGTGGCTTTAAAGATCGTTTCACCGCAGATCACGCACAAGTCTGATGTCGGTGGCGTTGTACTTGGATTGGCGAACGGTGGCGAAGTACGAAGCGCCGCCGAGGCGATGACCCGCCGGGTGCGCCAGCAAGCGCCGACGGCGGAGCTGGCCGGATTCAGTGTGCAGCAAATGGCGCAGCGCTCTGGTGCACTCGAAACCATCGTCGGTGCCGCCGTCGATCCGGTGTTCGGCCCCGTGATCCTGTTCGGCCAGGGCGGCGTCGCGGTCGAAGTCATTGGCGACCGCGCGGTGGCATTACCGCCGCTTAATTTGATCCTTGCTCAGGATCTGGTGGGTCGCACGCGAATCGCGCGGCTGCTGGACGGTTATCGCGACCGCCTTCCTGCGGACCGCGCAGCACTGTATCTAACGCTGACGCAAGTGTCTCAGCTGATTGCCGATCTGCCCGAGGTGATCGAGCTCGACATCAATCCGCTGCTGGTCAGCGAACATGGCGTCATTGCGCTCGATGCCCGTGTGCGCGTCGCATACGCCAAAACGTCGGGCGCCGCGCGGTTCGCGATTCAACCGTATCCGCAGCAATACGAGGAGCGGGTGCACGTTGCCGGACGCCAGCTCGTACTACGCCCGATAAGGCCGGAGGACGAGCCGCAGCACGCTCGCTTCCTCGCGACCGTCAACCCCGACGACTTGCAGCTGCGCTTCTTTCGTGTGGTGCGTGCTTTCGCACACGCGCAGCTCGCGCGATTCACGCAAATCGACTACGACCGCGAAATGGCCTTCATCGCGACCGCACTCGCCGACGGCGGCGAGGAAGAAACGCTCGGAGTCGTGCGCGCTGTATCGGAGCCTGACGGTGCCCGCGCCGAGTTTGCGATATTGATCCGCTCTGACATGCAGCGCAAAGGTCTCGGTGCCATGTTGATGGACAAGATAGTCCGGTATTGCCAAAGCCGCGGCATCGGCGAGTTGGTTGGCGACGTGCTGGCTGGTAACGCGGGGATGCTGACACTTGCGCGGCAAATCGGTTTCACGACGTTGTCGAGCGAAGAGCCGGGTGTCGTGCGATTGAGTCTTACTCTGCGGAAATGACGTTCATCACCAACTGTTGCAGCTTGCGGGTGATTCCGCGCAGAGACCCATAACCGATGCGCGAGTTACCGGACTAGATGTCGGCCGGCGCGCCTGGAGTCCGCCCGGTACGGTGCGCCGGCGAGCAGACGGCTTGGCCAGTGAAGATCGCCCGCAGTCCCTCGGCGTTGACTATGCGTATTCGCTTCTGGTCGACTTCAAGCAGTCCCTCCTTGACGAAACGCGACAGCACGCGGCTCACCGTTTCAAGCTTCAAACCAAGGAAGCTGCCGATCTCCGCACGTGTCATCCGCAGCACGAACTCGCTGGTCGAATAGCCGCGCACTTCGAACCGCTGCGATAGATTGAGGAGAAAGGTTGCCATGCGCTCCTCGGCCATCATCGTCCCAAGCACCAGCATCACGCCGTGGTCGCGCACTATTTCGCGGCTCATTACTCGATGAAAATGATTCCGGAGCGAAGGAACCTGCGTCGCGATGTCTTCGATATGCCGATACGGGATTACGCAGATCTCGCTGTCTTCCAGCGCCGTCGCATCGCAGGCATGGTGCGCAGTGCTGATGCCATCCAGTCCGATGATTTCGCCGGTCATATGAAAACCTGTGACCTGCTCGCGGCCCTCTCCGGTGACCACGGTGCTTTTCAGAAGGCCCACCCGCACGGCATACAACGATTCGAAAGGGTCACCTATGCGAAATAAAGTATCGCTGCGCTTGAGCTTGCGGCGCAGGGCGACTAGTCGTTCTACCTTGTCGAGTTCGCTTATCGATAGTCCAAGCGGCAGGCACAGTTCGCGCAGGTTGCAGCTCGCGCAAGCGATCTTCAGGTTCGAGGCGGAAAACGCAGGAGCCTGCATTAAGGATCTCGGCTACAGAATGACTGACGCCGATTAATACCGACTGTGGCGGAAACGAATAGTACAGTCCGAGCGCGGCCAGGCGCGCCGCCGGCTATCGCATAACGCTCTGCGTGATAAGGCTGCTTACGGTGACGGGTCGCGGTCTCGACTAGTTCAGTGCGTCTGATTCAGACTTGGTTGGCCGGCCATCGCATTGAGAGCGACGGGATCGAGCAGCTTGATCGAGCGGCCCTGCACCTGGATCAAGCCTTCTGCGTGCAGGCGCGAAAACAGGCGGCTGACGGTCTCGAGCTTCAATCCGAGCAAGCTGGCGATTTCCTCGCGCGTCATGCGCAGGACGAACTCGCTGCCCGAGTAGCCGCGCGCCCGGTAGCGGCGCGACAGGTTGAGCAGGAACACCACGAGGCGTTCTTCGGCCCGCATGCTGCCCAGCAGCAGCATCATGTCCTGGCCTCGACACAGGTCCTTCGAGATGCAGCGATTCAGATTGCGCCCCAGCGCGGGTATCTCGTAGGCCAGCTTGCCGAGCTGCTCGAAAGACAGAGCACACACCTCGCTGTCCTCGAGCGCGACTGCCCCGCAGGTGTGACGGCCCTCGCCGATCCCATCGAGTCCCACGATCTCACCGTTCATGTAGCAGCCAGTGATCTGCTCGCGACCATCTTCTGCCAGCATCAGCGTCTTGAAGGTTCCCGATCGGATGGCGTACACCGAACTAAAAGCATCGCCGGGTCGATAAAGACTGTCGCGCCGCTTCACGCGCGCCCGATGGGGAACAATGCGGTCGAGTAGCCGAATGCTCTCCCGTTCCAGGCCGACCGGCAGACACAGCTCGCGCAGGCAGCACGAGTCGCAGTGCTCCCGGTGGTCGCAATACGAGTCGACCCGCGGCGCTGTGAAGGCGGACGCAGTCGCATGGCTGGCCGGCATTGAAACGCTGGTCGTGGTCATGGTTCCAAGGAATAGACGAAACGAGATTCTTCAGACAGCCACGTCTTGCGCGTTCGTCCATCGCCCGACTGCTTGAAGCTACGCTCGGTCGGAATCCTTCGTCTGTGCGCTAGCGCACCTAAGGAATGGGAATGGGCCGTTCGACCCAGTTCCGTTGCGTCGCGGTGCGGTTCGAGGGAGGTCCTAGCGCGCCGTTCCGCCGGCCAGTTGCGATGTGCGAGTGCGTCTGCTAGCGCACAGACTTCGTCGTCTCGTGGGCCTACGGTGGATGCGCAACCGGGAATTCCCGATGCAGAAAACACGAAGGATTGAAATATGAGTACGAAATCAGAGTTCGTCACCAAAATGGAAACGCAACTGAAGACATGGGACGCTGCTGTCGACGCGCTCGCAGCCAAGGGTGAAAAAGTAAGCGCCGACGCGCGCAAGGCGTATTACGCGGGGATTAAGGATTTGCGCTCGAGCCGCGAAGTGGCGCAGAAGACGTTTCAGGAAATCCTTGTCGCCGGTGAGTCGGCGCGCGCGCAGCTGCAGGCCTCAATGGAAGCCACTTGGGAAGCGATGCAAAAGGCTCTCGGGAAAATGTCGTTAGAGACCGCTAAATAAGTAGTGCGGTGGACCAGTATTCGCTGCAAGCCGCACGCCTGCAGCGATCGGGTGAAGCTGAGCTCTATCAGCGAGCTTCCTTACCGCGAACTCCACCGTTAGGACTCAAACGTCAACAGTGCGCTACCGCACAAAGGCTGGACAAATCTGGTTTATATTGTTTTGGTTCGCGGCCCCTGTCCGTTCCAGCGCTAGTGACCTGTCGTTTGCGCGAGGCTCGGAGGATTGCTATGGCCAAGCCCGAAGGTCCAACTCAGAACCATCTGCTTGCGGCGTTGGCCGAGCCGGAGCGCGCGCGTTTGTTCCCGCAGCTGGAGCTTGTGCCGATGCCGCTTGGGAAAGTGCTGTACGAGTCGGGCAGCGAGCTCGATCACGTTTACTTCCCGACGAACTGCATCGTGTCGTTGCTGTACGTCATGACGGATGGTTCGTCGGCGGAAATCGCGGTCGTGGGTAATGAGGGATTGGTCGGTGTGGCGCTCTTTATGGGAGGTGAGACCACGCCCAGCCGGGCCGTCGTTCAAAGCGCCGGTGTCGCCTATCGGCTTGAGGGAACAAGCATGAAGCAGGAGTTCAACCGTGCCGGAGAGATGCAACACTTGCTGCTGCGCTACACGCAGGCGCTGTTAACACAGATGGCGCAGACGGCCGTGTGTAACCGGCATCACTCGGTTGATCAACAGCTGTGTCGCTGGCTGCTGCTGAGTCTTGACCGCTTGCCGTCCAACGAACTGACGATGACACAAGAATTGATTGCCAACATGCTGGGCGTTCGGCGCGAAGGCGTGACTGAAGCAGCGGGACACTTGCAGGATGCGGGGCTGATCCGCTATAGCCGCGGCCGCATTACGGTGCTCGATCGGGGCAAGCTGGAGCAGCGCGTCTGCGAGTGCTATGCGGTGGTCAAGAAAGAATCGGATCGGCTGTTGCCCTATCTGCCGTCCGCTGACCGCGTTCGTCTCGACCGCCCGAGCTTGCGTAACGCTCGAGCAAAGCCCGATGTCCACTGATCGGCGCGTTGCGCCGCCGAATCGACTGCTCGCAGCGCTGCCTCGCCGGGAAACACAAACGTTGCTCGCCGACTGCGAAGCAGTCGAGCTCGAACTCGGCAAGGTTCTCTACGAACCGGACGCGCGCATTCGACACGTCTATTTCCCGACCGGCAGCTTCATTTCACTGATGATTCCGGTCGATGGGACAACCAACCTTGAGGTTGGACTGGTCGGCAATGAAGGCATGCTTGGGTCGCCTTTGATTCTCGGCGTGGACGTGTCGCCGCTGCGCGCACTGGTCCAGGGCGCGGGTTTGGCATGGCGGATGAGCGCGGTGATGTTTGCGCGTCATCTCGCCCGCAGCCCGGCGCTACGCCGCACGCTGCAGCGCTATCTGCAGGTGCAAATAAGCCAGTTGGCGCAGACCGCCGCCTGCACTCGGTTTCATGTAGTCGAGGAGCGGCTTGCACGATGGCTGCTGATGACGCAAGACCGCGCGCATGTAGACGAATTCCGCATGACGCATGAATTTCTCGCGTACATGCTGGGCGTTCGGCGCGTCGGAGTCACCAAGGCTGCGAATGCACTGCAGTTGCGCAAGCTGATCCGCTACCACCGCGGTGCTGTCACCGTCCTCGACCGCGTCGGCATGGAGGCGGCTTCGTGCGGCTGTTATCAGGCCGATCGGGATACATACGACAGCCTTTTGGCCACTGTGTGACGGGCTCGGCCACCGGGCGAGGTCAAAAGCGGATCGAAGTGGCCGCGCTGAAGCGCTGCATGACGCCTGACTGCTGTCGTTCGCCGCCCACGTGCTCGGTGCGCGTGTGATCGATCGCCTCACACGCCCGGTTTCTCGCGCTCATGTTCCAGCACGCGCACGACGTACACGCTGCAGGGCGCATTCGCGGTAACACCAGACGCCGCGGATCGCCACCACGCGAGCTTCTTCTGCTCGGGTCCAGGTGCCCCGAGAACAATGAGACTGACGTGGTTGGCGCGTGCGAGTTCGAGCAACGTCTCGCCAGGGTTGGCCGATTCGATCACATGCAGCGACAGCCGCGACTGAGGCAGGCGCAAAGGTTCGATCCACTGCCGGAGCCGAATCTTGTGCTCGAGGTTCTTGCCCGAGGCAGTGTCGCTATCCTCCGCGCCTTCGCCCAATGGCGCCGCACGGATCACCGATACGCACATCAAGCGAAAGTCGGGACTGAGCGCGATCATCTGCCGCGTCGCCAATTGCAATGCGGGATGGCGCGGGTCATCCGGGTGCTCGGTATCCACTGCCACCATGATGACGGGCGCGGCACTGGCGACGGAATGTCGCCGTTCGTGCGTCCAGCCGCGCTTGCGCCGCGCGCGCCACCACCTGCCCAGTTGCTTAAAAAAGCCCGGACCGGCGATGCGTGCAGCCCGATAGGACAGCGGCACCTGGACGGGATTACGCAGGTCGAACGCCACATGCGCTGCTGACTGATAGCGCTTGTCTGCGTTCGAATGCAGCGCATGCAGAATCACTTCCTGCAGCCACGGCGGAACGTCCTTGTTAAGCGCACGTGGCGGCACGGGCTCGCGCCACAGCCGGTCGCGCATTCCTGCATATGTCGAAGGGTCACCGAACGGCTGCTCGCCTGTGGCCAATTCATACAGCAATACGCCGAGCGCAAAAATATCGCTGCGTGGGTCGGCGCGGTCGTCCTGCAGTTGCTCGGGCGAGACGTACGGAGCGGAGCCGGCCGCGAAGTGCTTCTCCTCCGCCAACAGGTCCGGGTAGCGCGCATGATGGGCGAACCCGAAGTCGAGTAGCACCGCGCGGCCGTCCGGCCGCAGCAGGAAATTCTCGGGCTTCAAATCTAGGTGCACCACCTCCTGTTGATGCACGCTGTGCACGGCATCCGCCAGCGCCGCGCCAATGTGGGCGACTTCGGTTGGCGGCAATGGTGCGCGCTTGATGATGCCGCTAAGCGCTTCGCCGTCGATCCACTCCATCGCGACGTAGGGCGTGGCAGACAATTCGCCGGTTGCCACGAAGCGTGGTACGTGCGGCCCTGCAAGCTTGGGCAGAATCATTTGCTCCATCTCGTAACTGACGATGCTAATAGGCGGTTGCGCACGCCCGATCGCCGGCGCCTTGAGCACAATCGGAAATCCCGGATCCTTGTCGGATGGTGCCGTTGCGCGATAGATGAAGCCGGTGCCGCCGGCATGAACGCAGTCACCGACCAGGAATCCATCGACGCAGGTTCCAGGTCGGAATCGCTCGAGCATGACTCTTTATGCAGCGGACAATCAGATACCTAGTTCTACGCGAAACGCTAACGAGGCGGGCAGGCCGGACTTACGGATCTTGTCGGCCGCCGCTTGTGCATCGTAAGCAACGCGGAAAAAGGTCAGCTCGCGGCGTTCGTAATCGAACAACGTGTAGGCCGCAGCCGGATTGCGGTCTCGCGGTTGACCCACCGTGCCTACGACGGCGAGCCAACGACGCGGCCTTCGCACCGGAATCGCCGTGCCGGAAATGGGACGAAACTGGCGCATCGCTCCCTGCGCTCCCTCGAAAAACAGAAGCTGATCATGCACGTGACCACAAAACGTGTAGCCCGCGTCGGTCGCGTCGATGCAGCGTCGTGCCTCGGTGGCGCTGTCAATGTAGTTCCATCGCTGCGGTGCAGCCGCGGACGCGTGCACGAACAGCATGTCGCCATCGCGAACGGTTAGAGGCAGCGCTGCCAGAAACTGCTTCTGCGACGCTGACAACGTAACGCGCGCCCACTCGATTGCAGCCCGCGCCGCGTCGTTGAAGTAGCTCGACATCTTTTCGAGCGCTTCGTCGTGATTACCCTTGATCGCGATGGCACCCCGCTCGACGCACTCTGAGATCAGCTCGACCACGCCCTGAGGGTCGGCACCGTAGCCGATGAAGTCGCCCAGAAATGCAAAGCGTTCTGCACCCTGGTCGCGAGCGTGCGTAAGGCACGCGTTGAGCGCCTCCAGGTTGCCGTGGATGTCGGACAGCAAGCCGATGCGCACACATTTCCTTCGGCAGAAAGCGACGCCGGGACTATCTCACGATTACCGCATTAGTCCAGGGGGTGTGTTGGAGCCCCATATCTCGATGAGTGGGTCGACGATGTTGTCGCGTGGCCTCGGAGCACATCGACCGAATAGCGGAAGCCGCTTGGATGACTTCCCATCGGTGTCTGCATCTCACAAAATCGAGCTTCATTAGGAGTGAACGCAATGGACTTTTTTGACTGGCTCACCGTGCTCTTCTCGTTTGCGATCGCGCTGTATCTCATGTTTGGTGGGGGCAGCGACAGAGACTGGCCACCCCTGATGCCACCCCACGGTGACGACGAAGGTCGCATGGGATAGCTGCTCTTCGCACTCATTGAATGAACCACGCAGCTTTCACACCGCTCACTAAATAGATTGCTCCGAGCGCCAGGACGCCCCATCGCGTCCACAAGCGGAAGGCCCCATCGCTGATTCGCTCGAGCACCGGCCGCGATAGCGAGGTACCGGCAAACGCAAGGAGGACCATGGCCGCCGCAAGCCAGGGCGAAACCGCTCCGCCTTCGACCGCAAGCACTCCGCCAAAGTAGATAATCTTCAAGCAGTGGCTCAAGCTTTGTGTGGTGGCCTTGGTCGCCACGACCGCATGGCGACTCATTGTTGAGCGCACAAAGAAGACATCGAGGAGCGGTCCCGAGATGCCTGCGGTGAGGGATAGGGCCATGCACACGATGCCGCACGCGAACGGATGCCAGGGCCGCTCGACGTTCAGATGTAGCCGCTTGGGAAGCGCGAGTGCAATGAAGGGCGTGATGCCCATCGCAATGAGCGCTGCTGGTTTCCCAACGACGAACCCTGCCATTGCGAACAGCGCCAGTGCAACGAAGGCACCCGCCGCGTAGCCGATGAAAACGCGCCGGTTAATTTCATGCCGGAGCAGCAGCGCTCGCCACCCATTAGAGGCCAGCTGCACAATTCCATGCATCATCATCGCAGCGGGCAATGGAAGCAGCGCAAGCAGAACGCCCATCAGGATCATTCCGCCCGCCATGCCGAAGATTCCCGAAATGAAGGATGTGATCAAAGTCGCACCGGCCAGGACCGACACGGTGAGCAGCGAGACCTCCATCAACGCCTTTCACGAAAGTCGCATGCGCGCGCGGCACCGGAAAAACCGAGCAGCGCCGAGCGCAGCATGGCATTCCAGCGCACCTTACGGGAAGCGATGATAAAGGCGGTGCGTGCCATGAAAGTCGAATCCCCTGAACAGAGGTCTTGCCTGCGGGAGTTTGGCCAGTGAAGATGATGGACGCACTCAGGAATCATCATGGCGCAGCGCAAGTTGAAAAAGAACAAGCCGCGGAAAACTACTAGCCCAGCCCGCAAATCAAGGGCGCTGAGATCGACGACGCCTCTTGACGTACAGACTGATCCCGGCTGGGACCGTCTCGAAAACGCGTTGGCGTCGGCTGCGCCGCGCGGCAAGAGCCGCACGGCGGCACAAGCCGAAGTTGATCGGCTGTTCGACGAAACCGAACAACAGCACCTGAAGCGGCTTGCCCGCCGCGCAAAGCTGGTTCGCTCGCGCCAGGCGCCGCTGGGCAATGTCGTCTTCCTGCCGGGCATCACCGGTTCCAACCTCGACGTCATCGACGCCAACGGCGACAAGGACCACATCTGGATCAATCTGTGGCGCATCCTGCGCGGCCGCCTCGCCGAGTTGCAGCTTGCCGCGAGCGGCAGCTCAGAAGCCAATAGCGATCTTCGCGTGCTGGCTTCCGGCGTCAACAAGACCTTTTATGCACGCGCGGTGATGGCGTTACGCGCGCGCTGGAACGTTGAGCCGCTGGCGTATGACTGGCGGCGCGACATCGATCAGGCGTCCGACCTTCTTGCAGATTTCATTCGCGCGCGGTTCGCCGACAGACCGTGCCACCTGGTTGTGCATTCGCTGGGTGGATTGGTCGCGCGGAATTTCATTCGACGTCACCCGCAGGTGTGGGAAGGCATGAAGGATTCCGACCTGGTGGCGGGCGGCCGCTTGATCATGCTCGGTACGCCGAATTACGGCTCGTTCGCGATCCCACCGGTATTGACGGGATCCGACGAGATGATCGAGATGCTGGCGCGAGTCGATCTCGCGCACAACCTGCACGAGTTGCTCGAGATCAGCAACACGTTCGTCGGCACCTATATGTTGCTGCCGGCGCCCGCCAAACTGAAGCCGCATCTGCATGCGATCTATCAGAAAGACACGTGGGGCGCCGCGCCCGGTGTGTCGCAATTGCACTTAAGTAGAACGTTTCAGTTTCACTCCGATCTCGAGCAAGCGGCGATCGACCCGGCGCGCATGCTGTACGTGGCCGGATGCAAGCAGGTGACACCGACCGGTATGTCGATCGTGGCTCCCGGCGAGTTTGAATACCAGCTCACCAGCGATGGTGACGGCCGCGTGTCGCACGAACTCGGCTTGCTGCCGGGCGTGCAGACCTATTACGTCGAAGAGGCGCACGGCGATCTGGCGCGCAACGAAACGGTGTTAAGCGCGGTCGATGAGCTGCTTCAAACCGGTACGACCGACGTGCTTGGCACAACGGTACTGCGCCGCGCGGAGCGCGTAATGCATTCGATGCGCGCGTATCGCACTGCGGCCGACAAGCGGCTGCTGGAAGAGCTCGGGCACATTGCGAGTCGCAACGTCACCAGCGAGTCGCAACTCAGCGACGAAGAGAAACGCTTTGCCGAGGAGGCGATCATCAAAGCCGCGCTCGGCTCGAGCACGCGCTCGATGCCAAGGCCGCCTGTCGAGCGCGCGCCTTCTCGTGCGAAGACAACGGCGCCGGGCCAGCTCCCGCGGCTGCAGGTTGCGGTGAAGTTCGGCGACGTCGCGGAGATCGTCGTACCGGTGGTCGTCGTCGGGCACTACCGGGGCGTGTTGCCAACCAATGCGATCGGGGCCATCGATAAGAAGCTCGGTGGATGGATCACGCGCGCGGTGCGGCAAGGCATGATCGCCGGCACGCTCGGTGAAACGTTTTACGTGCCAACAGCCGGGCGACTCGGCGCGCAATCGGTGGTCGTCGCGGGGATGGGCGAGTTCGGCCGCTTTGGCGCAACCGATCTACGACTGTTGATGTCGAACGTTGCGCAGGGCGCGAGCGCGCTCGGCTATTCGACCATTGCCACGGTGCTGGTCGGCGCTGGCAACGGTAACCTGGATCGCGAGACCGCGCTGCGCGAGATTCTGGAAGGACTGGGCAACGGGCTTGCGCAGTTGCGCAACGGCGCAGACAAGCGACCGCCTGCGCAATTGCAGGTGATCATCATCGAGCGCTCCGCTGCGCGCTTCTTCGAGCTCGGGGAAAAGTTGCGCGAGCTCAGTGCGACGCAATCGCTGTCGTCGGCACACATCACAATGAAGAAGGCGAGCCCGGCGGAAATCAAGCGTGCGCGCGCTTCGGAGCGCCGCGATAAGAAGCCTGCGCCTGTGAAACCCGGCACCAGCGATGCGCGGACCGACGAAGTGCGCATCACGGTCGAATGCAAACCCGACGACGTTGGGGTCTATCGCTTCTCCGCGCTGAGCCAGCAGGCGGTAGTCCCTGTACGCGAAGTCAAGGTGAATCAACATTTCGCGTCCGAGGCCGCACGCGCACTGCGCGAAGCGAACACTCGTGAAGAGCAGGAGAAATACGGCCGGCTGCTGTATGACTATCTGGTGCCGCATGATTTTGCCGATGTGCTCGACGGTGATCAGCCTCTGCGTTTGATCGTGGATCGCGCGACCGCTGCGTTTCCGTGGGAGATGGCGTGCTTTCCTTCGCGCAGCGGAGCGGCGTCGCTGCGCTGGCTTGGTACCGATCTGCAACTGTCGCGGCAGTTCCGGACGTTGCTTTCGCAGGCGCCCGGTCTGAGTCCCCCGGTCAACAATCAATTGAGCGTGCTTGTCATTGCCGATCCGGCGCCCGAGCGCGAGCTTCAATTGCAGGGTGCACGCATCGAGGGCCGGCGCGTGGCCGATATCCTGAAAAGTGCGAACGGGCTCGACTTCGGCAGCGGCAAGCTGAAGATCGAAGTGGTCGAGCGCATCGGCGCCGGTGAATGTGATCCGATAGAAATTCTTGCGCTGCTGCTTACGGGCAACTTCGATATCGTCCATTACGCCGGGCACGGCGACTACAACGCGAAATCGCCCGAAACCAGTGGGTGGATATTCGGCGCCGACACTGTGCTCACGGCGCAGGATATTTTCCGCGCACGCGCAGTGCCGCGGATGGTGTTTGCGAACGCGTGCTTCTCCGGTGTTTTGCATGCTGGGCAGGCGTTCGCCGCCGATGAGCTCTCGCATGGGCTGGCCACGATTGCACAGGCGTTCTTCGAGCGCGGCGTGCCGAATTACATAGGAACCGGCTGGCCGGTCGACGATGCACAGGCGCTGACGATCGCGGGCACGTTCTATCAAGCGCTGTTGCGGCGAGCTTCGATCGGCTCGGCATTAAACGTGGCGCGCCGAGCCGTATTCGACGAGCGCATTGAGTCGACGTGGGGTGCGTATCAGCACTACGGCAACCCGCAGGATCACTTACTACGCGCGGAGGAGGCCCTTTAGTCGGCCTTGCTTATTGTTTGAATCCGATCGGCGATCAACACGTACGACACAACGACCCCGTCGCACTCGACGTTGCATCCAACCAGCTCGCGCAGCGCCTTATCGGCGTACGCCGGGCCATCGCGGCGACGCAGGACGTAGCGCGCCGTACTGGTTTCGAGAAATACCGCGATCTGCTCGCTCTTGCTGCCGCGGGCGAACGGACCTTCGGCAACGCGCCCCCGTAGCGCATGAACGCGCATCGGCTCGTTCGAGTCTTCAGGCTTTTCGGGCGCATTGCGTGTCGCCATCAGCGCTGGTAGTAGACGCGGTAAGCAACGATGCGTTCGCTTGCCTCGCGGGCGATCACTGCGACGCGTGAGCCGACGTCGGCCTTGTTGAGTTGATCGGCAGTGGTGACGAGCAAGTGATACTTGGACGCGACGCCCTCGGTGCTGCGCACCATCCGCTTCGCGCCTTCAAGCCTGCGAGCGCACTCGACAGCAAAAGCGGTGAATTTCGCCGCTGGTAGAACGCCGAGCTGCCGGGCGATCTGATCGAGCTGGCGGCGAACGCTAGGCGATGGAGCTGTTGCGACCGGGCGCGACGCGGTCGGTTTGGTTTCGCGCAGCAGCTCTCCGATGCGCTCTGTGTTTGCACGCCGCGCTGAGCGGACGCTGCGCTTGGCGACTGCGACCGTATCCGCCGGCGGAGTAAGCGTCGCAGAAGAGACCTTGACCGGCTGCACGCTCGGATCGCCGAGCAGATAAAACTGCGCCAGTGTTTTCAGATCGATCGGATCGAGTTCGTTGACTTGTTGCACGTAACGCTGTTGCGCTTTCAGCGCTGCCAGTCCGAGAGAATGCCCGGCCTGAACTTCAAGTAAGAAATATTGCGTGATCAGGTCCGCAGCCCCGTTGCCCTCCGCCGGACCGTAGGCGATCGTCGTGCTGCCGAAGTAGCCGTATGCCTTCTGCCCCATATACATCTGGCAAATGGAGGTGGGCAGCTCGAGCGTCACTGAGTCGTAAAGCTCTGCTCCGTAACAGCATTCGACGGCGGCTACTGTGCCTTCGCGAATCCGTCCGCGTAAGTCCTTCGAGTCCAGAGCGGTCGGCATGCCGTGTTTGTCCTCGCCGTAAAAACGCGGATCAGCGAGCGCGCCGTGGCAGTTGATGAAGTGACTGCGTGGCCCGAGCTTGCGGCTCGCGCCGCTGCTGGTGGTGGGGGGCGCGAGCAGCAGTTTGCTGGCATTACCGAAGATATTCGCGAGTGACAGTGCGGTCGACTTTCTCCATACCTGTGCCGACAACGAAAAGTAGTTCAAGATACTGGGCAAGCGGGCGCGACTTGTACGTCGCCGCCATGTCGAGGCACGCCAGCAAATGCGACGGTTCGCTCGCTCCCGACATGTCGGGCAGGCGTCCGATCACTCGAGTCGGACCGATGAACTTTGTGATGTCGCGCGAATACGGCGCATCGCAGGCGTACGGCAAATCGCCCCACGCTACCGGGTCGTCTTCCTGATCGTCTACGAACACGGGGTTTTTCGGATCCTGATGCGGAACGACATCGATCGATCCGAGAATCATCAGGTAGTGCGGCCGCAAAGCGCGATACAGCGCATCGATCGCACGCTTGTTCTGGCGCGCACTCGACGCCTCTGTTACCGGTGTTCCGTAGCGCTTCATCGCCGCGCTGTCCAGAGCGACCAGGCGCGTTATCAGGCCTCGCTTGCGATCGGCGGCGATCAGCGCATTTACACCGGCTGTTACTTTCGCAAGACCGCGCGCGCCGTACTTTCTCCGGAGTGCCGAGCGATTGGTGACGATCAATTTGTCGACCATATGGCAAGTTACCATGCACACATGAGCGAAGTCAGAACGCGAATTGCACCGAGCCCAACGGGCATGCTGCACTTGGGTACCGCGCGAACGGCGCTATTTTGCTGGGCGTTCGCGCGCCATCACGGCGGCAAGTTCATTCTTCGCATCGAAGACACCGACGCCGAGCGTTCCACTGAAGATGCGGTACAGGTCATTTTGCAGAGCATGCGCTGGCTCGAGCTCGACTACGACGAAGGTCCGATACGTCAGACCGAGCGTCTGCGCTCGCTATCGAGAGGTACTCGAGCGAATGCTGGCCGATGGCCGCGCATATCGCTGCTACGCGAGCAAAGAGGAACTTGAAGCGTTGCGTGAAGCGCAGATCGCGCGCAACGAGAAGCCGCGCTACGACGGTCGCTGGCGGCCGGAGAACGCGCGCGGCAAGTCGCCGCCCGAAGGGGTGCAGCCGGTTTTTCGCTTTCGCAATCCCGACGACGGCGACGTCGAGTGGAATGATCTGGTTAAAGGGCCGATCAGCATCTCCAACCGCGAGCTGGACGATCTGGTGATCGCCCGCAGCGACTGGATGCCCACCTACAACTTTGCGGTGGTCGTCGACGACGCCGACATGCGAATCTCGCACGTGCTGCGCGGCGAAGAACACATCAACAACACACCACGGCAGATCAATCTGTACCGCGCGCTCGGCTGGACACCACCTCAGTTCGGCCATCTGCCGCTGATTCTCGCGCCCGACGGCAGCAAGCTATCGAAGCGGCACGGCGCAGTCAGCGTGCTGCAGTACGACGACGACGGCTTCCTGCCGGAAGCGCTGTTCAACTACCTCGCACGGCTTGGCTGGAGTCATGGCGACGAAGAAAAGTTCACGCGCGAGCAGCTGACCGAATGGTTCGATTTGCAGCACGTCAATCGAGCACCGGCGCAGTACAACCTCGACAAGCTGATGTGGCTGAATGGCGAGTACATCAAGGAAGCTGCTGATGATCGGCTCGCGAGTCTCGTTGCCCCACGTATCGAAGCACGGGGCGGTCGACTTGCTGGCGGCCCCGCGTTGCAAGAGGTGGTGGCGCTGTTGAAGGATCGATCACGGACGCTGAATGAACTAGCGGAGGCCGCGCTCTTGTTTTATTCGGAGCCAAGGATTGATGTCGGACTGGTGGCCGAGCACTTGAATGATTCCGGCCGTCAAGCGGTGCAGGCGTTTCGTGATCGCGCGGCAGCGCTTTCGTGGGAGCGCAGTGCGTTGCACGGCGCAATCAAGCAGATCGTCGGCGAGCTCAAGCTCAAGATGCCGCAGGTCGCGGTTCCACTGCGCATTGCGGTTACCGGCCGAACCCAGACGCCGTCGATCGACGCGGTGCTCGAATTGATCGGCCGTGACGCGGTGCTCGAACGAATTGACCGCGCGCTTGCAGTTCCCGCCGCGCAGTCGCGCTGAATTCTGCGTACGTAATCCTGCTGCTAGGTTGCTCGACATTCTGCTGGTTGGGCACTACTGCCAACCGTTGACTTTCTACCAATTGGTAAGTAACTTGTCAACTAGTAGGTAAGTAGTAGTCAGGCGGCAGGTAAGGAGAGCGGCGGTGGTGAGAGCAGACACGTCGCAGCGGATTCTGGATACGGCCGAGCGCCTGGTGCAGACGCGCGGCTTCAACGGCTTCAGCTACGCGGACATCGCGACCACGCTCGGTGTCACCAAGGCGAGCCTGCACTACCACTTTCCTGCGCAAGGCCGAGCTCGGCCAGCGCCTGATCGAGCGCTACGAAAGGAATTTTCTGGCCGCGCTCGACAGCGATCGACCGGACCAGCACGAACGCGCGCGAGAAACTGCAGCGATACGCCGAGATCTATGCGCGACGTGCTCCGCAACAACCGCATGTGTCTGTGCGGGATGCTGGCCGCCGAATACGCGACACTGCCGAAGCCGATGAAGGAGGAGATGAAGCACTTCTTCGACGAGAACGAGCGCTGGCTGACTGCGGTGCTGAAGCAAGGGCAGAAAGCGCGTGACGTTGAAGTTCTCGGGGCCGGCGCATGAAGTCGCCCGCGCACTGGTCGGCTCGCTCGAAGGCGCGATGATGCTCGCGCGCTCATTCGGTGAGGTGTCGCGCTTTGAGGCGGCGGCCAATCGCTCGCTGGCGGAGCTCTTCAGGTGAGTACGCAATCCTGCCCCATAGTCGGCGTGCTCTCCGCACGTCATCGTCCACGTAGTTCACACGAGGAGCGCAGATGCTTTTTCAATCGCAAGTTACCTGCATGTTGCCGGTCAAGGATCTGACTCGCGCCCGACGCTTCTACGAAGATGGACTTGGCCTCGAGCCGCACGGGTTGCGGCCCGACGGCAAGTTCATCTATCGCTGCGGCGGTACCGAGGTCGCGTTGTTTCCGAAGCCCGAAGGAACGAAGGCCGAGCATACGGCGCTGAGTTTCAAGGTCGACAACATCAGTGACGCCATCGCGACACTGAAAGCACGCGGCGTCAAGTTTGCCGACTACGACTTTCCGGGATTCAAGACGATCGACCATGTCTGCGTACTGGGCTCGGAAAAGGCGGCATGGTTCGAGGACACCGAGGGCAACATCCTCTGCCTGCACGAGGACGTGGGCTGAGAGGATCTGTCGGCGTTTTATGGGTCAAGATGGACGATGGCACCGAGTTTGATTGCCGGCGGGCGATGTTTCATTGCTGCCATCGGGCCACGACGCGTGGGTGGTGGGCGACGAGCCGGCGATCGTTGTCGACTTTCAAGGAATGATCGACTACGCCAAGTCGCATTGATCGCGAAATCCGCGGCTCTCGACGATGGGCGAAGCGTGGCTATAATCCGCGCCTCGCTTGTGGGGGTATAGCTCAGCTGGGAGAGCGCTTGCATGGCATGCAAGAGGTCAGCGGTTCGATCCCGCTTACCTCCACCACTACGTTCCTAAGTCCCCATCGTCTAGAGGCCTAGGACATCACCCTTTCACGGTGAGTACAGGGGTTCGAATCCCCTTGGGGACGCCATTAAAGTCAATGCTCAACCGAATCAGGCCGCGACCAGAAACGGGTCGTGGCTCCAATGGGCGATCAGTCGTTAAGGGGCACGAAATGGAGGCTTCTCTTCTCGTTCACCCGTGAAATTTCGCTCGGCTGTGACGATATGCTGTCAGGATGAGCAAGTACGTCTGCCCCCTTTTTTTGAAAGCCGGTCGGAGCACGGCTATACATTAATTGAGCTGATGATCGTCATGTCGATCATCAGCGTCTTGGCTTCAATCTCCATCCCGCAGTACGTGAACTACGCCGTTCGGGCGCGTTGGTCGGACAACATAGTGCGAGTGGGGCCGCTTAAGATCGCAATCGCGGAGTGTGCACAGTTCAACAACAATACGTTCAACGCAACCACCTGCAATGACGTCGCTTTCCTGATTGCGAATGCTTTCTTGCCGTTAGGGTACGCGCCGCCAGGTCCGTCCGCGGCAGGCGGCAGTGCGCCTTATATGGCAATGCCGGTTACAGTTGGCAGCGCCGCGCCGGCCGAGATCGTAATCACTGGCACTGTAAACACTGCCCTGGGCTGTGTTGTCGCAATGACGCCGACAGTAACTGCGTCAGCCGTTACATGGGACTACTCGAATAGCGGGGCGGCAGGTTGCGGCCGTTTTCGAACGGGCGTCGGGACTTAAGTGCCGCGCAGGACGACTTAGGCGCGCAATGCCTGTGGCGCCGCGTCCACAGGGTTGAGTCTCGCGCACAGCGATGATCCGCTTTCTGAATTGGACTAGTGCTAGTTCACCTTGTTGTGGGAACCAATTCGGCTGAATGCGCTGGTACTCGCGCTGGCGATGCTGCGTGCCCGGACTAGCTCATCAGGTGTCAATTTCTGCTGCACCCGAAGCAAATTTTCGCTCTCTTTTTCGGAGCTGCCCGCAGACGCCAACGAGTACCAAGCATAGGCGAGCGCCAAGTCGTTGGTAACACCATACCCATTTTCGTAAATGCTGCCGATCGCGTTCTGCGCCTCTGAACGAACAGGGTTCCTGCCATACGCGTCTCCATATGCAGCCGACCGGGCGAGCCAACGCAGGGCGCTTGGATAGTCCCTTTCAACTCCGATTCCATTCATGTAGGCAACACCGAGCTGATACATGGCGTCCACTTGTCCGAGTTCGGCCGCTTTCCGATAAAGCTGTAGTGCCCTTGCTAAATTCTTTGGGGTTCCAATGCCGTTGTATTCCATTGCGGCGAGCTCCCAGATTGCGTCTCTGTTCGCTTGTGCGGCTGCACGGCCAAACCACTCGAAAGCGAGCCGGTTGGTTTCGTCGTAAGACAGATCTTTGCCCATCCATTTTTTGTCGCCGACCCTGTATCGCTTCGGGTCACCGGCTAGAAAGTGTCGTCCAACGCTCAACTGGATCGTGGCGTCCTTCTGTGCATCCAGCCGTTGCCACCACTTATTAGATTCAGTTGAATCGGGCCGGATATCGCCGTAGCCAACCTGATAGAGCTCTGCCAACGCATATTGCGACTGCCAAGAGCCCGCCTCTGCATTTTCTGTCAATAGCTGTATGGCTGAACTCATGGCACTTGGCAATGGGACCAAGTAGCCGGTCTTGACCGCGCCATCCTTGGAAATGCCAAAGAGGCCAACCAGTGCCAGCTCATGCTTAGCCATTGCAGAACCGAACTCGCTCGCGCGAGTGAGCCACATCACAAGCTGCTTCGGGTTTTCGCCAATGTCTCCGGCCTTCTCATCTGAGATGACAGCCCCTCTGCGGTCGACTGTTCCATAGGTATGAGCCATCTCGTACGCGGCCTCGGGATGGCCTCCGACCGCGGCCCGCTGACGCCATACGTTTGAATTGGCCGTGTTCTTCGCAAGGCCGTAACCATGTCTGTGGCGCAAACTTACTTCATACATTGCCCGCACATCGCCGGCTTCGGCGGCCCGTAGATACCAACGAGAAGCCTCTGCCTGGTCCTTGACGACTCCTTCACCGGTCGAGTACTTGACCGCCAGCTTCAGCTGATTTGCAACATTTCCCTCCTCCGCAGAGCGTTTCAAACCGTCAAGGGCTGATTGACTTGGCTGTGGCGTTTGACTCTGAGAAACCTGCGCTATTGCACCTTCAGTTGTGGATAGAGGCGCAGCGAAAAACATTTGAAAGAGCAGATCGTAGTTAATCGCTACAGGTACCAAAAGGCTGATTGCCACGATCCATGCTTTGGGGGAGCCAGGAAGCATCTGAAGGAGCTTCATTTTTTACGGTCCTTAGAGCCGCACCGGCGTCTGGGACAAAGTCTCTCAGCTAGGTTGCCCCTAGCATCGCGCGTCGCGGTAAGGAAAAGCCGAAGAAAACGGCCTGTTGCCGGCCTCAATTGAGGCGTTGGCGGTGCCTCAGTCGGCGCTAGAAGTCTGCGTCTTTCGACAAAGTGCGCCCATTTAGAACCGTAAAGCTGCACTCTTTACAGGTTTCCGCAACTTTTTGAAGGCACGATGCGCCGGAACATTTCGTCTGCACGCTGGAAGGAACATCGGCATGAGGCTTTTCTTTCTGATTGCCCTTTGGTTGTTGCCTGCTCTGACGTTCGCACAGACACCTGTGGCGAAATCACAAGGACGGCTCAGTCTGGCTTCTGTATGTGGCGTCCATCAATGTAGGTGAGCCTCAACAAAACGGTGATCGCGTCGTTTCCGCGTTGGTTGAAAAACGTGACAGGAATGGCGCATCTGTTGAAAGGGTGCGCCAAGTCACGACGGGCTGTTACGTGCACGGCGACGGAAAAACTCCGATCAACCAAATGTGACGCCGAGGATGCGTGGACTCGGAGCGGCCCGCCATTCTGGCATCTCGAAGTGGCGACCCGCAATGGGATCGTGTTGGCTGTGGGCGTCGAATGACGACTGCGTTGAGTTGGGCTTCTGGGTCGCAGTTGCGATGCGGGCCTCCGCAACCGGCACGTCGTGGCAGAACACGTCGCAGAACTTCGCACGATCGTCAAGCCGGGGACTGTCAGATCACTAGCGGCGATGCGGCAGATTAGGCGTTCACAGCCTTCTCGGTGCGAGTCGGCAGCTTCCAGTTGGGCCGGACGAAATGGCAGGTGTAGCCGCCGGGATATTCGCTGGAGGTAATCCTGGTGCTCGGGTTCGGCCTCCCAGAAGTCGCTCGCTGGAACGACTTCAGTCACAACCTTGCCCGGCCACAGGCCTGAGGCATCGACATCGGCGATCGTATCTTCGGCGATCCGCTTTTGCTCGTCGCTGGTGTAGAAGATCGCCGATCGATAGCTGCTCCCGACGTCGTTGCCCTGTCGATTGCGCGTGCTGGGGTCGTGAATCTGGAAGAAGAATTCGAGGATCTGCCGATAGCTGATGCGGGCAGGATCAAAGATGATCTCGACTGCTTCGGCGTGTCCGGGATGATTGCGATACGTCGCGTTGCGAGTTACTGCCGCCCGTATAGCCGACCCGCGTCGACAGAACGCCGTCGTAGCGGCGAATCAGATCCTGCACGCCCCAAAAGCAACCGCCGGCCAGAACCGCACGTTCCTTATTCATGGCATATCCTCCACTTGGTTCAAGTACGCGCCGTAACCCTCTGCCTCCATGTCGTCGCGGTGAATGAACCGCAGCGACGCTGAGTTGATGCAATAGCGCAATCCACCGCGGTCTTTGGGACCGTCGGGAAATACGTGCCCGAGATGGCTGTCCGCGTGCATGGAGCGCACCTCGGTTCGAACCATGCCGTGCGTGGTGTCCTCTCAATTCGTTGACATTCGCCGGCTCAATGGGCTTGGTGAAGCTCGGCCACCCGCAGCCCGATTCGAACTTATCGGACGAAGCGAACAGCGGCTCGCCCGACACAACGTCGACGTAGATGCCCGGTTCATGGTTGTCCAGATACTCGCCCGTTCCCGGCGGCTCAGTGCCGCTCTGCTGCGTCACGCGATACTGCTCAGGCGATAGCTTGCGGATCGCCTCTTCGTCCTTGGTGAATTTCCGCATCGTTGCTCCTCGTTCCGCTCCACGAACGTGAGCGTCAGGCGCGCCATCGTACGACCTTTGAACTATGGGCGTAGTTGGCGGAGGCGAACACAAACGGACTGACAGGAAGCGCGGCCCCCTACCAGCTTGCTTTTGACGCTCAGCTGACGGTCGTCACTGGCAAGCCAGCGAACGCCTGATGGGCGTCCGCTTTGGGTCGCTGCGTTCGCGATACTTAGCGTCTACCTGCAAATCTCAGCTGTTGGACCTTACGCGTCGGTCTGTGCCCACTTTTTGTCGGCAACACGCTGCTGATTGAACCGCTGCCTATCGGATACGTGAGTCGTGCCCTCCGCCGACGGTTCGACGCACTCGAAATCGTCTGGTTGGTCTACTAG
Organism: uncultured beta proteobacterium; assembly: GCA_963791315.1. Taxonomy (GTDB): domain Bacteria; phylum Pseudomonadota; class Gammaproteobacteria; order Burkholderiales; family Burkholderiaceae_F; genus JACCZX01. Next base: position 659,055 of record CAWBRQ010000007.1, read on the forward strand.
CGGCCAAGAGTCGGTGACAATGAGTCATTCTGCGCAGAGCACTTCATGCACCCGATCTCGATCTTCCTTCTCGCCATCGCGATGTCGACCGATGCGTTTGCCGCAGCAGTCGGCAAGGGCGCCGCGATGCACAAGCCGCGCCTCCCGGATGCGCTCCGCGCAGGTGTTATTTTCGGCACCATCGAAGGCCTGACACCAGTCGTTGGATGGCTTTTAGGTGTGGCGGCAGCAAAATACATCGCCGCGTGGGACCATTGGATCGCCTTCACTCTGCTCGGCCTTCTCGGCCTGCACATGATCTATGCCGGGCTCAAGCCTGAAAGCGAGGGCGGCGGTACCGATACTACGCGGCGTGAAGAGGGCTTCTGGAGTCTGGCTGCCACCGGCCTTGCGACGAGTATCGACGCGATGGCGGCCGGTGTCGGCCTCGCGTTTCTTGAAGTGAACATCGCGGTCGTCGCGCTGGTGATCGGCCTGACAACGCTGGTCATGGTGACGCTCGGCATCATGCTCGGCCGCATCCTTGGCAGACTCGCAGGAAAGCGCGCGGAGATCATCGGTGGTTTGATGCTGATCGGGATTGGCTCCACGATTTTGTACGAGCACCTATCTGCCTAGAACGAACGTTCGCAATGGCCGCAAGCGGCAGTTGCGCGAGCAGGGCGTTCGTTACCGCTTTTCGTAGGCGCTTTTTAGCTTCCCCTCGATCGTCGCGACGTCGCGCTCCATTCCGGCGATGCGCGCCTCGTACTCGGGCGTCAAGCGGCTGCCGCCGCCCGCTAGGCCGCGTCGCTCGCCCGGCAACGGTTCGCGACCGAGTTCGAGTTTTTTCTTTGCGATCGCAAGGTCACGCTCCAACGCAGCAATATTGTCGGGCGGCACTGCACCCTTTGGGGTGCCGCTGGTCGCATGGTCGGATCTGTTGGGGTGCCTGGCCGCGCTGGCAGCTGCTTGCCGAAGGTTGACTCGGCATTGTGTTGACGCGCGGAGTGCTTTTCGCTTCGCGCTCTTCGAGCACCTTGCCGCCGGAGGGGACGCTGTCGCTGTACAGCACACTGCCGTCGGGCATCTGGACCTTGTAGATCATGGACTGGCCAATAGCCAGCAACGGCGCGCCGGTCAGGCAAACGGCGAGAATCAATCGGCGCATGCGGTCTCCTTGAAATGGTTGTATCGCCATTGGATAACGATAGCCGGTTCATCGCGGCTGACAAAAGGGTTGGGCAAGCCGTATTTCGGGGCGTTCCAAAAGGTTTCGCCGGACAATCGCGCGGTAATTGGCGCCATCGGTCGGTTATCCACAGTTTCGGTGCGATCGCGATGGCAAAATCGTGTGGATGAGCGTCACGCAGTTTGTCCATCTTCGCCTGCATTCGGAGTTTTCGGTCGTCGACGGCATCGTTCGTATCGACGACGCGATCGCGCAAGGCAGCGATTGACGGGCAGGGCGCGCTGGCCCTGACCGACAGCGCCAACATGTTCGGGGCGGTGCGCTTTTATCTGGCATCGCGCAAGCGCGGCATCAAGCCGATCATCGGCTGCGATCTGTGGATCACCAACGATCTCGACCGCGATAACCCGACCCGCATGGTGGTGCTGGTGCAGAACCGTCGCGGGCTATTTGAATCTGTGCAAGCTGATCACGCGCGCCTATCTTGAGAACCCGCATCGCAACCGCGCTGAGGTTCGCATCGACTGGTTCGAGGAAGGGCAGGGCCGCTTCGCAGAAGGATTGATTGCGCTGTCGGGCGCGCGCTATGGAGCGGTCGGCTGCTGCTTGCTTTCCGGCAAGCCCGAGGCCGCGGCGCTTGTGGCGCAGCGGTTGGCGGCGTCGTTCGACGGGCGGTTCTACCTGGAACTGCAGCGCACGGGTGACGCCCGCGATGCGGTGCAGACGAAGGCCGCGTTGTCACTCGCAACGCGTCTGCACCTACCGGTCGTTGCGACGCACCCGATCCAATTCCTTGAGCGCGCAGACTTTCGCGCACACGAGGCACGCGTGTGCATCGCTGAAGGTCATACGTTGAACGACACGCGCCGGCCGCGGCGTTACACGCCGGAGCAGTACATGAAGACGCAGGCCGAGATGGCCGAGCTGTTCGCCGATGTGCCGGTGGCGCTCGCGAACTCGGTGCAGATTGCCAAGCGCTGCAACCTGACGCTCGAACTGGGTACCGCACGCTTGCCAAAGTTTCCGACGCCGGAAGGTGTGACGCTCGACGATCACTGCCGGGCCTTGGCGTCGGCAGGGCTCGAGCAGCGACTGACGAAGCTGTACGCGGACGAAAGCTCGCGTAATGCGCGGCGGCCGGAGTATGCCGCGCGGCTCGATCTCGAACTGTCGACGATCGCCAAAATGGGCTACTCAGGCTACTTCCTGATCGTTGCCGACTTCATCAACTGGGCCAAAAGCAACGGCATTCCGGTGGGCCCGGGCCGAGGATCGGGCGCCGGTTCGCTGGTGGCGTATTCGCTTCGCATCACCGATCTCGACCCGCTGCAATACGGATTGCTGTTCGAGCGTTTTCTGAATCCCGAGCGTGTGTCGATGCCGGATTTCGATATCGATTTCTGTCAGGACAACCGTGATCGCGTGATCGACTATGTGAAGCGCAAGTACGGGCACGAAGCGGTATCGCAAATTGCTACGTTCGGCACGCTGGGCGCAAAGGCCGTCGTGAGAGACGCCGGCCGCGTGCTTGATATGCCGTACACGAAGTGCGATCAACTTTCGAAGTTGATACCGCACAACCCGACCGATCCCTGGACTCTGGAGCGCGCGCTCGCGCAGGAGCCTGCGTTCGCCGACGCGGTGGCAGGCGATGAGGAGAACCAGGAACTGATCGCTCTTGCGAAGCCGCTCGAAGGATTGACGCGCAATGTCGGCATGCACGCGGGCGGCGTGCTGATCGCGCCGGGCAGGCTGACGGACTTCACACCGCTGTACTGCGCGCAAGGCACCGAAGGCGTGATCAGTCAGTACGACAAGGACGACGTCGAGGCGATCGGGCTCGTGAAGTTCGACTTCCTCGGGTTGACGACGTTGACGATCATGGATCTGACGCTGAAGTACGTGCGGCAGCTCGATCCGTCGTTTGCATTGGAGCTCGATAGGTTGCCGCTCGACGACGCCGCGACCTACGAAATCTTCAAGCGCGGCGAGACGACCGCGATATTCCAGTTTGAATCGCGCGGCATGCGCGAGCTATTGAAGCGCGCCAAGCCGGATCGATTGGAAGACCTGATCGCCTTGAACGCGCTATATCGCCCGGGGCCGATGGATCTGATTCCGGAATACGTCGATCGCAAGCAGGGCCGACAGAAAGTCGAATACCTGCATCGATCGATCGAGCCGATCCTTTCCGAAACCTACGGCGTGATGGTGTATCAGGAGCAGGTGATGCGCATCGCGCAAGTGACCGGCGGCTATTCGCTTGGCGGCGCCGATCTTCTTCGGCGCGCGATGAGCAAGAAAAAGCCCGAAGAGATGGCGACACATCGTTCGATCTTCGTCGACGGTGCGGCCGGCAAGGGCGTCGACGAGCGCACTGCGACCGAGCTGTTCAACCATATTGAGAAGTTTGCCGGCTATGGGTTCAACAAGAGCCATAGCGCGGCGTATGCGCTGATCGCGTATCAGACGGCGTACTTCAAGGTGCATTACCCGGCGGCTTTCATGGCGGCCAACTTGTCGACGTTGATGGACGACACCGACAAGGTCAAGGACCTGATCGAGGACTGCAAGGCAATCGGATTGAAGGTGCTTGCACCGGATATCAACGTGAGCGCCTATCGATTCGAGCCGGTCGATGCAAAAACGATTCGCTACGGACTCGGTGCCATCAAGGGTACTGGTCGCGGCGCTATCGAGGCGATTATTGCCGCGCGGTCGGCAGGCGGGCCATTTTCCGACTTGTTCGATCTGACCGCGCGTGTCGACAAACAGTTTGTCAGCCGCCGTGTGTTCGAGGCGTTGGTGCGCGCCGGCGCGTTTGACCGCTTGAACGACGATCGCGCGGTCCTGCTGGCGAGCGTCGGAAGGGCGATCGACGCGGCCGACCACACGGCCGCTGCGGCGGGACAGGCGAGCCTGTTCGGCGCGTTCGAAAGCGCACGGCACGTCGAATATGTGACCGCGGCACGCTGGAACGAGCGCGAAAAGCTTTCGAACGAAAAGCTCGCGCTGGGTTATTACTTCTCGGGTCACTTGTTCACCGAGTTCGCTGCGGAAGCGCGCCGGCTGGCGCCAACGCGGTTGGCCGACGTGCACCAGGCGGCGGCGGTCGGTCGAGGCGAACAGAGAGGTGAGCAAGTGAGGCTGGCGGGCGTCATCGTATCGGCGCGTAGTCAAAACACACGGCGCGGGCGCATGGGAGTTGTCGTTCTCGAAGACGGCACGGCGCAGCTCGAGCTGATGGTGTTTTCGGAGCTGTACGACCGCAAGCGCGCGTTGTTGAAAGAGGATCAGCTGCTGTTTGTGATTGGCAGAGTGCGCAACGATGAGTTCGCGCAACGCTTATCAGTGTCGGCTGACGAGTTGATGGATCTGACCGAAGCACGCGCGCGCGCCGCAGCTCGCCTGCGCATCGAAGTCGAAGGTGTTGGCGATGTGGTCAGGCTGCGTGACGCGCTCGATCCGTACCGAGTCACCAACGGGCACGCGGGTCAGGGATGCCGCATCGTGATCAGTTACAGCAACGGTGCGGGCAGCGTCGATGTGGCATTGCCGGAGGAATGGCGCGTGCGACCTGAAGATCGTCTGGCGGCAGACCTTGCGATGCAGCCAAGGGTGCGCCGCGCGTACTACAACTACGCGTGAAACGTCACCGATACTGATCGAGCCCCGTTTGCGCGCGCGTTTGGTGTGCATTCATGCGTGCCTGGAAGCGCTCCCAATTTTGGCCCTCTGCTGAGCGATCATTCTCGGGATGCCAGAGGTGATACACGTTCGTCGCCAGCCGCCCATTCTTGAGTCGCACGCCGGATTCGATCAGCCGCGCGGCGAAGTCCGAGTCTTCGAAGCCCCACCCCTGAAAACACTCGTCGAAGCCATTCACGTTTTCGATGGCGGTGCGAAACGCGCTGAAGTTGCAGCCTCTAAGCCGCTGCCAGCGGCGGGCGCCCAATTTGCGCAGTGGTCCGAGCGGTAGTCGCGGCAACGATCATCGCACGATTAACTTTTCCCTGAATTGCGGCCACGGTCGCATCGGTGACGCTCCAATCTTCGATGGCAGTGTCATTCGCCAGGACAGCACGCGTAAAGGCTTGCACTCAGCAGCACACGGCCGCCGGTGACGCACCAACCACTTTCTGCCAGATCACGGTGAGCACGCACGAAGTGCCGGCGCACGATGCAGTCGCCGTCCAGGTAGATCAGATAATCGCCACGGGCGATCGCGGTGGCGCGATTTCGTACGGCAGCGAGACGAAACCCAGTGTCTTCCTGCCAGACCTGAGTCAGCGGTACCGGCAGTGTTGCCTGTGCATGCTTGACCGCGTCTGCGGTGTCGCTTCTGGAGCCGTCGTCCGCGACGACGACTTCGAATTGACGGTCATCCTGTTTTCCAAGACTCCGTAGCACCGCAGCTAGTGCATCGGGGCGGTTGTACGTGGCGACAACGACCGAAATCAACATCGCATCAGTCGCGTGGGTGCTGCTTGAGCAGCATCGCTTTTATGTAACGGTAGTACGAGCCTTCGGCATTGCTGACCGCAAGCATGAAGCCGTGACTGCCGTCAAGAAAGCCGCGCTTCAGGAAGTAGGTCCGAAAGAACGCAGAAAATCCGTGAACAACCGCCGTCATGACCGTGGGTCGGCGTCCGCGCTGCAGCACTATCGGTGCCGACAGCGACGAATAGTGATTCACTTTGTGCAGCACTTGTTCCATCGTGCGAAAACTCCAATGCTCAAGCGGGCTGCGCAGCCGGCCAATCTTTCCGTCCGTCTGCAGGGACTCATGCACCGGCGCCGACGAAAATCGAGCGGTGCCGCGCCGGAACAACCTGCGAACGTAGTCCGGCCACCAGCCTGAATGACGCATGAAGCGGCCGCAGTAGTAGGAGCTGCGCGGCATCTCGTAAACGTCGAATGTCGAATTGCGCAGCGCGGTCTGAATTTCCTCGCGCAATTCTTGCGGCACACGCTCGTCCGCGTCGATCGAGAGTACCCAATCGCCCGAGCAGGCATCGATCGCGCGGTTCTTCTGAACGCCGAAACCCGGCCAGTCGGTCGCCTCGATGACACGCGCGCCGGCCGCGCGCGCGATCTCGCACGTGCGGTCCTGGCTGCCGCCGTCGACGACGACGATCTCATCGGCGAATGCCACGCTCGCGAGACACTCCGCGAGGTTGCGTTCCTCGTTTAGCGTGATGATGGCAACGCTTAGGCGGATTCTCATGTTCGGCGCTGTGTCAGGCGAGCGGCATCTTACGGGTGCTTTCGAGCATCATGGTTCTTTACAATCGCGTTTTGCAACGCCGTTCAAACAGCGCCCGGATTGCCCGTCGTGGCTGCCGCCTCTCCCATCCCTAGTCGGACGATCGATTGCACGCCCCCGTAAACGAGCAGGTTGACGCGGTCTTCGTATTGTCGGTGCGATCGTTTCACGATCGTATTGCGCACATTGAAGCCGAGCTACGAAAGCACGGCATAGCGTTCGAATGGATTTTCGAGCACGACGCTGCCGAGCTGAGTTCCCAGTTGGTGGAAGCGACGTTTGCTCCGAGCGATATGGGGCCGCCGCAACAGTCGCTGGTGCTGAAACACATCGAGACGTGGAGGCGCTGCATCGCGCGCGGCTACCGTCGAGTGCTCGTGTTCGAGGACGACGCGATACTGGCGCCGGATTTCACCCAGGTGTTCAGCGCTGCAATGCGCGCTGCCGATCGGATCGAACAGCCCTATATGGTCTATCTCGGGTGCGGTGACAACAAGTATGTCGCGCCCGCGGAGCGCTCGGATTCGGTGCTGGTGAAAACGCAGCAGGCTTTGCCGGCAACGGATGCGACGGTGCTTGACCAGCGTGCAGCTCGACTTCGACTCGAGTATGTCGCCCGCACAAAGATCACGCGGCCGGCTGACTGGCTGATGCGGGAAGCAGACGCGGCGATGGGCGTTACGCACTACTGGTTGCGCGAACCGGTTGTTGAGCAAGGCAGTATGAACGGGCGCTTTGTAAGTGTGTTGGACAGAAAGCGTATCGGTCGCAGCAGGACGTGGACAGCACTGCGCTTTCGGTGGGATCGCTGGCGGCGGCGGACACTGCGGCGCGACGGAAGCAGCGAATTCGTGGCGCCCGGCTCGTTAACCGCGAGTGAGCTGAGTCGAGACAGATCGGCGCTCGCAATTGCGCGCATCGCCGCGGCGCTGGTCGCTATCGGTGCGTTCACAGGCGCTGCGGTTGCCAACATTGCAGCGGGTGTGATGCTGCTTTCGTTCATTGCGGCGCCGTCGTGCGTGCAGCGCGTGAAGTGGGCGGGGCGTCAGCCGCTGGGCAAAGCGTGCATGGTGTTCCTTGCGATCCTGCTGCTGTCCGTCGCGTGGAGCGAGGCGCCGTTGTTCGTGGCGCTCAAAGCGTGGATCGGATGGCGCCATTTCCTGTGGCTGTTCATAGCGCTCGCGATTTTCGACACCCGGCTTTCGAAGCTCGCTTCGCCACCGTGTTCGTCGTCGCCGCGACCGCGGCGGCTGTGGCCTCTTTCTTCAAGTTTGATTTCGGGGCGGCGCAAGCGACGTCCGATGTGGCACACGGAATCATTCTGCGCAATCACGTAACGCAAGGCCTAGCGCTGACGACCGGTGCATTGCTCGCGCTTGTATTGCTCGCGCACGCGCGACGCGGTTCGTGGCAGCAATGGGCATGGGGTTCTGCGGCAATCTTGATGGCCGCCAACGTCGTGTTTGTTGCGTATGCCCGTAGCGCACATGTCGCTCTCGCGGTCACATCGGTCGCCGTTGCACTCGGCCTCTGGCGTGGCCGCGCGCGCGGTGTTGCGCTCGCCGGGGTGCTCGTATTGATCTTGGCAGCGCTGCAGTTTTCGCCGGTCATCAACCAGAAAATCGAGCAAGGGGTGCATGAAATGACCCAGACCGACGGTGACCAGTTGACGTCGATGGGCATTCGATTGGTGATGTGGGAAACAACGACTGCGATCGTTCGAGCAGCTCCGCTACTTGGGCACGGTCTGGGATCGTTTCCCGATCAATATCGGCGAACCGTCAGCGAACGCTACAAGGGTTGGAAAGCCACGCTGACCGAAGATCCGCATAATCAGTATCTGCTGATCCTGGCTGAAACCGGCCTGCTGGGATTGGCCACGTTTTCGTGGTTTCTTTTTTCCGCGCTTCGACAGCCTGCGTCCGGGCCGTTTCGATTGATTGGTATTGCGCTGTTGTTGGCCTGGTGCTTGACGAGCCTGTTCAGCTCGCACTTTCATACCTTCAACGAAGGGCACCTGATCGCCATCCTGCTAGGAGTCTGTCTTGCGCCGGAGACCGGCAAAGCAGGTCAGTTGCGCAGCGCCGAGTCGACGGCAGAACTGACTTCTTCGTAGCTGGGCCAGCCGCTACCTGAGCCTATTAGCGTGGCTCTGGTGCCCCACGGCCGTGTTTTTTCAGGCTCGGTGACACCAAAGACGCTGATCAGTCGCGTTCCGACCGCTGCCGCCAAATGCCCGGCGCCGCTGTCATTGGCGACAACCAGGGACGCAGCCGCAAGGACTGCAGAAAAAGTGCCGACATCCGATTCCGGGAACACGATGGCGCCGGGTAGCGCCGCGCGCACCGCAGCGGATTCATTCGGGCCAGGCATCGCGACGACTTGCACACCGGCGGCAAGCAACTCGACATTCAGCCGCGTGAAACCATCCCATGCCTTCGCTCTACCGCGATGAAATCCGATCGCCACCGGGCAGAGCACGACGTACTTCGGCCCTACACCATGCGCCGCGAGCAGCTGCCGCGCGCGCTGTAGAGCAGGCTCGCCGATGCGTAATTGCAGGTCGCTCGGAACGTCGGGCGAATCGCCGACGAGAACGCGGGCGAGCCGGTAGTAGTACTCGACCATGTGATCGCTCGCATTAACTGCGATCGGTTCACGTAGTAGCCACGAGCGCGCATCACGCGCGTAACCGATGGATGAAATACCGGCCAGCCTAAATTCGAGTGCGGTACTGAACGAGTTGGTCAACAGCAGTCCCGCATGCACGTTCGTATCGCGCAGTGCTTGGATACGCGAGCCGGGAAACGAAAGAAGCTTCCACGGATAGGCCGAAAACAGGTCGCTGGCCCACGGGCGGCCGACGAGCGTCAATGCAAAGCCTCGATCTGACAGCAGATCGAGCGCCGGCAGCGCCATGCACGCATCTCCCAAGTGGTTCGGCAGGCGAACGATCAGCGGCTTCATGGTCCACGCGAACCTAGACTCGGATGCTTCGCATCGAGGTGCTTCGCATACACTAAGCGCGGCCGTCGAAGAAGTAATTGCACAACAGAATTCTGGCACGCGACCCATGACGAGTTCGTCCCCGCCGCAACCCCGGTTGCTCGACGATCCGAACCTGCGCCGATTGTTCGGCATGGTGCTCGGCCATCGGAAGGTGCTGGCGTTTGCGCTGCTGGCGACAGCGATCGCCGCCGCGACCGATCCGATTCTTGCGAAGCTGACCGGCGTGCTGACCGACCGCGCGCTGCTAGAACGCGATTCGCGCAGCGTGATGTGGCTGCCGCTTGCGTTCGTCGGGGTGTTCATCGTGCGCGGGCTTGCAAGCTTCGCGAGTTCCTACCTGCTGAACCGCATCTCGCAGTCGGTCCTGATGGACCTGCGCATGACAATGTTCGATCGCATGCTGCGCTGGCCGCCGCGACTTTTGAACAGATGCCATCGAGTGTCGTGATCTCGAAGTTTGTCAATGAGGCGACCAACGCGTTGAATCTGGCCGCCGAGGTGTTGAGCACCGCGGTTCGCGACTCGCTGATCGTCGTCGGTCTGCTCTTGATGCTTCTGTACTACAACTGGCAATTGACGCTGGTGGCTTTGGCGATTGCGCCGCTGATCGCTTTGATACTGCGCGCATTCAGTCGGCGGTTACGACGGCTGAACGTCGAGAACCAGGCGATGCTGGGCGAGATGACGCGCTCGGTGCAGGAGGTCGCACGAGGGCAGGCGTGTAGTCAAGATTTACGACGGTGAACGCTATGAAAACGAGCGTTTTCGGCATATCAACGCCAGGTTGCGCGGGTTTGCGATGCGAATGCAGGTCGCGTGGTCGGCTGCGACTCCGCTGACACAGATTGCGGGTGCGTTCGGCGTGGCGATTTTGATGATGGTTGCGCTGTGGCAAGCGCGGGCTACGCAGCTTTCGGCTGGCGATTTCGTCACGTTTCTAGCCGCCGCGCTGCTGCTGCTGCCTGCATTGCGGCACCTCGCTTCTCTGAATGGTCCGCTGGCCCGCATGGCGGCCGGCGCGCAGAGCGTGTTCGGCATGATGGACCTGCCGACCGAGGAAGACACGGGCACGAAAACGATCGAAAAGGCGAGCGGGCGAGGTCGAGTTTCGGCATGTGTCGTTCCGCTACCCAAACACAATGGCCGATGCGCTGACCAGCATCGACCTTATCGTCGAGCCCGGCGAAATGATTGCGCTGGTGGGTCCGTCGGGTGGTGGCAAGACGACTTTGATCAATCTGATACCGCGCTTCATCAGCCCGACCTCGGGTGAGCTTTTGCTAGACGGCGTGCCGATTCATCAGTTGACCTTGACCAGCTTGCGGAAGCAGATAGCGCTTGTTTCGCAGGACATCGTGTTGTTCGACGATACCGTCGCGGCGAACATCGCTTACGGTGGACAGCGGGCTGCTTCGAAGGAGCGTGTGCGCGAAGTGGCCGAGGCGGCATTCCTCTTGCCGTTGATCGAATCGATGCCGCAAGGTTTCGATACGCCGATCGGGGAGAGCGCGGTCAGGTTATCTGGCGGACAGCGCCAGCGCATTTCCATCGCGCGCGCGTTGCTCAAAGATGCCCCGATTCTGTTGCTGGACGAAGCGACTTCGGCACTCGACTCCGAATCTGAACGCTACATTCAGACATCGCTCGATCGCCTGATGCAGGGTCGAACCACGTTTGTCGTTGCGCACCGGCTCTCAACGATCGAGCGCGCCGACCGCATCGTCGTGCTCGAACACGGGCGAATCGTCGAGATCGGAAGCCATCGTCAGCTGCTGGCGCGAGGAGGTCTGTACGCGCACTTGTACGAGATTCAGTTCGCGACGCATTCTCCCGAGCAACGGACGGAACTCTCGGAGCAGATCAAGTGAAAGAGGGCGGCACGGCCAGAAAGCCCATCAGCCGCTACCCGGTGCCGTCGATCGACGACGTGCCCGAGGACCTGCGCGCACGCATGCTCGAAGTGCAGGAAAAGGCGGGCTTTGTACCGAACGTGTTTCTTACGCTGGCTCACAGACCCGATGAATGCCGGGCGTTCTTCGCGTACCACGACGCGCTGATGCTGCGCGATTCGGGGCTGACGAAGGGTGAAAAGGAAATGATCGTCGTCGCAACCAGCGGCGCCAACGATTGCCTGTACTGCATCGTTGCGCATGGTGCGATCCTGCGGGTGTACGAAAAGCAGGCGCTGATCGCCGATCAGATCGCGGTCAACTATCGGAAAGCTGACATCACCGAGCGTCAGAAGGCGATGCTGGCGTTTGCGATGAAGGTCGCTACCGCATCGTCAACGATCGACGATGCCGACTTCGAGGCGTTACGTAGACATGGGTTCGGCGATGAAGACATCTGGGATATCGGCGCAATCGCGGCGTTCTTCGCGCTGTCGAATCGAATGGCAAACATGATCGGCATGCGGCCGAATGACGAGTTCTATTTGCTGGGACGCGTGCCGAGGGAGAAGAAGACTTGATGCCAAAGAAAAGCGCGCTAGCTCGAACGCTGCGGCGTTGGCGCTCGCATGGTAGCGCCCCTGCCGGTTCGCTTCCCAACGGCGCCCAACTCAAGGCCACCGTCCTACCTTGGACCCGCTAGTCGGCGACGGGTCTCCGCAAGCTGCTTCCCAAGTTCAGTTGCTACTAGATCGCGACCGACGCCGCGTCTGACGGCGGACCCGAAGCCTGTGACGCGGTCGGTAAATGTGTGGTTAATCGCGAAGACCATCCAATCCCCGCCGTATGGAACGACGCCGATTAACGTGAGCATGGCGTTGTAGTCGCGAGAAGCGTAGAAGTGCAGGTCGGCGCCGACGGCCGCTTTGGCTTGTCGTTGTCGCTGCTCGGCGGACAGAACCAGAACATTTTCCTTGTCCACCGGGCGCTCCATCCAATAGTAGTTTTGCGTGAGTGCTGAACTCGCCGCGCTCGACGGCTTTCCCAGAGCATCCACAAAGCCAGGAAACTCATCCGCAAGAAACGCAAGGCTGCGTATAGCGGTGCGAAGTTCTGCGGTGGGATTGACCACCTTGCCGTTGTCACGCACATAAGGCTGCTCGCCGGCGAGACCGGCTTTCATGTAGGCATTGAGCCGGGCAGACAGAATCTGCGCGAAGGTCGTGCGGAACCGACTCTGCAGATCGTCGGTTGTCGGACTCAGCGATTTGAGCTTTTCGGTCTCGGCCTTGCTCAGGTTCAAATAGCGAGCCGGCGCCTTGATGATTTCTCGCAGGCGACCCGTTTCGGGGAGCGGCAGCGTGTTAAAGGCAGCGAGCTCAGCATTTCCTCCTTGCAGAGCTTGGTGGCGGCGAACCTGAAAAATGCGCAGGAAGGTTTCGGAATGTAGAAAGGCATCGACCACTACTCCAGCTTCCGGTGCTTTCACGAGCAGCATCGCGCCGGCGGCAACGATTTCATCAGGTAGCCGCTCGGCTCCCGAAAGCCCGTTATGCACCACTTCGCCGGCCTCCAGTTGGCCTCGCTTTGTCTGATCCAACCCCAGGTAGGTGAATAACTCCGCGGCCAGCGCCTTTCCGTCTGGAGGCTCGGCAGCCGACGCATCAGGCAGAACAATCAGCAGTAACACCGCACTGGTGATGGAGAGAAAAATCCGCGGCGAAATTAGACGCGGGTCGTAACCACGCATGCCGGTAGGTTTCATTTACCCTCCGTTGTGAGCGCTAGTTTGCGGTCGACACTAGCTCAATCGGTGTGCATTTGCACACAGCGCAACGTCCGTCCGCACGAGCGCGATCACCGCTGCTCGGTCGAGCTTGCCGGACTGTTTTGCGTGCCTCGAACGCCATGGCCAGCAGCGGCATCCACACGATCGCGCAACATCTCGGCCGACTGGTGCCCGACGGCCGCAGCGCGTTCAAGCGCGACCGGCACTACGCCGTAGTTGGATAAGTGCTGCCAACGTTTGGCTTGACGCTGTTTCAGTGCGGCAACCCACGGACTGAGCCGCGGCACGATCCAGACCGACGCCAGCAACACCAGTGCATCCAGAGCGCAGTAAAAGGCGCCGGCCGCCGCCGGCGGGTTGGTTGTTACCAGCGACACTCCGGGGACTTCACGCGCCCAATTCCAATTGCCGAGCCACGTGCCGTACAACTCAAGTCCGAGCGCCAGCACAAACGTGCTCGCATATAGACGCCGGTGGTTTGGCATCACGAGCGACGCTACGGCAAGCACCAAAAACAACAAAGCGCCGAGCGTGTCGACTCCTGCCGCTGCTGCCACAAACGAGTAGACACCCGCACACCCGATAATTCCGAGCGCTACGGCATCTGTCATTCGGCGAGCGAGCGACAACCCGAGCAGGAGCATCAACACGTGGCCCGGCGGTACGAACAGCGGGAATGTTGTCGAGCCGATACGTGTAAAGGCCCCAGCCGAGCGATAGCACGATCTCGCCCATGGTTGCGATTGCCAGACACGCCATCAATGTGAATCGCGTGTCGAGGTCGACATGGGTCACCAACGAGAACAGCGTCAGCCAAACGATGAGGCCAATCAACGTTTGCCCGACAATGTTCGTGTACACGTCGGCGGCGAGCCCGCCGGCGAGAGTCGCCACAATCAACAGAACGCGCGTGCTGGCGTTCATCGCTACATCAGCACCACGTCGTACTGCTCCTGTGAATACACCGTCTCGACCTGCATCGATACCGGCTTGCCGATGAAATCCGACAGCATCGCAAGCGACTGCGATTCGTCCTCGAGAAACAGGTCGATCACTTGCTGCGAGGCGAGTATTCGAAACTCGCGCGTTTCGTCGAACAGGCGCGATTCGCGCAATATTTCACGCAGGATTTCGAAGCACACCGTGCGCGACGTCTTCACCTGCCCGCGCGCCTGGCACATCGGGCATGGCTCGCACAGGATGTGCGCGAGTGACTCGCGCGTGCGCTTGCGCGTCATTTCAACCAGGCCAAGCTGCGTGAATCCGCTCACGGTCATGCGCGTACGGTCGCGTGCGAGCGCTTTCTTGAACTCGGCCAGGACGGCGTCCTGGTGTTCGGCGCTCATCATGTCGATGAAGTCGACGATGATGATGCCGCCGAGATTGCGCAGCCGCAACTGACGTGCGATCGCCTGCGCGGCCTCGAGGTTCGTCTTGTAGATCGTGTCGTCGAAATTTCGCGTGCCGACAAAGCCGCCCGTGTTGACGTCGACCGTCGTCATCGCCTCAGTCTGATCGATGATCAAGTAGCCACCGGACTTCAGCTCGACTCGGCGTGCCAGCGCTCGCTCGATCTCGGCGTCGATCGAATGCAAGTCGAACAGCGGGCGCTCGCCGGTGTAATGAACGAGCTTGGATTCGATGCGGGGTACGAACTGGCGCGCAAACTGTTCCAGCTTGACAAAGTTCTCTCGCGAATCGATCTGTACGGACGCGGTCGCTTCGGTCGTCACGTCGCGCAGTATGCGTTGCGCCAGCCATAGCTCTTGGTACAGAACCGCGGGCGCAGCACTTTCGGCGCGACGCTCCTGTATGCGGCGCCAAAGCACGCGCAGGTACTCGAGATCGCTCGCGAGATCCGCTTCGGTGGCATCTTCCGCGCTGGTGCGAATGATGTAGCCGCCACGCTCGTCGGATGGCACCAGCCGCTGCAGCATCTCGCGCAGCTGAGTGCGCTCTTCCTCGTTCTCGATGCGTTGCGAGATGCCGATATGCGGATCCTGCGGCAGATAGACCAACATGCGGCCAGCGATACTGACCTGCGTCGACAGGCGCGCGCCCTTGCTGCCGATCGGATCCTTGACCACCTGCACCAGCAGCGTCTCGCCTTCGTGAATCAAACGTTCGATCGGCAACGGCTTATCCGGCGCGACCTGACGATACTCCCAGATGTCGGCCACATGCAGAAACGCCGCGCGCTCGAGCCCGATGTCGACGAAGGCCGATTGCATCCCCGGCAACACGCGCACCACTTTTCCGAGGTAGACGTTGCCGACGATGCCGCGTGCCGCGCTGCGCTCGACGTGCAATTCCTGGACGACGCCGGCGAGCAAAACGGCGACTCGCGTTTCCTGCGGAGTGATGTTGATCAGAATGTCTTCCATGGGCGCGCGATGGTATCGCAGCTACCTAGGGGGAACCCTACTGCGGACGCTTGAATTCAGGCAACGCATAAGGTTATGCTTGTACTGCATGTGACCGGCCCGGCGCTCGCGTTGGGGCGCCAACTGCAACCAACCAACAACCAGGGAGAGAAAACTGATGAAGACCCTAGCTTCCGTATCAATCGCCTGCTGCCTAGGCCTCGCAGCAGCTGGCGTCGCCGCTCAGGACAAGAAGGCGGCACCAATGACGGCAGCGGATTGCAAGACCTACATGGACGCGGCCGCGAAGGACGCCAAGATGAAAAACGCGGACAAGGACAAGGAGTGCAAGGCCTTGGCGGACAAAGCCGCCGCAGCGCCGAAGAAGTAGGTAGGTCTTTTCCGGTGGAACGGCTCGCCGTAGAACGGCGAGCCGTTTTCTTTACATCACAGCACTTTCAGTCCCGCGTTACGACAAGCAGCTGCGCCGTTTCAAAGAGCGGCAGATCCCATTACACCCGAGTAGCTGCCTTCCAGGCGCTCGATAAAGATCGACGCGAGCCCCTGGATGGCGTAGCCGCCTGCCTTGTCGTACGGCTCCCGCGTCGCGCAGTAGCGCTCGATCTCGTCCTTGGTCAGCGCGCGCAAACTCACCTGCGAAACTGAAGTCGCCGTGGTCAACGAACCTTCCATGGCGAGCGCGACCGCGGTGCGGACCTCGTGCGTGCGCCCCGACAGTTTGCGCATGAACTCGCGCGCCTGTTCGACGTTCGCGGGTTTTGCAAGAATGCCGCCATCGACGATGACGATGGTGTCCGCCGAAAGTACCGGCCGATACAGCATCGATCGCATCCGCAGTACGTCAAGACCGAACGCCGCTTTCTCGCGCGCAGTACGCTCTACGTAGTCGACACACGACTCTCCATCGTGCTGCGATTCGTCGACATCAGGTCCGCGCGGGTGTCGCGAGCCGCAACAGCAGCGGATCAAACTTGATGCCGATTTGCTTTAGCAGCTCGCGTCTGCGTGGGCTGCGTGATGCGAGGTAAAGGGCGCCGGGCATCGAAGGCTACGCTCGGTGGTACGGGATGGCCTGCCAGCATCGAAGACGCGCGATACAGCTGCTCGGCGAGCACCACCCTGGCAAGTGCGTGCGGCAGCGTCATGCTTGAAAGGCGCAGTCAGCGTGTCGAGCCTCTTGCTTCAGGTCGGCATCGAGGCCGTCGGCGCCGCCGATCGCAAAGGCAACGTCCTCGGCGGAATCACGCCAGCGCTGGAGCTGATCGGCCAAGTGCTGCGTCGTCCAGTCCTTGCCGCGCTCATCGAGTGCGACCAGCCAGGCGCCACGCGGCACCGCGGCGCGAATGCGAGCGCCTTCGGCGCTCAGCAGCGCGCGTGAGGGGAACATTGCCGCTGCGGGGCTCGGCTTTGACCAGCTTGCACTCCACTTTGAACTCGGCGGGAAGACGGGACGAGATACTCGTTGACCGCTGCGTCGGCCCACGCGTGGCTGCCGCTGGCCCACCGCAACGACGGTGATTTTCATTGCAGCTACGTGGCGGAGCCCGCTCTTTTCGCCTTGCCTGAGGACTTTTTCGTCGCTACCGCGGCAGACTTGAGCCGAACCGGCTTACCACCCCATATTTCTTCCAGGTTGTAGTAGGCGCGATAGGCCGGTTGCATGATGTGCACGATCACGTCATTGCAATCGACCAGCACCCATTCGCCGGCGTCCGCGCCCTCGACACTGACGATGTCGCCGCCGGCTTCCTTCACTTTCTCGACCACGGAGGATGCGAGTGCGCGCGTCTGGCGGTTCGACGTGCCGCTAGCGATCACGACCCGCTCGAACATGTCCGATAACCCGGCGGTGTTGAAGACCTCGATGTTGTGCGCCTTGACGTCCTCGAGCGCATCAACTACCAGCCGTTGCAGTTTTCTGATATCCAAATTAATCCCGATACAGGTGATGCGAATCGAATATAGTCGAGCACGGTGGCAGGAACCATCGCGGACAAGCGCTGCGCCCTTTCGGTCGATGGCGATTGGCGGAGCAAGCGCCGAATCTCGGTGGCGGAAGCGTCGACCGGCGTCATCGCAAATTCGACGATGCCGCCGCCGAGTTCAGATGCGAGAAATGCAGGTGCCTGGCGCGCGCTTGTCGAGCATCGCCGCACATTCGCGCTCACAGCAATCTGGGCCCCGGCGCGGGTCGCAACGGCGATATGCGCCAGATCGACGATTCGTTGCCAGTCACGCCAACTGTCGAGGCGCGCGAACTGGTCCGAACCCATGACCAACACGAGCGGGCGGTGGGGCAGCTGTGAACGCAGCTCATGCAACGTGTCGATCGTGTATGTCACTCCACCGCGCTCGATTTCTCGCATATCGAGCACCAATCTCGTGTGGTCCACGATCGCCAGTTGCACCATTCGGGCTCGGTGTTCGGCAGCTGTCATTGGACCTTTCTGCCACGGCTGTGCTGCGGGGAGGAAGCGAATCTCCTCGAGCGGCAAATGCTTCAGCGCGTCCCGCGCGAGCTGCAAATGACCGTAATGAATCGGATCGAAGCTGCCTCCGAGCAGTCCGACAGGCGCCGCCGCTGCGTTCATTCGCTACACCCATTCGCGCGGACGCAGGAAGTCCGAATACAGCCTTGCTTCGGGCGTGCCAGCCTCCGGCTGCCAGTCGTACTTCCAATGCACGATCGGAGGTAGCGACATCAGAATCGATTCGGTGCGGCCTCCCGATTGCAGGCCGAACAATGTGCCGCGATCGAATACGAGATTGAATTCGACGTAGCGACCGCGCCGGTACGCCTGAAAGTCGCGCTCGCGCTCACCGTAGGGCAAATCGCGGCGACGCTCGACGATCGGCACGTACGCGTCGAGAAACGCATCGCCGACCGCGCGCTGCATCGCGAAGCTCTGCGCAAAACCCGGTTCATTGAAAGTCATCGAAGAACACGCCGCCGATGCCGCGCGGCTCGTCGCGATGCTTCAAATAGAAATATTCGTCGCACCACTTCTTGAAGCGCGGGTATTTGTCAGCGCCGAAGGGTTCGAGCGCGCGCTTGCACGTCGCGTGAAAGTGTTGCGCGTCTTCCTCGTATCCGTAGTACGGTGTCAGATCGGTACCGCCACCGAACCAGAAAATGTCGCGCTGATCCTTTGCCTTTGCGATGAAGAACCGCACGTTCATGTGCACGGTCGGCACGTGCGGATTGCGCGGATGGAACACCAGCGACACACCGAGTGCCTCGAAGCGTCGACCGGCCAGTTCTGGCCGCTGTGCACTGGCCGATGGCGGTAGGGACTTGCCGACGACGTGCGAGAAGCCGACACCGCCGCGCTCGAGCAGATTGCCGTTCTCCATGATTCGCGTCAGTCCGCCGCCGCCCAATTGCGCGTCGGCCGGTTTTTCCCACACGTCGTGCCTGAACGGCTTGCCATCGAGTCGTTCGAACGCATCGACGATGCGCTGCTGAAGCGCGAGCAAATACTCGCGAACCGATTGACTATCGATGAACTCGCCGTCACGAAAGATGGCGTTTTATGAAGCGCAACACGGTGTCGTACCACACGACGATATTGCGCGGCTTCATGATCCAGTGGTTCTCGTCGGGGAACACCAGCAGTTCGGACGGCACGCCGTGGTACTGAAGCGCCTCGAACAGGTTCAGTCCCTCGCCGATCGGGCAGCGGTAGTCCTTTTCGCCGTGAATGATCAGCGCCGGCGTCTTCCACTGCTTGATGTGGCGGATCGGCGCGTAGCGATCGTACGCAGCCGGATCGGCGTATGGGTCTTCGCCGCCCATTTCCAGGTACCACCAGGCGGGGTGATCGGTGGTTCCGGTGAATTGCGCCATCGTCGTCACGCACGCATGCGTGATCAGACACTTGAACCGCTGCGTCTGCGTGCCGATCCAGTTGGTCATGTAGCCGCCGAAGCTGCCACCCATCGCCATCATGCGGTTCGGATCGACGTCGGGGCGCGCGGCGACCGCATCGGTCACCGCCATCAGGTCCTTGTAGCACTGGTCGCCCCACACGTTGCCCCAGATGCCTTGCACGAACGGCTGGCCAAAGCCCGTCGAGCCGCGCGGATTCGGCTGCACAACGGCGTAGCCCTGCGCGACCGCGAGCAGCGGATTCCAGCGCCAATGCCATGCATCGGCCGTCATGCCGATCGGACCGCCGTGAATCCAGAGCAGCGTCGGCAGCCGGCCCTGCGCGTTCTTTGGCTTGACGACGAAGTACTGGACGCTGACGCCGTCGGTCGACTTCGCGGTGCGGTTTTCGACCTCGGCCCAGTCCGGATATTCGAAACCCCGATAGCCGCGCGAGCGTCTGCGGCGGGGAACTGGGCTTTGCGCGCAACGACGAATGCCTTCGGGTGGTTCGAGAAACGTCGAGCGGATACCGGCGATGCGGCCATCGCGAAGAACTTTCAGCTCGCTATGGGCGCCGCCTTCGCGCTCAGCGGTAATCCGCTCGGTCTTGCCGGTAGCGATGTCAATCGTATAGCACCGGCACATGGCCTGCGACGTCGGCACCAACGATCAAACGCTTGCCGTCTGCGGACCAATCGCCGATATGAGGCCACGCGTCGAAGTCTTTTCCAACTTCGCGCAGCGAGCCAGTCGCCACATCGATCAGCGTGAGCGTCGGGCGGAACACGATGGTCGGCGAACGCGTCATGCGAATCACAGCGAGCGTCTTGCCGTCAGGCGCAAACAGCGGTGATTCGGAGTTGGTGTTGGTCGCCGCAGCGACGATACGCATGCTCTTGGACTCGACATCGATCAGAGCAATCGCGGTGTCGGTTTCGCGGTCGTCTCCCGGGCTCTGCCAGGTCACCGCGACTTGCCGCCCATCGGGCGAAACGTCGAATCCGGGCTCGACCGACATCTCCCGCCGTGCATCAGGTGTCAGATCGGTGCGGGCTTTTCCATCGGACGAGTACGCAATCACGTGCGTGTTCGCCATGTTGTCGTTCTCGTGCAGCCAGTGGTCCCAATGACGCACTGGCTGACTGCGAAAGTGCCGCGCGCTCGAGCCTTTCTTCTCACGGTCCTTCGCGGTTTCGCGCTGCTTGTCGTAGTCGACGCCATCCAGCACCGAAGCCAGCACGATCAAACGATCGCCCTTCTTCGCGAACTTGAACTCGTCGACGCCGAGCGGTTCGTCGGTCAATTGCAGTGCTTCGCCGCCCGCGGCCGGCAACAGCCAGACCTGCATGCGCTTGTCGGCGTCATCATCTGGCTTGACTTCATTCGGCTGCCGGTTCGACAGAAATCCGAGCGCACCGTCACGCCGAAAGCACAGGGCCGCGTCCTTGCTGTCGCCGCGCGTCAGTTGCGTTGCGTCGCTGCCGTCGGTGGGCACTTTCCAGATGTCGGAGACGTACTTGACGCCTTCGCGATCGACCCGCTGCACTGCCACAGCGAGCCAGGTACCGTCCGGTGAGGCTGCAATCGCCGAAACGCGCTTCAGCGCGATGTGTTGTTCTACGGTGTACGGCGTGTCAGCCATCGACAATCCTAACGTTTGTTTTCGGCGCGATTGCTGAGGGCCCGATGCCCGATATCGCGACGAAATTGCATTCCATCGAACTCAACTTCATCGACTGCGTCGTACGCGCGCTTCTGCGCGGCGCGCACGGTTTCGCCCAGCGCGGTAACGCACAACACGCGGCCACCGCGCGTTACCAGCTTTTGATCCTCGAATGCAGTACCGGCGTGAAACGTGATGCAGTCGTCATCGTCATTGGGCAGATGTGTGATTGCGTCGCCGTTGCGCGGATGGTCAGGGTAACCCGCCGCTGCAATCACGACGCCAAGCGCGGTACGGCGATCCCATTCGGCCTCGATCTGATCGAGCCGGCCATCGATCGCCGCATCGACCAGACTGCGCCAGGCTGGATTTCAATCTCAACATGATCGGTTGAGTCTCAGGGTCACCCATCCGGCAATTGAATTCGAGCGTCTTGATGCCGCCGTCCGGCTCGATCATCAAACCCGCATACAAGAACCCCTGGTAAGGAATTCCGTCGGCTGCCATTCCGTTCACGGTCGGCATGATGATCTCGCGCAGCACGCGTGCATGAATCGTTGGCGTGATGACGGGTGCGGGTGAGTACGCACCCATGCCGCCCGTGTTCGGCCCGCGGTCGTCATCGAGCAAGCGCTTGTGATCCTGACTGGTTGCAAGCGCAAGCACGTTCTTGCCGTCCGACATGACGATGAAACTCGCTTCCTCGCCGGTCGAGAAATTCCTCGATGACGACGCGCGAGCCGCTGGCGCCGATGCGGTTGTCGATCAGCATCGAATCGATCGCCGCATTGGCCTCATCCTCTGTCATTGCGACGACTACCCCTTTACCGGCGGCCAAACCATCCGCCTTGATGACGATCGGCGCGCCATGCTCGTGCACATAGGCGCGCGCGAGCGCGGCGTCTGTGAAGGTCTGGTGCTGCGCCGTTGGAATTCGGTGGCGCTGCATGAATGCCTTCGCAAAGTCCTTTGAACTCTCCAGCTGCGCCGCCGCTCGAGTGGGACCGAAGATCCTCAATCCCCGCGCACGGAAGACGTCGACCACGCCAGACGCGAGGGGAGCTTCGGGTCCGACGACGGTAAAGGCAACGCCTTCATGCTGTGCAAAGTCGGCCAGCGCCTCATTGCTCTCATAGCGGACATTCTGAAAGCGCTTGTCGCGCGTCGTACCGCCGTTGCCTGGTGCGATGAAGATATTCTGTACGCGTGCCGAGCGAGCAAGCCTCCATGCGAGCGCGTGCTCGCGCCCGCCGCCGCCGATCACCAGCAACTTCATTGCACAAGCGCGGCGGTCGTATACACCTGCTGCACGTCGTCGAGGTCTTCGAGGATGTCCAGCAGTTTCTGCATCCTTTCGGCGTCGTCGCCCGTCAGTACGGTTTCGGCAAGCGGCTTCATCGTGACTTCGGCAAGCTCGGGCTTGAGCCCCGCATTGTCGAGGGCACTGCGAACTTTTTCGAAGTCGGCGGGCGCGGAGATGACTTCAACCGTGCCGTCATCGTTGGCGATGACGTCTTCGGCGCCGGCTTCGAGCGCGACGTCCATCACTTTCTCTTCCGATGTTCCGGGCGCAAACAGCAGTTGCCCACAATGCTTGAAGTTAAATGCGACCGAGCCGTCGGTGCCAAGGTTGCCACCGTTCTTGGCGAGGGCGTGCCGCACCTCGGCGACGGTGCGTACGCGGTTATCGGTCATCGCGTCGATCATCAGCGCGGCGCCGCCGACGCCGTAGCCCTCGTATCGAATCTCTTCGTAGGTCACGCCTTCGAGCTTGCCTGCGCCGCGCTGAATGGCGCCAGTGAGCTTGTCTTTCGGAACGTTGCCGAGCCGAGCCTTCTCGAGCGCAAGGCGCAGGCGTGGGTTCATGCCAGGATCAGCGCCGCCGTCGCGCGCGGCCACCGTCACTTCACGAATGATCTTGGTCCAGAGCGAACCACGCTTCGCATCCTGGCGGTTCTTGCGATGCTGAATGTTGGCCCACTTGGAATGGCCGGCCATGGAAATGTTCGATTCGGAAAGGGGCGCGAGTGTAACAAGCACCGCTCGATGAGCAGCTGTGCCGCGTGATCCAGGTTCGGCTACGCTTTGGGAAACATCCGTGAGGCGAGGCGTCGATGGCGGAACCGCTGGTGATTGCAATATCGGGCAAGACCGAACTCGCGATGCTGCCGGCGCTTGCCAACCGGCACGGCTGCATCACCGGTGCGACGGGTACCGGGAAGACCGTGACGCTGCAGAAGATGGCGGAAAGTTTTTCGAACATCGGCGTGCCGGTGTTTATGGCCGACATCAAGGGCGATCTGACCGGCATTGCGAAAACAGGGCAGCTCAACGACAAACTGAAGGCGCGGCTGGCCGAGCATTCGCTGCCTGAGCCTAAATGGCAGGCCTGCCCGGTGACGCTTTGGGACATCTGGGGTGAGCAGGGTCATCCAGTGCGCGCGACGGTCTCGGACATGGGGCCGCTGCTGTTCGCGCGCCTGCTCAATCTGAATGAAACACAGGAGGGGGTGCTGGCGCTGGTGTTCAAGGTGGCCGACGACAACGGCCTGTTGCTACTCGATCTGAAGGACTTGCGGGCGATAGTGCAGTACGTCGGCGATAACGCTGCGCAGTTCAAGACGCAGTACGGCAACGTATCGTCGGCGTCGATTGGCGCGATTCAGCGCGGGCTTCTGCAGATCGAAGAACAGGGCGGAACAAAATTCTTCGGCGAACCGATGCTGGATATCGCTGATCTGATGCAAACGGCCGACGGCAAAGGGGTGGTCAACATCCTAGCGGCCGACAAGCTGATGGATAACCCACGGCTGTATGCGAGTTTTCTGTTGTGGCTGCTGTCGGAGCTGTTCGAGAATCTGCCGGAGGTCGGCGATCGCGACAAACCGAAGCTTGTGTTCTTCTTCGATGAAGCGCACTTGCTGTTCAACGATGCGCCGGCGGCGGTGCTCGACAAGGTCGAACAGGTGGTGCGGCTGATCCGCTCCAAAGGCGTCGGCGTTTACTTCGTGACGCAAAATCCGATCGACATTCCCGACAAAGTGCTGGGCCAGCTCGGCAACCGCGTGCAGCATGCGCTGCGCGCATTCACCCCGCGTGATCAGAAGGCGGTCAAAACGGTGGCCGAGACGATGCGCGCCAATCCAAAATTCGACATGACCAAAGCCATCCTCGAACTCGGCGTCGGCGAAGCGCTGGTGAGCTTTCTAGATGCCAAGGGAACGCCGACCATTACCGAGCGTGCCTGGGTGCTGGCGCCCGGCTCGCAGCTGGGGCCGATTACGCCGGATGACCGGAAGCGATTGATCACCACCTCGATCGTCGCTGGCACTTACGAAAAAACGGTGGATCGTGATTCAGCCTTTGAAATGCTGAAGGCGCGCGCCGAAGCCGCGTCGCCACCGGCGGGTGCCGTTCGGGGCAAGCCCGGCGCCGCTGCGCAAGCGCCTGCCGGCGGCGGCGTCGTGGGCGGTCTCGGCGACATCCTGTTCGGCTCGACTGGTCCGCGCGGTGGCCACCGCGAAGGAATGGTCGAAGCGCTGAGTAAAAGCGCCGCACGCTCAGTCGGATCGTCGCTCGCGCGTGAAATCACGCGCGGAGTTCTTGGTTCGATACTAGGCGGCAAGCGAGGACGTTAGCCGTAAGACAGCTGGCGCCATGTCTGCGTTGAACGCTGTGCTTACCGCGATCGAAACTTGGCCGCTGTCAGAGGCGATACGTCGCTCGATATGGGCGTATCCAGCCCTTGAGACGATTCACATCGCGTCGTTCGCGGC
Source organism: uncultured beta proteobacterium (assembly GCA_963791315.1). Classification (GTDB taxonomy): domain Bacteria; phylum Pseudomonadota; class Gammaproteobacteria; order Burkholderiales; family Burkholderiaceae_F; genus JACCZX01. The sequence goes on from CAWBRQ010000007.1 coordinate 683,873, forward strand.
GGTGGTCGGATCGCTGATGGTGCTTGAGCTGCGAGTATTTGGTGCGGTGCCGGCGGTCCCGCTGTCGCCGCTGGCGCGCCTTGCGGTGCCGATCGCATTGACGTCGTTTGCAGTGGCGGCGACAGCCGGCTTGCTGATGCTGATTTCGAGCGCGACCGAGGTCGTCACCAACCAGGCGTTTCAGATCAAACTCGCCTTGATCGCAATCGCCGGTGTCAACGCGTGGTGGTTTCATCGGCGTGGCAGCCTCGCCCTCCACGATGGCGTTGCAAAGGCGCAGTCCTTGCTCTCGATCATGCTCTGGTTCGGTGTCATCGCCTGCGGCCGCCTAATTGCCTACGTTTAGTTGCCACCGTTTGAGGACGTCAGCATGAAGCGTCGCCACTTCATTCACTTGACGATCGGTTCACTGCTCGCCGCGCCGGTGCTCGCACATCACGGCTGGTCAGGTTTCGATCAGGACAAGCCGCTGTACCTGAGCGGTACGTTGACGCAGGTAAGGTGGCAGAACCCGCATGCCGAAGTCATGCTGCGCGTTGACGCAACCAAGCTGCCCGAGGGCATGTCGTCACGCGTCGTTCCGGCGCAACAGCAATCGGTCGACGGCGCCGGCATTCTCAAGAAGGTGCAGGTGCCTGCGAATCCGGTCGGCGTCTGGGAAGTCGAATTTGCGCCGTTGTCGCGCATGCAAGCCTGGGGACTGTCGCAGCCGCTCAAGGTTGGCGACCGAATCGAAGTGATCGGCTACGGGCTGGCGGATGACACCAAGCGGCTGCTGCGCGCCGAGTATTTATTCATCAACGGCAAGGGGTACGCGTTTAGATCGTCGCCGGTGAATTAGCACCCTTTTTCAAGCCGATTTAGCACTCGCGAAGCACGAGTGCTTTGTTGCATTCTCGCTTTAGTAGTCTTTTTGGCTTCTATCAGTCAGGGTTTTACATGTATACCGTTTATGAGCTTCCGCGTTGATTCGAATGCAGCGTGAACGGAGGTCTGAATGAGCGTACCTGCAGTGATACCGTCGCCGATCGCGATCGCGGGGTTCAAGGACGTCTATCAGGTGTTGCGCGTTGAAGACGCGCTGACCGGCCTGCAGGAGCTCGGCGCCAGCGCGAGCGAAGCGTTGCGGGCAACCTACGTCAAGATGATTCGCAGCGGTGGCCAGCGCTTTGTGACCAAGCCGGCCGCGCTGCCCGACATCGATGCGCTGATCAACGAGTTGCCGAACTTCGAGGCGCCACTGCAGGACATCCGCAAACAGCTGGCGCTCTGCCTGTCATCGGACGATCCGCTCGAACTCGAACCTATTTTGCTGCTCGGGGAACCGGGCATCGGAAAGACGCACTTCGCACGCCGTCTCGCAAAATTACTCGGTACCGGCTACAACTTTATCGGCATGAGCTCGCTGACTGCGGGTTGGATTCTTTCGGGAGCATCGGCGCAGTGGAAAAACGCGAAGCCGGGCAAGGTTTTCGACGCCCTGGTCAACGGTGACTACGCCAATCCGGTGATTGTCGTCGATGAAATCGACAAGGCAGGCAGCGACACTCAATACGACCCGCTGGGCAGCCTGTACACGCTGCTCGAGCACGACACCGCTACCGAATTCGTCGATGAGTTTGTCGAAGTGCCGATCGACGCATCCGACGTCGTCTGGATCGCTACTGCGAACGACGCGCACTCGATTCCGTCGCCGATATTGAACCGGATGAACGTGTACGCGATCGACCCTCCGGATCACGAAGGCTCGCGCCGCATCGCGCGCTGCATCTACGACGAGCTGCGCAGTGAGCACGCGTGGGGCCAGACATTTCCGGTAGAGCTTGCCGATGAAAGCTTGAACCGACTCGCCCGGTTAAAGCCGCGCGAGATGCGGCGCGTGTTGCTGGCTGCTTTCGGAACCGCGAAGCTGGCGGGCCGTAACGAAGTCCAGCCGGATGACATCACCGAGGAGCGCGCCGCAAAAAAATCGCGCATCGGCTTCTAGACAAGCGCTACCGGCCAACGCGTCAAGGTTTTCTTAACGCCTTTACTTGCTCGGCAGCGACGCGCGTGTACACCGGTCCCCATAACGGGTGGCCGACTTCGGCATCCGTTAACTTGAAGTTCGGATCAGCGGTGAATGCAGCGCGGAATGCCGATTCGCATTCTGCCGGGCGGCTGTATGCGCAGGCGATGAACGCGAGATGCTTGTTCGCGGCTGCCACATCACTGCGGTCGTGTAATCCTTCAGCAAGTGCGCGCTTGAACATCACTTCGGCGCGTTCGTACTGGCCGTCTTCATAAAAACGCATGCCGTTGATGTATGAACGCTCGGCCGGCTGCTCGTACAGACGGGCGATGCTGATCGACGGCGGTGGCGGTTGGGGCGGCGCGCGCGGCGGTTCGAGCAACGCGCAGCCGCCGATGACGACGCCGAGCACGGCACCGGCGGACAGCCGGTGAACATTGCGCAACGTTGTGCTGGTTGAAACCTGGCTCATTGAAACAAGTGGCTGATTCGCAGCGGACGACCCGGCTCGACGTCAACCTCGGTGACATACGGCTGACGCTGTCCGTTGCGCAGTTCGATCGTATGGCGTCCGCTGGGCAACTGGAGCTGCGCCAGCGGCGGCGTTGTCCCGGTTCTCGCCCCGTTGACGAACACCTCGGCCCAGGGTGCGACGGCAAAGACCACGATGCCCTTTTCGTTGCCAGGCGCACTTGCCTTCGCAGGACGGAGCATGTTTCCGCGCGGAACAGATTGAGCTGCGGGCTCGGCTCGCAAACCGGACGCTGGCGCCGAATTCTCGCTCGCTGCCACGGGTGCGCCTTCGCCCGATGGCTCGGACTGCGGAGCTCGACTCGCAGACGATGCGGCAACCACGTCACGGGCAGACTGGCGGGCGCTATCCCGCCACGCTGCGCCGAAAGCGGCGATCAGCGCGATCGCGCATGCGGCAGCACCGAGCGCCACATGGTTGCTCGAACGGGGCGGCCGGCGGTTGATGCGCATTGTGGTTTGGACGCCGACAGTTGCGACGCGCATCTGGGCCGTCGGCACGATCGCGATCTGCGCAGGCATGCCGGTAATTGTCAGAGCATTCGGTGGTTGATTTCCACGATTGCCCCACAAGAATGTCGTCAGCGCATTGCGGAACTGCGCGGCCGTGCCGAATGGCCGCGCGCCATGCAACTCAAGTGCGTTCTCGGCGATCTCCGCCAGCGCCAATGGTGCAGCCGGTCGAATCTCGATGATCGGGCTTTCGCCGCCCTTGCGAGCACGCAGCGCATGCAGATCCGGCCGTGTGCCGGTTAGCAGCAGAAACAGCAGCGCGCCGAGCGCACGAATATCCTTGCGGCGCGCTTCCGGCCCCAGCTCGTTCTGAAAGTACGGCAGCATCGCTTGCGTCCCAGCAAGTTCGAAATCGCCGGTCGCGCCGCTATCGATCCATCCACCGAAGCCCATCACTTTGGGCACCTTGTCGGGTTCTTGCAGATAAATGCGCGACGGTGCCAAGTGTCCGTGCGGTACGCCGCGCGCGTGCGCGTGCTCAACCGCGTCGGCTACGCGCGCGGCGATATCCGCGGCCTGCAGCACGCCGGGGTGAAAGCCATCGTGTAACGCCTCGTCAAGCAGCTTGCCGTCGACTCGCTCAAGTGCCAAAAAGCCGATGTTGTGTACGCGGCCGGCGTCGAACACCGTCACGATGTGCGGATGATGCAAACGGCCTGCGGCCTGCGCTTGACGCGTGAAGGCCTGTTCGATGCGTTCATGGCCAGCGGATTCTTCACCGCGCCGCGCCTGCAACTGCACCGCCTTTAACACCAGCTCCCGGTTCAGCACCGGATCCATGGCCAGATACGCGACGGTATGCCGATCGCGCCGCAATTCGCGCAGGATCGAATAGCGGCCGATCAGCTTGAGATTCTGGGTAAGCGCTTCGGGCATCTGGAGGGGCGGTGTTGCCTCAGGCTAGCAGCATATGCACACACCACCAATCGGCGCTAACGGACAAAAAGCACGCCGAAAGGAGTGCTTAGAAGCGATGCTGCAGGCCGAGGTTCTCACCCGACTTGATCTCGACGCGCGCGATGAACGGTGCGGCCGAGCCATTCCGAATCTCGATCGTATGCAGGCCCGGAGCCAACGTCAGTTGCGTCAGCGGCGGTGACACGCCGCGCGCGCTGCCGTCGACGCTGATCTCACCCCACGGTGACACTGCCAACGTCACGGTGCCGTCGCGCGGCGGCAGTACCGGTGCTGGCGGCGGCTCGACCTTGCGGCGGATAGAGGCCTTCGCTTCAGCAGCTTGCGACTCAAGCAACGCTGCGGCGGCGAGAGCCTCTGGCGTCGGTTGCGGGTCGACCGGCGGCGCGGGCGTGACCGGCTGCACCGCAATCACCGGCGCTAAGGTTTCCACTGGAGGTGGCGGCAACGCACCCTCCCGACGCAACGCCGCTACCAGCACGATGATCGCTGCCGCTCCGGTCACGATCGCTACCATCGCGCGTCCACTCAGCGCACTCTTACGTGACGGCACAGTGGCTGCTCGGGACTCACTTCCGCGCGCCGCAATCGCGGCATCGGCGGCGGGCGCGCGTGAGCCGTCTACGAAATCGGCGAGCGCATTGCGCAGCTCGGCGGCCTTCTGGTAGCGCGCCGCAGGCTCCTTGGCCATCGCCTTGCGGACGATTTCGACGAGCGCAGGTGGCGTTTCCGAGCGAATGCGATCGACCGGTTTGGGATTTGCGGCCAGCACCTGATCGAGCGTTTCATCGACCGTGCGCCCGTCAAACGCACGGCGGCCGCATAGAAGCTCATACAAGATCGTGCCGAGCGAAAAGATGTCGCTGCGCGCATCGAGCGTCGCGCCATCGGCCTGTTCGGGCGACATGTAATTCGGAGTGCCGACCAGCTGGCGCGTGCCCCGCAGCTTTGTCTCAGGCACTGGCGCGAGCGCGGTGCCGAAGTCGAGCAGCTTCGGCTTCAGATCACGCGAAAGAAAAATATTGCTGGGCTTGATGTCGCGATGGACGAGCCCTCGCTTGTTGGCGTAGTGGATCGCATCGGCCACTCGCATCATCATCGCTGCCGACTGGCGCGGGCTCATGCGGTTGCCGCTCGCCAGATATTCGTGCAGGTCCTGGCCGTGCAGCCGTTCCATTGCGATGTACGCAAACGAGTCGGTCTTGCCGGCGTCGTAGATCGTCACGATGCTCGGATGGCTCATGCCGCCGGCCGATTTTGCTTCGTGCAGAAAGCTCGCTTCGATCTGCGTACGAAACTGGTCTTCACGTGCCAGCGGAATGATCTTGATCGCAACTTCACGCGCCAAAACAGGATCGTGTGCCGCGTACACGACGCCATACGAGCCGCGACCAATCTCGTTCAAGATCGTGAAGCGGCCGATCGTCTTCGGAGGCGCATGAACCGGCGCGTCGAGCGGGTCGAGCGGAACGGTGGCAGTGAAGGGTTCAGACATCGGCGCGGCGCATTATCGCACTGCATGAGGGGTGTGATCTCGCGAATAATCGGTGATCAGCGACATCGCTGGCCAGCGGCAGCTGCACGCAGGGTCGCTAGCGCGAAAATATGATTCGCTCGTTTCGAAGCAGACGACCTTGAGCGAATAGTGCAGCCGCGGTAATCGCTATCGCGATGCCACCCGGCAGCAGAATGTCGACCGCTGTGATGGCTTCGCCGCGCAACGCGCGCATCATCACTGCCTGCTGCGCCATTGCGGGCACGAAAAGCTGCCACGCAGCGTCGCGAATCGAGATGAACAGCGGCACGATCGGCGTGAAATTGACCAGCATCGCGAGGTAGGTCGCATACGTTTGCGCCTCTTTGTGACTGCGCCCGTAGGTAGCTGCAAGCATGTTCAGCGACGCGATCATCGCGGAAAACGGCAGCAGCATCACGATGAACAACGCGAACTCGCTGAAGCCGAATTGCATTAGCGCCGAGAGATTCTCGCTGCGTATGAATTGCAGCGCCGTCTTGAAGCCGATCAGCGTCAGGATCACCACGGCGGCCGAGCACAGCGCGACGACGGCCCATTTTCCGAGTACGACGGCACCTGCTGCGACCGGATTCATCAGCAGCGGCTCGAGCGAGCCTCGCTCGCGCTCGCCGGCCGTGACGTCGATCGCCACGCTGATCGAGCCTGCAACCGAACCCAGCAGTGCCAGCCATGGGATCAGGAACAACAACTGTGCGCCGCGTGCCTGACTGCTGGCCACGTTGATTTCCTCGATCTCGACCGCTGCCAGCACCTGAGGACTGACGCCGCGCGCCAGCAGGCGCTGCACGCCGAGCTCACGCGAAAAGCCGCGCACCGCGTTCAGGGTCATGCGGGTCGCCGGCTGCGCTCGGGTAGCGGTTTCGTCGAACGTAATCGGCAGTCGGATGGTTTCGCCGGCCGCGAGCCGCTGTTCAAACTGATCGGGCACCACGATGACGGCATTCTGCAAACGTCCGGACTTGATCTGCGCCGCGTAATCGGCCGGCGCGTCCTTGACGGTCGCGCCGGCCCGCTGCAAGAAATTGATCAACGTTGGCGCTGCCGCAGCGTTTGCGACGTAGATCTCGCGCTTTGCGGCGCCTTCTTCGACACTCGCGATAAAGATCGATAGCAGAAACAGCGTCAGCGGTCCCGCAAGAATCGACGTCACCAGCACGATCATCCAGGTGCGTCGGTCGCGCAGCGCATCCCTCAGCTCCTTGCGGAATACCGTTGCCGTGGTGCTCATCGCTCGGTCTGCGGCTCGGACTCGTACGCCAGCTTGACAAACGCATCTTCGAGCGATTCGGTGCCCGCTTCGGCGCGGATTGCCTGCGCTGTCCCGTGTGACACCGTGCGTCCACGCGCGACGATCACGATTTCGTCGGCGAGCTGCTCCACCTCCTGCATGATGTGCGATGAAATGACGATGCATTTGCCGGCATCACGAAGGTGCAGCAGCAGCCGCCGCAGTGCGCGCGTTGAGACGACGTCGAGCCCATTGGTGGGCTCGTCCAGAATCAAATGGTGCGGGTCATGGATCAGTGCCCGCGCGAGCGCAACCTTCAACCGCTCGCCGGTCGAGAAGCCTTCGACGCGACGTTCCAGCAGCGAACCCATATCGAGCAGTTCGGCCATCTTTGCGAGGCGTTCGCTGCCGACCCGTGACGGTACGTTGCGCAGCTGGGCGTAGTACTCGATGTTTTCGCGCGCGGTGAGGCGCGTGTACAGCCCGCGCGCGTCGGACAACACGCCGAGCTGCGCACGCACCGCACGTGTATCGGTTTGCACGTCAATGTCTGCGACGCGCGCTTGTCCGCGGTCTGCCTTCACCAGCGTGCCGATGATGCGCAGCGTGGTCGTCTTGCCGGCGCCGTTCGGCCCGAGCATTGCAGTGATCCGTCCGTCGCTGGCAACGAACGACACATCTTCGACCGCCACCACTCGTGCGCGCTTGCCGTCGACCTTGGCGTCGAATGACTTGGCGATGTTCTTGACTTCGATCACGGCTTCTTCTTCGGCGCCGCGGCGGGATCGATTACCGCAAAGAAACTCGGCGCCGGAATGCGCGCCAGGCAGTCACCGTCGACGCGCTCGAACGATGCTTCGCGCACGAAGCGCGACACCAACATCGGTGCGCAGCCCTGCGCGCTGATGCCATGGCCGAGGTTGGGTGCGACCACGTGCTTGGCGTTGCCGAGCCGCCGCGCGACCGACTCGCCATGCCGCGGTGGCGTTGCGGGATCGAGCCCGCCGGAGAAGATCAGTACCGGCACCTTCGATGCCGGCACCGAATAAAACTCGGGCGGCACGGCGCGCGACGGCACCAGGCGGCAAGTCTGCCGGTACAGGTCGGCAAACGCCGAGCCGAAGCGCACGGCTCCGACTTGGGATGTGGACGCGGTTTCCATGCGCGGCACGTCTTCGGCGCAAATCACCGCGAAATGCATACCGACCGAGAAATTCTCGCTGACGCCGCCGCTGATGGCCGCACTCAATGCGACCAGCGCTGTGAAATCTCCACGGCCGGCTTCGGCGAGCGCATAGGGCAGCACCGACGACAGTTGCGGCACATATAAAGGTGCGCGCAGCAGCGATGCCAGCATCTTGCGATCGAGGCGAAATGTTTCAGTCGCACCTGTCAGCGGATGCGGAATGCGAATGTCGATGCCGCTTTCGGCGCGCTTGAGCAGCGCCGATACACGCTGGTCGAAATCGGGATAACGCGTGCGGCACCGTTCGTCACGTGCGCAAAGGTCGGCGAGCGACTTCAGCGCCGCTTCGGCATCGAGCGCGAACGACACCGGAAGGGCCATGTCGGGCGGAGCTACGCCATCCAGTACGGCGGTCCGCACTCGGTCGGGGTACTGGCGCATATATTCGAGGGCGGCCCGTGTCCCGTAAGACGCACCCCAAAGGTTCACCTTCTCTGCGCCCAACTGTGTGCGGATGGCCTCAAAGTCACGCACTGCGATCCACGTTGCGTATTGACGCAAATCCGCAGGAAGGCCTTTCAGGCACGGCTCCAGGCGCGCAAGTTGTTGCTCGGGCTCTAGTGCCGATGCCAGCGAGCCTTCGTCGACGTCACACGCGAGCGCGTTGGAGCGACCCGTGCCGCGCTGATCGATGAGAACGATATCGCGTCGTGCGTTCAGTTCGGCCAGAACCGGCATCACCTGCCGCGCAACCTTGGTGGCCGCTTGCCCCGGGCCGCCGGCGAATACGAAGATGGGGTCGGGCTGCTTGTTGCGAGCAACGGCCGGTACCACGGCGAAGCGAACGTCAATCGGGCGACTGCTCGGCGAATCCGGATCTTCGGGCACGCGCACGGCGCCGCACCTGACCTCGCGCTCGACGCCCGGAATGCGGCACGCTTCGAGCTCGGCCTCACTCGTGGTCGACGAACGACACGACGCCAGAGCTAGAGCCGCAATGAACAAGCAAGATAACGGTGGAAACGTTTTCATTCGGATGCTGCGTTCGGTGCTCATCGATGCAGAGAGGGCGGCGAAGAATAACAATCCGTTGCGCGATGGTGCCAAAGCAAACGCGCAAAGCGTCGCTTTCAGATCGCAAACCGCAGCAGGTTGCGGTCGAACCGTAGAATCGTCTCGTGCAATCCGGTGTGGAGTCAGATCAACGAAGTGCGTTTGCGGCCGGCCTGGCGCTGGCCATCGGCGGCAGCATCTTGTTCTCGGGCAAGGCAGTTGTCATCAAGCTCGCGTACCGCTACGGCGTCGACGCGACGACATTGATTGCCTTGCGAATGGGGTTTTCGCTGCCTTTTTTTATCGCTGCGCTGATATGGTCGTCGCGGGGCGCCCCACCGTTTTCGCTGGCAGACCATGTTCGCTTGATCGTCATCGGACTGTTGGGTTACTACGCAGCCAGTTATCTCGATTTTCTCGGCCTGAAATACGTCACTGCGGCGCTCGAGCGCCTGATCCTGTATTTGAGCCCAACCCTGGTCGTCATTCTGTCCGCGCTCTTCTTGCGCAAACGGTTCGGCCGCTACGAGTGGAGTGCGCTCGCGCTCTGTTATGGCGGCATCCTGCTGGTGTTCTGGCACGACGCGAGTCTGGCGGGCCGGCAGGTACTGCTCGGTTCGGCACTGGTGTTCGCCAGTGCGGTTTGTTATGCCGTTTACTTGATTGTCTCTGGCGAACTGGTGCAGAGGCTCGGGGCGATACGGCTGACGGCTTATGCGATGTGCGTATCGAGCTTGGCGGTGTTCGCGCAATTCGCAGTGTTGAATCCGATCTCTGCGCTGAGCCAGCCGCCGGAGGTTTACTGGCTGTCGCTGCTAAATGCGGTTTTGTGCACGGTGCTTCCGGTCTTTGCGATGATGCTCGCCGTCGAGCGCATCGGCGCAAGCCGTGCATCGATGGCTTCGATGGTTGGCCCGGTGTCAACAATCGCACTGGCGTATCTTTTTCTTGATGAGCGCATAACAATCTGGCAGGTGGCCGGGACAGCGCTCGTACTGGTTGGCATCTATGTCTTGACGCGTGTCGGCAAAGTTCCGGCGGTAAAGGAGGAAGTCACATGAAATCGAAGTCGATCGTCATCCGCTCGCATGGCGGTCCTGAAGTGATCGAAATGGTCGAAGTCGACGTACCCGATCCAAGTCCGGGCGAAGTGCGGATTCGGCAGCGCGCGATCGGCCTGAACTTTATCGATATCTACTATCGCACAGGCTTGTATGCGAGCACGCTGCCGCACGGCCTTGGATTCGAAGCCGCGGGTGTGATCGATGCAGTCGGCACAAACGTGCCGGGTTTGAAAGCGGGTGACCGCGTTGCGTATCCGCAGGGCCCGATCGGGGCCTACGCTGAGGTGCGCACAATGCCGGCGGCTACTGTCGTCAAGCTTCCGAAGGCTATTAGTTTTGAGCAAGCGGCAGCGGTGATGCTCAAAGGGCTGACGGTTCAATATCTGTTCCGGCAGACGTATCGGCTACAGGGCAACGAGACCATCCTGTTTCATGCTGCAGCGGGTGGCGTCGGCTTGATTGCTTGCCAGTGGGCGCGCGCACTGGGTGTACGGCTGATTGGCACCGTGAGCTCGCCTGAAAAAGCTGCGCTCGCGAAAAGGAACGGTGCGTGGCAGACGATCGATTACTCGAAGGAAAATTTTGCGGAGCGCGTGCTCGCGCTCACCAATGGTGCCAAGGTGCCGGTGGTCTATGACGGTGTTGGCAAGACAACTTGGGAAGGCTCGCTCGATTCCCTGCAGCCGCGTGGATTGATGGTCAGCTTTGGCAACGCATCGGGAGCGGTGAGCGGCGTCAATCTTGGCATCCTCGCTGCAAAGGGATCGCTGTTCGTCACCCGGCCGACGCTCGGGACGCATATTGTGCCGCGAGCGCGTCTGGAAGAATCCGCGACCGAGCTGTTCGATTTGATGCAGCAGGGCAAGATCAAGGTCGACATCGAGCAGCGTTACCCGTTGTCAGACGCGGCGCGCGCGCATGACGATCTCGCAGGGCGCAAGACTGTCGGATCGACCGTGCTGATACCTGGCTAACGCCGCGACGACTCGAATTGCAGCTTTGACGCTTTGATGTCGACCAGCGGCGCGAGCTCATAGATATTGCGATAGCCGTAGCTGTAGAGTGCGATATACGTCGAAAGGTTGAGTGACGCCATCGGCAGCTTGGTCGGAAACGCGCTCATGGCGCCGGCAAAGTTGTTATTGCAGTAAATCAGAATGCGCGTGGATTTGTCCGGAATCGTCGCGCGCAGGCTGTCGATAGCAATGTCGGGAAAGCTCAGGTTGATCGCTCCCTTGACGTGCAGCTCGTCGAATTTTTCAGGGCTGCGTGCATCCAGAACGATTGTCTTAGGCTCGCCACTCATGCGGATGAAATCCGCTTCGGAAATTCGCCGACTCTCGCGGGCGTTCGCGGCTTCAACCGAGACACGCAGAAACCCCGGCATATCGATCGAAGGATTGCTGGATACCGGCTGCGCTTGCACGTTCGCAGCGGCAAACGCTAGCGAAGCCGCGACGACGATGGCCTGCACTGGACATTTCATGGCGGCTCCGATCTCACAGGTGATGGAAGCCGTACAACGCAGGGCAGGAAGCGCTGTTGACCCGCCCGCAGATTGATCTGTAGCTAAACGTTACAGCGATCGATGGTAGGCCGTGACTCGCTCGACCTCGCTCTTCGAGCCAAGAAAGACCGCGATGCGCTCGTGAAGCTTTTTCGGTTCGATATCGAGGATGCGCTGGTGGCCGTTGGTTGCCGCACCTCCCGCCTGCTCGATCAAGAATGCCATCGGATTGCCCTCATACATCAGGCGCAATCGACCCGTCGAGTAGCCGGGACGCGCGTCACGCGGATACATGAAGATGCCGCCACGCGACATGATCCGGTGCACGTCGGCCACCATCGACGCGACCCATCGCATGTTGAAATCGGTACCGCGCGCGCCGGTTGTACCGGCGAGCAATTCGTCGACATAGCGTTTCACCGGCGCGTCCCAGTGGCGCACGTTCGACATGTTGATCGCGAACTCGCGTGTCTCGGCCGGAACCCGCACGTCTGCCTGCGTCAGCAGAAACGAGCCCGTGTCGCGATCGAGCGTGAACACCTGAACGCCGTGCCCCACGGTGAGTACCAGTAGCGTCTGCGGACCGTAGACCGTGTAACCGGCGCACACTTGCCGCGAGCCCGGCTGCAGGAACGCCGCTTCACCGACATTTTCGGTACCCGATGGGCTGGGCAGCACCGAAAAGATCGTCCCGATCGAAACGTTAACGTCGATGTTGCTTGAGCCGTCGAGTGGGTCGAACAGCAACAAGTACTTGCCACGCGGGTACGAAAGCGGAATTCCCATCGGTGCGTCCATCTCTTCCGACGCCATACCCGCGAGATGGCCGCCCCAGCAACTGGCCTCAAACAGGATCTCGTTCGACAGGACGTCTAGCCTCTTTTGCGCCTCGCCCTGGACATTGATTGCGTTAGCGTCGCCGAGCACGTTTCCGAGCGCGCCCTTGCCCACGGCGTGGCTGATGGTCTTGCACGCGCGTGCGACCGTTTCGAGCAACAGCCGCAGATCCGAATCGATACCATGCTCGCGCTCGCAGCGAATCAGGTAGTGCGTCAGCGACAGCTTCACGTTGCGGCTAGTGCGCGAGCGCTTTGTTGACAATCTCGCAGACATCGCGCGAAAGGCCGCGCTGTACCGCGATCTGTTCAAGGGCTGCTCGCATCGCGCCTTGCCGGTCAGGCGTGAACTTGCGCCAGCGATCTAGCGCACGCGCGATGCGCGCGGCTATTGTCGGGTTGATCTTGTCGAGAGCCAGTACCTGAGCGACCCAGAATGTGTAGCCGCTTGCATCGCGTCGGTGAAACTCAGCGTCATTGAGCATGCAGAAGGATCGAACCAGAGCGTTCACATTGTTTGGATTCGACAACGAGAAACCTGGATGACGCATCAGCAGGCGCACGCGCTCCACAACCGGCGGTTCGCCAGGGTGCGCCATGGCGGTTGCCTGCAGCTGAAACCACTTGTTCATCAGTAGCGGCTGGTCACTCCATACGCGGGCCAACTGGATCAGCGCTTCGGCTTTCAACGGCGACGCGCTGTTAACGATCACCTCCAGTGCGCCTTGTGCATCGGTCATGTTGGTCGACGCTACCAACTGTTCGCGCGCGAGCTCGAGTACACCGTCTGAGTTGCCTGCCGCCAGGTAGGCGAGCGACAGATTGCGCAGCGCACGCCGTCCAACCGACTCAGCGTCCGGCGAATACTCGACGCTCGCCGGCAGCAAAGCCTGCAACGACGAGTAGGTCGCCTGCCAGTCGACCGCCAACCGCCGCCCGAGCTCGTGCATCGCATAACGGCGCGCCTCGCGGATCGCTTCGGGATCGACAACGTCGCGCTGCTCGCCGATGAAACTCTCGGCGGGCAGCAGCAGCGCTTGCGCCTTGAAAGCGGGTGAGCACGCCGATTCGAGCAGCGTTGCGCGCAGCATGGTGACGACCGAGTCATCGAGGATCAGCGGCCGACCGGCTTCCGCCGCGTCGGTCAACGACATCAGCGCTGCAATGGCCGAGCGTTGGCCCGCTTCCCATCGGTTGAATGCATCAGAATCGTGCGCCGACAAAAACGCAAGCTCGGCGTCACTGTAACGATGCTCGATGATGACGGGCGCCGAAAAGTTGCGCAGCAATGAGGGCACCGGGCGCTCGCCCACGTTGATGAATCGAAACGTCTGCTTCGCCTGCGTCAGGTCTAGCACCTTTGTTGTAGCTGCTCCGACACCGTCAGTACTGCTGAGCTCGCCTTCCAATTGCAGCGGCATATCGCGTCCGTCTCCGGCGATCAAGCCGATCGCAAATGGAATATGAAACGGCTGCTTGCCGGATTGCCCCGGAGTCGCCGACGTCGACTGGGAAAGCGTCAGTTCAAACGCATAAGCATGGGAGTCGTAGCGTGTCTCGACTCGCACGCGCGGCGTGCCGGCTTGCGAATACCAACGCTTGAACTGCGTTAAATCGCGGCCGTTGGCGTCAGCAATCGCAGCGACGAAGTCGTCGCACGTCACCGCCTGGCCGTCGTGGCGCTTGAAGTAGAGGTCCATGCCGCGCCGAAACCCGTCGACGCCGACCAGCGTCTGCAACATGCGTACGACTTCGGCGCCCTTTTCGTAAACGGTCGCCGTATAAAAGTTGCTGATCTCCTGGTAGCTATCGGGGCGCACCGGGTGCGCCATCGGCCCGCTGTCTTCAGGAAACTGGGTTGCGCGCAGAGTGCGAACGTCTTCGATGCGTTTGAGTCCACGGCTGGTCGCGTCTCCCAGCATGTCGGCGGAAAATTCCTGATCGCGAAAAACAGTCAATCCTTCCTTCAGACTCAATTGAAACCAGTCGCGGCAGGTCACGCGATTACCGGTCCAGTTGTGAAAGTATTCGTGACCGACGATGGATTCGACGTTCACGTAATCGTTGTCAGTGGCGACCGCGGGACTGGCCAATATGTATTTCGCGTTGAAGATGTTCAGACCCTTGTTCTCCATCGCTCCCATGTTGAAATCGTTCGATGCGACGATCATGAAGCGATCGAGGTCAAGCTCGAGCCCGTATCGACGTTCGTCCCATTCGATAGCACGCTTGAGGCTGGCCATGGCGTGGCGCGTCTTGTCCTCGTTGCCATGCTCCACATATATTTGCAAAGTCGCTTCACGGCCGCTCGCCCGCGTGAAGTGCTCTTCGTGCACGGCAACGTTGCCTGCTACCAGGGCAAACAGGTAGCTCGGCTTCGCAAATGGATCGTCCCAGGTTGCGAAGTGCCTGCCTTCTGACAGATCACCTTGCTCGATCAGATTGCCATTGGCGAGCAATACCGGATAGCGCGACTTGTCCGCACGAATCGTCACGCGATAAGTCGTCATCACGTCGGGCCGGTCGGGAAAAAATGTAATGCGACGGAATCCCTCTGCTTCGCATTGAGTGAAAAAGTTGCCGTTGGAAACGAACAGTCCCATCAACTCGGTGTTCTTTGACGGGTTGATCCGCACGACGGTCTGAAGGCGAAATCGATCCGACGGTGTACGTAGTCGAAGCGTCAAGCTGTCGTCGCGCACCTGATACGCGCTCGCAGGCAACGCGTGGCCATCGATTGCAATCAATGCAAGATCGAGGTCTTCACCATCGAGTCGTAACGGAGCGGCCCCACCGACCACGGGGTTGCGCCGAACATGGAGCGTTGCGGTGACGTAAGTCAAAGCCGGATCGAGATCGAATTCGAGGGCGACGTGATCAAGTATGAAATCCGGCGGCCGATAGTCGGCGCGGCGAACGGTGACAGTTTGATCGTTTCGCATCGGGTGACGATTGTAGCGACGCTACGCTCTGCTCTCTGCCGCCAGATAGATCCCGGCGACAATCAGTGCGCCACCAACAAGGTGATAAATCCCGATCGGATCAGTGAGCAATGCCCATGACAAGCACGCGGCAAAAACCGGTGTCAAGTTAACGAAGTACATCGGCAAGACGGCACCGACACGCGCCACCCCGCGGTCCCAGCAGTAATACGCGGCCAGCGATGGAAGCAGCGCGACGTAGACGAGTGCTGCACAATTGGTCGGCGTCGGCGCTGGAGTTTGCTGCGTGATCAGCCACTCGAGCAGGTAGAACGGCAGAATCATCAGCGCGCCAAGTGCAATCTGCACCGTGAGGAATGCCGTGAGTGGTAGCGGCGGGCGCTGCGTTCTCAGCAACCATGTATAGACGCTCCACGCAAGACCTGCCGCCAGCATGATCAAGTCGCCAGCAGCAACGTGCAGCTTCAACAGATTTTCGGGTTCGCCACGCGCGATTACCCATAGCACGCCGAACACCGACACAGCAGCGCCGATCCATTGGCGCCGCACCACCGGTGAAGAAAAAAAGGCGGCGCCGACCAGCAAAGTAATAATCGGCCCGGACGCACCGATCAGGGTCGTGTTCACTGCGGTCGAAGTTTGCAGCGCCAGATACTGCAGCGAGTTGTAGCAGCCGACACCGAGCAGGCTGGTCCATGCGAGCAGCGGCAAATGGGTGCGGATCACAGCGCGGTGTTGCCATATGGACGTCGCCGCGAACGGCGCGATCACGACGAAGGCCAACGTCCAACGCCAGAACGACAGCGCCAACGGCGGAAACTCGCCGACCAGTGCACGTGCAAGCACCGCATTGCCGGCCCAGAACAGCGGTGGCGCGACGAGCAGTGCGGTAGTGGTGGGAGAAAGCCGTGCGGACGCCAATGTTGGCCTAAAAATCGATCTCGTCGCGAATCGCTGCGATTCCGGCTTTTGCGCAAGCGTCATCGAACTCGCCGCCGGGCGCACCCGATACGCCGATCGCAGCGAGAGTCGCACCGCCCGCCTGAATCAGCACGCCGCCGCCGACTGCGACGACATTCGGAATCTCTCGTACACCCGAGCTCGGCAAGCCCGATTGCGTCAGCTTTGCCAGTTCCAGCGTATCGATGCGAAAACTGATCGCGGTGAACCCCTTGTTGATTGCCGTGCCCACCGTGTGCGGCCCGGAGAAGCGGTCGCGCAACATTGCTTGTGCTACGCCTGATCGATCCACCACCGCTACGGCGACTTGGTAGCCACGCTTGCGGCATTCTTCCAACGCCGCAACAGTGGCCTTGAGCGCGGTCTCCGGTGTCAGCAAGCGCGCGGTGTAAGTCCCACTCTGCGCAGCGGCCAGGCTCGAGGCGAACATCAGCAGTGCGGCCAACGTCAAGTCTTTCATTGTTGTTCCAAGTCGGGCAATTTGAGGTCAAAGGCTAGCAGCCATACACTTTCGGCTTCACGCCAAGTGCAGAGTTGCCATGAACCTCGCCGATCTGAACGAATTTGTCGCCGCCAAGTGGGATGAAGATCTGGTCCCTCAGCTTGTCGATTACGTGCGCGTGCCGGCCAAGTCGCCCGCGTTCGATGCGAGCTGGGACGCGCATGGACACCTGAGGTCTGTGGTGAAGACTGCTGAACAATGGTGTCGCCAGCAGTCGATCGATGGTCTGACGATAGAAATCGTTGCGATTGAAGGCAGAACGCCGTGCCTGCTGTTCGACGTGCCTGCGACCGCACGGACTCGGCAACGACCGGACGGTTTTGTTTTACGGCCATCTGGACAAGCAGCCCGAAATGGTGGGATGGCGCGACGATCTTGGCCCCTGGAAGCCGGTCATCGAAGACGGCAAGCTCTACGGCCGCGGGAGCGCTGACGACGGTTACGCGATCTATGCCGCGCTGACGACGATCGCCGCACTCGATGCGCAAGGTGTTGCGCGGCCGCGCTGCGTCGGCATTATCGAAACTTGCGAAGAAAGCGGCAGTCCCGATCTGCCGGAATATCTGACGCTGCTTGCGCCGCGATTCGGCGACGTGCAGCTGGTCGTCGGACTCGATTCGGGTTGCCGCAACTACGATCAGCTGTGGGTGACGACGTCGCTGCGCGGATTGGTCGGCGGCACGTTGACCGTCGAAATTCTGTCCGAAGGCGTGCACTCGGGACACGCGAGCGGCATCGTGCCTTCGTCGTTCCGGATTGCTCGGCAGTTGCTGAACCGGCTCGACGATCCGCAGACGGGCGCGTGCTGCTGCCGGAGTTGCATGCTGAGATTCCCGCCGAGCGCGTTGCAGCAGGCTGCAAGTTGCCGGCGACATCCTCGGTGACGCGGTATGGAAGGAGTTTCCGTGGGTCAGTTGCAGGCACGGACCGGCGGTCACTTGCATGCGCTGCCCGTCACCACCGATCCGGTCGAAGGGATCTTGAATCGAACCTGGCGGCCGGCGCTCGCGGTCACCGGTGCCGCTGGTTTGCCGATCGATCGATTCGGCGGGCAACGTGCTGCGTCCGAAGACGACGTTCAAGCTCAGCATGCGCATACCACCGACCGTCGACGGCGACGCAGGCGACGCGGGCGCTGCAGCAGGCGCTGACGCGAGAACGCCGCCATACAACGCGAAGGTGACGTTCGAAGCCGACTGGGGCGCGACCGGCTGGAATGCTCCGGCCACTGCGCCGTGGCTGAGACAGATGCGTTGGCGAGGGCGCTTCGCTGCCAGGTCGTATGGCACGGAGGTCAGCGTGGATCGGCGAGGGCGGCACGATCCCGTTCATGAACATGCTGGGCGAACGCTTTCCGCGCGCGCAGTTCTTGATTACCGGCGTGCTGGGGCCGCATTCGAATGCACACGGCCCGAACGAGTTTCTGCACATGCGTACGCCAAGAAGTTGACCGCGGCGGTCGCAAGCGGTGGTGGCGTCCGTTCGGTGAAACTGGGCTAGTCGCCCTTGTTCCAGCGCGCGCCCAGGCTTCAGTCGCCGCGCGTAAGAAGCCGGTCGACCGCAGGTCGCACCAATGATGCGGCAGTCCGAGATGTTGCGCCGCGGCTTGAGCTCCCACAGGCTCGCTCGCGATTGACCGCGCGTGCACCGGTCTGCTTCGACAGCTTTTCGCCGGTCTCGTTGAGCACAAGCGGCGACATGCAGGTAGCGCGGCGTCGGCAGTGCAAGCGCGCGCTGCAGCACGATCTGGCGCGGCGTGTTGTCGAGCAGATCGGCACCGCGAACGACGTCGGTGATTGACTGCTCGGCGTCGTCGACGACCACTGCGAGCTGATACGCCCATAACCCGTCGGCACGTCGAATGACGAAGTCGCCGACGCTGCGCTTCAAGTCTTGCACGTAGCGCCCGGTGGCACGATCGACAAAGCCCACCTGTTCGTCCGGCACGCGAGATCGCAATGCGCGCATCGGTTGGCCCGCGCAGCGCCGGCCGCACACGTTCCCGGGTAGACGCCGGCAGGCCGCCCGATGCGCTTCGACGATGTCTTCGACGTCGCTTGCGCGAACAGGTGCAGCCGTATACGCAGTCCAGCAGCCTGCAGTCGCAAGAACGCTGCTTCATACAGTGCGCCGCGCTTGCTTTGAAACACCACCGGCTCGTCCGACTCGAGCCCGCATCGCGCCAGCGTTTCGACGAGGTCGGCTGCCGCACCGGCAACGTTGCGCGGCGGATCGAGATCCTCGATTCGGACGATCCAGACGCCACCCGCGGCACGTGCGTCGAGCCAGCTCGCGAGAGCGGTGACCAGCGAGCCGGCGTGCAGCGGGCCCGGTCGGTGAAGGCGCAAAACGTCCGCGATATGGCGTCACGCGAGATGCCACCCCTGCGTTGTGCGATTTGGTTGGCCGGATTCCGGCTGGAATCTGCCCCACTTTGTGGCTTCGGCGAAGCGTCGGTAGACCGATTATCCAGGACCCTCCAACCGCTGCACTCCGTGCGGTCGAGCGTCGCTCCACGAGACCACCGTGGCCAGGCCGCAACCGTCACCGTCGAACTCTTCAAGGTCGTCGCTCGATTGGCCGAACGACGTGGTTCGGAGTCTCGCGTTCGGCTTGCTGGCGGTGCTGCATTCTCTGGCGCGAGGATAAGCTGCCGCACGCGGCGGTGTGGTGGTCGGTGCTGGCCGATCGTCGTCATCGCGCGCGCGCTGTATTGCCAGTGGATGTTGAGCCGGACTCGGCGAACTCGACCAGCGTCCGACGGCTCCGCGGACCAGGCGTACGCCGCGGTCGCCGCGCTCGAAGGCACCGCGTGGGCACGCTGCTGGTGCTGCTGCCGGCAGCTAGCGAAGTCGGCCGCGGTGCTGCAGCTCGGTGCTGACGGTGCTGATCTGCTCGGCGACGCTGCTGCCGTTCGCACCAGCCGGGCTGCCGTGGGTCGCGTTCGCGGTGCCGGTGGGGTTTGCGCAGCTGATCGCGCTGATGTCGCGCGACTTGCCGCTGCGCGAGATCATGCTGCTGACGTGGATGATGATCATCGGCGGGCGGTGCGATGACCGCGCAATGGCTGCAAGCGCGCGCTGTCGAGCAATCTGTCGCTGCGCCGCGCGCCGACGCTCGCAGCGCGATCGCAGGAGCAGGCGAATGCGGAACTCAATCGCAGCCGCGAGCAACTGCGGCTTGCGCTCGACGCGATCGACGCCGGCATCGCCGACACCAACTTTCTGAACGGCGAGCGCTTCTTTTTCGGCGCGCTTCTTCGGCATCCTCGGCTACGAGATCGCGAGATCGTTCCTGCAAGGAATACCGCTTTTCGGAGTCGCTGCATCCGGACGATCGCGACCGCGTCATCGCCGCGCCGGCGCCGCCATACCGATCGGGTGCGGCGCTGCGCGAGGAGTGCCGCCTGCAGCGCGCCGACGGGAACTATGTCTGGGTGACGATGCGCGGCGAGACCGTGCGCGGCAGCGACGGCAAGACGACGCGACTCGTGTTGTCGATCGTCGATACCACCGAGCACCGGCTGGCGCAGCAGCGACTGACCGACAGCGAGCTGCGCTACCGGGCCCTGGTCGAGGCCTCGCCGTCGCTGATCTGGGTGTGCGATGCAACGGGCCGGCTGACGTTTGTGTCGGAACGCGCGTGCCGGCGCATGTTCGGTTTCGAGCCGCGCGAGACTGATCGGGCGACATGTCGCCGACTTCAACGGCCGGAGATTCACGCGCCGCGAATTCCTGCGGCGCTTTTCGCCGGTCATGCACGGCAGGCCGGTGTTCGACATGGAGGCGATGAGCGCGACCAGCGCGCCGAGCCGTTGCACGTCAACGTCAGCTCGCTGCCGATGCTGAACGATGCCGGGCGAGATCGAGTCGGTGACTGGCGTCTGCAGCGACATCACGGCGCTGAAGCAGCGCGAGCGCGAGCTCAACGTCGCGATGCGCAACCAGCAGGCGGTGTTCGACGCTGCCGGCGAGGGCATCGTATTCGTCCGCAATGGCCGTATCGAGGGTCCGAATCGGCGCGCTGGCCCGCATGCTCGGGCTGACCCGCGAGGCGCTGGTCGGCCAGCCCGTCGAGGAAATCCTGGCGCAGCGGCGACTGGGAAACGATCGAGCAGGCAACGCGCGCCGCCGCGGTCCGGGCGACGCCGCGATCCATGAAGTCATGCTGCGCGCCAAGACGGCCGCACGTCTGGTGCCAACTGACGTCGCGCCGGCCGGGAGGCCAACTCCGCGAACGTTCTGGTGCTGACCGACATTACTTCTCTGAAGCGGCGCGAGGAATTGGCCTGGCACCACGCCAACCACGACGAGCTCACCGGCCTGCCGAACCGGCGCCAGCTCGGCGAGCACGCGCGTCGCCTGCTGTCGGTGGCGCTACGGCAGAAGCGCCGACTGGCGGCGGTACTGGTGCTCGATCTCGACGGATTCAAGGAGATCAACGACCTGTTCGGACATTCCTACGGCGATAACGCTGCTGAAGCGCGTGGCGCTGCGCCTGTCCGACGTTTTGCGCGACTACGACGTCGTCGCACGCACCGGTGGCGACGAATTCGTCGTGCTGCTGCCTGAGATCGATGCAGCCGTCGATCGCAATGGTCGTCGCCGAGAAGCTGATCGCCGCAGCCAGCGAAAACGTCGACGCACCGGGGCGCTCGGTGCGGATGCACGCGAGCGTCGGCATTGCGCTTGTTCCCGGCGGACGGCCACGATTTCGACTCGCTGCTGTCCGCGGCCGACAACGCGATGTACGCCGCCAAGGCAGCCGGCAAGAACCGCTATCAATTTGCAGGCGAAATAAATCCCGGCGCACCGAAGCGCGCCGGCTCCGAAGACAGCGTGCGCTTGCAGTAGCGCTACGGGGCACGCCGGCGGGCCATGGGAGCCCGCAACTCACCTTTCCGGCCTACCGCTGCCGCCCTAAAGTGGCGCCCGAAGGCGTTATGCGCCGACAGTCGGTGATTGCTGATTCTGTGGCGCAGACGGCTAGGATATCGGTCCACCCAAACTAGCGGTCGCGCGGCGCAGTCCTATGTATACAAGCGGAGGACCCACCGAAACGCGCAGCTTGCCGCGCAAGTCCCCGCCCGCCCACTTGACTTCGACCTGCGGGTTGCGTTTGCCGCCGAGCGGCGGCTGCTCCCAGCGCTGTTGTTGATAGGTCTGGTGGCGGCTTTTGCCGCAATGCGTGCCGGCGCCAATGCGCTTGCGCTTGCATGGCTTGCGCTGTACGGCGTCAATGCGGCGATCCGATTTCTGATCGCCACCGAGTATGCAACGGCGTCACGTGAAGTGTCAGCGGAGACGCGTGGCGGAAAAATTTATCTGGCCACTGCGGTGGCCGATGTCGTGCTGTGGACCCTGATGCTTGCCCTGGTGCCGAATGCGGCAGCGTTCGTCGCCGGCCCGGGTGCCTACGCAGCCGCCGGCGCCGTTCTGCTTGGCGCGCTGAGCTACGGTGGCTGGCCGCGCGTCTGGACCTTTTACGTGCTGGCCTGGGTCGGTGTGTTTGCCATCGGCGCGCTGCGTGCTCCAGGGTGAGATGCCGACGTTCGTGATGGGCTTTCCGCTGTGGTTGCTCGCTGCCTGGTGGATTGGCCGACAGCAGCCGATGGCGCGTCACGTCGCGCGTGTAGCGCACCAGACGATGGCCAGCAACCTGACGCGGTTCGGCTGGCAGGCCGCGATTCACGCGATACCGACGCCGGTAATCGTCGTGCGCAACGATCGCCTGATCGAGGTCAATCGCTCGGCGTGCGAATTCATCGGGCGCAGCGAGCGTGCAATCGTCGGCAATCTCGTTGCCGAGTGCCTGATCGCCGATCCGCCTGATGCGCTCGATCCGGTCAAGCATCCGTCGAGGTCGAGCGTCGCCGTCGAAATGAGGCCGGCCGGCCGCACGTTCGACGGCGCGTTGTGGAACGGCCGTGTGCGCTTCATGGAGCCCGGCCGCGAGTCGTCGGTAATCGTGATTGCGCTGACCAAGGCGGCGCACGAGCCGTTTGGCCCGAGTCGATTGCTCGAGGACGCACGGCGCTTCGCCGAGTGGATGGGCGGGATGCAGGGGCTGCCGTGGTATCGCGACGAGCGCGGCGTTCTCGTTCTGCCGCGGGAATTTCCGCCGCCGACCGACCGTTGATCACCAGCGACTCGACGGCGTTTCCTCTCGGCTATTTGTTGACCGAGGCAGAGCGCGCGCGCATCAACGGCATCTATAAGGAGTTCCTGCGCGCGGGCGCGGTGTTCGACGAGCGCATGAGCCTGCGCGATAACGGTGGCGTCGCGCGCGCGGTGCGCGTGATCTGCGTGACGCGTCCGCCGATCGGAAACTCGGTGGCGCCGGTCGTCGGTACGATCGCGGCGGCCAAGAGCGCGCCAGCGCGTCCGATCGAAGCAACGGCCGATCTGCTGGCGCGACTGCCGGTGCTGGTTTGGCTGGTCGACGCGCAGGGCCGGGTCGTGCACGCGCAAAGCACCGATCCGCAGACGCTGGGGTATGCGCACCGAAACGCGGCTGCGCCCGCAATGGGACGAGGCATTCGAGTTCAAGAGCGAGTCTCGCGCAGCGATGCTAAATGCGCTGCAGAAGTCGCTCGGTGGCACGCCCGTATTCGACGTCGTCAACGCCCGCACCAGCCGCTCGGGCGGCCGCTTGGCACTGCGCAGCCACTTCGTGCCCTACACCAGCCACGATCCAAGCAAGAAGCTGCAGGCGGTGCTGGTGCTCGACACGATTGCGTCGCACGCGAATTGATCGAGCTCGATCGCCTGAAGCGCAGCAAGTCGCAGTACAAGTCGCTGGTTGAGGCGTCGGCCAACCTGATCTGGGCGTGCAACCACGAATTCATGATTACGTTCGTCAGCCGCCGCGCCACGCGCGAAATCTACGGCTACGAAACGCGCGAGCTGCTCGGACGCTCGATCGACGTGCTGCTGCCGACCGATATCGATCAGCCTGCCGTCGCCGCCGCGTTCGAGGCGCTGCGCGAAGGCAAGCCGATTCGCGATCTGGAGGCGGTACACATGACGCAAGGCGGCCGTCGGCTGATCATGTCGATCAGCGCAGCGCCGCTTAAGCGTCCGGACGGAACGTTCGCCGGCGTGATCGGCATGAATGCTGACCTGACGGCATTGAAGTCGCGCGAGCGGCGGCTGTCGGAAGCGCTGCGCGTCGAGCGCACCGTGCTCGATTCGGCAGGTCAGGCGATTGCGGTGGTCAAGTCCGGGCACCGTGCAGCGCTGCAATGACGCTTTCCTTCGACTGGTGGGCCTGCCGCCGGACGAGCTCGCGCATACGCAGGTGTCCGATTGTTTGCTCGAGCCAGAAGACTGGCGCGACGTCACCGAAGCCGCCGAAGAGGCAAGCACGCATGATCAAGCGGTCGTGCGCGAGTTGCGCGTGCAACGCGGCGCCCATTTGAAGCGCGTGATGGGCTCGGGCAACGGCGCTGCGTGGTGCCAGGTCACCGCGCGCTCGATCGCGCCGGGCGAATTCGTGCTGGTGATCGCCGACATCGACACGCTCAAGCAGCGCGAGGCCAACGCGCTGCACGAAGCGCAGCACGACGAGCTCACCGGCCTGCCGAATCGCCGCCTGCTGGCGGAGCGCGCCGCTTCTGCGCTCGCGACTTCCGAGCTGCGCCAGGTCAGTTGCGCGGTTCTGGCAATCGATCTCGACGGCTTCAAGGACATCAACGATCAATACGGCCACGAAGTCGGTGACTTGATGCTGCGCGAAATCGCAGTGCGTCTGGCGCGCGTGATGCGGCCACAGGATACGGTGGCGCGCCGCGGCGGAGACGAGTTTGCGGTGCTCGCCCCCGATGTCGGTGCGCGACTCGAAGTCGAAAAAATTTCGCTGCGGCTATTGCAGGCGATCGCGCAGCCGGTGGTGCTCGCGGGCGAAGCCCCGGACAGTCTCCCGCCGCTGACGGTATCGGCCAGCATTGGCGTTGCGCTGGCACCTGAGCAGGGGCGCGATCTGGAGCGTCTGCTGCAACTCGCCGATCTCGCGATGTACGACGCCAAGCTCAAAGGCAAGAACCGCTTCGCGTTTGCACACAACGCGGGACTGCCGAACAACGTCACGCCGCTGGTACCACGCGCCACGCGTAGCGGTTGACGCGGCGCACGTGACGCCGCGCTTGCCTTGGATGCAGCTGGCGCGGCTGCATTCAGAGGGCCGATATCATTCGCCTCGCGAACAGCCATCAGTTCTAAATGGCTCGACGCTTCGATCTTCCTTGATATCTGGAGAGCGGGAGCAACGATGAGGGGTACGTCTGACGCGCTAAGTCTGATCGGCAGGATTTTTCTGGCGGTTATTTTTGTGTGGTCGGGTTTCGGCAAAATCAGCGGCTTCGCAGGGACTGGTCGGTCAAATCGCTTCGAAGGGTTTTCCGGCAGCGCAGGTATTTGCCGCAGCGACGATCGTGATCGAGGTCGGCGTGGCGCTGATGCTGGTCGCCGGCTGGAAGGCGCGCTGGGCCGCTTTCGTGCTGGCTGTGTTCACCGCCATCGTGACGTTTTTCTTTCACAACTTCTGGGCCGCGCCAGAAGCGCAGAAAATGATGGAGCAGATTAATTTCATGAAGAATCTGGCGCTGATCGGCGGCTTGCTGATGGTGATGGCATTTGGTCCTGGGCGCCTGAGCGTCGACAAGCGTTAGGGCAAATCTTCCTTACGTCAGAGCTCGCTTCAGAAACGCGGCGATATCGCGGATCTCTTGTTCGTTGACCGAGTGCGGCATCGGGTACTGATGCCACTCGACGTTGTAGCCGGCCGCGGTTAGCGCATCGCGCGAAGCCGCGCCGCGCGCGAGTGGGACGATCGGATCCGACGTGCCGTGCGCCATGAAGATCGGTATCTGAGTACTCGCTGGCGCGCGCTCAGAGGTGAAGTTGTCGGCCAGCGGCAAATAACAGGACAACGCGATGATCGCAGCCAGCGGCTGCGCTTGGCGCAGCCCGGTGTGCAGCGCGATGGCACCGCCCTGCGAGAAACCCGCCAGCACGATGCGCGACCTTGACACGCCGCGCTCTACCTCGCGCGCGACAAGCGCCTCGACCTGCTGTTGTGATGCACGTATTCCTTTTTCGTCCTCGCGACGAAGAAGATCAACGTTGACAATGTCGTACCACGCACGCATCACGGCGCCGCCATTGATGGTGACCGGCATGGTTGTCGCATGCGGAAAGACGTAACGTGCCGCCGGAGCACCGAGAGCCTGCAGCTCGCGCACAACAGGCACGAAGTCATAACCGTCGGCGCCCAGTCCATGTAGCCATATGACGGTGACCGTCGGCGAAGGGTGCGTCTGTAGTTCGACGCATTCAAGCAGCGTGTTCATTTCTCCGTCCTTAACGCGGACTTGGGGCGAAACGCCTTGACTACCGCATCGTGCGTTTCGATGTACGGCCCACCTATTAGGTCGATGCAGTACGGAACGGCCGCGAAAATGCCGTGCGCCAGCGTCTGCCCCTCTGGTGACTTCAGCCCCTCGAGCGTTTCCGTAATCGCCTTCGGCTGACCCGGCAAATTCAGAATCAGCGCGGCATGATCGGCGGTCTCGCGCAGCACTCCCACCTGGCGCGACAGGATTGCGGTCGGCACGAACTCGAGCGAGATGCGGCGCATTTGCTCACCGAAGCCGGGCATCACGCGGGTTGCCACGGCGAGGGTGGCTTCGGGCGTCACGTCGCGCCGAGCAGGACCGGTGCCGCCGGTCGTTAACACCAGGTCGCAGCCGACATCGTCGATGAGCTCGATCAGCGTCTGCTCGATCGTCGAGCGGTCGTCGGCAATCAGGCGCTGATGCGTCTGCAGCGGTGTCTTCAGCGCGCGCTCGAACCATTGCTGCAGGCCGGGCAAGCCCTGATCAACGTAGACGCCTTGCGAGGCGCGATCGGAGATCGATACCAGGCCGACGATGAGTTCATTTGCAAATGCGCGTTTAGCCTTCATCGGCCGATGATGCGCGATCGCGCAGTTCACTTTCCAGGTGCCGGTTTTCCAAGTGCTGATACAACCGGCGGTAGAGCTCGCGTGCATGCTTCGGCGGCTGCTGCAGCTCGCGCTCTCGACGCGCGCTACGAATCGTCGAGCGCAGCCATTGCGTTTCGGCATCGCGATGCTCCGCAATGAAGGCGGTGAGAGCATCGTCGTCGTCCAGCAACCGGTCGCGCCATGTCTCGGCTCGATGCATCAGAGACACCGCGGCGCGCGACTCTCCGGTGACCCTTGCGAGCGCTACTCGAATCGCATCGGCGTCGGCGTGTCGCATTAGCTTTCCCAGGTACTGCATGTGCCGGCGCCGCGCTTCATGCCCCTTGACGCGGTGCGCAAATTCGACCGCTTCGCGAAGTTCGTCGGGCAGGTCAAGCCGTGCAAACTGATCGGGGCTTAACTCGACGAGCTGCTCGCCCAGCGTCTGCAGCGCGTGCATTTGCCGTTTTAGCTCGGTCTTGCTCGGTCGTTCCGCGTCGTCCGGCGTCGCTTCCATATCGTTAGTTATCATACCGACGTGACCCCCTTTGCCCTGTCCGACCAGCGCCTGCGCGAACTTGCGCTTGACGCCATCGCGCACGCGCGATCGCTGGGCGCGAGCGACGCTTCGTGCGAAGTCAGCGAATCGACCGGGTTGTCGGTGTCAGTGCGCAAGAAGAAGGTCGAAACAATCGAGCGCACGCGCGACAAAGGCCTCGGCATCACCGTGTACATCGGCAAGCGGCGCGGCAACGCGTCGACCTCCGACTTTGCTCGCCCGGCACTTCAGCAGGCGGTTGAAGCTGCTCATAACATCGCTCGCTTTACGGCCGACGATGACGCCGCCGGCCTGCCGGACGCCGATACGTTGCAACGTTCTCCGCGCGATCTCGATCTGTTCCACCCATGGTCGATCGACACCGCTGAAGCGATCAAGCTCGCTCAGCGTTGTGAAGCCGCGGCATTTGCGGTCAGCCCGCAGATCGTGAACTCCGAAGGTGCCAACGTTTACACATCGTCGGGCCACTTCGTGCTCGCGAACACGCAGCAATTTGTCGGCGGTTATTCGTATTCACGGCACTCGATCTCGGTTGCGCCGATTGCGCGCGATCAGAATGGCATGCAGCGCGACGATTGGTATTCATCGTCACGCATTGCCGACGAGCTCGCGTCGCCCGAGTCGGTCGGTGACTACGCAGCGCGCCGGGCGCTGGCGCGACTGTCGGCTCGGCAGTTGAAGACACGACAGTGCCCGGTACTGTTCGAGGCACCGCTTGCGTGTGGCCTGCTTGGCAATTTTGTACAGGCTGCAAGCGGGGGTGCGCTGTATCGAAACGCGTCGTTCCTCGTGGATTCGCTCGGAAAATCGGTTTTTTCGGATCACATCACGCTGCACGAGGACCCGTATCTTACCGCAAGGCCCAGGCTCGAGCCCGTTCGACGAAGAAGGCGTGCGCGGCATCAAGCGCGATGTGGTCGCGGGCGGAGTGCTGACCGGATACTTTCTATCGAGCTATTCGGCGCGCAAGCTTGGTATGCGGTCAACCGGCAACTCGGGCGGCTCGTACAACTTTGAAATTCGGTCGAGTGCGACGCGGCGCAACGACGATCTGGCAGGAATGGTGCGGCGTCTGGGCACGGGCTTGCTGGTCACTGATCTGATCGGCCAAGGCGTCAACTACGTCAGCGGCGATTATTCGCGCGGCGCGAGCGGCTTTTGGGTCGAAGGCGGCGAGATTCGCTACCCGGTCGAGGAAATCACGGTGGCGGGCAATCTGCGCAACATGTTTCGCAACATCGTGGCCGTAGGCAACGATCAGGTTGTCCGCGGCAGCAAGATAAGCGGCTCGTTGCTGATCGACGGCATGACTGTCGGCGGCTCGTAGAAACACACGAGTGTTGCTGCGCAGGGCGCAGTCGATACAATGCCCGCACTTGGATCGGACGGGCTGCAAAACACGACGGCGATCATTCGTATCACGCGAATCGCGCCGCAGCACAGGAGACTCACATGGAACGTCGCAAGTTTCTTTCACGAGCCGGGGCGGGGGCCGCGATCGCTGCGGTTGCGGCGCCGGCCGTGGTGCATTCGCAAACGCAGATTCGCTGGCGGTTGGCTTCGAGCTTCCCGAAGTCGCTCGACACGATCTACGGCGCGAGCGAGGTATTCGGCAAGATGGTGTACCGACGCGACCGGCGGCAAGTTCACGGTTTCGGTTCACCCGGCGGGCGAGCTGGTGCCCGCGTTTGGCGTGGTCGACGCGGTGCAGAACGCGACGGTCGAGTGCGCGCACACCGCGCCCTACTATTTTTTCGGCAAGGACGAGGCGTTCGCCTTCGACTGCGCAGTGCCGTTTGGACTGAACTCGCGGCAGCAGACCGCGTGGATGTTCGAAGGCAACGGCATGAAGCTGATGCGCGAGTTCTACACGCAGTACAACATCATCAATTTCCCGATGGGCAATACCGGCGCGCAGATGGGCGGCTGGTATCGCAAGGAGATCAAGTCCCTCGCTGACCTAAAAGGCCTGAAGATGCGCATCGGCGGATTCGGCGGCACGGTGCTGGCGCGCATCGGTGGCGTCCCGCAGAACATTCCGGCCGGCGAGATTTATCCGGCACTCGAGAAGGGCACGATCGATGCGGTCGAGTGGGTCGGGCCTTACGACGACGAGAAACTCGGTTTCAACAAGGTAGCGCCGAACTATTACTACCCCGGCTGGTGGGAAGGCGGACCGCAGTTGAGTCTGTTCATCAACAACAAGGCGTGGGAGGCCTTGCCGGCCGACTACAAGGCGATCGTCAATGCTGCCGCATCGCACGCGCACGTCGTTATGCAGGCACGCTATGACGCGAAGAACCCGGACGCGCTAAAGAGGCTGGTGGCCGGCGGCACCAAGCTGCGTCCGATGCCGAAGGCGATCATGGAGGCTGCGTTCAAGGAAGCGCAAGCACTCTACTCAGAATTGTCGGAGAAGAACGCAAACTGGAAGAAGATTTACCCCGACTGGTCGAAGTTCCGCGCCGAGCAAGTGCTGTGGTTTCGCGTAACCGAGCGCGAGTTCGACAGCTTCATGGCTGCGCAGAAACTGTAGGGCGAACAAGCCGCGCAGGGCGCCCATTTATCGCGGTTACTTTTTGTTCTCACGCAAAGACCGGAGGATCGCTTCATTGGGATCCTCCGTTTTATCTTTGTCCGCATCCGGCGCCGGAGCTCGGCGCATCGAAGCCGCTGGCGGGATCGATCGGTGCCGACTCCGACGCGGGCAACTCGATTTTCACCTTGTCCAGATCGACCGGTCCCTGATTGTCGAGTGTCATCGTGACCATGCCGGGAAATGCGATCACCAGCGCGATCATCACGATCTGAATTCCGACGAACGGAATCGCGCCCCAGTAGATCTGCCCGGTGGTTACCGGCGCCATCGTCTTCGCAGTGACCTTGTCGATGTAGTCGTGCATCGGCGCCACGCTGCGCAGATAGAACAGCGCGAAGCCGAACGGTGGGTGCATGAACGATGTCTGCATGTTCACCGCCAGCAGGACGCCGAACCAGATCAGGTTGATGTCGAGCTTTTGCCGCGACTGGCGCCAGCAGCGGAACGATGATGAATGCGAGCTCGAAGAAATCGAGAAAGAAGGCGAGAAAGAACACCAGAATGTTGACGACGATCAGAAAGCCGATCTGTCCGCCAGGCAGATCGGTCAGCAGATGCTCGACCCACTTGTCGCCGTCGACCGTTGAAAGGCAAGGTTGAAGATCGTGCGCGCCGATCAGGATGAACAGCACGAAGGTCGACAGCTTGGCCGTCGAGTCCATCGCCTGCTTCAGCAGCGACCATGATCAGTCGCCCGCGCGCGAGCGCCATGATCAGCGCACCCACCGCGCCCATCGCGCCGCCTTCGGTCGGCGTGGCGATGCCGAGGAAGATGGTTCCGAGCACCAGGAAGATCAGCGCCAGCGGCGGAATCAGCACGAAGGTGACGCGCTCGGCGATGCCGCGACAGCAGATTCAAATGCAGCAAGCCGGTTGTGCCAGCGACAGCACGAACGCGATCCCCACGCTCGCCATCATCGACAGGATCACCAACTCCTCGGGCCGCGTCCGGATACGCGCGCCGTACCAAGTGCTCGAACGCGATAGCTCGATCGCGATCGAAATCAGCACCAGCACGCCGAGCGAGCGCAGGCCGCTGCGCCGTCCGGCTTCGCGAGAACGTGCGCGCCGACGGTGGCAGCGCCGGCGACACGCTGTGGGCGGAAAACCGCGATCACGGCGACGTAAGCGGCAGTAAAGTCCGGTCAGAACGAAGCCGGGAATGAACGCGCCGCGATACATGTCGCCGACGCTGCGTCCCAGCTGATCGGCCATGACGATCAGCACCAGCGATGGCGGAATGATTTGCGCCAGCGTGCCCGACGCCGCGATCACGCCGCTGGCGACAGGCGCCGGTCGTAGCCGTAGCGCAGCATGATCGGCAGCGAGATCAGACCCATCGATATCACCGAGGCCGCCACGACGCCGGTCGTTGCCGCCAGCAGCGCGCCGACGAAGATCACGGCGAATGCGAGCCCGCCGCGCACCGGACCGAACACCTGACCGATCGTGTCGAGCAGGTCCTCGGCCATGCCGCTGCGCTCGAGTATCAGGCCCATGAACGTGAAGAACGGAATCGCGAGCAGCGTGTCGTTGCTGCATGACGCCCCGCAGACGATCCGGCATGGCCTGGAACAGCGATGGCGGCAGCAATCCCAGTTCGATGCCGAGCAGACCGAAGACCATGCCGCACGCGGCGAGCGAAAACGCGACCGGATAGCCGATCAGCAGACAGAACACCAGGCCGCCGAACATCAGCGGCGCCATGTGTTGCGTCAGGAACGCGTCATTTGCTCGCCGCCGCGGCTTCGGCAGGATGTTTCGGCCAGTTCCTCCTCGCCGTCTTGCTGCGCTTGGTGAGCGCCGGATCTTCGATCAAGCCGCGCAGATACGCGATGCGCTTGATCAGCTCCGAGATGCCCTGCAGCCACCAGCAGGGAGAAGCCGATCGGAACCAGCAGTCGCTGGCCAGCGGATCAGGCCCCCGGCGTTGGTGGACATTTCACCGCGCTTGAAGACCTGCATGAAGACCGGCCACGACAGGTAAAGGATCAGCAGGGACACAGGCAGCAGAAAGAACAACGTGCCCAGCACGTCGATCCAGGTCTGCGTGCGCTTGCTCAGGCGGCGCGTGAGACGTCGATCCGCACATGCTCGTTGCTGCTGCAGCGTGTACGGGGCGCAGAACAGGAAAATGGCCGAGAACAGGTACCACTGCAGTTCGAGCCAGGAGTTCGAGCGATGTTCGAAGGTAACGGATGACCGCGTTGCCGGCGCTGATCAGGGTGACGACCAAGATCAGCCACATCACGACGCGGAAGATGCGACGGTTGACTTCGTCGATGGCGCGCGACAGGCGAGCAGTGCGGACATGTCGAGTTCCGCGCGACAGGAAACCAGCCGTCAGCCTTCCAGCAAGGCCGGGGCGATTCTATCTGCGAAATCCGCGCAGCTCTAGGGTCGCCAGCGACGCGTGTGCGCCAGCTTGCGACGCGCTCGCGTGCACCCGTTGCGGCGCGGTCCCGCCGCGATGGTCGCGCGCCGCAACCGAGCCGTCGAGCTGATCAGCGCGGCGAATACGTCTTCGCCGACTGGCGGGACAACGTCTGCAGTTCGGTGAGTGAAAGTTGGTCAGCCAACGCCACGCGCGGTGCCGCCGTCACCGCACGCGCCACCGCCTCATGGGCTTCCCGGAACGGCATGCCACTGCGCACCAGGTGGTCGGCCAGGTCGGTCGCGGTCGAGTGGCCTTCGGCCGCCGCGCGCCGCATCGCGCCGGCATCGACCTCGACGCCCGGCACCATCTCGATAAAGGCGCGCAGCGTGTCGATCACGGTATCGACCGTGTCGAACAGTGGCTCTTTGTCTTCCTGGTTGTCCTTGTTGTAGGCAAGCGGCTGGCCCTTCATCAGCGTCAGCAGCGCCACTAGGTGGCCGATAACGCGCCCGCTCTTGCCGCGCGCGAGTTCCGGAACGTCCGGATTCTTCTTCTGCGGCATGATCGACGAGCCGGTGGTGAAGCGGTCGGGCAGCCGAACGAAGCCATAGCGCGGGCTCATCCAGAGCACCAGTTCCTCGGCGAGCCGCGAGACGTGCACCATTATCAGCGCGGCGGCCGCCGCGAACTCGATCGCGAAGTCGCGATCGCTGACCGCGTCCAGCGAATTCTCGGCGATGCGCCTCGAAGCCGAGCTGCTGCGCCACGTATGCGCGATCGATCGGATAGGTCGTGCCGGCCAGCGCAGCTGCGCCGAGCGGCAGACGATTGACGCGCCGGCGCGCGTCGAGCAGCCGCTCGCGGTCGCGCTCGAACATCTCGACATAGGCGAGCAAGTGATGGCCGAAAGTCACCGGCTGCGCCACCTGCAGGTGGGTGAAGCCCGGCATCACGGTGTCCGCATGGCGCGTCGGCCTGCTCGACCAGGGCACTTCTGCAGCCACGCGATGCAGCGCGACGATGCGATCGATTTCGCCGCGCAGCCACAGGCGCAGGTCGGTCGCCACCTGGTCGTTGCGCGAGCGGCCGGTATGCAGCCGCTTGCCGGCGTCGCCGACGAGATCGGTCAGCCGCTTCTCGATATTCAGATGCACGTCCTCGAGTTCGAGCTGCCAGTCGAACTCGCCACGCTCGATCTCGTCGCGGATCTGCGTCAGCCCACGCTCGATCGCTGCGAGATCATCCGCGCTGATGATCTTCGCGCGGGCCAGCATCGCGGCGTGTGCGAGCGATCCTTCGATGTCCGCGAATGCCAGTCGCTGATCGAAGCTCACCGACGCGGTGTAGCGCAACACGAAATCGGCCACCGGTTCGTCGAAACGGCCGGACCACGCGCTGCTTTTCGAGGCTAGAGGATCGGATGGTTTCGCGGGGTGCTCTGACATAATCGTTTCGAGGGGAGGGCGGCTGTGCCTCGAACAGAGGACCACCATCGCGTCTGTGAGCGGTCGCCGATTATAGGTTTGTGAAGCCGTCGCCACCTGCGATCAAGGGACCGCTGGCCCGCGCACGAGACCGCGGTGCCGACACCGCGCCGGGTCATCCCGGACGGCTGCAACATGGGGGTGCTGATGCGGGTCATCGGCATCGTGGTCGCCATTGTCGCTGACCGCGGCCGTCGCGCGACGCCGCGACCCCGGCCGATGCGGTCGGCGGGTTTCTGCAGATCACGTCGCTCGCGGCCCCGGCGACGCTGACGACACTGATGCTCTGGTGCGCCGAGCGGCGTGGACTGCCGCCGCTGGATGCACCGTTGCAGCGCGGCGGTCGCCTGGTCGACCGCGGCGCTCGTCGCCTACGTCTTCACGCTGGTGCTGCGGGTCGACGCCGGACCAGTGGATGCCGCTTGGCGCACGCGCTTGCCGGCGGCGCGTTCGGCGCGGGCGTGCAGCACTACTACGAACTGCGCGAGCGCGCGTTTTCGCCGGCGGTGGCCGAAGCGAAGTACCAGGCGCTGCAGTCGCGGATCCGTCCGCACTTTCTCTTCAACAGTCTGAACGCGGTACTCGCGATCATCCGTACGGAGCCGCCAAGGCCGAACGCATGCTCGAATCTATCGCCGAATTGTTCCGCGCCGTGATGGCCGATACGCGCAAGCTGGTGCCGCTGGCGCAGGAGATCGAGCTGTGCCGCAACTATGTGGAGATCGAACAAACCCGGCTCGGGAATAGGCTGGCCGTTGACTGGCAAATCGGGGCATACCACCCCCGGGCAAAAGTGCCACAGTTACTTCTGCAGCCGGTGATCGAAAACGCGATTCGTTACGGCGCGGAAAAGCTGTCGGGCCGTGCCGATATCGTCGTTCGAGTACGACAGCATGGCTTCACGCTGGAGATGTTCGTCAGCAACCCGATTGCCCCGCGAGCGCCCGGAGCGCGAAGGCAATCAGATCGGACTGGCCAACATTCGCGGACGGCTGGCACTGATTTATGACCTCGAAGCGAAAGTCGAAACGCAAGTCAGGCGCAACCGCTTCGAATTGACGATGACCTTGCCGGTCGAGAAAGCGCGCCTGAAGGGCAAGTCATGCTGAACGTGATGATCGTCGACGATGAACCGCCAGCGCGCGCGCGCCTGGGACAGGTGCTGCGCGACTGTTCCGAGCAGGTTTCGCTGCAGCTCGTCGGCGAAGCGGGCGGCGGCATTCGCGGACTCGAGGAAGTCGACCGGCTGAATCCCGACGTCGTGCTGCTGGACGTGCACATGCCGGACATGAACGGCATCGAGGTCGCCCGCCATCTCGCCCAGCGCAGCAATCCTCCGGCAGTGATCTTCGTCACCGCGTACGACGAGCATGCGCTCGAGGCCTTCGAGGTGCGTGCGCTCGATTACCTGATGAAGCCGGTGCGGGCGGAACGGCTCGTTGCGGCGCTTGCGCGCGCCGAGCGCTTCCGCACGCACGAGCCGCGCATCGAGGATCTCGCGAAGACCATCGGTTCGGTGCGCTCGCACGTCACGGTGTCGGAGCGCGGACGCATGATCCTGGTGCCGGTCGACGACATCGTCTACCTGCGCGCCGAGTTGAAGTACGTGACGATTCGAGACATGCGACCCGCGAACATCTGACCGAGGAATCGCTCACGTCGCTCGAAGCGAATTTGGCGAGCGCTTCGTGCGCATCCATCGCAATGCGCTGGTCGCACGCAAGTCGATCCTCGGATTCCAGCGCGTGCGCGGCAGCGTCGACGACGACGGCGAGTCCTCCGAGGGCCACTGGGAAGTGCTGCTGAAGGACGTGCCCGAGCGCCTGCCGATCAGCCGCAGGCAGTGGCCCACCGTGAAGGCGGCAGCCAAGAACTGAGCAGCAGCGCACTGTTAGACTGGCTGCACCCTGTTTTACCCATCCCACGGAGTATGGTTCGATGAACCCGCCGGCTCGCGTCGTCATCGCGACGCGCAAAAGCCCGCTGGCGTTATGGCAGGCCGAGCACGTGCGGGCGCTGTTGTCGAACGCGTATTCCGGCATCCACGTCGAGCTGCTCGGCATGACGACGATGGGCGATCGCATCCTCGATCGTCCACTTTCGCAGGAAGGTGGCAAAGGACTGTTCGTCAAGGAACTGGAGCTCGCCTTGCTTGACGGGCGTGCACACCTTGCTGTGCATTCGCTGAAAGACGTTCCGATGCATCTCGATGTCGAGTTCGCACTCGGCGCAGTCCTGGCGCGTGAAGACCCACGCGACTGCGTGGTGTCCAACCGTTATGCCACGCTTGAAGACATGCCCGCCGGCACACGCATCGGAACCTCGAGCTTGCGGCGGGAGTTGATGCTGCGTGCACGCTTTCCGCAGCTGGTCATCGGTTCGATTCGCGGCAATGTGGGCACTCGGCTGGCCAAGCTCGACAACGACGAGTTCGACGCCCTGGTGCTGGCAGCGGTGGGTCTGAAGCGCCTCGGGTTCGCTGCGCGCATTCGACAGATTATCTCGACCGCAAGTGTCGCTGCCTGCGCCCGGACAGGGTGCGCTCGGAATAGAAATCAAGAGCTCGGACGTGGAGACTGCGACACTGCTCTCTCAGTTCGACGATGCCGCGACGCGCGCCGCCACTTCCGCCGAGCGCGGGGTTTCGCGCGGCCTCGGTGGCAGTTGCCAGGTGCCATTGGCCGCCTACGCGGAAGTCGAAGGCGACGCATTGCGGTTGCGCGCGTTGGTGGGTAACGCCAAGACCGGCACCTACGTCGAGGCCGAAGCACACGGCCCCATGGCTGATCCGGAAGCGCTCGCGTCGCGCGTGGTCGAGCAGTTGACCGCGCTCGGTGCGTTGCGGCTGCTGGCTGCTTAGTCAGTCGGCTGCTGGATGCTGGTGATCGTCACGCGTCCGGCGAGTGCCGGGCAACGTCTATTCGAGCGCCTTCTCGGGCAGGGTTACCGCGCCTGGTGGTGGCCGGTGTTCGACATCGGCCCGGCGCCGGATGTGCGAACATGCGCGCTCCACACTGGCCAGACTGGCCGACTACGACCTCGCGATCTTCGTCAGCCCTAATGCCGTGCGAGCAGCGGCGCCGCTATTAGGCGTCGCGTGGCCGTCGGGCACGATGATCGGTGCAGTTGGCGCGTCCACCCGCGCTGCGGTTGAAGCCGAACTAAAGCCCGCTTCTGGCCTCGTGGTGTCCACGCAAGATGAAGATCAACAATCAGGCTCGGAAGCGTTCTGGCACGCGTGGCTGGCGCGTAAGCAGCGTGTACAGCAGGTGCTTCTAGTGCGGGCCGAAGATGGTCGGACCTGGCTCGCCGAGCGGTTTGAAGAGCAGGGTGCGCGAGTGAATGCCGTTGCGGTGTATTCGCGCCGCCTGCGCCAGCCGTCCGCTGACGAGCTGCAGCGGTTGCGCGATTCGGTTGCGGTGGACGAACGGCCGGTCGTCGTTTTCAGCAGCACCGAGGCGGTCGCAGCGCTTGATCGTCAGGTCGATAAAGCAGCGCAGGCATGGCTGCGAAACGGAGTCGCGATTGCGTGCCATCCGCGGATTGCCGAGCAGTTGTTGTCAAACGGCTATGCGCGTGTCTTGGACGCGACATTCGACGACGATTCGATCGTTGCCCAGTTAAAATCAATCGGCGTTGAGCCGCAGGCGCCGTAGCCTGGCGAGCTTAGAACGCCGCTCGCGATACGCGAGCGTTGATTCGGCTATTGATTGATCGCCTAACTGGTCTGAACGCCGCCGTGGCAGACGAACCGCTGCAACCATCGCCCACCTCGGCGGAGAGCTCCAACCTTGCCACGCCGCGTTTCGAAGTGAACCGGCAGGCACTGTCTTGGGTGGCGATCATCGCGCTGGGCGTGGCGGTGTTCGCGGCTGGTTACTCGTATCGCCAGCTGGGCAACGTCAGGCGTGAATCCGCGCACCGATTAGCCGAGCTTCAGCAAGCGGTAACGACGGCCAACGACACTGCGAACCGCGCCGATGCCGAAGCGCGCGCAGCTCGCCAGCAGGCCGCCGTTGTCGAAGCGCGTCTGGCGGAGGAGCAGGGTCAGCGCGAGGCTCTCGAGCAGCTGTATTCGGATCTGTCGCGGGGTCGCGATGATGCGGTGCTGGTGGAAGTCGAACGCCTTATCACAGTGGCCGCGCAGGAACTGCAATTAAGCGGCAACGTCGCCACTGCGTTGGCGGCGTTGCAGACCGCGGATGTGCGCCTCTCGCGCTCCGACAACGCGCGCTTCGTCCCGTTGCGTCGTGTCCTGGCGCGCGACATCGAGCGCTTGAAGGCGGCCCCCGCGGTTGACTTCACCGGCATTGCACTCAAACTGGATCAACTCGCATCGTCGGTCGACACCTGGCCTTTGCTTGCTGCAGTAGCCGCGCCTGCGGTTTCGGCAGCAGCAACTGCGGACTCTCTGGCACCGTCAAGCGAAGGCGGCTGGTGGCAGCGCCAGTGGCGTGCGCTGCAAAGCGAGCTCGGCGAGTATCGCGATCTGATTCGCATTCGGCGTGTCGATTCGCCCGAGTCGGTATTGCTCGACGCTCAACAGCAAACATTGGTGCGGCAGCAGTTGCGCTTGCGGCTATTGAACGCTCGACAAGCGCTGCTCACGCGTAACGACCGGCTCTTCCGCGCCGATCTTTCAGAGGCCCAGGCACTGATCGCACGCTATTTCGATACGCGCTCCCCACCAGCGGCGGCTGCTTTGTCGCTGATCAAACAACTCGCATCGACGGCTCTATCGGTCGAGGTGCCCACTATCGGCGAAAGCATGACCGCGATTCGTGCGGTGCGGATCACACCGCTTTCGCCGGGTCGCTAGCGCGGGAGCAATTGTGCGTTGGCTGAGCTCTGCGTTACTCCTTGCGCTCCTTGCGGCGCTTACGGCGTTGTTCTTGAAAACCAATCTCGGCAACGTCGCCGTTTTTGTGCCGCCGTATCGCGTCGACGTGTCCGTGAACCTGGCGCTGCTGGCCTTGGTATTGCTGCTGAGCGCCGTTTACTGGACCGCGCGGGTCGTGCAGAAAATGGCGGATTTTCCGGAGCAGGTGCGACTTTATCGTGCGCGCCGCGAAGAGATTGGCGGTAATCGCGCACTGATCGAATCGATGAAGAATTTTCTCGAAGGACGGTTTGCGCGCGCCGAGAAATCCGCGCGCGCGGCGCAGTCAACGAATTCGACGGCAGGTATCGCAGCACTGGTCGGCGCACGCGCGGCGCATCGGATGCAGGAATACGCGCGCCGCGACGAGTGGCTCGAGCTAGCGGGTCTTGATGCCGAGATCGATACGGCGCGGCTGGTCGCGAGTGCCGAAATGTTGACTGAGCAGCGCGAGAACGACGCTGCGTTGTCTGCGATCCATAGTCTGCAAGGGGAAGGGCGCCGGCACATCCATGCAATGCGAATCGCGCTCAGTGCAAATTTGCAGTCTGGGCGCTGGGACGACGCGCTGAAAGCGGTGCGATTGCTCGAAAAGAGAAACGCGCTGCATCCGGTGTTATCGCGCAAGTTGAAGTGCACGATTTACCGCGAGCTGCTGACGGCGCAAAGCGCGGATCCCGGCGGCACTCGAAGCGATGTGGCGAGCGGTGCCGGATGCAGATCGGCAATCACCGGAAATCGCTCTTGAAGCCGCGCGACTGTTCAACGACGCCGATCTTGGCGCGCTAGCGGTTGAATCGATCGAGGGAGCGCTCCAGCTTCCACCAACACAATGGGACGACACCGCGCGTGCGTTGCTCGAGGAGTACGGGCGAGCGAAAGCGATGTCGCCGCGCGATCAACTGGAGCGCGTCGAAGCA
The DNA here is from genome assembly GCA_963791315.1 of uncultured beta proteobacterium. Taxonomy (GTDB): domain Bacteria; phylum Pseudomonadota; class Gammaproteobacteria; order Burkholderiales; family Burkholderiaceae_F; genus JACCZX01. The sequence goes on from CAWBRQ010000007.1 coordinate 723,460, forward strand.
TGGCTCAAGGCTGCGCCCTCGGCGGGTCCGATTCGGGCAGCACTGTTGAACGCGGCAGGGACGATTTGCCTGCGGCAGCAACTGTGGGGCAAGTCGAAGGCGTACTTGCTCGAAAGCGTGCAGGCTGACAGCAGTGCGGCGACGCTGCTTGCATTGGCGCGCCTGGCCGATGCGATCGGCGACGAGCGCGAAGCAGCGGCATACTTCAAGGAAGCCGCGATTGCCTTTGCGTCTGAAACGAAGGCGACGGCGGACACATCGGCTGCCGTGTGGCGCACTGCTCAGCGCTGAGGCTCGCTTGACAGGCGCGTAACGCACTCCATACTTGCGCGCCCAGCGCTAGGCACACGCCAGGAGACACGATGAGACGCATCCAACTTTCTGCGCTGATTGCGGCAGTCGCCTGCGGAGTACTGACGCCGGCAGCCGCACAGACCACGGTTAAGTTGGGCTATGCGACCACGCCCACGTCGCACTACGGTGTCGGCTCGAATGTCTTTTGCGAGGAACTCGAAAAGCGCACCGGTGGCCGCTACAAGTGCCAGCAGTTTCCGGGAGCTGCGCTCGGCGGCGAACGCGAGATGATCGAGGCGGTGCAATTGGGCACGCTCGACATCGTCAATACGTCGACCGGGCCGGTCGGCAACTTCGTTCCCGAAGTCAACATCGTCGACATTCCATTCTTGTTTCGCGACTACGACCACGCGCGACGCGTGATGGACGGGCCGATCGGTGACGATTTGCGCGCGAAGTTTCCGGCGAAGGGTTTGATCGCCCTCGCATGGACCGAGAATGGCTTTCGCCACATGACCAACAGCAAGCGCCCGATCGTCAAGCCGGAGGATGCAAAGGGCTTGAAGATTCGCAGCATGCAGAACAAGGTTCACATGCAGGCATTCCAGTCGATCGGCATCCAGCCGACGCCGATGGCATTCCCGGAGCTGTTCGGCGCGTTACAAACCGGTGTCGTCGACGGACAGGAAAATCCGATCCCGGTGATTCTGTCCGCCAAGTTTTCACAGGTGCAAAAGTACTTGTCTCTGACCGGTCACGTGTATTCACCGGCGCTGCTGATCGTCTCACCGGCGCTCTGGAACAAGCTCTCGGACGCCGACAAGAAAGCGTTCACCGAAGCCGGCAAAGCGGCATCCGCGGCGCAGCGCAAGAAGGTCAATGATGACGAGCGCGACGGCATCGCGCAGCTGCGTGCTGGCGGCATGGAGGTCGTAACGAGCGTCGACAATCAGGCGTTTCGCAATGCGATGACACCGGTATGGGCCGACTTCGCCAAGCAGTTTGGCGCTGAGAACATCCGGCAGATTCAGGAGTTCAAAGTAAGGGGAGCCAAGTAAGGGGTGCCACGTAAGGCTGCCGCGCGGCTAGTTCTTGCTCATGCGCGCGGAAGTTTCTTCCGTACAGCGCTCGAGGTAGTAGCCAAGTCCGCGCACGGTAACGATGCGAATCCCGCCGAACTCGATTTTCGCGGCGCAACCGATGCACGTAGACCTCGATCGCGTTGTTGCTCACTTCTTCGCCCCAACTGCAAAGTCGATCGACCAGTTGCTCCTTGCTGACAAGCCGGCCAGGGCGCTGCAGCAGGATCTCGAGCAGACTCAGCTTCGCGCGCCGACAGGTCCAGGACCTGATCGTCGAGCGTGGCGACATGTCCGACCTGATCCAGCGTTAGCGGACCGTGCTTCAGCACATGTCTGCGCGCCGCCGGCCGCGCGGCGGTCAGCGCCCGCACCCGCGCTTCAAGCTCAGTCAGCGAAAACGGCTTGGCCATGAAGTCGTCAGCGCCGAGGTCCAAACCTTTCACTCTTCTGTTCAACGCTGTCAGCCGCGCTCAGGATCAGCACAGGCATTGCCGAATTGCGCGTGGCAGCCGCTTCAGCACATCGAGCCCCGAGAGCCGAGGTAGGCCGATATCGAGGATCAGCAGATCGAACGTCTGCGCAGCCAGCGCCGCATCCGCCTTTTCGCCGTTTTCAACCACATCAACGGCGTAGCCACCGCCGCGCAACGACCGCGATAGCCCATCGGCGAGAACGGTATTGTCCTCCGCTATCAGGATTCGCATCAGGTCACCTTTCGAGGGTGGGTATGTCCCGCGCGAGTCTAGACGTGACCATGGGTACCGTCTTGCCGCGGAGCAGCGAAGCCCGATTGGCGCCGGAAGATGCGGTTTGCTAGCATCGAAGCATGAAAATTTCCGCGAAGATTGCGATTTGGCTGTGCGCCGCATTTGCGCTGTTCTGCGCAGGATTTGCGTTCACGGGATTTTCAAGTTTGGCGGGGATCGCCGACGAGGCAGAGCGCGAAATGTCGCTTGGCTACTCTTGGTTCTGGGCATTTCTGGGCGCGATCGCCGTTGGATTCGGCATCCTGTCTTGGTTGATCAAAGAGGGAAAGTTCGGCGACGTCGAGTAGCCAAAAAAGCCCGCCGTGCAGGCGGGCTTCAAGGCTAATTTCGGCTTACGCCGGATGCTCGTAGGTGCGAATGTCGCGTGTCCGGGTTTCGCGCAGGAACAACGTGCCGATCACATACGGTCATCAGCGCGACGATGATCGGGTACCACAGGCCATAGTAGATATCTCCGGTGGCAGCTACGAGCGCAGTCGCGAGCAGCGGCAACATGCCGCCAAACCAGCCGTTGCCGATGTGATACGGCAGCGACATTGACGTGTAGCGGATCTTGGTTGGGAACAGCTCGACCAAGAAACGCGGCAATCGGCCCATAGACCATCGTTACGTAGACCAGCATGATGACCAGGATCAGCTCGGCCATCACCCAGTTCACCTTGCTCTTGTCGGCGCCGCTGACAAAGCCTGTCTCTTTGAGCGCCGCGGCGAAGGCCTTCTGATCGCCACCCTTTGATCGTTACGTTTCCAATAGTCGTTATTACGGTGCAGCCCGGCTGCGCCGTCGATCGTCTTGAACGACAGCCCTTGCTTGGTCAGAAAGTCCTTGGTGCGGTCGCATTCGGAGAACTTGCTCCACGGACCGACGAAAATATGGAACTGGCAGTCGGCGGGATTGGCGGTGACCGTGATCGGATTTTTCGCCGCGTACTCCTCAAGCGCTGGGTTGACGTAGTGCGTTAGCGCCGCGAACAGCGGAAAGTACGTCAGCGCAGCGATCAAGCATCCGGCCAAAATGATCTTGAGTCGCCCGATCTTGTCGGATAGCCAGCCGAAGAAGATAAAAAGTGGCGTGCCAATCAGCAGCGAAATCCCGACCAACGTGTAAGTCGCTATGAAGTCGAGCTTCAGCGTGATCAGCAGGAAGAACAGCGCGTAGAACTGCCCCGTGTACCACACGACGCCCTGACCGGCGGTCGCACCGAGCAGCGCCAGCAGCACGTACTTGTTGTTCGGATACTTCAGGAAGCTATCGGTAAGGGGAGATCTCGAGCCTTTGCCTTCGGCCTTCATCTTCTGGAATATCGGCGATTCGTGCAGCTTGAGCCGGATATAAACGAGAAACACCAGCAGGATCAGCGACAGCCAGAACGGAATGCGCCAGCCCCAGTCGGCGAATACCTTTGCGTCCATGTAGACACGGCACAGCCCGATCACGAGCAGCGCGAGGAAAAATCCCAGCGTCGCCGTTGTCTGAATCCACGCAGTGTCGTAGCCGCGCCGCTCGTGCGGGGCGTGCTCCGCGACATAAGTCGCGGCACCGCCGTACTCACCGCCCAGCGCCAAGCCCTGCACCAACCTCAGCGTTACGAGCAGAACCGGTGCTGCCCAGCCGATTGTCTGAAAGGTTGGGAGCAGGCCTACGAGGAAAGTGGCGCCACCCATGAACAGGATGGTGATAAGAAATGTGTACTTGCGTCCGACAAGATCGCCGATGCGGCCGAAAACGATGGCACCGAACGGACGCACCAAAAAACCTGCGGCATATGTTGCGAATGCCGAGAGGAGCGCTGCGGTCTCATTGCCGGAAGGAAAAAATAGCGCCGCAAAGAACGGCGCGAGCGTGGCGTACAGATAGAAGTCGTACCACTCGAAGACGGTGCCCAAGGAGGAGGCGAAGATGACTCGCCGCTCCTCGGTGCGCACGCTGCGTACCGAGTCCTCTTCAAAGAGGCCTTTCTTGCCTGCCCTGACTTCAGCCATCGTTAGTCTCCCTGGTCATTTATCAGTATGTACAGCGCATCGAGTCTACCGCGCGCCATTGTTGTTATGCCTGCTTACGCCAACCTTACACGCCCGGTGCCAACAGACCGTTGATCTGATTGATTAGGTCTCGTGTGGAAAACGGCTTTGTGACGTAAAGGTCGGCGCCCATCGCCAGCCCCTTGTTCACTTCGGCGTCGCGTCCCTTGGCCGTCAGCATGATTACCTTGATGTGCGCCCATTCGGCGCGCTCGCGAATCTGCTTGCACACTTCGTAGCCACTGCGTACGGGCATCATCACGTCGAGCAGCACCAGGTCCGGCGGGGATGCTTCGATCTGGTGCAGCGCTTCCTGACCATCGCGGGCGACGGTAACGTCGTATCCGGCATGCTGCAGCAGGTATTCAAGCGCAACGACGATGTTCGGCTCGTCATCGGCTACAAGAATTTTCTTGCTCACGCTTTCGCGCCCTCCAACTGCGCGTTGCGGTTGGCAGCGTGAACGAGAAGCAAGCTCCGCGACCGACGGGTGCTTTCGACCCAAAGCCGACCGCCCCAGTGCTCGACGATTTGGCGGCTGATGTACAGCCCCAAACCGCTGCCATACGGCTTCTCTGTCAGCTTATTGCCGGCCTGACTGAATTTGTCGAAGATGATGGCGTGGTCCGAGGGGTTGATGCCCGCGCCGTTGTCGCGCACGTCAATGCGCAACTCGCCGCCGTCCTCGGCCACTGCAATCTCGATGCGCCCTTGCGACGCGTTACAAAATTTCACTGCGTTTGAAAGCAGGTTCAGCAGCACCTGTATCACGCGGTCGACATCGGCGCGGACCGCGGACACTTTGTCGGCAACGTCAGATCGACCTGGATGTGCCTTTCTTCGAACACCTGGCTCATGCCCTTGACGGTGTCGGCGATCACGTCGCGCATATCGATGTTCGATTCCTGCCACTCGGCCTTGCCCGATTCGATCTTCGAGAGGTCGAGCACCTGGTTGATGAGCCGCGTGAGCCGTCTCGGTTTCGTGCGTGATGATCGCGACGAATTTCTGCCGCTCTCCGGCTTCGATCTGTGGATCCTCCAGCAGGATCTGGCTGAACGCGCGGATCGATGTCAGCGGCGTGCGCAACTCGTGGGTCACAGTCGATACGAAGTCGTCCTTCAGACGATCGAGTTCCTTCAGCCGTTCGTTGGCGGCGCGCAGCTCCGCGGTGGCCGCTTCGAGCTCACGCGACTTGTGTTCGAGTCGGTGGCTGTAGACGACGATCTGCGATGCCTCGTCCAGGATCTCGCGCACTTCGTCGACGGTGAGCGCCTCTTCCTTCGCGACCGAAGCGATCATCACGCGCGCGGAGGCGGCGCCGATCGCACCGGCAAGCTGCACTTCGACGTAGTGGACCAGTTCCGCGTCTGGCGACCAGAATCGTCGTCGGGCCAGCGTTGTCCGTGGGCGGTGGCGTATTCGCGAAACGCAGCGTCCGCGGTAGTAGCGCCCTGAAATCTCGCTAGCAAGTTGTACAGCTCGGGCACGGATGCCGTACCGCGCCAGAAGCGCGCACCGCCACCTTCACCGCTTTGCCGAAACACGTCTACGAACAGGCTGGCCTGCCGGTGTTCGTCAGCGCTCGGAGATGCGGACAGCGACAGGCCGACATACGCGCCGACATTGGCGAGCATGCTCCAGATCATTGCGTGCGTAATCTGGTCCACGCCGGTCAATCCAAAGAGCTGCAACGGCTTCAGCAGCTCGATGCCCCATGGACCGTACTCGAGCAGGCCGGTTGGCAGCCAACCGGAGCGTGCGAGCGCTGGTAGCAGCAGCGTGTAGAACCAAACGGCGAAGCCTGCGATCAATCCGCCCATCGCCCCGCGTCGCGTGCCGCCTTTCCAGAAAATCCCGCCGAGTATCACCGGCGCGAATTGCGCCACGGCCGCGAACGAGATCAGCCCGATCGATACCAGCGCGTACGCCTCGCCCGCGAGCTTGAAGTACAGATAGCCAAGCAGCAGGATCAACAAAATGGCGCCACGCCGGATCCCCAGCAGCAGGCCCGTCAGATCGCGGCGTTCGTTCAGTCGCAAGGACCGCAGCCTGAGCAGCACTGGCATCACCAGGTCGTTGCAGACCATCGTCGACAGTGCGATCGTCTCGACGATCACCATGCCGGTCGCCGCCGACAGACCACCGATGAATACCAGCAGCGCAAGTGCCTCCTGCTGGTGCGCCATCGGCAATGTCAGAACGAAAGTGTCGGCATCGACACGCCCGAGTGGAAAGCGCAGCACGCCGCCAAATGCGATCGGCAGAACGAACACGTTGATCGCCAGCATGTACAGCGGGAACAGCCAGATTGCCTTGTTCAGATGTTTCTCGTCGAGGTTCTCCACAACCGTGACCTGGAATTGTCGCGGCAGGAACATGATCGCCATCATCGACAGGATGGTCAGCCAGACCCAGCTCACGTAGCCGCCGCCGACGTTTTCGAGCGGCGTCATCATCGCCTTCAGCTTCGGGTCGGCCGCAGCGCGGGCGAACAGATCTCCAAAGCCGTTGTAGATGCCGAACGTGACGAACACGCCGACCGCGAGGAATGCGAGCAGCTTGACCAGCGATTCGAAGGCGATCGCCGCCACCATGCCCTGGTGGTGCTCGGCCGCGTCAAGATGGCGCGTGCCGAAAAGCGATCGTGAACGCGGCAAGGATCAGCGCAACCCAGAGCGCGGTGTCTTCGCGCAACGTGCGTACGACGCCTGCGCCGGCATCACGATCTCCGGGTACTGAACCAGGATCGAGTAGCTGCTCGAAATCGCTTTCAGCTGCAGCGAGATGTAGGGCAGGATGCCGATCACCGCGATGACGGTGACGATGCCGCCGAGCAATGCACTCTTGCCGTAGCGTGAGGCGATGAAGTCGGCCAGCGACGTGATGCGATTTTGCTTCGAGATCCGAATGATCTTGCGCATCACGACCCACCAGAGCGCGATCATCAGCGTCGGCCCGATGTAGATCGGCAGAAAACCGATGCCATCGCTCGCCGCTCTACCCACGCTGCCGTAAAAGGTCCAAGCCGTTGCGTAGACCGCGAGCGACAGGCTGTAGACGTAGGCGTTGTTGATTACAGGGCGGCCTGCGTCGGCGCGCTTATCCGCGTAATACGCAATCGCAAAGAGCAGCCCAAGATAAGCGAACGCCGTGAAGATGATGACGGTGCCGTTCAGCATTCGCGAGCGTCAGTGCCCGGTGTCCGCGATTAACTTAAGGAGTGCGATCAGCACTCCCCACGCGATAAATATGTAGGCGTACAGGATCGGAATACCGAGCAGAGTTCCCGGCACGTTGAACAGCGCCAGGACGGGAAAGTTAAACAGCACGATGCCGAAGATGCACAGCGCGGTGAAACGCTGCCCCTTCGCTTCAGAATCGCCCATCGCATTCTCCCTGCGAGTGCATTCAGCTTGGCCGGCGCGGACGTACAACCGTCACGCTGCACGCTGCGTCGGCCACGATCTGCCTCGAAATCCCGCCGGAGCGTAGCGCACGCGCAGCGCCTCGCGGCGCGCCGATGACGATCTGGTCGACGTCATTCACCGCCGCATAGTCAAGCAACGCCGCGGCGGGCTTGGCCGATTCCAGTACATGATGTGTTACGCGCTCCTCAGGCAACTCGAGTGATTTTGTCCAGCGCCGCAGCATGACCAGATGTTGGATATGGCGGCCGGTGGCTGTGGCTGGCTCGCCTTCACCCTCGAGCGCTGCTGCGGGTGGCACCACCGTCATGCACGCAAGTCGACACCGTGCGTCTGCCACAACCAGGCGGCGCACGGTCGCCCGCAACGCTTCATGTGTTCGGGCGTCGGTATCTGCCGGATCTATTGCAACCATCACGATCGACGCGGGGTCGCTGCGAAAAGCCAGAGGTGGGCAGGGCGCCGGCACGAATTGGCTGACCGACATGCGTCGCATTAGCCGGCTGCGCAATGGGGTTAGCTTGAGTTGTGATGCGCGTTCGCTCAGCACTACCTGATCTGGATTGGCGAGATCGAACGCCACCTCGGCAGCCGACGCGTAGCGTTTGCGATTGTCGGGTTCGAGGCAGTGCAGAATGATTTCCTGCAGCCAAGCCGGGATCGTTGCAATGCGCGCACGCGGTGGAATCGGATCGCTATGAAGCCGTTTGCGCAACTGCTTGACCGTACGCGGCCGGCCGAACGGCAACTGCCCAGTGGCGAGCTCATACAGATGTGCGCCGAGCGCAAAAATGTCGCTCCGCGGATCGCAGCGAATGCCGAGGATCTGCTCGGGCGACATGTACTCCCAGTTTCCCACCGGATATCGAAACTCTTCGGCGAGCAGGTCGGGATAGTGACGATGCGCAGAAAGCCCGAAATCGATCAGCGCAGCTTCACCGTTCTTTCGGAACAGCACGTTCCCCGATTTCAGATCGAGATGCAGCACGTCCTGCCGGTGAATCCGATGCAATGCGACCGCGAATGCGCTGCCGATGCGCGCAACTTCTGCCGCAGGAAGCGGCGCCTTTGCAGTCCAGTCGATCAGCCTTTCACCCTCGATGAATTCCATTACCAGGTAGGGCGTTGTTTCGACGTCACCATAGGCGACCAGCGTTGGATTCTGCGGTCCCTGCTCGAGCGCACCGAGTACCAGGCGACAAACTTCAAAACTCACCACGTTTACGGCCGGCTCGCCAGCGCCGAGCCGTGGAATCTTCATGATCAGTGGCAGCGGCCCGTCGGGTCCCATCAGCCGATAGATCCACGCCATCGTCCCGACGTGGATTCGGTCGCCGAGCCGAAATCCATCGATTTCGGTGCCGGGTTCGGGTGGTCCCATCATGTTCAGCTACCCCGCTCGAGTCGCAACGCGAGTCTTTCCGGAAGCCCGGCAGCGCGAACTTTCTGCGCTGCCGTTGCGTGGTCATAAGGCACGCGAAAAAACGTGAGCCGCGCACGCTCGAAGTCCGCGAGCGCATAACACGCGGCGTTATTTTCATCGCGTGGTTGGCCGGCAGACCCGACGATCGCGAGCCACTGGCGATGCTTCGCGATTGGAATTGGCGTGCCTGCGATCGGCCGGAACGGGATCGGATGCCCGCCGGTGCCGATGTAGTAAAGCATCGGCTCGTGCACGTGGCCGCAAAACACAATGCCCGCATCTGCCGCTCGCATGCTGCGTTCAGCCTCGACGGCGCTGGTGATGTAGTGCCACGCGTCGGGAGTCGCAGCGCCGGCGTGCACGAACAGAATGTCGTCCTGCCTCACCGTCAGGGGTAGGCCAGCGAGGAATGCGCGCTGCTTTACGCCCAGCTGGCGCTGCGTCCACACAATGGCGGCAAGAGCATTGGGACTTAGGTGGCCCGATGGCCGGTCAATCGCTGCCGCGTCATGATTGCCGAGCAGCACCACCGCACCTTCGGCGGCGTGGCGTTCTATCAATTCGAGCACCGCGACCGGATCAGCGCCGTAACCGACCAGGTCACCGAGGAATGCGTAACGCTGCGCACCGATTGATTCGGCGTGGCTTAGGCAAGCCGTGATGGCTTCGAGGTTGCTGTGAATATCGGCGAACAGAGCGAGCTTCATTTCGCAAGCCCGCTCGAATATGGCAGCCATGTCGATAACGCCGGCACCAGCGTCACGATTAACAGGACGACCAGGTGCGCTAGAAAAAACGGCCGCAGCTCGCGAACTAGCGCGCCGATCGGGACCTTCGACACTGCCGAAGTCACCGCGAGAAGCCCACCCACTGGCGGCGTGATCAATCCGAGCGTCAGGTTGTAAATCACGATCATCGCGAAATGCACGGGATCGATACCGGCGGCGTGCGCGACCGGCGCCAAGATCGGAACCAGCACCATCACGCCAGGCAGCGGCTCGATGAAGATGCCGAAGATCAGCAGCAGGACATTGATTAGCAGCAGCAGAGCCAGCGGGCCGACGTCCAGCGCGGTGATCCAGTGCGCCAGCGATTGCGGGACGTTCTCGATCGTCAATACCCACGCGAAGGCTGCACTGGCGGCGACGATCAGCAAAACAGAAGCGGTCAGAATCGCAGAGCGCGACAGAATTGTCGGCACATTTTTCCAACGCAAAGAGCGATAGATGAACGCGCCGCAGAGCAGCGCGTAGACGACCGCTACGACCGAGGCCTCAGTCGGCGTGAAGATCCCCGCACGAATTCCACCAAGGATGATGACCGGCAGCAGCAGCGCCGGGATCGCATTGATCGTATTGCGCAGCATTTCGCGCGCTGATGGCCGCAGCTCGTCGGCACGGTAGTGGCGCTGCGTGGAAATTATCTGGTTGACAATCATCATTGCGACCGCGATCAAAAGTCCGGGGAGCAGCCCGGCCATGAAAAGCGCACCGGCGGAGACCCGATCGTCCTGCAACGCGTAGATGATCATGATGATCGACGGCGGAATAATCGGGCCGACGATCGCGGTCGATGCAGTCAGTGCGGCGGCGTACGCTTTCGAGTAGCCGGCCTTGTCCATCATCTTGATCATCATCGAGCCCGGACCCGCTGCATCGGCCAGCGCCGATCCGCTGATGCCCGAAAAGAACGTCAGCGACAGCACGTTCGCATGGCCAAGCCCGCCGCGCCGGTGCCCGACGAACTGCGACGCAAATCGCAGCAGCACTTCGGTCAGCTTGCCTCCGGTCATCAGCTCGGCTGCGAGAATGAAAAACGGCACCGCGAGCAGGGGAAAGCTGTCGATGCCGGTGAACATCTCCTTTAGCACGACGATCGCGGTATAGCGATCGTCGATGGCCACTGCAAGCAGGGCGGCTGCCGCGAGCGAGAACGCGACCGGCACGCCAAGCGCGAGCAACACCGTGGCTGTTATGAACAGGGTCCAGGCCATTGAGGAGCGCGGTGAGGGCTACCGCTCGCTAAAGCGCGGACGCAAGTTCTCTGTCCACGCCGTCTTCGTGCTCAATCGGCTCGCCGAAAACGAAGCGGCGCGCGATGAATCCGAGATGCGCCAGCATCAGCAGGCATCCGATCGGCATGCCGGCGTACACCCACGCCATCGAAATCTGCAATGCGGCCGAGGTCTGAAATCGCGTGCGCCAGGCGTAGTCGATGCCTTCCACTATCAGCGCAACAAACAGCACTAACAGAATCAGCGCGATCGCCGCGCGCAAAACGCGCGCGGCGCGCTGGGGCAACGAGTCCTCAAGCGAATCGATTCCGATGTGTGCGCCATTGCGCAGCGCCAGACCGCTGCCGACAAACGCAAGCCAGATCATCAGGTGGCGCCCGACTTCCTCGCCCCACAGGAACGACGACTCTCCGAGGTACCGCATCACGACGTTGACGAACGTCACGACGACCATGGCCGCCAGCAATACGATCAGCAGAGTGCGATTGGCTTGTACGAATCTGCGCTCCAGCACAAGCGACATGACTACCCGTGTTTGATCGCGATGGTCTTTAGCGTGGTGAATCCGAGCAGCGCTTCGAAGCCCTTTTCGCGTCCGTAGCCGCTCGATTTGACGCCGCCGAACGGCAGCTCGATGCCTCCGCCAGCACCATAGTTGTTGATGAACACCTGGCCGCACCGCAGTTTGCGTGCGACTCGCATCTGGCGCGCGCCGTCGTGTGTCCAGACGCCTGCAACCAATCCGTACATCGTGCCGTTGGCGATCGACAGCATCTCGTCTTCCGAGTCGAACACAATCGCAGCAAGCACAGGCCCGAAGATTTCCTCCTGTGCAAGCACGTGGTTCGATGGGACGTCGCGCAGCAGCGTCGGCGCCTGGTAATAGCCGCCTTGCGGTGCATGCTCGACGACTTGTCCCTGCGCCGCCATCGGAACATTGTCGTGTTGCGCTCGGCTCAGGAAGTCCCACACACGCTGTAACTGGTTTTGCCGGATCAACGGGCCGATGTCCAGATCGTCGAGTGCGGGACCCACCTTCAGCCGCGACATTGCCGTGCCGACCCGTGCGACGAGCTCTTCGTAAATCGGTCTCTCGATCAATAACCGGCTGCCGGCCGAGCAGGTTTGCCCCGCGTTCTGCACGATGGCGTTCACGACGACTGGCAACACGTCTTCCAGATTTGCGTCGGCGAAGACGATCTGCGGCGACTTGCCCCCGAGTTCGAGCGTTACCGGGCAATGATGCTGAGCAGCCGCCTGCGCGACCGCGGTGCCGGTCGTCGGCGACCCGGTGAATGAAATGTGATCGATGCCGCGATGCTGAGCCAGCGCGGCACCTGCTTCGGCGCCGTAGCCGGTCACGATGTTCAATGCTCCCGCGGGGAAACCCACCTCGGCCGCAAGCACGGCGACGCGCAGACGGACAGGCATGCATCCTCGGCTGGTTTGACGACACACGCGTTGCCTGCCGCCAACGCGGCGCCCACGCTGCGGCCGAAAATCTGCATCGGGTAGTTCCACGGAACGATGTGACCCGTGACGCCATGAGGTTCACGAATCGTCAGCACGGTCATGCCGGCCTGGTACGGAATTGTGTCGCCGTGCAGCTTGTCAGCCGCGCCGGCGTAATACTCGAAGTAGCGGGCCAGTGCGGTTGCATCGGCACGCCCTTGCTTCAAGGGCTTGCCGGTCGTGCGCGATTCGAGCTGCGCGAGCTCGTCTTGATGATCGGCCACCGCGTACGACAGCTTCATCAGCAGGCGACCGCGCTCGGTTGCCGTCATGCGGCCCCAGTCGCCGTCGAAGAATTCGCCGAGCGCAGCGCGCGCGGCAAGCACCGCGGCGTCGATGTCGGCGGCATCGCCGCGCGCGATCTTTGCGAATGGAGCGCCATCGGACGGGTCGATTACGTCGATCGTCTGCCCGGTGGACGACGGCGTCCAACGATTACCGATAAAGTGATGCGAACCCGCGGCGGGTTTGCTGCCGTCCATCGTGTTCTCCAACTTGGGTTTTCTACTGCGCAGCGGGATTATTACCCGCTGCGCCTAGAATTGGCGCATGCGACATGATGCTGTACCCGCCGGCCGCGACATTCCGAACGACTTCAACGTCATCATCGAGATTCCTGCGCACGCGGATCCGATCAAGTACGAGGTCGACAAGGAGACGGGCGCGCTGTTCGTCGACCGCTTCATCGCCACGTCGATGCACTATCCGTGCAACTACGGCTACGTTCCGAAGACACTCGCCGACGATGGCGACCCGCTTGACGTGCTGGTGATCACGCCGTTCGCGTTGCAGCCCGGCGTCGTCGTGCGTTGCCGCGCGCTGGGCGTGCTAAAGATGGAGGACGAGGCGGGTGGCGATTCGAAGCTGTTGGCGGTGCCGATCGACAAGATCCTGCCGTGGTACCGGCACTGGTTGAAGTGGTCCGATATCGCACCCGAGCGGCTGGCGCAGATTCAACATTTTTTCGAGCACTACAAGGATCTCGAGCCTGGCAAGTGGGTCAAGGTCATCGGATGGGAAGGTCCGGAGTCTGCTCGGAAAGACATCGTCGACGCCGTTGCGGCGTACCAGGACGCAGCGCCTACGCGGGCGGTGTAACCACGTCGTCGCGGCGGGCACGCGACGCGATGACGTTCAGGGCAAGGCCACTCAGCACCAATGCGATGGCCGTTAGCTTCCACCACGTGATTTCTTCGCCAAGCAGCCACACTGCAAGACTCATTGCAACGATCGGTACCAGCAGCGTGAACGGCGCGATCAGCGCTGCGGGATGCTTGCGCAGCAGCCACGCCCAGATGCCGAACGCGAGCAGCGTTGTCGGCCACGCCTGAAACGCAAGACCGAGCCACGCGACGCATCCATCGCACTACTGCGGCCCACATCGTGGCCGGGCCCTCAAGCACAAGCGCAACCGGCAGCATCATGATCGAGGCGGCAGCACTGGCCCATACGACCACGGCCAGTGGCTGTTCGCTATGAATGCGCTTGACGATCACATTCGCAATGGCCCAGGACGCCGCGGCGGTCACGACAAGCAGAAATCCGACGCGGGTCGACGGCGGCAAGTGAAACGCGACGAGCACGAGACCGGCACCGGCGATCGTGGCGCCGACCAGCTGGACCGGCTTCGCGCGCTCGTGCGTCAGCACGGCGACGAGCCCGATCGTGAAGAACGCCTGCACCTGGATCACCAACGACGCCAGGCCGGTCGGCATGCCGGCGTGCATGCCGGCGAACAGCAGCCCGAACTGCAGCGCAAACGCAAACAAACCGTAGCCGTCACGAGACGCCACGACGGTTGTGGCCGCCGGACGAAAAGAACCGCGGGAAATGCCGCCAGCGCAAAGCGCATCAGCGTCAGCGTCAGCGGCGGCACCTCGTTCAGTCCCCAGCGGATGACGACGAAGTTAAATCCCCAAATCGTGACCATCAGCAGAGCGCGGCGAGGTGAAGCCTCACGCACGCTCGCGCAGGCGCCAAAGCCAAGGGGGTGCGCCCACGAAGCGGCGAGGTGCGTCGGACTCATTCGACACTCGGTGGTGAGCGAAGCGCCGTGCGTTCGTTGAGTTCGTCGATGTAGGCCTCGATGCCACCCGATTCGCGCTGCAGGTAACGCTCGACCGCGTCGGCGAACAGCGGGTGGCGCAGCCGATGGCTCGACCAAGTCCGGACAGGCTCGAAGCCGCGCGCATGCTTGTGTTCGCCTTGGGCACCGCCTTCGATCACCTTCAGGCCGCGTTCGATCGCGAATTCGATCAACTGGTAGTAACTCACTTCGAAGTGCAGGCACGGTACTGAAACGAGCGCGCCCCAGTAGCGTCCATAGACGCGCTCGGTGTCGAAGATCGCCAGGGCGGCGGCGATGTCGCGGCCGTTCCTTGCGGCGACAACGAGCAGGATCTGGTCGGCCATTGCGCGCGCGATGCGCTGAAAAAATCGCAGGTTCAGATACGGCGTCGAGTGATGCGCGGCGTAAGTGTCTGCGATAGCAGCGGTCAAACAGCGCCCAGTCGCGTTCAGTGATCTCGCTGCCGGTCAGGCGCCGCACGGTCACGCCGGCCTCTGCGACCTTGCGGCGTTCGGCGCGGATCTTCTTGCGCTTCGGTTGCGCGAGCTGGGCCAGATAGGCGTCGAAGTCCGCGTAGCCGCGATTGAACCAGTGGAACTGCACGGCTTGCCGCGTCATCGCGCCGAGCGCCTGCAACTCGTGCGCCTCATTTTCGGTCGCAAACAGCACATGCAGCGATGTCAGCGTGGACTCCTCGGCAAGCTCGATCAGCGCGCGCGCGGCGCGCCGCGCTGCACTTGCGTCGAGGGCGAGCAACCGTGTGCCCGGCACCGGCGTGAACGGCACCGCGACCAGCCACTTCGGGTAATAGTCGAGCCCATGGCGCGCATAGGCGTCGGCCCAGGCCCAGTCGAAGACGTACTCGCCGTAAGAGTGATGCTTGCGATAGAGCGGCACGCCTGCGCACAGGCGGTCACCGCGCCAGACGGTCAGATAGTGCGGCTCCCAGCCGGTGTCGGCGCTCGCGCAACCCGTGTCGTGCAGCGCATGCAGGAACGCATGCCTGATGAACGGCGTTGGCGCAGGCGAGGCCGAAACGAGTGCGTCCCATGCCGCGGCATCGACCGCACCGAGGTCGTGCACGATGCGCGTGCAATAATCATCCGAACCTGCTGCATTCATTCATGAGCTCGAACGTCAAAGTCGCGATCGCCCAGATCAATTGCTCGGTCGGCGACTTCGAGGGCAACGGCAGGAAGATCGCCGAAGTCGCTGCGCGTGCCGCGGCCGACGGCGCAGACCTTCTGGTCACGCCGGAACTCTCGCTCACCGGCTATCCGCCCGAAGACCTGTTGCTGCGCCGTGCATTTTACGCAGCGAGCGACGCTGCTCTGCAGAAGCTCGCCGGCCAGCTGCTGCAGTTCCCGGACCTGGCGGTCGTTGTCGGCCATCCGCTGGCACGTGAAGGGCACCGCTTCAACGCCGCATCGGTGCTGCAGGGGGGCATGGTCGTCGGCACATACTGCAAGCACGACCTGCCAAATTACGACGTGTTCGACGAGCGGCGCTACTTCACGCCGGACAACCGGCCGTTCGTGTTCGAGATCAAGGGAACGCGGTTCGGCATCAATATCTGCGAGGACAGCTGGTTTCATTACGCACCGGAGTGTGCGCGGGCCTCAGGCGCGCAGGTGCTGCTCGTGCCCAACGCGTCACCGTTCCATCTGGGCAAGCAGGCGCAGCGGCTGCAGACGATGCGCAGCAATGTCTCGCATTTCGGGCTGGCGCTGGTCTACGCGAACATGGTGGGCGGCCAGGATGAACTCGTCTTCGACGGAGCATCGTTCGTGCTGGAGCGCCGACGGCGCTGTGGTAGCGTTGGCGCCGCACTTCGAGGAGACCGTGCTGGTCGTCGATATCGTCGACGGCGTGCCGCAGCCTGGTCCGCGTGCCGCCGAGCGGTCGCTCGAAGCGCTCGCTTATGACGCACTGGTGCTGGGCGTGCGCGATTACGTCAACAAGAATGGATTTCCGGGCGCGCTGATCGGACTGTCCGGCGGCGTCGATTCGGCGTTGACACTGGCCATCGCGGTCGATGCGCTGGGTGCGGAGCGCGTGCGTGCGGTGATGATGCCGTCGCAGTTCACCGCCTCGATCAGCATGGAGGACGCCGAACAGATGGCGCGGATACTCGGCGTGCGGCACGACGTGCTGCCGATCAAGCCGGCCTTCGATGCCTATCTCGCGACGCTCGCCAGCGAGTTCCGCGGCCTGCCGTGGGACACGACCGAGGAAAATCTGCAGGCGCGCATCCGTGGCACGCTGCTGATGGCGCTGTCGAACAAGTACGGGTCCATCGTGCTGACAACCGGCAACAAGTCGGAGACCGCCGTCGGCTATTCGACGTTGTACGGCGATCTCGCTGGCGGCTTCGCGGTGATCAAGGACATCCTCAAGACGCTGGTCTATCGCCTGTGCCGCTATCGCAACGGCAATGCCCCGGTGATCCCCGAGCGGATCCTGACCCGCGCGCCGAGCGCCGAACTCAAGGCCGATCAGACCGACCAGGATTCTCTTGCCGCCCTACGATGTGCTCGACGAAATCATCGTGCGCTACATGGAAGAGGCTCAGTCGATCGGCGACATCGTCGCGGCCGGATTCGACGATTCGGTCGTGCGCAAGGTAGTGCGCATGATTCGCATGTCTGAGTACAAGCGCCGCCAGTCGCCGGTCGGCATCCGGGTCACGCACCGCAGCTTTGGTCGCGACTGGCGCTATCCGATCACCAACCGTTTCCGTGAGGAAATCGCGCTCTAAAATGGCGCGAAACCGCCGTCAGGAACTCCCATGAAACAGATCACCGCGATCATCAAGCCGTTCAAGCTCGACGAAGTGCGCGAGGCCCTCGCCGATGTCGGCGTTACGGGCCTTACGGTCACGGAAGTGAAGGGATTCGGCCGGCAGAAGGGCCACACCGAGCTCTATCGCGGTGCAGAGTACGTCGTCGATTTCTTGCCAAAGGTCAAGGTCGAGGCGGTCGTGCCCGAAGCACTGGTCGAGCGCGCGATCGAGGCGATCACCAAGGCGGCTCGCACCGGCAAGATCGGCGACGGCAAGATCTTCGTGCGGGCGGTCGAGCAGGTGATCCGCATTCGTACTGGCGAGGAAGGCGAGGCGGCGGTCTAGCGACCGCGTTCTCTAGAGTGTTTTCCCGCTGGTCGGCTTCAACAACACGATCAGTGCACCGCTTCCGCCTTCGGTTGATCGCGCCTGGCAGAACGCGATGACGTCTTCACGCTGCGCAAGCCACACCTTCGTCTTTCCCTTCAGCACAGGTTGACGCCCTTTGGATCCCAATCCCTTGCCGTGCACAACGCGAACGCAGCGCAGGCCACGCTTGCCGGCATCGCGCACGAAGCTGGCTAGCAACTCGCGCGCTTCATCGGTACGGCAGCCGTGCAAATCGATCTCGTCTTGGATCACCCATTCGCCACGGCGCAACTTGCGCAGAACGTCCGCGCCGACACCGGGCCGCCGAAACGACAGCTCGTCATCGGTGTGCAGCAGCGTGTCGATTTCAAACTCGTCCGATACCGAAGCAACCAGCACCAGTTGATCGTCCTCGCGCCGCTTGTGCGCGATCGGCGGGTGCGGGGTGCGCTTGTGCTCAACCGCGGGTTGGCCGTTCAGCGGTGTCACATCGCCGACCGCATCGCGGAATTCGTCTACCGCTTCTAGTGTCTGGACCTCGCGCGCGCGAAGCTCGACGGCGACCCGCTCTTGCTCCCGCGCTTTGCTAACCAGGGCATCGCGCAGCGATTCGAGCTGCGCAAGCTGGGTGAACTTTTCGGCCATACAGCGTCGATCTGCGTGTCGGTTCCAAGACGCGGTAAGGCCGCCTAGCGCTTCAGGGGCCGGAGCGACGGCTTCGAGGTTTTCGAGATACTTCTGCGCGTCGAGGGCCGCCATGCAGCCGGTGCCCGCGCTCGTAATCGCCTGGCGGTACACGTGGTCCTGCACATCGCCGGCGGCAAACACGCCGGGCACGCTGGTCGAGGTCGCCATGCCGGTAAGTCCGGTCTTGGTAATGATGTAGCCGTTATGCATCTCGAGTTGCCCGGCGAAGATTTCAGTGTTCGGCCGATGTCCGATCGCAATGAAAACCCCTGCAGCTCAGATCTCTTCGGTCACCCCGGTCTGCGTGTTCTTGATGCGCACCGCGTTCACACCGGATTCGTTACCCAACACTTCGTCCAGCACGTTGAAGGTTCTCATCTCAACCTTACCTTCTTTGACCTTTTGCATCAGGTGATCGACGTTGATCGGTTCGGCGCGAAACTTGTCCCGCCGGTGAATCAGCGTCACCTTCTTGGCGATGTTGGTCAGGTAAAGCGCCTCTTCAACCGCAGTGTTGCCGCCGCCGACGACTGCTACCTCTTGGTTCTTGTAGAAAAATCCGTCGCACGTAGCGCAGCCCGAGACGCCCTTGCCCATGAATGCCTGTTCCGATGGCAGTCCCAAGTACATTGCGCTGGCGCCGGTTGCGATGATCAAGGCATCGCATGTGTATTCAGCTGAATCGCCGATCAAGCGCAACGGACGCTCGTCGAGCTTCGCGGTATGAATGTGATCGAAAATGGTCTCGGTGTTGAAGCGCTCGGCATGCGCCAGAAAGCGCGTCATCAGCTCGGGGCCTTGCACGCCGTTGGCATCTGCCGGCCAGTTGTCGACATCGGTCGTCGTCATCAGCTGCCCGCCCTGCGCCAGACCGGTTATCAACATCGGTTTCAGATTGGCCCGGGCGGCATAGATCGCCGCCGTGTATCCGGCCGGGCCGGAGCCCAGGATGAGCACGCGTGCGTGTTTAGTCGTTGTCATGGCGCTCAGCTAATTCCCCTTCGCTGGTTCGAAGCAATTATATTGGGACGCGCGGGCTGAAACGAAGCAGGGTAAGAACGATGCCAGAGCGCTATTCGTCGCCTCGCACTTGGAGCTGGTCCCGACTCGATGCCGACTTGGCCTGGCGATAGCTAATCGCGCGCTTGCGAGCAGCCGCAAAGTATTCTGCATCGCTGATTTTGGATCCGGACCGCAAGCGCAGAGCCTTTAGCGCCGGTGTCATGACGACCAGGGCGATGCCCAGGCCGCCGATGATCAGCGTCGCCTTCATTCGCCTGTATCGTCGCGATCTCGATAGCCGACCGGAGGGCGGCTGACCTTGTAAACCGCCCCGGCAATTCCCACTGCCACCACACCAGCAAGAAAGAAGAGTATCGAAGGACCCACGGCTCGCTCCACACTAATTCGACCGCAAACTCTAAGGTTCACGGCCGATATTGAAGGTGTTTGGAACGCCGGATTTCCTGCGGGATTTGGGGTAATGAACCGGCGCTACATCTGACGGAAAAGATGCGTGTAGCTGTCAGAAACAAGCAGGGTTTCAGCGCGAGTCTTTAGCTTCACCAGCATTCGCCCGCGAAAATCGCGCGCCACGCCGGCGATCGACGTTGCATTGACCAGCGTCGAGCGATGGATCTGCCAGAACTGGTTCGGATCGAGCTCGTCGACCAGTTCTTTTAAGGGTTTTCGAATCAGCGCTTCGCCCTCACCGGTGACGACACGCGTGTACTTGTTGTCGGCCTGAAAGTAGCTGATTTCGTCGACCGTAATCAGTTTCAAGCTTTGCCCGACCGATGCGTTGATCCAGCGCAGGTACTGCTTCGACGACGACTGTGCATTCGCGCTTATCTTCTCGAGCGCCGCATCCAGTAGCGCTGGCGGCGTTCCGAGCCGTGCCTTGACACGCGACACCGCGGTGAACAAACGCGCTGCGGACACCGGCTTGAGTACGTAGTCCACCGCACCCTGATCAAAAGCGGCGACGGCATGTTGGTCGTACGCGGTGACAAAGACCACATGGCAACGGCCGCTCGCCTGACGGGCGACTTCGAGACCGGTCGCGCCCGGCATCTGAATATCGAGAAACAACACATCGGGACGATGCTCGTCCAGCAGCCGCAGCGCCTGCACACCATCGGCGGCCTCGCCGAGGATCGCGAGTTCTGGCCACAGCTGTCCGAGTTGCTCGACCAGCTGATGGCGCAACGTCTCTTCGTCCTCGGCGACGATTGCCGTCGGGCTGGTCACAAGTCCGGACCGGACGCTGCCGGCACACGCATCGTCAACTGCACCATGCCGTCGCGCTCCGTGCAGTCAAGCGACGCGGCACCGCCGTACAGCCCCGCCAGACGTTCACGCACGCGCGTCGAGCTCCGCATCGTCCGCACAGCCGGCGGAATCGTCGAACCGCAACACGGTTACGACTTGATTGTCGATTCGGCTGATGCCGACTCTGATCGATGCCGGTGGCTCGCCTGACGCCTGCCTAACCGCGCGCTGCACCAGCGGCAAGAACAGCATCGGATAGAAGCGGGCAGCGCGGCATTCTTCAGGCAGCGTCACATACAGTGCCGGGCGGCCGGCATGCAGTGATGTAACGACTGCCAGGTAGGCCTTGACCAGATCGATCTCGGCCTCGATTGTCGAACCTGCTTCCCGCATGCGGGGCAACGCCACTCGCAGATAGGTGATCAACCGGTCGAGATCCTGCGCCGCCTGCGGCGCATCTCGTGCGATAGAGTTTTTCGATGTCGACCAGCGACTCAAACAGGAACTGAGGCTCGACCTGCGCCTGCATCGCTATCAGACGCGCTTCCAGCACCTCGCGTGCGATCGTGGCCTGCGCGCGTTGCGCTGACAGCACCGCTCGCTGCGTGGCCGAGCGCAGACGCATGTTTTGAGCCCCAGCGATGAACAGGAACGCAAAAAGCGAAAGCTGCGCCGTGCTGCCGATGAACCGCAGCCAGTAGGGTGGCATCGGCTTTGTCTTTTCCATCATCGCCTGCCACACCTGCTCGATGCCTACTGCATCCGCAATGCGGCATCGTGACGGCGGCAGTGAGTGCAGCGCTGAACACCGACGCTGCCACCAGCCGGCCCCAGCGGGTGCGCTCACTGGGCTGCGCCGTAACGACCAGCCACGCCACCAGCGCAGAGCTGAAAATCGATAGCGACACGATGGGCTCGAACGCGAAGATCTTCCAAATCCCAGGCTTGCCCAGCTTGTCGAACAGGAAGGCGAAATCGAGAACCGATGTCACCAGGGTTGCCAGCAAGACCGCCACCACATGCCCTCGGGTCACGCGTATCGAGCGATATCGCTTGGCAGGCGGCGCCGCCGGAAGTGCTTGACTGGGGTTGATTGACACTGCGCTCATGCTGCAGCTGCCTCCCATTCAACGGGTAGTCGAATCGATGCGGTGACTCCGCGCGGCACGCCGGCAGTCAAAGTCATTTTGGCGCGTGCGCCATACAGTGCACTCAGGCGTGAACGGGTGTTTGCCAACCCAACGCCGGCGCCCGTGCTGCCGGAGAAGCCGGCGCCGTTGTCACGCACTTCGACTAACAAATCATCGCCTTCGCGGCGCGCATGGATGTCGATCCGGCCGCCTTCGGGCAGCGGTGACAGTCCGTGCTTGATTGCGTTTTCCACGAGCGTCGGTAACACCATCGGCGGCACGCGCGCGTTGGCGAGGCTGGGGTCATGATCGATCGAAAAATCCAGGCGTTCGCGCATTCGCATCTTCAAAATCGTCAGGAACGAACGTGCGAGCTCAAGCTCGCGCCCCAAGGTCGAGCCCGATTCGCGCATAGCCGGCAACGCGGCGCGCAGATAGTTGATCAGGCTGGCGAGCATCTCGCGGCCCTGATCAGGCGCCGTTTCGTACAGCCGCTTGACATTGGCCAGCGTGTTGAACAGGAAGTGCGGCTCAATTTGCGCCTGCAATGCCGTCAGTTGCGCTTCACACATCTGCGCCTGCAACGCCTGCTGCCGGCATTCGGCATCGGCGAGACGGCAGCGGGCGTCTCGGTCCGCGCGAATGGAACTGAAAAACCAGTACCCCAGAGCGCCAAGTGTGGTCCACAGCGTGAACGTCGAGGCGAAGAAGCCGGGGCTTTCGATCAGTCGTTCGACGACGGGGAAGCCGGCGACGACCAGCCGCGCGGGCACGCTGAGCGCGGCCGCAACGGCCGACGTAAAGACTCCGAGCGCAAGTGCACGCCGCGGCGATAGACCCCTGGCGGCGGCAAATGCTTCGGTAAGCGCAATCGCAAGCAGCAATAGAAGCCCGCTGATCAGCGTTTGGCGCGTCGCACGCACCAGGTCAAATGCCCACTGGTCGAGCGGCTCATAGTGCAACGCGGTCACAAAGCGCCCCGCAATCAGCAGCAGGCAGAAATAAAACACGATTGCGATCGACTTGAGATTCATCACGCGCGTAAAAGCGGTGCGTGCGGCGACCGGCGACGCGTCGCTGGACGCGCTCAGGGGCTGGACCGCAACCATGGCACTCATAGGCTCAATTTTGCGCGGTGTGGGCGCGCATCGCAACGCTAGCCGATGAAGCGCGACCTGTGCGGCGCCAAACCCCGGTAGCGGCGACGAATTTTGCTGCTCTCCGAACCTATAATCGCTCGCATGGCGGCAAGGGCGAAAGTGGGTAGCAGCGCACAGCGCGCGGCCGACGGCGTGTGGCTGCGTTCGCGCGACGCGACGGGCGGTTCGGGGGGTGACGATCGGTTTGGACGTCTGTTGTCCGAAGCCGGATGGATCGTCGGCGCCGTTGCGGCGGTCGCGTTGTTTGCAATGCTCGCCACTTTCAGCGCGAACGACCCCGCGTTCACCCATACGGCGGGCGCGGCCGGTATACGCAACATCGGAGGCCGGTTCGGAGCGTGGGTGGCCGATATTGCGTTGTTGCTGTTTGGTCTGTCCGCATATCTGCTGGTCTTCGGCCTTGCGATCACGGTCGTGCGCGGATTTCGCAAGCTGCACCGGGCGGCAAGCGGAGACCCTCTGAACGACGATTTGCCTGCGTATGCGCATGGCATCGGCTTCGTGCTGTTGCTGTTTGGCGCAGTCTGTCTTGAGACGCTGCGGTTCCACACGTTGGGTCTTGCATTGCCCGGGTCGCCGGGCGGTGTCGTCGGCAGTTCCGCCGCGCAGCTTCTGCAGGCGGGGGTCGGATTCACCGGTGCCACCGTGATCTTGTTGGTCGGCGATCGCGGTCGGACTGTCGCTGTTTCTCGATTTTTCGTGGCTCGCGGTGGCCGAGCGATTTGGCGGCTTTCTAGAAGGATTTTTGAGCCGCGCGCGGCATAAGCGCGAGGAGGCCGAAGACCGCGCGATCGGCGAGGCTGCGGCCAAGGTGCGCGAAGCGGCGCTCGAGCGACGAACGCGAGCGTATCGACGAAGCGCCGCCGGTGCATATCGAGCGCACGCCGGCGCATGTCAAGCCGTCCGAGCGCAAGCAGAAGGAAAAGCAGGTACCGCTGTTCGCCGAGATGGCCGACGCGCGCCTGCCCCCGCTGGACCTGCTCGATGAGCCGCCGCCCAATCTCGAAGCGATCTCGACCGAGACGCTCGAGTTCACATCGCGTCTGATCGAGAAGAAGCTGCGCGACTTCAATGTCGAAGCCGTCGTTGTCGCCGCCTACCCAGGACCGGTGATCACGCGTTACGAGATCGAGCCCGCCGTCGGGGTCAAAGGCAGTCAGATCGTCAATCTGGCGAAGGACTTGGCGCGGGCGTTATCGCTGGTGTCGATTCGTGTGGTCGAGACGATTCCCGGCAAGAACCTGATGGGGCTCGAGCTTCCGAATCCGCGACGGCAAGTCGTCAAGCTGTCGGAGATTCTTGGCTCGGTGATCTACAACGAAAGCCACTCACTGCTGACGCTTGGTCTTGGCAAGGACATCGCGGGCAAGCCGGTGGTGGTCGATCTGGCTCGGATGCCGCACTTGCTGGTGGCCGGAACGACGGGTTCAGGCAAGTCGGTCGGCATCAACGCGATGATTCTGTCGATCCTCTACAAGGCCGATCCGGCGCAGGTGCGGATGATCCTGATCGATCCCAAGATGTTGGAGCTTTCGGTTTACGAAGGCATTCCGCACTTACTGGCACCCGTCGTCACCGACATGCGAGAGGCCGGCCATGCGTTGCAGTGGTGCGTCGGCGAGATGGACAAGCGTTATCGATTGTTGAGCAAGCTCGGCGTGCGCAGCCTGACGAGCTACAACCAGAAGATTGCCGATGCGCGCTCGAAGGGCGAGTTCGTCCCGAATCCATTTTCGCTGACACCGGCAGAGCCCGAGCCGCTCGATACGCTGCCGATGATCGTTGTCGTGATTGACGAGCTGGCTGATTTGATGATGGTGTCGAGCAAGAAGGTCGAAGAGCTGATCGCGCGCATTGCGCAAAAGGCGCGCGCGTCGGGCATGCACCTGATACTGGCAACGCAGCGGCCGTCGGTCGACGTCATCACCGGACTGATCAAGGCCAATATTCCGGCGCGAATTTCGTATCAGGTTTCAAGCCGCGTCGATTCGCGCACGATCCTCGACCAGATGGGCTCGGAATCGCTGCTCGGGCAGGGTGACATGCTGTATCTCGCGCCGGGAACGGGTTTGCCGACACGCGTGCACGGTGCGTTCGTCTCGGACGCGGAAGTGCATCGTGTGGTCGACGTGCTGAAGTCGCGCGGCGCGCCACAGTATGTCGAGGGTCTACTCGAAGCGCCGGACGCGAACGGAGAAATGGCGAGGCGGGCAGCGGCGGGCGGTGTCTACGCAAATGAAGCCGATCCGTTATACGACCAGGCGGTGGAGATCGTGCTGAAGAATCGCCGCGCGTCGATCTCTCTGGTGCAGCGTCACCTGCGTATCGGATACAACCGGGCCGCGCGGCTACTGGAAGACATGGAGCGCGCCGGCATGGTGTCGGCGATGCAGAGCAACGGGAATCGCGAGATTCTGGTGCCGGCGCGGGAAAGTTAGGGACGTCGATGTTGAATGCCTTACGTGCACTGCTGGTTCTCGCGACCGTTTTTGCGGCGAACGTACACGCGACGGCGGTCGATCAGCTACGCAGCTTTCTGACGCAGACCAGTAGTGCGCGTGGAGACTTCGTTCAGCGCGTGAGCTCGAGCAAAGGTGCGCGCCCAGGCGCCAAGGCGCCGACTGCCTCGACCGGGCAATTCGTCTTTCAGCGTCCCGGCAAGTTTCGCTGGACCTACGAGAAACCGTACGATCAGTTGATCGTCGCTGATGGGCAGCGGCTGTGTTGTTCGACAAGGATCTGAATCAGGTCACGATCAAGAAGCTGCAAGCGTCGCTGCCTTCGAGCCCCGCCTCGATCCTGTTCGGTTCCAACGAGTTCGAGAAAGAGTTCGAGGTCAGCGATGCCGGGGCGCGCGATGGACTGGAGTGGATCGTCGCAAAGCCACGCGCGAAGGAGACGACCTTCGAGCGCATCGAAATCGGTTTTCGCGATGGCTTGCCGCAGGCGATGGTTCTGGTCGATGGCTTCGGGCAGACCACGCAACTCACATTCAGCAACGTCGAACGCAATCCGAAGCTTGACGCCGACGCTTTCCGCTTCGTGCCTCCGAAAGGCGCCGACGTGCTCGAGGACAAGTAGTCGTCGAGCGCTAGGTCTTATCTATCCTGCTCGGTACGTCGGGTTCAAAGAACACCCAGTGCGCCTGCGGAAAGCGGGTTTGAATCGAATCTTCGACGCGATTGATGCCCGTGATGAGTTGCTCTGCGCTCTGCACGGGTGCCATTTCGGCGCGCACCGCCACGACGACGCTGTTGCCCCATTGCAACGTGATCAAGCGCATGATTGACTTGACCTCCGGCTGCGCCCTGACGTGCTCTTCGATCGCCTCGCGTAACGCTGGCTCGGCCGACTCACCGATGATCATTGCTTGGATTTCCCAGGTGACCATCACTGCGACGACGACGAGCAGCACACCGACGGCGATTGAACCGAGCGCGTCGAACAGCGGATTGCCGGTCCACATCGCCAGCAGGACCGCGACGAAGGCGAACACCAGGCCGCCCAGTGCAGCGATGTCTTCGCCCGCGACCACCATTAACTCCGATTGACGCGTTTCGCGAAACCAGCGCCAAAAGCTGCGGCCGGCCTGCACTTTGCGTATCTCGCGCAGCGCTCCCCACAACGAGATCGTTTCCAGCACGATCGCGACGCCGAGCACGATCAGCGCGACGCCTGCATTACGTAGCGGTTCTGACGCCGTTAACCGGTGATATCCCTCATAGATCGAGAACAATCCGCCGACGAAGAACAGCAGGACCGCGACCATCATCGACCAGAAGTAAACGACCCGCTGATGACCGAGTGGGTGCTCCTCACTTTCCGGTCGTCGCGCCTGCCGCATCCCGAGCAGCAGCAGAAGCTGATTGGTTGCATCGGCGACCGAGTGAATCGCTTCGGCGAGCATCGCGCCGGAGCCGGTGTAGGCCGCTGCGCCGAACTTGGTCACGGCGATTCCGCTGTTCGCGCCGAGCGCGAACAGGATGGCCTTGGTGCTATCGGCCGCCACGTCGCGTCCTACTTGGACGGCTTGATCGCGAGCAGCTCAACCTCAAACTGCAAGGTCGAATTCGGCGGAATCACTCCGCCCGCACCCTTTTCGCCGTACGCGAGCGATGGCGGGCAAGTCAGCTTCGCTTTGCCTCCAACCTTCATCCGTTGTACGCCTTCGGTCCAGCACTTGATGACACGATTCAGCGGAAATTCGGTGGGTTGTCCGCGCTTGTATGAACTGTCGAACTCCTTACCGTCCGGAAACGTTCCCTTGTAATGCACCTGCACCGTATCGGTTTCCTTTGGGCTGGCACCTTGACCCTCGGTCAGCGTCCGATACACCATGCCTGAATCGGTCTTGATCGCTCCCTTTTCTGCCGCTGCCTTGCCAATTACATCGTCTTGCGCCATCGCTGCTCCCATGCTTGTAGTCAATAAGATCGCCACTAACTTCTTGATCATTGTTTCCTCTTGATGGTCCGATTGCAGGGGCGGATGCTAGCCTGTCGATGAGATTTCCCCAATCGATGCAAGACCTCTTCACCACCGACAGCCACCGGCGTTCCGCTGGCCGAGCGCATGCGTCCGCGCACGATTGATGACGTGGTCGGACAGCCGCATCTGCTCGGTTCCGGCAAGCCGCTGCGCGTGGCTTTCGAATCGGGCCGGCCGCACTCGATGATCCTGTGGGGGCCGCCGGGAGTCGGCAAAACGACGCTCGCGCGTTTGATGGCCGATGCGTTCGGGCTCAATTTCATCGCGATATCCGCAGTATTGGGCGGAGTCAAAGACATCCGCGATGCGGTGGAGCGCGCGCAGGTCACACGTGCGCAGTCGGGCAAACCCACTGTCGTGTTTGTCGACGAGGTGCATCGGTTCAACAAGGCACAGCAGGACGCGTTTCTGCCGCACGTCGAGTCCGGGCTGTTCGTGTTTGTCGGCGCCACGACCGAGAATCCGTCATTCGAAGTGATCGGCGCATTGTTGTCGCGTGCCGCGGTTTATGTGCTGCAGCCACTGTCGCGTGACGAACTCGAGACGCTGCTTGACCGCGCGTTGAAGCTTGAGACCGAATCGCTGACGATTGAAGCGCGGGCGCGCAACATGTTGTTCGATCTTGCCGACGGCGACGCGCGGCGACTGTTAAACGCGGTAGAGGTGGTGGGAAACGCAGCGCGGGACAAAAACCTCTCGTCGATCAGTGCCGATTTTCTGCGCGACTCGTTGCCCGCGACATTGCGCCGCTTCGACAAGGGCGGCGAAAACTTTTATGACCAGATCTCAGCGCTGCACAAATCGGTTCGCGGCTCCGACCCCGATGCGTCGCTGTACTGGATGGTGCGGATGTTTGACGGCGGCGTCGACCCGCGCTATGTCGCTCGTCGCGCGATAAGAATGGCAACCGAGGATATCGGCCTCGCCGATCCGCGCGCGCTCGAAGTGGCTCTTGCGGCCGCCGATACGTACGAGCGGCTCGGCTCGCCTGAAGGCGAGCTGGCATTGGCACAGGCGATTGTCTATCTTGCGTGTGCGCCGAAGTCGAATGCGGTGTATCGCGCCTACGGCGCAGTACGCGCATTTATCGAGCAGGATGGCTCGCGGCCGGTGCCTATGCATCTGCGTAACGCGCCGACACGGCTGATGAAGGAGCTTGGTTACGGCGAAGGCTATCGTTACGCGCACAACGAAGCCGGCGCAGTGGCTGCGGGCGAGACCTACTTGCCTGAAGGCGTAGCCGCGCAGCAGTGGTATCAGCCAACCGATCGCGGCGTCGAAGCACGCATTGCGGAACGGCTCGATGAACTGCGGCGCCTGAACACCGCCAAGTAGCATTCGGCCATGCTCGATATCAATCTGTTACGCAAGGATGTAGCGGCTGTCGCGGCGCGGTTGAAAACGCGCGGGTACGAGTTCGACGTTGATCGCTTCAACGCACTCGAGGCCGAACGCAAGTCTGTACAGACCAAAACCGAGGAACTGCAGGCGCGGCGCAACGCGCTGTCGAAGCAGGTCGGCATGTTGAAAGCGAAAGGGCAGGATGCGACGACCCTGCTCGCCGAGGCCAGCTCGATTCCGGACGAAGTCAAGAAGCTGGAAGCGCAGCTCGAAGTAATTCAGCGTGAATTGCAGCAGTGGATGCTCGAAGTTCCAAACCTGCTCCATGAATCCGTTCCTATCGGAGCATCGGCTGATGACAACGTCGAGGTGCGCAGATGGGGCACGCCACGCAGCTTCGACTTTCCGGTGAAGGATCACGTCGAGGTAGGCACGCCGCTCGGGCTTGACTTCGACACCGCGGCCAAACTGTCCGGCTCGCGCTTTACGCTGCTGCGCGGTCCGCTGGCACGCCTGCAGCGTGCGCTTGCGCAGTTCATGCTCGACGTGCAAACGCGCGAGCATGGCTACACCGAGTGCTACACGCCGTACATCGTCAACGCAGATTGCCTAATCGGCACGACGCAACTGCCGAAGTTCCGAGACGATATGTTTTGGGTCACCAAGGGTGGCGGAGAAGAGAAAGAGGAGATGTATTTGATCTCCACCTCCGAAATATCGC
Source organism: uncultured beta proteobacterium (assembly GCA_963791315.1). Lineage (GTDB taxonomy): Bacteria > Pseudomonadota > Gammaproteobacteria > Burkholderiales > Burkholderiaceae_F > JACCZX01. The sequence continues at coordinate 753,019 of CAWBRQ010000007.1, forward strand.
TGACAAACACGGTGCGCGAAGAAATCTTGAGTGAGTCCGACCTGCCGCTGAAGTTGACCGCTTACACGCCGTGCTTTCGCTCGGAGTCGGGAAGTTACGGCAAGGACACGCGCGGCATGATCCGCAATCACCAGTTCGAAAAGGTTGAGATCGTTCAAATTGTTCATCCGAGCACGTCGTACCAAGCGCACGAACAATTGGTTGGTCACGCCGAAGCAGTGTTGCAGAAGCTGGAGCTGCCGTATCGCGTGATGTTGCTGTCTGCGGGAGATACCGGCTTCGGATCGGCAAAGACTTACGACCTCGAAGTGTGGCTGCCGGGACAAAATACCTATCGCGAAATTTCGTCGTGCTCAAACTTCGAAGCGTTCCAGGCGCGACGTATGCAGGCACGCTTCAAGAATGCGCAGGGCAAAACCGAGTTCGTGCACACGCTAAACGGTTCCGGTCTCGCGGTCGGACGTACGCTGGTTGCACTGGTGGAAAACTTTCAGCGAGCCGATGGCAGCGTCGACATACCGGTCGCGCTGCGGCCGTTTATCGACGGTGTCTCGGTTTTGCGGCCGGCGTAAAGACGCGCACGGATATACTTCGCCGCTCGCCGCGCACCGGAGAGGTGGCAGAGTGGTCGAATGCGCCGGACTCGAAATCCGGTTTACTCCTCTGGAGTAACGTGGGTTCGAATCCCACCCTCTCCGCCACGATAATCACCCGTTATTGACTCACACGTGCGGTGATGCGGCGCGAGGTTCCTGGCTAGCAGCTCACCACGTGAACAATCCCCGAAGACACTCGACGCCGCCATCTCGTGGGTTCACGCTGATCGAGCTGATGGCGGTTGTGGCGATCATCGCGATCCTGGCCATGATGGCTGTTCCGAGTTATCACGACAAATACATTCGCGAGCAGGTCGTTGAGGCAATGCGGCTGACCGATATCGCCAAAGGGCCCATCGCCGCCGCCTGGTCGGCCACCAAAACCTTTCCCGATGACAACGCCGCGGTGGGCTTGCCCGTGCCCGACAAGGTGGTCAGCAACTACGTCAAGTCGCTGACGGTCGAAGCCGGTGCCATCCACGTGGTGTTTGGCAACCAAGCCAATGGCGCACTGCGTGGCATGACCTTAACACTGCGTCCTGCGGTGGTCGAAGATGCTCCCATCGTGCCCGTGGCCTGGGTGTGCGGCTTTGCGGCGGCGCCCGAGAAGATGACCGTGCTGGCGGCCAACAAAACGGACCTGCCCGAAGGTATTGGCTGCCGGTCAACTGCCGATGAACGCGGCATTAGCTGCGAGCGTCGTGAACTGATGCCCGCCGGCGCTGTGAACCGTTGACGTCGCCGCAAGGTTTGATCGAAGTTCGGCTTTCAGCGTTGTCATGTTTCAGTTCGGCCAATTGCAGACATCTAACCAACAGCGCAAAATCCGCCGTAGGTAACCGGAGGGCCCGGTGGCCGATGCGCCTGGGGCGTCGTGCGAAGACGAGACCGTTGCGGGCACGGTTTTCGCCTCCGTGGGGGCTCTCTACTTACCTTTCAGGAGGAATCCATGAAGCGAATCAGAAAAGCAATGTTTGCTGCCGCGATCGTCTCGATCGTCACTTTCGGCGGGGGTGCGGCGTTTGGCGCCGATGTGAAGATCAACCTTTCCGGCGCGAACGAGGTTCCGCCGGTCACGACGTCGGCTAGCGGCGAGGGCACGATCTCGATCGCCGATGACGGCTCGGTGTCCGGCAGCGTCACGACCAAAGGTGTGCAGGCAACGGCGGCGCACATTCACATGGGCGCAGCCGGCAAGAACGGGCCGGTAATCGTTCCGTTCACGAAAGATGGCGACACGTTCAAGGCGCCTGCCGGAGCGAAACTCGACGCGGATCAGATGAAGGCGTTCAAGGCAGGCGACCTGTACTTCAACGTACACAGTGCAGCGAATCCGGGTGGAGAGTTGCGCGCTCAGTTGAAGTAAGGCATTGAGGTCTCAACTCGCATCACCGCGTCGAACGCAGACATTCACCCAATGTGAGTGAGCCATGAAAAGTGTGTTGTATGCAGCCGTATTGGTTTTGATGGCGTTGGGTGCGTTAGCGGCAACGTCGGGAGACAGGACCGACGGCAAGAGCCTGCACGACGCAAACTGCGTGGGATGTCACGATTCCAGTGTCTACACGCGCAAGACGCGATCGGTGAGCTCCTTGGACGCCCTGAAACAACAGTTGGAAACTTGTGGCCACGCTTCAAACAAGGGTCTGACGCCAGTCGAAAAACAGCACATCATCAAATACTTGAATGATTCGTTCTATCACTTTCGCTAGAGCGCGTTCGTTGGCTCACTCGCCCTTGTTGCGCTGAGGGAGGTGACGGCTACAAAGCATTGAGCCGTGTTCGTATGCGTCCGGCAGCGTGCTGACTTGAACGTAATCGTCGCAGCGGCCGCACTTGTGCAGCAGTATCGGCGCAACCTGTTGATCGAAGACAACCCGTTGCTCCGGAGTCAGCGCGTCCAAACCTTTATGTAGATAGAGCCGGGCTACACCAAAGGCCGATGACAGTGGGTCGATAATTCCCATCTCGCCGAGCATGCGCAACGCTGACATGTTGTCGCTTAGTTGGAGATCATCGCTCATGCCGTGCGTCCTCTTAGAACCGTATCACTCCGTTCGCTACAGGCTTCCGTAAAGTGCATCATGGAAGGCGCGCCGAGGATATAAACTCGGCTCTCCTATGACAACCCGATAGACGGATTTTAGTTGGCGCCGCATCCGGGTTCATAAGGATTGCACTGGAATATCAAGGAAAATACGAGCACTTCGGCTTCCTCCTCTCCGCTAGTCATTTCCGCTTGGCGGCTAACCGTGAAGGACTAATCATGACCGTCGCACGCATCAGCGAAATCAGCAGCGTCAGCAAAAAGAGCTTCGAAGACGCAATCCATCAAGGTGTCGCACGCGCCAACAAGACGTTGAAAAACGTCAAGGGTGCGTGGGTCAAGGATCAGGAAGTTAGATCGAAAAGGCAAGGTGACGGGATTCAAGGTAATCCTGAAGGTGACATTTGTCCTGACCGACTAGCGAAATTCGTTGGAAGCGGCCCGCTAGGTGGCGGCGCCGGACGCGTCTTGCCGAAAGCAAATTCGGTATTGGTGGGCACCGCATCGTGGACCGATCCCACGCTGATTAAGTCCCGCCGGTTCTACCCGAAGGGATGTAGCTCGGCAGACGCGCGGCTACGCTATTACGCAAGCCGCTTTTCACTGGTCGAAGTCAACAGTAGTTATTACGCCTTACCCTCGGTCGAAAACTCGAAGGTGTGGGTCGAGCGCACGCCCGCGGATTTCACCTTCAACGTAAAAGCGTTTCGCCTGTTTACCGGGCATCAAACGACCGTTGACGCGTTGCCGCCGCCAGTGCGCGACCGGCTGCCGCCAGCGATCGCGGCCAAGAAGACCATTCAGTACAAGGATGTGCCCAGTGAACCCCTGGACCTGCTGTGGCATTTTTTCATTGAAGCGCTTGAGCCGCTGAAGCAGGCTGGCAAGCTGGGGCTCGTGCACTTTCAATTCGCGCCATGGTTGACGTACTCGCCGGCATCACGCGAGCATGTCGCGGAGTGTGCTCAGCGCTGTTCCGGTCACACGTTGTCGGTCGAGTTTCGGCACCAGACGTGGTTCAACGACGTTCACCGCGAATACACGTTGCGATTTGAACGCGAGCACGGTTTGGTGCACACCGTCGTTGATGCGCCGCAAGGATTCGTGAACAGTGTTGCTGCACACTGGGACGTAACGCATCCGGAGTTCGCATTGGTTCGATTGCACGGTCGAAATGCCGCCACTTGGAATGCGAGGACTTCGGTTGCGTCGGATCGCTTCAACTACGATTACTCGGACATGGAGCTGGCCGCGTTAGCCGAGTCGATCAGCGACCTCGCGGCCGCGTGCCTCGCGTTCAGGTGATCTTCAATAACAACTACGAAGACCAAGGTCAGCGCAACGCGTCAACGCTGGCGCGGTTGCTTCGAGGCGCGTGAGCCTGTATCGCTTCGAAGCAGCAAAAGAGTTAATCTTGTTGGTGCCGCAGGCGCTGCTCTAACTTCAACTTTCACAGGGGCGAAACAAGAAAATGGGCAACATCGAATCAGTCTCGCACGAACAGCGAGTGTTTCCGCCGAGCCCAGAATTTGTGCGACAGGCCAACGTGTCCGGCATCGGCGCGTACCAGGCGCTGTGCGACGAGGCGGAAAAGGATTTCAGCGGTTTCTGGGCGCGGCTTGCGCGTGAAAACCTCGAATGGAGCAAGCCCTTTTCGCAAGTGCTCGATGAATCGAAGGCGCCGTTTTACAAATGGTTCGCAGACGGTGAGTTGAACGCTTCGTACAACTGTCTGGATCGCAATCTCAAGAACGGCAACGCCGACAAAGTCGCGATCATTTTCGAGGCCGACGACGGCAAGGTCACGAAGATTACGTATCGCGAGCTGCACGCGAAGGTGTGCCAGCTCGCCAACGGCATCAAGGCGCTCGGACACGCGAATGGCGAGCGCGCGATCATCTACATGCCGATGTCGATCGAAGCGGTCGTTGCAATGCAGGCTTGCGCGCGGCTCGGCATTACGCACTCAGTCGTGTTTGGCGGCTTCTCCGCCAAGAGTGTGCAGGAACGGGTCATCGATGCCGGCGCCACGTTGATCATTGCCGCCGACGAGCAGATGCGGGGTGGCAAGGCGATCGCGCTGAAGGCGGCAATCGACGATGCTTTTGCGATGGGCGGCTGCGACAAGGTGCGCAATGTGATCGTCTATCGGCGCACCGGTGGCAAGGTCGCGTGGACCGAAGGCCGCGACAAATGGCTGCATGACGTGATGGCGAAGCAGCCCAGCACATGCGATCCGGTGCCGGTCAACGCGGAGCATCCGCTGTTCATTCTGTACACGTCGGGCTCGACCGGCAAGCCGAAGGGCGTGCAGCATTCGACCGGCGGCTATCTACTTTGGGCCGCGGTGACGATGAAGTGGGTGTTCGACATCAAGCCGTCGGATGTCTTCTGGTGCACGGCTGACGTCGGCTGGGTGACGGGTCACACCTACGTCTGCTACGGCCCGCTGGCAGTCGGTGCGACCGAAGTGATTTTCGAAGGTGTACCGACCTACCCAGACGCGGGGCGCTTTTGGAAGATGTGCCAGGACCACGGCGTCACGGTGTTCTATACCGCACCGACTGCGATACGTTCGTTGATCAAAGCGGGTGGCGAGTTACCGAAGAAATACGATTTGTCCAAGCTGCGCGTACTCGGCACGGTCGGCGAGCCAATCAATCCTGAAGCATGGATGTGGTATTACACCGTGGTGGGCCAGTCACGCTGTCCGGTTGTCGACACGTTCTGGCAAACCGAAACCGGCGGCCACGTGATTTCGCCGCTGCCGGGTGCAACGCCGCTGGTACCGGGCTCGTGCACGCTGCCGCTGCCAGGAATCATGGCGGCGGTGGTCGATGAAGCGGGCCATGACGTGCCGAACGGTCAAGGCGGATTACTGGTCATCAAGCGGCCATGGCCTGCCATGATTCGGACGATCTGGGGAGATCCGGAGCGATATAAAAAGTCTTATTACCCAGAGGAGCTGGGCGGCAAGTTGTATCTCGCAGGTGATGGCTCGGTGCGCGACAAGGACACCGGCTACTTCACGATCATGGGCCGCATCGACGACGTGTTGAATGTCTCCGGCCATCGCATGGGTACGATGGAAATCGAGTCAGCTCTGGTTGCCAACTCGTTGGTCGCAGAAGCCGCGGTGGTGGGCCGGCCGGATGAGCTGACCGGAGAAAGTATTTGCGCGTTTGTCGTATTGAAACAGGCGCGCCCGAACGGGGAAGAGGGGCAAAAGATCGCGAAGCAACTACGCGATTGGGTCGGCAAAGAAATCGGAGCGATAGCGAAGCCGAAGGACATTCGCTTCGGAGACAACCTGCCGAAGACACGCTCCGGAAAAATCATGCGTCGCTTGTTGCGCGCGATCGCGCGCGGCGAAGAGATCACGCAGGACGTGTCGACCCTGGAGAACCCCGCGATACTGGAGCAGCTGAAAGTTACGCTGTAGTTATTGATCTACCGGAGAGATGGCCGAGCGGTCGAAGGCGCACGCCTGGAAAGTGTGTATAGGTCATAAGCCTATCGTGGGTTCGAATCCCACTCTCTCCGCCAATACAACTTAATAATCAATGGACTTTATAACAGTTCCTACCCCATCTGCGCGTTCCATCTAAGTATTGAGACCAGTCCCAAGGCAAAGCCGCCATAAGCGAGTTAAAAGGCTCGCATTGGCCTACTACAACGGTAGACGATTTCAGATGAGTAAGTTAACCGAGTGGTTTCCGGCGACTGTCCATCCAGTTCGCAGCGGCTTCTACGAGCTAGACACCGCCGACATGTTGCACTTCGATACGCACACGCGAACGTGGGGCGTCTGGTTTCCGCAGCAACCAAGCGTGCGACGTGTGATGCACATCGGATCGCACTTGCGCTGGCGTGGGCTTGCAGGGCAGCCCTGAACCCGGACCGCAAATGCAGACTCGTTTGTCCCGTGTCGAAGTAATGCTAGCGATCAGCTGCGCGTTGGGCGTCGCTGCCTGGTTTGGCGAGTCCAAACTATGGGGCTACGCGTTCTTCGCGTCTCTTGGTTTATTTGTTCTGGTGCTCGTGGTGAGCCTGTTTAAGCGCAAGCGATAAAGCGGTACACGCATGAACTGCCTGTTCTGCGAAGACAAGCTATTCGTTTGCGAAAGATGCGAGGCTCCTTCGCGCCCACGGCTACTGCCATATGCGAGACAGCGGACACGCGCTCCTACCAAAGGCGTTTGATTGACTTCTTCATTCTTGTGCTCCTCGTTCTAATTTGGAAGGACGCGGGGTCGAAACCGCAGACCTCGCTTAGCGGCGTGTCAAGTTTCACTTCATAGACGTGACGCGAGGCTGCCAACTCGAACTTGCGTCTATGCATGAAGCGCTCCCGTGTATTAGCAACCGCCAGCGCAATCTCGTTCAGCCGATAGCTCAGCGGCGGCGGTTCGACGGTATGCATAAAGCATCGACCGCCTTCATCGTCTTTTCAGTGGCTAGCACCTTGGCATCGGCTGCGCTGATTGCGGCTGCACCTGCGGTTACAGTTTGCTGGCGCTGCGAACGCTACCTGGCGTGCGGCTGCAACTGCCCGCCGTGACGAACCGAAGGTATGCTCGACCCATATTTCCACATCATCGCGCAAGCCATTCTTGTTGGCGTCGATGAATTGCATGCGAGCAGCCTTACCAGGATCGGGCGGCAGCTTTGCCAAGTACGCAGGTATGCAGTCAGTCGGCGCGGCAACGATCGGGTCGACGGGTGATGTGCAGATCGGCTTCCCGAGCTTCGGCGCAGATGTCGGCGCGGTGAGTCCAAACGCAGACGTCACGGCTGCGCGTCGGTCCGGGTCAAGCGCAAGCCACGCGAACAGCACGACCGCCAACAACAGCGAGACCGACCGCCGCTACCCACCATTTGCGCTTCATCGTTGTCCCGTCCCCTAGAGCAGCGCGCTGCCGATATGGAATGTCCTACTGTTGGCGGCAAATACTATCGTTCAATCGGACGAGACTGTGGCCGCGCTTCCCCTGCGAGTCAACGGAGGCACCCGGAGGACAACGGAGGCGCACGGAGGATGACGGAGGCTACGGATTGCCCGCCATGCGCGCGATCAGGTCGGCTTCCTTTAGTTTCTCGTCGGCCCAGTCCTTCAGCACGAGGCGCACGAATCTCGATTCGATCAACGCTCTTGTAGATGGCGACGGCATCAACCACGTCCACGACGTAACGGGGCACGAGGCCGCGCAATTCGACTGGATCCTGCGTCATTAGGGCACGTCGCGGGGCTCGTCCGCATCCACGATCGGGGCGAAATCCACGGGCTGTTGTCGAAACGCGCGGCGGTAGTGCTCGACAACGGACGCACTGGTCTGCGATGCGCTGCTCTCTGATGGTGGCACGTACTTCGCATCTGTGCGGATCAGCTGCGCTTCGAAGGCGTTGGCGCATTCGGCACAGCCATTGCGGTGCGGCCAGGCGAGCAGAAAGGGCGTTAGGTGCGCGACGGCCTTTTAGGGCCGTTTGTTTTTTTGATGTCCGGTCTTTTGGGCAGACGACTTCGAATCGCCACTCGAAATGTATTTGCGTACTAGCTGACCGGTCTTGGCATCGCGGTAAACCGCCCAAGCAGGGGTGGGGTGCATGGTATGTAAATCGTGTTAGCGAACCCCATCATTTACAACTCTCGCGTGCCCGAATCGGCAATATATGTGGCACGCGCGATTCATTTTTTTGCAGGTGAAAAGCGGCTATTGGCTGGCGGGCATATGCATTGCCGGTGGGTTCGACCTTTTCACCGATCACAAGGACCATCATGCCCAGCCCATCCTCGAAGGCGGTAACCGCCGCAGCCCACATCGACGCGATTGACCTCCTACTGGCAGACCATCGCAACGTCGAAAGGCTGTTCAAGCAGTACGAAAAGCTCGTTGAAGACGAAGGGAGCTACAACGAGAAGGAGGCTCTGGCGGCGACAATATGCGCCGAGCTCACGGTTCACACACAGATAGAGGAAGAAATTTTCTATCCCGCGGCGCGCGACATCCTCGATGAAGAAGATCTAGTCGACGAGGCGGTGGTCGAGCACGCGAGCGCGAAGGATCTGATTGCGCAACTGGCCGACATGTCGCCTGACGATGATCTCTACGACGCGAAGATCAAGGTGCTGAGCGAGTTAATCGAGCACCACGTCGAGGAAGAAGAAGACGAAATGTTCCCAAAGCTAAAGAAAGCGAGGCTCGACACAGCAACGCTTGGCCCGCAAATGGCGGAGCGCAAAGAGGAACTGGTTGAGGAGTTGGGAATCGGCGCCGAAGTTACACAAGATCGCGAGTAACTTCAGTCGCTCTTTTGCCGCACAAGTTGAGCCATCGACGTGGCGTCGTCGCTGCTTGTTCTCCATTAGTCCTTCGACCACGCCGACGCGATCTTTTGCCGGCCGGTTCTGACTCACTTTCCACTTGCCGGTCAGTTGCGCAATCGGAACTTCGATGCCGACGATGGCGTTCGTCATCGTGTCGATGAAGTCCGATGGCGCGTCGGTGACCTTCCACGGGTCGCGACGCGGAGTCTCGTGCCGATTTGTCAGCTGCTCAACGAATCGGCGCACCCACGCACGGTCGTCGATCACTCGCAACGGCCCGCTCGCGTGGACCACCGCGTAATTCCAGGTTGGCACTACCTTGCCATGCTCCTTCTTCGTCGCGTACCAGGAGGGCGAAATGTAGGTATGCGGACCTTGAAAGAGGACGAGTGCGTCAACCTGAGGCGAAAAGTCCTGCCACGCGTTATTGGCGCGGGCAAGATGGCCGCGCAGGGTGCCGAAAGGGGCAGGCTCCGGATCGATTTCGAACGGAATATGGTTGGCATCGAGTCCGGCTGAGGTCATGACGACCAGCGCGGCAAATGGGTGCGCACGAATCAAATCGTGCAACACATCGACGCGTGATTCAGCGAAATGGCTGGGTAGGTACATGCATCCCCCGGTCTGCACATCACTTTAACGGAAGTGCTGGCGGCTGCTTCTGCCGGAAAGGTAATTACGTGCTCGGCGTCGAGCCGAATACCAATTTTCTCGCCGATCGCATGATCATGGTGGCTCGGAACCAGCGCCAGAACTTCACGGCCGCTGGTCAGCCTCAGCGTGTACACAAAATCGCCGCCGCGAAATGTTTTGCGAACCACTTCGGCTTGTAGCGGGCTGGCGTCGTCATGCACGATATCGTCCGGGCGCAACAGCACATCGACGTACGAGCCGCCGTTCAACGCATCGGACGGCATCGTGTTCAGCGGCCATTTTCCGCGCAGCTCGCCCAACTCGATCTCGACATTCATCGACGTCAATACTTTGGCCGGCAAAAATACGCCTTCGCCGATAAAGTCCGCGACATAGCGCGTTGCCGGCCGGTGATATAGCTCGTACGGTCGGTCCCACTGCTCGATGCGGCCGACGTGCATCACGCCGACTTTATCGGCCATGGCGAACGCCTCCTGCTGATCGTGCGTCACGAGCATCGCGGTGGTGCCGCTGGCTTTCAGTATCTGGCGCACTTCCGCGCCGAGTCGTGCACGCAAATCGACGTCGAGACTCGAAAACGGCTCGTCCATTAACAGCAGCGCAGGCCGTGGAGCGAGTGCGCGCGCCAGCGCGACACGCTGCTGCTGACCTCCGGATAGCTCGTGCGGATAACGGTCAGCGTGGGCGGCGAGGCCGACTAGGTCGATCATCTCGCGCACGCGCGATGTGCGCTCTGTGGGGCCCAGTGCCCGCAAGCCAAAGCCGATGTTGTCTCGCACCCGAAGGTGCGGGAACAATGCATAGTCCTGGAATACCAGCCCGATGCCACGCCTCTCGGTTGCGGCGGTGAAGTGCGGTCCGGACACCACGGCACCCGCAATTTCAATCGTTCCGTCATCGACGCCGACGAAACCCGCGATTGCACGCAGCAATGTCGTCTTACCGCAGCCTGAGCTGCCGACCACGCAGCCGATTTCGCCCCGATCCAGCGACAGCGAAGCGCCGTCGATGACTGGCGTTGGATGGCCTGGATAGCCAACGCGCAATCGTTCGATGAGCAGAAGGGGGCGGTCGGAACTCAACATTTGGCCAGTCTAAGGTAGATGCAATAATTCTCATTCGCATTTAGGAGGGTTTTAGACGTGAGTTTTCGAGCCACGAGTCAAGCTCTCGCTCGACCTCGACCTTTCTTCGGGATGTTGCGAGCCGAGCCGGGTCTGGGTCGCGCGCTATGTCTCGCGATCGTGTGCGCAGCAGTGGTCGCGCTGCCGGTGCTCAGCGTGTTCGCGCAGCTTCTGGCAGGCTGGAGAATCGGCCGACACGCTGCGGCATCTGCTCGCAACGGTGATTCCGTCGGCGCTAGCCGAGACGTCGTTGCTTGGCGTCTGGGTGATGGTGGGTGTCGTCGCGGTTGGAGCGGCCACCGCGTGGCTCGTGGCAACATGCGAATTCCCCGGTCGCCGAGCTTTCGAATGGGCACTGCTGCTGCCCCTCGCGATGCCGGCCTATATCGTCGCGTACGCGTACACCGACTATCTGCAATACGCCGGCCCGTTGCAGCAATTTCTGCGAGACAGTTTTAACTGGCAACGGGGCGACTACTGGTTCCCGCAGATTCGGTCCATTGGGGGCGCGGCGTTCGTATTCGTTGTCGTGCTGTATCCGTATGTCTACCTGCTTGCGCGCACTGCATTTCTAGCGCGCACGGCGGCGATGATGGATGCAGCGCGGAGTCTCGGACAAACCGCGTGGCAAACGTGGTGGCGCGTCAACTTGCCGCTGGCGCGGCCGGCGATCGCGGCCGGCGCGCTGCTCGCGCTGATGGAGACGATCGCAGACTATGGAGCAGCGTCGTATTTCGGCCTGCAAACGTTTACCACATCGATTTACCGCGCGTGGTTTTCGCTTGGGGACCGGCTCGCGGCAAGCCAGCTCGCTGCTGTGTTGCTGCGTGCTGGTGTTGTTGTTGTTTTACGTTGAGCGCCGCGCGCGCGGGCGGGCGCGGTTTTTCACGCCGACGGCAAGCCAGCGTCCCGCTGCACGCGCTCGATTGCATGGCACGCACAGCGCTGCGGCCTTTGCGCTCTGCGCGGCTCCGATCGCGCTCGGATTCGTGGTGCCGGTGCTGCTGCTGTTGCGACTGCTCGCGCCGGCTTGGCAAACGGTTGACTGGCGGCGCTACGCCGACTGGCTTTTCAATACGCTTTCGATCGGCTTTGCCGCTGCCGGGGTGGCGCTGGTCGTGGTGTTGTCGCTTGCATACACCGCGCGCTCAACGATGCGCGGCGCACCGAGGGCACTCGTGCATGGTGCCGTGCGCCTGATGAGTTTGGGCTACGCGGTGCCGGGCGCGGTGATCGCGGTGGGTATTTTGGTACCGCTCGCGGCTTTCGATAACCGTGTGGATCAGGTGATGCATTCCACGTTTGGTGTCGGCACAGGATTGCTGTTGACCGGTTCGGTGTTCGCTCTGCTCTATGGGTACCTGGTTCGTTATTTCGCAGTTGCGTACCAGACCGTTGAAGCCGGCTTGGCGCGCATCACACCGGCGATGGACGCCAGCGCGCGCAGTCTCGGGAGCACACCATTCGACACCTTCATACGCGTCCACCTGCCGGTGTTGCGGCCGTCAGTGCTCGCCGCGTGTCTGCTTGTGTTCGTCGACGTGATGAAGGAGTTGCCGGCGACGCTCGTATTGCGGCCGTTTAACTTCGACACGCTGGCCGTAATTGCGTATCAGATGGCGAGCGACGAGCGACTGGGTCAGGCCGCGCTGCCCGCGTTGACGATCGTTGCGGCGGGTGTGATCCCGGTGACGTTGCTGTCGCGCGCCATTTCGCGCGCGTCCGAAGCGAATCGGTCCGCGTAGACTGCGCGCGCTGCAGCGATGACGAGGTGCCGATGGGTTATGTGTTTGCAGCGCCGCCGCAAGCGGTCGTGCCGGTCGACGGCACCAGCGAGTTGTTTCCGGTGCATCGCATCTACTGTGTGGGCCGCAACTACGCGGAACACGCGAAGGAGATGGGGTTTTCCGAGCGCGAGGCGCCGTTTTTTTTCGGCAAGCCGGCGGATGCTGTCTTGCCTGTGCCGTTCGGCACGACGGCGGAGCTTCCCTATCCTGGCGAAACGGCGAACCTGCATCACGAGATCGAGCTTGTCGTAGCGATCGGCAAGAGCGGCGCAAACATCGTCGCAGCTGACGCCGCGAAGTACATCTACGGCTACGCGGTCGGGCTCGATATGACGCGGCGCGACCTGCAAATCGCATTGCGCGACAAGGGGCGTCCATGGGACGTCGCCAAAGGCTTCGATTACTCGGCGCCGATTTCACCGATCAAGACGATCGCAGCCACGGGCGAGATCCTGGACGCGCAGATCTGGCTGAACGTTAACGGCGTGCGACGGCAGGCGAGCACGACCGCGAAGCTGATTTGGAGCGTCAACGAAACCATCGAGCATCTCTCGAGTTTTTCGATTTGCGCCCCGGCGATCTCATCTACACCGGCACGCCGGAAGGCGTCGGTGCGGTTCAGCGCGGTGATGAACTCGACGGCGGCATCGAGAAGATTGGTGCACTGAAAGTGAAGGTCGTCTAGCCACTCGAGTTGTCGCAATGATCAAGCTCTACAACTATTTTCGAAGCTCCGCGTCGTATCGGGTTCGCATCGCGCTGAACTTGAAGGGCCTGCCATACGAGTACGCGCCGGTGCACTTGCTAAAGGATGGGGGCGAGCAACTTGCGCCTTCGTTTCGCGCGCTGAATCCCGAGTCGCTGGTGCCGGTGCTCGACGACGATGGCAAAGTGCTTACGCAATCGCTTGCGATCATCGAGTACCTGGAAGAAACACGGCCCGAGCCGCCGCTACTGCCGCGCGACGCGGCCGAGCGTGCATACGTAAGAAGTGTTGCCTTGGCAATCGCGTGCGAGATCCATCCGCTCAACAATCTGCGCGTGCTGCGTTACCTGGTCAAGACGCTAGGCGCGAGTGAGGATCAGAAGAACGCGTGGTACCGGCATTGGGTCGAGCAGGGGCTGGCATCGATCGAAACCCGGCTGGTTGCCGAGCGACGCAGCGGCCGCTACGCACTCGGCGACGCCGTCACGCTGGCCGAAGTGTTCATCGTGCCGCAGATCTTCAACGCCCAGCGCATGGACTGCAAGCTCGATGCAGTGCCGACCGTCATGCGGATCTTCGACAGCTGCATGCAGCTCCCGGCGTTTATCGACGCGCAGCCGTCCGCGCAGCCGGACGCCGGTAGTTAGCGCGCGAGAGCCTGCGCAATCGCGCGCGACAGATCCACCACGGCGCTCGCATAGAAATAGCTGCGGTTGTAGTGCAGCAGCGCGCTGAAGTTCACCGTTCCGACGCGATACAGACGCTCGACATCGGTGCCGTTGACGATTGGCAAGTCGATGACCAGCACTTGCGTATCGAGAGGCAAGGACACATCGCCTTCGACACCCGCCGCAATTGCATCCGACCATGTGACCACGGCGTCGATGCCGCGCCCGAGCGCGTCGACGATCGCTTCGTCAGCTGTCGCGTCGAAAACAATCGGGGTGTCCCGCTGCCATCCATGCGCGACCAGAAAGCTCGCCACCGAGCCTATCGCATCGGCGGGGCTATTCGCCAAATCAACGCGCCCATCGCCGTCGAAGTCGACTGCGTGGCGACGGATCGAGCCCGGCATGAACTGCGGCAGCCCAAGCGCCCCCGCAAACGATCCCTTGATCGTCAACGGATCGGCGTTCTGCTCGCGGACCAGCAAAAAAAACTCCGTCAGCTGTTGCCGGTAGTACTCAGCGCGGCGCAGATAGTCGAATGAGAGGGTGACCAGCGCATCGAGCGTACGAAAATTGCCGGTGATGCGGCCGTAGTGCGTCTCGACTCCGATGATCGCTGCGATGATTTCGGCCGGCACGCCGAACTCGCGCTCCGCGCGCTCCATTGCCACTTGATGATTGCGCACGAATGCGGCGCCGGCTTGCACGCGCGACTCGTCCAGGTAGCGGGAGCGATAGTCGAGCCAGTTACGCTGGCCGAACGCGATCGGCGGTTGCATGTAGCGCTCGACGGCGGGCGAATAACGCGCCTGGCTCAACCAGCGCTCGATGCGCTGGCGTTCGAAGCCGTGCTGGATCGTCAATTCGTCGATGAACTGCTGCACCTCCGCGCGCTGCAGGTATGGTGCGCGCGTTTCGGACAGTGCCGCCGGCGCTATCGCCAGCGCCAGCGCCGCCAGCATCAGGCGCCGCTTGTACTTCATGTCCCGCTCATGCGCCAATACTACGCGGGCGAAACTCGCGAATCGCGCGCCGCAGCGCTCGGATATCGGCGCGCACAACGCCTTCCGACGTGCGCGAATACCGCATCCGTTCGATGCGTGACAGCAGCTTGCGCGCACGTTTGGCGTCGGCCGGAACGAGCGCGCGTTTGCTGCGCGCGTATAGCTCGCGCGGTCCAAGATGCTCGGCCGTTCTAACACCGGCGCGATCAAGCCGATCGCGCATCAATCGAAACGCATCTCCCAGCGGGTCGCGCTCGGTTCGGGTGCGCAAAGAGAGCATGGCCATTGCGGCAAGCACGATCGTCACCAGGACGGCCATTACCAGCGCCAGGCTTTCCCAGTTGGGTGTCAGCCCGAGCAGCCCGATCAAGTCGCGCTGGCGCTCTTGCGAGTACGACAGCACCCACTGGTTCCACGAGTTTTGCACCGCCTCCCAGTTGAACCGTATCGAGCGCAACCAAGTAAAGGTGCTTGCACCGCCCGGCAGTGAAATTCCCGCCTGGCGTGCGATTTCGCTTGCCCCCTGATCGATGCGCACGCGGTGCAACGACCGCCGTCGGATCGACACGTACCCAGCCGCGGCCCTGTAGCCACACTTCGGACCACGCGTGCGCATCGGATTGCCGGATCGTCATGAAGCCATCGACCGGATTGAGCTCGCCGCCCTGGTATCCGGTCACGACACGCGCAGGAACGTCGAGGGCACGCATCAGGAATACGAAAGCCGACGCATAGTGTTCGCAGTAGCCCTGCCGCGTGTCGAAGAGAAATTCGTCGATCGAATTTCGACCCAACCTCGGCGGTGACAGCGTGTATTCGTAGCCGCCGCGCCGCAGGTGCTCGAGTGTCGCGCGCACGCGGTCGGCGTCGTTACCCGAGCGGGTGCGAATTTCCTCAGCTAATTCCAGCGTGCGCGGGTTGTACGTTGGTGGCAGATCCAGCCAATTGCGGCGCTCGGCGGCGCTCGAGTCGGCATTGAAGCGATACGTCGTGTACGAGCGCATCTCGTAGCGCAAGCGCTGGCGAACCAGGTCGTTTGTAACGATCCGCATATCCGGTGTGATGCGCGGCGTAAATTCGTTGGTCACTGGCAGCATCGCGGGTGCGTCGAGCGCAAACAGCCAGTCGCGGCTATGTGGCTCAAGCGTCACGGTGTACGCAACGGCCGAACGAGCGTCGCCTTGAATTGAAGGATTTGCCGCTTCGCCGGCCCGTTGCTGCAGCGGCACCCAAGTTCGACCGTTGAACGAGCCGAACACTGGCCCGCGCCAGTACAGTTTGTCGTTGCTCGGCGCTGGGCCGTCGAACTTGACTCGAAATGCGATCTCGGTGGATTCGAGCAACTTGCTGATCGTCCCGGGCGACATCGAGTTCGACAGTCCCGTGTTGCCGCTCGCCGAGTCCCCCGGTGTGCCCCACAGCGGGCCCGAGATGCGAGGAAACAATACAAACAAGACAGCGGTCAACGGCACCGCCTTCAGCAACGTCAGCCCGACCATCTTGAACTTGCGTCCGGCCGGCAAGTCGGTTTCGTCGAGGTTCACGCTGATCAATACGAAGAACAAGGCGGTCACCGCAGCAACGCCATTGCCGCCACGTGTATTTCCTGGCCGTTGAGAAACTGCGTTAACAAAATGAAAAACGACAGGAAGATGACGACAAAGATGTCGCGTCGCGCGCGCATCTCCAGCAGCTTCAACGCCATTAGCAGCAGCAGGAACGTCACGCCGGCTTGTTGGCCGACCAGTGTGCGGTACTGCAGGTAGACCGCCGCACTGGCGGCGATTAGTAGCGGGAACATCAACAGGCGGCTTGGGATCGGGCGCTGCGTCACCGTCAGAAACGCGCGCCAGATGAGAAGCAGCACGAGAACAGCTGTCGCCCACCAGACCAGATGCTCGAAATGCGGAATGACGACGAAGGTGACCGCGAGCAACAGCACCAGCATGTCGCGCCGCTCGCGCGCCGCACTTGATACCTGCGGCGCAAACAACAACGTAAACGGCGCGAAGAACCGTGCAAGCTTGGCGCGCAGCGTGGGGGCGGGTTGAGCGACCGCAGACATGCGAGCCTCTAACCGATGCAAACGGCAAGAGCCGTCAGGCAATGCTCGCGATGCGCCGCACCGCTGCCTATGAAAATCATCGCGTCGGGAAGCTTCAGTCCGTACCGCATGTGCGAAGCATCGGCATCGAGCACCCAGCGTGTCAAGCGCGACAGCCGTCCCTCGATGCCAAGAACTTCGGGCAGCTCCTCGATAGTCAAGCATCAATTCGCCGCCACCAGCCGCCTCGAACTGCTTGACCGATAGCTCGTCCGATCGCGCTGCGAGCTTCCACGCAATCATCTTCTGCGCATCGCCGGGCTGATACGGGCGCACGCCCGCGAAGTCATCTCCACTGGATGCCATGCCTGCCGTTTCGCCGACGCCAGCACCCGTGAACGGCATCGGCGGCGCGTCGAATTCGGGTGCGGGATAGACCATCGCGGTCAGCGCCGGCGTGAAGTAGGCCCACGCGCGCCAGAGCCCGAACGGATAGCGCGTCTCGATCGTGATGCGCCGGGCCGGCAGGCGGCCTCGAATCGGGGCGGGCAAAGGCACTGCGACCGGGCGCAAACCGCGCGCCGGTAGCTCAATCGTGATTGTCGGCAGTTCGCGCTCGCGCAGCGTTTTGCTGAACAGGCGGCTGAAAGGGAAGCCCGCTTCCGAAGGCGGCGCAAAGGAAAACCGTAACGCGAAGCGGTCGACGGTCGTCGGATTGGTCACATTGATTTCGAACGCGGCCACGTCACCTGCGATAGACCGGCTCGACCTGCACGCCTCGCAGGACGACCTGCGCGAGATTCGAATGCGTGTTGTGCATGCCGACGATCGCCATGCTGGCGACGAGAAAGGTCAGCAGATAGCCCAGCTGCAACATGTAGTTGATCGAGCCGATCAATAGAATCAACGTGACGACGCCGAACGCAAGTCCGGGCGCAGTGGGCAGGATGTAGACGCGGCGCCGGTCCAGCGTCACGTCGCCGGCCTCGGGGCCATGTCGGCCAGCGATCCAGTCGGCAATCTTCACGACCACCGCGTTAGCGGCAATACTCATCGGATCTAGGGTACCGGTACGGCGGCGATCAGCTGAGACACGAGTTCCTTGCCGTGCAACGCCCGTCCCGTCTCGCGACTGGTGGCATGCAAGCGATGTCCGGCAACGCACGGCATGATGTTCTGCACGTCTTCCGGAATCACGTGTTCGCGGCCGTCGAGCCACGCCCACGCGCGTGCTGCGGCGAGCAATGCCAGGCCGCCACGCGGACTTAATCCTTCCGCGTACTTGCCCGAGGCGCGCGTGTGCGCAATCAACGACTGCACGTAGTCGAGCAGCGCGGCGGACACGTAGACCTTCTTGGCTTCTGCCTGCGCCGCCAGCAGATCGGCAGGCCGCGCGGTTGCATCGAGTGACTTCAGCATGTCGCGCCGCGCTTCGCCGGACAACAGCGAACGCTCGGCTGCACGATCAGGGTAGCCCAGGCTGATGCACATCAAAAAACGATCGAGCTGCGATTCTGGCAGCGGAAACGTGCCGACCTGATGCAGCGGATTTTGCGTCGCAATCACGAAGAACGGATTCGGCAACGGCCGCGACAAACCGTCAACGGACACCTGGCTCTCTTCCATCGCCTCGAGCAGCGCGCTTTGAGTCTTGGGGCTGGCGCGATTGATCTCGTCGGCCAGCAGTACTTCGGTGAAGATTGGACCGGGATGGAACACGAACTGCCCGCTGTTGCGCTCATAAACCGAAACCCCAATCACGTCCGATGGCAGCAGATCGCTGGTGAACTGTATGCGCCGAAACGGCAGCCCCATCGAGATTGCGATCGCGTGCGCCATCGTGGTCTTGCCGACCCCCGGTGCGTCTTCGATCAACAGATGCCCGCCGGCCAGCAGGCACGTCAGGCTCTGCCGGATCTGCAGCGTCTTGCCGACGATGATCTGGCCGATCTGCGTGGCGGTCGCTCGAAACTTCACTAACATGGCGCTGTTGGTGTGGGAGACAGTGAATGCAGCAAACGGGTTTGTTCACGCATCGGGATTGTTCGCAGCACGAGATGGGATCGTGGCACCCGGAATGCCCCGAGCGGCTCGCCGCAATTTCGGATCATTTGATCTCGACGGGCCTCGCACCGCATCTGAAACATTTCGATGCGCCGCTTGCGTCGACTCAAGCGTTGCAGCGTGCGCACAGCGCCGATTACGTTGCACGCTTGCAGTCTAGCGTACCGACCGAGGGTTATATGCCGCTCGATCCCGATACGTCGATGAACTCGCACTCGCTGAATGCGGCGCTGCGTGCTGCCGGTGCCGTGGTCGACGCGGCCGAGCGCGTTGCCAACGGTGAGATCGCCAATGCGTTTTGCGCAGTACGCCCACCGGGGCACCATGCGCGCAAATCCGCCGCGATGGGGTTTTGCATCTTCAACAGCATCGCTATCGGCGCGCGCCATGCGTCGGCCGCGCTCGGCTTCGAGCGGGTCGCGATCATCGACTTCGATGTGCATCATGGCAATGGAACCGAGGAAATTTTTTCGGACGATGAGAAGGTGCTAATGGCCAGCTTTTTCCAGCATCCGTTTTATCCCTACAGCGGGACCGGGAACCATGCGAAAAACATGGTGAACGTGCCCCTTCCAGCGGGAACGAAGGGCGGTGTTGCGAGGCAGGTGGTCGATGAAATATGGTTGCCCCGGCTTAACGAGTTCGAGCCGCAGATGATTTTCATCTCAGCCGGCTTCGATGCGCATCGTGAGGATGGGCTCGGCCAGATGGGATTGGTCGAAGCCGATTACACCTACATCACCGAGCGGCTGATGGAAGTAGCCGACGAGCATGCAGGCGGCCGAATCGTGAGTTCGCTGGAGGGTGGCTACAACCTGAGCGCGCTGGGGCGAAGCGCTGCTGCGCACGTCAAAGCGTTGGCGCGCCTATGAAGCGCAACCTGTACGACAGCGGACTCGATCAGAACCGGGCCAACTTTGCTCCGCTGTCGCCGCTGCCATTTCTGCAGCGTGCGGCAACCGTATTTCCCGCGTTGCCGGCGGTCGTTCACGGCCGCGGCAAGAATGCACTGCGACTGACATGGTCGGAGGTGTACCGCCGCTGCCGTCTGCTCGCGTCACGCGCTTGTGAAGCGCGGCATCGGGCGCGGCGATACGGTGGCCGTGATGCTGCCGAACACGCCGGCGATGGTCGAAGCGCACTTCGGTGTTCCAATGACCGGGGCAGTGCTCAATGCGCTGAACACTCGACTCGATGCGGCGTCGATCGCGTTTCAGCTGAAGCACGGTGAGGCGAAAGTCCTTATTACCGACCGCGAGTTCTCACCGACAATCAAGGCTGCATTGAAAGATGTCGATCAGGAGTTGCTGATTATCGACGTCGATGATCCGGTGTACGACGGTGCTGGTGAACGGATCGGCGTTCTCGACTACGAAGCGTTTCTCGCCGACGGCAACTGCCGATTACGCGTGGGATGCGCCGGCCGACGAATGGGACGCTATCTCCTTGAACTACACCTCGGGCACGACCGGCAATCCGAAAGGTGTCGTCTACTCGCACCGTGGCGCCTACACCAACGCCGTGTCGAACGTCCTCGTATGGGCGATGCCGCCGCATCCCGTGTACTTGTGGACGCTGCCGATGTTTCACTGCAATGGCTGGTGTTTTCCGTGGACGATCGCGGCGATGGCCGGCACCCATGTCTGTCTGCGGAAGGTCGAGGCACAGGCAATTTTCGACGCCATTCGTGAGCACAGAGTGACGCATTACTGCGGCGCGCCGATCGTGCATGCGCTGCTTGTTAGCGCGCCCGACGAAATGAGGCACGGCATCACCCACAAGGTACACGCCATGGTGGCGGCGGCCGCTCCGCCTGCTTCGATGATCGAAGGCATGGATCGAATGGGGTTCGATCTGACGCACGTGTACGGCCTCACCGAGACCTACGGCCCCGCCACGGTGTGCGCGAAGCAACCGGAGTGGGCGAAGCTCGATGTCGGTGAGCGCGCCATGAAGAACAGCCGCCAGGGCGTGAGATCGACCCTTGAAGAAGCGGTAGCGGTACTCGATCCCGATTCGATGCAACCCGTACCGCCGGACGGCGAAACGATGGGTGAAATCATGTTTCGCGGCAACATCGTGATGAAGGGTTACTTGAAAAACGACGCCGCGACCGAGGAATCATTTCGCGGCGGCTGGTTTCACACGGGCGATCTCGCCGTCGTGCAGCCGGATGGGTATCTGCGTATCAAGGATCGCAGCAAGGACATCATCATTTCCGGTGGGGAGAATATTTCTTCGATCGAAGTCGAAGATGCTTTGTATCGACATCCTGAAGTCGTCGCGGCAGCGGTGGTAGCGCAGCCCGATCCGCGCTGGGGCGAGGTGCCATGCGCATTTGTCGAGCTAAAAGATGGCACGCTTCTGACTGAACAAGAGCTGCAGCAATTTTGTCGCAAGCACCTGGCAGGCTTCAAAATGCCCAAGCGGATTGTCTTCTGGCGCGCTGCCGAAGACATCGACCGGCAAGATTCAGAAGTTCCTGTTGCGGCAGCAGGCGAAATCGACAGCGGCGATCGACGTGTAGGAGTACAAATGAATGCACCGGTAGCGGAACAGTGTGTATTGAGCACGCGCGATGAGCGCGGCGTCGCGACGCTGACGCTGAACCGCCCGCAACAATTCAACGCGTTGTCGCAGGAGATGATGGCGGCGCTGCAAACCGAATTCGAGGCGCTGTCAGACGATGCATCGGTGCGGGTGGTGGTAATCGGCGCGCAGGGCAAGGCATTTTGTCCCGGCCATGACCTGAAGCAGATGAAGGCCAATCCTTCGCTCGAGTACTACCAGCAGCTTCTTCGCGCAATGCACGAAGCTGATGATGACGATTCAACGCCTGCCGGTGCCGGTAATCGCGCGCGTGCACGGCATTGCGACCGCCGCCGGCTGCCAGCTGGTCGCGATGTGCGACCTCGCAGTCGCATCGGCCGACGCGAGGTTTGCGGTGTCGGGCATCAACGTCGGTCTGTTCTGCTCGACACCCGCGCGTTGCGTTAAGCCGCAACGTCGGCCGCAAGCAGGCGTTCGAGATGCTGGTGACCGGCGACTTCATCGATGCTGAAACGGCGCGCGAGCGCGGTCTCGTCAACCGCGTCGTTCCGGCGGATCAACTCGATGCAGAAATCGAGAAGCTCGTGACTTCGATTCTGTCGAGACCCGCTCCGCGCTCGCAATGGGTAAGGATTTGTTTTATCGGCAGCTCGAAACCGGCATCGAGGCCGCGTACCAGCTGGCCGGCCAGACGATGGCGTGCAACATGATCGATGAGGTCTGCGCAGGAAGGCGTGCAGGCGTTCATGGAGAAGCGCAAGCCGAATTGGTAAGCGTCAGCCTGCGCGCAGATAGCGCGGCTCGGCAAAGATCGACGACAGTTCGACGCGCTTGATTTCCGGGTGATCGGGCACTGCGTACAACACGGGCGCGATCAGTTCTTCGAACAGTCCTCGCAGGCTGCGTGCCCCCGACTTGTACTCGACGGCCAGATCGGCGATCTCCTCGAATGCGCGCGGTGCGACGATGAGGTCGACACCCTGAACCTTGAGGATTGCCTGGAACTGCCGGTAGATGCAGTTGCGCGGTTCGGTCATGATCCGGACCAGCATCTCGCGTGACAGATCGCGCAGTCGCGCAACGGTAGTGAGCCGCCCGCTGAATTCCGGGATCAGGCCGAATTCGACCAGGTCGGTTGGTTTCACGCGTTCGTTCAACCGCTGGAGCATCCGCTTGTTCTCCTCTTCGGACGTGGCGACGAAGCCGAAACCTTGGTTGTTGGCCATGATCGCGTTGAGCCCGACGAATGCTCCGCCACAGATAAAGAGAACATGCGTCGTGTCGAGGTACTCGCCGCTCGCAAGGCGCACAGGCGCGCCTTCCATGATCTTCAGCAATGCATGCTGGACGCTTTCACCGGACGGGCCACGATCCGAGGCAGCCGAAGCCGACTTCAATTTATCGATCTCGTCGATGAACACGATGCCATGCTGGGTTCGAGTGACCTCGCCCTCGGCCTTGTCGTGCAGGCGCTCGAGGATGGCCTGGATCTCGTCGTTGACGTAGCGCGACTGGGCCAGCGAGGTCGCGTCTGCAGTCACGAACGGAACTTTCAGCAAACGCGCGAGCGATTCGCACAGCAGCGTCTTGCCGGTGCCCGTCGGGCCCACCAGCAGCACGTTGCTCTTCGTGATCTCGAGTCCTTCGTCGCGCGAGAGTGCGAGCTTCCGGTAATGCGCGAAGACGGCAACGGCCAACGTCTTCTTGGCTTCGTCCTGGCCGATGACGTACTGGTCCAGGTGACGCACGATCGCGCTCGGCGTCACGCGCGGATCCAAGGCATTCATTTGACGCTCTTCGCTCATCGTTCAGCGCATCGCTCGTTGTAACGCGGCAAGCCGAATCCCGGCAAACGCGTGTTTGGCGACCCGCAGCTTCGCAGATTAGATCAGCAAATTTGGGGCGACCGACACTGGCGGCTGGCGCTAAGCGGCGCGGCGCATTTCCCGAAATGCAGTCGGCTCGATCTGCGTCGAATTGTCCAGGCGCAACGTAAGGCAATACGCTGCGCCACCGGAGCGATTGAACGAATCCAGCGGCACGATGTTGACGCGATAACCACGCGCCGTGAGTGCGGCAAGGGTTGGCGCCGATGCATGACACATCACGACTTCGCGCCCGATGCACACCGAGTTCACGCCGAGATGAAAGGCATCTTCATCGGTGGCTTCGATCAACTTGTCGTCACCGACGATCTCGCGTACTGCGCTCGCTGCACTGGTAGAGAACGCCGCCGGGTACCACAACACCTCGCCGCCCGAGAGCACGCAGAAGCAAGTGTCCAGGTGATAGAAGCGCGGATCGACCAGTTCCAGTGCGATCGCTGGAACACCGTACAGCTCTTCGATCGTGCGAAACATGTCGCGGCTCGAGCGCTGCCCGTAGCCGGTCCAGATTAGGCGACGGGTTGGCATCCCAGATCGCGTCGCCGGCACCTTCGAAGTACTGTCCCGCCGGTGGGTCGACGATTTGATCGACGACTCCGCGCACGCGCATCGCTTCGAAAAAATTTCGGTTATGCACCTCTTCGCCCTGGCGCTCGGCGCACAAAAAGCGCGCCAGCAACACCTTGCGGTCGAGTACCACCGCGGCATTGGCAGTGAACACCATGTCGGGCAGGCCGGCCGCAGACTGCTGCACCTCGATCTGCGCACCGAGACGTTCATAGGTCTTCTTCAGCTGATTCCAGCCGCGCTTGGCGTCGCCGGCAAGCTTTTTGGGTGACACCGACCACTGCGATGGCTGCATCCAGGGGTTGATCGTGTAGCTCACCTCGAAGTGCTCGGGCGCGCTCATCATCAAGTGAGCGATCGGCGTCGCCATCGTTGACACGTGCTTCACGCGATCGCTGTCTTTCGGCTCAGCAGGTGAGCCGAACTCCGACAGAACGCGGGCGAACACGTCGACGCCCCAATCGAGCGCTTCGCGGCTGATGGTCAGCGGCGGCGCGAATCGAATCACCGTTTCGTGCGTGTCCTTGGTCAGAACGCCGCGCGCGGCCATCCGCTCGGCGACCCTGCGCGCCGATACGCTCGGGTCGAGCTCGACACCGACCCACAGCCCCCGCCCGCGCACCGCACGGATCAGCGGCGACGACAGGGCGCGCAAGCGCTTTAGCAGGTGCTCGCCGAGTTCACGGCTGCGTTCAACAAGTTGTTCCTCTTCGATGACAGCGAGCGCTTCGCGGCCGACGCGTGCGGCCAATGGATTGCCGCCGAAGGTCGAGCCGTGGCTGCCGGGCTCGAGCAGGTCCATCACCGAGTTGATCGCGACGAACGCCGATACTGGCAGCAAGCCGCCGCCGAGCGCCTTGCCGACGATGACGCCGTCGGGCCGGATGCCCTCGTGCATGTACGCGAACCATTCGCCGGTGCGGCCGAGCCCAGATTGGATCTCGTCGAGGATCAGCAGAACATTGCGCTCGTCGGCGAGCTCGCGAGCCGCGCGCAGGAAGCCGGCGGGCGGCAGCACGATGCCGGCTTCACCCTGAATCGGCTCGATCAGAATTGCGCACGTTTCGTCGTTGATTGCCGCTCGCAGCGATTCGATGTCGCCGAATTCAAAATGGCGAAACCCCGATGCGAACGGACCGAAGTCGGCGCGATACGCCGGTTCGGTCGAGAAGCCGACGATTGTGGTCGAGCGGCCATGAAAGTTGCCGCGCGCAACGACGATGTTCGCGTGGTCGTTGGCGATGCCTTTGACTCGATAGCCCCAGCGGCGGGCTGCCTTAATAGCAGTTTCAACCGATTCAGCGCCACCGTTTGCAGGCAGCGCTTTGGCAGGTTTCGACAGATCTGCGACTTCCACCAGTTTGGCCAGAAACGGTCCCAGCTCGGTCGAGTGATACGCGCGCGAAGTGACGGCCACGCGTTGCGCCTGATCGGTCAGCGCGGCGACCAGACGCGGATGCGCGTGCCCATGGGAGACGGCGGAGTACGCCGACATGAAGTCGAGATAGCGCTTACCGTCGGCATCCCACAGCCAACTGCCTTCGCCGCGGTCGAGGACGACCGGAATCGGCGCGTAATTCGGCGCTGCGAAGCTTTTTTCAACGGCGATTGCCAGTTCAGCCTGATTGATCTTCATATCGACTCGCGCGTTCATAGCCTGCCCCACATTCAATAACCACAATGTAGGGACGACGCACGAAATGCGAGGCCGAAGTAACGAGGCGGAAATGCCGAAATGGAATGGCTTAGGGCGTAGAACTGCAGATTCGGCGGTGCGCTGCAGCGCGCCGGTTTTGGGCCCTAAGGCAACGGATAGCCGCGAAACGATTTGATGGTCTGCAGCTCGGGTTTCGACGTGATTTTTTCAACGCCGAGGCTCGGATCGTCGGTCCAGGCGTTAGTCAGCTCGCGATAGTGATCGAGATCGCGACACGCCAGGCGTAAGACGTAGTCGCATTGACCCGACACCAGAAAACACTCGACCACTTCATCGGCAGCGCGGGCGCGCTGCTCGAAGCGCGCATGCGTCGCCTGTTTTTGGTCTTTGAGCGTCACTTCGACCACAACCGTGAGAACACCGCCCAGCTTGCGCGGCTCGACGAGTGCCATGTAGCCCGAAATGATGCCGGTACGCTCAAGCCTGCGCACGCGCTCGAGGCATGCGCGCGGGCTGAGCGAGATGCGGGTCGACAGTTCCTGGTTCGTGATTCGCCCGTCGAGCTGCAGCGTTTCCAGGATCTTGCGGTCGATACGGTCAAGGTCGCGGGTTGCCATTGCGCCAGTATACGAATGGTCGAGGCTTTCGCGTGGCATGCTTAGCCCCCATGGCGATCTTTGATCCCGCCGCGCTAAATCCCGGCGTTCGGCCGCGCGAAGTTCTGTCGTGGGCCGGTTACGACTTCGCTAATTCGGGTTACACGACCGTTGTCTTGACGGCGGTTTTCGGCGCTTATTTTGTCAGCGTGGTCGCCAATGGAGCCGAGTGGGGCGCGCGCGTGTGGATCATGGTGCTGTGTGTATCGAACGCGGCCGTGATGGTCACGATGCCAATCATCGGCGCCTACGCCGATCTGCACGCGCGCAAGCAACGACTTTTGCGCCTGTCCACCATCGGCTGCGTGCTGTCGACCGCAGCGCTCGCGTTGGCCGGGCGTGGCGATGTTGTCATCGCAGTTCTTGCCATCGCGGTATCGAACTTCTTCTTTCAGATCGGCGTGTCGCTGATCGGCGCGTTTCTGCCCGAGATTGCGCGCCCGCACGCGCTAGGCAAGGTGTCCGGGTGGGGCTGGAGTTTCGGCTACCTGGGAGGACTTGCCACGCTGGCTGTCTGCCTTGCCTATGTGATCTGGGCGAAGGGACAGGGCAGGGACGCCGAACACTTCGTTCCGGTGACCATGTTGATTACTGCAGGAATTTTCGCATTGGCCGCACTGCCAACTCTGTTCATTCTTAAGGAGCGCGCTGTGCCGCAAGCCCAGAAGAGCCTGGATGTCGTGCGCAGCTCGTTGTCTCGGCTTGGCGCCACGCTACGCGATATCAACCGCTATCAGGATTTCGCGCGGCTGCTCGTTTGCGGCGCGTTCTATCAGGCCGGTGTCGCCGTGGTGATTGCGCTGGCAGCGATCTACGCGCAGGAAGTGATGAAGTTCTCGTTCGAGCAAACGATAACGCTGATACTCGTGGTCAACATCACGGCGGCGGTCGGCGCATTCGCGTTCGGCTATGTGCAGGATTGGCTGGGGCACAAGCTGGCACTGGCACTGACGTTGCTGCTATGGCTCGCGATGACGGCAGTGGCATCGTTTGCGACCACGGCAACCATGTTTTGGGTTTCGGCCAACCTGGCAGGTGTGGCAATGGGTTCTAGCCAGTCGGCCGGCCGTGCGATGGCCGGCGTATTCGCGCCACCGACGCGCCTGGCCGAGTTCTTTGGACTATGGACATTGGCTGTGCAGCTGGCAGCGATCGTCGGCCCGCTGACTTACGGTGCGGTGCTGTATTTGACTGACAACAACTACCGGCTCGGCATGATGATCACGGGCGGGTTTTTCGTCGTTGGGCTGCTGATCATCGCATCGATCAACATTGAGCGCGGACGGCGTGCCGCGCTTGAAGCTGCCGTCTAGAACGCGTTACAGGGCGGCTATTCCCGCCTTTGCTATCTGCGCGTCTTCACTCGATTTGACGCCCGACACTCCGATCGCACCGATCACGTAACCGTCGACGAGGATCGGTACGCCGCCTTCCAGCATGCCGTCGAGCGGTGCTGACAGAAACGCAGCGCGGCCCTGATTGATCATGTCTTCGTATAACTTCGTTTCCCGCTTGCCGAGCGCGGCGGCGCGCGCCTTCGCCGGCGCGATCGTCGAAGAGATCGGTGCGACGCCATCGAGCCGATGCAGCAAGACCAGATGGCCGCCGTCGTCGCAAATCGCAATCACGACCGCCCATTTATGAACCTGCGCCTCAGCTTCTGCGGCGGCAGCGATGCGTTGTGCGTCTTCGAGCGTCAGCCAAGGCTTTGTTTTCATCTAGTCGACTCAGTGCCAGAAGGTGATAGTGGAGTTGCGAGACCCATTCGCGCAGTGCGATGTGCGAGTCGCGCAGCGCGGTGGGACCAGGAATTAGTTGATACGGGGCAAATGGCCGCTGCGCCGTGTACCCGGTCGGAGCAGCAATGACCTCGAGGCCGGCGAGCTCGAATGCTCTTTGCGCTCGCGGCATATGCACAGCGTCCGTTACAAGCACGACGCGCGCTGATCTGTTGTGGTCGCAGGTCGCGCGCCGTGATCTGCGCTTGGTCGCGCGTCGTTTCCGAGGCAGTCGTCGACCCACTTGACGGGCTGGTTGAATTCACGCGCGATCAATTCATACATCAGCGTGCCTTCGGCGAGCCGCCCACCGGTAGGTTTGCCGCCACTGACGTAGACCGGCAGACCCGTTTCGCGCGCAAGCCGTGCACCATAGCGGGCGCGCCGCAACGTGTAGTCGTTGACGGTCTCGCCGCCCCACTCGGGCGAGCCGAGGTTGCGGCCGCCACCCAGCACGACGATAGCCTGCGCGCGCTTCAGCTGTTCGATCGAGGCAGGCGGCGGTTCCAGCGACCGTACCAGTGAGTTGGCAACGACTGGCATCGACAGCGCGAGCAAAAGCAGCTGTGAGCCGACGATAAGGACCAGTCCCAGCGCGCGCGACCGCTTCAATGCAAACACGCCGATGATCGTCAGAGCGATCAGCGACGTCGGCGGCAGCAACAAATTCGATAGGGCGTAGTTGAACGTCACGCGTGGATCGCACTCCTGATTTGCTCCAGCGCGGTCGGATCTTCGATCGTTGTCAGATCGCCGGGGTCGCGGCCTTCGGCAAGCGCCTGGATGGATCGCCGTAATAGCTTGCCGGAACGCGTCTTCGGCAGCACGCCGACAAAGTGCACGCGCGATGGTCGCGCGACGGCGCCGAGTTGCGAGTCGACCACTTTCATCATCTCGCCTTCGTGCGCGAGCCTCTTTTCTTGGGTGTCTGCCTGCGTCGGGTCTTTCAGAATGACGAAAGCGAGCGCGACTTGACCCTTCAGCGGGTCTGCAACACCGACTACCGCGACTTCGGCGACGTTCGGATGCGACGACAACGACTCCTCTATCTCTCGCGTGCCGAGGCGATGTCCGGCGACGTTGATCACATCGTCGGTACGGCCAAGGATAAAAAAGTAACCGTCTTCGTCGCGAATCCCCCAGTCGAACGTCGAATAGACATGCTGATTCGGCACGCTGGTCCAGTAGGTGCGCACGAATCGTTGATCGTCGCGCCACACCGTCGTCATGCAGCCCGGCGGCAACGGACCTTCGATCGCTACCACGCCTTTCCGATGTGGCTGCGTGATCTCTTCGCCGGTTGTTTCGTCGAAAATCTTGACGGAGTAGCCGGCTGCCGGAACGCCAGGGGATCCGAACTTCGACGGCAACGCTTCGACATTGCGCGAAATTCCGAGAATTGGCCACCCCGTTTCGGTTTGCCAGTAATTGTCGATAACGGGTTTGCCCACGCCGTCCGCGATCCAGCGCGCAGTTGTCTCGTCGAGTGGTTCCCCGGCCAGAAACAGCAAACGCAGGCTCGACAGGTCGTATTTCTTCAGCAGCGCGGGATCCTGTTTCTTCAGCACGCGGATCGCGGTCGGTGACGAGAACATCACGTCGACCTTGTACTTCTCGACGATGCTCCACCAGATGCCGCCGTCCGGGCGGATTGGCAGACCTTCGTACATGACCGTGGCCATGCCGTTGAGCAGCGGCCCGTAGACGATGTACGAGTGGCCGACGACCCATCCGATGTCGCTGGTCGAAAAGTAGGTCTCGCCCGGCTGGCTGCAGAAAATGTCGCGCATCGACGCAGCAAGCGCGACCGCGTACCCGCCGGTATCGCGCTGCACGCCCTTGGGCTTGCCGGTCGTGCCAGAGGTGTACAGGATGTAGCTCGGCTCGGACGACTCGAGCCACTCACACGGCACTTCGTCGTTCATGTGCTCCGCCCGCAAGGTCGCGTAGTCGACGTCACGTCCCGGCACACGCTTCATGTCGGCGAGCTTGCGATTGACCATTAGGACTTTCGGCGGCTGATGCTTGGCCAGTTCGATCGCCTCGTCGAGCAAGTGCTTGTACGGAATGGGCTTGCCCGCGCGCGATCCGGCATCGGCCGAAATGATCAGCGTCGGCTGCGCATCGTCGATACGAGTGGCCAGGCTGACCGACGCAAAACCGCCAAACACGACCGAATGAATCGCACCGATGCGCGCGCACGCCAACATCGCGAACGCTGCTTCGGGAATCATCGGCAGATAGATCAAAACGCGATCGCCGCGCGCGACGCCGAGCGACTTCAGAATTGCCGCCATGCGATTGACTTCGCGATACAGCTGGCGGTACGTATAGGTTTTCTCGTCGCCCGTTTCAGTAGAGACGTAAATCAGCGCGGCTTGATCGCCGCGTGTTGTCAAATGGCGATCGACCGCGTTATGGCAGAGGTTGGTGGTGCCACCGACAAACCACTTTGCAAACGGCGGCTTCGAGTAGTCGAGCACCTGCGAAAACGGCTGACGCCAATCGATCAGGCGTGCCTTCTCGGACCAGAAACCGGCAGGATCACGTAGTGACCTTGCGTGGTACTCCTTGTACGTCGTCATGTAATCCTCCGTCAGCCGGCTGCTGCAACTCCTTTTGTTGTCGCACCAGCTTCAGGAGCGGTGCCACTTGCTCCAGCAATCTTGGCAGATGAGGCACCACTTCGGCAGCGCGCCCGGCGCGAATCAGCGCCAGCGCGAGATTAATGTCCATCGAGCCGTCTTCGGTCTTCGGGTCCATCGAGCCCGGCGCCGCACCGTCGGACGTACCAAGAATGATGCGGCGTGAACGATTCGTCTGCGCCTGCGCGGCGCGCTTCTGCGCCAACGTGCGGAGCTCCTCCGCGCTGCGCCGCAGTTCCTCTGACAAGGTAGACAGGCCAATGCAAGTCCAGACTTCAACGCCGGGTCCGGCCGCCTCGATGTTCTCCAGCACCTTGCGCAGCCGCGCGGCAAACCGAAGGACGCCCGACAATCCGCTTGAAGGCGTCGCGACGCAGAATTCCATGCGATCGGTGCGCGTGCCCAGGTCTTCCAAGCGAATTGACGCTGCCAGGGCGCGCCCGACCAGCTTGATGCGCTGATCGGTTTCGCCTTCCCACTGTTCGTTCTGCGGCATCGACAACTCGACGCGAATGCAGATCAGCGCCACGTCCGACAAATTGCGACGCGCAAACGAAATCAGCTTCTCAACCTGCTTGTCGAAAAACGGCTGGTTCAGCAGCTCGGTATCGGAATCGACAGTGCGCGAGGATTCGAGCGATGCCTGGCTTTCAGCCAGCATCTCGCGCGTGGTCGAAAGGCGCACCAGCACTTCCATGCGCGCCAGCAGCTCGGCTGCGCCGACGCCTTTTTGAATGAAATCGGTGGCGCCCAGCGATGCGGCGCGCTCGCGCTCTCCGGCCTCGTCCTCGCCGGAGATGATCACCATCGGCAGCTCGCGGATCCGCTGAACTTTGGAGGAGCGCACCCGGTTCAACAGCTCGAAGCCGTCGACCTTCGGCATTGTCAGGTCGCTGATGACGACGCGAACCGATGAATCAAGCAGGATTGCCTGCCACGCGGCCTCGCCGTCGGTCACCTCACGCAGCTCAAAGCGGTCGCGCAGGTGCTGACTGATCGATGCCCGCACGATGCGCGAGTCATCGCAGATCAACACGCGAGGCTTGGGGGCGCCGGCCGCAGGGGCGGGCGTGACGACTTTGGCCGGTTCCTTCTTTGCTAGGGTCGTCAACGGGGTTCTCGATTGGGCTCACCGCCGCAGGGCGCGGCGAGCTCGGAATTTAACCGAAATGATCGCGAATTGATCGGTAAAAGCCGTCGAGTTCCTTAGCTTTTCGCTCTCTCTTCTCGCCCTTTCACGCTATACGCCCGGGTTCAAACGTGGCTGCCGGCGCTGGCCAGCGTACGAAGCTCGTCGTCGCTGAGTTGAGGGCCGTCGAGCGTGACGCGCTTTTCCTGCGTTTCGGACGTGCGAAACCGCGCGATCACCGGCTTCAACTCAGGCTTGACATGCGTGTCGTTGTAGCCGTTGAACAAGTGGCCAAGCAGGCCGCGCTTCAGGTCACTGGTGTTCAAAACCCAGTCGGCGATCGGGAATGTGAGGTTCATGTTGCACGTGCATCATGATCCCCATGTTGTGATGTGCGGTGTGATGACGCCGGATCGTGTTGATCAACGGAAAATTGCGAACGAACCAGTTGTCGCGCACGTGACAACAAAAGTGGAACGTCTCGTACACCATGTAGTGCCCGATCATGCCGATGAACACGATGTAGCCTGCGTTCGGATTGATCAGCACGCTCGCGATCCAGCCAAACAGGAGCCCGAACACCACAAGAACGATCAGCACGCGCCACGGAAAGAACACGATGCGGAATTCACGGATGGAGTCAATCGTTGCGTCATTGTCGGTGAAGTACTGATGATGCTGACGGGTATGGCGGTCGTAGATCGCGCGTAAAGCGAAAACGTCGATCAGCCGGTGCATCACGAATTTGTGCATGCCCCATTCGACGAAGTTGCCGCCGATCAGAACGGGAATCAGCAGCAGCCATTCCCAGCGCGCGTTCTGCAACTGGCTTGCGCAGTACCAGACGCCAGCGATTCCAGCTCCGTACATCACACCGATATGCACGAGTCCGCTGTAGTAGCGGCTGATGGCCGCTCGATATTGCTCGCGAAACCTGCGCTGCCGGTCGGTCATCATAAAAACCTCGTTGCTGCCTACTTTGATGGCTGATATATTAGTTGTCGATCACTGATGATGTCAATCGGAGGGAGCGTGGCTGAAGCTGCTGCAACTACTAACAAGACGCTTGTTCCGGCTCCCGCGCGCAAAAAGCGCACGCTGCAGGAAATCCGCGACTCGAAGACCTCCGGCGAGAAGATGGTCTACATGTCGGTGCCCGATTACACGTCGGCCAAGTGGGCTGAGATGGCGGGCGTCGACGTAGCGGTGCTGGGCGATAGCCTGGCGATGATCGCGCACGGACATTCGAGCACGATCCCCGCGACGATGGACATGATGGTGCTGCATGCTCAAGCGGTGCGGCGCGGCGCGCCGAACACGTTTGTGCTGGGGTGCATGCCATATCAGAGCTACAACACGATTGATAGAGCGCTGACCAACGCCACGCGGTTCATGCAGGACGGTGCATGCGACGCCGTTAAGCCGCAGGGCGGCAAATCGCAAGCCACATTTTGAAGGCGATGGTCGACGCCGGAATTCCGACCGCGTCGCACATCGGCATGACACCGCACACGGTCGCGATGTTCGGCGGCTTCAAGATCCAGGGCAAGACGGCCGACGACCGCGATGAAAATTCTCGAGGACGCGTTCGCGATCCAGGACGCCGGCTGCTTCATGCTCGAGTTCGAAGCGGTGCCCGCCAAGATCGCCGCGGTGATTTCGAAGCAGCTCGATATTCCGACGATCGGTATCGGCGCCGGCGTGGGAACCGACGGGCAGATCCTGCTTTGCTACGACCTGCTCGGCGTGTTCACTGACTTCAAGCCAAAGTTTACGAAGCGCTATTCGAATCTGACCGAAGTTGCAATCAAGGGAATCTCGCAATACATCTCAGAAGTGAAAGCGGGCACATTCCCTGACGACGACCATAGCTACGGCGTCGACGAGAAGGAGTACGACAAGTTCGTTTCGATGGTCGAGAAGCGTAAGCATCAATGAAGCGCGCGACTCCGATCGAAGTTGCGCCGATGACGCCGACGCAAAGCCTGACCGATCGCGCCTACGCCGAGCTCGAAGAGATGATCGTGACGTTGAAGCTCGCTCCCGGCGCGGCGGTATCCGAAGCCGAACTGTCGAGCCACCTCGGTATCGGCCGCACGCCGATCCGCGAAGCGTTGCAGCGGCTGGCGCGCGAGCGGCTGGTCGTGATCCTGCCCAGGCGCGGCGTGATGGTGTCGGAGATCAACGTCGGCCGCCAGCTTCGGCTCCACGAAGCGCGTCGCGAGATCGAGCGCCTGATCGCGCGCACGCGCCGCGCGGCGCGCAACCGACGAACAGCGCACGCGCTTTCGCGAGCTCGCGCGCGACTTCGAAAAATCGGCACGCGCTAACGACGACGTGACGTTCATGCGGACCGATCGCGAGTTCAATCTGCTGTGTTCGAGTGCGGCGCATAACGAGTTCGCAGCCGGCGCGATGAGCTTGATGCACGGCTTGTCGCGGCGCTTCTGGTACATCCACTACAAGCAGGCTGCCGACATGCCGCTCACCGCCAAGCTGCATGCCGACATTGCGCGCGCGATCGCGGACAAGGATGAGGAGCGCGCGGCAAAGGCGAGCGACCGTCTACTCGACGTGATCGAAAAGTTCACGCGCGACACGGTGAGTCCGGAATGAGCGTCGTGGGGACGCCGGGATTTGACGTCGGATGACCGCGATAGACCGGCGCAAGGGCCTGAAGATCGCTACCGATGTCTTGGTGGCGGGCGGTGGCGCCGCCGGCGTCGCAGCCGCAGTCACCGCCGCACGACAGGGTTTGAAAGTCGTATTGGTTGAGCGCTACGGTTTCTGCGGCGGGGGCGCGGTGGCCGGCATGTCGGGCACTGTGTGCGGTTTATACGAAGCGTCTGAGCGTGCAGAGTCACCGCCACGTCAGGTCGTGTTTGGTTTCGCTGATGAGTTCGTCCGCTTGCTTGCATCCCGGGGCGGACTCACACCACCGATGCGCTATGGCAAGACCTGGACGCGCGTACACGATCCACTGATGTGGCGCGAGGCAGCCGATCATCTGCTGCGGGAGGCAGGCGTCAGCGTCCTGTTCCACACCGTCGTGACCGGCGCACTCCTTGATGACGATCGCATTACGGGTGCGATGGCGTGGTCCAAGGAAGGGCCCGTTGAACTGCGCGCGAAGCTCACGATCGACGCGAGCGGCGACGCAGACTTGGTCGCGATGGCGGGGTTTGAGTCGTTCATCGGCGATGGTAAGGATGGAATGAGCGGGCAAGTGCAGAACCCGACCATGATCTTCCGCCTCGGCGGAGTGGACACGGCACGTTTTATCGCGACCTATGGTGAGGACACGATTTTGCCGGAGCAGGTATCCGAGCTTCTTCGCCGTCATCACGGTCACGGTTACTTTCTGCCGCGGTCAAAGATATGGCTGTTTCCGACGACTCGACCAAACGAGTTGCTGTGTAACTGCACGCGCGTTGTCGGCCCCGACGGACGCGAGTTGAACACCCTGAATGCGCGCGACTTCACTGATGCAGAATTCGAAGGGCGCTTGCAGGTGCGCGAGTACGCGCGCTTCTTTCGCGAGTATCTGGCAGGCTGCGAGCAGTCTTTCGTAGTCGATACCGGCACTCAGGTCGGCGTGCGTCAGACGCGCCAGGCTCGCGGCGTCGTCACACTGGCCAACGCCGACATTCTCGCGGGGCGCAAGTTCGCCGACGGTATCGCGCGCTCGCCCTGGCCGATCGAGTTGCACGCCGGCGCGAAGCCACGTGTGGAATGGTTGCTCGAAGATTGCTACGAAATACCCTTTGGGTGTTTTGTTCCCATTCGCGGCGATGGTCTGCTTACGGCCGGGCGTTGCCTCTCGGCGCAACACGAAGCGGTGGCGTCGGCCCGCGTGACAGCTCAATGTTTCTCATATGGCCAGGCTGTGGGGCACGCCGCTGCGATGTGCATTGAGTCGGGGATCGAACCACGCGCGCTTCCCGGTCAAGCCGTACGCGAAGTGCTAAATCGAAACGGTGCCCGCCTCGACGCCGAAGCTGCTGTTGTCTGAGAGGAAATGCGATGACTCCTGAACAAGTTGTGGTTGAGCGGAAAGATCAAACGAAAAGCGGCGAGCCTAAGCACCGCCCGGCCGAGTATGTGCATCGCGACGATCGCGAATGGGAAACCATTCGCTGGCCAGGGCAAACCGGCAAGATGCTTTTTCACCCGCGTCCGGAGCGGCCGACGGAGCCGAATGCGGGCATCGTTCGCTACGAAGCCGGCGGCCATCACCCGCTGCACCATCACGAGTTTGCGCAGGTCTGGTACATACTCTCAGGCGAATTCCGGATTGGCGGCAAGCTGTACGGTCCAGGAACGATGGTTTTCCATCCGGACCCTCATTACGAGGACGAGCTCTTCTACCGAAACCGGCGGTGAAATGTTGTTCGTTCAGTATCCAGGCCCGACGACCGGCGGGCGACCGATCTACAGGGCCGGTTCAACATGGTCGAGCGCAAGGCGATAGACGCGGAGCGAACCGACATCTAAACGTTCGCACAGCTTTCACTACAACAACAGGAGACAGGTCATGCAGAACAGACGCAGAACGCTACTGAAGGCCATCGGCGGCGCCGGCGCAACCGTCGCGGCGCAGCCGTATCTGAGCTTTCCGGCTATTGCGCAAAACACACCGTTGCGAGTGGGCATCATCGCGCCGAAATCGGGCATCGTTGGCACTATCGGTGAATGCGGGCTGCGCGGTACCCAGTTCGCGGTCGAGCGCATCAACGCATCGGGCGGAATTGCCGGCCGCAAGGTCGAGCTGATTGTCGAGGAAGAAACCAATCCGAAGGATTCGATCGAGCGCCTGCGCAAGCTTGTGCTGCAGGACAAGGTTGATTGCGTGCAGGGCATCGTCTCATCCGGTGTGAGCCTCGCGATGGGTGCGGTCGCCGAGGAAATGAAGGCGTTGTTGATTTTCTGGGACGGAACGACGCAGGATGGTGTCAAGGAAACGATGCCCAATCCGCGGTACGTTTTCCGCAGCACCGATAACGAATGCGAGGCGGTGATGGCCTCGCTGCTGGCGATCAAGTACTGGAAGGGCCAATTTACGACGGTCGCCGGAATCAACCCCGACTATTCGTACGGCCGTAACAACATGGCGGCGTTTCAGGCGCTGCTGAAAAAATTCAAAGTCGATGCCAAGATTGTCGCGGAGCAGTGGCCGA
Source organism: uncultured beta proteobacterium (assembly GCA_963791315.1). GTDB lineage: Bacteria > Pseudomonadota > Gammaproteobacteria > Burkholderiales > Burkholderiaceae_F > JACCZX01. The sequence goes on from CAWBRQ010000007.1 coordinate 790,083, forward strand.
AAGTCGGAACGCTCGACCTGACGACGCATGTCGCCGCGTTGAAAGCGGCAAAGCCCGATCTCGTGTTTTCGTCACTGCTGTTCGCTGACCTGCCGATTTTCATGCGTACGGCGCATGGTGCAGGTTTGATGGACGGAAAGACCAAGTTCGTGTTCCCGGGCGCGGGTTTCCAACATACATTGCTGAAAAAGGAGTTCACGCCGGAAGGCATGATCTTTGGCCACAACACGCTGTATTTCGCGAGTGCCGATGCGAGTCCGCTGCAAAGACTGTTCGTCAAAGAGTACGAGGAAAGGTATAAGGATTTTCCGCATTGGGAGGCTGACCGCGCGTATTTCGCAATGCATGTCTACAAGGCCGGCGTTGAGGCGGCACAGAAAGCCAAGAACGCCTGGCCCAGCAAGGAAGACGTCATTAGCGCCATGGAAGGTGTGAAGATCGAGTCCCTGGGTGGGCCGGGCCATATGCGCAAGGACCATATTGCCGAGCAGACTTTTTACCAAGGTCTGACGACGCACAAGAATCGCTACGACTTTGCAACACTGGGCCAGGTGGATCGCATGTACTCCGACCAGTTGCAGAAGCCCCCTGGCGCAGATTTCTGGAAGTGGATCGAAACAGCGCAGATAAAACTCTGAGCGAGCTTTGACCTCGTTCTTTGACATCCTGCTCGGCGGCGTCTTTCACGCCGCCGTTCTTTTTCTGGTCGCCGCCGGACTGCAGCTCGTCTTCGGCGTGCAGAAGATCGTCAACCTTGCGTGCGGATCGTTCTACGCACTCGGCGCGTACTTCGGCATCACCAGCGTCAACTGGGCGTTGGCGGCAGGACTACCGCCATGGACATTCCTGCCAGTGCTGATCGTGTCGGGCATCGTGCTCGGTGCGATCGGGCCGGCGATCGAGGCGCTGTTGCGGACGATCTATGCGCGCGACGAAGCGTTCCAGTTGCTGCTGACGTTCGCGCTGGTGCTGATGTTTCAGGACGTGCTGCGATTTTTCTGGGGGCCGAATCCCCAGCAGCTCGGCAACCTACTGACCGAATACGGCCGCCTGTCGATCGGTGCGCTTTCGGTGTCGACCTACAACCTGCTGGTGATCGCCGCGAGCATTTTGATCGCGGTGGGCATTGGCGCATTTCTGCAGCGCACGCGCTTCGGCCGCATCCTGCGTGCCACGGCCGAGAACCGTGAAATGAGCCAGGCCCTCGGTGTCAATGTGCGCTGGATGTACACGAGTGTCTTCACGCTAGGTACGGTACTCGGCACAGTCGGCGGCGCGCTCGTTGTCCCGACGGCGGCAGCATCGCTCGACATGCCGGTTGAACTCGTAGTCGAAGCGTTCGCGGTTGTTGTTATCGGCGGCCTCGGGAGTATGCGTGGGGCGCTGATCGGCGCTCTGATCGTCGGGCTGATGCGCGCCGCAGCGATCACCTTTTACGCCGAGCTCGAGATTCTGGCGATTTATCTGGTGGTGATCGTGGTGCTGATCGCGCGCCCCGCAGGCTTGTTTGGAAAACCGATCGAATGAGTGCTGGCGAGCTAGTTACAAAGGCGGCAGCGGACCCGCACTCAGGCGCAAATCAAGGGCGCCGGCACACAGCACTGCTCATCATTGTGTTGGCAGCACTCATCGTGCTGGCAGTGTTTCCGCGCTTCGCCCAGCCTTACTACGTCACGCTCGTGCTGCCGGCGTTTGCCTATGCAATCGCACTGCTTGGATTCAACCTGCTGTTCGGCTATACGGGCTTGCTGTCGTTCGGTCACGCGCTGTTCGTTGCATTGGGTGCGTACGGCGCAGCGGTGCTGTCAAGCAAGCTCGGCGTCAAGAGCTTCGAAGTGATTCTTCTGGTGTCGGGACTGACGGCGGTGCTGGTGGCTGTGCCGGTCGGCTTGCTTGCCGTGCGCTACGTCAGAATTTTCTTCGGCATTCTGACGCTTGCGTTCGGCATGCTCTTTCACTCCTTTCTGTTCAAGTTTTACGACATCACCGGCGGCGACACTGGTATTCGTGTGCTGCGGCCGGCGCTGCTCGGAAACGAGTTCAGCGAGCTCGACAAGACGACATTCTTGATCGGACCGTTTTACTACTACTGCCTGGTGCTGCTCGTAGTGCTGGGTTTCGTGATGTGGCGCATCGTGCATTCACCGTTCGGCTTGCATCTGACCGCGATCCGCGAGAACCCACGCAAGGCGGAGTATCTCGGCGTCCGAGTGCGTATGTTCAGGCTCGCCGCGTTCTTGATTTCTGCTTTTTATTGCGCGGTGGGGGGCGTGATCCTCGCTATCAACACGGGGCAGGCCGATCCGGAGACTGCTTACTGGACGCATTCCGGCGAGCTGGTGTTCATGACGGTGCTCGGCGGGTTCGCGAACTTTTTCGGCCCGTTGGTGGGTGCCTTCGTGTTCATCTTCCTCAAGTCCGAGTTGATGTCGATCACGCAGTACTGGCGATTCTTTCTCGGCGTAACGCTCGCGCTCATCGTGATCTTGTTTCCGCGCGGCGTGATGGGCGTCGCGCAGGATCTATGGTCGAAGCTCAGGCACACGCAATGACGTTGATCGACACCGTCGGCGTCAGCAAGGCGTACGGCAGCTTCGTAGCGCTCGATGGCGTGTCGCTGTCGGTCGCGCGCGGCGAGCTGCTGTCGATCGTCGGCCCGAATGGCGCCGGCAAGACCACGCTGGTCAACGTGCTGACGGGCTTGCTGAAGCCGACGTCGGGCACGGTGCGGTTCAAAGGACACGATATCGCCGGCATCGGTCCCGTCGTACTGGCCAAGCGCGGCATGGCGCGTGCGTTTCAGCTTGGTGCACATCTTTCCGGCGCTGACGGTCGCGGAGACGATCGGCGTGGCGGTCGTATCACACGCCTCGAAGAGTTTTCGCCTGTTTGCGTCGGTGGCGACCGACACGGCGTTGCGTTCGCGCGTGCGCGAGGTCGCGGCAATATTTGGGCTCGATACCAAACTCGACACCGAATCAAGGTTGCTGTCGCAAGGCGAAAAGAAACTACTCGACATTGCGAGTGCGTTCGCGTTGACGCCCGAAGTGATCCTGCTGGACGAGCCGACCAGTGGTGTTTCCAGTGGCGACAAGCACGGCATCATGCGTACGCTGATCGATGCCGCGAAGCACGCGGGTGTGCAGGCGATCATTTTGGTCGAGCACGACATGGATCTGGTTGCCGAGTACTCGACTCGCATTGTTGCGATGAAGGAAGGCAAGGTGCTGGCAGACCTTCCTCCAAACGAATTTTTCAACGATCCCGAGATCGTCGCGGCCGTCGTCGGCAAGCTGGTCGGCAAGATGTCTAAGCGGGCGGCGTAATGCTGGCGCTGGAGCAACTGACCGTCGACATCCAAAACAGCCGCATCCTGCGTGGCATTTCGCTGCAGGTCGCAGCCGGTCAACTGGTGTGCCTTATCGGACGCAACGGTGCGGGCAAGACGACGACCTTCCGCACGATCATGGGGTTTCTGACCCCGGTGTCGGGAACCGTCGTGCTCAAGAACACGTCGATCGTCGGGTTGCCGACTCATCGAATCGCACAGCTTGGGATTGGATATGCGCCGGAGGAGAGCCAGGTATTCGGCGATCTGAACGTAGCCGAAAACATCGAGCTGCCAACGTGGACGCGCCCGCAGGGTCGCGACGCGAAGACGCGTATCGCAATGGCGTACGAAATTTTTCCGAAGTTGCGTGATTACGCCAAGCGCGGTGGCAGCCAGCTTTCCGGCGGCGAGCGCAAGATGGTGTCGATTGCGCGCGCGCTCACGCTCGATGCCGAGTTGCTGCTACTCGACGAGCCGTTCGAAGGACTCTCGCCGGCGATTATTCCGAGCATTAGCGAAGGGATCGCGTCTATCCGCCGGCGTGGACACGGGATCCTGATGGCGGAGTCGAACATTCACCATATTCCCGAATACGCCGACAGCTTGTATGTTCTGGAGCGCGGCGAGATTATTTTTGCAGGCACGCCCGCCGATGCGCACGCATCGTCGGAGGTGATGAACGTAATCAGCGGTGCCGCCTGAGATTGGACGAGGATCGCCATGGCAAAAATTCTGACCGAGGCCCAGATCGAACAGTTCCGCCGCGACGGCTGCGTGTTTCCGATCCGCGTGATGCCGGAAGCCGAGGCACTCGAAATTCGCAGCAAGCTGGAAGACTACGAGACGAAATGCGGCCATCCGCTGGCCGGAGATTTGCGTCATAAGACACATCTGCTGTTTCCTTGGCTCGCTGACCTCGTGCGCAATACGCGCATCGTTGACGCCATCGAGGATTTATACGGGCCGAATCTGCTGTGCTGGACCACGAACTTTTTCATCAAGGAAGCAAACAACCCTGCGTTCGTTTCCTGGCATCAGGACTCGACGTACTGGGGGCTCAGCCGACCCGACGTCGTGACCGCGTGGGTTGCGCTGACGCCGAGCAACCGCGCCAATGGTGCGATGACGTTCATTCCTGGCACGCATACATCGGACCAGCTCGAGCATCGCGATACGTTTGCCAAGAACAATCTGCTAACTCGCGGACAGGAAGTGGCAGTCGATGTCGACGAGTCGAAGGCGGTGACAATCGAGCTGCGGCCCGGCGAGATCTCGCTGCATCACGTGCGATTGGTTCATGGCTCGCCTGCCAACCCGTCGAATGACCGGCGTATCGGCTTTGCAATTCGCTACATTCCAACCAGTGTTTCGCAGATCGCAGGTGAGGACAGTGCAACGCTCGTTCGTGGTGTCGATACGTTCCATCACTTCGCTCCCGAGCCTCGGCCGAGCGTCGATATGCAGCCGGATTTCGTCGCGTTGCATCGGCAGATCACCGAGCGGAACGCACAGATTCTTTACCGAGGAACTTCGGTAAAAAGCTACAACGATCCGCAAGCGCTGCCCGACCGCGCCGCCTGAGTGAACCACGCACTCGCCGCACTCAGCATTGCAGCGGCCGTGATCGCTCGCGGAGCCGATGCGGCCGAGGTCGAGCGTGATGACGGAAGCCTTCGATCCGACATCGTGGTGCGCGCATTGACTCTGATCGACACGCCGTATAGATACGGCGGATCCACGCCTGCGAGTGGTTTTGACTGCAGCGGCCTCGTTAGATTTGTCTTCCAATCAGTTGGCGCACCGCAGTTGCCACGCCGCTCGGAAGATATTGGAAAACTGGGCGAGCCGATCACGCGCTCACAACTCGAGCCGGGCGATCTGGTGTTCTTCAATACGCTGGCTCGTGCCTATTCACATGTCGCGATCTATATAGGAGAAGGTCGCTTTCTTCACGCGCCCGCGCGTAATGGTCGCGTGCGAATCGAGGGCTTGGACGATCGCTACTGGCGGACCCGTTTCGACGGCGCTAGGCGGCTTATTGACCCCGACGCCCGGACTTTGCGCCCTGGTCTTCCGGGCCTCTCTTCGGCACGTTCTTCCCCGTTGTTCCCGACTGATGAATATGGTACTGAAATCATAAAGCCTTGATTTAGCTAGTCCATTTCTCGGAATGAGAATTATTTGCATTTAGGAATAACTTGCGATAACGTGCGCCCATCCGATCTACAACGAACAAATGGGTGTGGCGATGAACCGAATCAAAGTGCGTCGGCGCGGGGCCGAAATGTGTCTGCATCGGTTGATGCAGGTTGCCGTGCTCGGCGGAATCGCGAGTGCGTTTGTGACACCCTTGTCAGCTCAGGCGCAGGAAAAGGTGCTCAATCTCTATTCCGCGCGCCACTATCAGACCGACGAGGCGCTTTACTCCGACTTCACTAAGCAAACCGGCATCAAGATCAATCGCATCGAAGCCGGCGATGAGCAATTGCTGCAGCGGTTGAAGGCCGAGGGAGCGAACAGCCCTGCCGACGTGCTGATTCTGGTCGATGCGGCGCGACTTTGGCGTGCGCAAATCGATGGGCTGTTTCAACCAAGTCGATTCGAAGGTGCTGAACGAGCGCATACCGGCGCAGCTGCGCTCGAACGACGGCACCTGGTATGGCTTCTCGACGCGCGCCCGCGCGATCGTCTACAACAAGGCGAACGTCAAGCCTGAGGATGTAGACACTTACGAAGAACTCGCCGATCCGAAAAACAAGGGCAAGGTTTGCACGCGATCGGGCTCGCATCCCTACATGCTGTCGCTAATCGGCTCGCGTGTCGAAGTGATGGGCGAGGCTCGTGCCGAGCAATGGGCCAAGGGGATCGTCAGCAACATGGCGCGGCCCCCGAGCGGCGGCGATACCGATCAAATCAAGGCGGTTGCGGCCGGAGAGTGTGGTGTCGCCGTCACCAACACTTATTACTGGGTGCGCTTGCTGCGCTCGACCGATCCCAAGGATAAGGAAGTGGTCAGCAAGGTCGGTTTTATTTGGCCTAACCAGTCGACCTCAGGGGCACACGTCAACATCGCCGGCGGCGGCGTGGCGAAGAACGCGCCGAACAAGGCGAACGCGGTTGCATTTCTCGAGTATCTCTCGAGCCCGTCGGCACAAACGTATTTCGCCAACGGCAACAACGAATTTCCGGTAGTGAAGGGTGCGGCCTTGAACAACCCGGCGCTTTCTTCGCTGGGCAGCTTCAAGCCGGAACAGATTGCGGTGTCGACGATGGGCAAGAACACAATTGCCGCCCAGCGCATTCTCGATCGCGTTGGTTACAAGTAAGTCGCGCGACGACTGACGATGCAATGCGCTAGTCATAATGATCGATCGCGGCACGTCCTTGACATCGAGACAGTTCCCTCTTCAGTTGAGTCGAAGGCGACTGCAGCAATCGAATGGAATACCGAACAGTTGCTCGGCGCCGCGCAAGAGGTCAGCATCCGGCACGAGGGCCGCGTGTATCGGCTGCGCCGGACGAAGCTCGGGAAACTGATTCTCACTAAGTAGGAGTGTCCGCACACAGAGTCCTTGACCCAGTAGCCAGCCGGCGCGCAATTCATTGTTCTCTTACCTGTGTCGCGCCCCCAACGGAGCCATGCCGCGTGCCGGTTGGGTTCGTGCAAGCCAAAGGTCTTTCTTCGCATTGTTGTCAAGTCACCCGGTCAAGCGACCAGCCAGCTCCTGCCAGCTCGCGGGCGCCGCGCACCCAATCACGCGCAATTGATGATGCTTGGCCCTATCGGTGCTTGATTCTGGAGCGCGCGGTGGGGCGCTGGCGTAATGAGAGTTAGTCAGCCGCAACATCCAGTTGAGCCACTGTCCCGTACCAGGGACAGCACGGCAACGCACACTCGCAGTTCCAACGTGCATTCGCCGCTGCATCAACAACTCAACAGGAGAAAACCGATGCAAACGAAGAAACTGGCGGGGCTTGCGGTCGCCTTGGCGTTATCCGTGACCACCGTCACTGCAATCGCTCAAGTCACGGTCGGCGGCGCTCCGATGTATGCGAGCAAAGACATCATCGACAATGCCGTTAACTCGAAGGATCACACGACACTCGTTGCGGCGGTCAAAGCCGCGGGATTGGTCGATACCCTAAAGAGCCCGGGGCCATTCACGGTGTTCGCACCAACGAATAACGCCTTTTCAGCGCTACCTGCAGGAACGGTCGACACGTTACTGAAGCCCGAAAACAAGGAACAGTTGACCAAGGTCCTGACGTACCACGTTGTGCCGGGCAAGATGGATGCGGCCACACTGGTGAAGCAGATCGAGGCCGGTGGAGGCAAGGCGATGCTCAAGACCGCCGCTGGTGGCACGCTCACAGCGACTGCCAGTGGCAAGACGGTCAGTGTGACGGATGAAAGCGGCGGCACTTCGAAAGTGACGATCGCCGACGTCAATCAATCGAACGGTGTGATTCACGTCGTCGATAAAGTGTTGCTGCCGAAGTAAATCGTCGTAGCGCCGAACGCCGCGCTTGATCAAAAGCGCGGTGTTTCTTTCTTGATGCTTGCGCGCCCGTTACCATCGGGCGATGCGAGAGCCACTCGACGTTCTGATCATTGGCGCCGGCCATAACGGCCTGACGTGTGCTTGCTATCTGGCGGCGGCTGGACTAAGTGTGCGCGTGGTCGAGCGCAGAGGTGTCGTCGGCGGCGCTGCGGTGACAGAGGAGTTTTATCCGGGGTTTCGCAATTCGACCGCGAGTTACACGGTCAGTCTGCTGAATCCGCAGGTGATTCACGATCTGAAGCTCGTGCAGCACGGACTGCGCATCGTTGAGCGACCGTTCTCGAATTTCGTACCGCTGGCAGATGGACGCTATCTGAAGTTCGGCGAGGCGGCGGAAAATGCCACTGCGCTGAATAACGCCGAAGTCGCCAAGTTCTCGCCGCGCGATGCGCAAAGACTGCCGTCGTTCTATGCGAGGCTCGATCGCATCGCAGATCAACTTCGCCACTGGATCCTGCGATCACCGCCGAATATCGGTGGACCCTTTGTCGTCGAAGGATGGCGCGATCTCGTTGCGGCTGCGAGGCTGCTCTTGCAAATGGGACGGCTGCCACGAGAAGGTCAGCGCGATTTGGTCGATGTCTTTACCAAGAGCGCAGGCGATTGGCTCGATTCGTGGTTTGAATCGGAACCGCTGAAGGCGGTGCTCGGATGGGACTCGATTGTCGGCAACTACGCGAGCCCGTACGCGCCGGGCTCGGCCTACGTGCTGCTGCATCACGTCTTCGGTGAAGTCAACGGCAAGCGCGGCAAGTGGGGGCACGCAATCGGCGGCATGGGTGCGATCACGCAGGCGATGGCGGCCGAAGCGCGCGCGCGCGGTGTGCAGATCGACGTCGACCAGCCAGTGCAGCGAGTCATCGTTGAAAATGGTCGTGCGGCGGGTGTCGAATTGAAGTCAGGTGAAGTCGTGCGCGCGCGAGCGGTGGCGGCGAACGTGACGCCGAAGCTGCTGTACCAGCGACTGGTCGATTCAGCTGCGCTCCCCGCGGACTTCGTCGAAGCGATCGCACGCACCAAGTACGGCTCGGGAACGTTTCGCATCAACGTTGCGCTTTCCGGTCTGCCTGACTTTTCTGCGCTGCCGGGCGCGACGCCGCAGTCCGCATCATGCGAGCGGCATCACGTTCGCTCCGTCGCTCGCTTACATGGATCGCGCATGGCATGACGCGGTTGCTCTCGGATACTCGCGTGAGCCTGTGGTCGAGATGTTGATTCCAAGCGTCGTCGATGACTCACTTGCGCCGCCAGGTCGACACGTCGCCAGCCTGTTTTGCCAGCAGTTCGCGCCGACGGCAGACTGGTCGCAACTGAAAGAGCGCGCAGTGCAAGCGATCTTCGATGTTGTGCAGAACCATTGCCCGAACTTTCGCGCCTCGGTGCTTGGATATCGTGCGCTATCGCCGATGGATCTCGAAAATGAATTTGGATTGACCGGAGGCGACATCTTTCATGGCCAGCTGTCGCTCGATCAGCTGTTCTCGATGCGGCCGCTGCTGGGCTATGCGCGCTATCGCGGGCCGATCGCCGGGCTTTACCACTGCGGCTCGGGTGCGCATCCGGGCGGCGGCGTAACCGGCGCGCCGGGGCATAACGCCGCCCGCGAAATCATTCGCGACATCGCGTAACTATTCTCGTGCGCCGGCAGTCAGTTCGACGTTCCCGCCCGCGGCTGCGGTATTGATCGTCACCGCGCGCTCGGCACAAAAACGCTGCAGGTAGCGTGGTCCGCCTGCCTTGGGTCCTGTGCCAGACAAGCCTTCGCCGCCGAACGGCTGGCTGCCGACGACGGCGCCGATGATGTTCCGATTGACGTACAGATTGCCGACGCGTGCGCGCTGCGTCACATGCTCGACGCGCGCGTCGAGCCGCGTGTGCAAGCCCATTGTCAGTCCGTAACCGGTTGTATTGATCGCGTCGATTACCTTGTCGAGGTCGTGCTTGTCGTAACGGATCACGTGCAGGATCGGACCGAAGTTTTCACTTTCCAGGTCACCAATCGCGTCGATCTCGTATGCGACAGGCGCGAAATAGTGACCGTTCAAACCTGCCGGCAGCGCGCACTCGTGCAAGCGCTTTCCGTGCGCGCGGAGCCAGTCGAGGTGTTGCTGCAGCAGCGAGAGCTGTTCAGCGTCGATCACCGGGCCGACATCCGTGCGCGGATCGGCCGGATCGCCGACGATCAGCTCGCGCATGGCACCGGCGATCATTGCGGTCATCGTGTCCGCCACATCGCGTTGAACGAACAGCACGCGCAGCGCCGAGCAACGTTGTCCGCAAGAGCGAAACGCGCTGCTGATTACAGCGTCGGTCACTTGCTCGGGCAGCGCACTCGAGTCGACAATCATCGCGTTCTGGCCGCCCGTTTCGGCGATCAGGACGCCGATCGGCGAGTCGCGGGCCGCAAGCGCGCGATTGATCGCACGCGCGGTCGCCGTCGATCCGGTGAACGCGACGCCGGCGACACGCGGATCGGACGTCAAGGCCTTGCCGACCGTCTCGCCGCGACCGAGCACAAGCTGCAACACATCGCGCGGTACGCCGGCGTCGAACATCAACTGCACAGCACGGAACGCAATCAGCGGAGTCTGCTCAGCCGGTTTCGCGACGACGCTATTGCCGGCAACTAGCGCAGCGGCGATCTGGCCACCGAATATGGCTAATGGAAAATTCCACGGGCTGATGCACACAAACACTCCGCGTCCCGCCAGGCGCAGTTCGTTCGACTCGCCCACCGGCCCTGGCAAAGGGTCCAAGGTCATCTGCGTGCGCCCGAGTGCAGCGTAATAGCGGCAGAAATCGATTGCCTCGCGCACCTCCATGTGGGCGTCGAGCATGGTACGACCAGCTTCGCGCACGATCAGCGCCGCAAGCTCGTCGTGTGCACCTTCCCAGGCGTCTGCAACTCGATCGACGATCGCAGCGCGGGCGTCGACACCGAGCGCATCCCAATTCCGCATCGACGCGCTTGCCGCGTCGACTGCACGGGTCGCGTCTTCGGGCGTCGATTCAACCACCGACCCCACGGCGTCGCCGAGCCGCGCCGGATTGCGCACATCGACGCGACGCGAACCGCCCGTTAAGCCGCTGATCAAAGAGGTCGCCGAGACCGGCGGCGATCGCATCACCGCCTCAGTCACCTTCAGCAACGAGGGCGCGTATTGCAGATCGACGCCGCGCGAATTGAAGCGCTCGGGGAAAAGCTGCCGGCCGGTGGTGAGCGCGGACGGTGGCGCGCCGGAGGCCAGATAACTGCGCGCCTGTTCATAGACATCCTTAACCAGCAGCTCGGACGGCACCGAGGTGTCAGTGATCTGGTGAACGAACGACGAATTGGAGCCGTTTTCGAGCAGACGCCGAACCAGGTAGGCAAGCAGATCGCGAAACTCGCCCACCGGCGCATAGACGCGAACTCGCGTATCAGGCTGATCCGCAAGCAAAGCGTCGTACAGCGGATCGCCCATGCCATGCAGCCGCTGGAACTCGTAGCGCCGGACGCCGAGCTTGCCGGCAAATTCGCGCGCGAATTCGAGGATTGATGCAACCGTCAGTGCATTGTGGGTCGCAAATTGCGAATAGACCGGCGCCGGATGGCTCAACAATCGGCGCGCCACGGTCAGGAACGAAATGTCGGTTGCCCACTTGCGCGTGAAGACCGGAAAGCCGGACATGCCGAGTTCTTGTGCGCGCTTGATCTCGGCGTCCCAGTAGGCGCCTTTGACGAGCCGCACCGCGATAGGCCGACGCAGCTCTTCGCTCGCTTGCAGCAGGTAATTCACCGCGCGCAACGCACGCGGTTGATAGCTCGGCATCGCAAGCCCGAGACCGGGCCAGTCACCCAGCGCCGATTCGCGCATCAGGCGCTCGAATATCGAGACATGCAAGACGAGCCGCTCCGACTCCTCGGCGTCAACCGCAAAGTTGACATTGGCCGAACGCGCGAGCTCGGCCAGCTCCACCAGCCGCGGATATAACTCACGCTCGCAGCGTTCAATTTGTGCTGTCTCAAAGCGCGGATGAATCGCAGATAGCTTCACCGATATGCCATCGCGCGCCGTCCAATCGCTGCCAGCTTGCTGCTTAAGCAATGAGAGGGCATCTGCGTACGACGCGTAGGAGCGATCGGCATCGGCACGTGTGCGCGCTCCTTCGCCCAGCATGTCGAACGAATACGTCACGCGCGGATCGGGCCGGCGTTTCACGCGCGCCATCGCATCCGGCAGATTTGTCGCGAACACGAATTGGTCGCCAAAGCGACGGATACCGTCAATCACCAGCGGACGCAGCGCACTCTTCGTCAGCCACGCGCGCAGCGATCCGCGATCGCCTCCTGCATCCTGTAGCTCGGCGTCGGCTGCAGTGTGGCCGGCAATCTTCAGCGCGGTTGCGAGCACGCGCGTGACGAAGTTGCCATCCATCCCGATACGCGTGTCGCGAAAGTGGGCAAGCTTCTCGGCGATCAGCCACGTCTGTGTTTCTGCGTCCGGAGCGCGCAACAAGGCCTCGGCCAATCGCAGCAACGCAATGCCTTCCGGTGTCGCAAGCGGAAACGAGTTCAGCAGGTTCTGCGCGGAAAGCAGGGCCGTATCTGCCGCTCGAACCGCGTCGACATAGCGCAGAGCACGTGCTCCCGAAGCGTCACGTACCCCCGCTGCCGGAATATCCGTTGCGATTGCTGTGAGTGCACGGCGCTCGTCCTCGTAGGGATCCCCCAGGTCGGGTAATCGGCGCAACGCTTCCAGAACGCTCTGCAATATTGCTCCCGCATCGACGAACTCGATGAAATTTAGCACCGTGCTTCGCTTAGAGTGGCCGCAACCTCGTGCGCCTCATCGCGATTCGTATAATCACCGGCTTCACACTTCGGATCCGCGATGAAAATCCTTGTTCCCGTCAAGCGAGTCGTCGACTACAACGTCAAGGTACGTGTGAAGTCAGACAAGAGCGGTGTCGACCTGGCCAACGTCAAAATGTCGATGAATCCGTTCGATGAAATCGCTATCGAAGAAGCCGTGCGGCTGAAGGAAGCAGGCGTGGCTACCGACGTGATTGCGGTTTCGTGCGGGGTCTTGCAGTGCCAGGAAACGTTGCGCACCGCGATGGCAATTGGTGCTGACCGCGGAATTCTGGTCGAAACGACTGTCGAACTGCAGCCGCTCGCGGTGGCCAAGCTGCTGAAGGCGATCGTCGATAAGGAAAAGCCGCAACTCATAATTGCCGGCAAGCAGGCGATCGACGACGATGCGAATCAGACGGGCCAGATGCTTGCTGCGCTGGCGGATATGCCACAGGCGACCTTTGCGTCGAAGATCACGATTGCCGATGGCCGCGCGCAGGTTACGCGCGAAGTCGACGGCGGGCTCGAAACCATTTCGGTCGCGCTGCCGGCCGTCATTACGACCGACCTGCGACTGAACGAGCCGCGCTATGTCACGCTGCCCAACATCATGAAGGCGAAGAAAAAGCCGCTGGAGATTCTGAAGCCTGAGGAGCTGGGCGTCGACGTAACGCCGAGATTGAAGACGCTGCAGGTAACCGAGCCCGCGGGTCGCAAGGCGGGTATCAAGGTTCCCGACGCAGCGACGCTGGTTGCGAAGCTGAAGACCGAAGCGAAGGTGATTTGATGCCCGCTCTGGTGCTTGCCGAACATGACGGGAAAACGGTTCGCCCTGCAACTTTGAACACGGTGACTGCGGCGGCAAAAGCAGGTGGCGACGTGCACATTCTTGTAGCCGGTCACAACGCGGCCGAGTGCTGCGAACGAGGCCGCAAAAATCAGTGGCGTGTCCAAGGTTTTTCTCGCCGATGCCGCGCAATTCGCCGACGGTCTGGCCGAACCGATTGCCGCGCAGATGGTTTCGATGGCAAGCGGCTACACGCATTTGTTCGCCGCTGCCACGGCGTACGGCAAGAACATTTTGCCGCGAGTGGCAGCCAAGCTCGACGCAGCGCAGATATCCGACATCAGCAGCGTCGAATCGGCCGATACCTTCACACGCCCGATCTACGCCGGCAACGCCATCGCAACGGTGCAGTCGAGCGATCCGATAAAGGTCGTGACCGCGCGTCCGACCAACTTTGAGCCTGCCGCGAGCGAAGGTGGCAGCGCGAAAGTCGAAACGATTGCCGCCGTAGCAACAGGCGACGCATCGCGCTTCGTCTCGCGCGACGTCGTCAAGTTGGATCGCCCGGAGTTGCAAGGCGCGAAGATCGTGATTTCCGGCGGACGCGGCATCGGCTCGGCCGAAAATTTCAAGCTGCTCGAGCCGCTGGCAGACAAGTTGAACGCCGCAATCGGCGCGTCACGTGCCGCGGTCGACGCCGGCTATGCGCCTAACGACTGGCAGGTCGGGCAGACGGGCAAGGTCGTGGCGCCGCAGTTGTATATCGCAGTCGGCATCTCGGGTGCGATTCAGCATCTGGCCGGTATGAAAGACTCGAAGGTGATCGTGGCGATCAACAAGGACCCGGAAGCGCCGATCTTTCAGATCGCGGATTACGGACTCGTTGGCGATCTGTTTGAAATCGTTCCGCAGATTGTCAAGGAGCTTGGGTAGTTCGATGAGCTACGTCGCGCCTGTCAAGGACATGCTGTTCGTGTTGCACGAACTCGCAGGTCTGAAAGAGATCCAGCAGCTGCCCGGTTGTGAGGATGCAACTGACGAGACGGTGCAAGCCGTGGTCGAAGAAAACGCGCGCTTCATGAGTGAGGTTGTGGCACCGCTCAATTGGAGCGGTGACGTTCAGCCGGCGAAGTGGAACAACGGCGTCGTCACGACCACACCTGGATTCAAGGCGGCGTTTCGTTCGTTTGTCGAAGCGGGCTGGCAGGGCGTGCAGCATCCGACGCAGTACGGCGGTCAGGACTTGCCGAAGCTCGTTGCCGCTCCGTGCATGGAAATGATGCAGGCAGCGAATCTTTCTTTCGCGCTGTGCCCGTTACTCACCGACGGTGCGATCGAAGCGTTGCTGGTGGCGGGCTCGCAGGAACAGAAAGATGCGTATCTGACGAGGCTGATCGACGGCAGCTGGACCGGGACGATGAATTTGACCGAGCCGCAAGCGGGCTCCGATTTGGCGCAGGTGCGAACCAAGGCGGTGCCGCAGGGCGACGGCACGTATCGCTTGTTCGGGCAGAAGATCTACATCACGTACGGTGAGCACGACCTCGCCGACAACATCGTGCACCTCGTACTGGCGCGCACTCCGGATGCGCCGGCCGGCGTCAAAGGCATCTCGCTCTTCATCGTTCCGAAGTTCTCGTTCGATTCCAGCGGCAAGCTTGGCAAGCGCAATGATGTCTATTGCGCTTCGATCGAGCACAAGCTCGGCATCAAGGCGAGCCCCACTTGTGTACTGATCTTCGGCGACGACAAGGGTGAGGTCGGCGCAGGTGCGATCGGAACAGTGATCGGCGAGGAAAATCGCGGGCTCGAGTACATGTTCATCATGATGAACGCGGCCCGCTTCCAGGTCGGCATGCAGGGCATCGCGATATCGGACCGTGCTTATCAGAAGGCCGTCGAGCACGCGAAAGAACGCGTTCAAAGCCGCGCGGTAGAGGGCTCGAGCGGCCCGGTGTCGATCATTCACCATCCCGACGTGCGGCGCATGCTGATGTTCATGCGCTCGAATACCGAAGCGGCGCGTGCTGTCGCCTATGTGGCCGCGGGATACAACGACGTCGCACATCATCATCCGAGTCCCGCGCGCCGCGCCGCTGCGATGGCCGCTTATGAATATCTGGTGCCGATCGTGAAAGGGTGGTCGACCGAGATGTCGATCGACGTCACGTCGACCGGCGTGCAGGTCCACGGCGGCATGGGCTTCATTGAGGAAACCGGCGCCGCGCAGTATTACCGCGACGCCCGCATCCTGACGATTTACGAAGGCACGACCGCCATCCAGGCGAACGATCTGGTCGGCCGCAAGACCGCGCGAGACGGTGGCAAGACCGCGCGGACGTTCATCGAGCAGATGCGAGCGACCGCTGCCGAAGCGCGCGCGGGCGGATCCGAGCTGCAGGCTATCGGAGCGCGGCTCGCGTCGGCAGTCGATTCGTACGAATCGGTGGTCGACTACGTCGTCAATGAATACAAGAGCGACATTCGCGGTGTGTTCGCGGGATCGGTACCCTACGTGAAACTCGCGGGGATCATGCACGGGGGTTGGCAGATGACACGCGCGGCGCTCGCGGCCGCCCGTCGGATCGAACAGGGCAGCGATGTCGAATTTTGCCGCGCGAAGATTGCAACGGCACGGTTCTTTGCCGATCACATGCTGGTGACAGTGCCGTCGATCGCCGAGAGCATTGTCGGCGGTAGCGTCGGCACGCTTGCCCTCGCTGAAGAGCAGTTCTAAGCCGGTCGAATCTCATAGTCAATTACTATGATGTCTGTAGTAATAATTGATTTGTTCAATGCCACATTGCGCGCGTAGATTGGCCCGGACGGTTGCGGCACCTTATGGACGCACGCGTCATCGTCGTAAAAGTGAATCGAGGAGACTTGTATGCAGCTCAAAGGCTCAAAAACCGAACAGAATTTGCGCGACGCGTTTGCAGGTGAGTCGCAAGCGAATCGCCGCTACTTGTATTTCGCAGCGAAGGCAGACGTCGAGGGTTACAACGATGTCGCCGCGGTGTTTCGCTCAACTGCAGAAGGCGAAACGGGCCACGCGCATGGTCATCTGGAGTACTTGGAAGCCGTTGGCGATCCGGCAACCGGCCTACCGATCGGTCCGACCAAGTCCAATCTGAAAGCCGCCATTGCCGGTGAGACGCACGAATACACCGATATGTATCCGGGCATGAGCAAATCGGCGCGCGATGAGGGCTTCGAAGAGATCGCAGACTGGTTCGAGACGCTGGCCAAGGCCGAGCGCTCGCACGCGAACAAATTTCAGAAGACGCTAGACACAATCGTTGATTAGGTTAGGTTAGACCACCGGCCCCTGCGGGTCCGGCGACAGGGGCTCTGTGAAAGAAGGCAGCCTGCTGGCTCCTACGCGGCATCCGATTGCGTGGAAAACTGCGGAGTTCAACGACGAGCAGGCGCTCGATGCCGAGCTTGCTCGTATTTTCGACATCTGTCATGGCTGCCGCCGCTGCGTGAGTTTGTGTGGCGCGTTCCCGACGCTGTTCGATCTGATCGACAACGGTCCCACCGGCGAGCTCGATGGAGTGCCGAAGGAGAAATACAAG
The DNA here is from genome assembly GCA_963791315.1 of uncultured beta proteobacterium. GTDB lineage: Bacteria > Pseudomonadota > Gammaproteobacteria > Burkholderiales > Burkholderiaceae_F > JACCZX01. The sequence goes on from CAWBRQ010000007.1 coordinate 807,178, forward strand.
GACGTCGTCGACCAGTGCTACCTATGCGACATGTGCTACATGAGCAAGTGTCCGTATGTGCCGCCGCACCCGTGGAATGTCGATTTTCCGCATACGATGCTGCGCGCGAAAGCCGTCCACTTCAGCAAGCACGGTGCCCCGAGCAGTGACAAGTTCTTGACGTCGACCGACAAGGTAGGCTGGTTTGCCGGCATTCCGATCGTCACTCAGGCGGTGAACGCCGTTAATCAGAGTTCGCCGGCGCGGGCTGCGATGGAAAAACTAATGGGCGTCGACCGCAACGCATGGCGTCCCGATTTCGCAGCGAAAAAGTTTCGCTCCGCGGCGCGCTCGAACCTGTCGGCGCCGGTGCGGGACGGCGCCAAGACGCCGGGCAAGATCGCGATCTATTCGACCTGCTACGTCAACTACAACGAGCCCGGAATCGGGCACGATCTGATTGCGATTCTCGAGCACAACGAGATTCCCTATGTTGTTGTCGAGAAGGAAGTGTGCTGCGGCATGCCGAAGCTCGAGATCGGCGACCTCGAGTCGGTCGAGCGATTGAAGAACTTCAACATTCCGCATCTCGTAAGACTCGCGCGCGACGGTTATGCGATTGTCACTGCCATTCCGTCGTGCACGCTGATGTACAAGCAGGAGCTCCCGCTGATGTTTCCCGACGATGCGGATGTCCAGCTCGTCAAGGAAGCGATGTGGGACCCGTTCGAATATTGGATTGCGCGCAAGCGCGATGGGTTGCTGAAGTCGGATTTCAAGACTCCGCTCGGCACTGTCTCGTATCACGTTCCGTGTCACGCGCGCGTGCAAAACGTAGGACGCAAGACTGAAGAGCTTTTGAAGTCGCTGCCGGACACGACGGTCAACACGGTAGAGCGCTGCTCGGGACACTCGGGCGTGTGGGGAACGCGCAAGCAGTTTCATGCGATGGCGATGAAAATCGGCAGGCCGGTGTTCAGAAACATGGCGAGTGTGAAGCCCGACTACATCGGTTCCGACTGCCAGCTTGCCGGCCACCATATCGCGCAGGGTATCGAACAGTTTGCGAAAGAAGCGCTCGACGGCAAGGTTCCGGTCATGGCGCACCCGATTACGCTGATCAGAATTGCATACGGCCTCAAGGATTGAGGATGCCAGGCCGGATCGCGCGCGATAGCCTGTTGACCCTCGAAGCGTACGCACGCGAGCGGCAGAAGTTCCGCGCCAAGGTGATTGCTCACAAGAAAAATCGAACCGTGCGTCTCGGTGCACACGTCACGTTGATCTTTGAAGATGAGCTGACGATCCGCTACCAGATTCAGGAAATGCTGCGAATCGAGAAAACCTTCGAGGAGCGCGGCATTCAGGACGAGCTAGATGCGTACCTCCCGTTGATACCCGACGGCGCGAACTTGAAGGCAACAATGATGATCGAGTACGAAGACGCAGCGCTTCGCAAGATCGAGCTTGCGCGTCTCAAGGGTATCGAGAGTCGTGTGTATGTCGAGGTCGATGGATCTGCAAAGGTGTACGCAATCGCCGACGAGGATCTGCCGCGCGAGAACGAAGAGAAGACGTCGTCGGTTCATTTTCTTCGCTTTGAGTTCGAGCCGCAGATGGTTCGCGCTTTTCAGCAGGGCGCTGCGGTGGCGCTCGGCATCGATCATCCAAACTACGCGGTGCGGCTCGACGAGGTGGCACCCGAGGTCCAGGCCTCACTCGCGAGGGACTTCAGCGCTAGCGAATCTTAGGTGCGGGATAGCGGTGGGGTGCTCGATACTGTATAAATAAACAGTATCCGAACAAGACGATATCCAGACCCGCCGATGCGTCGCAATGATCCCGAAGAACCTGCAGCGGTACCTGTCGCCTGGGTGCGCAAGGGACGTGGCGCGGTCTCGAACATTGCGCATCGTTTCGAATCCGTCGCGCGTGAGCAGGATGGCGATGCCGCCGAAGCCGAGCGGCTTGACGGCGAAAGGCTGGACGACGAAGCACTACCCGCGCTCGCGACGTCAACCACGCTCGAGACCGCGAAGACTCTGATCACTTATAACGAGTCGCCCGATATCGGTTTCGATCGTTCGATCAATCCGTACCGTGGCTGCGAGCACGGCTGCATCTACTGTTTTGCGCGGCCGACGCACAGCTTCCTGAATCTGTCTCCGGGCCTCGACTTCGAGACGAAGCTGGTCGCGAAACACAACGCGGTCGAGTTGCTGCAGCGAGAGCTCGCGGCGACGAGCTACAAACCCGCAGTGATTGCGCTCGGGGTCATTACGGATGCCTATCAACCGATTGAGCGTGAGCTCAAGCTCACGCGCGGCGTCGTTGAGGTACTGACGCGCACGCGACACCCTTTCGGTTTGATCACCAAGTCGTCGCTGATCGAGCGTGACATCGACCTGCTGGCACCCGCTGCGGCTGACGGCGTGGTGGCCGCCACGATCAGCATTACGACGCTGGATCATTCGCTATCGCGCATCCTGGAGCCGCGTGCTGCAAGCCCGATGCGAAGGATGCGCACCGTCCGCACGCTCGCAGCGGCCGGCATTCCGGTGACCGTCAACGTTGCGCCGATTATTCCTTTCATCAACGAACCCGAAATCGAGCGTGTGCTCGAGGCGGCAGCCGACGCGGGCGCGTGGCAGGCGCACTACACGGTGCTTAGACTGCCGTGGGAAGTCGCACCGCTGTTCATGCAGTGGCTCGAAGCACATTTTCCGGATCGCAAGGAGCGCGTCATGAAACGGATACGCGAGATGCGCGGCGGCAAGAACTACGACTCGCAGTTCGGAAAGCGAATGACCGGCGAAGGTACCTGGGCGGCGTTGATTCGTCAGCGCTTTGCAAAAGCCGCGACGAAGTTTGGTCTTGACCGCGAAATTCGTCCGCTGCGAAACGATTTGTTCAACGCACCGCGCCTCGCCACGCCGCAGCTCGATCTGTTTTGATTCAAGAAGGCACCTTCAGCGCATGTTCAAAGTAGGTTTGAGTCAGTAGCGCGATTGTTGTCATCAGCACCACGGCGCCCACGAATAACGTGGCGACAGCAACCAGCACCGCATCCCACCCGCTGCGATTGCGTCTGACCTGTGTTGCATTGAATCGCGCGTCGAAGCGCTCGTCGGGCATCAGCGCGATAAATAGCGCCTGGATGAAGCCCGCGACCACCGGCACCATCAAGACAAAAAAAGCCGGGGTCTGGTACCAATTTTCGACACCTGCGATTAACGGCACCGCAATCAGCGTCACCCCCAGCGGCAACCACCAGAACGGCTGACCAAGGTAGAGTCGATTGAGCCCGAGCGCTCCGGTCAGCGAAGCAAGCAGGGCGGCCAGTGCCTTGTGCCGAAAGTGATTCATTCGCCCGGCATCATAGGACGGCGTGGGAGCCGCTTGCCGGAAGACGACCAGCCCGGATACAATCACAGGCTTTGTGCGGCACCGCCCTTCGTTCAAACGCGGCGTCGCCGGCAAACCCAAGGAATTCTCATGGTCGTTATTCGACTTGCACGCGGCGGCGCTAAAAAGCGTCCGTTTTTTAACATTGTTGCCACCGATTCGCGCAATCCGCGCGACGGCCGCTTTATCGAGCGGGTCGGCTTTTACAACCCTGTTGCAGCGGGCGCCGAGCCGAAGTTTCGAATCGCGACGGACCGGTTGTCGTACTGGACCGGGGTCGGCGCCAGAATGTCGCCCACGGTGGCGCGGCTGGTCAAAGCCAATCCGGTGACTGCAGCAGCTCCGGTGGCGGCGGCCGGGGAGCAGGTCGCCTCCTAGTACCACTTGAGGCGTGGCTCCTCAGGATCTGGTCGAGCTTGGCGCCATACGAGGCGCCTACGGATTGAAGGGCTGGGTTCGCATCACGCCGTTTGCCGTCGATGGAAGTGTTCTTGAAACAGTGCGCGACTGGTGGCTGTTAGGCGGGGTCGAGCCGCGGCGACTGGTGCTGCAGGACTTTAGGCGGCACGCGGAATCGATATTGGCCAAGTGGGAAGGATGCGAGAGCAAGGAAGACGCAGACGCATTCAAAGGCAGCGTGATCGCCGTAGCGCGCAGCGACTTTCCCGCATTGGGTGAAGACGAGCATTACCTGGGTGACGTGGTTGGTTACCGTGTCGTCAATCGAGAGGGACTCGAGCTCGGTACGGTTGCCGGGGTTCGCAGTGGCACGGCCTCGCAGTGGATTGAGGTTCAGGAACGCGAGGGGATTGCAGCAGGCAGGAAGGGCACCCCTCTGTTGATTCCACTGGTCGATCAGTACGTTGAGGCAATCGAGCTCAACGCCAGGACGATCAAGGTCGATTGGCAAAGCGACTGGTGAAGTTTGATGATGCGGTTTGACGCGATTACGTTGTTTCCGTCGATGTTCTCGGCGATTGTCGAGCACGGAATCACGCAGCGCGCGCACGATGAAGGGCGGTGGTCGCTTCGCACGTGGAACCCGCGCGACTTTGTCACCGATGCGCATCGGACGATCGATGATCGGCCGTTTGGCGGCGGCCCGGGAATGGTGATGATGGCGCAGCCGCTGGCGGACGCGCTGGCGGCTGTGAAGAGGGACGGGGGTGGCGCCAAAGTGATCGCGCTCGCGCCCAACGGCAATCGATTGACCGACGAGCGCGTAAGACAATTCGCGCGAGCCGGTGATTCACTGGCGCTCGTTTGCGGGCGCTACGAGGGAATCGACCAGCGATTCATTGACGTGTGCGTCGACGAAGTCGTGTCGATCGGCGACTTTGTATTGTCCGGAGGCGAGATTGCGGCGATGGCATTGATCGATGCCGTGGTCCGGCAGCTTCCCGGTGCGCTGAAGGAGGCGTCGGCGGCGGATGAGTCGTTTGCGGCAGGCTTGCTCGACGCCAAGCACTACACGCGGCCCGAAAGCTGGGCTGGTCTTACGGTTCCGCAGGTGTTGTTGTCGGGGCACCATGCGCAGATCGCCGAATGGCGCCGGCGCGAGGCCCTTGCACTAACGGCCCGACAGCGGCCCGATATGATCGAGCGCGCCCGGGCGGCGGGCCAGCTGAGCGCGTTGGATGAGAAGCAGTTGAATGAGAGACAATTGGAGCATCGTTGAAATCAGCCATCCTCTGATGCGAGAAAAAAACTAGACACTCGCAGCACGATGGATTCAGGAGAAGAAAGTGAACGTCATTCAGCAGTTGGAGCAGGAAGAGTTGGCGCGTGTTAGCGCCAATCGGGAAATCCCGGTCTTTGGGCCGGGCGACACAGTTGTCGTCAACGTCAACGTCGTTGAAGGCACTCGCAAGCGCGTGCAGGCGTACGAAGGCGTCGTGATCGGCCGTCGCAATCGCGGACTCAATTCGTCATTCGTCGTGCGCAAGGTATCGAGTGGCGAAGGCGTCGAGCGTACGTTTCAGCTGTATTCGCCGACGATCGCATCGATCGAGGTTAAGCGCCGCGGCGATGTGCGCCGCGCGAAGCTGTATTACCTGCGCGACCGCTCGGGCAAATCGGCGCGCATCCGTGAAAAGCTGCAACACAAGAGCGCAGCGGACAAGACGGCTGCGGATGCAGCCGCTGACAAGGCGGCTCGCGCAAAAGCCGAATAACTTCGCGTTTCCACAGCAAAGCCGCCCTCGCCCCGCACGGCGGCTTTTTTTTCGCTGATGACGCCCGAAAACGACGTCGATCCCCTGACGGCCACGCTGATTTTCGAGCCGGAATCGGTGCCGCACGATCCGGCTTTCGCCGCGGCCGAAGCTCGTGGCGCCGCTGTCAGCCCAAGTGAGCTGCGCGTTTCGGCAATCCGGCAGCGCTTTGCATCGCCTCCCGCATGGCAACCCGAAATGCGCGCCGACATGCGCTTGTTAAACCCGGACCGGCCACCGCGTGTCGCGTCGGTGCTGATTCCGATTTTTGTGCACGCCGATGCAGTCGGCGTGCTACTTACCGAGCGCACCGCGCACTTGCATGATCACGCCGGACAGATCAGCTTTCCCGGTGGTCGAGTCGAGGATGGCGACACCGACGCCATTGCGACGGCATTGCGCGAAGCCCATGAGGAAATCGGCTTGCCGCCCGCCAACGTGGACGTCGTCGGGACTTTGCCCGAATATCTGACGGCAACCGGATACAGGGTGACACCGGTGATCGGCCTGATCGAGCGATCGTTTTCACCCGTGCTCGATACGTTTGAGGTCTCGGAAGTGTTTGAAGTCCCACTCGCGTTCCTGATGGACCCGATCAACCACGAACGCAGAATCTTCCAGCTAGGCGATACCGGTCGCACGTTTTATGCGATGCCGTATGCAACACCAGCGCGTGCTGCCAAGGGGCAACGTTATTTCATCTGGGGCGCAACGGCTGCGATCTTGCGCAACCTGTATCAATTCCTGCGCGCGTGACGACTAAGATAATTAGCCATCGGTCGCCGGCGCACAAGCGCCGGCTCCAGCTGAACGCATATGTCCTGGCTTGTCGCTCGTCATCACGTTGCTGATCGAACAAGTGCGTCCGTTGCCAGCGGCGAATCCCGTCTACGGCGCTGTGCGACGAATTTCGGCGTGGGCAGAACGGAATCTGAACGCAGGGCGCTGGCAACACGGTGTCTATGCGTGGCTGCTGGTCGTCGTCGGACTCGCGCTCGTTGTCGGTGCGATCTATTCGATAGCAATCTCGATCCATTGGCTGCTAGGGCTCGCCGTCAATGTCGGTGTTCTGTACTTCGCGCTTGGATTCCGACAATTCAGCCATCGCGGTACAGAGATTCAAGTCGCGTTGGCCAACGGGGATCTGATCGCTGCGCGCAACGAGTTGACGGCGTGGAAACGGCAAAGCGATCCTAGTTACTCCGCAGCAGATCTTGACCAGGATGAAGTGGTACGACAGGCGATCGAGCACGGCCTGCTGCTGGCGCAACGACATGTCTTCGGCGTGTTCTTCTGGTTTGTCGTAATGCCGGGCCCGATCGGAGCCGTCTTTTATCGGCTTGCCGAGCATGTTTCTCGGGCCTGGAATCGGCCGCCGTCGAGTGCAACACCTCCCGATCGCTTCGGCGATTTTTCGCGGCGTGCATTTGCTTGGATCGATTGGGCGCCGGCGCGGCTGACTGCCCTCGGTTTTGCGGTCGTCGGCGACTTTGAGGGCGCGATTTACTGCTGGCGGCAAGTCTCGCGGCAGCAACCCACAGACGGCATGCCCGCACCGGATTCGCGCACGCTGATTTTGGCGGCCGCCAGTGGCGCGCTCAATTTGCGGCTGATGCCGGCCATTGAGAGTGCGCGCTACTTCGATGAGGTTGGAAACGAAGGCGCGGGTCTGGCCGAGCCAAGGCCACCGGCGTTACGTGCCGTAGTTGGATTGGTATGGCGCACGCTGCTGTTGTGGCTCGTGTTGTTGTTGCTGCTGACGCTGGCGAGTCTCTTCGCTTAGCGCCTTTCAGAGCTTCTCTACATAGGGCGCGCTGTCCCGCATTGCCAGCAGCCGCCAAATTGCGGCTCCGAATACTCGCCGCACTGGGTGCACTGCCAATGCGGTCCCTGCATCGGACGCTTTAGCTGTAGCAGTATTTCGCGTGCGCGCGCCTCGTCGTAATCGTGCTCGATCCACACCTGCGGAGCGCACTCGAGAAATGGAATTTCTCCAAGGGCGCCCGATAGCGCGGTATTGCGCAGCTCACAGCGAATTCCGGCGGCGCGCAACGTGTCTGCCCAAATCGAGGCTTGCAACGCATTGTCTGCACGCGCCAGTAGCTTCATGCAAGCGACGCTGTTGCAAGCGAACGGTAGAACTCGTAACGCTCGGGCGCGATGTTGCCATCCGCGAGCGCCGCAAGGACCGCGCATCCAGGTTCCTGCAGATGGCGGCAGTCCTGAAACCGGCAATGACCAAGCGCGGTGCTGAATTCCGGAAACGTTGCCGCGATTTGATCGAACCGCAGATGCGTGAGGCCGAATTCTTCAAAGCCGGCGGAGTCGACCAATGCGCTGTCACCATCGAAACCGAACCAGCGAGACGCGGTCGTTGTTTGCTTGCCTGCGTTCAGGCGCTCTGAGAATTCCTGCGTGCGGGCGCGTGCGTCGGGAATCAGCAGGTTCAGCAGCGTCGACTTGCCCATTCCTGATTGCCCCACCATCAAGCTCTTGCGCCCGGCGACTTCGCGCATCAAAAGCTCGCGTGCCCGATCACTATCAGTTTTGGCCGATAGCGCCAGCGTGCGCCACCCCAACTGGGAGATCTGCTGCAAGAATGACCTGGCATCGTCAGACTCTGCCAGGTCTGCCTTGTTACGCAGCACCAGTGCTTCGATACCCGCCGCGGACGCCGCCACCAACGCTTTCCAGATGAACCAGCGGTTAAATGCGGGGCGCGCGGCAAAAACGACGATCACCTGATCGACGTTCGCCGCTAGCTCCTTGGTTCGATACTGGTCGGTGCGGAAAAGAAGCGTCGTGCGCGGCTCGATCGACTCGATCCGCGCCTGCTCCGCGGACGTGACGCTCGCCACCACACAGTCGCCGACGACGATGTCTTCACGTCTGCCGCGACGCGTGGCCTGCCAGATGTGCGCCGAATCGGCGATCAATGATTGCCGGCCGAAGGTTGCAATCACGCGCGCGCGCACTTGCGGCGGGCGTGTCACGCGATGCCAGCGCTAGGCATGCGTTTGTGAGTAAAGAGCGTCGGCCTTGGCGGCAGAGATGAAATCGTTTTCTGAAATGCCGTTGACCGAGTGCGTGCTGTAGCGGACTTCGCAGCGGTTGTATCCGACGTGCAACTCCGGGTGGTGATCTTCCCGATGCACGATGTATGCAAGCGCGTTAACGAACGCGAGCGTCTCGTAATAGTTCTTGAAGCGGTAGACCTTTGTCAGCGCGTCGCCGTTAACAGCCCACCGGTCAAGTACTCCAAGCTGTGAACGAATGTCGGCCTCGCTCATCGCGCTGCCTTTGATTTCACGGCAGTGCGTTGCCAGCAGCTGTTCGACCGTTTTCATCGCACACGCTTCAAGCAGTGGCGTGTAACAGGCGCTCAATGCGGACCGACGCCGGCGGGTGGCTATCGTAGAACGCCGAGTGCACAGGGTCTGGCGTCAACGTCGACGCGTTATCTTGGTAGAGCTTGACCAGCGCATTGACCAGATCGCTTGCCGAAGCATTGCGTGCAGCAAACCGGTCCGCTTCGAATTCGTGCTTGCGCGACATGATGCTCGCGAGTGGCGCAAAAACGAATGTGAATACAGGTAACACGAGCATGAACAGCACCAGCGCGACTCCCTGATTTACTTCGCCAGCCGCTGGCTCGACGCCGAGTCCGGTAAAAAACCACGGTTGAGTGATCAGCCACCCAAGTAATGCCAGCACCGCCAGACTTGCCAGAAAGGAAAACACGAGCCGCTTCGCAATGTGCTTCAACTTGAAGTGTCCGAGCTCGTGCGCCAGCACCGCCTCGATCTCGGGTGGCAGCAAACGCTCAATCAGCGTGTCGAAGAACACGATGCGCTTCGCGCGGCCGAGCCCGGTGAAATACGCATTGCCATGTGCCGAGCGTCGCGAGCCGTCCATCACGAACACGCCCTTGCTGGCGAATCCGGTGCGGCTCAGCAGCGCGCCTATGCGCTCGGCTAACGCAGAATCCTTTAGCGGTTCGAATTTGTTGAAGAGGGGCGCAATCAACGTTGGGTACAGCAACAGCACCAGCGCGTTAAAGGCAACCCAAAGCAACCAGACGTAAAACCACCATTGCATCACCTGCTTTTTGCATCAACCAGATCGTAGCGGCCAGGAGCGGCAGCCCGAGCGCCGAAGCCACCGCGAGTGACTTGACGAGGTCAAGGATCCATAGACGCAGCGTCATCCGGTTGAAACCGAAACGCTGCTCAATCCGAAACTGCCGGATCCAGGAAAACGGGAGATCGATCACTCCGAGCACAAGCACGACGGCGGCCACAACCGCGACCTGATACAGCAGATTATTAGTGATCAGCGCCCGCAACGTATCGCTGATCCACTGCAGCCCTCCAAGCAAGGTCAACGAAACCAGCGCCACCGCGCCGACTCCCGTCTCGATGATCCCGAGCCGCGTTTTCTCCACGGTGTAGTGCGCCGCCTTGCGATGCGCTTCCAGCGATACGCGGTCTGCAAATTGCGCAGGGACCTGTTCCGCGTGTGCCGTGACGTAGCGAATCTGGCGCGATGCCAGCCAGTATCGAACACCGATCATCAGTGACAGGAACACGACGAACAGGCTGGTCAGCAACAGGGCCATTATCCAAACAGATTTGAAGTCGGGCTTGAAAAGCATCGCGCGCGTCTCGCTATGCCAGAATCGCGCGCCGTTCGCTGAAAGCGTGGGTCAACACGTATTGAAAATTATGTCACAGCACCAGCGCTTCTCAGAGATGAATCTGGTTTGGGTCGACATGGAAATGTCGGGTCTGAACCCGGACTCAGATCGCGTGCTGGAAATCGCCGTAGTCGTCACCGGCCCCGAGCTGGATGTGATTGCCGAGGGGCCGGTGCTGGTACTGCGTCAAGCGACGCGTGTGCTGGACGGCATGGATCGCTGGAACACGGCTACCCATGCGCGCTCGGGATTGATCGACAAAGTGCGAACGTCTGAGCTCGACGAGGAGCAGGCAAGCGACGTACTGATCGAGTTTCTGAAGTCGCTGGTTCCGGCGGGGAAGTCGCCGATGTGCGGCAATTCGATTTGCCAGGACCGCCGTTTCATGGCGCGCTGGATGCCGCGACTAGAGGCATTCTTTCACTATCGCAACGTCGATGTCAGCACGCTGAAAGAGCTTGCGCGCCGCTGGCAGCCGGCGGTCGTCCGGTCGTTCGAGAAAAAGAGCCGGCACGAAGCGCTGGCGGATATTCACGAATCGATCGAAGAGCTGAAGCACTACCGCAAGGAGATGTTTCGGTTTTAACCTCGGTGTCCGGATTTGTTGGTGTCGGCCTCATTTTCAGATTGCGCCGCGGCGGCAACGACTGCGGTTGCGGTTGCGGCGGCCGCTTCGGGAACGTCACTGTTGCGCGTGGTGATCCACGCACGGCCGAGCGAAACTCCGAGTGCCAGCAATACCGGCCCCAGTATCACGCCAATAAATCCAAAGGCGAGCACGCCACCGAGAACGCCAAGAAAGATCAGCGCGAGCGACAGCGTGGACCCGCGCGCAATCAACAGGGGCTTCAAGAAATTGTCGATGCTGCTAATTACCGCGGCGCCCCAGATGACCATAAAAATTGCCCAGCCGGGCTCGCCCTGCGTGTACAGCCAGATGGCGGCACCACCCCACAGCACCACCGGACCCATCGGCACGACTGACAGCACGAACGTGCCGACGCTCAACAGGAAGGCGCCAGGCACGCCCGCGATCAAGAATCCGATGTAGGCGACGAGCGCCTGCGCAGCCGCCGTGCCGACGATGCTGATGAACACGCTGCGTGTCGTGCCCACCACGATCGACAATACTTCGTCACTCATCTGGCCGGACAGGCGGCGCGATATGCGATGCGTCAGTTGCGCGATTCGCTCGCCGTCGCGGTAGTAAAAGAAAACGATGAACGCGACCAGCAGCAATTGAACGAGTCCATCGCCGAGTATTCGCACGAACGCGAGCGACAGCCTCCCCGCCGGTTCCAGCGCGCGCTGCAACAGCATGGCGGATTGCGTCCGGTCAGCCAGCAGCGACGTCAGCCACTGGAACATGTTTTCACCAACGATCGGAATGCTTTTGATCAGCTCAGGAGCGCGCAGGTCGTCGGCCCGCCAATTGCGAGCTGCGGAGAACACGGCAGGCAAGTTCTCGGCTGCTGCATCAGCCAGGAGCGCGATCGGCACGATGACCGTTACCAAGATCAGCAACAGCATGACCGACGCGCTCACCGTCGAGCTACCGCGTAAGTTGGTGCGCAGCTTTTCGTACGCCGGCCACGTTGCGATGGCCAGCACTCCGGCAACCAGCAGCGCGCTGAGGAACGGGCGCAGCACCAGATAGATGCCGACGACGACCAGCGCGGCGCCCGCAACGCGAAAAATCAGATCGAACCTGCCCTGCATCGGAGATCGTTCAACGCGCTGCGAAGGAGGGGACGGGGTCAAGGTTGATTTCATCGCTGGACAGGTCTCGCCGTCAGGAATCGAACCTGAATCCCACGCTTAGGAGGCATGTGCACTATCCATTGTGCTACGGCGAGCGCGCGGCAGTATATCCAGCAGTCTGACGTAGACTGCGCGCGCTTCTACGCAATCGGACAGCGGATGCAAGGTGGTCAGCGCCCGTCGCGGCGCGGCGGCGATTACAGCGAAGAATCCATTCGCGTACTGAAGGGGCTCGAGCCAGTAAGGCAGAGGCCCGGCATGTACACGCGCACCGAAAGTCCGCTGCACGTCGTCCAAGAGGTGATCGACAACGCATCGGATGAGATTCTGGCGGGTTTTGGCACGCGCATCGACGTCACGTTGAGCAAGGACGGCGCGGTGACCGTCGAAGACGACGGCCGCGGCATTCCGGTGGGGTTGCACCCGGAAGAAAAGGAGCCGGTCGTCGAAATCGTCTTCACGCGTCTGCACGCTGGCGGCAAGTTCGACAAGCGTGCCGGCGGCGCTTACTGCGTTCTCCGGCGGGCTGCACGGCGTCGGCGTCTCGGTTACCAACGCGCTGGCGTCACGGCTCGAAGTCACGGTCTGGCGCGACGGCAAGATGCACACGATTGCATTCGCGGATGGCAACGTCGTGCAACCGTTGAAATCGGTTGCGGCGAAGGGTTCGAGTAAGCCGAGCGGCACGCGCGTCAAAGTGTGGCCGAACGAAAAGTACTTCGACTCACCGCAGATTCCGGTCGAAGAACTCGAGCGGCTGTTGCGCAGCAAGGCCGTGCTGTTGCCCGGCACCGAGATCACGCTGACGATCGAGAAAAGCGGGCGCGTCGGTGCAGGCACGCAACGCTGGCGCTATGAAGGCGGGCTGCGCGAATACCTGCTCAGCTCGTTAACGGACGACCCGATGCTGCCGCCGTTCGAGTCGAGCGGATTCGCCGCGGCCGACGATCCGAACTTTCGCCGAGGGCGAGGGCGCCAACTGGGTCATCGTGTGGACCGAGGACGGCGCCGTGACGCGCGAGTCGTACGTCAATTTGATTCCGACATCGGCCGGTGGCACACACGAAGCCGGACTGCGCGAAGGGCTGTTCGGTGCGGTGCGTGCATTCATCGATGCGCATCAGCTGCTGCCGAAGGGCGTCAAGCTGTTGCCCGAAGACGTCTTTGCCCGCGCGAGCTTTGTGCTGTCCGCGAAGGTACTCGACCCGCAGTTCCAGGGGCAGGTGAAGGAGAGGTTGCTCAGCCGGGATGCAGTGCGGCTGGTGTCGTTTTTCGTTCGTCCGCAACTCGAGTTCTGGCTGAATCACAACCCCAACGATGGCCGCCGGCTCGCCGAGCTCGTCGTGTCGCAGGCGCAGGCGCGTGCACGCGCCGGACAGAAAATCGAGAAGAAAAAAAGCTCGGCGGTCGCGGTGCTACCCGGCAAGCTGACCGATTGCGAGTCGACCGAGCTCGACGCGCAACGAGTTGTTTCTGGTCGAGGGCGATTCCGCGGGCGGCTCGGCCAAGATGGGTCGCGACAAGGAGTTTCAAGCGATCCTGCCGCTGCGCGGCAAGGTGCTCAACACATGGGAAGTCGAGCGCGACCGACTGTTCGGCAACGCCGAGGTGCACGACATCGCGGTGGCAATCGGCATCGATCCGCATGGCCCCAACGATGACATCAGTTTCGACGGCCTGCGGTACGGCAAGATCTGCGTGCTGGCCGATGCCGATGTTGACGGTTCGCACATTCAAGTGCTGCTGCTGACGTTGTTCTTCCGCCATTTTCCGCAACTGGTTCATCGGGGAAACATCTACGTCGCGCGGCCGCCGCTGTACCGGGTTGATGTTCCGGCACTTGGCAAGCGACCGACGCGCCGCTTGTACTGTCTCGACGAAGCCGAGCTCGACACGACGCTTGAGAAACTGATCGACGAGAAGGTCAAGGAAGGCAGCTGGACGATCGCCCGGTTCAAAGGTCTGGGCGAGATGAGTCCAGAGCAGTTGTGGGAGACGACGATGAATCCGGATACACGGCGCCTGATGCGAGTGGGACTGGGGGATGTCGCCAATGCCGAGACATCGGCAACGATGACGATGCTGATGGGCCGAGCCGAAAGCCAGGCTCGACGCGCCTGGCTCGAGGAGCACGGCAACGAAATCGAGGCCGACGTCTAGTCCGGCGGCCAGGAATAGGCTTCATACGGGGACTTGTATCGGGCTCCTTTATAGGCATACTTCGGCGCGCCATCGTTGCTGAGGGGCCCGATACGGGCCATCTGCCGCTATCTCAACCAACATCGTCTCGACTGTTGCGAAGACTATCGCCGGTGCGGTGCAGTCGCGCTGGTTTTCGCTATTAATTTGCGCGCTCGCGATTGCGTTCATTGCGGCGCTGATTGCGGCGACATTGGTCGCACCCTCGACGTTGACGCCGAGCGTTGCAATGGCAGTTGCGCACTGGGCTTGGTGCGGCTCTTCTTATCGCGCTGACGGCCTACCTGATCGGCAGCCGGATCAGCATCGGCGAAATGCGGGCACAGGCAACGGCGTGGGAACGCTCGCTCGAGTCGATGAAAGTCGGCATAGCGCTGTACGACCGTAATGACCGGCTGATCAATTGCAATCAAGCGTTTCGTGAGCTGTATTCGGAGATTGCGCACCTCTTAGTACGCGGCGCGCGGCTCGATGACTTGGTGGCCGCGTACTACAAGGTGGCGCCTCCGGAGGTTATCGATGGCCGGACGCTCGCGGAATTCATGGAAGACGCGCACCGTCGCCGAAGTGGCTCGGAAGTCACCGAGGTTGTGCGCCATATCGGCGCGCGCTGGCTGCTGATGACGGACTGTCTGACGGCAGATGGTGGAATTATTAGCTTCCGGCGCGACGTGACCGAGCAGAAACTGATCGAGCACGAGCTATCCAAACGCCGCAACCTGATCGACGCTTTGAGCGAGCTCACGTACGACTGGTTTTGGCGTGAGGACGCGCAAGGCCGCTTCATCGAATTTTCGTCCGCTGTCGAGCAGCACCTGCGGCTTTCAAGCAGCGAGCTGATAGGGAAGACTCGATTAGGAATGACTGCTTTTGAGGCGGATCCGCAGCAATATGCCGAGTATCTCAAGCGCATTGAGCGCCGCGAGCCGTTCTCGTGGTTTACCTACAAGTGCACGCGCGGCGATGGTGCCCCGATGTGGATTGCCGTCAGCGGCAAACCGATCTTCGACGAGCACGGCACATTTCAGGGGTACTACGGCGCGGGCCGCGACGTCACCGAGCGCGAGCAGACGCTGGCCGCACTACGCGAAAGCGAGGAGCGTTTTCGCGCACTGACGACGCTTGTGACTGAGTGGTACTGGGAGACGGATGCGGAGCACAGGGTCACGCGACTGACCGGGGCGGCAGGTTACGAGGATCAAGCGCAGAAACTGGTTTGCGGTCGCCGTCTGTCCGAGATAGATGGGCTCGACCCGTCGATGACAGCCAATTGGGAACAGTTGAATCGCGACGTCGCCGAGCGACGCGCGTTCAAACAGCTAAAGCTGAAACTGCACCCACAGCATCTCGGCCGCGATATGTACTTTGAAGTCTCCGGGCATCCAGTGTTTGAACGCGGCGAGTTCGTTGGTTATCGCGGTCTCGCCTGGGATGTAACCGAGCGCGAGTTGTTGATCGCGAAGATTACCGACAACGAGGCGCGCTTTCGTGCACTGACGGAGCTGTCTTCCGACTGGTATTGGGAGATGGACGAGGACTTGCGTTTCACTCGGTTGCAGCGAGGCGAGCGTGACACCTTCAGCCTGGAAGACGAAGACATTATCGGCAAGCACCGCTGGGAACTCCCGGGTGAGCTGATTCGGCCATCGTCGTGGGACGAACACCGCGCCGCGTTACTCGCCCGCAAGCCGTTTCGCGACGTAATGTTCCGGCGCTGGATGCCCGATGGATCATTCGTCTACAACGTTACGAGCGGCGATCCGATCTTCGCTGCCGACGGCAAATTCATCGGCTATCGCGGCATCGGCAAGAACATTACCGAGCAAGTGAAGTCGCAGGAACGCATCGAGCGCCTGGCAACGGTCGACGAATTGACGCAACTTTCGAACCGGCAGACGTTTGATGAGCGTGCCGGCCGCATTCTGGCCAACGCCTATGCCGCGGAAAAGCGCTGCGCGTTGCTGTTTATCGACCTCGACAACTTCCGGCTCCTTAACAATGGCTACGGCCATCGGGTCGGCGACCAAATGCTGTCGATCGTGGCCAGCAGGATTCGCAATGCCATCACGGAGCCGCATCTGGTTGGCCGCCGCGGCGGCGATGAACTGGTGGCGCTACTGGTCGACATCCCGCGCGGCGACTTTGCCGTCGAAATCGCTAAGGAGCTGATCCGCTCTATCTCGGAGCCAGCGCGCGTGTTGGGTATGGAGGTGTCGGTCACACCGTCGGTTGGGATCAGCTTCTTCCCGCAGGACGGCATTGAGCTCGATTCGTTGCTGAACGCTGCAGACGCCGCGATGTATCAGGCCAAGGAGAGCGGAAGACAAACGTACGCGTTTTACACGCCGACGGTTGCGCGCCGCGCTGATTTGAGGCTGCGGCTCGAGCAGCGGTTACGAAAAGCGGTCGAGGCGCGAGACTTCAAACTCGTCTATCAGCCGCTGATTTCGCTGAATGACGGCAAGCTGGTGGGTGCGGAAGCGCTGATCCGCTGGCGCGACGCCGAGCTGGGCGACATTCCTCCCGCCGAATTCATCCCCATCGCCGAGGAATCGGGCTTGATCGTTGCGCTCGGTGAATGGGTGATCCATGAAGCGTGTCGTGCGCGCCGGGACTGGCGGATGCAGGGGCTCGACATTCCGCCGCTGTCGATCAACATGGCCGGCGTGCAGCTGCGCCAGCTTGGCTGCGTCGAGGGCTTGCTCAACATACTGAACGAACACGACGTGCCGCCGAACGACATCGAAGTCGAGGTTACAGAAACCGGCTTGCTCGATACGTCGGCAGTGTCACGCGAGAACCTGGTACGCATGCGCAATGCGGGCGTGCGAATCGCGCTTGACGACTTTGGCGTCGGGTTTTCGAGCCTGGCGCACCTGCGCGACCTTCCTATTCACAGGCTCAAGATCGATCGCAGCTTTACCGTCGAGTGCATGCGTGATGCCCGCACCTTGACGATCGTCAAGGCGGTGATCGACATGGCGCGCTCGCTTGGCATCAACATCACGGCTGAAGGCATCGAAACGCAGGCGCAGCAAACGTGGATGCAACATCTCGGATGCGATTCGGCACAGGGGTATTTGTTCGCGCGGCCGATGAATGTCGACGACTTTGTGCAGATGTTCATTGATCGGCGTGGGGTGGGTAGGGAACGCTCGCTGATGCACTGATCGTGCTCAGATCGGCTGCAGCTACACCAGCGCTGGCCTCAATGATGCGAGCGTCGCACAGCGGTCAGTAGAATCCGCGACGCGCTTCGTTTCGCGCCACTCAATGGCTGAACAACAAATACTTTT
This sequence comes from uncultured beta proteobacterium, assembly GCA_963791315.1. GTDB lineage: Bacteria > Pseudomonadota > Gammaproteobacteria > Burkholderiales > Burkholderiaceae_F > JACCZX01. The sequence continues at coordinate 824,727 of CAWBRQ010000007.1, forward strand.
CCCTGCTTCCGGTAATGGCGGCGACGGCGATGATTCGCTGACGCTGGCGCGCTTTGCGCAGCAGGCTTATCTGGATTACGCGATCTCGGTTGTAAAAGGTCGCGCGTTGCCGGACGGATCGGACGGGCAGAAACCGGTGCAGCGCCGGATCCTGTACGCGATGAACGCCATGGGGCTCGCTTCCGGCGCGCGTCCGGTGAAGTCGGCGCGCGTGGTGGGCGATGTGCTGGGCCGCTATCACCCGCACGGCGATCAGGCGGCGTACGACGCCATGGTGCGCATGGCGCAGGATTTTTCGCTGCGCTATCCGCTGATCGATGGGCAGGGGAACTTTGGCAGTCGTGACGGCGATGGCGCTGCTGCGATGCGCTACACAGAAGCCCGGTTGACGCCGATCGCGCGCCTGCTGCTCGACGAAATCGACGAAGGTACGGTCGATTTCATGCCGAACTACGACGGCTCGACTCAGGAGCCGCGGCTGTTGCCGGCGCGGCTTCCGTTCGTTTTGCTCAACGGTGCTTCTGGCATCGCAGTCGGCATGGCGACCGAAATTCCGTCGCATCACTTGCGCGAGGTGGCGGCGGCGGCGTTGTTGATGCTGAAGAATCCCAAAGCGAAGCTGGAAGAGGTGCTGCGTGAAATGCCAGGCCCCGATTTTCCCGGCGGCGGCCAGATTATTTCGTCGGGCAACGACATTCGAGACGTGTACGCCAGCGGACGCGGCAGCGTCAAGGTGCGGGCACGATTCGAGTTTGAGGAACTGGCGCGCGGCCAGTGGCAGTTAGTCGCTACCGAGCTACCGCCCGGTGCGTCCACGCAGCGTGTGTTGGAAGAAATCGAGGAGCTGACGAATCCGAAGGTACGCGCCGGCAAGAAAGCGCTGAGCAACGAGCAGCAGCAGATGAAGCAACTGGTGCTGTCAGTGCTCGACACGGTGCGGGACGAATCGGGCAAGGACGCGGCGGTGAGACTCGTGTTCGAGCCGCGCACGTCAAGGATCGATCGCGACGAGTTCACGCGAACGCTGCTCGCGCATACCAGCATGGAAGGCAATGCACCGATCAACCTGGTGATGATCGGCGGAGATGGGCGCCCGCGCTGCAAGCCGCTGACCGAAGTGCTGCTTGAATGGATCGAATTTCGTATCACCACAGTGCGGCGCCGCTCGGCGCACCGCCTGCAGAAGGTCGACGACCGGATTCACATCCTCGAAGGCCGGCAGCTGGTGTTGCTGTCGATCGACAAGGTGATCAAGCTGATTCGCAACTCCGATGAGCCAAAGCCCGATTTGATCAAGGCGTTCAAGCTGTCCGAGCGACAGGCTGACGATATTCTCGAGTTACGCCTGCGACAGTTGGCGCGGCTCGAAGGATTTCGGATCGAAGAGGAGCTCGCCGAGCTGCGCAAGGAGCAGTTGGCGCTTGGCAAGCTGCTCGGATCGGATGCGGCGCTGCGCAAGCTCGTTGGCAAGGAAATCGAGGACGACGCCAAAAAGTACGGCGAAAAGGACCCTCGGCGCACATTGATAGAAACCGCCGAGCGCGCCACGGTCGAGTTGAGAGTGACCGACGAGCCGATCACGGTCATCGTGTCCGAAAATGGTTTCGTTCGCGCGCGCACGGGCCACGGGCATGACCCGGCGCAATTCACGTTCAAGACTGGCGATGCGCTCTATGGCTCGTTCGAGTGCCGCACGGTCGACTCGCTGATCGCGATCGGAAGCAACGGTCGCGTCTACACGATTGCTGTTTCGCAACTGCCGTCGGCGCGCGGCGACGGTGCGCCGGCTACGTCGTTGATTGACCTCGCGCCAGAAACGCGACTGGTTGCATACGTCGCGGGCGCAGCGTCACTGCCGCTATTGCTGGCAACGAGCAACGGTTTCGGATTTGCAGCAACGCTTGGAGACATGTTGTCGCGCCAGCGTGCCGGAAAGCAGTTCATCAATGTCGATGCAGGGGCCGAGCCGCTACGTCCGCATTCGGCCGATGTGGCAAACGACCGATTCATCGCTTGCCTGTCCGAGCGGGGCCGGGTCCTGGTGTTCGATGCTGCCGAGTTGAAATCGCTTTCGGGCGGGGGCCGCGGCGTGACGTTGATCGATCTCGATGAGGGTGAAAAACTGCTCGCAGCGCTGCCGATCTCAAAAAGCGGAGCGATCGTCACCGCTGTCAAAGGTAAGTCAGCCAAATCCGTGGAAGTGCATCTGACCGGTGCGCTGCTGGAAGCGCAGCGCGGCCACCGCGCGCGGAAGGGCAAGCTGGTCGACTCGAAACTGAAGCCGCCGTTTACGCTGCGCAAGGCACTGCAGGATTGACGAGCGCGAAACTGCCGGCCCAAACGTGAATCTGGATAGAGGCAATGAGAATCATCTACACCACACTGTTATTCGCGCACGTCCTCTGTGTCGTTGTCTGGGTCGGCGGCATGTTCCTTCTGCACTTCGTGGTGCGGCCGTCCGCGGCACGTTTGCAGGAGCCGTCGGTCCGCTTGACGTTTCTTTCTTCGACGCTCGGTCGGTTCATGTCGTGGGCTGCGCTTGCGATTGTCGTGCTGCTGGCGAGCGGGCTGGCGATGATCTTGATCGGCGGAGGATTCAAGAACGCGCACCTGTCGGTGCATCTGATGCTGGCGGTCGGGTTGGTGATGATGTTGCTCTATCTACACATTCGGTTTGCGCCCTTTAGACGCATGCGTGCAGCCGTCATGGCCGGCGACTGGGCGGTGGCCGGCGCAAACCTCGACATGGTGCGCAAGATGGTGTTGATCAACCTGGTACTCGGCTTTCTCACGATTGCGATAGCGACCATCGGGCGCGCGGCGTTGTAGAAGACTACAGCTTCAACACGCCTTCGCTAACCATCACCGATGTGCCGCCGACACGGACTGCTTGTGGGGCTCCCTCGCGCACATCGGCTTCCAGCTCGATACGGCTGGGCCGGCCTATCGCTTCGCCCTGCAAGATCGTCCAGCGTCGAGTAGTCGATTGACTCGGTGTATGGCGCACGAGCCAGCCCGCAAGCGCTGCGGCCGCCGAACCGGTTGCGGGATCCTCGGCGACACCTGCGCCTGGCGCGAACATCCGCACTTGCCAAGTCGACGAGTCGAGCTGCGCAATGGGGTAGACCTCCTGCGTGACGAAGCCAGCCAGTGTTGTGCGCCAGCGAGTGAGGTCAAGCTGCGCCCGCACCAGTGCGTCACTCGACGTGACGTGCACCACCAGGTATGGCACGCCACACGACCACACTTCCGCAGGCGCAGCGATTTGATCAACCGTAAGCTGCAGCATTTCGGCGAGCGCCCGGCTCGAAGGCGGCACAGTTTGCAGGCGCTCGGGCAGGCGGGCCGACGTAAACGTACAGCGCACGACACGTCCTTCGTTGCGCTCGATGCGCACGGGGACCGGTCCCACGTTTTCTTCGAGTACCAGCTCGGTGGAATCCTCGGCACCTCCGAGCGATGACAGAACGAACGCAGTGCCGACCGTCGGATGCCCGGCGAACGGCAGTTCCCTGCTTGGCGTAAAAATTTGAACGCGCGCGGTGTGGCGCTTATCTGCCGGCGGTGTTACGAACGTTGTTTCCGAAAAATTGAACTCGCGCGCAATTGCCTGCATCGCTTGTTCGTCCAAACCGCGAGCGTCTGTCAACACGGCAAGTGGATTGCCGCTGAACATGCGATCCGTGAACACATCGCAGGTGTAAAAGCGGAAGTCGCTCATCGCTGCAACTTTAGCTGAACGGCTGTGGTCGACGAAATATCGCGGCCCCTACAATCCTGTTCCACGAAAATCCCGCGGCTCGTGTCTCAATCCCTGTATCAATTGATCGGCGCGTTCGTCATGCGCCATTGGCGCGCCTACATCGCGTCGGCGCTGATGCTGATCGGCATCGCGGTGCTCACCGTGTGGGTTCCGCGCATTGTCGGGCAGGCGGTCGATGGTTTGGTCGCGGGCACTTTGCACGGTGCCGCACTGATACGCCAGCTGGTAGCACTGCTGATCATGGGGTCAGTGATTTACTTGCTGCGCGTCGGTTGGCGGCTGCAACTGTTTTCTGCCGCGTATCAGCTCGGAGTCGAGCTGCGCACGCGCCTGTATGACCGCCTCACCCTTCAGGGGCCGCCGTTTTTCAATCGCAGCCGTACCGGTGATTTGATGGCGCGCGCGACGAATGATGTCGATTCGATCGAGATGGCCGCGGGTGAAGCGTTTCTCGCCGGGTTCGATGGCACGCTTACTCTGATCCTAGTGATTGCGATGATGGCGCTTGGCATCGATTGGCGGCTCGCGTTGATCGCGTTGCTGCCTTTCCCGCTGATGGCGATCGCGTTCTGGTTCATTTCACGGCGCGTGCATACGGCGTGGCGCGATTCGCTCGATCGCTTTTCGAACTTGAACGACCATGTTCAGGAGACGATCGCTGGCGTGCGCACGCTACGGGCGTTAGGCCTCGAAACGCACGCCGCGCGCGAATTCGCGCAGCGGGCAGCTGACGCGGCCGCCGCCAATTTCCGCGCTCTGAAATGGGAGGCCGCGTACGAGCCGGCGGTCGGCTTCACGCTGACTGCGGCCACCGCCCTCACGCTCGGTGTCGGAGGGTGGCTGGTATCGCGGCAGCAGTTGACCGTTGGCGAGCTGACCAGCTTTGCGATGTATCTGTCGCAGTTGATCTGGCCGATGTTTGCAGCGGGCTGGGTGCTGTCGCTGCTAGAACGCGGCAAGGCCGGATGGACCCGGCTGCAGCCGACATTGTCCGAGCCGTTGTCGGTAGCCGATGACGGCACGGTTACTGATTTGGTGCCAGGTGCCTTGCGGTTTGAAGGGGTGACGTTTCGCTATCGGCCGGACGCAGCGCCTGCAGTTGCCGACGTGTCGGTCGAGTTAAGGGCAGGGCAAACGCTTGGGATCGTAGGTCCGACTGGATCCGGCAAGTCGACGCTATTGATGCTACTGCTGCGTAACTATGCGCCGGACCAGGGCCGGATCGTGTGGGGTGGGCACGCGATCGACGAATACACACTGAATGCGCTGCGCGGGGCGGTCAGCTGGGTGCCGCAAGAAGCCTTCCTGTTTTCAGCAACACTGGCGGAAAACATCGCGCTTGCGCGCAGCAACGCGACCCGCAGAGAGATCGAGCGTGCAGCCGAGCTCGCGGCATTGCACGATGACATCGCGCGCTTCCCGCACGGCTACGAAACGTTGGTCGGCGAGCGCGGCATCACACTTTCGGGCGGGCAGCGGCAAAGAGTCGCGATTGCGCGCGCGCTGTTGACCGAAAAGCCGCTGCTGCTACTGGACGATGCCTTATCGGCAGTCGACACTGGCACTGAAACCCAAATCCTGGCGCACTTGCGCGGCGAGCTGAGCGGCGAACCGAGCGCGAAGCTTAGCGAAACAGGCCGCACGGCGATCATCGTCAGCCATCGTCTGTCGGCTGTAGCCGACGCTCACATGATCCTGGTGCTCAAAGCGGGGCGCATCGTCGAGCGCGGATCGCATGCGCAACTGCTGAACTTTAACGGGTGGTATGCGGCACAGTGGCGCTACCAACAGTTGGAAGCCAGCCTGGAAAGCGCATGAGTTCTCCGCACGGCCGCCCGAAGGAAAACTCGCTCCCGCTTGGCGGGACGGCGCGCAGCGCCAGGGTGCATCCATAATGGCTGCTGCATCTGCTGCAACGATCGAGCATCAGGAGCTGCGTCCGGCAAGACGCGACGAACGACGCCAGGCGTTCGCTCTGCTGTGGCGGGCTGCGCGCCCCGATCGCAAGCAGCTGGCACTTGCCAGTGCGCTGCTGCTGGCTGCCGGCGGTCTCGAGGCTCTCGGGCCGATCTTTGGCAAGTTGTTCATCGACGAATACCTGCTGCCGGGCCGTCTCGAGGCGTGGCCTGTCGCGCTATTGATCGGTGGCATCGTGGTCAGCGGCTGCCTGGCGAGCGCGCTGCGCTATTTTCAGCTCGTTCGACTGGCCGGCGTAGCGATGCGCTCGGTGCGTCGTCTGCGCGAGAGTGTTTACAACCATGTGCTGCGCCTGCCGATGGCGTATTTCGACAAGGCGATCACGGGCCAGCTGGTCAGCCGCATTACCAACGACACCGAGCAGATCAGACAGCTGTATGTGCAAGTGCTGTTCGAGATGCTGCAGGGAGTAACGGTGCTGCTTGGCGCCGTCGTGGCGATGGCCTGGCTCGACTGGCGGCTGATGCTGATCGTGCTGACGCTGATTCCAGCGACGGTACTGATTGTGATCGGCTATCAGCGTCTATCTGCCCATGCGGTGATGCGTTCGCGCGAACTGCGCAGCGACATCAACGCGCAGATGGGTGAAAGCATTGCCGGCATGAGCGTGCTGCAGGCGACCGGCGCCGCACGGCGCTTCGCCACGCGCTTTGCGAGCACCAATCGCGAGCACTACAGAGCCAGGTTGGGGGAGGTACGCGCAAATGCGTGGCTGCTGCGTCCCGCGCTCGACATGATGAGCATTTTGTTGATCGTCGCAATCATCGCGGCGTTCGGTACGCAATCGTTCGGCGGGCTCGAGATCGGACTTCTCTACGCATTCATCACGTACGTCGCGCGTGTTGTCGAGCCCCTGATCTCGATCACGATGCAGTTCTCGTTGCTGCAACAAGCGCTGGTCGCGGCGTCTCGCGTGAACACGCTGCTCGACGAGGGTCAATCGCAGGAGGTCACGCATGAACGGCGCGTCAGTCGCGGTCATGTACAGCTGATCGACGTGAGCTTCGGTTACGACCCGCAGCAGCCTGTACTGCACGACGTGAGCATCGATGTACCCGCTGGCAGTTTTGTGGGCATCGTTGGCCACACCGGCAGCGGCAAGTCGACACTGCTGTCGTTGTTGCTGCGTTTCTATGCGCCGCAGGCAGGCCGCTTGGAGATCGATGGGATTCCCCTTGCGACGATCGGCGATGAACACTTTCGGGCCGATGTCGGACTAGTCCCACAGGAGCCGTTCCTGCTGGCAGCGAGTGCGCTTGAGAATATCGACATGGGGCGAAATCTGCCTCAGGGTCAAATCGAGGCCGCCGCACGCGCAGCAAACGCGCATGTTTTCATTAGAGCGATGGAGCAGGGTTACAGCACCCCGCTTGGTGAAGGCGGGGCGCGGCTGTCTTCCGGGCAGAAACAATTGATCGCCGTTGCACGCGCGCTCGCCGGAGCGCCACGCGTGCTGTTTCTGGACGAAGCAACCTCGCGGATCGATAGCGATACCGAGCGGCAGGTGGCGCACGCGCTGTCACTGCTGCACGGCAAGACGACCGTCATCGCAATTGCGCACCGGCTGTCAACGATCCGCGCGGCCGATCGTATTTTCGTGCTGAATCATGGCCGCCTGGCCGAACAAGGTACGCACGATCAGCTAATGGCGATAGAGGGTGGCATTTACCAGAGGCTGTACCTTCTGCAGCAGATTGCCGATTGACGCCGCAGGCACGAGTCTGGCTGGATCAGCCGGTCGCGGCTTGTCAGACCAGCGGATGCCACCAACCGATATAGACGGGCTATTGCGTACTGCGATTCGCGAGCGCCGCCTCGTTGCGTTTGTCCTTGATGAGCAACCCCGCTTAGTCGAGCCGCATGACTACGGCTTGATCGGTGGCGAAGCCCGGTTGTTCTGCTACCAGATTGGTGGCGGCAGCCGATCGGGACGGCCGCTCGGCTGGCGCTGGGCACCGCTGCATAAGATTTCACAATTGCGCGTGCTGGACCGGCATTTCCGCGGTGCGCGGCCGGTTCCTTCCGGAAAACACGTCAAATGGGACACGTTGTTCGCCTCCGTCTCGGCTAGGCACAGTGAAACCAACGAAGCATGAAGAGCGCGCGATAATTGCATCCTTCGTTTAACTCGCAACCACTATGGAAGCACAAGACATCACCAGCAAAGAAACACTCGGCTTTCAGGCCGAAGTCAAACAGCTGCTGCAGCTGATGATTCACTCGCTGTACAGCAACAAGGAAATCTTCTTACGCGAATTGATCAGCAATGCGTCCGACGCCTGCGACAAGTTGCGCTTCGAAGCGATGTCGCGGCCTCAATTACTCGAAGGCCACTCTGAACTTGGCATCACTGTGTCTTTCGACAAGAGCGGCGCGCACGATCACCGTGTCCGACAACGGGATTGGTATGTCGCGCACCGATGCGATCGAGCATCTGGGAACGATCGCCAAGTCGGGTACACGCGAATTTTTTGCTCAACTGTCCGGCGATCAGCAGAAAGATGCGCAACTGATTGGGCAATTCGGTGTCGGCTTTTATTCGAGCTTCATCGTGGCAGATCGTGTCACGGTGGTATCGCGGCGCGCCGGGGAGGACGCCGCGGCCGCGATTCGATGGGAAAGCGACGGCGGCGGCGAATTTACGATCGAGCCTGCCACGCGTGCTGAGTCGGGTACCGATGTCACGCTGCATCTGCGCGAGGGTGAAGACGAGTTTTTGGCAGCAGGCAAGTTGCGATCGGTGATCACGCATTACTCGGACCACATTTCGTTGCCGATTCGCATCCGCAAGGAGGTTTGGGACAAGGACAGGAGCGAGTATCGCCAGACCGACGAGCTTGAGACGATCAATCAGGCAAGCGCGCTATGGGCACGCGCCAAGACCGATATCACCGAAGAACAGTACCGCGAGTTCTACAAGCACGTATCGCACGACTTCAGTGATCCGCTGGCGTGGACACACAATCGGGTCGAAGGCCGCACCGAATACATCCAGTTGCTGTATCTGCCGGAGCGCGCACCGTTCGATTTGTGGGACCGCGAACAACGACACGGCCTGAAGCTGTACGTCCGACGCGTGTTCATCATGGAGGACGCGGGCGATTTGCTGCCCGCATATCTGCGGTTCGTGCGCGGGGTCATCGATTCGTCGGACCTGCCGCTCAACGTGTCGCGCGAAATTCTGCAGCAAAGCCGTGATGTCAAGGCGATTCGCGAGGGCTCGACGAAGCGTGTGCTCGGACTGCTCGAAGAACTCGCTGAAAACCAGAAGGAAAAGTACTCGACCTTCTGGAAGGAATTCGGCCAGGTGCTGAAGGAGGGAGTGGGCGAAGACGCGGCGAACCGCGAACGGATTGCGAAGCTGTTGCGATTCGCATCGACGGCCGACCGATGAGGAAACCGTTTCTCTGGCGGACTACGTCGGCCGGATTAAGGACAAGCAAGCTTCGATCTACTACGTCACCGCCGATTCACTTGCTGCGGGCAAAGCGAGCCCGCATCTCGAGATTTTCCGCCGCAAAGAGGTCGAGGTGTTGATCCTGACCGATCGCGTTGATGAATGGATGCTGTCGTTCCTGCAGGAGTTCGAAGGTAAGCCGCTGGTGTCGGTTGCAAAGGGCGATCTGGATCTCGGCGGGCTTGCTGATACGAAGGAGAAGGAAGAACAGCGCCAAGTGGTCGAGCAGAGCAAGGACCTGGTCGAAGCGGTCAAAGCGTCGTTGGGCGAGCGCGTCAAGGACGTTCGAATCACGTTGCGCCTGACGGATTCGCCGGCGTGCGTGGTAGCTGACGAGCATGCAATGAGCCAGCATTTGCAGCGCCTGTTGAAAGCGGCCGGGCAGAACGCCCCGGCCACTAAACCAATTCTCGAGCTGAATCCGAACCATCCGTTGGTACAGCGCTTGAAGCCCGGCGACGAGCGATTGGCCGAATGGTCGGCGTTGCTGCTTGATCAAGCGGTGCTAGCAGAGGGTGGTCAGCTCGAAAATCCAGCAGAGTTCGTCAAGCGTCTGAATTCGATGCTGTTGAATGCCGGCAGCTAGATCGGCGGCACCGTCGCTGCGGGGGTTCCCACCGGTAATCGACGACAAGATCGAGCGCTTGATCCTGGGCAGCTTTCCGTCGGAGGCATCGCTGGCGGCGGGCCAGTACTACGCACATCCGCGGAACCAATTCTGGCGTCTGCTTGCCGAGCTGCTCGGCGAGCCATTGGCCGATATGCCATACCGCAGGCGGCTGCAGCGCGTGCTTGCGCATCGTCTCGGCGTTTGGGATGTGCTCGACGCTTGCGATCGGGACGGTAGCGGCGATGCGTCGATTCGCAATCAAAAAGCCAACCAGTTCGCACGCCTGCATCGTCTGGCGCCGCGGCTGACGACGGTCGCCTTTAACGGTCAGGCAGCCGGCCGGTTTGCGGCCGAGTTTGCCGCCGCAGGCTTTGAAACTACGATTTTGCCATCGTCAAGCCCGGCCCATGCCGGCCGGTCATTCGAGCAAAAACTGGCCGTCTGGCGGGCGTGGTGGGCCGTTTCTCCCTCTTGACGGGACTCCAATACCTTGAGATGCGGCCAAATCAGCGGCAATTAGCGCAGCCGCGGCGGGCGCGTAATCGGCTAATCTTTCGACTCTCGGGCCCGGCCGTCGTGGCTCGTTGACCTATTGACCGTGAGCGCCACCACCACTTCGACCCCAGGACGCGCCAGTCGCACGACCGTGCATCGCGTAATCGGCGAGCTGCGCAAGACGGTGCGCGTGCAGTTCGATCCTTTGCTGGCCGAAGCCGCACGCGAAGCGATTCAGGCGATCGATGCCGACGACAGCGCTTCGGCGACGCTGAAAAAATCGGTGCGGCGCCTGTTGGTCGATCAACGCGAATTCTCAAACGCGTTGTTCACCGCGGTTGACAGCCACATTGATTCTGCAATCGACGAGCTGTTCACTGGGGGCAAAGATAAGCCCGCACAGCCGGCCGCCGCCAAGTCGCTGGGTTTGTCTCTGGTCGAGTACGACGAGATGGAAGAGGCGATGGTGATCGATCGCTTTTCGTCTCGCATTCGCAACGCCGCGGATTCCACGTTCACGCCATTGACGCAGCGGCTCGCCAAGGCGCTGCAAATTCCGGGACTTGGAGATCGCGAGAATCCATTTCATCCGGTCCGTTTCTGCCGCGCGCTAGGCGATGCCAGTCGACAAGCTCGGTTTTAAGGGTGACCAGCGTCATTCGGTGATGAAAGCTTTCGACGTCAGCCTGCTGAAGCCACTGGTTGCGGTTTACACCGCGCTGAATAACGAACTGGAAGGCAAGGGCGTGCAGGAAGGTGGCGCTGCATCGTCATACAAGCCCACCGGATTTCGCAACACGATGATCGGGCAGCGCGGGTGCACCTGCGTCGCACGACCCAGGGTGGTGGGCCAGGCACCGGTTCGATGACCGGCACGACCGCCGAACAGTTGCTGAGCGCGTTGTACCAGCGCATGCAAGTTCCGACTGTCCCCGGCGGCGGTGCGGCACGGCCGGTATCTTCGATGCCGCATACGCAGATGCCGTCGCAGCCGCTGTTCGACCGCGTCGATCAGGTGACGGGGTCACCGATGATGACGCCTGGCTTTGTCATCACCGGCTCCGCATCGGCTGGCCTTGCGCCGAACACACCGGTTCAATTTGCGATGATCGACCCTGGTTTGCTGGCGTCGATCAACGAAGTGCAGCGGCTGAACGCACTCGCGACAATGAGTGGGAAGAGCGGTGCCGCGGCGCAGATGATCAGCGAACGCGACGAGGCCCATTTGCGGTCGCACGTGGCCGAGAAGGCGACGAAGCAGATCGACAAACTGACGATCGAGCTGGTCGGGATGCTCTTCGATCGCATTCATCAGGACAAGCACCTGCCGGCCGAGATCAAGACTGCAATATCGCGTTTGCAGTTCCCGATCATGAAGATCGCGTTGGCGGATTCGGATCTGTTCGTTTCGCCGGTGCAGCCGGCGCGCCGCTTGATGGATCGCATCGCCAGCACCGGTATTGGCTGGCGGCCGGAAGGCGAAGACAACGTTCGCTATCTTTCCGAGGTGAACAAGGCGGTCAACACGATCGTCGTTGCGATCAACGATGGTCCACCGATCTTTGAGAAGGCGCTCGGCGAGTTCGAGCAATACCTGGCCGAAGAGCGCATGCGCGACGACGATCCGGTGACGCGCGCCAAGCGCGCACTCGAGGAAGCCGAGACGCGCGAGATCATGGGCATCAATTCGGCGATCGGCATCCGGAAGGCGTTCGACGGCGTGCAGATCGAATCGTATCTGCGCGACTTTCTGCTCGAACACTGGGTCAAGGTGATGGTGGCAGCCACTTTGCGCGAGCGCACGCAGCCTTCGTTTGCGAAAAAGTTTCGCGACGTCGTTCCCGATCTGGTGTGGAGCGTGCAGCCGAAGATCAACCCCGACGATCGCAAGCGTCTGGTCAAGACGATTCCCGCGGTGCTGACCACCGTGCGTGAAGGTCTGCAGTTGATCGAATTTTCGCCTGCGCAGTCGCAGGAATTCTTTTCACGCTTGATGGCATCGCATGCGCAAGCGGTGAAAGCGCTCGAAGTCGCTTACGGCACCGGCGCGCCGCTGGATCCTGCCGCATTCAAGCGCAAGCTCGACGAAGTCAAGATCGTCGAGCCGCCGCCGGTGGTCGAGAACGAGCACGAGCAGCCGCTGACGATCACGGCGGAAGTGGTACGCAGTGCGGTGGCCGCCAATCACGCCGAAGTCAACTTGATGGAAGCACCGCTCACGGTGCAGCCCGAGGAAATGATTCCGGTCGAGAAGTTGTCCGACGACGACATCGACCGGATGATCGACAGCTGGCAACGCGGCACCTGGTTCGACCTGTGGACCGGAGAGCAGAACGAGCGCGTGCGTCTGCGCTGGATCAGTCCGCGCCGGAATTTCTATCTATTTACGTCGGCGGAAACGGGCAAGGCGCACAGCTTGGCGCCTTTGATCCTGCGCAGCTTCGTCAGAGCAGGACGCATTAAGACGGCCGAGAGCGCACCGCTGTTCGAGCGGGTGGTCGGCGGCATGATGCACGACCTGCAGGCCGAAGGCGCGCCCGCGTGACGTGAAGCGTCAACGGAAGGCTGAGCCGGTCACGCTTTCCGAAGAAGACGGCATCCGCTACCTGCACTTCGGGACTGAGTGGATTCAGGGCGGCATGCGCGTCGCGCGGCCATTTGCGTTGGAGCTCGAATACCAGCGGCTGATGATGGCCGTGGGTCTGTTCCTTCCCGAGCCAAGGCGGATCGTTCAATTAGGTCTCGGTGCGGCGGCACTAACGAAGTTTTGCTGGCGTGAGGTGCCGAGCGCAAGTGTCGTAGCGGTCGAACTTAGCCTTGACGTGATTGATGCTGCGCGTGCATGGTTTTGCTTGCCGGCCGATGACGCGCGACTCACGATCGTCAATTCCGACGCGCGTGAATTCATCAGCAATCCACGGCAACGCGGTCGGACAGACTGGTTGCAAGTCGATCTATACGATGCGGCGGCGCGCGGTCCCGTGTATGACGACACCGCTTTCTATCGCGCATGCCGAAAGTCGCTCAGAGCGCCGGGTGTCGCTTCATTCAATCTGTTCGGTGCCAAGTTCGATCCGAGCTTTGCCGCCATCGCATCGGCCTTTGACGATCGCGTGCTCGTACTGCCCGAAGTCGACGCTGGCAACCGCGTCGTCCTCGCGATCGTCGGTCCTCCTCTTAACGTCACATTTTCGGCGCTCGAAGAGCGGGCCCGCGAGCTCGAAGCGCGCTGGAAGCTGAAAGCGCGCGGCTGGGTTGCCGGTTTGCGGCGCGCAAACACATTCGGGGCCCGATTTGAGCTCTAGGATCGTTGCGAAAGCGCGGCTAATGCCTTCAATTTAGGGATGTTTTGGCGCCAGTAACTGCTTAAACTCGCTTGACACCCGATGGTGGGTCGATAGAGTCCGCCGTCTATAGTGTCGAAGCCGCTGAGCGTGCGGCGCTGCTAGAAAACCTGGTCCAACGTCAGAGATCGCATGGAGTTTCCTCCGGCTTCCGACTCGTCGCGCGCAAGCAATGACGTGCCATTCGTGACGGCGGCGCAGGCATCTGCGCTTCTGAAGTCCGGCATGGCGATTTCCAATGAGCTGATCGGCGCCGCCTTTCCGGAACTCTCCAAGACGATTCTCGACGAGTTGTCGGGCAAGTGGGATTTCGATGTCGGGTCGCCGCTGGTGCAGCGGCATCTGGCCGCGAAGCTCGACGATCTGCACCACACGTTCATGGCGCGCCTGACGGAAACGCAGGATCAGTATTTTCAGGAAATTACGGTGGGCCGGGTGCAGGCGCCGCCGGGCTCACTCGACGCCGAGACGCTCTCGCTGGTCGACTCGATCTCGGTCGAAAGTAACACCGTCGTTGAGCGGCATGCGAGCAAGATCGCTGGTTATGCCGAGCAGTTGATGCGTGACTTGAATCTGGTCGTCGCGTTTCTTCTTGGCAGGAGCACCATTCGTAATTCGGAAAATCCGTTGGGCCCGGCCGTGTACGTGCGCGCATTGCTGCGTGCCGCCGAAGATACCGATCTGCACAAGGAGGCTTGGGAGTTTTTCTTGACGGTGTTCGAGAAGCCGCTAGGTGACGAACTCGCACGCATTGTCAGGCAGCTTCTCGACCACTACGCGAACCACGGCGTCGACGTACGCGCAATTCGGCGGACGCGCGCCGCGCCCAAATCGGCCACACCGTGGCAGCAGGGCGCAGCAACCAATGCCCAGTCGAATAGCGGTACGAATTCCGCTGGCGCCTTGGCGGAGGCGGGTGGCCCGCGCACCAACGCGCCTGGCGGCCAGCCGCGAGCGCAAGGGCCCGCACCAGGTCCGGACGAGCCGAACATGCTGCTCGGCGGGTTGCTGACGCGCTTGCAGGCCAACGCTCGGGGCTCGCGGCTGCCGCACCTACCCTCGCATGGCCCAGCGCCGCAGCAGCTGCTGGAGTCGATCGGCGAGTTTCAGCAGATGAATCTGCATGAGCTTGGGCCGAAGCGGCAATTTTTCGTTGCCGACCGAGTCGGTCAGCTCAATGCGCGATGAATTGATTTCAAAATCGACGCGCGTGGTGGACAAGCTGACGATCGAGCTGGTCGGCATGTTGTTCGATCATGTGATGCAGGACAAGCAAGTGCCGTCCGAGATCAAGGCACGAATTTCGCGCCTGCAGTTTCCGGTGCTGAAGTCGGCGTTAATGGATGCGGCGTTTTTCGCTTCCAGCGCGCATCCGGCGCGCAAGTTGATCGATCGCATCGCGGGTACGTCTGCCGGGTGGGAGCCGTACGGGGACGACAACCAGCGCTACATGAAGGAAGTCGACCGGGTCATCACCGAGATCCTCAAGCATTTTGAAACCGACCTCGGTGTCTTTGATCGGTTGTATGGCGAGTTCGACAAGTTTGTCTCCGACATTGCGCCCGAGGAAAACGATCCGGTCTCGCGCGCCAAGAAAGCGCTTGAAGCGGCCGAGAAGCACGAGATCCTCACCATCAATACGACGATTCAAGTCAGGAGAGCGTTCGAGCGGGTCGACCTCGAGCCGTACATCAAGGAATTCTTGTTAGGCGCCTGGGTCAAGGTGTTGGTGTCCGCGACCGTGCGGCAGGAAAAGACGCCCGGCTTTGCAAAAGCGTTTCGCGATGTCATTCATGAACTGGTGTGGTCGGTGCAACCGAAGGCAAGCACCGAGGATCGGAGCAAGCTTGTCAAGCTGATTCCCGGCATGGTGCGCGTGCTGCGCGACGGCCTCGGATTGATCAACGCTCCGGAGCGCGACCGCGAACTGTTTTTCACGCAGTTGATGGAATCGCACGCGATGGCAGTCAAGCCGGTCGATCAGGCGACCTATATCAAGTCGAGTCTGCTGGCGTCCGAGTTGCGTGCCAAGATCGACGGCATGCAGCTGTCGGGCGTGTTCCCGGTCACGACGGTGCCGGGCGGCATCAAGGTGCCGACCAACGTCATCATGCGCGCGGCCGCAGAACATAAAGCGGACATCGTCATGCCCGATCCGGTGACCGACATCGGTCGGCTCGATCCGGTCGAAGACGCGCGTGTGCAGGAAGAAATCGGTCGCTGGCAACGCGGCAACTGGTTCAAGCTCTGGAATGGAATGGAGTTTTCGCGCGCCAAGTTGCGCTGGATGAGCCCGCTGCGCACACTGTTCCTGTTTGCCAGCGAGCACGATCAAAAAGCGCACGTGATGTCGGCCGACATGTTGAAGTCATATCTGGCGCGCAAGTACATCGAGCCGCTCGAAAGCGTGCCGCTGACCAAGCGCGCAGTCGACGCGGTAGTCGCCGATTTTGAGAACGCACCCGATCGCGCGAAGTCGATGGCCAAGCGCTACGAGGCCTCGCAGCCGGCATGAGTCCTGAAGGACGGCGCAACAGTTCTGAAAAATACAACGGCACCGCGCGAGCACCACAAGCGCGCGCAGCCGGTGCAGGCGCCGCCGGGCCGGGTGACCAGCGGTTTCGTGATCAAGCAACTCGTGGTCGACGGACTGTTGTCCGCCGCCGACGCCGAGCGCTTCAAAATTACCGGTGGTCGCGAGCGTTCGGGGCACCCGCTGGTCGTACTTGCCGAGATGAACTACCGGTCGCCGCAAGCCGACCGGCAATTGCTCGATCTCGAGACGCTGACCCGTTGGATCGCGGAGAAAGCCGCGCTGCCTTACTTTCACATCGATCCGTTGAAAGTCGACTTCACGCGCGTCGTCGACGTGATGTCGGCGTCGTATGCCACGACGTATTCGATTCTCCCGGTCGCGATGACGCCGACCGAGGTGACGATCGCCACCAGCGAGCCGTTCCTAACCGGCTGGGATCGCGAGATCGAGCAGATCACGAAGAAGTCGGTGTTGCGCGTCGTTGCCAATCCGCTCGACGTCGCACGCTATACGACCGAGTTCTTCAAGCTTGCGCAACAGGTGCGCGGTGCGGCAAAGACCGGCAGTACGGCGCTGGTCTCGAGCTTCGAACAACTGGTGGAGCTGGGTGGCAAGGTCGAAGCCACCGATGCACACGTCATTCACATCGTCGACTGGTTGCTGCAGTACGCGTTTGATCAGCGCGCGAGTGATATCCATCTTGAGCCTCGGCGCGAATTCGGAGTCGCGAGATTCCGCATCGACGGCGTGTTGCATCAGGTGTACCAGGTGCCGGCCGGGGTGATGGGTGCGATGACGAGCCGTATCAAACTGCTCGGCCGTATGGACGTGGTAGAGAAGCGGCGCCCGCAGGACGGGCGCATCAAGACTAAGGTCACGACCGGGCAGAACGCCGGTCGTGAAGTCGAGATTCGACTGTCGACGCTGCCGACCGCGTTCGGTGAAAAGCTGGTGATGCGCATCTTCGATCCGGAAGTCGTCGTGCGCAGCTACGCCGAGCTCGGGTTCGCGAATGAAGAAGCGAAGCTGTGGGAGAACTGGATTCACCGGCCGTCTGGGATAGTGCTGGTTACAGGTCCGACCGGTTCGGGCAAGACGACGACGCTGTATTCGACGCTGAAGCAGCTCGCGACCGACGAGGTCAACGTCAGCACTGTGGAAGATCCGATCGAGATGGTCGACCCGGCGTTAAATCAGATGCAGGTTCAGCACGGGCTCGACTTGGGCTTCTCCGACGGGCTGCGTGCGCTGATGCGGCAGGACCCTGACATCATCATGGTCGGCGAAATCCGCGACAAGGAAACCGCCGACATGGCGGTACAAGCCGCGCTGACCGGCCATCTGGTGTTCTCGACGCTGCATACGAATGACGCGGCGTCGTCGATCGCGCGCTTGCTCGAGCTCGGCGTGCCGAACTATCTGGTCAACGCGACGTTGGTTGGGGTCCTTGCTCAGCGCCTGATCCGCACGCTATGTCCGCACTGCAAGGCAGTCGGTGAGCCGATCGATCCGGCGCTGTGGAAAGAACTGGTCAACCCGTGGCGCTCGAATATCCCCGATCAGGTCTACAAGCCGGTCGGCTGTCTGGAGTGCCGGAACACGGGTTATATGCGGCGCACCGGGTTGATCGAGATGCTGGTCATGACCGACGCGATGCGCGCCTTGGTCGGGCAGCAGGGCGATATCGTCAAGATGCGCAACCAAGCCGCGCGCGACGGCCTGAAGTCCTTGCGGCTTTCAGGCGCGCAGAAAATCGCAAATGGGGTGACGACGATGGATGAGGTGCTGAAAGCAGCCCCGCCGTTCACGACGTAACAACCAGGTGTATCGGTCCGCGCGACGCCCGACTTGCAAAACCGCTATTCGATCCGCATCTGCTCTTGCTGCGAGCGGACGATGGGTGGCCAAGACAATTTCCTGCTAGATGCGTATTCGCAGACGGTTTCCGGCGTCGTAGAGCGCGTCGCGCCCACAGTGGCGGCGGTGCGCGTGTCCGAGGCGAGCGCGAGGCAGTCGCCAGGGAGCGGGTCGGGATTTCTCTTTACACCCGATGGATATCTTCTGACTAACTCGCATGTCGCGCGAGCCGGTCAACCTGCCACGGCGCGTCGTCCTGCACTGAGCTATCTGATTGAACTTGGTGACGGACGGGAGTTCAATGCCGAATGGGTGGGTGACGATCCCGACAGCGATCTGGCTTTGCTGCGCATCGATTCCCGTTCGCGCGGCCCGCTGTCCCACGCGGTGCTTGGGCGCTCTGCAGGTGTCCGCCGCGGCGAGATCGCGATTGCAATCGGTAACGCACTGGGCTTCGAACACACCGTGACCGCAGGAATTGTCAGCGCGCTCGGTCGCAGCATGCGAGCCAGCACCGGACGATTGATACCCGACGTCATTCAAACCGACGCCGCGCTAAATCCTGGCAATTCCGGCGGGCCGCTGCTGAATTCTCGTGGTGAAGTTATTGGAGTCAACACGGCGATTATCCGTGGCGCGCAGTCGATCAGCTTCGCGGTGGCGATCGACATCGCCGAATGGGTGATTCCGCAATTGCTGCAACACGGTCGCGTCCGGCGCGGCTATATCGGTGTGGCCGGCGCCACCGTAGCACTCGATCGACGCGTCACGCTGTTTCACCATCTCGATCAAAAAACAGGAGTGCGCGTGCAGTCGGTCGAAGCTGGAAGCCCGGCCGCAATCGGCGGTGTGATGGAGGGCGATATTGTGATCGGCATAGACGGTGTGACGATCGACTCCGTCGATCGCCTGCACCAGACACTCGATGCGGGCCGCATTCATCATGACTGCGCGCTTCGAGCGCTGCGTGACGTTAAGTCACCGCGATTGGTCTACCTCGTGGTGCGGCCTACCGAGCGCCAACGAGCCGCTTAGCGAAAACGAAGAATCGCTGTTACTTACTTAGCTGCCGCATGGCTCGCGTCAAGCCGTCGAGCGTCATCGGGAACATCTTTCCGCCCGCGATTTGGCGAATTACCGAAATCGATTGACGGTATTGCCATAACTGCTCGGGTTCCGGGTTCAGCCAGACAGACTTCGGAAACGTCGAGAACAGTCGTTGCAGCCACACAGCACCAGCCTCGTCGTTGTTGTACTCGACCGAGCCGCCGGGTTGCAGCACTTCGTACGGGCTCATCGTCGCATCACCGACGAAAATCAACTTCCAGTCGTGCGGATACTTTCGAAGCACGTCCCACGTTGCATGGCGCTCTGTGTAGCGGCGCCGGTTATTGCGCCACAGAAACTCGTACACACAGTTGTGAAAGTAGTAGAACTCGAGATGCTTGAACTCGCTTTTGGCCGCACTAAAAAGCTCTTCGGTGCGCTTGATGTGCTCGTCCATCGTGCCGCCGACGTCGAGCAGCATCAGTACCTTGACGGTATTGTGCCGCTCGGGCACGAGCTTCAGATCTAGCCATCCGGCGTTCTTTGCGGTCGACTCGATCGTGTCGTGCATGTCGAGCTCGAGCTCGGCACCCTCGCGCGCAAAGCGACGTAGCCGTCGCAGCGCCACCTTGATGTTGCGCGTGCCGATCTCGACCGAATCGTCGTAATCGCGGTAACCGCGCATCTCCCACACCTTGACGGCAGACTTGCCACCTTTGCGATGCGCCGCCGATGCGAATTCCTTCCGGATGCGCGCCGCCGTGACCAAACGGTGATGTGCCGCCGGAGCCGATCCACTTATTGCCGCCATGGTGAGCGCCATCCTGCTCCTCGAGCCGCTTGCGAAATTCGTCCATCAGCTTGTCCCAACCGAGCTTTTCGAGCTTCGCGATCTCTTCCGGTGAAAACGTGCGCTCGAGCATCTGCTTGAACCATTCGTCCGGAATCTCCTTTGTAAAGTCGATCGCCGTCTGCACACCGTGAAAGTATTCGCCGAAGGCGCGATCGAAGCGGTCGAACTGGGTCTCGTCCTTGACCAGCGTCGCCCGGGACAAATAGTAGAAATCGTTGATCGACGGGCCGATCACGTCCTTCTTCAATGCGTCGAGCAGAGTCAGCAGCTCATTGATCGAAACTTTGAGCTTGGCCTGTCGCAGATGGAAGAAGAAGTCGATCAGCATGATTGATCACGAGCCGTGGCGCGTTAATCGTAGCTCCAGGTGGCGTTTCACGTCGAGCCACTCAGTCGCCAGAATGCTGTAGATCACGGTGTCGCGCACGGTACCGTCACGGCGTGGATGATGATGACGAATCACGCCGTCTTTTTTTGCGCCGAGCCCCTCGATTGCGCGCTGCGACTTGAAATTGAAGTTGTCGGTGCGCAGTCCGACAACGCGACAGTTCAGAGCCTCGAACGCATGCGTCAGCAGCAGCAGCTTGCACGCTGTGTTGACGTTGGTTTTCTGCCAGCGCTCCGCGTACCAGGTGTAGCCGATCTCGACGCGGTCAGCGGCGGGCACGATGTCGTGATAACGCGTACTGCCGACAATGACGTTGGTGGCGAGCTCGCGTACCGCCCAGGGCAGCATATGGGCGGCCCGCTGCCCTTCGAGCGCGGCGTCGATGTATGCGCGCGTATCCGACGGTTCGGGCACCGACGTGAACCACAGCTTCCACAGCTCTCCGTCGCTGGCGGCGGCGATCAAGCCCGCTTCGTGTTCGTGTCCAAGCGGCTCTAGCCGGACGCCGTGTCCCTCAAGCGTGACCGGCGCGACTGACAATCATCAGCGGTTCTGGCGCGCCATGAACACGAGTCGCTCGAACAGATGCATGTCCTGCTCATTCTTCAGCAGCGCACCGGCAAGCGGCGGAACGGTCAGTTTTTCGTCCTTCGACCGCAGCGCGTCGGCTGGAATCTGTTCGGCGACGAGTAGCTTCAGCCAGTCGAGCAATTCGGATGTCGACGGCTTTTTCTTCAGGCCCGGCAGGTCGCGCGTGCCGAAAAACACCGAAAGCGCGCTCTGCAGCAGATCCTTGCGTAGTTTCGGGAAGTGCACGTCGACGATCGCCTGCATTGTTTCCTTGTCGGGAAACTTGATGTAGTGAAAGAAGCAGCGCCGAAGGAACGCATCGGGCAATTCCTTTTCGTTGTTCGACGTGATCACGACCAGTGGCCGGTGGCGGGCCACCACGGTCTGTCGTGTTTCATAGACAAAAAACTCCATCCGATCGAGCTCGCGCAGCAGGTCGTTTGGAAATTCGATGTCTGCCTTGTCGATCTCATCGATCAGCAGCACGGTTTGTTGGTCGGCCTCGAACGCCTGCCACAACACGCCCTTGACGATGTAGTTCTGGATGTCCTGCACGCGAGCATCGCCGAGCTGTGAATCGCGCAGACGCGACACGGCGTCGTACTCGTACAGTCCCTGCTGCGCCTTTGTGGTCGACTTGATGTGCCACGCCAACAACGGCATACCGAGCGCGCGCGCCACTTCTTCGGCCAGCATCGTTTTGCCGGTGCCGGGTTCGCCCTTGATCAACAGCGGCCGTTGCAAAATCAGCGCGGCGTTGACGGCAAGCTTTAGATCATCGGTCGCGACGTAGGTGTCCGACCCTTCGAAGCGCAGCATCGGTAGCAGATGAACGGAATGCGGAGTGATTCGAGTATACCGAGCGAACGTGCGTCGCTTGAAGGCGTGGACGCGCCTCCGCTACAATCGACCGCTGTTTCGCACACGATGATCACTGAGCCGATGAAGTTGTTTCTGCTGATCCTATTGGCGGCCGCGGTCGCACAATCCGCGGTGGCACAGGACACGAAGAGCGCCGTCGCTTCGGGACCGAGCAGCGCCCAGGCTCCGGTGTCGATGTGCATCGGCTGCCACGCGATTCCCGGTTATCAGGCTTCGTTTCCGTATGTGTATCGCGTGCCGAAGATTGGTGGGCAGAATCAGCCGTACATCGAAGCTGCGCTAAAGGCTTACCGGCAGGGGGCGCGCAATCATCCGTCTATGACGGCGGTGGCGAAGGGGCTGACGGACGAGCAGATCTCCGCCGTGGCCGCGTATTACGCCGCACGTGGCGATAAGTCAGTCGTGGCCGCTACGAAATGAACGGCCGCATCAAGATGAAGTACATGTTGCTTTGCGCCGGCGTTCTCGTTACCGCTGCACCGGTTGCTGCGCAGGACGCTAAGAAGGGTGAAGAGCTCGCGCAACAGCAATGCGCTGCTTGTCATGGCAAAGATTTCGTAACGGGACTCGATCCGACCTATCCGAGACTCGCCGGCCAGTATCAGGACTACCTTGAAAAGGTGCTGCGCGACTACAAAAGCGGTGCTCGCAAGAACCCGATCATGAGTGGGATTGCGAAACCGCTGACACGTGACGACATTCGAAACGTGGCGGCTTATCTTTCCTCACTGTCGGGGCCCCTAAGTAATACGACGCGCTAGTACGTGCTCGCCCCCGGTCGCTGCGCGCCCGCCCCCGCGGGGGCACGCGACAAGCTTGGGGCGGCCCGGCGCTTATCGCTATACGTCGCTGGCGCGGCGCTTCAGGCAATCTAAATAGCGCGCGCTCATCTCGTCAGCGGGCACCGCTTCACCGGCGCGTTGCGCGCTCCATACCGCTTCACCCAGACATTCCATCACGTCGTGCATCGCGGCGTGTTCATCGGCGCGCCGCGCTACAAGCTTCTGGAACACGGTCCGGATGCCTGGTGGCTGGTCAATTGACAGTTGCTCTGCGATCGCCAGATGCATCGACATGTGCAAAAAGGGATTGGTGCGTCCGTCATCGACTGCGTACTCGCGCGCAAGCGCAGCGTCCAGGTCGTCGAATTCGGCGTGATATTCGGGATGCTTCAGCATCCAGTTGAGCGCAACGGCTTCCAGCGGTGACAGCAGCGCCCCTTCGCCATGCTTGCGCCATGTGTCGCAAAAGAATCGGCGAACGTCCTCCTTTGACGGATTGAACATCGCTCGCTAGCGAAGCTGCAACGGTGGCGCCGGCGTTTTATGCCGATACTCACACCACTGGGATATCGGACAGCGCCAGCATTCGGGCACGCGCGCCTTGCAGATGTAGCGGCCGTGCAGTATCAGCCAGTGATGAGCGTTGGTCTTGAACTCGTCCGGCGTGAACTTCAACAAGCGGCGCTCGACCTCTTCAGGGTCGCTCCCCGGCGCGAGGTTCGTGCGGTTGGCGACGCGAAACACGTGCGTATCGACTGCAATGGTCGGTTCGCCGAACACCGTGTTCAGCACCACGTTCGCCGTTTTTCGACCGACGCCCGGCAGCGCCTCGAGCGCGTCTCGGTCGCGCGGAACTTCCCCATCGTGCTGCTCGACCAAAGCCTGCGACAGCCGGATGACGTTGCGCGCCTTCGCCCGATAGAAACCTGTCGAATGGATGTAGCCCGCAAGCCGCTCTTCACCGAGCTTCAGTAGCGCGCGCGGTGTATTTGCGATCTTGAACAGCACGCGCGTGGCGGCATTGACGCCCTTGTCGGTCGCCTGCGCGGACAGCACGACGGCGACCAGCAACTCGAATGGAGTCGTGTACAGAAGCTCGGTGGTCGGATTCGGATTCAGCGCCCTGAGCGTTTCGTAAATTGCACGACGCTTCGCCGGATTCATTGCGGTGCCGTATCGCGTCGCTGTTGCGCCCGCGCGATAGCGGAAGCTACCGCGCTGGCTCGCTGGTCGTGGGTGGTCTGTTGCGGCCGAGGTGCCGTCGCGCGCTCGAGCCGCTCGCGGCGGGCGTCGTGTCGTTCGCGTGCAGCAGCGCGATCTGCAGCAGTCCACGTGCGAGCCGGCGCCACCGGAACCATTGAAATGCAATCCATCGGGCACGGCGGAAGACACAGGTCGCAACCAGTGCATTGCGAGGCAATCACCGAATGCATGCGCTTCGCGCTGCCGACGATCGCGTCTACCGGGCATGCAGGAATACACAGAGTGCACCCGATACACCGACTCTCGTCGATAACGGCAACCAGCAGCGGGCGCTCGACGCCGTTCGCGGGATTCAGCGGCAGCGTTGTTCGATTGAGCAGCTGCGCGAGGGCTTCGATGCCGTCCGCACCGCCCGGAGGACACTGATTGATGTCGGCTTCGCCCGCCGTGATCGCTTCGGCGTACGGGCGGCAACCTTCGTAGCCGCACTTCGTGCACTGCGTTTGCGGCAAAAGAGCGTCGACTCGATCGGCCACCGTCACAGCGTCTATCTCTAAGCGTGGGCCCGAATGAATTTTGCGATCTCCGGTGCGATGTTCGCGCGCCAGCGGCGCCCGCTGAAGATGCCGTAATGACCCGTACGCGCAGCGGTCAAGTGCCGCTTCTTCGATTTAGGGATGTTCTTGCACAGGTCGTGCGCCGCCTGCGTTTGACCACTGCCCGAAATGTCGTCCAACTCGCCTTCGATCGTGAACAAAGCCACGGAGCGAATGTCTTCAGGTTTCACGAGCTTTCCGCGCACGCGCCACTTTCCATCCGGAAGTAGGTGCTGCTTGAACACGATCTTGATCGTATCGAGGTAGTACTCCGCGGGTAGGTCGATCACCGCGTTGTACTCGTCATAAAACGCGCGATGATCCTCGGCGTCCAGCTGGTCACCCTTGACGAGGTCCAGGTAGTAGTCCCAGTGCGACTTCACGTGCCGGTCCGGATTCATCGCGACGAACCCAGCGTGCTGCAGAAAACCGGGGTACACGCTACGCAGATAGCCCGGGTGAGCTGCCGGTACCTTGAAGATGACGTGATTTTCAAACCAATGCTGGCTCTTGCGCATCGCGAGCGCGTTCACCTGCGTCGGATTGCGGCGCGGGTCGATCGGACCGCCCATCATCGTCATCGTCTTCGGCAGCTTCGGATCTTTGTTGCTTGCCATCAGCGAAACTGCGGCGAGCACCGGCACCGTCGGCTGGCACACGGAAATGACATGCAAGTCCGGGCCCAGATGCCGAATGAACTCGATCACATAGTCGACGTAGTCGTCCAGGTGAAACGGCCCGGCCGCAATCGGCACCATGCGAGCGTTGATCCAGTCGGTGATGTACACATCATGATTGGGCAGCAATGTGCGCACGGTGTCCCGTAGCAGCGTCGCATGATGCCCCGACAAGGGAGCGACGATCAGCACTGTCGGATCGTTGCGCTTGCCCTTGGCACCGGACTTCGATTCGAACTCGCGCCTGAAGTGCAGCAGCCTGCAAAACGGCTTCTCGATGACGACTTCCTCGGTAATCGGCACCTCGGCACCGTCGATGTTGATCGAGCGCAGTCCAAACTCGGGCTTCTCGTAATGCTTGCCGAGTCGGTGCAGCAGGTCGTAACCGGCCGCTAGCCGGCGCGATACAGGTGTGTACGCGAACGGACTGTACGGATTTGAAAATATCTGCGACGTCGCCTGCGCCCACAACGAAAAGGGGTTCCAGAAGCGGCGCTGCAACTCATGCAGGTCGTATAGCACTGAGGCCTTTCAGAGAGTGAAAAAGCAAATCAGCGCTCCAGTAGATGGCGCTTGGCTTGAATATCTTTCCAGTCGTCGGCATCGGCTGGGTGCGGCTTCATGCGCGTGATCGACGGCCAGATCTTTGAGAGCTCGACGTTCAGTGGAATGAAGTCGCGCTGATCCTCCGGAACGTCCTCCTCCGCATAAATGGCGTTCACCGGGCACTCTGGGATACATACCGCGCAGTCGATGCACTCGTCCGGGTCGATTGACAGCATGTTCGGCCCTTCGCGAAAGCAATCCACCGGACAAACGTCGACGCAGTCCGTGTATTTGCACTTGATGCATGTTTCGACGACGACGTGCGTCATCCACGATCTCCACTGCAACGTTGCACAGCACAAACCGCTATTCTAGCGTCGCAATTTCGATTGACACCTGTGAGAACGTCGCCATGACGACCCGCCGCCAGATTGTTGTCACTTCTGCCGTTGTTGGAGCTGCAGTTGCGCTGCCAATCGGCGCGCGATCGCAATCTGTACCTATCCGGATCGGCGAAATCAACAGCTATTCGACAATTCCGCAATTCACTGTGCCGTACAGGATGGGGTGGCAGCTTGCGGTAGAGGAGGCAAATGCGGCCGGCGGATTGCTCGGGCGGCGTGTGGAAGTCATCTCACGTGACGATGCTGGCAAGCCCGAAGACGCGATCAGGCTCGCGACCGAGCTCAGAACCAACGAGAACGTCGCGTTGATCACGGGGACATTCTTGTCAAACGTCGGCCTCGCGGTGGCCGATTTTGCGTTGCGTAATCGAGTGGTCTTTGTCGCAGCCGAGCCATTGACCGACGCTCTGGTGTGGGAGAAAGGTAACCGCTACACGTTTCGCCTGCGCCCGAGCACTTACATGCAGTCGGCGATGCTGGTCGAAGAGGCGGCCAAGCTTCCGGCCAAGCGCTGGGCAATCATCGCACCGAACTATGAGTACGGCCAGTCGGCGGTCACCAATTTCAAGCAACTGTTGAAGGCCAAGCGCCCCGATGTTGAGTTCGTAGCCGAGCAATGGCCGGCGCTTGGCAAGCTCGAAGCAGCAAGCACGGTGCAGGCGATCATCGCTGCGCGGCCCGATGCGGTTTTCAACGTCACGTTCGGCGCCGATTTGCCGCGGCTTGTGCGCGAAGGCAACCTGCGAGGGTTATTCCCGCGCGTGCCGGTGGTCAGTCTGCTTTCAGGCGAGCCTGAATACCTCGATGTCCTGAAGGACGAGACGCCGAAGGGCTGGATCGTCACCGGCTATCCGTGGAGTCAGATTTCGACTCCGGAGCACGCAAAGTTTTTCAACGCGTACTACAAGCGCTACAACGACTATCCTCGGCTCGGTTCAGTGGTCGGCTATGCGACCTTCACCGCAATCTTCGAAGCAATCCGCAAGGCCAAGTCGGTCGAAACTGAAAAACTGATTGGCGCGCTGCGTGGCTTGCAATGGTCGACACCGTTTGGTACGGCGCAATTCCGCGCGGCCGATCATCAGTCGACCATGGGCGCATACGTCGGCAAGCTCGATGTGCGCGATGGCAAGGGCGTCATGGTGGACTGGCGTTACGCCGACGGTGCGAAGTACCTGCCTGCGCCCGCCGAAGCAGCGAAGCAGCGCCCACCCGAAGCGCAAAAGTAACTCTGAAGGATGAGGCTGTGCCGTCGCGATGGCGGCATTCGCCTATGATCATTCGTCGCCGTTAGCCATCTCACAGCTGGCCCGCCATTCATCATGGATCTCATCTTTGGCCAGCTGATCGCCGGACTCTCGTACGGATCGACCCTGTTCCTGGTCAGCGCCGGTCTGACGCTGATCTTCGGCGTCACGCGCGTCGTCAACTTTGCACATGGATCGCTGTACATGTTAGGCGCGTACATCGCCTACACGATCACGACGCAGTTGACTCCGGGCTCGTTCAATTTTTTCGGCGGTCTGGTGTTGGCGGCACTTGTGGTCGCTGCGGTCGGTGCCTTGATCGAAGTCGTCCTGCTTCGACGCATCTACTCGTCGCCCGAAATCTTTCAGCTGCTCGCGACCTTCGGCGTGGTGTTGATCGTGCAGGACATTGCCTTGGCGATCTGGGGACCCGGAGAGCTGTTCGCGCCGCGTGCGCCAGGACTAAAGGGCAGCGTCGAGATTGCCGGCGCTTTCATTCCCCAGTATTCGATCTTTGTGATGATCGTGGGGCCGGCCGTCTACGCATTACTGTGGTGGGTGATCAATCGGACTCGTTGGGGCGTATGGGTGCGAGCCGCTGCGCAGGATCGCGAGACTGCAGGTGCACTCGGCTTGAATGAGCCCGCTCTTTTCACATCGGTGTTCGCGCTTGGCGCATTTCTCGCGGGTCTTGCCGGAGCGCTGCAGATCCCGCGCGAAACCGTCAACCTGCAAATGGATCTCAGCATCTTGATCGAAGCGTTCGTCGTGGTCGTCGTCGGCGGACTCGGTTCGGTCACCGGCGCGTTCTGGTCCGCGCTGCTGATCGGATTGCTGCACGCATTCGGCAGCTGGTGGCTTCCGCAATCGACGTTGGTGTTGATCTTTGTCGTGATGGCAGTCGTTCTGATTTTGCGGCCGCATGGCTTGTTGGGCCGCCCGCACGCGCCGCAGCTGGCACGAATTCAGACACACGCACCGTTCGTGGCTTCCGCCATGCGCTGGCGCGTCATCGGTGCTGCATCGCTCGGACTCGCGATAGCGCTGCCACTGCTGATAGGCGATTACGCGATTGTCATTGCCACCGAAGTTGCGATCGCGGCCGTGCTGGCCGCAAGCCTGCATTTCGGCATGGGACTGGGCGGCATCGTGTCGTTCGGACATGCGGCGTTTTTCGGTTTGGGCGCGTATGCGGTTGCGCTTGCGATCAAGCATCTGGCTGCGCCGTTTGCGGGCGCGCTACTGCTTGCGCCAATCATCGCCGGCGCCGCCGCGCTACTGATCGGGCCGGTTGTGTTGCGATCACACGGCGTATACGCGGCGATGTTGACACTCGCGTTTGCGCAGATTCTGTGGTCAATCGCGACTCAGTGGGTTGACCTGACGGGTGGTGACAACGGCGTGCTGGGACTGTGGTCGGTACTGCCCGCTGCGCTGTCGTCTCCGTCGACGTACTACGCAGTCGCAGCGGCAATTGTCGTTGCTTCGCTAGTAGCTCTGCGCCGAATCGCGCTCGCTCCATTCGGTTTCTCGTTACGCGCCGCGCGCGACAGCGAATTGCGCGCCGACGCGATCGGCATCGATACGCACCGCACGCGCTGGCTGGCTTTCAGTGTCGGTGGATTTTTTGCCGGCATCGCCGGCGGGCTGCATGCATTTCACAAGGGTTCTGTATTTCCGACGACATTATCGATCCCGGTTTCGGTTGATGCGCTGATCATGGTGCTGCTGGGCGGCCTGCAAACGCTGATCGGTCCGATCGTGGGCGCACTTGCGTACCACGCGTTGTCAACTGAGCTGACTCGCTTGACTGATCACTGGCGATTGTTTCTGGGACTTGCAATCGTGATTCTGGCCATCGTGTTCCCGGACGGGATCGTTGGCTTCGCACGTCGGCGCTTCGCGAGAAATCGATGACCCTGCTGCAACTGGATCAGCTAAAGCGAAGCTTCGGCGGAGTGCGTGCAGTCGACGGTGTGTCGTTCGCTTTGGCGGCCGGTGAAATTGCGGCGCTGATCGGACCGAACGGCGCCGGCAAGTCCACGCTGTTCAATTTGATCGACGGCCAGCTCACGCCGC
The DNA here is from genome assembly GCA_963791315.1 of uncultured beta proteobacterium. GTDB lineage: Bacteria > Pseudomonadota > Gammaproteobacteria > Burkholderiales > Burkholderiaceae_F > JACCZX01. The sequence goes on from CAWBRQ010000007.1 coordinate 854,040, forward strand.
AGGCGGGTCGCGTGCTGTTCAACGGCGAATCTCTAACGGCGTGGTCGACGGCAGAGCGCACGCGGCGCGGCATCGGACGCACGTTTCAGGTGGCGCAGACGTTCGCAACGATGACGGTTCTGCAGAACGTGCAGTTGGCGCTGGTCGCCGCAGCGGGCGGTGCGATGGGTATCACCCGTTTGCTATGGAACCTGCAGACGGCGCCGGCGAACTCGCTTCTCGCCCAAGTCGGACTGGAACGATATGCGACCGAGGCCGCAGCAAGCCTCGCGTATGGCGACGTCAAGCGGCTCGAGCTCGCGCTAGCGCTGGCAGCGAAACCGCGCTTGCTGTTGATGGATGAGCCGACAGCCGGGATGGCGACGTCGGAACGCTCAGCGTTGATGCAAACGATCGTTAGGCTCGCGGGCGCAAGCAACATGGCCGTGCTTTTTACCGAGCACAGCATGGACGTCGTGTTCGGTTTTGCGCGCCGGGTTCTGGTGCTGTCGCGCGGCCACTTGATTGCCGACGGTGTGCCGGAAGCAGTACGTGCCGACGTCGAAGTGCAGCGCTTGTACCTGGGGGAGGAAGCGTGAGCGCTGCGCTTGAGCTGCGGGGAGTGTCGGCGTGGTACGGAGATGCGCGGATCATCAGCGATGCAAGTCTGAACGTTGCGGCGGGTGAAGTCGTCGCGCTGATTGGCCGCAACGGCGCCGGCAAGACCTCGTTGCTGCGAGCCGCGATTGGATTGATGCCGCGCTCGACGGGAAGCGTCGTTGCTCAACGGGCGTCGACGTCAGCCGGCTGCCGCCGTTCCGCCGCGCGAAGCGTCGGTCTTGGCTATGTGCCGGAGGATCGTCGTATCTTTACCGACCTGACGGTCGAAGAGAATCTGCGAATCGCAAGCCGACCATTGGCTGGCGGGCTAACGGAGCACGATCTGCTCGCGTTGTTCCCGAATCTCGCCGACATGCTGCAGCGGCCCGCCAGCGCGATGAGCGGCGGCGAACAACAGATGCTGGCGGTAGCGCGCACTTTGGCCGCGAATCCATCGCGTCGTATTACTCGACGAGCCGTCAGAAGGCATTGCACCGTTGGTTGTCGCGAAGATGCGCGAAGCGGTCCTGGAAATGAAGGCGCGCGGCGTCGCAACACTCGTTTCCGAGCAGAACGTACGCTTTGCTGCGGCGATTGCCGATCGCGCGGTGCTTATCGAACAGGGCAGGGTGGTGGGCGAAGCAACGCGGGCGGAATTATTGATGCCGAGCGCGCCGGTGCAGCGCGTGCTGGCGCTCGGAAGCGGCTGCACCTACAATCCAGCGATGATCATCACCGTCGCTGCTGGACACGGATCTGTACAAGTTCACGATGATGCAGGTGGTGCTGCATCATTTTCCCGGCGCCAGCGTCGAATATCGCTTCAAGTGCCGCAATCCCGGCATCGATCTGGTGCCGCACATTGACGCCATCAATGATGAAATCGAGTCGCTTTGCACGCTGCGATTCCGCGAGTCGGAGCTGCAGTATCTGCGCGGTCTGCGCTTCATCAAGAGCGACTTCGTCGACTTTCCTCGGCCTTTTCCAGCTGAACACGAAGTACATCACGGTCAAGCCCTCGCCGCAGTCGAACGGCGAAATCGACATCGTGATCCGCGGCCCGTGGCTGCACACGATCCTGTTCGAGATTCCGGTACTGGCGATCGTCAACGAGGTCTACTTCCGTGCGCGGCAAACCGCGGATGACTTTGACGAAGGTCGGCGCCGATTACGCGACAAGATCGCACTGCTAAACGAGGACAGCGCGCTCGATGGCGTGCGAATTGCCGACTACGGCACACGCCGGCGGTTTTCGCGCCACTGGCACGAGGAGGTGCTGCTGCAGCTGAAGGCGAGGCTGGGTGCGAAGCTGGCGGGCACCAGCAATGTGATGTACGCGGCGATGCATGGCATGACGCCGCTGGGCACGATGGCGCACGAGTACTTGCAGGCATGCCAGGCACTCGGTCCACGACTGCGGGATTCGCAGACCTTCGGTTTCGAAGATGTGGGCGCGCGAGTATCGAGGCGATCTCGGTATCGCGCTGTCGGATGTGTACGGAATGGATGCGTTCCTGCGCGATTTCGATATGTACTTCTGCAAACTGTTCGACGGCGCGCGGCACGATTCGGGGGATCCGCTGGCTTGGGGGGAGCGTTTTATCGCCCACTATCAACGCAACCGCGTTGATCCACGAACCAAGACACTTGTGTTCTCTGACTCGCTGACAATTCCGAAAGTCATCGAGCTGTATCTGCGCTTCCGTGATCGCGCACGGACCGCCTTTGGAGTCGGTACCAACTTGACCAACGACGTCGGGCTACACGCCGCTGCAGATCGTGATCAAAATGGTCCGGTGCAACGGGCAACCGGTCGCGAAGCTGTCCGACTCGCCCGACAAAAACCTGTGCGACGATCCGGCTTATTTGGCGTATCTGCGCCAGGTGTTCAGTATCTCGCCCGCGACTTCCCACTAGCTTCGATGCCGCGCTTATCCCGCCGCGCCGACTCACTCGGCACCGAGAATGCATTCGTCGTACTCGCGGAGGTCAATCGGCTGATGCGCGAAGGGCGCGACATTGTTTCGTTCTGCATCGGGCAACCCGACTTTCCGACGCCCTCGCACATTCAGGACGCCGCAATCGATGCAGTGCGCAGCGGTAAACACGGCTACACGCCATCGGCCGGAATCGACGAGCTGCGCGCAGCTGCCGCCAAGTCGATGGGCGCGTTGCGCGGGCTTGATATTGCAGCGGATGAAGTTGTCGTTGGCGCTGGCGCCAAGCCGTTCATTGCCTACACGATTGCGAGTGTCACCGACTACGGTGCCGGCGATGAGGTCATTTATCCTGTGCCGGGCTTTCCAATCTACGAATCTCAAATCGTTGCCAACGGCGCGGTGCCAGTTTCGCTTCCGTTGTCCGAGTCGCGCGGATTTGCATTTGACCCCGCCGCGCTGGCGGCCCGTATCGGACCCAAGACCCGTTTGCTGATTCTTAACACGCCTCACAATCCCACCGGCGGAATTGCTGGCTCGTGCGCGATCTGGAAGCGATTGCGGCCGTGTTACGAATGCATCCGCAGGTTTGGATCTTCGCCGACGAGATCTACAGCAAGCTCGTCTATGACGGCGAGTTCAGCTCAATCGCGTCGCTACCAGGAATGCGCGAACGGACAATCATTTCCGACGGCGCGTCGAAGACCTATGCAATGACCGGGTGGCGCATCGGCTTTGCCGCCAACCAGGCTCTGGCGCCGGCGTTTACGCGCTGGATCACGAATACCGAATCGTGTGCGTCGCAGATCAGCCAGTGGGCAGCGGTTGCCGCGCTCACCGGCCCGCAGCATGACGCCGAACGCATGAAGCAAAGTTTTCGGCAGCGTCGCGATCTCATCGTTCGACTGTTAAATGGGCTGCCAGGATTTCGATGCGCGCCGCCGGGCGGCGCGTTCTACGCGTGGCCGAACGTCACCGAAGCGTGTCGCATCGTCGGCGCGAAAGACTCGGAGGAGCTGCGAACGCGGCTGCTGCACGAGGCCGGCGTTGCGGTGCTGGCGGACATTCACTTCGGACCGCGCGTTGAAAGCGACGGGCAACACATTCGCTTTTCGTATGCGGCCAGCGAAGCGGCGATTGAAGACGGCGTGCGCAGGATCGATGCGTTCATGCGCAAGGCACGGCGCTAACAAAACATGACGCTCTGCGTAGCGCATTGATGATTGCTCCGTCGATCGCATTCGCGAGTGTCGGTACTTTCGCGGGGCCGACTGTCGTCGGCATCCCGGTCGAATTCATTTTGTTCGCCACGGTCCTGCTCGGTGTCGCGCTGTTTCACCACTACACGTTTCCGATCGCCGCCGGCGGCGCGCTTTTGATTGCGCTGTACAAGATTTTATTTTCGCCGTTCAAGACCGGCGCCGGTTGGAGCGGCTTCGCCGCGCACCTGGCTCACGAATGGGTCATTTTGGTCAACCTGCTTCTGTTGCTGCTCGGATTCGCGTTGCTGGCCAAGCACTTTGAGGACACTCGTGTTCCAAACGCGTTGCCGCGCATCCTGCCCGACGATTGGAAGGGCTGTTTCATGTTGCTCGTGATCGTCTTTGTGTTGTCGAGCTTTCTTGACAACATCGCGGCCGCATTGATCGGCGGTGCGATGGCGCACACAGTGTTCCGCGCCAAGGTGCACATTGGCTATCTAGCTGCGATCGTTGCTGCATCCAACGCGGGTGGCGCAGGCAGCGTGATCGGCGACACGACGACGACGATGATGTGGATTGCCGGCATCGGGCCGCTCGAAGTGGCGGAAGCGGCGGTCGGCGCATCTATTGCACTCGTCATCTTTGGTATACCTGCATCGCTGCAGCAGCAGCGCTACTCACCGATCCAGCGCGATGCCGACGCCGGAGTTGTGATCGACTGGGCTCGAGTCGGCGTGGTCGCATTCATCCTGATTGCCGCGGTGGTGGTGAACATTACCATTAACACGCGCTTCAACGAGTTGGCCGACTTGTTTCCGTTTCTTAGGTGCCGCGGTGTGGGTCGCGCTTTTGCTCGCTACGCTAGTTCGCCGCCCCGACTGGCAGCTGCTGCCGGGTGCGCTGAAGGGTTCGTTGTTCCTGCTTTCATTGGTTCTCGCCGCATCGATGATGCCGGTCGATCAGTTACCGCTGGCTTCGTGGCAAACCGCGCTGGGTCTCGGCTTTTTGTCGTCCGTGTTCGACAACATTCCGCTGACCGCGCTGGCGATTCGGCAAGGCGGCTACGACTGGGGGTTTCTGGCGTATGCGGTCGGTTTTGGCGGATCGATGATCTGGTTTGGTTCGTCAGCCGGGGTCGCACTCGCGAGCAGGTACCCGGAAGCGCGCTCGGTCGGCCGTTGGCTGCGTCACGGATGGCATGTGGCCATCGCCTACGTGGTCGGATTCTTCGTGATGGTCGCCATCATCGGCTGGCATCCAGGGTCAACGCCGCGCACAAACGTGCCGGTCGGGCGTTGAGAAAATCAAATGACACGCACCCTTAGAGGAACTCACGCATGTCCGACATCAAGCTAGTCAGGCCCCACTCGCTGCCACTGGCGAAGGCAAAGGCGTTGGCGCAGAAAACTGCGGATGCGCTTTCCGAAGAGTACGACCTCACCAGCGAATGGCACGCCGACACGCTGCGATTTCATCGTTCGGGTGTCGAGGGTCAGATGCACGTGACGCGATTCGGAAATTCGGCTCGATGTAACGCTCGGTCTGCTGTTAAAGGCGTTCAAGGGAACGATCGCCAGTCACATCGAGCGCAATTTGGACGAGCTGCTGCAAGGCGGAAAGAAGGCGGCAAAGAAAACCGCCCGCCGAAAATAGCTACGAAACTCTGCTTCGGGCCGCCGACGATTGGAGCGAGCCTGACGCGCGCGCCCAGCTTGCGGAATCAACGGGATCTTCCCCGTCGATGAAGCGCTGCAGGAACGGCAGGTCGTCATAGCCCCAGAACAGTTCGGCGCCCACTGTCATCGTCGGCACGCCAAAGACGCCGTCGGCGATCGCTTGCTCGGTTTGCCTTCTCAGCTGCGCTTTGCAATCGGGCTGCGACGCCTGCGCGATCAGTGCGGCGCCGTCCAGTTCCGCTTCGATGGCGACTTTCTCGAACCACCGCCGGCTCGGCGATGTGCATTGCGCGCACCCAGACCGCATCGAACAACGCGTCGACTAACCTCAGCTTCTGATCTGCCTGCAACGGCAACGAGGAGATTCGAAGCGACAAGCAGAGGATTGAACGGGTGAAAAGCCGGTGCGTTAAGCGGCACGTCGATCAGAGCCGCTTTGCGCACGATGTTCTTCCACATCCACTGCATCTTCGGCCGCACTTCGGCGGGCCCCAGCTGCCGGTGCGCTTCGAGCAAGCCAGCGAACAAAACAGGCACCGGCTCGATTCGGTACCCGTTTCGTTCAGCCAGCGCGGGGAGCTGTGTCCACGCTAGATACGCGTTGGGTGAGATGTAGTCGAAATAAAACCGGATGACTTTGCCGGACATCGCTAAAGCGACCGTCGAGCACGGTGCGAACACTAGTCTTTCAGGTCCTCGATCAGTGACACGTACTGCTTCATCGCGTCATCGGTCGATGTTCCCTTGACTTCGTTCCACGCGTCCCACTTCGCACGGCCGACCATATCGGTGAACCCTGGCCGGGCACCGCTGGCATCGCCGCTGGTAGCTTGCTTGTATAAGCCGTACATTTTCAGCATCGTCTGATTGTCGGGGCGTTCCGAAAGATTCTTTGAATCAGCCACCGCCGTTTCGAATTGAGTTTTCAAATCGCTCATAGGTCTCCTCTTGGGGTTGCGTCGCACGACTATTATGCAGCGGGGAAATGGGAGTAGAGCCGATGCGTGAACGGATGTCTGCTGTCGATACCGCCTGGCTGCGGATGGATTCAGACAAGAACCTGATGATGATCGTCGGCGTCTACGAGTTCGACGGCAAGGTCGACTTCGCGCGCTTAGCGTGATCTGCTGCGCGAGCGCCTCGTTGTGCATCGCCGGTTTCGCAGCCGTGTCGTTCGCGATATGACAGGTTACTACTGGGAGGAGGTCGATGACTTCGATCTGAACGACCACCTGCTCCGCACGAAACTGCCGGGACGCGGCACGGTGGCGGATCTGAAAAAGTTTGTTGGCGAGCTGGCTTCGCAGCCGCTCGACGAATCCAAGCCGCTCTGGCAGATGCAATTGGTCGACAACTACGCCGGCGGCGAAGCGCTGGTGGCGCGCATTCATCATTGCATTGCCGATGGCATTGCATTGATCGGCGTGCTGCTGGCGCTGACTACGGAGCAGGGTGATGACGGATCGCACTCCATCGCCCGTCGCGATCACAGTCGCGGCAACGGCGGCTGGGGCGCGCGCCTGCGCCCGCTGACGACGGCAGCGGTAAAGGCGATTGGGACCACGGGCGACGTCGCAACCACGGTGTTGCGTGGCTACGGTGCGATGCTCGACACCAAGGGAGCTATTTTCGATGCCGCGGTCGGATACGCGGGCATTGCCGCCCAAGTTGCAAAGGACGCCGCGGCGATTGCATTGATGTCGAACGACAATTCCACCAGCCTCAAAGGAAAACCCTCCGGCGCCAAAGTGGTCGCCTGGAACGAGCCGATCGCGGTGAATGACGTCAAAGCCGTCGGCAAGGCGCTCGGCTGTTCGATCAATGACGTGCTGCTCGCCTGCGTCGCAGGCGCGATTCGTTCGTATCTGCTGACTCGCGGCGAACAAGTCGACGGTTGCGAATTGCGCGCGATGGTTCCTGTCAATCTGCGCGATCCGCGCAAGTGGAAAGAGCTCGGTAACAAGTTCGGCCTGGTGCCGCTGCTGCTACCGATCGGTGTTGAGAATCCGATCGCGCGCGTTTTCGAGGTGCGGCGACGCATGGAAGAGCTAAAAACCGGATACACGGCGGTGATATCGATGGCGCTGTTGGGTGCCGCCGGTTTTGCGCCGCACATTGTGCAGACGCTCGCGCTCGATTTTCTTGCGCGCAAAGCCAGCGCAGTGATGACCAATGTTCCCGGGCCGCAGCAGCCGATCTATCTGGCCGGCGCGCGCGTCACACGGCTGATGTTCTGGGTGCCGCAATCGGGCGACATCGGCATTGGTGTGTCGATCCTGTCTTACAACGGTGGGGTCCAGTTCGGGTTGATCGCCGACCGCGCGCTGTGTGCGCATCCGCAGCAGATCATTGATCGCTTCGAACCGGAATTTGAAAAGCTGGTGCACGCGCTTTGCATGCTGCCGTGGGGCCAGGCTGTCGACGCGGCGGGCGCGCACGACCGGCTGTTTGCCGTGGCACCGCGCAGGCGCGCCAATCGCTTGAAAAGCAGCGCGCGAATGCGGTAGAAAGATAGACGCAGCTCGAGCCGGGCTATCAAAATGCGAGGCAATATTAGAGGGTTTGAGCACCCCATTTTTGGAGGTTCAAAGCTATGCGCAACTTAATCACGTTAGTGATTACCGCCTTCGCGACGGCGATGTCACTCGCCGCCCACGCGGCGCCGCCGCCAGCCCGCGCCGTCGATTACGCGCGTGATGGTGGTGGCCGACACATCGGACGAGAGCTCGGATCTATTGACGGTCGCCGTCGCCGGCACACCTTTGCAGCGCACGCTCGGCGGGCGGGTAGCGGTGCTTCCGATGCGTGACATGTTCGATGCGATGCGCGCTACGCGCACCGGCGAGTACGACGTCATTGTTGGTCCCGCCCACGTCGCTGCTTCTGCTCTCGTGCATGGGTACGAGCTGATCGGTTCTACCGCAGGGTCGACGAAGTACGTGCTGGTCGGTTCGCCTACGATCAAAACGCTGACGGACTTGAAAGGCCGCCGCGCTTATTTTCCGGCGCAGGATTCGCTACGCAGCTATGTCGCGCGCGGATTGCTGCAGGAAGCCGGCATGACACCGCGCACGTTAAAGCATGTGACTTACGGTCAAACCAGCGGAGCGGGCTTGATCTCGATGACCGGCGGCGGTTCTGACGCAACAGTGGCACTCGAAAGCGAGTGGAACCAGTGGTCGCAGGCGCATCCGAAAAGCGGTGTCGTGCTGGCGACTTCGCGCGAGATGCCGACTGGCGTAACGGTCGTTGTGAAGAAAGATACGCCGGAGCCCGTTCGGCGTGCGGTCATGCAATGGCTGGCATCACCGGACAATTTGGTTCCCAACGCCGGGCGCGTCGTGCCGGCATCCAACGCTGCGCCGTATGAGTACGTCGCCGGTTTGGGTCTGTTCACTCCGACGGATCTGAAAGGGGTGACGCGCGTGACGGCTAAACAGGCCTTTGAGCTAAGCCAGAAAGGCGCGCGGCTGATCGATGTGCGCACCGAGCGCGAATACAACACTAAGCACGCACGCGGTTCGATTCTGATTCCGTACGGAGAGAAGAGTCTGAAGGCGCTCGACTTTGATTCGAAAGCAGATTCGTTCGGCGGGTTGTCGAAGCTCGACAAGTCGCAGCCCGTTGTCTTCTTTTGCAACGGTGCCGAGTGCTGGAAGTCGTACAAGGCGTCGAAGGTCGCCGCCGAATCGGGGTTTACTTCGGTGTATTGGCTGCGGGGCGGTATGCCTGAGTGGACCAACGAGAATCTGCCTACCAATCCGTAGCGTGCGCTCAATCTTCGAGTGACGACTCAGGCTCTGTTTCGCGAAGACGCTTACCTGCGCGAGTGCGACGCGGTCGTGACGCGCGTGGGTGACGAAGGTGTCGAGCTCGACCGGACCGTTTTCTATCCTCTTGGTGGTGGCCAGGCCGGCGACTCAGGATTCATCGTTACTGCCGATGGCACGCGCCTGCGCGTGATCGATACGCGCAAGGTCAAGCGCGAAGACGCCACTCCCGACGATGCGCTGCACGTGATCGATCCGGCCACCGAATGGCGCGGTCACGTGGCCGCTGGAATGCCGGTGCGCGCTCTGATCGACTGGGATCGTCGCTACCGACACATGCGTTTTCACACGGCGACACACCTGCTGTGCGCGGTGGTCAAGCAAATGGTCGATGGATGCAGCATTACGAACGATTACGCCCGACTCGATTTTGCGATGACCGACCTGCTCGACAAGCAACACGTTCAGGATGAACTCGACGCACTGATTGCGACCGCCACGCCGGTTGACTGCGAATGGATCAGCGACGATGAAATGCGCGCCAATCCGCAGCTGGTCAAGTCAATGAGCGTCAGCCCGCCGATCGGCTTCGGCCGTGTGCGTCTGTTGCGCGTTCGCGATATCGATCTGCAGCCGTGTGGCGGCACACACGTGGCAAACACTGCAGAGATCGGAGCGGTTCGTGTGGCCAAGATCGAAAAGAAGAGCGCGAAGACGCGCCGCGTGGTGCTCGAGTTTGCTTGATCGTTGGCGGCGGTAGGACCGCCGGTGGAACTATCGTTTGAACGCACAAACTGATCGGCGTGGGTTCTTGCGTGGCTCCGGCGCACTTGCTGCCGCCACGCTGACTGGGACGCTGGGTGCTTACGCACGCAGGGCCGAGGCGGCCTGCGGCGGCTTCTCGGGTCAGGTCGCAGGGCCGTACGGTCCCATTGCGCCGGTCGCTGATCAATCTACCGGATTGCCTTTGCTGCAGTTGCCGGCCGGATTTCAATACGCGTCGTATGCGTGGAGTGGCGATGCCATGCTCGATGGCCGACCATGCCCCGACCGTCACGACGGCATGGCCGTCGTCACGACGCGCAAGACGAGTCGCGGCGACGAACATGTACTGATACGCAATCATGAACGCGCACTCGGTCCAACATCATCGATGATCGCGGCGCAAGGGCACTACGATCGTGGAACGATCGGGGGACGCAGCGCACTTGGTGGCGCCACGAATCTCGTGTTTCGCGGCGTCAGCTGGGTTTCGGTCGAAGCGAGTCTTGGCGGCACGCTGATCAACTGCGCGGGTGGCGCGACGCCTTGGGGTTCTTGGTTGACGTGTGAAGAAACGCTAAGTAATGAAGTATCGACGCAAGGCAAGCGGCACGGCTATGTGTTCGAGGTTGCCGCGAATGCGTCGCAGACGACCGGGAATCCAATCATCGGTATGGGTCGCTTCTCGCACGAAGCCGCAGCCGTCGATCCCATCACTGGCTATGTTTACCTGACAGAAGATCTGCGCAACCTGTCCGGCTTCTACCGCTTCCTTCCGAACGACGTCACGGGCCGGCTTGGATCGCTGGAGGCGGGTGGCCGACTGCAGGCGGCCAAGGTGGTCGGAGTAAGCAACGCGAGCTTAATCACCGCAAGGCGATGCGACGAATACACCCTCGAGTGGGTCGACATCAGCGATCCCGATCGGGATGCTGCCGAGGTCGGCGCGCCGCCGCTGCGTGGCTTCGCCGTCAATCCACGCGGCAGCGGTCCGTTCGTTCAAGCGTGGTCGAGTGGCGCGTTGCAGCTCGCGCGCGCTGAGGGGCTTTGGTATTCGGCGGGCAAGATATACATCGTCGATACCGCGACCGGAGTAGATGGCGCCAACCGTCCAGGCCGTGGCAAGGGAGCAGTGTGGGAGCTCGATCTCGCGACGATGAAGCTGAAAGCGATTTTCGTCAGCGACGATCAGCTGGTTGGCAACAATCCGGACAACATCACCGTCAGCCCGCGAGGTGGAATCATCGTCTGCGAAGACGGTGGCAGCTCGATCGATGCATTCGGTTCCGGCACGCGCCTGCTCGGGATCAGCGCGGAAGGCGACTCGTTCATCTTCTGCAAGAACAACATCGACCTGAGCGCTGCGCAGGTCTCCAGCATCGACAAGAAGATCGCGCCAGCCAACTACCGCGACTCTGAGTTTGCCGGCGCGTGCTGGGAGCCGTCGGGCCGTGTGCTTTTCTGCAACGTTCAATCGCCCGGAATCACGTTTGCGATCTGGGGTCCCTGGGGCCGTAGCGGCGTCTAACCCGGGCTTTACGCATGCAGACAATCGTCACGCCTACGTTGACGCTGGAGCCGCTGCTTGCAAGCCATGCGGAAGCGATGTTCGAGGTTCTTAGCGACCCGGTGATCTACCAATACCTTGACTACCCGCCACCCGCATCCGCCGAATATCTGCGCGGCGTTTATACGCGATTGGAGACTCGGCGCTCGCCCGATGGCAGTCAAGCGTGGCTGAATTGGGTGATTCGTCCGCGCGATCGACCCTTGGTGGGATACGTGCAGGCGACAGTCGCCTCCGATCGAAGTGCGTATGTCGCGTATGTCCTTGGCAGCAAGTTTTGGGGCCATGGCTACGCGCAGCGCGCCATGCAGGCGATGCTCGAGCACCTCGCTTCCGCCTGCAGCGTTGAGCGATGCTTGGCGAGCGTTGAAGTTGAAAATGACCGTTCGATCCGGCTGCTAGAACGCCTTGGCTTTCACCTCATGGAGACGCACGATCTGCGCGGACATCAGCTTTCGGCGACCGAGCGTATGTTCACGCGGTCGTTGACACCGAAGGGCACACGCAATGCAGACGATTGAAGCGCTTGAAACCCAACTCGCGGCCGCTCCTGCCAGGACTGATGGGCATTCATCTGCGCGAAGCAGGTAAGGATCGAGTAGTAGCGACGATGGTGGTTCGGGCAGACCTGTGCACGACCGGCGGGGTTCTTCATGGCGGCGCGATGATGGCGTTTGCTGACACCCTCGGCGCAGTCGGCACTTTTCAAAATCTTGAGGATGGCGCGCGCACCACGACCATCGATTCGGCAACGAAATTCATTGGCAGCGCTGCGTTGGGCACGATAGTGCTCGGTGAATGCACTGCCTTTCACCGAGGCCGCACGACGATGGTGTGGCAAACGCTGATCAAGACTGAGAGTGGAAAGCTATGCGCGGTAGTAACGCAGACACAACTCGTTCTTCGGCCCAGGGAAAACGCCTGATGCAGGTCCGGGATCTCGTTGCGGAGGATGCGCCGGCATTTCAAGGTCTCCGTCTGGCAGCATTGCGCGAGTGTCCGTCGGCCTTTGCGTCGAGCTATGAAGAGGAGCAAACGATGCCGATCGGGCTGGTGGCTGAGCGCCTGGTCGCAAAAGCAGATCGCTGCGTGCTGGGAGCGTGGATCGGATCGGATCTCGTCGGCATGCTGGGGCTGCAGCGCGAACAGATGCGGAAGCTCGCGCACAAGGCATTCATCTGGGGCATGTATGTTGCACCGAGCGTGCGTAGACGTGGGGTGGGCCGCCGACTGATCGACCACGCGGTGCTGCGTGCGGGTTCAATGAACGGAGTGCGGCAGATCAATCTGGGAGTCAACGCCGCCAACCTCCAGGCCATCGCACTCTACGAAGCGGCGGGTTTTAGCGCGTTCGGTGTCGAGCGTGGCTTCATGCTGCTAGATGGCGACCTGCACGATGAACTCCACATGGTGCGTAACATCGAAACAAGGACTCGATGACCGGCAGCAAGCTAATTTACTTCGTACTGTTGATGCTTCTCAATACCTTCGGTAGTGGCCCTGCTGCCGCACAGTCTTTATCGCAACAGGACGTTGCACGGCTGTCCGTCGCACCAGCTGATCATCGCATCGCATATGGGGCCGACCGACTGCAGTTCGGAGATCTGCGTTTGCCGAATGGCAATGGTCCGCATTCGGTCGCGATCGTCATACACGGAGGTTGCTGGCTCGCAGCTTTCGCCAACTTGCAGTTGATGGCCCCCTTGTCTGATGCGCTGACGCGCGCCGGCATTGCCACCTGGAACATCGAATTTCGCAGCGTGGATACGTCCGGGAGGGGGTTGGCCCAACACGTTTCTCGACGTGGCTAGCGCAGTTGATTACACACGAGAGCTTGCGACTCAGTATCCGCTCGATCTGCAGCGGGTGGTGATCGTCGGCCACTCGGCCGGAGGTCATTTGGCGCAATGGGCGGCGGCGCGTCATGCGTCTGGCCGAGAGCAGTCCGCTATTCCGAAAGAATCCGCTGGCTGTCCGCGCGATGGTGGGGCTTGCCGGCATCAATGATCTGCGGCGCTATCTGCAGGAGTCTGCAGGGTGTGGCAAATCGATTCCCCGACTGCTGGGCGGACCACCGGATGAAGTACCGGAGAGGTACCGGGATGCTTCTCCGGTGGAAATGCTTCCGCTTGGAATCAAGCAAGCGCTGATCATCGGAGCGCAGGACACGATCGTGCGCCCACAGCACAATCGCACTTATGCCGAGGCTGCTCGGAAAAACGGAGATGACGTTGAACTCATCGTTCTGGATAACGCCGCGCACTTCGAGGTCATCGCGCCAAATTGGGCGGGCTGGCCGGCCATCGAAGCCGCGGTGTTATCGATGGTGGATGGAGTGAAGAAGTAGAGCAGAGGGAAAACTTGCATGACAGCGCCTCAAGCCAGCATCGCCGACAAGCGACGTGTATTTCAGCAGTTGCACCAAAGCGGATGTTTCGTCATTCCAAATCCATGGGACGTGGGCAGTGCACGCTTTCTTCAGGGCCTTGGCTTTAAGGCGCTGGCCACCACCAGCTCCGGCTTTGCATGGTCACGCGCGCGTCCCGACAACGGAATTTCGCGCGAGATGGCGCTCGCCCACCTGCAAGAGATGGTGGCGGCTACCGATGTGCCGATCAATGCGGACTTTGAAAGTGGGTTTGCGGTCGATGCAGCCGGCGTTGCGGAAAGCGTTCGACTCGCCGTGGAAACCGGCGTAGCGGGTCTGTCGATCGAGGATTCGACCGGCGATCCGGCTCATCCGCTATTTGATCTTGGCGTTGCAGTTGAAAGAATGCGGGCGGCGCGGACAGCGATCGACAGAGCGGGCGGTGACACGTTGCTGGTGGGACGCGCCGAATGTTTCTTCGTGGGTCGGCCCCACCTTGACGAAGCGATTGCAAGGCTCAGGGCCTACGCTGAGGCGGGCGCCGATTGTCTGTACGCGCCGGGTATTCGCAGTCGCGAACACATCGCGGCCGTCGTCGCCGCAGTCGCGCCGAAGCCGTTCAATCTGTTGGTGGGTGCGGCGAGCGACTTGACGATGCACGACATTGCCGCCCTCGGCGTGCGGCGAGTGAGCGTTGGTGGTGCGCTGGCTCGTTCCGCATGGGGCGGATTCATGCGGGCTGCCAAGTTGATTGCGGCGCATGGAAGGTTTGACGGATTTGCAGATGCAGCTGCGGGCCAGGAACTGAATTCTTTTTTTTCCAGTCTTCAAGACCGCGACACTGCGGCTTGACTACGCCGCAATGCGCGTCTGCTGTTCACTCGGTATAGGCTGATGCTGCGCAATGAAGGCAGCTGCCTCGTCGACCACATGTAGATCGCGCAAGATGCGTCTGTGACCGAGCCCGTCGGTTGCCAATACGCGCGTTCGCGAAGCCATCGTGTAGGCGTAGCCGTTTGAAATGGGGACTTCTTGGTCGCCGACGTCATGCACGATGAGTAGTGGCGTGCGGATGCGGTGCACGGTCCAGCGATCCGCCACCAAACGCTTGAACTCGACGCCCGCGATACGCTCGGCCGCATGCTGAATCGGCACCGTCAGCTTCTCTGGGGCTCCGAGCATGCTCGCGAGTTGGCTCAGGTATGGACGCGGGTCACTCGGCGGCGCGATCAGCACAGCAGCGCGCAAATCGCGGCGGGTTGATGCAAGTACCGATGCCACCGCAGCGGCGCCGAGTGAATGCCCAATGACGCCTATCGCGTTCGGTACTGAATCGAATATGGACTGAACGGTGCGCGTCATCAATGGCAGTGACGATCGAGTACCGGCACTGGCACCGTGCGCCACGTGATCAAAGGCTAGGACCGCGAGACCGCGCTCTCGCAAGGGCGCGACAAATTGCTCCATCTGTTGCGCCCATCCGTTCCATCCGTGCACGAGCATTACCGTTGGTTTGTGCTCTATGTCGCCCCAGCGATAGATGAACACTTCTCCGTCGGGCGTTTGCAATTTGTCACGCACCGGCTCACTAATAGTGAAGCGGGTTCGCGGCGATGGCGGCTTTTCAGTCATGAAAAAACGGCGCGCCACGAATTCCGCGGTGCGGGCCGGGGCGGTCCATGCACCGATGCGTACCGCCAGGCGGATACTTGCAAGCTTAAGAGACCGACCGGTCGCTTTTAGGGCGTTGTTAGGTGTCATGTCACCTCCTCCATCGATTAGACGTGAGACTTAGTGGGAAACAGTCGCTCGAACGTATGTTCAGCGTCGCGGATGGCGTGCCGGTCCCCCAGCAGGCGCGTCGCGTTGTCGCAGGCACCAATGAGGCCGGTGATCAGGGTCGCTACTTGCCGCGGCGAGAGCTCGGTCTTGATTTCGTGCTGCTCGATCGCCTTCGCGGCCTGCTTTTCAAGATAGCCCAGCAACTCACGCCAAGCCGCGGCGACCGCGTCACGCACTTCTCCCGGCTGATCATCGAACTCGAGTCGCGCCGCATTTAGGGGGCAGCCGCCTTCGAGATCGGGGCGGGTAGCGAACTGCAACCAAAGACGGACGATGGAGCGAAGTCGCGGTCCGCCCGACTTCGATGAAAGTGCCGGCAAGATGACGTGCTGGCGAAATCGTTCGGTCGCTCGATGTACGACAGCGAGTTGTAACGATTCCCTGGTCGGGAAGTGTCGTAGCAACCCGCCCTTAGACCAACCCGCGCGCTTCGCCACCGGCGCCAGCGTTACCGAAGCTAGTCCAATGCGGCTGGCTTCTTGCATGGCTGCGTCGATCAAAGCAACTCGGGCTTCTTCACCTTTCTGCATGCCCAGACTATAAGCGACCGATCGGTCGCTTGTCAAGTC